>CAVWCW010000020.1:0-107163 GCA_963753615.1 uncultured Gammaproteobacteria bacterium
TTCCCGCCTATTGAGCCGGTGAAGTAAATCAGAGGCTTCATATCGTTTCTATCTCTTCGTTGTCGTTGTCGTAAATCGCAATTCCTACGGTTCTGTCGACTACGAACACGATTACGACAACGACAACGAATCAACCGAATCTGTCTAACTTATTTGTGAACCGTTCCTTAACTTGTCTCTTAACCGTTCCTAAAGGCTTTATCCAATGAAACTATCGAACGTACTTGCTCTGCTCGCGTGCGGGGCCATTGCTCCGGCGGCGATTGCGCAGGACCTCTCACCCTATATGGGCGGGCCAGTGGAACTGGTCGAAGCCCCCAATGGGGCGATTGCCAACAAGAAGATTCTGGATGGGATCGACGACGTTGCCTGGACCACGCCAACGATCGACACCCCGGCCGAAGGCATCTGGCATTTTGGCGGCTATGGTCTGGCCCCGATCGCCGTGATCGACACCGACGAAGGGCTGATCGCCTTTGACACGGGCGACAGCAAGCATGACGGTGAATTGCTGCTGGCGGCCATCCGTACTGTCAGCGACAAGCCGATCAAGGCCATCATCTATGGCCATTCCCATACGGTTCTGGGGGCCGGCGTGCTGGCCGAGGGCAACGATGATGTCATGGTCATCGGCCACCCCAACCTGAATGACGTCTACGAAGAAAACCAGAAAAGCGCAGGAATCCCGGCCTATTTCAACGAAATTGGCCCCTATCTGACAGCGCGCGCGTTGATCCAGTTCAACAGTTACCTGCCAGCAGAGGGCCCGGATGCTTTTGTGGTCCCCATGACCCTGACGGATACGGAATCCACCTTCATTCCGGTCAACACCCCGGTCGAAGACGGACAGGAAATGACCGTACTTGGCGTAGAAGATGCAGTTCTTCACCAAATACGGATCGGACGACAAGGTGCATACGACCGTCTGGATGCCGGAGCGCAAGATCCTGCTGACCACGATGCTGTGGTCCAGCCCGCCACAGCTTTATTCCGTGCGCGGTGACGTCTTCCGTGATCCGCGTGAATGGATCGCCGGGCTGAAATTCAACCGTGATCTGGGGGCCGAGGTTCTGATTTCTGCCGCTCGCGAAGTCCGTCGTTGGCAAGGAAAACGTGGCGCGGGTTCTCGAAGGCTATCTGGATGGGGCTGCCTTTGTGCTGGACCAATCCCTGCGTGGCATTCTCGGCGGGCTTGGCCCGGACGAGTTGCGCGAATTCGTGCAGTTTCCGGCCTATCTCGATGAGATCCCCAACAACCTGCAGAACTACGGCGAGATTTCGTCCTATTCTCCGGCGATCTTCTATCAGTCGGTGGGCTGGTACGACAATGACGCGGCCAACTTGAAACCGGTGACACCGCAGGCCCAGGCGGAACGTATCGTACCCCTGATGGGGGGACGCGAAAAGGTTCTGGCCGCTGCCTCTGCTGCTATGGAGAAAAAGGAATATTCCTGGGCTGCACAACTGGTGAACTACCTCTACCAGCTTGACCCGCAGGACGCCGATGTGCGCCAACTGAAGGCAGATGCGCTGCGCCAGATGGCCTATGTCAGCACCGGGGGCAATGATCGCGCGCACCTGATGTCACAAGCCCTGTCGCTTGAAGGCAAGGTGACGATCCCGCGTCTGATCCCGCCGGCACCTGAGACCATTGCCGGTTCGCCCACCACCTATGTGGATTACTTCCGCGTCCGCATTGACCCGAAAAAGAGCGACGAGACCAACAGTTTCGTGCGGTTCGATTTTGACGATGGCACCAGTGCAGGCCTGCACATTCGTCGCGCCATCGCCGAGTTCATTGCCGAGCCTGACAATTATGCCCGGCAGCCGGACATCACGCTCGCCCTGTCAGGGGAAAGCTGGGCCGGTCTTTATCTCAGTCAGGCAACCCCTGCCGATATGATCAAAAGCGGGGATATCAAGGTTACAGGTGATGCGAATGAGGCCGCCCGCCTGATCGATCTGTTTGACCGGTTTGAACCAGAACAGGCCGTCGTCATTCCGCCAGCCTTCAAGAGCTACAACCGCTGACGGGCGTCGCGCAACAATAAGGCGGACCCATTGACGGGGTCCGCCAAACCGCTAGTACCTGAAACACTTGCCGGTAACTGGACCGGCCCTGCCGCACAGCCTGAGCATTCGAGATGCAAAAGAGGAAATGACAATGAGACTACTACTGACTCTCGCGCTATGCGCACAGTCTTTGGCCATGGGAAGCGTTGCCACGGCTGAAACCTTCAAGGCAGATGTCCCGGACTCGCTGATGACGCCGGACGTTGTCGAAACCAGCCGGCTCGGCACATTGCGCTTTACGGACGGTATGCCGGACGCAGAAACGGTTCAGACCGTCTATGACAACCTTGATTTCAACCGCGGAGTCGAAGCATTTCTGAGCGGCATGCCTGCCGCGTCCATTCATGCGATGTGTGCGGGGTATGACGCTGCGGGCTTTCCTGCGCACACGGTCGGGATCAGCGAAGATTTGCTGGATGCACGCTCGCTGTGGCTGACGGCCAACACCACGACGATCTATGTCGCAAGTTGCCTCGACCTTGCTCAAGGACCGGTCGTTGTTGAGGTTCCGGCGGGCGTATTGGGCGCCGTGAACGACGCGTTCTTTCGCTGGGTTTCGGACATTGGCGTGACCGGGCCGGATCAGGGGCGCGGTGGTCGCTATCTGTTTTTGCCGCCGGATTACACCGGGCCTGTCCCTCAGGGCGGCTTTCATGTGGCCCGCTCGAAAACCAATATGCACTGGATGACTTGGTCTAATACCAACGGACACCCCAGTTAAGGGACAATACCCGAAACTGAGGTGAGAGATGGCGACACGTAAGCAATACACGAGAGAGTTCAAGCAGGACGCGGTGAGGTTGGTCACCGAGCAGGGCTACAAGCACACGGAGGCGGCCAGGAATCTGGGCATCGACCGCGGGATGCTGGGTCGCTGGATCAAGGAATTCCAGGATGACGAGAGTGGGGCATTTCCCGGCAACGGCAAGCTGACGGCGGAGCAGGAAGAGCTTCGTCGTTTACGTCGGGAAAACAAGCAGTTAAAGCTTGAGCGAGAAATCTTAAAAAAGGCGGCTGCCTTCTTCGCGAAAGAGTCGAGCTGAGATATCAGTTCATCGCCCAACAGAAGAAGGCGTATTCGGTGAGGTTGCTTTGCCGATTAATGGGCGTGAGCCGCAGCGGGTTCTATGACTGGGTGCGGCGTCAAAGTCAGGATCCGGATCCGCTGCGCGAGGAAATGCTCGGCTGGATCAAGGACCTGGCCAAGGGCTCGGACCATACCTACGGGTCGCGGCGCATGGCCAAAGGGCTGCGGGCGCTGGGGTATCCGGTAGGGCGTTACCGGGCGCGAGGACTGATGCGCGAGGCCGGGGTGTGGGTGCGATATCGGCGCCGGTACCGGGTCACCACCAACAGCAATCATCGCCAGCCGGTGTTTGAGAACCGGCTGAAACGGGATTTTTCCCCGAGTGCCGCCAACCAGGTCTGGGCCGGTGACATCAGCTACGTTTGGACCCACGAGGGGTGGCTGTACTTGGCGGTGGTGATCGACCTGTACTCGCGCAAGGTGGTCGGCTGGTCGATGGGAAAGCGCCTGACCAGCAGTCTAGCCTGCGATGCGCTGCAGATGGCGCTGTGGCGGCGCAAGCCACCCAAGGGGCAGTTGATCCATCATTCTGACCGGGGCGTGCAGTACGCTAGTCGGGCGTTCCGCAGGGTACTCAAGGCCCACGGGATCGAGGGCAGTATGAGCCGAAAGGGCGACTGCTGGGATAACGCGGTGGTCGAGAGCTTCTTCGGATCGTTGAAGTCGGAGCGGGTTCACTGGCGGAACTACCAGAGCCGAGAAGAGGCTCGGGCTGACATCGTCGAGTACATCGGCATGTTCTATAACAGCCGGCGGCTCCATTCCTATCTGGGTTACCAAAGCCCAGACGAGTTTGAAAGAAACGGCCAGCTGGCCGATGCGGCTTAACTGGGGTGTCCGCTAGGACTTGACCACGTCAGGATGTTTGCAAGGGCCTTTGTCGTGGATGGCGATATCGGCGCAGCAGTCCAGGGCGTCAAGGACGAGATGAAGGTATACCTGCTCTCGGAGGCTGCAAATCCGCCAGAAGAAACCTTCGTAAATTTCTCCGGGATGCAGATGAACACCATCCACGCCAATGATGTGACATTCTATGATGAATTGAATGCCGTCGTTCAGAGCGAGCCCGCGGATGCCTTTGATCCCGAAATTGCCGGTCTTTTTGCGGCGATTGGGATTAAAAAGGACGAACCCTTTGAACCTGACGAGCGCATGAAATCCATTTTGACCGAGGCAGTTGCCGTCGGCAATGCCACCGCGCGCGCGCTTTCGTTCCGGCCCCGTGATCGTGACCGCTATTACTATTACCCTGACCGCGAATGGTACACGAGCTTTGTTGGCGGCAGCTACGAGTTCATGGACAATGGCGCCTTGGGTCTCAACGACAGAACAATGTTTCACTACCTGGCAACCGGTATCACGCCTGCAATGACGTCACCTCAGGTTGGAACTGGGTCGGCCTATGCCTTCACGGCGCATGATTCCGATGGTGATTATCTCGACGGGGCCAAGACTTACAAGGTCACCCTTCCGGCTCCTATCCCGGCCAAGGATTTCTGGTCATTTACTGTCTACTCCCCGCAGCACCGATCGATGCTTGAGACCGATCAAAAGCTTGCAGGTCTGGGCAGCACTCTGCCGGATGTGGCTGCAAACAAAGATGGCTCCTATACCGTCTGGTTTGGACCAGAGGCGCCAGAGGGCCACGAAGGCAATTGGGTTCAGACGATGCCGGGCCAAGGGCTTGGGATTATATTGCGGCTCTACGGCCCACTGGAACCCTGGTTTGACAAGACCTGGAAACCGGGAGATTTTGAATTAGCGGAATAAACAGCACACGATACCCTGTGAGTACTTAAGCCTGGAAAGAGCATTTCACCACGAAGATAACGAAGGAACACGAAGAAAAACGATGGGGAAGTAAGTCATAATGTGGATACCGACCTCACCCAGAAGGTGACGGCCGCCTCACAGCCATCCTCTTGAAACCCTTCGTGCTCTTCGTGTTCTTCGTGGTTCAACTGCCGGATCTAGGTAAAGGGTCGTAAGAACTTAACCCGTTAGTTGCATAAAAAACGCACCGATAAATACGTAGACGCCGTTATTTACGGGCTCGACTACCTGTAACAACTCTGCGGCTGGAGTTCACCGATAGTGCGATCCAGAAAACACCGAAAAATGATGCGATACGATGGGTAGCGGTAATAAAAAAACGGCCCCTTAGTTGGTAGAATTGGAGGCACCACACCGCCCAAATCAACCAACGGAGACCGTTTGCATGAAGTGTAGCAGAGCCGCCGTTCATCGCAAATCCCATCGCCTTCCCGAGATCCGGTTTGAAGACCAGCGCTTGACCTCCTTCGCCGGCTTGATCGTGTTCCAGTCGTTGTTCAATCGCCTCGGATTGAAGGGACAACTCACGGGCTGCTTCCGGCATCTGAAGGTCAGCCCCATCTTTGGACATGGACTCACCGTGCTGCTGCTGATTGTCCATCTGCTGCTGGGCTACCGGCGGCTTCAGGATATGCGTTACTACCAGGATGATCCCATGGTGCGTCGCCTGTTGGGGCTGGAGCGGCTGCCGGATGTAGCCACCGTCAGCCGCACGCTGGCGGGAATGGACAAGCGCAGCGTGGACAAGCTGCGCCGGCTCAACCGGCAACAGGTTCTTCGGCGGCTTAGCGGTCTGAGTTTGGCACGCATCACCCTGGACTTCGATGGCTCGGTGCTCTCCAGCGGGCGCTTCGCCGAGGGCACGGCGGTGGGTTTTAACCGCAAGAAGAAAGGACAACGCAGTTACTACCCGCTGTTCTGCACCTTGGCCCAGACCGGTCAGGTGCTCGATGTCTGGCATCGTCCCGGAAATGTCCATGACTCCAACGGCGCCAAGACCTTCATCGTCGACTGTATCCGCGAAATACGGGCCATCTTGCCCCGTGCTGCCATTGAAGTGCGGATGGACAGCGCCTTCTTCTCGGATGAGATCGTCGGTATGCTCCATGCGCAAGGGGTTGAGTTCACCATCAGCGTCCCCTTCGAGCGTTTTACCGAACTCAAGGGCATGGTGGAAGGGCGCAAACGGTGGCGTCGCTTGAATGATCGCTGTGACTTTTTCGAAAGCCGCTGGAAGCCCAAAAGCTGGGGCGCGAAACAGCGCTTTGTCTTCATTCGCACCCGCAACCGCAAACAGTACAAGGAGCCGGTTCAACTGGATCTGTTTATCCCCTATGAATACGGCTATGACTTCAAAGTGATCGTTACCAACAAGCGTCTTGGCGCCAGAAAGGTGCTGAGCTATCACAATGGCCGCGGAGCGCAAGAGGGGATTTTCGCTGAACTGAAGTCGCAGACCCAGATGGACTACATCCCAACCCGCCGCCAAGCCGGCAACCGGGTGTTTATCCTTGCGGCCATGCTCGCGCACAACCTCAATCGGGAGATGCAGATGATGGCCGATGAACCGCAACGCAATACCACGGAGCGGCGTGCTCCGTTGTGGCAGTTCGAACAGCTCGGCACGTTGCGGCGCAAATTGATTCAACGCGCCGGACGGCTGACCAAGCCCCAGGGGACGCTCACCCTGACGATGAGCGCCAACCCAACGGTCAAATCGCAGTTGCTGCATTATCTGGATGTCTTGAAACAAGCGGCTTGATCTCGTTTTTGTCAGAATTTATGCAATGATTGGGTTAATTAGGAAAAAGGACAAAAAAGGGAAATGAAATCAAAAATACAGATGACGACCCTTGCGCTGTCCATCATGGCTATGCTGCCCATCATGGCTGCGACGTCTTATGCTCAAGAAGTCTTACCATTCCCGGAAACGCCGACAGCAAGTAGTACGGGAAAAACTCTTGCGGACTCTAAACACCAGTCGCGTAAAACTGAGAGTCACCTACCAAAAGATGCCCCCAACATCGTCATTTTTATGACTGATGATGCAGGGTTTTCACATCCCGAGGTATTTGGTGGTCCGGTACATATGCCGACGATGGCTCGTTTGGCTGAGTCAGGTATCACCTACAATGCGTTTCACACAACGGCCATGTGTTCTCCTACGCGAGCCGCATTATTAACCGGTCGCAACAGGATCCCAGCGTCCTTGCTGTCGGGGCCGTGGCTACTTCTTGAGCTGGCGCCCAATCGCACCCCCGGCGCCCGCCCCGAGCGCGGCACCACCGACACCGCCGGCTGCGGCACCCGCCGCGCCGCCTAGAGCTCCACCGACGACCGCGCCACTCTTGGTCTTGCCCTTGGTAGAGACAGCGGCTCCAGCCCCGCCGCCGACGGCGCCACCCACGACCCCGCTGCCACCCATACTCTTGCCTATCGCCGCGCCGGCAGCACCGCCGAGTGCGCTGCCAGCACCCGACTTGAGGTTGCTATCGCCTGCCACCGCGTTCGTCAGCAGGAATACACCGCAGAAACCTGCAACAACCAGCATCGAGTGCTTCATCGAACCCCTCTCCCATCGATCAGTCATGATTTACCTCGAGAGCGCCATCAACGACGCCCGATTTCTTTCAGTCATTCGGGATAGGGTTCTATCCCGACCTTGCGAGCAAGCTGCTGATCACGGATCAACCCCACCAGGATCGACAGCTTCATCGTCATTTCTTCCGCGTTTCGATGACTGCGGGGCTACATGTGCCCCTGTATCAACGTCGATGGCGGCACGACCACGGCCTGCTCGGGGTCGTAGCGGTCGAACAGATCGAGCGCACGGGCCGCCTCCGCCGCATCGCCCGCGGTCACGGCGATTTCACCGGCCTCGATCAGCTCGTCGGTGGGGGCCGCGCTGAGGTAGACCTTGGCCCAGGTCTCGCCCGAGAGCTTCAGCACGATATCCGGGTCGCGCGGGTAGGCGGCGGGGCCCTCGATAAACTCCGCGATCGCGCCGTTCGGCGCCTCCACCAGCTCCACCTGTCCCCCCATGTAGGGCGTCGCGGGTAGGGCCGGTTCTTCCGCCTGGAGGTCGGACACCAAGCCGGCAGCCAGGACGACTGCCATCGAGAGGACGCTAGCTTGACGTCTCATGCTCGAAACTCCGTCGCAGTAAAGAGTGCGAACACTCAGGTATCGACATAGTGCCCCAGCCAGGCGGTCGGCGCCTGTCATCTGGTGCCAAATCATCCGCGTCGCGCGGGGGCGAGCGCCTCACGGTCCACCTGCTGACGCTCCCACCAGGCCCAGGCAACCCCGACAGCGGCGAACTTACGCCGACTTGGCCGTGAACCTGCGAGCAGTGACGGCGCTCCTGGCCTGTAACGCGGTTGCGCCAACGGCAGCGGAGCGCTCCATAGCTGCGTCGACAGCCACAGACTGGGCAAGCGCCTGATGCTTCTCGGCATGAGATGACAGGCGGCGAAAGTCCCACTTCGCTACGCTTCGGCCCGATCTGTGCCACTCTCGGTCACAGCATGTTCAGCTAGGGAGACGCTGAAAAAAGCCCTCCCTGGCTTTCTACAGCACGGCTTTCGAAAGCCTTCATTTTCAGGCGGTTGGAAGCCTGAAAATGGCGGGGCATCCTGCCCCGCACCGGAAACGCGATTAAGTCAGCGTTTCCCTAGGGGAAGTTCGCTATGAAACTGATGCATTCTGCCGTTCTTCTCTGCGCAGCAACGCTGGGCCTGGCCGCGTGCTCACAGGAGCCTGATGAGCAGGAAACCGTCGCTCCCCCGGGCAGCGCGGAGCAGATCGGTAAACAGATCGACCAAGCCGTCGATGAGCTGCAGCAACGGGCGAACGAAGCCGGAGCCAAACTCGGCGACAGGAACTATCCAGCCCTGCTGTGACGAAGTGCTGCGGGAGGTCAGTAGACATCCGTGAAACCCAGGGAGGCGGGGTGAAACAACTCTTCGACCGTCAGCCGCTTCTTCGCCAACCCCTGCTCATACGAGTACTGAAACAATGCCTCCAGGGTTTTCCGGTTGGCGTCGATCCCGTAGGGCCAGAAGTTTTCGCCCATCAACGCCCGGGTCTCCTCGAGTTCCTGCCCAAACCAGGGCAGCGTGCCGAATATCCATTGCATGCGCATGGCCTCGTACTGCAGCTGTTTGGCCTGGGAGTAGGCGTTGAAAACCGCCGCGGGCAGCCACGGATGCGCATCTATGACGTCGTTTCTCATGGCCACGGCATGCATGATCGGAAAGAGCCCGGTGCGGGCGTAATAGTCGCGCTCCACTGCCCGGGAATCCGCGAACAGGCGTCGGATCTTGGCGTGCCCTTCCGTGAAGGCCGTCGGTTCCCCCGCATGGAACAAGGCATCCACGTCGCCGTCCACCAGCATCTCTGATTCGTCCTTGCCCTCCGGTCCCACGCTGATCGAAATCCCCTTTGGCACAATGCTTTCCTGCTTCGAGACCTTGCCCGCATCCTTGGCCGACGAGTCGGCCGCGGAGACGACCCACTCCACGTCCTCCGGCTTCACCCCGTATTCGTGCTGCATGAAGCCGCGAATCCAGGTGAGCGAGGTGGAGGAATAACCGGGTGTACCGATTCGCCTTCCTTTGAGATCCCCGGGTCTTTCGATGCCGCGATCGGCGTGAATGAACACGCTCTTGTGGCGAAACAGGCGCAACGGAAACACGGGGATCAGCGAATAATCGCGGAAGCTGTCATTGGCAAACGCCAGCATAAACGGCGACAGGCCGATCTCCGTTACCTCGAGTTCCTGGGGCCCGGAGAACACATGGGTATTCAGGTCGCCGATCTTGCCGCGTTGAAAAGCCGCGTTGCAAGCCTGCACCTGAACCTGCCCGTCGATGAGGGGCCGAACATGGTCGAACGGGTAGCCTGCAACGGTGATGTCCAGCGCGCCGGACGTTTTGTCGGTCTTCGTCGGCTGGGCGGCCGCCAGTCTTGTCGCGGAAGTGCCGCCCATGATCGCGGCGCCGCCGGCCAGGGCCCCGGCTTTGAGGAAACCCCGTCGGGAAAGGTCCGCATCGTCATTCTCTGCTGGGGCCGTTTCCAATCTGGAACGGCCAGGGCTGATAAGCGTCAAAACAGGTCAAGTTCGGCATGGCATACCTCTATCGCTGTTAAACCTGGGCAGCCCCGCCTCGGTCGAGAGATTCGCTGTCACCTGGGCAGAAAAAATCCGGGGATTCGGAAATCCCCGGATGAAAGGCGTAGTGGGCTATCCTGGAGCTTCATCGCACAATGCCGGTGTAGGGCTCGCCCCGAGCGACCTCAGTGTGCGGATACTCCTTGATCTGGGCGTCATGGCGGGCGTCATATGGTCGAATGCGCCCAGGTCCAGAGGAACTGCGGCCATCATCGGGTGCTCTTCGCGCGGGTCCTTGTCCAGATCGAAGAAACCGGCGCCGGCCAGTCCGCCGCCGGTCAAGGCAAAGTGGCGCTTGAACTGCTGTTTGACGACCGAACCAAGCTGCGGCCCCTTGTAGGTGAACACATAGTCGCGCCGGCCGTGCATGTCGCCCTTCATCAGAAGCGCAGTCTGATCAATGCCGTCGATGACCCGGTCGGTAGGGATCTGGTCATCGCGCCCCGCGATCCGGGCGAAGGTGTTGAAGAGGTCGGAGACGTGGACCATGTCGTCCGCAACCGAGCCCGGCTCGATAACGCCCGGCCACTTGATGAATGCTGGAACCCGGATGCCACCCTCGAGTTACGTCGTTCTTGCCGCCGCGAAAGAAGCCGTTCTGACCGGTTTCGGGGTGGACCGGTTCCATCGGGCCGTTGTCAGCCATAGCAATGACGATCGTGTTGCCCGCGATGCCTAGTTCTTCTAGTAGCCCAAAGAGCTCGCCGATCTTGGCGTCCATGCGCTTGATGCTCTCGGCCGATGCGGTTGCGTGCTGCGTCGTGAAAGGCCTCATCGCGTCCTGGTCTGCAATCTCGTAGAGGTTCGGCCACCACTGCAGCATGAAGGGCTTTTCGCTGTCGGCGTGCTTGCGGACGAACTCTTTCGTACGTTCCCACATCCGGGCGTTGGCGTCCTGGTACTCCGCGAAGGTCTTTGGCGTGGCGAACTCTTGAAGTTCACCGCCCTCGGTACCCTCAGCAGTCCACATCCACTCCAGCGGACGGAAGGTGTCGTCCATGAAGTACTTCTTGTCGTAGCCGTCGGGGCTGTAGGCAACGCTGAAACCCGTGTTTTCCGCATCAGACGTAAACATCTGCCCGGCGAACTGGTTGTATAGCGAGAAGATCGCCTCGTCCCAGCCCTGGTTGGTGACGTAGCCTTCTTCCTGGTCGCCGAAATGCGCCTTCTCGAAGAAGCCGGTGTGGTAGGTGTCGTCCACAACCTCGGCGATGGTCACCTCCGAGTCCGGCAGGCCCATGCGGTGGATCGGGAAGATCGGGAAGATCATGCCGGACCGCACGGCGAGGCGGCCGGTGGCCGCGGCGACGCGGGTGGGCGTGCAGGACGGTTCGGTGTACATGCGAGTCAAGGACATCCCGTTCGTTCGCCATCTGTTCGAGGTTCGGTGCCTCGTAGCCGGAGATGTCCGTTAAGCAGGCGGTGGCCGACCGCGCCGTAGCGCATGTCGTCCCAGAGGATATGGATGATGTTGGGTTTCTTGCCGTACTTCTTCTCCAGCTCGGCGAGTTTTGCTTGGATCTCTTTGTCCTCCGCTGCCCAGCGGTCCCCGTTTGGCCCCAGAGGCGCTGAAACTCCGCCTCATGGATAAGACCTCCGGGGATCTCGGCTTTCTCCGCCATGGCAGGGAACGCGATACCCGTCAAAAAAGGCACTACAGCCAGGCTGCGAATCAACTGGCGCACGGTCATAGGGTGTTTCCTCCTTTTTCGTGGATCTCGACTCCCGGCGGTCTCGAGACCTTGCCGGGGAGGTGAAAATGCAAGAATCTGCGAATTTAGGTCATACTGAAAACGCGTGACATCAAAAAACCGCAAAATCCCACCGCTAAGCTGGGGTAATGAATTCCAAGACCACCTTTGAACTTACTGCTGGCGAGGCAATTCGAAAGCTTCGAGGAGCTGGCGTCTCTCGCCGTCGCCTGGGATGCGGATTTCCGCCAATTGAACGCCTCGCGGCTGCCGAATTTCATATTGCAGGCTCAGGTGGACGGGGTGCTGGTGTGCCGCGGGCGATTCGGGTGTCACGTGGATCAGCGCGGAGCCACGCCGAGACAAGATGCGAACCTTCGCCTTTTCGGATCAGGGATGCCCGGAGATGAGTTGGTTCGGCCATCGGGTCGGGTCGGAAGTACTGCTTGCATTTCCCACCCACGGCGAAATCGCAGCCGTCAGCCGGCCGGGATTCACCGAATCCACATTCAGCGTCTGCATAGAGGAGTTGGGGGAGTTTTTTGACCGGTGCGGAGGCCCTGCACTGGACCGAGGTGCTCACCCCCAGGGAGACCGTAATTCCAGCACCGCCGCGGCTTCTCTGCGAGTTGCGGCACCATCTGCGACTAGTGTCCGTAGCGGCTGGTGACCCGAAACGATTCTCGCATCTGCTGGAAGGCTTTCAATGGCGGCTGTTTTCCATCTTGCTGGAGATATTTCGCAGCAACGCCGGCCGATGGCCGGAGCCTATCCCGCCACGGAGTCGCCGCCTGCTGGAAAAAGCGGCCGCGATGGTGGATACGCAGGAGGACAGCCCCCTTGGGCTTTCCGACCTATGCGCCGCGGCGCAGGTATCGGAACGCACGTTGATCAATACTTTCAGGCGGGAGATTGGGATGACGCCCAAGGCCTACATCAAAGGCCACAGGCTGTTCAAAGTGCACCGGGAGTTGCGGCGCAGCGCCCCGGACAAGACTCGAGTGTCGGACGTCGCAAACTTATGGGGATTCTGGCACATGGGGCAGTTTGCGTCGGACTACCGCAAACTGTTCAGAGAATTGCCTTCCGAGACCCTCAAGCGGTCGAATTGAATCTCTCGAAAAAGTCGCCGTCGGCTTGGTTCCCGGATACGGCCCGCGCGCTGCCCTCTTAACCCCAAGCTACCCGAGATTTGGTTTCAGGTAGTTAGGGCGCCGTGATGCCTGGCGCCCTGCCCTGCCGCGCCCCTCTGCGGTCTAGGGCAACACCTCGAAGCCGCTCCGGCTAGGCTGCCGCACCGGCCCGGCGAGAGCCTGCGGCTGTTATCAGGCGTAATACAGCGCCAGGGACAACCCCAGCATCACGGCCACCCAGATCACCATGCTTCCCGTCGGCCAGCTACGAGCGAGCACCCCGTAAGAGCCATTATGCCGGGCCAGCATGCTCAGGGTGGAAGCGACCATCGCCCTGCCCTGATCGCGCACAGTCCGATCGATAGGGGCCAGACGGGCCAGCGCCTCGCGAATCATCTGCGGCGCCCAGCGGCGATACAACCAGTCCACGTCCAGGTTTACCGACTTGAGCTCTGGCGGATAAATGCCGGCCAGCTTGAGCCAGGTGAAGGCCAGCGCCGAGAAGGCCAACAGCTGTAGCTGCGCCAGCACGTGGCTGACATCGTAGGGCGAGAAACCCGTGTCATACGGCAGCAGCCCGTAAAGCAGACCCGGGAAGCTGCCAATGCCCACGCACAGCACCGCCCCCATGGTCATCGCCACCAGCATGTTGACGGGCGGCTCGTGAGCACTTTCCACATAACGCGAATCATGCGCAAAGAAGGCAAAGAAGGGGATCTTGATGCCGGCATGGTGGAACACACCGGCGGCGGCGAACAGCAACGCCAGCCAGACCACAGTGTGTCCTTCCTGAAGGGCTGCGGCGACCACCATGGATTTGCTGACGAAACCGCTGAACAGCGGGAAGGCCGAGATGGATGCCGCCCCCACCATGCACAGTATCGCGGTCTTGGGCATCTTCTTGTACAGACCCCCGAGTTCGGAGCCGCGCATCTCACCGGTGACATGCAGCACCGCACCCATACTCATCATCAACAGCCCCTTGAAGATGACGTCGGTGAACGCGTGGGCGACGGCACCGTTGAGCGCGAGTTGGGTGCCAATGCCGATGCCGACCACCATGAAACCCAGCTGGTTGATCAGACTGTAGGCAAGCACGCGCCGCAGGTCGTTCTCGATGACCGCGAAGAAGATTGGAAAGCAGGCCATCAAAGTGCCGATCACTACCAGCAGATCGGTGCCGGGGAAGCCCCGCGCCAGGGCGTAGATGGCTACCTTCGTAGTGAAGGCACTGAGGAACACCGTGCCGGTCGGCGTGGCCTCCGGGTAGGCATCGGTCAGCCAGGTATGCAGCAGCGGGAAGCCCGCCTTGATGCCGAAGGCGATGAAGATCAGCCAGCCGCCGGGCGCATCCAGGCCGATGAAATCGAAGCTGAGGCCATTACCGGCACTCGCATACCAGATCGCGCCTGCCAGCAGCAGCACCCCGGAGCCCACCTGCATCACCAGGTAACGCATGCCGGTGGCCAGCGAATGCTTGCTGCGGCGCGCCAGCACCAGGAACACAGAGGTGACGGCCAGCAGTTCCCAGAAGACAAACAAGGTCAACAGGTCCCCCGCAAACACCGCGCCCACCGCGCTGCCCGCGTAGGCCAGGGCGGCCACGTCCTGCATCGGGTCCTTGATGTGCAGCGAATAGACGACGCCGATAAAGGCCGCCAGGTGGAACAGATAACCGAACAGAATCGACAGCGCGTCCACCCGCACCGGAGTAAGCTGCAGGCCCATCATCTGTATATGGACGACGGTTCCGGGCTCGAGCTGATACACACCCCAGGCACCCAGCACAGGGGCGGCCAGCATAACCAGCGCCCGCAGTCGGCCACGGCTGACCGCGACCAGGGCAGCGCCCAGGAACAGCGCGAAGGCGGGCGAGGACTCAAGCACTCGGATCCTCCCCGGATGACTGGTCGTCGGTCGGCGGCGCCTCGTCGTAGTAGTCCTCCTCGCGGATGAGGACTTTGCGCATTTCCTTCGCCAGCAGCACCAGCAACACGCAGGCGACAAAGCCGTAGACCGCGTAAAAGCCGATCATTGCCTCCCACGGATGAGACACGTGACGATGCACCACCAGGTCCAGGCCCGCCAAGATTACGCAGGCCCCCACCAGGCCGCGCACCACCCGGCGCACATTACGCGGGTTGTCGAACAGATAGGTCTTTTGCTTGTCGGCACTCATCGGAACACCCCTTCCATCATTCGATAGATCGGGTCAGGCGAGAAGAACAAAACGATGCAGCCGAGCACCGCAACGCCGATGGCCAGCAGGCTGGCGATCGGCGCCTCTTGCAGTCCCCGCTCATCGCTCGCGGGCTTGGCAAAGAAACCGCGTACCGGGATGACCACCAGGTACATGATATTGAGCAGCGAACTGACCAACAGCGTGGCGGTCAGCAGCCACATGCCGGTGTCCAGGGTGCCCTGCACCAGCAGCCACTTGCTCCAGGTCCCGCCAAACGGCGGCAGGCCGACGATGGACAGGGCCCCGATTAGGAACGCCAGCATGGTCAGCGGCATGCGACGGCCGAGGCCATCGAGTTCACTGACCCGCTTCTTGTGCGCGGCCACCAGGATGGCCCCGGCGCAGAAGAACAGCGTGATCTTGCCGAAGGCATGCATAACGATGTGCATGCCGCCCCCCACCACGCCGGCGGCCACGCCCAGCATGGCACCGAGGGTGATGTAGCCAAGCTGGCTTACGGTGGAATAGGCCAGTCGTGCCTTTAGATTGTCGCGGGTCATCGCCACCAGCGAGGCCAGCAGGATGGTCAGGGCCGCCAGGGCCGCCAGCCAGTCGGCCACGGCCAGCTCCCCGACCAGGTCGATACCGAACAGATAGACCACCACCTTGAGGATGGTGAACACCCCGGCCTTGACCACGGCCACCGCGTGCAGCAGGGCCGATACCGGGGTCGGAGCGACCATGGCCGCCGGCAGCCAGCGATGGAAGGGCATCAGCGCGGCCTTGCCGGCGCCGAACACGTAGAGCACAAGCAGTATGCTGAGAATGGTTGGATCGACGGACTCGCCGAACACGCCGCCGGCAGTGAACGTCAGGGTACCGGTCAGCTGCCAGGTCCAGACCATGGCCAGCAGGAGGAATCCTATCGAGGTGCTCATCAGCAACCCCAGGTAGACACGCCCGCCGCGGCGCGCGTCGTCGTCGCCGGCATGGGTGACCAGCGGGTAGGTCGCCAGGGTCAGCAGCTCGTAGAACAGGAACAGCGTCAGCATGTTGGCCGACAGCGCGATGCCCATGGTCGCCGCGATGGAGACGGCGAAGGCAGCATAGAAACGCGTCTGGTTGCCCTCGTGGTGTGCCCGCATGTAGCCAATGGCGTAAACCACAGTGACCGGCCACAGGAAGCTCGCCACCAGTGCGAACAGCATGCCCAGCGGCTCCGGCGACAACGCCAGGGTCAGTCCCGGTAGAGGCTCCGCCAGCACCAGGGTCGGCGCAGCCTGCGGATCGACCTGTCCGACCAGCGTCACCACCAACCCGAACAGCAGCAAGCCACCCAGTACGGATGCGCCCTCCCGTACATTGGGCCAGCGGGCCGTCGCGAAAATGGCGAGCACCGCCAGCAGCGGAACCAGGGGGATGAAGGCCAACAACTGCATGCCGTTCACCCCGCACCTCCGGTAAGCACCGCGGCCGCCTGGCGGGCCAGGCCGACGCTGACGTCGGTTTGCACGCCGAAGTAGACGTTGGCGATCACCAACAGCCACAGCGGCACCAGCATGGAAAGCGGTGCCTCCTGCACGACCACCTCGCCTTGCGGTTCAGTCAGATAGGCTGCCTCCACCAGTTTCCACACGTAGACCACCGCCAGGAGAGAACCCAGCAGGATCAGCAGTGCGACAGGCCAAAGCCCCTGTTCGAGTGATGCCAGCACCAGGTACCACTTACTGACGAATCCAACGGTGCCAGGCACGCCGACCAGGCTGAGCCCCCCCACCACGATGGCGGCCATGGTCCACGGCATGCGCCGTCCCAGCCCTACCAGATCCTGCAACGCCGTGGAGCCCATGCGGTAGGCGACGGCGGCCAGGGCAAGAAACAGGGCACCCTTCATCAGCGCGTGGTTGAACAGGTGCAGGATGGCGCCGGTGATCCCGGTGGTGCTGGCCAAGCCGATACCGAGCACCATGTAGCCGATCTGGGCGACGCTGGAATAGGCCAGCAGGCGCTTGACCTCCACCTGGTAGATGGCCACCAGCGAGGCGGACAGGATGCCGAGCACACCGACCGGCAGCAGGATGTACTCGAGCGGCATGCGCCCCAGGGCGAAATCAATGCCGAAGATGCCCAGCATGAAGCGCAGCAGCAGATATACCGCCACCTTGGTGGCGGTGGCGGCGAGGAAGGCGGTCACAACGGAAGGGGCGTAGGTGTAGGCGTTGGGCAACCACAGGTGCAGCGGGAACATCGCCAGCTTGAGCCCGATGCCCACGGTAAGGAACGCGAAGCCCGCCCGCACCGTGCGCGTATCCCAGACCTCCGGCAGCCGCGCCGCCAGGTCCTGCATGTTCAGCGTGCCGGTCATCATGTAAAGGAAGCCGATGCCGATCAGGATGAAGGTGGCACCGATGGTGCCCATCACCAGGTATTCGAAGGCAGATGTCAGCGCGCGACGGTCCCGCCCCATGCTGATCAGCGCATAGGAGGCCAGCGAAGAGATCTCCAGGAACACAAAGACGTTGAAGGCGTCACCGGTGGCGACAATCCCAGCCAGACCGGCGAAGGCGAGCATTAGCGCGGCGTAGAAGCGCGCGATCAGCGGCTCAGGGACCTCGCGCGCGACGCTCTCCTTGGCCGCCACCATCACCAGGGACGCAATTGCGGTGACGATGAGCAGCACATAGGAGCCCAGGGTGTCGATGCGGTACTCGATTCCCCACGGCGGTGCCCAGCCGCCGAGCTCGTAGCTGATGGTGCCCGTATCAGCGACCTGCATCGCCAGCACGACGGCCGCGGCGAAGCTCAGCCAGGCCGCCACCAACGCCACGCCCCAGGCCGCAATCGGCCGTTCGACCAGCACACACAGTGGGCCGGCCAACAGCGGGACTATAACCACCAGAACCGGCAGATGTTCCCACAGGCTCATCGGCCAGCTTCCTCTTTACCGGCCGCATCCGCAGCCAACGTGGCCTCGTCATCCGCCAGGTCCTTGGCATGGATCTCGTCCTCTTCCACCGAGCCATAGGCCTCATGGATACGCACCACCAGTGCCAGCCCGACCGCGGTGGTGGCAACGCCGACGACGATGGCGGTGAGAATCAGCACGTGGGGCAACGGACTGGAGTAGGCTGTCACCCCCTCGGCGACGATGGGCGCCTGACCACCGGAAAGATTTCCCATGGTGATGTACAGGATGAACACCGACGCCTGAAAGAGCCCCAGCCCAACGAGTTTCTTCACCAGGTTGCCCTGGGCGATGACCACGTAGAAGCCCGCCATCATCAGGAACACGACGACGAGGTAGTTGAAAAGCCCGGGCAGCATGTTCACCGGCGGTGGCTCCGGCCGGAGAAGGCATAGAAGATCAACAGCACGACCGAGAACACCGCGATGCCGACGCCGAGTTCCACCAACAGCACCCCCAGGTGCTGGCCGTGGACCGGGTCGTGCGCCAGCACCGAGTAATCCAGGAAGGGCCGGCCCGCCAGCACTGAGTAGACGCCGACACCACCGTAGATCAGCACGCCGATGGCGGCCAGGCGGTGCAGCCAAGCGGGCGGCACCACCGCGCGGGCACTGCCGTCACCGAATACAAGGTCGTAGAGCACGAAGGCGGTGGCGAATATCACCCCGGCCTGGAAGCCGCCACCGGCGCCGAAGTCGCCGTGGAACTGCACGTACAGCCCATACAACAGGATCAGCGGAAGCAATACCTTGACCACGGAACGCAGCACGACCTGGTCGCCGATGGCGCTGACCCCCGGGCGCATGCGCGGGTCATCCTGGATGCCTAGCAGCAGCAGCACCGCCAGCCCGGCCGTAAAGATCACGACGGTCTCGCCGAAGGTGTCATAGCCCCGGTAGCTCGCGAGCACCGCGGTCACCAGGTTCGGCATACCCACCTCCGCCTCGCCCTGCTCGATGTAGCGCGGAGTCACATGCTGATGCACCGGGGCAGACGGGTCGCCGAGCGGGGGCGCATCCAGGACGGCATAGACCAGAGCGGCACCCGTGACGCCGACCACCAGCAGGCCGAGCAGGGGGTTGCGCCTGGGCAGTGCCTCCCAGCGTTTGGTCAGATGCAGACTGGAAAGCATCAGCACCGTTGTGAAGCCGGCACCGACGGCGGCCTCGGTAAAGGCGACATCCACGGCGTCCAGATCCATGAACACGGCGGCGGTCAGCAGACTGTAGACGCCAAACAGCATCACCACCGCGAACAGATCGGTGAGGAGGATCGCCGCCACCGCGATCATCACCAGAAAACCCAATAGGGTGATGTCGATCAGGGCTTCGATGAGCCTTCTCCCCCGACGTCTTTGTCATTGTCGAACACCAGCGGCCGCTGCCCGCCGTGCAGGGTGGCCTTGGCCATGGCATGGGTGGCCGTGGGGTTGGTGGCAAGCACCAGGATCAGGATCATGATCACCTTCACCGAGTCGAGCGACCATTCCATCTGCAACAGCAGCCCGGTCAAAAGCAGCGGGGCCGCCAGGGTCTCCGTGACGCCCGAGGCGTGAACGCGAGAGTAGAAGTCCGGCATGCGCAACAGCCCCACACCGCCCGTGATACACAGCACCCCACCAAGCAGCAGGCAGAGACTGCTGAGCAACTCGAGGAACGCCGTCATGCCGCCGACCCCGGACCCTCGTCCTCGTCTGCCGAATCGCGGTATTCGAAGAAACGCATTACCGCTATCGTGCCGACGAAATTTACCAGGGCATAGAGCAGGGCCACGTCGAGATAGCTGTTCCACGACAGGGCATAACCACCCAACGCGATCAACAACACCGTCTTGGTGCCAAAGGAATTGGCCGCGAGCATGCGATCGTATTCGGTGGGGCCAAGAAAGGTCCTGATCAGGGCCAGAAACATGGTCACCAGGATGGCGACGATGGCGGCAGTCAGCATCGCATCAAATCCCCAGGCGCTCGATCTGTTTTTCCATCCCGCCTTTTCTCAGTTCGTCGATACCATCCGCCGACAGACTGTGGACCATGAAGTGGTCTTCCCTGACATCCGTGGTGAGGGTACCGGGCGTCAGGGTGATGGAATTGGCGTAAAGCGTCTTGGCGAGCGTGGAGGTAACCTTGATGTCGAGCCGCTTCCAGGCGGGCCGTATCGGCAGAGTCGGATCCCAGATCCGCCGCACCAGATCAATGTTCGACAGCACCACTTGCCACATCAGCCACAGCAGGTAGTACAGGAGGCGCGGCCGCATCGGCAGGACGCCCAGTTCTCCGTCGACCCGGTCCATGCGCCACAGGAACCAGACCACAATCAGCACTGACACTGCACCGAACGACAGAATCAGCGCGGTGTAATGCCCAGAGAGCAGGAGCCAGACGACGGCGAAGAAGAGTGCGGATCGTATATAGCGCATCTGTTGTTCTGTTCGGTCAAATTAGGCCCGGGACAGACCCAACGCACCGCCCTATTCTATCCAGCTCAAACAGAGGTTTGGCGAGTCAGGCCTGGCGAGGCGGCCCCATATCACGGCGTCGGCACCCCTACGGGATTATTACGCATAGCCTATACAGGCTTTTCCTTCATTGAAACCCTCAACCTTGTCCAACGCGAATAAAGTCTGGGGGGCTCCCGCTACGTGCCGGCACCCGCGTTCAGCCGGGCAACCTGATCTGCGAACAGACCAGCGCGCGCCCTAAAGATCGGTTCCTGACCGACCATCAGCCGACGGTTTTGAATTGCTGCGCTAATTCCTCTATCCTCGACCCGACTACAATATACTGACGGAGCGAGAAAGCAACCCTAGCTTGCGGTTACCTCTCCATGCGGCCGGTAGGGGCGACGCACCAGTCCAAATAAAAACTAGACGCATCTTAAGGAGGCGTGTTGTGGACGTCGAAACAGTTTTGAGGGCAAAGGGCACCGCGGTCTATTCCGTGAAGCCGGATTCTAAGATATCGGAAGCGGTCAAGCTCATGCACGAAAAGAGAATTGGCGCAGTGCTCGTCATGGAAGATGACGGAGGCAAGATACAAGGCATACTCTCCGAGCGCGACATCATACGGTTGGTAGCCGAAGATACCTGCACGGCATTGCAGGGAGTCGTCGGAGACGCCATGACCCGAAAGGTGATGGCCTGTACCGCCGACTGCACTATCGATACCGTCATCTCCGGCATGGCAAGATTCAATGCCCGTCACTTGCCGGTCTTCAAAGAAGACCAATTGTTTGGATTGATCAGTGCCCGGGACGTGATGCAATACCGAATCAAGCAGCTGGAGTCAGGCGAACAGCAGCGTTTCCGGCACTGGTTCCCCAAAGGAAAAGTGTATCCCCTCGGCGAGTAATCGCTTCAGGACCGTCCATCCTCAGTGACAGATACGCGCGCCAGAAATGACAATAGCGACCAGGCGTTGGAGGCACTTTGCAACCGTATCACCGGCGATGAGGATGCCCGGGTCTGAAAAGGCATTCCGGCGGCGCGCGCGGGGGTATTCGGGATCTTCACCTTCGCCGCGGCAAGCGGCGGCACGGGCGGCACCAGCGCCTGCAGGGCGAAGAGGCTGATGGCAACATGCTGACCGGCAACCAGGTCTTGTTCGCGCCATCAGCTTCCGAGGTTCGAGCCGCTGCGTAGTGGAATGGAAGCGGTTCGCCGGGTTGCGTGGCCGGCGCCCCTCGCTTAAGGCAGAACCTCGAAGGAACTGCGCCTGGGTTCGCGCGCCGGAATCGACCCTTCGATTTCGCCGGGGTTACCAAACGCCAGGCGGGCAAACCAGGCGGCTCGCTCGAGGTCTTCTACAGTGGATCGCTTGTGTTTCTGTTCGGGTTGGCACATGGCTCGATTCTCCGCTTGCTGAGGGTCCAGGCCAGCATTCTGCAACGGCGGAGCGAATCAGTACATTCGTTTGTTTCTACTGGAATAATTGGTTTTTTCTATCGCCTCGAGGGCAGGGAGACATAGGGCGAAAATCTCGATCTTCACCAGCGGAAGGGAACCTGCCTAGCCCGGATACTTCACCAGGAACCAGCCACGGGCGCGATAGCCAGGCGGCGGGATACAGGGTGTTTACGCAAGAGAACCGCCTAACTTAGCTAAAAATGCATATTTTTCATTTGGTTACTATCAGCCGCCAGGCGCCCTGGTGAAACATCCGGGCTAGCCGCCGCAGCCGGCGAATTCGCCGATTCACCCGGCCAGCAGGAGGTCGTGGCGGCGGCTGGGCTGAACCGCCCGGGGCCGGCAGCGCCTAGTCCGGCTCACCCCGCGGCGCGTCGGGGGGTAGTCCCGAATTGTGTGCCACCTTCCACTCGCCCAGCGCCGCATCCAGGTCGCCTTCGGCCCCGATCCAGTCCCAGAATTGCCGGAATTCTTGTTTGGCCCGCTCCAGCCGGAACTCCATCCGGCGGGGCTTGCCGCGCAGAAACAAGGCAATATTGGCCTCGACCGTGTGCAGGTAGTCTTCGGCGAGAGCCAGATCCGACACCTGCGGTTCGTCGTGCATGAGTATGCCTTCGCGGTAGGCCTGCATAATGCCGAACCGACTGCGTTCGGCGAAGCTGACGGCGGTGGCGGCGGGTTCGCGGCTGAGGTGGACGTACCAGCCGCGCTCGCCGTAGGCGGCATCGAGGCGGCCAAGGAGCCACGACAGGCGGTTGTCGGCTTCGATGTGGTCGGGGGGATAGGCCAGGCGCTGCTCGCCCAATAGCTGGACCCGGGACTCGTGCCCGGCGCTGTAGTTGCAGATGTGGCCGCAGGCGCGGATGAAGGTCGTCGACCCGCAACGG
Source organism: uncultured Gammaproteobacteria bacterium (assembly GCA_963753615.1). Taxonomy (GTDB): domain Bacteria; phylum Pseudomonadota; class Gammaproteobacteria; order Chromatiales; family Chromatiaceae; genus CAVWCW01. The sequence continues at coordinate 22,928 of CAVWCW010000020.1, forward strand.
CCGCTGTTGAGGACGAACACGTTCACTGCATAGCCTCCCGCCAGGCGGCGCGGTCTGCCCCGAATTCGCCGATGGCGCTGGTGAGTTGCCGCAGGCGGGCGCGGCAATGCTCAGGATCGTCGATCAGCGCCCAGCCCGGAGAATCGGCGCCGAAGTTATGCTCGATGCTGTCGAGGAAGGCGGCGAACCGTTCGCGCGCGCGGGCCCAGTCCGCCTGCTGCCAGCGGGGATCGGCGTCCTGCAGCAGGACGCGAAGGCTCTCCGACTTGGCCAAAACCTCGGTCTGCTTGCCATGGTAGCTTTGGCGCAGCTCGGCCTCGACCTCGGTCAGGACCCCCAGGACCTCGACCGCCGGCAGGTCCTTGGCGGGGTAGCCGCTGGCGGTTAGCCGTTCGATTCCGAACAGCATCAGATCGCCGAAGTACTGGCGTTCGAATTCCCCCGAGAGGTCGATCTGTTCGGCGGCTTGGTCGACCCCGGGGCGGCACTCGGAGAGGCCGGTCTTGTCCAGGGTCCGCTGGTGCAGCATGGGTAGGTTGGCGGAGACAAAGCGCGGACCGAGCTCGGCCTTGAGCAGGCGACCCAGCACCGGGCCGGCCATACGCAGCTTGAGACCGGCGAAGGGGATAAACCAGTCCAGGCACTCAGGCCGCAGCACATAGTTGCCGGTGTAGATGGTGCGCGCCGGCCGGGTCTCCGAAAGGTCGCCCTGGTAGTCGAAGTAGGTGGCCCGGGTCGGGTGCTCTCCATCGAAGAAACCCCGCAGGCGGCCCGCGAAGTCGGCCAGGCAGGCCCCGTTGCCGTGGACACCCTGCAGGCGGCAGCGGTAACGGTAGGCAACCCTTGCCAGGCCGAAACCGAAGCGCTCCGCCATGTCGTGGTAGGCCGCGTCGCCAGGAGTGGTCACGGGCTGGTGGAATCGGCAGTCGCCGCCGGGATCCAGCGCAGATTGCTCGCTGAAGAAGCCGATGACGTCTTCCAAGAAGTTGCTGGTCATCACCGCCGGGGAGACCGGCGGGTCCCCTACCACCTTGCCCGTTAGGATAGCGGCGTCGCTTTGGCTGAAGATGCGGTCGAGGTGGTGGAAGTAATTGATCGCGTAGAGGCGGCGGCTGGTCGCCTCGCCTGGCACCAGGACACAGAACTCCTGATCGCTGTCGATGAACTGAACCAGCGTGCGCCCGTCTCGGTCTTCGGCGAGCAGTTGACGCAGCCGCAGGTAGGCGATATTGCGGGTGATGGCGGCTCCCTTGTGGCCGAAGTCGGCCGGGTCCAGGCTGGCGGCTGGGCCGATCACCCGGGCCAGGGCGGCGCGCTTTCGGGGGGGCAAGCGCTGGAACTGGGCGATCTGCTGCTCGGGTCCGAACCACTCGGTCGACAGGCCTTGGGCATCGAATTCACGCGCCAGCTCGGCGTGGCGGGCCAGACTCTCGGGCTGGCGCGAGTCGTCGGCGACCAGCACCCGCAGGCGCCGGTAGCGACCGGCGCGCTCGCCACCGTAGCCGTAGCAGCGGCACAGGTGCAGGAGGCTGGCCAGGCACTGGGCCAGGTGCCGGGGGCGGTCGGCCACAGGAATGACAACCACAAACCTGTGCCGATCGTCTCCGCCCGCTTCCGCCAGCAGGGCCTCGTAGTCGCGAAACGCCCGCTGGTAGTGGGCGACCGAGACATCGTCGACTGGTCCGCCCCAGAGGGCCCGCTCCAGGTCGGGCAGCAACTTCCGGTAACGTTCCAGGGCCTCCTCCGGGGCGGTCACCCCGAGCCGCGCGGCCAAGCGCTGGAATTCGTTCGCTGCCGGGCCCGCGGGCATCGCGGGCTCAGCGCCGGGACGAGTAGTTGGGAAAGGCATCCTTGTCGACCAGGATTTCGATCAGGTTGAGGCCCTCGGCGAAGTCGAAATCGGCGAACAACCCGTCGAGGTCGGCGATCCGCTCCACCCGCCGGTGCCGGATGCCGAACGCGCGCGCCAGGCAAGCGTAGTCCGGGTTGACGAAGTCGCAGTCGATAAAGCGCCCCTGGTAGCTCTGCACCTGATTCTTGCGGATCAGGCCCATGCTGGCGTTGTTGAACAGGATAACCGTGAGCGGGACACCGTAATTGACTGCCGTCATCAGCTCCATGCAGCACATCTGGAAGCCGCCGTCGCCGATGATGGCGAACATGGGCCGGCGGTCGGCGAACTGGGCGCCGATGGCGGCCGGGATGGCGTGGCCCAGGGAGGAGATGCCGGAGTTGGGATAGAAATCGACCCCGGCGGAGACCTGCAACAGATTCTGGGCGAAGATGATATTGTCGTCGAACAGCGCGGCACCCGCCGGCAATGCGGGATTCAGACGCTCGAAAAAGGCCTCGATCAGCGAAAATTCCGCTTGAAAGATCGAATTCCCCGCAGCGCTCGCCCGGGCCTCGTAGGCCTGCTTGTAGGCCGGGATCGGCTCCAGCTGCTTGTCGGGGCAGGCACGGGCTGCAAGCCCCTGCAGCAGGCTGTCGAGTACCTGGCCGATGTCGGCGTGGATGCTGAGGTCGGCGGTATAGACCTTGTCCAGTTGGTCGTGATCGATGTCGATCTGCACCACCGTCTTGCCTGCCAACAACTGCTCGTTCCAGAGGTAGCTGGTGCGCTCGTTGAAGCTGGCGCCGAGCACCAGCACCAGGTCGGCGCGGTTTACGATATAGTCGTAGGCATAGCCGCTCGAGGTCACCCCCAGGCTGCCCAGCGACAGCGGCGATCCTTCGTCGATGGCCCCCTTGCCCTTGAGGCTGCTGGTGACCGGGATGTTCCAGCCCTCGCTGAGGGCTCGTACCTGCCCGCGGGCGCCGGAGCGCAGCACCCCGTAGCCACCGACGATCACCGGCCGCTCGGCCTGCTCCAACAGCTCGGCCAGGCGCTCGATCAGAGGGTCCTGGTGGTGCGGCGCCCGCTGCCTGCGCTGGGTGTGCACCTGCTCCAGCAGTTCCAGGTCGACCAGTTCTTTCTGCAGGTTGTAGGGCAGGCTCAGCAGCACTGGGCCCGGGTTGTCCGACAGCAGCACCTTGGCGGCGCGGTTGAGCACATGCGCGAGGTAATCGGTGCGCTCGACGATCTTGTTATAGCGGGTGATGCCCTTGAACAGCGCTGACTGGTCGATGCTGCCGCCCTCGCCGGAACTCTCCTGCAGGCCGCCCTTGCCGAAAATATAGGTCGGGGTCTCGCCGGTGATGACAATCACCGCCTGGCGGTCCACATAGGCATTGGCAATACCCGTGACCAGATTGGTCGCACCCGGGCCGGCGGTGGTGATGCAGGCGGCGATGCGCCCGCTGGCCCGGGCGTAGCCGCAGGCCATGAAGGCGGCGCCCTGCTCGTGCTTGGCCAGCACGGTTTGGATCGGGGAGTCGTAGAGGCTGTCGTAGACCGGCAGGATATGGGCGCCCGGCATGCCGAAGATGGTATCCACCCCCAGACGTTCGAGAAATTTGACGATCAGGTCGCTGACTTGGACTTTCATCCTAGAAAGCGCAGTTGGACGGGGTGGAGGGTGCGCTCGCGGGGGTGCAGGGCAAGGCGCAACGACGCGGAATAGTCAATCTATTCCAAGGAGTTGCAACGCAGCGACCCACAGGGACGTGGGAAATGTCAGGTTCTGTCTGGAACAGGACCGGACCATGTACCGCCGCAAGCGTGCCAGGCGACCCATAGCTTGGATCACCAAATCGATGAAAACATGAAGCGAAGGCTTTTTGCTTCATTTCAGTACCATACTGTCAAAAGGGAGCGGTCAACGGCTCTTTCTAGGTTCCTGCGGTATTGTCTTGTTGCCGGCGGGTCGTCCGGCCCCGCCGATCCCCCCTACCCTGGCGGCAAATCGAACGATTCTACCACTACCAGCGTCGAGTGCGCCTCGCCACCGCCCGGGGAAATCAGTACACTGCCGCGGTCGCCTGCCGGCGCGGGTTCCGACGGGTTTCCGCCGAATGCATGAACTGATCGATAAACTAAATCGAAAACAGTCTGTTATCGGCGTGGTCGGTCTTGGCTACGTGGGCCTTCCGCTGCTGCTGAGGTTCGCCGAGACGGGCTTCCGAGCCATCGGCTTCGACCGCGACCCGGCCAAGCTGGCGGCCGGCGCCAGCCATATCGAGCACATCCCCGGCGCCCGGGTCGCCTCGGCGCTGGCCGGCGGTATGCAAGCGACCGCGGACTTGGCGCGGGCGGCTGAAGCGGACGCCCTGATTCTGTGCCTGCCCACGCCCCTCAACAAATTTCGGGAACCGGACCTGAGCTTCGTCATCGACACTACCGAGGCCCTGCTCCCGCATCTGCGCCCCGGCCAGGTGCTGTCGTTGGAGAGCACCAGCTATCCGGGGACCACCGAGGAGAAACTGCTGCCCCGCATCCGCTCCCGGGGCCTGCGGGTGGGCGAGGACTTCTTCCTCGTCTACTCTCCCGAGCGCGAGGACCCGGGCAACCCGGAGTTCAGCACCGCCAACATCCCCAAGCTGCGCTGGCCATACCCCCGCCTGCCTGGAGGTAGGCGTCGCCCTCTACCGCCAGGCCGTCGAGCAGGCGGTGCCGGTCAGTTCGACGAAGGCGGCAGAGATGACCAAGCTGTTGGAGAACATCCACCGGGCGGTGAACATCGGACTGGTCAACGAAATGAAAATCGTGGCCGACAAGATGGGCGTGAACATTCACGAGGTGATCGCCGCCGCGGCCACCAAGCCGTTCGGTTTCACCCCCTTCTATCCCGGCCCCGGGCTGGGCGGGCACTGCATCCCCATCGACCCCTTCTACTTGACCTGGAAGGCCAAGGAATACGGCATCAGTACCCGCTTCATCGAGCTGGCCGGAGAGGTCAACACCAATATGCCGCGTTGGGTCGTATACAAGCTGGTGGGCGCCCTCAACGAGCAGGCCAAGGCGATTAAGGGCAGCCGTATCCTGGTCCTGGGGATCGCCTACAAGCCCAATGTGGACGACATGCGCGAATCCCCCGCGGTGGAGTTGATGCAACTGCTGAGCGAGCGCGGCGCCCGCATCGACTACTCTGACCCGCACATCCCCGTGTTCCCGCCGATGCGTAACTACCGCTTCGACTTACGGAGCATACCCTTGAACGCCGAGACCATCGCCCGGTACGACCTGGTGCTGATCGCGACCCATCACGACGCCTTCGACTACGGGCTGATCCGCCGCCACGCCAAGCTCATCTTGGACACCCGAGGCGTCTACAAAGACCCCTTCCCGACCCTGGTCAAGGCCTGAATCCCGGCTAAAGCAAGCAACTCGGCTCAGACGTTGCCGAGGCGCTCCCGCACCGCCGCCAGCAGGCGCTCCGGGCTCCATTCCTGGCTGGTATCGATACGCAGGGTCAGGGCCTGCTCCTCCGCATCCAGGGGTTCGCGCCGCGCGAGCTGGGCCTCCAGCACCGCGAGCGTTGCCTCGGACGGATCCGTGCCTGCGGCCAGTCGCCGGGCGACCCGCTCTCGAAGCAGGGCCTCCGGCGCCTCGACCGACAGAATCAGGAACGGCAGCCCACGGGTCCGGGCCAGTTCCCGAAAGCGCCGGCGCTGCTCGCGCTCCAGAAAGGTGGCGTCCACCACCACCGCCTGGCAGGCGTCGCTGATGTTATCGGCCAGTTCCAGCAGCCGCCGGTAGGTGTCTGCGGTGGCCTGAGGGCTGTAAATGCCCTCGCCCAGCCCGGATCGTCCGCCGGCCCCGGCGTCCGGATCGAATAGCCGCTTGCGCTCCACGTCGGAGCGGATGCGCACCGCCGGCAGCCCAGCCACCAACATCTGCGACAGGCTGCTCTTGCCGGAGCCGGAAACCCCATGGGCGATGATGACGGCCGGTTGCGGCTCGACCCCATAGCCTTCGGCCAGGGCCGAGTAGACCCGATACTCGGCCAAGGCCAGGGACCGCTCGTCCTGACCCAGGTCCGGCTGGGACAGGCGGATGGCGATGACCTTGGCCCGCACCATGGCGCGGTAGACCTTGTAGAAGGGGAGCAGGCACATCCCAGTGCAGTCGCCGCTGATTTCCAGGTAGCGTTCCAGGCAGCGTCGGGCCAGCTCCGGCTGACCGCCGTGCTCCAGGTCCATGAGCAGGAACGCCAGCTCGCTCATGGTGTCTATCCAGCGCAAGGCCGGGTTGAACTCGATGCCGTCGAAGATCACCAACTCCCCCGCCACCAGAGCAATATTGCCCAGGTGCATGTCGCCGTGACACTCGCGGACGCGGCCCTCGGCCCGGCGCTGGACCAGACGCGGACGCAGTGCCTCGAAACGGGCCTCGATCCAGGCTTCGATGCGATCCAGGCGGGCCAGTTCCTCGGGATCGCCGAGGCGCTCGCGGATTTGCATAATGTTCTCGCGCATCGGGGAAATGACCGCCGCCGGGGTGCCATAGGGCTCGCCCGGGTCCACCGAAGGAATCTGGCTGTGGAAGCGGGCTACCGCCTCGGCGATGCGCTCCACCAGCGCCGCGTCCAGGGGCTGGCCCCGCAGCAGGGCGTCTTGCGGAAAGCGGCGCATGCGAACCGCGTAGTCCAGTACCTCCCCCTCCCCGCCCAGCTGCGGGCGCTCCAGGGTTCCGGAAATTGCCGCCACCCCCAGGTAAAGAGCCGGAGCCAGGCGCCGGTTGAGACGCAGTTCCTCGACGCAAGCGTGGCGCCGCAGGTCCAGGGTCGAGAAATCCAGGAACCCGAGATTCAGGGACTTCTTGATCTTATACGCGTAATCGCCGGCCAGCAGCACGTGGGAAATATGAGTCTCCAGGTGCTTTACCGCCGATACCGCATGGGGATAGGCCGCAGGCTCCAGCAAGCCGCGCACCAACTGCTCCTGTTGAGCCAGATCGATCTCCATAAGCCGGTCACCTCCGCGATGCGCGGAGCCAAAGTCCCCGTACACCGCCAACTGTTGATTGCGGGAAACGCGCCTCCGTTCGAGGAGGATCGTCCAACCCATGCCAAGTCTAGATGGATAATCTTAAAAACGGCAGTCGACCGCCGGAAACAAGCATACGCGGGCCGGTAGGAGCGTACACGCCTGGCCCTGCTCTTGTCTCGATATCGGGCCTGATCGCTGACAGATGCCTCAAGTGCACTCCCATACACGAGGTTTCCGACCGCCCCGACGGCAAACGCCGCACCTCGGCGCGCTCTTAACCACCCTCCGCCGCAACCTCCTTAAGCAGTTTCGCCAACAGGCGGCTGGCCGGGCCCGGGTGGTCGGGCCGGCGGAAGATCAAGTACAGGCTGGTGCGGTAGCTGCCCCCCTCTGTAAGGGACAAGGGCACCAACCGGCCTTGCTCCAGCAGGCCGCTGATACGGTGCTCCGGAAGCCAAGCATAACCCAGGCCGTGGCTTACCGCCGCCACCGCACTGTCGATACTGCTCAGACTCCAGCGGTGCTCGGCCCCGAGCCAGCCGACGTCCCGCGGACGGCTGCGACCGGAATCCCGAATCACCAACTGCAGTTCCCGCTGCAGATCTCCCAGACCAATGGGCCGATCCAGGCCGTGCAGCGGATGATCGGGGCTGGCAACGGCGACGAAACGCACGTCGAGCAATGGCTCGCCAAGGGTATCCTGGGGCACCCAACCGCCGATCGCCAAGTCGGCCCGGCCCTGCGCCAGCGCTTCCTCGGCTCCCGAAAGTACCACTTCTTCGAGCTGCACACGGCAGCCCCGGCTCTGCGGCTCAAACCGGCTGAGCGCGGTCATCAGCAGTTCGGCGGGAAAGGCTCCATCCACCACCAGGCGCACCTCCGGCTCCCAGCCCTGCTCCAGCCCCTGGGCAAACCGCTCCAGGGCCTTCGCCTCCCGCAGCAGCTGGCCGGCCCGGCGCAGCAGGGCCTCCCCGACCTCGGTGAGGCGGGCGCGGCGCCCTTCCAGCCGCAGCAGGGGCACCCCTAACTGATCCTGCAGCCGCGCCACCGCATAGCTTACCGCGGATTGACTGCGGTGCAGGTGAGCGGCGGCCTGGGCGAAACCGCCCTGCTCCACCACCGCCTGCAGCACCGCCCAGTGCTCCAGATTGACCTTCGGTACCGTCATTGATCGAATAATACGATAATTATTGGTCAATATTTGCGCTTTTTAATTCGTAAATTCAACCTATAGTCTAAGCCAACGACGACCTTCGACTAGCTCGAGGAAAACAAAATGGAAAGACGCGCCAAAGCGGCCGGCCGAATTCTGCTGGCGCAACTGTTTCTTGTGGCCGGCATCGGAAAGCTTACAGTCTATGCCGATACCCAGGGCTACCTGGCGGCCGTGGGAGTCCCGGGGGCGCTGCTGCCGTTGGTGATCGGGCTCGAGATCGGCGCCGCCCTGGCCCTGATTCTGGGCTGGCAGACTCGCCTCACAGCTATGGCCCTGGCCGGCGTCAGCCTCGCTTCGGCGACGATCTTCCACGCCGACTTCAGAAACCATGTGCAGACGATCCCGTTTATGAGAAACCTGGCGATCGCCGCCGGTCTGCTTAGAGTCGCGACCCAGGACTCAGCGTCCAACCTGAGCCTTGACCGACGTCGGCTGACCGCGGCCAGCGCCTGAACGGGAGCGAACCATGCACGCATCAGTCACCACTGAGCCGAGCGCCCCGCGGACTGTCGCCCGGGTGATTACCGCTGCCGCCCTCAAGGAGGGCGGCGGCTTTCCGGTGCGGCGTCCCTTCCCGGCGGCCGGCCTGCCCCAGGTCGATCCATTTCTGCTGCTCGACGAGATGGGGCCCGTCGAATGGGCCCCGGCCCAAGCTCTGGGGGCGCCGGAGCACCCGCACCGGGGCTTCGAAACCATCACCTATCTGCTGGCGGGGCGCATGCGCCATCGGGATTCCAGCGGCCGATCGGCGGACCTGGGCCCCGGCGACGTACAGTGGATGACCGCCGGGTCCGGGGTGTTGCATTCCGAACTGCCGCATCCACAACTGCTGCGCGAGGGCGGGCGGGTGCATGGTTTCCAGATCTGGCTCAACCTGCCGGCCCGGGACAAGCTGATGTCGCCCCGCTACCAAGACCTGCCTGCGTCTCGGTTGCCCAGCGCGGTGAGCGCCGACGGCCTTACCCAGGTACGGGTGATCGCGGGCTCGGCCCTGGGGGCGAGCGCGGTCATCGATACCCGGCTGCCGATCAGCTATCTGCACTTCCGGCTACAGCCAGGGGCCCGGCACCGCCAGCCCCTGGCCAGCGGCCAAAACGCTTTTGCCTATGTGTTCGCCGGCGAAGCGGCCCTGGGCAGCCCCGGTGTGCGCGTGGCCCGCGGCCAAGCGGCCCTTTTTGGCGACGGTGATGCGATCGAACTGGCGTTGGCGGCGGACGCCCAGGGGCCCGCTGAGCTGTTGATGCTGGCCGGCCCACCGCTGAACGAACCGATCGCCCGCTACGGGCCGTTTGTAATGAACACTCACGCGGAGATCGAGCAGGCGATCCGAGACTACCAGGCCGGGCGCATGGGCCTGATCGCGCCGGGGGTGACAACATGAAAGGCGAATTCGTCCGCTGGGAGTCGGGGTTCCGTCACTGGGTGACCCCGAACGGGGCCCCAGGCCCCAGCGGCGAGGGCGGCTTCCCGGCCGCACCGGGGCGTTATCACCTGTACGTATCGCTGGCTTGCCCTTGGGCCCACCGCACCCTGATCTATCGCCGCCTCAAGGGGTTGGAAGCGGTAATTCCGGTATCGGTCGTACACCCGCTAATGCCGGAACAGAGCTGGGTGTTCGGCGATTACCCGGGTTCCACCCCGGACCTGGCCAACGGCAAGGCGGAACTGCGCGAGATCTACCGCCTGGCAGACCCGGACTTCGACGGAATGGTCACGGTGCCCCTGCTTTGGGACTGCGAGCGCCGTACCATCGTCAACAACGAATCTTCGGAGATCATCCGCATGCTTAACTCGGCCTTCGACGCCTGGGGCCGCCGCGCGGTGGACTTCTATCCCGAGCGCCTGCGGGCCGAGATCGACGCCCTCAATGCCTTCACCTACGAAGCGGTCAACAACGGCGTCTACCGCACCGGCTTCGCCACCGGCCGGGCCGCCTATATCGAAGCCTTCGACCGCCTGTTCGACGCCCTCGACCGGTTGGAGCAACGCCTGGCCGGCCGCCGTTACCTGTTCGGCGACCGCATTACCGAGGCCGACTGGCGGTTGTTTCCCACCTTGGTGCGCTTCGACCCGGTCTACCACGGCCACTTCAAGTGCAACCTGCGCCGGCTGGTGGACTATCCCAACCTCTGGGCCTATACCAGAGACCTGTACCAGCAGCCGGGGGTCGCACAGACGGTGAACCTGGACCACATCAAGTACCACTACTACGCCAGCCATCGGCACCTCAACCCCACCGGCATCGTCCCCAAGGGGCCGGCCATCGACTTCGGCGCCCCGCACGGGCGGGAGCGGCTCGGTTAAGGCGGAGTTTCGGCAACCGCCCGCGGACCCCACCAACGGTCCCCGAGCTGGAACAGGGCCAGGCCCGACAGGATCAGCGCTGTGCCAAGCAGAATCGGACCCTGCAAAGGCTCGTCATTGGCCAGGTGACCCAAAACCAGGGCGCTGACCGGGGTGACCAGGGTAAGCAGCGCCACCTTGGTGGCCTCCATGCGCTGCAGCACCTGGTAGTAGAGGGCGAAACCGATCACCGAGCCGAACAGGGCCAAATAGAGAATGGCGCCGCCGGCGCTGGGCGGGATGCGCGCCGGCCAGCCCCCATCGGCCAACAGCCAGGCGAGCAGGAACAGGGGCGCGGCCACCAGCAGCCCGCCCGTGGTAAGCACCAGGGCCGGCACCGGCGCGGCAATGCGCTGTACCCAGAGCGCGCTCAGGGAATGGCTTGCCACCGCGAAGAGCACCGCCAGCACCCCCAGGGCAGCCCCCGCCTGCAGCTGCAGCCCGCCGCTGAAAACTACGGCCAACCCGGCCAACCCCGCGCCCATTGCTGCCAGCCGATGCAGGCTCAGGGGCTGGCCGCCAAACCAGAGCCGGGCCATAAGCGCGGTAACCAGGGGGCTGGTGCCGAACACCACCGAGATCCACCCCGAGTGGATCTGCTGGGCCGCCCAATAGACAGCCAACATCGCGCTGAAGATGCCGAGCCCAGCCGCCAGATAGGACCAAAGCGCACGCCGCCCCCACGCCATCCCCAAACCGAGCAGTCGGCAGGCCATCAGGGCCGCCAATACGCCTATCAGCATACGGCCGCTGACACCGAACAGGAAACCCACCTCGCGGCCGCTCCATTGAATGGCCAGCGGGGTAGTGGTCCAGATCAGGATAACCCCGAAATAGGCAACGGGCAGGGGCACGGCGGGTTCTCCGCGATGAAACGGCAGCGACCGATTCTACCTTTTCCACTCGAAAAAACCGAAGCCCCTTATCCGGCCCTTAGGCAAACGCTGATCTAATCGCGTTTCCCGAACGGGGCAGAGTGCCCCGCCATGTTCAGGCGTCCTAGCCGCCTGGAAATGAAGGCTTTCGGAAACCGCGTTTTCGAAAGCCGTGCTGCAAAAAGCCAGGGAGGGCATTTTTCAGCGTCTCATTAGGTTGGCGAGGCGTGGGGATAATCGGGTAATAGCGGGATGCGGAATAACGAAGGGCCCAAAAATCGGATCGATTCCTAAAAACGATCGGAGAAAGCGCAGGAAACAATCCATTTGACACTGAAACTGTAAGCTGAGCGGTTCACCCGGAAGGAACCTCGGACCCCGGCGGGAGCACTGGGAACCCGCTTTTAGAACAACGCTACCTTTCTAGCGCCGTACCTCCATGTTTCGATACCCGCTATTAGCACTCTCTCCAAAATCGCATGTTCTTGTCATTGACATCTGGCGTTCCAATAACGCCTCCTTCCCGGAAATTCGGTGCCGATTTGAAGCCTAGATGACATTGATCAGCGAATCCCAGACCCTAGGTTGCGAATTAACGAAGACTGCTTAATCTTTATAGTAAAGGCATTTGTATGGTCTGAATCGCATCAAAAGTGGTTTGGTATGTACCCCACCCAGAAAAAGATCACTTTGATCCCTTGCGGTTCAGTACCTATCCCTGTGAACGCCCTTCATTTTCAGGAGACGCCATCGTGTTGTCACGAGTAGTCACATTCCTGGTTTCAATACTCATCTTTTCATCGGCACTTGCTTCGGATGTGGAGTTATTGTCCGGTCACTGGAACGGGAGCACCGATACGCCTTGGGGGCCTATGGCTATCGACTCAACTTTTAGCAGGGACGGGACCTTCCGCGTTCTCACCGCCACTTCGTTTGCAAAGGTTCTCACAGACGGGCGGTGGGAAATCGTCACAAAGGGTATGTACCGACAGTTCAATGATAAATGGCAGCCCACCCACGATAACGCGGGGAATCGGATTCACATGCCATCCAGCGAAAGCCACACCTACCGCATCATTGACCGGAACAGCGTTTTGATCGACGGCCAGACTGTCATGACCCGAGTCGGGTACTGAGCCTATGAGGTTGCAGAATCAATCGAAGATGAGCGAATTGAAAAGTATGTTTCGTTTCTTAATTCGGCCGATGCTCGAACAGGGTGCAGACCGACCGAGGGCCGGGAGCCGTCGAAAAAGAAACAAGCAACTCCATGGTCGATACTATGCAAGCGGATTTTTCAGCAAAGGAGAGACCAGATGAACAAGATAATCACACAAACCATTATCATCGGTTTATTCGCAATAGTGGCGTGCGTGAGCGGGGCCGTTGCCGATTACCCGGTCGACACCCATGAACGCACAACGGCGCCTACGCCAGCTCACCACAATTTGATACCGGTATTCTCACAACACTCGCATAACCGATGGGAAGACTCGAGCGCTGCGTATCGTCCCGGCGAAGAAGTTGAGAATATTGATCTATCAAGCCTTAAACCCTGGATGGGATATGGGGCGTGCGGAATCTATGGGTGCCCGTGCCGAAGCTTCGTGGAATCCTACGGATCTGATTTGTGCGGCACCTGCGGCCATAGGTATTCCGACCATTGGTAAGAACTCTAGTTATGATTTCCCAGGAGGGGCTCCGAAATGTTCAACGGATTACCCATTAACTCAGGTGCTTTCTTGAGCATGCTGCAAACAACCTTGGTATCCGTCCTTGCGCTTGGGATGGCTTCCAGCGGTGACGCCTATGCATCCGATCCAACAACTTTGGTCGCCAATGGACACCGCGTTTCCATTCACAGCGAAACCGGAAAAGTTCGCTTCATAGGTGCGGATTCCGGCCGGGCGGTTGATCTTCCGTCCGGCGTTACCGTTCCGCTGACGGCGTTGGGCGCTGCCTGGGGTTATGCCCATGAGTACGGGGAGCTGTTCGGGCTGGGGAATCCGACTCAGGAGTTGTCTGTTGCCCGTTCAAAGGTGGTTGGAAAAGATCGGGAAATGGTTCGCTTCCAGCAGACCTACAGCGGGGTACCGGTAATTGCCGGCGAGATTATCGTAAACCTGGGGATGGGCAGAAAAATGCTGTCGATGAGCGGCGAGATTTCACCGGAACTGTCCCTGGCCACCAGTCCTTCGATCACGCGTCGGGAAGCAGAGAAGATCGCCATCGGCTCGGTGGCCAAGAATCATATGGTTGACAGCAGTACCTTGAAGGCGGAACGGGCCAAGCTGGCCGTTTACGACCCCAGGCTCTTGAAACCTAGCGTCCGCCTTGCGCACCTCGTGTGGGAGACGGAAGTGATCTCCAGCGCCTCGTTGGCGATACGCGAGTACGTGCTGGTGGATGCCCAGACCGGGGCGGTTAGCCTGAGTTTCAGCCGGATACACAATGCCAAGGACCGCAGGACTTATACCGCTGGCTGGACCGACACCTTACCCGGAACCCTGGTGTGCACCGAGGCGGATCCGTTCTGCGCCGCAGGCGATTTCGATGCCGCGACTGCTCACGTGTACGCCGGGGACACCTACGATTTCTATCTGGCCCATCATGGTCGGGACGCGGTAGACAACCTGGGCAGCCCGATCATCTCGACGGTGCACTGGTACCACCCAGATGTCTGTCCAAATGCATTCTGGACGCCTACGCAAATGCAAATGGTTTATTGCGACGGGTTTTCGAATGCGGATGATATCGTCGGCCACGAACTGACCCACGGGGTAACCAGTAACGAGTCGAATCTCTTTTACTATTACCAATCCGGGGCGATCAACGAGTCGTTTTCCGACATCTGGGGCGAATTCGTCGACCTGGGGAATATGGCGGGCAACGACTTATCCACGGTTCGCTGGTTGATCGGTGAAGACCTCGCCATGGGGGCCGGCCGCGACATGTCCGACCCTACCGTCTTCTCCCATCCCGACCGGATGGGGAGCGTCTATTACCATCTCTTGGCTTCCGACCAAGGGGGCGTTCACATCAACAACGGCATAAACAACAAAGCGGCCTATCTGCTGACCGACGGCGATACCTTCAATGGCTATACGGTTCTCGGATTGGGTATCCCGAAGGTGGCGGACCTCTACTACGAGGTGCAGACGAGTCTGTTAACCACCGGGTCGGACTACGGAGACCTCAACGACGCCCTGTATCAAGCCTGCCAGAATCTGATCGGCAGTGGCTTCCTTGCCGCAGATTGCACGCAGGTGCAATTGGCGACCCTGGCAGTCGAGATGGATCAGGAGCCGCTGTTCGGGTTCAACCCGGATGCCGCGCTCTGTCCTGCGGGGCAAGTCGTGAATAACGTGGCGTTTTCGGATAATTTCGAACTCGATCCGAACCCCAACTGGGGCGTCAGCCAACTCGTCGGGACTAATAGTTGGTCCCTTATCGACGCCTACGCCACCTCCGGATTGCTTTCGGTATATGCACCGGATATCGAAACGACGTCCGATACGGCTGTTTACATGCATACCGGCGTGACGGTACCGACCGGCGGTTTTCTGCATTTCCACCATGCCTTCGATTTCGAGGCCCCGAACTGGGACGGTGGAGTCGCAGAGTATTCCACCAATGGCATCACTTGGAGCGATCTGGGCCCCCTTTACCTGGAGGGACAGAACTATAACAATCTAATTGCCACGGGATGGGGTAATCCGCTAGCTGGTCGATGGGGGTTCACCGCCTCGAGTCACGGCTTTGTTTCGAGCCGTTACGACCTGTCATCCTTGGCCGGCCAAACGCTGCAGGTTCGGTTTCGCATAGGCACGGACTCGAGTACCGCGGGCCCCATAGGCTGGGTGGTTGACGATGTGCAGATCCACTCCTGCGCTGCCAGCGCCGGACAACCGGACAGGATCGGTGTTTACCGACCCAGCAGCCGAGCCTTTTTCCTGGACCTGAACGGCAACAACGCATGGGACGGAACGCCTACGGATGCGGCTTTTGGGTTCGGGGCTCTCGGAGACGAACCAATCACCGGTGACTGGAACGGGGACGGGACCGACGAGATCGGGGTTTACCGACCCGGCAGCCGGGCCTTTTTCCTGGACCTGAACGGCAACAACGCATGGGACGGCGCGCCGACCGATGCTGCTTTTGGGTTCGGGGCTCTCGGAGACGAACCAATCACCGGTGACTGGAATGGAGACGGGAGCGATGAAATCGGCGTCTACCGACCGACCATCAGGCGGTTCTACCTGGACCTGAACGGCAACCGTAGCTGGGACGGCACGCCGACCGATGCGTCCTTTGTATTCGGGGCGGTTGCAGACGAGCCAGTATCCGGTGACTGGAATGGAGACGGGGCCAATGAAATCGGCGTGTACCGACCGGCCATCAGGCGGTTCTACCTGGACCTGAACGGCAACCGTAGCTGGGACGGCACGCCGACCGATGCGTCCTTTGTATTCGGGGCGGTTGGAGACGAGCCGATAACCGGTGACTGGAACGATGACGGAGCCGATGAAGTCGGAGTATACCGGCCCGGGACCAGGCGCTTCTTCGAGGATGTCAATGGTAACGGTGTCTGGGACGGCATCCCGACGGATGCAAGCTTCCCCTTCGGCGCATCGGGCGACAAACCTATCGTAGGAATGTGGTAGCTCGGATGCCGTTATTCGGGTTGCGGATCTATCGCACTATTGTCGCTTCGCCGCCTCGGTGACCCGAGGCGGCGACTGAATGCCTACTGCGATAAACATCGCTTCGGTAATTGGCTGGAAGACTCTGCGATCGTATGCATGGTTTTAGGCAAAGCCAGCTCTGCCCTCCGCTCGGCGGATGTTCGGCTGCCGGATTATTCTCAAGGCACCGCTGAAAGAAGCCATCCCTGGCATTTTTCGGCACAGTTTTCGAAAACGTTGCCAAGCCGCAGGACGCTCCGGACGCGGCTCGAACTTCCTGGCCCCTTCGGCCGTTCGAGCGATCAGCACACGTCCTCCCTGCCAGGCTGATTGAGTGCCTTCGGCAACACAAATACTCGGGGTTCCCGGGCATTCGGAAAACCTCCTATTGAGCCAATTTCCCCACCGCGCCCTTGCTCTTCCGCCTTCCTATTCCCATCCGCAATTGCACCCGCAGGCGCCTCAGCACATCGGGATCTGCCGCATCGGCGAGCAGCACCAAGTGGCGCCGTCTGAAGCGACCGGTACGGAAGTTGAGCACCAGTAGCGCCGGGTGCACAAAGCTGGAGGAAAGCATGCGACCGGCCAAAGCGCGGCCGTCGGCCAGGTACAGGGTCCAGGCCCCTTCCGAGTCCAACTCGGCAGCGTGAATCGCACGCGGTGCGCTGCGCCGGGCATGTACGCTCCAGGCATTGACCAGGCCGGCACCGATCGAGAGCGCCAGGGCCAGTTGGAGATACCAGGCCAGGGGCAGCCAGGGCAGCACCGCCAACCCGGCGGTGTGCACCAGCAGCAGGTAGAGGGCGATCCGCCGCGAGGGGCCGGCCTCAATCCGAAGGGGGGCGGCGGATGCCCTGGACAAGGCGGCGCAGTTCCGGGTCGGCGGGAACGATCTTGCCAGTCAGCCACTCCAGCAGCAACTGGTCCGGGAACTCCAGCATGCGCGCAAAGGCCTGACGGCCAGCCGGCGCCAGGCCCGGATACTGGTGGTCCAGAAAGCCCTCCAGCAGCAGATCCAGCTCCAGCATGCCGCGCCGGCACTGCCAACGCAGGCGGCCGCTGTTGGGCTCGTCCACCGGCATTGAAGACTAGATGGCTTTTTTCAGCATCAGGTTCTTGATATGACCGATGGCCCGGGTCGGGTTCAGGCCCTTGGGGCAGACCTCCACACAGTTCATGATGCTGTGGCAGCGAAACAGGGCGTAGGGCCCCTCCAGGGCGTCCAGACGCTCGTCGGTGGCTTGGTCCCTAGTGTCGGCGAGAAAGCGCCAGGACTGCAGCAGCGCTGCGGGCCCCAGGAACTGCTCCGGATTCCACCAGAAAGACGGGCAGGCGGTGGAGCAGCAGCCGCAGAGGATGCATTCGTACAAGCCATCGAGTTGGTCCCGGTCCTCGGGCGATTGGGGGATCTCCACCTCGGGCTCGGGCTCGTCGCGGATCAGGTAGGGCTTTACCGCACGGTACTGACGGTAGAAGCTGGACATGTCGACGATCAGGTCGCGGATCACCGGCTGGCCCGGGAACGGGCGCAGGGTGATGGGCTCCTTCAGCTCTGACAGCGGCGTGACGCAGGCCAGGCGATTGAGACCATTTACGTTGATGCCGTCGGAGCCGCACACGCCCTCGCCACAGGAACGGCGGAAGCCCAGGGTCTCGTCCTGCTCCTTGAGCGCCAGCAACGCGTCGAGCAGCATCATCCCCGGACGCACATTTTCCAGCTCAAACGCCTGCATATGGGGCTCGGCGTCGGTCTCCGGGTTGTATCGATAGATTTTGAAGCGCATCAGTAAACCCTCTCCTTCGGCGGAAAGGTCTCCACCGACAACGGCTTGGTACGCACCGGCTTGAAGTCCAGAACGTCGTCCTGGAGGAAATACAGGCTGTGCTTGAGCCAGTTGGCATCGTCCCGGGTGGGGAAATCGACCCGGGAATGGGCGCCGCGGCTTTCTTCCCGGGCCAGGGCCGAGACCATGGTGGCCATGGCGATGTCGACCAGGTTCTCCAGTTCCATGGCCTCGACCCGAGCGGTATTGAAAACCCGGCTATGGTCCCGCAGCCGGATGCCGGGCACCCGATCGCGCACCGCCTTGAGCTTGTCCACCCCTTCGCGCATCACGTCCTTGACGCGAAACACGCCGCAGTGGTCTTCCATGATCCGCTTGAGATCGCGCCGCACCAGTTCCAGACCCTCGCCCTCGCCTTTCTGGTCCCAGCGCGCCAGCCGCGCCTGGGCCTGCGCCACACCGGCTTCGTACATGGGTTTGTGGTAGCGGTTCTCGGCCAGGTACTCGATGATCCGATTGGCCGCGGCACGGCCGAACACCAGGATATCGAGCAGCGAATTGCCGCCGAGACGGTTCGCCCCATGCACCGAAACACAGGCGCATTCTCCGGCCGCATAGAGCCCGGGCACCGCCTCCTCCGGGCCGTGACCGACCGGGGCCACCACCTCGCCGAAGCGATTGGTGGGAATGCCGCCCATCACGTAATGGGCGGTGGGAAACACGGGTATCGGGCGTGAACGCCGGGTCGATGCCGAGGAAGGTCTTACAGGTGTCGCGGATGCCCGGCAGGCGCTTGGCCACGATGTCCTCGCCCAGATGGTCGAGCTTGAGCATCACATGGTCAGCCTCGGGCCCGCAGCCCCGGCCCTCACGCACCTCGGTGGCGATCGAGCGGCTGACCACGTCGCGGCTGGCGAGGTCTTTGGCGTTGGGCGCATAGCGCTCCATGAAACGCTCGCCGTCCTTGTTGACCAGGTAACCGCCCTCGCCGCGGGCGCCCTCGGTAATCAGCATGCCCTTGCCGGCGATGCCGGTGGGATGGAACTGGAAAAATTCCATATCCTGCAACGGCACCCCGATGCGCAGGGCCATGGCCATGCCGTCACCGGTATTGATGTGAGCGTTAGTGGTGGTGCGGAACAACTGGCCGCAACCGCCGCTGGCGATCAGGGTGGTCTTGGCCTCGATCAGCAGGGGCTGACCGGTTTCGATCTCCATGATCAGGGCCCCGAGCACCTGGCCCTCATCATCGCGGATCAGATCGATGGCGAAGTATTCGTCGAAGAAGTGGGTCTGGGCACGGATGTTCTGTTGATACAAGGAGTGCAATATGGCGTGGCCGGTGCGGTCGGCCGCTGCGCAGGTGCGGGCCGCTTGGTCGCCACCGAAATTCTGGCTCTGTCCGCCGAAGGCGCGCTGGTAGATGCGGCCGTTGTCCAGACGCGAAAAGGGCACGCCGAAGTGTTCCAGTTCGTACACGGCCTGCGGAGCAACCCGGCACATGTACTCGATGGCATCCTGGTCGCCCAGGTAATCGCTGCCCTTGACCGTGTCGTACATGTGCCAATGCCAGTTGTCGTCGAGCACATTGGCCAGGGCCGCATTGACCCCGCCCTGGGCCGCCACCGTGTGCGAACGCGTGGGAAAAACCTTGGATACCACCGCTACCCGGGCATCCGCCCTGGAAAGCTGCAGGGCAGCCCGAAGGCCGGCCCCTCCGGCGCCCATGATCAGCGTGTCGAAACGTCTTCTGGCCAATGCCATGCAACCACCTCTAGCTTGGGTATGCCGCCAGGCACATTGCGCCCGGCGCAGGGTCTGTGCGGCTGAGCGCCGCTTTGGAACTCAGGCGAAAGCCATCGCGGCCCCTTGTGTAGACAGCAAGCTCAGGCATGCAGGCACCAGGAAGAAGGGCGACAGGCAGGCTGTGAAGCCTTATGGCGTTTTCTCATTGAACGAAAGATTCTCATTTAAGATCAATTCTCTATTGAGAGAAATTAAGAGACAATCTAATAGTTTTGCGAGCGTTTCGAACTAACCGCCGGCGCCCGCTGTCACAACCACCCGCAGCACCCAGAGGCCGCAGCCCAGCAGCCCCAACCCGGTCAGCGTCAGGAGGGTCAAGCGGGCGCCGATGGGACGGACATAATCGATCAACACGTCCCGGATACCGATCCAGGCATGCAGCAGCAAGGAAAGGAAGAACAACAGGATGGCGATGCCGACCCAGGGGTCCACCACCCAGGCGCGCCAGACCGCGTGCGAGGCAGGCGGCGACGGCAGCCACGCCAGCGCGGCATATATCAAGAACAAGGCCAGGTACACGGCGCTCAGGCGCTGCAGGATCCAGGCCCGCAAACCGCTGGCTTTACGGCTCATAGACTCGCTCCCAGCACCAGCAGCAAGGCCGCCAGCGGCGCACCGAGCATAACCGCCCAGGCGCTGCGGCGCTCCGGAATCTTGTCCACCCCGATGTGGATGTCCAGCAACAGATAGCGAAAACCGGCGAACAGGTGGTGCAGTACGGCCCACAGCAAAACAAACAACACCAGCATCCCGAGACCGCCGGCAAACCACTGTTGAACCTGGGCAAACCCCGCCGGCCCCGACAGGGACTGCTGCAGCGCGTACACCAGTAGCGGCGTGAGCAAAACCATCAAGACACCGCTGGCGCGGTGGGCAATCGACATCACCGCAGGCACCGGCATTCGAATGAGGAACAAGTTCAGGTGCACTGGGCGGTTGTCTCGGCTCGCCATAGGTGGTCCTCGCTGGGAAAATCAAGACTGAAGTATAGACGAGGCTTGGGGGAACGTAATCCGGAACTCGGATTTTCCCCCTGCCGGCGACAATGAGATCCGGTCTCAGCCCCCGGAAGCACCCCTTTCGAGCATGGCCATCAGGGCCCAGTGGCTGTCGCGCCGCTTCGCGTCCCTGTCTTCGACCGTTTCGACCGCGGCCAGGTTCCGCAGGTAATCAGGAGGAAAGCCGTGATACCGAGCGCCGAGATAGACCAGTTCCCGGTACCAGCGGAAGGGCTTGAGCCTCGGGTCGCAATGCTGCGGCGGAGCTACATAGGCGAACACCGAGCATTGCCCGCCCCTGACTACAAGCGGCAGCGCCTGGTGCTCATACCCGGCGCCCTCGAAGCGGTCGAGCAAACAGACCTCCGCAGCATCCAGAGAGTAGACCGCAGCCAACACCCGATGCATGGGATCAGTACTGACCGCCAGGTTACACTTGCCGGAGCCGTCTTGTCCTCGCTTTTCGAAGACAAGCCGGCGACCGGGCAAGGCTGCCACCGCTTCGAACGTCGCCGAGGGCACCCGCTCCCTCAGACGCAATGGGTGCAGGTTGGAACCGTAAGCCAGGTAGAGGGTTCGGGGTCGCACGGTCGGGCGCCGAACGGCGTAGCGCTTGCGTGCTCAGCGGCGGGAATAACCGGAGTGATCGAGATCGATTACCCCTACGACGGCGATGCCGGGGGTATCTCCCTCCACCAACACGCCATAACGCCCCGGCTCCAGCGTTCGGAGCAGGGCGCTCTCCCGCGCTTCGCTGGGAGCCAACCCCAGACTTCGAATGGTTTCCGCCTGGGCGTCTTCGCCCCAATCATCGTTGGCGTCGATTGGTTCGTTGTCGCCATACAGCACGATCCGGGGATCCATCAGGACCTCCCCGGGAACCCCGGCCTCGCCTAAGGAAGGGCCCCGGGCTCGGATCAGCACCCGTGACGGGGAGTCGACGACAATGAAACCGACGATCAACGATTCCCTGCCCCGCCCGGCGAATCCCCGACCGGAGAAATTGAGTATGGCGCCGGGCGCGCCGTTTAACTTGACCATCCCCGCCGAGCCAACCCCCAGATTGTCGCCGCGCACAAACGCGTTATAGGGTCCGGGCGCCAAGGTCTCCAGAAGGGCGCTCTCGTACACGTGGCCCGGCGCCAATCCGGACGCCTCGATCTCGGCTGCGTCCGCGGCGTCTACCCAGTCGTCGTTTACTGCGATCAGGGTCGGTCCCGCGTAGACCATCAGGCGCGGGTCCTGCACCACTCCGGCGATTCCCGCCTCTTCCAGAGACGGACCGCTGCTACGCAACAGCACCCGCGCGCCTTGCGGCCCGACCACAAAGCCGCCACTGAGCTGCGCCGGGCCCTCTTCCGTCACCAGACCCCGCACCGAGAAATTCAACACCTCGGCCTCGACCGTCGCCGGCAGCAAGCCGGACGCCCACGACAGGACGCCGACAAACAGAGAGACTCGGGTTAAAGACAAAGTTGAAAAATTTAAGAATTGCAAGGTCGGTTGTGTGTCGGTCCGAGAGTGCTATGGCCCGCTACCTTACCACAGGCCCGCGGGCTAGATCCCCACTGGAATTTCGGCGATTGACTTGGTAACGCCGCTTGGCCTTAAAATGGGCCCTAACTCGGCGCCTTTAGGTCGCCGATTGCGCTTTCGCCTAACCGATCCACACCGGCCCACCGCCTCGGGGCATCCGCCTCCGGTAGCGCCGGAACGCGCGTCGACACCGACCAGGGTTCACCCAACGGAGCCAGAATGGAGCAGACAGCAGCCGCAGCCGCCCAGTCATCCACCCCGGAACTGATCCAGGAGCACATCGTAGAGATCGTCAGTGACTCCGGCGAGGGCGCCCAAAAGGCCGGCCAGACGTTCGGCGCGGTGAGCGCCAAGATGGGCAACGGGGTGTGGACTGTGGAAATCATCCCGGCCGAGATCAAGCCGCCGGCCCGGTCCCCCGCCGGGGCCAGCGGCATTCGCATCCGCCTCGGCTCCTCCCAGGTCTCCAACATGGGTGACGAGGCCGACCTGGTGATGGCCTTCAACGAGCAGGTGCTCTTTTCGCGCATCGCCAACGGCGCCTACAAGGCCGGTACCCGGGTGTTGCTGGACGACAAGTGGCGCAGCGACCCCGTGCCCGAGATCGTTGCTCAATACCATAAGGCGGTAGAGGAGTTCCGCGCCAACGGCCTGCTGGTGCACGAACTGCCGATCGATGCCGCCTGCCTCAAGATCACCCCCAACCCGCGCCTGGGCAAGAACATGTTCGTGCTCGGCATGCTCTGCCGCATCTACTCGCGGGACCTGGAGCGTGCGCGCCAGGAGATCGCCACCATCTTCCGGCGCAAGGGCGATAAGGTGATCGCGCTCAACCACCAGTTGCTGCAGGCAGGCTACGAATTCGCCGCCGAACAACTCGACTTCTGCTTCGAGATCCCGCCCCAGGCGACGCTGGGCGAGCAGCAGTATATCGTCACCAACGGCAACCAGGCGTTGGGCCTGGGCGTCATGGCCTCGGGCATGGAAATGGTATCCATGTACCCGATCACCCCCGCCACTTCCGCCTCCCACTACCTGGCCGACGTCTTCCACACCGTCGGTGGCTTCGTGCACCAGGCCGAAGACGAGATCGCCGCGGTCGGTTTCGCCATCGGCAGCTCCTATGCCGGCAAGACCGCATGCACCATCACCTCGGGTCCGGGCCTGGCGCTTAAGACCGAGATGCTGGCCCTGGCCGTGATGGCGGAGATCCCGTTGGTGGTGTGCGTGGTGCAGCGCGGCGGCCCCTCCACCGGCCTGCCCACCAAGGTCGAACAGGGCGACCTGCTGGCGGCCCTGTTCGGCGAGCCCGGGGATGCCCCCAAGATCGTGGTGGCCCCCGCCACCATCGAGGAGTGCCTGCACTTCGTAATCATGGCGCGGCGCCTGGCCGAGGGCTTTCGTGGCCCGGTGCTGGTGCTCACCGACGCCAACCTGGCCACCGGCGTGCAGCCATATCCGCGCCCGGAGCCAAGCGAGGACTGGCTGACCTGCCCGATCGACCAGTCGGACTGGGATGCCGATATCCCGCCCTACCACTGGGACCAGGAAACCGGCCTTTCGCCGCGCCCCATCCCGGGCATGCAGGGGGGCCAGTACGTGCTCACCGGGCTGGCCCACACCGACGAGAGCAAGGTCGCCTACGACTCCAAATCCAACCAGCTCGGCTGCAATATGCGTAGCCGCAAGCTGGCGGCCCTGGCAAGCACCCTGAAGCCGCCACCCGTGCACGGGGACCCGGACGGGGAGTTGTTGATCGTCGGCTGGGGCTCCACTCTCGGCGCCATCGAAGAAGCCGTGGACCGGGCCCGGGGCGAGGGCCGCCGGGTGTCGTCCCTGCACCTGCGTTTTCTCTCCCCCATGGAGCCTGGGCTGAAGGAGATCTTCGCCCGCTTCGACAAGGTGATGACGGTGGAGATCAACTACAGCGACGAACCCGGCGCACCCCTCATCACCCCCGATAACCGGCGCTACGCCCAGCTCGCTCTGCTGCTGCGGGCCCACACCCTGGTGGACGTGGACTGCTGGTCGGTGGTCTTCGGCCACCCCCTGCAACCGGGCATGATCCACCGCACCATCCTGGATCACCTCGGTGTCAAGCCCCTTGACACCAACCCCCTTGAAGCCAACCGAGGAGAAGCCTGATGTTCGGACTGCAAGCGGACTGGTCCCTGGAGGTCTTCGAGCGCTACTTCACGATCGGCGACTATGCCGGCGGCGAGGCGCGCTGGTGCCCCGGCTGCGGCGACCACGGCATTCTCACTTCGGTGCAGCGGTTGCTGCGCGACGAACAGATCGCCCCGGAAAAAACCGTGGCGGTGTCCGGCATCGGCTGCTCCAGCCGCATGCCGCATTACCTGGGTACCTTCGGCTTTCACGGCCTGCACGGGCGCGCCCTACCCCTGGCCTGCGGCATCAAGTCGCGCCGCCCGGAGTTGGACGTCTGGGTGGCCACCGGCGACGGTGACTGTTTTTCCATCGGCACCGCCCACTGGATCCACGCCATCCGTTACAACATGAACATGGTGGTGATGGTGTTCGACAACGCCGTCTACGGCCTGACCAAGGCCCAGACCTCGCCCACCAGCCCCCTGGGGATGCATACCAACACCCACCCCTTTGGCGCCATCCTGGCCCCGCTCAACCCGCTCACGGTGACCCTGGGCATCACCAATGTCTCGTTCGTCGCCCAGGTGCCGGACTGGAACGCCCCCTTGCTCTACGAGACCCTCAAGCTGGCCCACCGCCACCGGGGCACCGGATTCGTGCGCATCATCCAGCGCTGCCCGGTGTACGCCAAATCGGTGTCAGAAGAGATCCAGAACGACCCCTCGCGCCTGCTGCTGCTGACTCACGAAAACGGCATTCCGGCCGACAAGGGGGTGCGCCGGCTGTTCCCCAACCGCACCGAGCACGACCCGTCCGACCTGTCCCGTGCCCGCGACCTGGCCGAGGACCAGAGCCGGCTGCCGGTGGGGCTGCTCTACCACAACCCCCAGGCCGCCTGCTACGAGGATCTGTCGAGCCGCGGTGCCGAGATGACCCCGCGCCAAAAGTTGGCCGGGATCAACGCCGCCCTGGACCACTTTGCTGTCTGATTCGCCGCCTTTCCGTCACCCGGAACCTCTGCCCATGACCGCCACCTCAGACGCTGCATACGCCGCTCCCAACGCCACCCAGTTGCCGGACAACCAGCGCGAACGCGTGCCAGCCTTGCCCACGGCGGTCAAGGACGCAAAGGCCACTCGAGAACAGCTGTTCGTGCTGCGCCATTTCCACCTCGGCGACCCCAACGCCGCTGCGCAGTTGGAAGACCCCGGCGACGATTTACTGCCGGCCCTGCTCGACGAATTCCGCGACACCTCCCGGTTGCGCTACGAGTATCCCCTGTTCCTCACCCCCAGCGACGCCGAGGGCGACCATCAGGAGGCAGCCGAGCTGGCCCGCCCGCTGTCGCGCTGGCTGGCCGATAGCACCGAGGCGATCGAAGCCGAACAGGGCCCGGCGCGTATCCTGCGCGACCACCTGGCCTGGCTGGAACGCTACCTGCGGGTGCACCTGCGCCGCCACGAGGGGCCGATGGAGTCCCACCCCCTGCTGGAGCGGGCCGGCGAGGCCCTGCAGGAGCACCTGGCCAACCTGGGCGAGGACGACCAGGGCCGCTTGAGCGCCGACCTGCAGCGCCTGGTCGCCGCCGCCCCGACCGGCAGCCAGCTGCTCGGCTACGGCAGCTACGCGGCCATCCACCTGGCGATCCTGGCCATCCGAGCACGTGCCGTGACCCGGCGCTCGGCCTTCCGCAATCGCATCGCCGACAGCATCCGCGGCCTGCGCGAGTTGCTGAGCGTGGAGTGGGCCAAGTCCGACCACTCCATCGAACCGCGCATGTTGCGCGACAGCATCGGCCCCGGCGGCGACCGTTTCGACCCCGGCGCCCTGTCCGGCATCATGGATCACGCCCGCGGTACCCGCGAGATCTCCGAACAGAGGCGCGCCCGCATCGAGCAGGCCCTGTCGGTGCTCGAGGCCTGGCACCCGGACCCGGTGATGCTGCAGTGCGTGCACACCGACCAGCTCGGCGACTGCTCGCTCGACGAGCACATGGCGGTAGCGGCCGAGCTTCACAGCGACCCCTGCGCCCGGGCGATGGAGATCTTCGACCGCCAGGCGGCACGCCAGGCTGAGGTATTCAGCGCCCTGCGCATCGCTCAGCTGGAGATCAAGGGCATCTACGACCCGGTGATGCACGACCCCTGGTTCGCCAACTTCGGCTGGGAAGCCTTCTCCCAGGAAGAGCTGCTGCTGGTGCCGACCGTGATGGCACTGGAGTCCGCCGACCGTTTGGCGGGCAGCGATTTGCGGCCGTTCTCGCGCTTGCTCAGCTCCGGCCGCCCGGTGCAGGTGCTGGTGCGGGTGCACGCTCACAACAACCCCGGCAGCAGGGACGACGAAGACCCCTTTGCGACTTACCGCATCGAACTCGGCTACCTCGGCATCGCCCACCGCCAGGCGGTGGTGGCCCAATCCTCCGGCGCCCGCCACGACCATCTGCTGCAGGGCTATCTGGCAGCCCTCGACGCCACTCGCACCGGGCTGCACATTATCAACACCGGCTTGCGCCCGGAAAACAACCTGGTGCCGCTGAACGCCTGGCTGGTGGCGGGCGCCGCCATCGAAAGCCGCGCCCACCCCTTTTTCCGCATCAATCCGGCGGCCGGCGACGCCGCAGCCCTGCGCATGAACTTCGACGCCAATCCCCAGCCGGAGGTGGACTGGCCGATCCACCGGTTCCGTTACCAGGACGAAAACGGCAACCTGGCCGACCGCGAGTTGGCCTTCACCTTTGCCGACTACGCCCTGTTGATCGAACGCCTGCGCCGTCACTTCCGGCTCGTCCCCGCCGGCTGCGATTCCGACGCCCTGGTGCCGATGCAGGACTACCTGTCCATGAGTCAGGCAGAGGCCGAACGACGCATCCCCTTCACTTGGGCCGTAGATGCCAATGCCCGCCTGTTGCGCTTGGTGGTGTCCCGCGAGCTGACCATGGCCTGCCGCGACCGCCTCAACTGGTGGCACACCCTGCAGGAGCTGGCAGGGGTGCGTAACCGCTACGTGGAACTCGCCATCGAGCGGACCCAGGCGGACGAACGGGCCCAAGCCGCCGAGCAGCGGGCGCGCTTGGAGGCCGAGCATGCCGCCGAGTTGGAGCAGGTGCGCACCCAGGCCGCGAGCGAGGCCATGCAGCGGCTCACCGACCTGCTGTTGGGACTGGACTTCGGCGGCCCAGGGCTTGGTATGCCTCGCTTGCCCGGGGCATCGGCGCCACACCCTGCCGCCGACCGGACCGAACCGGCCCCCCAAGCTGCCGAGACCGACGCGCCGCCCTCCACCGACGAGGACGAAGACGAGGAAGAACTCAATTTCGACGAGCCCTGGATCGACACCCCGCTCTGCACCAGCTGCAACGATTGCCTCAAAATCAATCCGCTGATGTTCGTCTACAACGAAGAGAAGCAGGCGATCCTCGAGGACGTGAGCAAGGCCACCTTCGCCCAGTTGGTGGAGGCCGCCGAACTCTGCCCGGCCAAGTGTATCCACCCCGGCAAGCCCTGGAACCCGGACGAGCCCAACTTGGAACAGCTGGTCGCACGGGCCGAGCCCTTCAACCACTGAGCCTGGCATGAACAGCAGCTTCCTCGTCGCACCGGCCATAATGAGCGGGATCGGCCTGTTCTTTTCCGTCGTTCTGGCGGTGGCCTACCGCTACCTGCGGGTCGACGAAGACCCGCGTATCGCCGACGCCGAAGAGCTGCTGCCCGGCTCCAACTGCGGCGCTTGCGGCCAACCCGGCTGCCACGCCTTCGCGGAACAACTGGTAGCCGGCCAGGTCCGTCCCAGCCAATGCACCGTGGCCGACCCGAACGGCATCGAGGCCCTCGCCGATCTGCTCAACGTCGACCCGGGGCAGCAGGTCAAGCGGGTCGCCCGGCTGCACTGTGCCGGCGGCCTGGGCCAGGCCCACCAGTTGGCGGAATACCGCGGCTTCGAAAGCTGCCAAGCGGCTGCGGTGGTGTCCGGCGGCGGCAAAGGCTGCTCCTGGGGCTGCTTGGGGCTGGCCGACTGCCGGGAGGCCTGTGAGTTCGATGCCATCGAAATGAACCGCAACGGCCTGCCCGTGGTCAGCATCGAACGCTGTACCGCCTGTGGCGACTGCGTCGACGTCTGCCCGCGGGACCTGTTCGAGCTGGTGCCTTTGGAGCACCGGCTGTTTGTGCAATGCAAGGCACCGCTGGCCGGGGAGATGGCACGCAACCTGTGCGCCACCGCCTGTGACGCCTGCGGCAAGTGCGCGGCCGACGCCGCCCCCGGACTGATCCAGATGCAAGATAATCTGCCCCTGGTGGACTATGCCGCCGGCGGCCCCGCCAAGCCGGACGCCGCCTTCCGCTGTCCCACCGGCGCCATCCAGTGGCTGGAGGGCGAGCAATTCCCCGAGCACCGGCCGCGCCCGGCCCGCCTGGAGCGACGACATCATGCCTAGCTTCTCCAACAGCGCCCTGCGCCTCCTTGGCCGTCTGCTCGGCGCCCGCCCCCCGGCGCCGGCGGAGGCCGGAGAATTGCGTGTACTCGACGGCAATAGCGCGGTGGCCATGGCCGAGGCCTCCCTGGCCGAGAGCGCCGCCCTCGGCGCCAGCTTTCCCGCCGACACTGCAGCCCTGGCCTGGCGAGCCGAACAGACCCGCTATGCCGCCAATCTGCTCGGCGCTCCCCTCAGCAACCTCGGCGGCGAGGGCCCCCGCGGCACCCTGGCCGCGGCCATCGGCTTGGCCCTGAGCGGCACCCGGGCCACGGTTTTCTGTTCCGGCCCCGACTTGGCCGGGGCCCAGGACCTGCTGCGGCTGGCTGCCGGGCGCCGCCTGCCGCTGGTGGTCCAACTAAGCTGCCGCGGCCTGGCCGCCCATGCCCCCAGCTTGGGCAGCGGCCACGAGGCCCTGCACCTGAGCGCCGACTGCGGCGGCCTGGTGCTGACCGCGGCCAATGTCCAGGAGGCAGTGGACTTTACCCTGATCGCGCGCCGCGTGGCGGAACAGGTCCTGCTGCCGGTCCTGGTGGCCCAGGACGGCGGCGAGACTGCGATCGCCCTGCAGGATGTGCGCCTGCCCGGAGCCGGGCTGGTGCAGCGATTCCTGGGAGCCCCGGAAGACGAGATTCCCACGCCTACTCCGGCCCAGCGCCTGCTGTTCGGCGAGCGCCGTCGGCGCCTGCCGCGCTGGCATGATCCGGACCGTCCGGCCCTGCTCGGGGCACTGCAAGACGGCGACGCCTGGGCCCGTGCCGCCGCATCCGGCCCGGCCTTTCTGGATGGCTGGATCGACGACTGTCTGGACCAGACCCTGCGCGATTTCGCCAAACTCACCGGCCGTCGCCACCAGCCGTTGAGCGCCCACCGTATGGACGACGCCCGCCTGGTGCTGCTGGCGCAAGGCGCGGCGGTGGAAACCGCCGAGGCCGCCGCCGATAGCTTGCGAAAACGCCACCACCTCAAGGTCGGGGTGCTGGGATTGCGCTGCCTGCGCCCCTTCCCCGGCGCCGAGCTGGTTCAGCAGCTCAAGGGACGGTCCCTGGTGTGCGTGTTGGAACGCAGCCTCCAACCTCTGGACGCCGACCCGCCGCTGACCCGGGAGCTGCGCGCCGCCCTCGGCGCCGCCCTTGAGGGGGGCGAAGACGGCCAATCCACGCTCAAGCCCGAGCAACTACCGCGTCTGCTGCCGGTGCTCTACGGCCTGGGCGGTCAGGCGCTCAGCGCCGCCGACCTGATGGCGCTGGGACGCCGGGCCGAAGGCCTGAAACAATCCCGAGTCTGGCTCGGGCTCGACTTCGACCAGGGCCCCAGCCCGTATCCCAAGCGCCAGGTGCTCCTGGATCAGCTGCACCGCAGCTACCCGGAGCTGGCCGGGCTGGGCCTGAGGGCCTCTGGCCCCGAGCCGGACCTGCGTCCCCCGGGCGCCCTGAGTCTGAGCCTGCAGCGCGTCAGCGGCGCGCCGGACCAAGGCCTGGCGGCGGAGGCGGGGGCCTATCTGCAACAACTGCTGGGCGGCCAGCTGCGGAGCCAACCGGGTCTGTTCACCGCCCCCTGGGGCGAATACTGTATCGACCGATTGACCCTGGCCACGGCCGGCCTGCGCGACCCGGGGGCCGCCCCCCCGGCGGACCTGGTACTGCTCAGCGCGGACCCCGCACTGGCCCCGGCCGGGGCCCTGGGCGAGCTGGCCCCGGGCGGCCTGCTGCTCCTCGCGGGCCCTGCCGCCAATCAGGCCGCGCCCCTGTACCTGCTGGGCGAACACAAAACGCCTCCCCGCATCTACCGCCTGCCGGAGGCGGACTCAAACCAACCCCAGGAGTACCTGCTGGGTGCCCTCTGCGGTGTCCTGCTCGACGCCGGCCGGCTGCAGCAGCGCGAGCGCCGCCTGTCGGCCCTGCGCGAGGCGCTGTTGGCCAACACCCCGGAACCGGAACGCGGCCAGCGCCTGGCCGCCTTCCAGGCCGGGTTGAAGTCACCCGAGCACCTCAGCGATCCTCCCGCTGCCGCGGCCCGCGTCTGGCGGCGCAGCGACGGTGCCCCGCCCTCGGTGCGGCGCTTGGCCCACGGCGACCAGGCCTATGACAGCCTGCCCCGCTTCTGGGATCAGGTCGGCAGCCTGTATCGGGACGGCGCCGCCGCCGAGCTGGGCCCGGACCCCTACCTGGCCCTCGGCACGGTGCCGCCCCTGGCCTCTGAGCTGCACGACCTGAGCGCAGCCCGGCGCAGCCTGCCCCGGTTCGACCCCGCCGTCTGCACCGGTTGCGGCGACTGCTGGAGCCGCTGCCCGGATGCCGCTATCGGCGCCGCCGCCCTAACGCCGGCAGAACTCCTCGACGCCGGCGTCCAGGCCAGCGGCGCCAGCGCCCTGCGCCCCCTGGCCAAGCGCCTGGCGGGGCGCATCGGCCGTCTGTGTCGGGAATCCTCAGAGGCGCCGCGGGAAATCGATCAATTGCTGGACGAGGCCCTGGCCCGGCTGCAGACCCAGGCCCCCCTGCCCGAGGAGCGAAGGGAGGCGATCGAGGCCGAACTGGAGCAGATCAAGGCCGGCTTTGACGGCTTGGGAGCGGCGGTCACCGAGCCCCTGTTCCACCACGCCGAAAGTGAACTGAAGGACAGCGGCGCCCTGCTTCTGCTGGCGGTGGACCCGGACGCCTGCAAGGGCTGCGGCATCTGCATCCAGGCCTGCGCCGCCGAGGCATTGACCGATGGCCCTCACAGCGGCGCGGTCCTGGACCAGGCCCAGCGCCGCTGGCGCGCCTGGGAACAGCTCCCCAACACCCCGGTGGAGACCCGGGAGCGGGCCGCAACGCTGCCCGAACCCGGCCCCCTCGCGGCGGCCCTGTTGGACCGAGGGGCAGCCGGCTCCATGGCCGGGGGCGACGGCGCCGAACCGGGGTCCGGGGCGCGCCTGGCCCTGCGCCTCGCCCTGGCGGCGGCGGAGCGCCAGCGCAAGCCCCGTTTCGAGCAATTGCTCGAGCAGGTGCGCGGCGCCCGCGACCGCGTTGGCGCACAGATCCGCAGCCTGCTGGCCGCCGCGCTGCCGGCGGACGAGCTGGACCGGCTCGCGGAGCGCCTCGGCGCCCTGGACCGCCGCGAGACCCACCTGGCTGAGCTGCTGGAGGGCAGCGGCGGCCTGAAAGAGCATATCGACCGGGACCGCCTGGAGCGCCTGGTGGACCTGGCGCGGGGCCTGGGGGACCTGGCCTGGCGCCTGGCCGAGGGCCGCCAGGGCCTGGGCCGGGCGCGCCTGGGCACGGTGATCAGCCCCGGGGCCGCCCTGTGCTGGACCGGTGTGTTTCCGAGCAACCCCTTCCCAGGGCCAGTGACCCTGGAGCCCACGGGTAACGGTGTGCAGCTCGCCGCAGGCCTGCTGGAGGGCCAGTTGCGCCAGGCCGTCAAAGGCTTCGTGCTGCTGCGCAAGGCGCACCTCGAGCTGGAGCGCCCGGACGAGGCGGAGCGCCTGAGCGCAGAGCTTGACGCCCTGACCTGGCGCGACCTCAGTCCCGAGGAGCAGGCCCAGTGCCCGAGCCTGCTGGTGGTGGGCGACAGCGCCAGCCTGGCCAGCAGCGGCTTGGCCCAGACGGTCTGGGCCCTGGGCTCTGAGCTGCCCCTGCGCCTGCTGCTGCTGGCGGACCTGGATCTGGGCCTGGCCGGACCCGCCGGTCTGCCTCTGCGGCCCGCCAGCCTGCCCGACCCGAGCCTGGAACTGCCGCTACTGGCCCTGTCTCAGCGTGGGGCCTACATCGCCCAAAGCGCCCTGGGTGCCCCCGAGCACCTGCTGACCAGCCTGGAGGGGGCCTTCGCCCACCCCGGACCGGCCTTGGTGCACCTCTACGCCCCCAGCCCGGGCGACCACGGATTCGCCCCGACCCTGACGCTCGAGCGCAGCCAACAAGCGGTGGCGAGCCGGCTGCTGCCCCTGTTCCGTTACGATCCGCTGGGCGAAGGGGTGTTCGGCTCCCGCATCCGGCTGTCCGACAACCCGGAGTCGCTGGCCGCCTGGGTTCAGACCGCAGAGGAGCAGCCCCTAACCCCGGCCCATTGGGCCCTGGGGGAGACCCGCTTCGCCGCCTGCTTCGAACGGCTGGCCGAGGATGCCGCCGACGCCCTGCCACTGGGCGAATGGCTGCAGCTGCCCGGCTCGGATCAGGCCCGCAAGCGTCCCTACGTCACTCGCGCAGAGAACGGGGGTCGGCAGCAACGCCTGGCCCTGACCCCGGAGCTCGCCCGGGTCTGCCTGCAGCGCCAGCAGGCCTGGCGGGCCCTGCAGGAGTTGGCCGGCCTGGTGACCCCGTTCACCGAGCGCGTGCGGCAGGAGGCCGAGGCTGCGGTGGCCGCCGAACGCAAGGCCGAACTCGACGCCCTGCGCAGCGACTACGAGCAACAGTTGGCCGAACAGCAGGACCGGCAGCTGGAACTGACCCGCCAGGCCATGCGTCAGCGCCTGTTGCAGTTGGCGGGCTATCAGACCGAGACCACCCAGTGATTGCGGCATGATCGCCTTCCCCGCACTGTTCCGCCACAGCTTCTCCCACGGGGTGCACCCCCGGGAGCACAAGTCCCGCACCGCCGGGCTGCCGAGCCAGCGCATGCCCTTTGTCGGACCTTATGTGCTGCCGCTCAATCAGCACCTGGGGGCACCGGCCACGCCGACCGTGGAACCGGGACAGAGAGTGCGCCGGGGCCAGCAGATCGCCGCGCCCGCAGCCTTCGTCTCCAGCGCCCTGCACAGCCCGGTCACCGGCTGGGTGCGGGCCATCGGCCAGCGCCGGTTTCCCGGCGGGCGTTTCGCCGAAGCGATCGAAGTCGAGGCCGACCCCTACGCCAGCCAGCGCCTGGATGCGGAGCCGCCGCCGGACTGGCGCACGCTGACGCTGGATCAGCTGGTGGAGCAGGTGCAGGCCAGCGGCATCGTCGGTTTGGGGGGAGCGGCCTTGCCCGCCCACGTGAAGTACTCCCTGCGCGAAGGGATGAAGATCAAATACCTGATCGCCAACGGCGCCGAATGCGAACCCTACCTGACCAACGATCACCGGGTGATGGTGGAGCAACCGGAGCTGCTGCTGGAGGGGCTGGAGATCCTGGCCGGCCTGCTCGGGGCCGAGCAGACCATTATCGGCATCGAGCTGAACAAGCCGGATGCGATCGAGACCCTGCGCGGCCGCATCCCGGCCGGAGCGCCGGTGCGGGTCGAGGGACTGCGAGTCAAGTACCCCCAGGGCGACTCCAAGATGCTGATCAAGTCGCTGCTCGACATCGAGGTGCCGGCCAAGCTGCACGCGGCAGACCTCGGCATTATTATGAACAACGTCAGCACCATCGCCGCTATTGCGGAGTACTTCCGCACCGGCATGCCCTACATCGACCGCCGGGTCACGGTGTCCGGGCCGGGCATCGAGTACCCGGCCAACCTGATCGTGCCAATCGGCACCCCGGTGCGCGAGGTGCTGCGCTTTTGCGGTGGGCTCACGGACGAGACCCGGGAAGTGCTCATGGGCGGGCCGATGATGGGGACGCCCATCGCCAGTCTGGATGCACCGATCATCAAGACCAGCTCCGGCGTGCTGGCCTTCACCGCTCGGGAGACCGCCCGGCCTACCGAGTACCCCTGTATCCGGTGCGGCCGCTGCGTGGACGCTTGCCCCTACTTTCTGAACCCGGCGCGCCTGGCCCGCCTCGCCAAGGCCCACCGTTATGAAGAAATGAAAGCGGCGCAGATGGGCGAGTGCGTGGAGTGCGGCTCCTGCACCTATGCCTGTCCCTCCGGCATCCCTATCGTGCAGTTGATCCGCAGCGCCAAGGACGACCAATGGCGCAAACGGAGCAAGAAGAAGTGATCCTAGAAAGGGCGGTTGACCGCCCCATTCCGATAGCTAAGGTACTGAAATGAGAGAACAAGCCTTCGATCTGTCTCTTCCTGAATTCGGTGATCCAGGCTACGGGGTGCATGGCGCGCTTGCGGCGGCACATGGCCGCGTTGCAACTCCTTGGAATAGATTGGCTGTTCCGCGTCGTTGCGCCTTGCCCTGCACCCCCGCAAGCACACCCTGCACCCCGTCCAACCGCTCTTTCTAGGATGAAGCCCCGCGACCCCCGCCTGCTGGTTCAGCCCGCACCGCTGCTGAAGCGGCCGATGAACACCGGCCAGGCGATGCGCGACGTCAGCCTGGCCTTGCTGCCTGCGACCCTGGCCGGGCTCTGGTTCTTCGGCCTCGGGGCGCTACTGGTGCTGCTGGCCTGCATGCTCGGGGCCCTGGCCACCGAGTGGCTGTTCACCCCGGAGGCACAACGCCGCGGCCGCCTGGGAGACGGCAGCGCCCTGCTCACCGGGCTGCTGCTCGGGCTCACCCTGCCGCCGGCCCTGCCGCTCTGGATGGCCTTTCTCGGCGGCGTGGTGAGCATCGGCCTGGGCAAGCTGGTATGGGGCGGACTGGGTGCCAACCTGTTCAACCCGGCCCTGGTGGGGCGCGCCTTCCTGTCGGCCACCTTCCCCAATGCCATGACCAACTGGAGCGCCAACCGGGCCGGCGGCGGCTTTTTCGACCTTTCCCCGAGTCTGTTCGCCGCCCCCCTGATGCAGCCCCAGTACGATGCCCTGAGCGCCGCCACCCCCCTGGGGCTGATGAAGTTCGACCAGCAACCCACTGCGCTGGGCGACCTGATGCTGGGCACCAGTTCCGGCTGCATCGGCGAGACCAGCGGCCTGCTGCTGCTCGCCGGGGGCCTGTTCCTGCTGCTGCGCCGGGATCTGGACTGGCGCATCCCCGTGGGTATCTTCGCCGCCGTGGCACTGGGCTCGGGCGCCCTGTTCCTGTGGGACGGGACGCGCTATCCCGACCCCCTGTTCTCGTTGTTTGCCGGTGGCCTGCTGATCGGCGCCATCTATATGGCCACCGACCCGGTGACCTCG
Source organism: uncultured Gammaproteobacteria bacterium (assembly GCA_963753615.1). Lineage (GTDB taxonomy): Bacteria > Pseudomonadota > Gammaproteobacteria > Chromatiales > Chromatiaceae > CAVWCW01. The sequence continues at coordinate 58,534 of CAVWCW010000020.1, forward strand.
CCGCTGACCCCGCGCGGGGCCTGGATCTTCGCCATCGGCATCGGCCTGCTGGTGGTGCTGATCCGTGCCTTCGGCGGCTTTCCCGAGGGGGTGATGTACGCCATCCTGCTGATGAACGCCGCCACCCCGCTGATCGACCGCTACACCCAGTCCCGGGTCTTCGGCAAGGGGGTCGAACAGCCATGACCACCCAGGCCAGAGTCGCCAGCCCGGAGCCCACGCCCCTGCGTCTGGTGCTCACCCTGAGCCTGGCCGGGCTGCTGTCGGGGCTGATCATCGTCGGCATCTTCGAGGCCACCCTTCCCACCATCACCGCCTACCAGGCCGAGCAGCTGCGCCTGGCGGTGTTCGAGGTGCTGCCGGGCACCCGGCGGCTGCAACGGCTGGTGTACCGGGACGGCGAACTGACCCCGTCCGAGGAAACCGGCGACGACATCGAATACCTCTACGCCGGCTACGACGGCGACGACCGGCTGCTGGGCTACGCCATCCCCGGCGCCGGCCCCGGCTTCCAGGACACCATCAAGCTGCTCTACGGCTACCGCCCGGCGCTGGGCCAGGTCTCGGGCATGCGCATCCTGGAGAGCCGCGAGACGCCGGGGCTGGGGGACAAGATCTACAAGGACCAGGCCTTCGTCGACGGCTTCCGCGCCCTGGCGGTGGCGCCCGAGATCCAGGCGGTGAAAAAGGGCCGCGGCGGCGCCCCGCACCAGATCGACGCCATTACCGGGGCCACCATCTCCTCCAAGGCGGTGGTGCGCATCATCAACCAGGCCAACGAGCGCTGGCTGTCCAGGCTGACGGCGGGGGAACGCTGAGATGCCCCAAAACCAACAAGACGCCTACCAAGAGTTCATCAAGGGCCTGTGGCGCGACAACCCGGTGTTCGTGCAGGTGCTCGGCATGTGCCCGATGCTGGCGGTCACCAATTCCGCCATCAACGCGGTGGCCATGGGCGGGGCCACCCTGTTCGTGCTGGTCGGCTCCAGCCTGCTGGTATCGTCGCTCAAGCGCTGGATCCCCAAGCAGATCCGCATCTCCTGCTACATCATCATCATCGCCACCTTCGTCACCGTGGCGGACTTCAGCCTGCAGGCGCTGATCCCCGAGTGTCCACAAGGAGCTGGGGGCGTTTATCCCGCTGATCGTGGCCAACTGCATGATCCTGGGCCGCCAGGAGGCGTTCGCCGCCCGCAACTCGGTGCGCCTGGCGGTAGTCGACGCCCTGGGCATGGCCGGCGGCTTCTTTCTGGCGCTGTTCACCCTCGGCGCCGTGCGCGAGATCCTGGGCGAAGGGGCGCTGTTCGGCATCGACCTGTTCGGCCCCGACTTCGAGCCCTGGGTGATCATGATCCTGCCCCCGGGCGGCTTTCTCACCCTCGGCCTGTTGCTGCTGCTGTTCAGCTGGCTGCAGGAGCGTAAGCAGAAGCTGGCCCAGCGCCTGGCGGCGATCGAAGAGACAGCCGAATGAACGAGCTCCTCTGGATCTTCGTCAGCGCCCTGCTGATCAACAACTTCGTGCTGGCCTACTTCCTCGGGCTCTGCCCGTTCCTCGGCGTGTCCGCAGCGCCTCGACACCGCCTTCCGCCTCGGCCTGGCCAATATCTTCGTGATGCTGATCACCGCCCTGTGCGCCTGGTTCCTCAACACCTACATCCTGCCCCATGCCCCCTATCTGCGGCTGATCAGCTTTATCGTGGTCATCGCCAGCACGGTGCAGTTCATCGAGATGGTGATCCGCAAGCTCAGCCCGGCGCTGTTCCGGGCCCTGGGCATCTTCCTGCCCCTGATCACCACCAACTGCGCCATCCTCGGCCTGGCCATCTTCGCCACCAACCGCGGCTACGGCCTGCTCGAAGGGCTGGTGTTCGCGCTCGGCGCCGGCGGCGGCTTCACCCTGGCCCTGGTGCTCATGGCCGGCCTGCGCGAGGAGACCGAGCTGGTCGAGGTCCCGGCCCTGGTGCGCGGCACCGCGCTCAATCTGATCATCGCCGGCATTCTGTCCATGGCCTTCATGGGCTTTGCCGGCCTGTTCAGCTCGGGCTGACGCAATGCTCGGCTATCTACTCGGCATCTGCGGGTTGATCTCGCTGTGCGCCGCCTGGGTGCTGTTCCAGCTCTGGCTGCAGCGGGTCGACCCGGGTTACCGCGGCCTGCAAGGCGGCTGCGGGGGTTGCGCCGAGAAGCGCCAATGCAAACGCGAGTGCGAGCGGGAGGCACGCGGCTGAGGGTTGCGGGCATTCCTCTAGCGCCCCCGGCCGGATCATCGGCCGGGAACGCGAGCGCTGGTGAAATACCCTAGCCCAGGGCCCGGGCGTAATCGATGAACCCCTTGTTGATCGACAACACCTTACGACCGTTGCGGCGGAATACGCCGATGCCCTCGCGGCTCCCTGCAACATTGGTGTTGCCTTCGATGGTGACCAGCTTGCCCCCTTCCACCCGCTCGACGATACCGGTATGACCGGCGCCGCCGGGGTCGCCGGTATCGATCACGAAGATCATCCCCGGTTGCACCAATTGGGGATCTTCCTCTGCCTGGGCATGGGTGATGCGGCGAATGCCCTCGCGCCCGGCCCGGTTCCAGTGGTCCAGAACGCCGGCGGTGTTGATGCAGGGGTTGTCGGTGCCGAGCCGTTCCGCGCCCTGCTGGAAACACCAGAAGACGAAGGCCGCGCACCAGGGATGACCGCCGCCGAGCCCGGTGCTGCCGAGGTATTGTTCGACCCGCGGTCCGCCGTTCGAACCCGGGGGCTGCTCCTCGATGCCGATCTCGTCGCGGGCAACCTGAAGAACGCTCGCCAGCAACGGCGCCTGGGACGGCCGCACGTGCACCCGCGGCAGCGCCGCCTCCCCGAACAAGGCCTCCCAGGTCAGGGAACCCACCACGCCGTCGATCACCAACGGCTCGCCACCGCTGTCCTCACTCCGGGCCTGAAACATGCGCACCGCGGCCTCGGTCTTGCTGCCGAAGTCCCCATCCACCAGCAGCGGAGGATTGGCGCTGCCGAGCTCGTTGAGCCGGCGCTGCAACAAGCGCACGATCGCCGCATCCGGATCGCCTTGGCGGATCTGGCGTCCCGGGTACGGTGGGGCGTCCGCTTCCGGAACCGTCAGAGGCTCGGGCAGGGCCTCGTCGAACCGCGCATGCCCCCGTTGCTCCAGGACCTTGAGCAGGGGCCCGATCCCGCATTGGCGAGATACCAGGTCGGGGTCGAACGTACCGTCGGAGGCGTATTTTCCCTTGGTATAGTGATTGGAGAACGACCAGAGATACGGCGAAAGTACGTCGGCATGGAACTTCCGGTAGCCCCAGCCGTTGTAGCCCTCGAGTCGGAATAAAGTGCCGGCCAGGCTCCAGTCCGACCAACCCGTCAGGCCGTCATGGCGCAGCGCATCCAGCGCCGATTCTTCCCAGCTGAAGGGCGGGTTCCCCGGGGGCCTGTTGGGAGGCACCCGCCGGGTCCGGGAATGAAGCGGATCGCCATTGTGCAGATGACGGTCAAACCGCAAGCCGGCCTCCATGGCATGGACCGCGGCGATTACCTGCCAAGGCACGGCGGAAAGTGCGCTGACCGCCTGATAGCGACTCTGCTGGCCAAGCACGCGGTCCGCCAGCCGCTCAACTGAGGTTTCACGCTCAGGTCGCGCTCGGCAACCGTTGAACAGGCGCTCGTATTCCTCTCGCAGTTGCTGGTTCAGGGTGATAGAAACCGGCATGATCTTATCCCTCCAGATAGCGCGCGTTGTTCCTCGGGAAACGCCGAGAAAGGCCATCCTTGGCATTCTTCGGCTCGGCTCGGGAAGACGCAGTCTCCAAAAGCCGCCCGCTCCAATCACTCGAGACGATTGATTGCTCCGGGGCATCCAGCTCCGCAGGGTAAACGCATCAGATTCAGCGTTTCCTTGAGTGTAGTCGGAGCCGCCTGTCGCGATCGTGAACCGAGGGTAGTTACTGCGGGAAAGGGCCTATTGCCGGCCCCAGTGCGCCACATTGCGGAAATGCCGCGGGCGCACTCCGAACAGACCCAACAGGAATAGATAGGCCAGCCCACCGACGCAGATCCAACCCAGCAGGCGCCAGATCCGGGCCCAGGTATCCAGCGTCAGCCAAGTCTCGGTGGCGCCGGTGCCCCAGGCCAGCAGCGCCCCCATCAGCCCAGCGGCCGCCCCGCCCTGGAGCAGCAGGCGCGGCCAACCGGCCAACGGCCGAAAGGCCTCCTCCCGCCGCAGCCCTCGGTACAGCAGCCCGGCATTGACGGCGGCGGACAGAGCCGTGGCCAGCGCCAGCCCGGCATGGGCGAAGGGGAACACCAGGATGATGTTGGCCAGCAGGTTCACTGCCATGGCGATGATGCCGATGCGCACCGGCGTGCGGGTGTCCTGGCGGGAATAGAAGCCCGGGGCCAGCACCTTGATCAAAATGAACGGCATCAGGCCCAGCGAATAGGCCATCAGGCTCAGGCTCGACATGAGCACGTCGTCGCGGGTGAAGGCGTCGGAAAAGAACAGGGTGGCGAGCATAGGCCCCGCCAGCACCAACAACCCCACTGCCGCCGGGAGGCCGAACACGAAGGCCCAGCGCAGGGCCCAGTCCAGGGTCTGGGAAAACTGCTCGGGGGACTGCTCGGCATGGCGCCGCGACAGCTTGGGCAGGATCACCGTGCCCAGGGCCACCCCGAGTACGCCGAGAGGGAACTCCATCAGGCGATCGGAATAATACAGCCAGGAGATGCTGCCGCTTACCAGGAACGAAGCGATCAGGGTATCCAGCAGCAGGTTGATCTGGGTCACCGAGACCCCGAACAGGGCCGGCGCCATGAGCCGCAGAATCTTGCGCACCCCCGGGTCGCGGGGGGCCAGGCGCGGGCGCGGCAGCAGGCCGAGACGATGCAGAAAAGGCAACTGGAACGCGAGCTGCAGCATGCCAGCCAGCAACACCCCCCAGGCCAGGGCCTGGACCGGCCGGTCCAGCAATGGCGCCAGCCAGAGGGCACAACCGATCAACGACAGGTTGAGCAGCACCGGGGTAAAAGCGGGCACGCTAAATCGGTCGTGGGCATTGAGGATGCCGCCGGCAAAGGCGGTCAGGGAGATAAAAAACAGGTAAGGAAAGGTCAGCCGCAGCATCTCGACGGCCAGGTGGTACTTATCGCCTTCACCGAAAAATCCAGGGGCGAATAGCATAATCACCAGCGGCGCACCCAATACCCCGAGCACGGTCACGCCCAACAGCACCGCGCCCAGAGTGCCCGCCACGTCATTGACAAAGCACTTGAGTTCGGCGAAACCCCGCTGAGTCCGGTACTCCGAGAACACCGGCACGAAGGCCATGGAAAAGGCCCCTTCGGCGAACAGCCGGCGTAGAAAGTTGGGGATCTTGAAGGCGACGAAGAAGGCGTCGGTGCCGGCATCGGCGCCAAAGGTGCGGGCCACCACCAGGTCGCGCACAAAACCCAGGATGCGCGACAGCAAGGTATAGGAACCGACGGTGGCGACCGAACGAAACAATGAGGCCAGTGGACTTCCCTCCGCGGGCAGATGGCGACGATCCGGAAAGCCGACCTGCCCCCGGCCGCTTACCGCAGCGTCCCGATTATAACCGTAAGCCGGGGGCGGCGAAGTCCCGAGTTGGGAGCCAAACGCAGGTTGACAGGGGGGCTGGTAGCGGCGAGAATACCCGCCTTTTCAGTGAAGCCGGTTTCCAGGAGATATCAGTTGGCCAATTCGAACCAAGCCCGCAAGCGCGCGCGCCAGGCAGAAAAGCACCGCAAGCACAACCAGCACCTTCGCAGCATGCTGCGCACCAGCCTCAAGAAGGTGGTCTACGCTATTGCCGAGGGTGACAAAGAGAAGGCCGCTAGCGCTTACAAAGAAGGGGTGCCGGTGATCGACCGCATGGCCGACAAAGGCCTGATTCACAAGAATAAGGCCGCCCGCCACAAGAGCCGCCTGAACACCCAGATCCGTGCCCTGTAAGCGGCGCCAAACCGCTGGCTGAATAGGCACCACGAACCGGCCCCAGGGCCGGTTTTTTCGTTGCCGGGACCGAGCCACCTAGAACAGAGAGGCCACCTCAGTCCTCAGTCCTCAGTCCTCAGTCCTCAGTCCTCAGTCCTCAGTCCTCAGTCCTCAGTCCTCAGTCCTCAGTAGAGTACCTCATCCATCCAACAGCCGGCGCGTCATGTGCAGGCGCGCCGACGGGTCCTCGGTTATGGCGTGGAACAGCTGGTGGGGACTGGTCGCCCTGGCCAGATGCCGCTCCAGGTCGTCGTACAACTCGGCATAGAAGTCCATCAGCCTGGGGTCGAGGCGACTCAGTGCCCGGGTCAAAGGATCCTTTCGTTGGCGGGCCAAGATCTTGTCCGCGCCATCCTGGTACAGGTCCCCGAGGCAGATGTGAACGGCGGAGAAAAGGGTAGCCCAGCCGTTAAACCAGAACATCAAATCGGTATCGAAGGCATCCGCCTGCGGGGCGCTGCCGGTGCGCAGCAACTGCTCCACCAGATCGCGCTCGTCCACCGCCTCCCCTGCCTCCAGCAAGGTGGCGCGTCCATAGGCGTCGACGGTAGAGCTGGTGAACAGGATCGGCCGGTCCGGGAACCTGGCCAGCACGAAGCTGGCGTCCTTGACCACCGCCCCACTCCAGTCCGGCACAAGGGGATTGCGTTTGGCCCGGCGCGAGGGCGCCGCACTCAACACCTGGATCTGGTGGCCGCGCCGGCCCAGCTCCTTGGCCAGGCGGGCGAATACCCCGCGCTGAAACACCTCCATGGAGAAACTCAACGCATTCTGCTTGTGCAACAAAGCGAGCTGTATTTCCGGGTAGCGGACGCCGCACTCCAGGACATTGGCCGCTTTCGCCACCGGGATACGTTCGTGAAGCCGGCCCTCGGGGTCGGTGAGGATCTCCTGGTGAAATTCGTCGAAGCTGATCTGCAACAACACCTGGGCGCCGGGCCAGCCGGCCGGGCGGCTGCGCACGGCTTCGGCCATCGCCTTCAGGGTGGCATCGGTAACCGCCATGTCCGTCGCGAACTCTCCGTTGAGGAGGATGGCGAAGGTACGCACCCGTGGCATTTCGCGGATGGCGCGGTAGAAGTGCTCCAGGTGGCGCGTCAGGTCGCCGCCGGTGAACAGCACGCTGTCGGTGTAGTTATCCACCAACTGCAGCACCCGCTCAGGGTCCGGGGTATTGCGCATCGGCGGGCGCCAGATGAACATGCAGTGGCGGCAGGTCTGGGGACAACCCATGGCCGGGATGATGCCAAGCTTGGCGAAATGCGGCGGCGGCGCCGGTGGCTCCGCCAAGGCGTCGATCAGGGCCAGGCGCTCCTGATCCTCCGCACCCAGCATGCCGGCGTACCGCTCGCGCTCCTCCCGACCCAGGTCCTTGTAGGCCTGGATTTCGCTGCGCCGGAACAGGTCGAGACCGTCCCAGGCGGCGAGCATGTCGGTTACCAGGCGCTCGGCATCGCCGCCGCGCTTTGAGAGCAGGGCGGCCAATTGCCGTTGCTGCAGCATATTGCCGGCGGGGGCCACCCGCCAATGGGCGATGTAGCCCCGCGCGAAGGCCGCACCATCGGAGCTATGCTCCAGCAAGTCCATCAGAAAGGCCCGCGCAGGGCTTCGGAATTTGGCGAGCACCGCGGACCGATAGCGGGGATGCACTTGCTCTTGCAACCAGTGCAGCGCGTAAACATAGGCCAAAGGGAAGGCCAATTCCTCGGCCTCCCGATGAGCCCCCAGCAGGCGGCGCATCTCGCCCCCGCTGAGGCGGTTAATCAGGGCCTTGAAGCGCCCGCGCCGATTGGCCAGGTACTCCGGCTCCAGCTCTGGTGGAGTTTGCAGCGGCTGGGGAAGGGCGATCGTTTGGGCCATCGTTTTATCCTAGCCGCGCGGGCCAGGCAACAAAACCACGGAGCAGCAAGGGTTTGCGCTGCGGGGCTGGGATTGGGGCTATTGGGCCAGCTCCGCCAATTCCCGGGCGCTGGCATCCATGTCGTCGGGCACGTTGGAGATCTCCATAAAGGTGCCCATCGGCAGATCGGGGAACATCACCGCGATCCGGAATTTTCCCGGCAGGTAGACCAGCTTCCCGCCGGTGACCAGGAGTTCCCAAGGCAAGGCCGCCGTGGATTTGGGGGAGTCGACGTCGATCTTGGACATGATATCCTTGATCTTCCCCTCCCACTTTCCTCCGTGCAGCTTGACGCCGAACAGGGTCTGATTATCGCTGATCGTCACCTGCCAGACCGCTGACATGTCGGAATCCGGGTGCTGCAGGGCGGCGGCCACCTTCTGCACTGCGGTGGCATGGTCGTCAAAGCGGGCTATTACGCGCTTGTCCTTGAAGTAGGGCATGAACATCATGTAGTGGTAGCGCTCCAGCATCTCCTCGCTCATTCCCTTGGCGCCGAAAGACTTGCGTTTGCCCAGCGCCGCCTTGACCTGAGCGGCGATTGCGGACAGGTCGCCCAAATGGTAGGCGTAGCCGATATACTCTGGGCTGACATAGATGACTTCGATCGCGCCGGCATTGTCGGTCACGGCTGCACGCAGCACGCCTCCAAAGCCGCCGAACTCGTCGCTGGCCCCCGCCTGCTTGAGTTCGGGACTGGTGAAGCCAACGATCACCGCGCTGTCATCGTCGTAGGGCGCATACTGACCAACCACCTCAAGACCACCGGCCTTCAACCCGGCAGTCACCTTCTCGACCGCTTCGGGCACGGTCTTGCCTTCGATCTTGGCAACGACGAACGGCCGGTACCTTTCCCCCGCGGCGGCGCTAACGCACCAGAAGCTCGCAAACAGCGCCAACAGCGCCCAAGTGAGAGGTTTCGATAGACTTGACTGCTCCATATTAAGTAAGCCCCTTGCCTGTTTTCGTTGACGACATCGTGCGAACCGCGCGGGCACCAGAATAGTGCGATGGGCCCCGCTGAGCAACCAGTGAAACCCCGATCGGGTGAAGGTGAGGAAGTTCGCGCGCCAGGGACGAAAGCGGAGGAAACCGCGGCCGGACCGCCCCCGCGCTTAGCGCTACGGGTCCTATCGACCGACGTTCGCAGCATAACCCAATCTGCCGTTATGCCATCGAGTTGCGGGATCTATCGAGTTTACCGACGGTTATCCAGTTGCAGGAACAACCGCCTCTCAGTCGCCGGATGCCTAACTAATCCTGGATTGTGTTGATCGACACGATTGCGGTGCCGGCACTGCCGTCCGCGCTGGTTACGATCGCCGTGTAGACCCCCGGGCCTAGAGTGGCCCGAATGCAGGGTTCTACCGCGTAATCGGGTTCCATCCCGGAAGCGGCGCAGGATGCCCGCTGCCAGTCATCGTTTGTGGCGATCAAGCTCTGCCCGAAATACAAAGCCAGTTTCGGGTCCGACAAGGTCTCGGCCACGCCCCTGTCCCCCAGTGTCGGGCCCAACGCCTTCACCAGAACGTCCACGTTCCTCTCCCTGATCACAAAGCCGCCGGTGAGGCCGTCCACGCCGGGGACAACGCGCCCGCGAGTCGAAAGATTGATAATTTCACCGTCGCCTCCCATGTCGTTGACCGATACGATGGCTTTGCCGGTCGATCCGCCGGCTCCTCTTACAACCGCCGTATACGCACCCGGTTGGAGGGTGCGCATGACGCACGGCTCACGGTCATAGTCCGGGGCCAACTCCGCGTTGCCACATTCCCCGGTGACCATCCAATCGTCGCTTTCGGCGACGACTTGCTGGCCCCGATACAGGGTCAAGACCGGGTCGCTCATGGTCCCTGTGAGCCCGCGGTCCGCCAGGGTTGGCCCCAACCCTTTTACCAAGACCGTCTTTGCTGCGTCGCGGATGACGAAACCGCCGTGCATTGCATTGCTCGCTTCGATCTGCCCGCGAGTCGATATGTTGATCGCCTTGCCGGGGGTTTCCACTATCCCCCTGGTTTCACGTTGCCACTCAGAAAGCCAATCCAGCAGAATCTCTTTGGTTCCGTTGTAAGCCGGGTCACCGGAAAGATCAGAATATTCCAATGGATCGTTGCGCAGATCGAACAGTTGAACAAAATCGGTGCCGCGTTCAAAAGGCGGATAATACTTGATTAGGTGCCAATCCCGAGTCCGTATCGACCGAGAGGGCCGATACAAGGTCTCCCCATGATAGGTCATCTCAGTGTAAATGGCGGATCGAGGTTGGTATGTATTTGTGCTGCTCGAAATAAGGGGCATTAGCGAACGCGCATCCGTCATCAACGAGGACGTCGGTTCAGGAATAGGGATGTTGCCTGCGGCCTCCAGTATCGTCGGAAACAGGTCGATCAACGACACCAGGCCGTCATAAACCAGAGGTTGCCTGCGACCAGCGGGGAATCGGATCAATAGGGGCACCCGGTTTGACGCATCTCTGATGTCCGCCTTTCCCCCCTGGATAGAGCCGGGACTTCCATTGTGGTCCGACGCGAATATAACGAGTGTATTGTCGGAAATACCTGCGTTGTCCAAGGTGGCGAGAATCATGCCAACGCCAATATCCAGACGTTTGACTGCATTGTAATAGTGCGCGGCCTCGTATCTTTGCTCCTCTACAAAAGGTCTATCTCGGTAATAATTCCATACAATTGCATTGGGATCGATAAGATCGTCGATACCTTGGAAGTCCATATATTTGATCAAAGCATGAACCATCTTCGAAATGATGCGGGTCGTATAGGCTTACCTGGAGAAAAAACGGTAAGGAAGCGGACTGCGCGTCACTAATAAACTGCTGAACTTCTTGATCTACGCGGGAGACATCGCTCGTGTTGTATGGCCAATTTTCCCAGTCCCTGTCTGCGACCAGAAGATCCCAATCGAATGCAGCATCTGGCGCTACGTGCTGTTTGCCGATTAAGCCCGTTCTGTAACCGGCTTGTTTGAGCAGAGTTGGCAGCACCGGAAACGGCTCACTCATCGAAAACGAAGGGAAAAGACCGATTTGGCCATTCTGATGCGGGAACAAGCCAGTATAGATTCCGCTTCGGGAAGAACTGCAAGACGCCTGGACCGAGAATGCCTTTGTAAAACGTATTCCTTCCTCACCGATGCTATCGATATTGGGTGTTGTTATGTTCTGATCACCGTAGCTTCCGAGTTGCAGACCCAAGATCGTCAGCGATGATCAGCAGAATATTCGGGCGAGTTTGCGCATGGACCGGTCCAAGCGCAAAAGCGAATGCGGCCGCAATCCAACAACTTGCCCAGAGCGTGAAGGTCAACCCTCGCATCTTTGACGCCTGCCCCGTTAGAGTCCGGTTAGAGATAGTAATCCGCCTTCCCCCAGAAGTATTCCGGGACGGCTTCACCGCGACCCCACTCGGCCGCAGGAAGCAGCTCTATTCCGAGAGCGTATCGCGACCCAATGAATTCACCACAAGCGGTTGAAGTATATGGCGAAACCTGATTGTACCGCTTCATTCTAGCGTACTTTTCCAAGGCCCGAAAACCGCCTTGCGATCTGGACTCGAAAAACGCCCCGGCCAGAACGACGGCAAGCGCCGCCACGATGCGCTTGTGGGGCTCGCCGGGATCGATGCCTCGAGCAAGTTGCGCCCGCGCCCGGCCTCCGAGCCTGCTTCAGAGATACCCCGGGATAGGTGCCTACGGGCAAAATCTCGCGCTTCCCTTCACACCCCAGTCGAAACGCCACCATCGATACCCTTGGGGGTAACCAGCAGATCGACCCTCTTTCATCTGATGACTTGCGGAATCCAACACCCAGCTTGGGACTTCGGATTGCGGTATCGGCAAGTTCCAGGACTGTATCCCCCGTTACCGTCGAAGCTATCGCAAGTAACCCGGAGTATCCACGAAAGGGACGAACCACGGCGGACAAAAAAGGCCGGAAACCCTGCAATTATAGGACTTTCCGGCCTTCTCCCGATGCTGATTTGGTGGCTATGGGTGGAATTGAACCACCGACCTACGGGTTATGAGTCCGTCGCTCTAACCAACTGAGCTACATAGCCGCGGGAGCGGAAAGATACCGGATTTGCGGGCGCCGTGTCAATGCCCGCACAGGTTAGACGTTGAAGCGGAAGTGGATTACGTCGCCGTCCTGCACCACATATTCCTTGCCCTCGGAACGCAGCTTGCCGGCCTCTTTGGCCCCCTGTTCGCCGTTGTGGCCGACGAAGTCCTCGTAGGCCACCACCTCGGCACGGATGAATCCGCGTTCGAAGTCGGTGTGGATGACGCCGGCCGCCTGGGGCGCGGTGACCCCCACCGGTATCGTCCAGGCCCGCACCTCCTTGGGCCCGGCGGTAAAATAGGTCTCCAGCCCGAGCAGCTCATAGCCCGCCCGCACCACCCGGTTCAGGCCCGGTTCGTGCAGGCCCAGGTCTTCCAGGAACTCCAGCTTCTCGTCGTCTTCGAGCTCCGCGATCTCGGCCTCGATGGCGGCACATACCGGAACCACCGCAGAGCCCTCGCCCAGGGCGTAGTCTTCCACCGCCGTGAGAAAAGGGTTGTCGTGAAAGCCGTCTTCCGAAACATTGGCGATGTACATGCAGGGCTTGATGGTGAGCAGGAACAGGTCGCGCAGCTCCAGCCGCTCTTCCTCGCTGAGTTCCATGCCCCGCACCGCCCGGCCCTGGTCCAGGTGGGCATGTACCCGCTCCAGCAACTCCTTGCGGCCTAGGACCTTCTTGTCGCCGGTCTTGGCCTGACGCTGGGTCCGGTCCAGGGCCTTTTCCACCGACTCCAGGTCCGCCAGGGCCAACTCGGTGTTGATCACCTCGATATCGGCGACCGGTTCGACCTTGCCCGCCACGTGCACCACGTCATCGTTCTCGAAGCAGCGCACTACATGGGCAATGGCATCGGTCTCGCGGATATTGGCCAGAAACTTGTTGCCCAGGCCCTCGCCGCGGGAGGCCCCGGCCACCAGCCCGGCAATGTCGACGAATTGCATGGTGGTGGGCAGCAGGTTCTTCGGCTTGACGATCCCGGCAATCACGTCCAAGCGCGGGTCCGGCAGGGGCACCACCCCGACGTTCGGGTCGATGGTGCAGAACGGGTAGTTCTCGGCCGAGATAGCGGCCTTGGTGAGCGCATTGAACAGGGTGGACTTGCCCACGTTGGGTAGTCCGACGATTCCGCATTTAAAGCCCATGACCGATGATCCCGCTGCAAAAGCGCTGAAGGATAGCCGAAAACCGCCGCTCGGCGCCAGATGGGCGCCAGACCAGTACCGCTTTTTGGTCTTTTCGAACCTAGTCTGTCCTTGAATCCTCCGACCCGGACTCGGTGGATGGCACACGGATTTCCGCCGCCGGAAGCGCTGCGGCGTCGACGATCATCTCCCGCAGGTTGCGCTTCCCCAGACTGCCTGCCAGGGCCTGGCCGAAATGCTCCAGGACCTGATCCACCGCCGGCACTACCGGCAGGCGGCCATCGTTGAGCCGATCGTTCTCGCCGCCGCGGCGGACCTCGCCCAGCAGTTCCACCAACGGCAGCCGCTCAAAGTCGAGGCCGGGGGCGTAGCCGGGCCGATCGTTGCAGGTCTCGATCAGCAGATGCTGGCGCTGCAACCCGGCCACCACCCGTTGGACGACCTGACTGGGAATATTCAGCCAGCGCGCCAACTGCTCCAGGGTCGGCGGCGCTTGTTTGCGATAGAAGGCATCGCCGATACGAAACATGATCAGCAAGGCGACCTTTTCCCGCAAGCGGTTGCTGAGCCGAAAACCCAGGCGCTCCGGCACCAGATTCTCCGGGTGTTGTTTATAAAAGGCGACGCTGGCGCCGAACAACAGGATCAACCAGTTCGCGAACAGCCAGATCATGAAGATGATGAGGATGGCGAAGCTCGAATAGATGGCAGTGTAGTTGGTCGACTTGACCACGATGGAACCGAAAACCCAGCCGGTAGTCTGCCACAGCACCCCGGCAACCAAGCCCCCTGTGAGGGCGGAGGACAGGCGGACCCGGGTGTTGGGCATGAACACATAGAAAAAGGTGAAGGCGCTGATCACCAGAACATAGGGTAATAGCTTGGCGCCGAACTGGATCAGGGTGCCGAACGGCTCGATGGCGGCCAGGTCGTGCACCAGGCTGTTGTTCATCATAGTGGCGGTGATGCCGAGCGCCGCGAATATCAGCACCGGCCCGATCAACAACACGCTCAGATACTCGCTGAAGCGCTGCCCCAGGGAACGAGGCCGGGCCACCTGCCAGATGTAGTTGAACGCCTGCTCGATCTTCGACAGCAGGGAGATCACCGTGTACAGCAACAGGGCCAGGCCGATCGAGCCCAGCACCCCGACCCGCACATTCTCCACGAACTCCAGAATGCGCCGCGCGATCTCCAGGCCCTTCTCCCCCAGGGGCTCCAGCATACCGACCAGGGCCGGCTCCAGCTGATTGTGCACCCCGAAACCCTTGAGCACGGAAAAGGTCAGTGCCAGCAGCGGCACCAGCGACAGCAGGGTGGTGTAGACCAGACTCATGGCGTGCAGGCTAAGCTGGCCGGACATCAGGTCCCCGACCAGCACCCAGACCACTTGCAGGACGCGCAGGGGCGAACGCCTATACGGGGGCAGGCCGCTCAACTCCTGACCCCATACAAACTGCTTGATACGCTGCCCGAGGGCGCCCAAATCCATACTCAACGCACACCTTCCCCACCCGGTCCGACGCGGCACCGGGGCAATCGAAACAAGCCCCAGATTAACACAAACCAAACCGGGGGCAGTGGTGCGCCCCCGGCCACGCCATGAGCGCGACAAGCCCCCCGCACCGGTGTTCCAATAGGCGCTTCCTGTCGCCGCCCGGGAATCGCCCCTTCCGATGCATTGGCTGCCACTGACCCTGATGTCTGCCTTGTTCCTGGCCTCGGCGGATGCCGCCACCAAGGCCTGGCTGAGCGGCTACAGCGCCCGCGAGATTCTCCTGGTGCGCTTTACCCTGGCCGGGCTCCTGGTATCCCCCCTGCTGCTGCTGCAAGCCAGCCTGCCACCGCTAACGCCCGCGTTCTGGGGTTGGCTGGCGGCCTTGCTGCCGCTGGAGATCCTGGCCATGCTGCTGTACATGCGGGCGATCCGCGATCATCCCCTGGCCCTGACCCTGCCCTACCTGGCCTTCACCCCGGTGTTCGTCGTGGTGACCGGTTATCTGCTGCTGGGCGAGGCGGTGAGCCTGCGCGGTCTCGGCGGCATCCTGCTGGTGGTGTTCGGCGCCTGGCTGCTCAACAGCGGCCACGCGCGGCTGCGGGAGTGGCGCTCCTGGGCCGCCCCCCTGAGTGCGGTACTCCACAATCCGGGCTCGCGCCTGATGCTGGCGGTGGCCGCCCTCTACAGCCTGACCTCGGTAATGGGCAAGGGGGCCATTCAGTATATGCCGCCGGCCCAGTTCGGACCTTTCTATACCCTGGTGCTGGGTCTGGCGGCACCGCTATTGGTGGGGGCGACCCGGCCGGCCAGCCTGGCCGCGCTCTGGCGCCGGCCCTGGGCCAACCTGCTGGTGGCCGCCGGCATGGGAGGCATGATGGTCACCCATTTCCTGGCCATCCAGCAGGTGGAGGTGGCCTATATGATCGCGGTCAAGCGCACCAGCCTGCTGTTCGGCATCCTTTACGGGGCCCTGTTGTTTCGCGAGACCGGGCTGGGGCGCAACCTGTTCGCCGGCGGACTGATGCTGGTTGGGGTGGTATTGGTGAGCCTGTGAGGGCCGGCGACCGGAACAAGAGCCGGTGGTCTACTCGGAGCCGAAGCCAAGTATTCGGGCCCGTAACGGCAGCGGTCCGCCTCACGCCCTGGTAGACTGCCGCTTTTACCCCTGGCCCATCGCCGGCAACGGCGGCTGGGGGCGCACCATGCCGGACCCAGCGCAGGTTCCTCGCCGGCCTGGACCCGTTGCGCCTGGCCGGCGTTCCGGGCGATCCGGGCCAACTGCGGGCGGTCTTTCCCGACCCAAGCCGAGGACCGGCGTGGTCCCCGCCACCCTGGCCCTTTCAATGCTTTACCGCCAAGGCGCCAAGTGCCTGCCTAGTGCCGTTTATTAAGCCGTTTTCGCGGTTCAACCCCTAACCAGCGACACCAGTATGAACCAAGACAGTTATCGGTCCATCCAGCAGCGCTTGGGGCTGAACCGACCCTTACCAGTCGACCCCATCTGGTCGGCGGAACCGGCCTTTTTGAACCTGCTCATCGACCACTGCCAAACCGAGCAGCCCCGGACCATCGTCGAATGCAGCAGTGGACTGAGCACCCTGGTGCTGGCGCACTGCTGCCAGCTCAACGGCGGCGGCCGGGTCTTCAGCTTGGAGAACGGGGAAGAATATGCCGCGAAAACGGCCGCCGAGCTGGCGGCGTTCGGCCTGTCGCAGTGTGCCCAGGTGATCCATGCCCCGTTGCGCGAATACCGGCTCGGCGCGGAAGACTACGCCTGGTACGCCACCGAAGCGCTGCCCGAGCTGAGCATCGACCTGTTGGTGATCGACGGTCCGCCGGGCTTTATCCGGCGCCACGCCCGATACCCGGCGTTGCCCCTGCTACGGAAGCGGCTCGCCCCCGGCTGCTGTCTGTTCCTGGACGACGCGGCGCGGCCCGACGAACAAGAGATCCTCGCCCGCTGGCAGGCAGAGCTTCCAGGGCTGAGCCAGGACTACCGCGCCACAGAGCGAGGCTGCGCCATCCTCAGGCTCGCCCCTGCTTGACTCGCGCTCGACCGGAGCCTGGAGAGCATTCCGGCGGGGTAAAGCAGCGTTCGTCCGCGGCGCCGCAAAAATACCGGACTACCACCGCCAGTGCGAGGCCGGCCCGTTGGGCCTAGCCCGGATATTTCACCAGGGCGCCTGGCGGCTGATAGTAACCCAATGAGAAATTGGCACTTTTAGCTAAGTTAGGCGGTTCTCTTGCGTAAACACCCTGTATCCCGCAGCCTGGCTATCCCGCCCTGCGCGGGAACCGCGACAAAATCGTTTCCCTAGGGCGAGACCCAGCGGGTCACTGCCTCCAGCCCGCCTTTGCCGTCGCTCGAGGGCTTCGCAATATAGCAACCCTTGGCGACGAATCGCTGCCCTGGGGCCAGGCTGAGTCGCGGGTAGACCGAAGTATAGATGGCACTGTCTACCATGTGCTCGATTCCCTCGAGAAGGTATTCGCGACTGAAATAGCCGTAGAGCCCTTTTAGAGAGCCCCCCGCCATCTTCAAGGCGAAATAGGCATTGGCCTGCACGCGTTTCTGGTCGGGCGCATAGATCCGTTTGGCCCGCAGCCAGCCGGTGGACCGAAGCAACAGACGGTCGATCTTGTCCGGCAACTCCTGCGGGCTGACGAAATAGACGTTGTCGGCGGCTGCCGGGGGAAGGTCCTTCAGATCAGTGCCGAACAGGGTGGTCGACAAGTAAAGGCGCTGGGTACCGGAGCTGTTGCCGAACTGTTCCCAGAAGGTCGCCAATTCGGGCCTGCTCAGCCACACGACGGCTACGGCGCCGTCGCCCTGCCCCGCCAGCGACTGCCAGAACCCCTCCGTGGGGGCCTCTTCGGCAGCCAGCGTAAGGTCGGTAACGCTCCCTCCGCGGGAGGTCAGTGCGTCACGCAACCCGGCCGCCGCCGTCTCCCCCCGCTCATCCCCTACCCGATAGACCTGCACCAGGGGTTTCGCCAAAAGACCCTCCGCCGCCAGGTGATGGGCAATCCCCTCTCCCTCCAACACCATGCCCTTGGACAGATAGACGGTGTAGAAATCGTCGTCATCGATCACCGGCAGGTCGGTGGTGGGAAACAGGCAGGGCACCTGAAATTCCTCGCAGAACTCGTGCAGCGGCCGCCAGCTTCCCGGCACCACGCCGTTGAGCACGGCGAATACCGGCTGCTCCCGGTACTGCGCCGCCAGTTGCTGCGCCCAGGTGTCCCGGGGGCCGGTCAGCTCCCAGACGTGCAGCACCCACTTGCGATAGGGCCCGAACAACCTTTCCTTGTGCCAGGGGGCATGCTCGGCACGACTGCTCTCGTGGCGGGATTCGGAATTCTTCTGATGGAAGAACGCCTGCATCAGGTCCAGCATGGCCTTGCGGGCGCCGGGGTCGGTGGAATCGGCCAGCACCGTCGCGAAGTGGATGTCTCGTTCATCCACCCCCGGGGCGGTACCGGTGGCCAAGGTCTTGAGATAGGCGACCAGGCTGTCCAGATCCTGGTCGCTGAGGGCATAGCGGGGCATCAGCGCCTGGAAGGGTTTGCCGGAAACGTCGACCCCGTCGCGAATCGCCCGCTTCAGCGTTTCGTCGGTAAAGGCCTCTCGCTGCACCGGCGCAAGCGGGGGCTTACTGGTGGTCAACCGCAGCGGATTGTAGAGGATCTCCCCGGTCACCGAGGGGATCACTTCCTGGCCCTCTGTAGAACCCATGCCGCTGCGGCGATGGCAGAAGGCGCAGACGACCTGCTCGCGGGTGAGCGGTATATCGCCCTGGACGACCCCCGTGATGGTCTCTCCGGACGGCAGTATCCCCTCCATATAGATGCGCCTGCCGATCTCGACCTGTTGCTCGACGCTCGGGCTCGCGGCGCTCTCCGGCTGGTCCTCGGCGAGCGCCGGGGCCGGAAGCGATACCCACAGCGCCGCGGCCACCGCCAGCGCGGCGCCCTTGATCCCGCAATAACCGAACTTCATCCGCATCACCCTGTCAGTCCGCGATCAACTGTCGGTATTCCTTGACGATGTCGCCGCCGCTGGCCAGGCCGTCGATTCGGACCCAGGGGTCGGCCGGGGATTTGCGCATCAGCGTGGTCGGCTCATGGTTCATCTTGTTGCCCCGATAGACGTCGAAGGACCGTTGGATGGCGATGATGTCGCCCAGATCCCCGGTGTAAAAGTCCCACTGCGGCCCGGCGTTGAAGCGTTCCGCGTACTCGCGCAGGCGCTCCGGGGTATCGTGCTCCGGGTCGATGGAGATCGAGATCATGCGCAGCTTTTCCGCGTCCGGCCCAAGCTGCTGCTGCACCTGGGCAAAGGTCGCGCTCATGACGGGGCAAATCGTGGTGCAGGTGGTGAAGACAAAGTTGACCATCACCGGGCGATCACCGCTGACCTCCTGTTCCATGGTGCTCTCTCGGCCGTGCATGTCCACCACCCGCAAGTCCTTCCCAAGTGAATACTGGTGCTCGGACCTCTGGTATCCCTGGCGCTGCAGCATCGCCTTGTGCTGGGCGTGGGGGTCGTCGCCTGCGGCACCGTGCGCCGAGTGATCCATGTCGTGCCCGGAGTGATCCATATCGTGTCCGGAATGATCCATGGTCTGCTCGTGTGCCGCGGGTTCCTCGGCTGCTGGAGCGGGTTGGTCGCCGGTGTCGGCGCTCACGACCTGCGGCGCGGCCGCGAGGCCGAGCGAGATGCAAAGACTGGCAAGAATGTTAGCCCTGGGGGTTGAAAAGCTCGAATTCATCATGTTTACCGCTATGTTTACTGATAGAAAATCAGGAGAGACGCGAAATCTCAGCCTGTTCCCGCGCCCGATTGTCGGTCGCTTCCTCCACCGAGCCTCTGCAGCGGCAGTGCCGACAGGGCGAGCGAGCCATTCAAGGGCGGGCAGCTTAGGATTTTAGCCGATTCCGGCTTGGTTCGGGGCATCGGTGTGTGTCGCCCGTATTCGGGTATATGCGTCGAGCCTCAATATAAAGCTTTGTCCGCGTTAAGTGTTGGCGAAATGGCATGCCTTAGGCCCGTAGGGTGGATGAAGCGCAGCGCATCCACCAATCGCGGGATGGTGGAACCGCTGCGCTTGTTCCACCCTACCTATCCAGGCCAAGCGCGCGCCAGCTGGCCCCCCTGAACCGATTAACCCCTCGCGGCATTGCTGCATCCGGGCGCGCGCCCTATTTCGGCGCCGACAGAGCCAAAAAAATGGTGCGGGGGGACGTGCCCCCGCACCAACTCTCTGGGTTGTTGCGAAGCGGTTGTTATGGCGTCTCCATCTGGGATCTCTCGCCTGCCCTTCCTTCGCCGTCTGCCGCTAGGGCAGATCCAGGGCATCGACATCCTGGCCGTCGGTCGTGTCCAGGCCTGGGCTGGACGAGTACAAGCTCCAACTCGCGCCATCGAAAGAGACCACGGCTTCATCGTTGACCATGCCAAGACCGGGCACATACTGAACCTGGGCAGCGCCGCCGCCGAGGAAGGACAGGTAGTAGGTGCCGCCCCGCACCGTCAGGCCGTCGATATCGGCATAGGCGGGCAGCGACAGCGCACCGAGCGCACTCGCATCGAAAACCCGCGCGAACGCCGTCCCGTCCCAGCGGTAGATATCCGCATCGTCGCCGGCGCCGAGCCCGCCGACGTCCTGGTCCCCCAGCGTCGAGAAGTAGAGCACTCCGCCGTCGATGGAGAAGGCGTCTATATCGTGACCGTCGGCCGTCAGCCCCTGCGCCGTGCCGTCGAAGTACACCGACCAGGCACCGGCGTCGTAGAGCAGGACGTCCTCGTCCTGCACCGTGCCCACCCCGGGTACCGATCGCGTCTCGTTGCTGAACGACACATAGAAGGTGTCTGCATCGACCACCTGAAGACCGTCCATTTCGGCCTGGAAACCCGTCGTGGCGATCCAGTACAGGAACCCGCTGTAGACACTGCCGTCATACCCGTAGATATTCGCGTTGTTGTAGGGCGCCGCGACGCCGGGCACGGTAGCCGTGTTCCATCGAGTGGAGAAGAACAGCGGCCGTTCGTTGGCCGAGCACCCGTTGGCGGCGACAGGCTCCCCGGAGGGGGTGTTCGGGCAATGGTCCAGGGCATCGCTCACGCGGTCACGGTCGCCGTCAAGCTGGCTGGCAGCGCATCCATCGACGTCGACCGGTTCACCCGCGGGCGTGCTCGGGCATTGGTCAAGGGCGACGCTGACCCCGTCGCCGTCGGCATCGAGCTGGATGGCCGAGCAGCCGTTGGCGTCGACAGACTCGCCAGCCGGGGTGTTCGGGCACTGGTCCAGGGCATCGCTGACCCCGTCTCCGTCTCTGTCGAGCTGGCTGGCCGAGCAGCCGTTCCGGTCGACAAATGCTCCGGCCGGGGTGTTCGGGCACTGATCGAGGTCATCGCTCACGCCGTCGCCGTCGACGTCGGTGGGCGCCCCGGTGGCCAGCAGCAAGTACGCCTCGACCGCGTCCAGATAACCCGCACCCGAATCGTTATCCGGACCGGACGCACCCAGGTCGAGCGCCCCGGCCTGGATCGCCGCATCGAGTTGCGCGACCGTCGCGTCGGGCACCGCCGACATGAGCACCGCGATCGCCCCGGTAACGTGCGGAGCGGCAATCGAGGTGCCGGTCAAGTAGGCCCAGGCGCTGGGGTCCGAGCCGCCGCCGGTCAGGCCGGCGGTGAATATATCCTTGCCGGGCGCGACCAGGCTCGGGAAGACCCCGCCGTCGCAGGCGGATGGCCCGCGGCTGCTTTGAAAGAGCACGTCCTGATAGAAGTCGACCGCTCCGACGGACAGGCTGCCGGGATTGTTCCCGGGCTCCACGCTCGACCCGACCGCAGGACCGTAGTTGCCGGCGGCAAACACCACCGCGACATCGGCCGCCTTCAGGATCTCGATATCGATCGCGAACTCGCCGTCGCAAAGCCCGACGGTGTTCGACAGCGCCCAGGAGTTGTTCACGATATCCGGCGCGTCGTCGGTCGCGGGGTCGCCGTCGGGGTCCAGCATCCACTGGAAGCCCTGGTGGATCTTCGCGATGTCCGAGGCCCCCGCGTCATCGAAGATCTTGGCGGCGATCCACTGGGCCCCCGGGGCGGCGCCGATGTCGAGGCCCGTTGAGTTTCCGCCCAGGATGACGCCCATCACCCCGGTGCCGTGCCCGTCGGCATCATAGGGTATTGTTGGGTGTTCGCCGTTCGGGTCGAACCAACTGTTCGTGCCCCCCCGCCAGTTGGGACCGAGATCCGCATGGTCCGGATCGACGCCGGTGTCCATGGTCCCGACCACGATCCCCTGGCCCCAGTATCCCATCGCCCACAGGTCGGTGATCCGGGTCTCGGACAAATTCCAGAAGGTGTAGCTCGGGTCGCCCGGTTGACCGCTCGGGACGGGCGCGGGCGGGTCGTCCTGGAGCAGGACCTCGGCGTTGAGCCCGATGCTCTCGACGCCCTTGCGCTTCGCCATGCTGTCCAGCTTGGCCACCTTTACGGTAGCCGCCACGGCGTTGATCAGCCAGAGCTCGGTCTCGTTTTCCGTTTCATCGGACGCCCGATTCTTGGCAACCAGCTTGGTGCACAGCGTCGACTTTGTCCGCAGCGCCTTGATCAACGCCTTGCGCTGGGTCGCGGAATCGGCAGCGACGATGTCGGCCGGCGTCACCGCATCGGTGCATCGAATAATGACGTCGACCTTGTCGGCGGGGCTCATGTCCGCAATCGCCGCTTCCAGTGCGGGCTCCAGGGTCCCGGACTGGACGTTGAAAGCGGCCAGGCTGCCCAGCAACAGCGGCAAGGCCTGCAAGGACGCCTGGGGTCTCACGGTGAACTTGACGCTCTCTATTGGACCGTCATGTGCTCGACGCGAAAGTCGCCGATCACGACACTGACCTTCTGGCCAGGGTTCACATAGGAGTCAGGGTTGCCGAACATGATGTAGTAATTCCTGCCCGCCGTGATGTTCTTGCCCCGGTTCGTGGTGCGAAAGGCGCCGACCTTCTCGCCTATCGGCACGGGGAGCTTGATATTGGTCCCCTCCGTCAACAGGTACGGCTTGATGCTCGCGTCGAACAGCGGCAGGGCCTTTTCCGCATCGACTACGCGGAAGCGGAAGTCGATCATGTAGTCGCGGGCCGCCAGACGGACGCCATGTACTTCGACCCCCCATTTTTCTAGCAGTTCCTGGTGGGCTGCCGAACCGGCGACCGAGGGGTCGGGCTTCAACAGGGCCACGCGGCGCTTCTCGGCCGCTTCCATGTCGGCGCGGATCTCCTCGAGCGTCTTGGGCTCGGCCTTTGTCGCCGTCTCACTTGCCGGCGCAGGTGCGTCGGCCTTGTCGGCCGCTGGGGCCTCGCCTCCGGCGGGCGCTGCCGCCGGTACCGCCTCCTGCGATGCCGGTGCAGCCTGTTCCGCGGCCGGCGCGGCGCTTTCCGCCGCCGCATATGGGTTGAAGGGGGAGCCCCGCCACGATCAAAACGGTCGCGACGACGCTCAGGACCCCGGGCATCCGCCCATCGATCCGATAACGCATTGTTGAGTCACCTCTGGAATTTGTGCGCCCGTGCGGCGCACGGACTACCGAAACGTCTGAATTGAATGATACCAAGAAACGCTTGGGTTGGGGTCAGGAGGCGCCGATTTCGGCTCCCCCTCACCCCAGCCCTCTCCCCGTGCCGGGGAGAACGCTGGAGTTGCAGGTTAAGTGGTTGGTTGAATGTTCTGGTCAGGCGGTCGGCAGGCGGATCCTTCGCCTGCCTTCCGTCTGCGTGTCTGCCGCTAGGGCAGGTCGAAGGCGTCGACGTCCTGGCCAGCTTCCACGTTCAGCCGGGACCCGAGAAGTACAGGCTCCAGCTCGCCGCCGTCGAAGGAGACCACGGCCTCGTCGTTGACCGAGTCCGAGACCCGGAACATGTCCTGGCATCGAAAGTGAAGGACATGTAGTAGATCCCGCCCCGCACCGTCAGGCCATCGATATTGGCGCTGACGGGCAGACCGGCCGCGCTCGCATCGAAAACCCGCGCAAACGTCGTCCCGTCCCAGCTGTAGATGTCCGCATCGGTCGCCTGCGCCGAGCCCGCCGACATCTGCTGTCCCCAAGGGTCGAGAAGTACAGCACCCCGCCGTCGATGGAGAAGGCGTCGATATCGTGCCGCGTCCGTCAGACCCTGTGCCGTACCATCAAAGTACACCGACCAGGTGCCGGCGTCGTAGAGCAGGACATCCTCGTCCTCCACAGGCACCAATCCCGGGAACGGTAACCGACGTATTGCTGAAGGACACATAGAAGGTGTCCGCATCCACGATATCAAGACCATCGACATTGGCGTTGAAACCCGTGGTCGCGACGAATCCAAGATCCGCTGATAGGCGGCGCCGTCATAGGCGTAGATATCCGCGTTGTTGTAGGGACGGCGCACGCCGGGAACTCACCGAACCATTGGTCGAGAAGAACAGCCCTTGCTTCGCCGGCCGCGCAGCCGTTCAGCGTCGACGGTCGATCCGGCCGGGGTGTTCGGGCACAGGTCGAGGGCGTCGCTCACGCCGTCGCCGTCGGTATCGAGCTGCGTCGCCGAGCAGCCGTCTCACATCCACGGCCTCACCCGCCGGGGTGCGCCGGGCACAGGTCGAGGGCGTCGCTCACGCCGTCACCGTCGGTGTCGACTGCGCATCGCCGAGCAGCCGTCCACATCCACGGTCTCACCCGCCGGGGTGTCCGGGCACAGGTCGAGGGCGTCGTGTCACGCCGTCACCGTCGGTGTCGAGCTGCGTCGCCGAGCAGCCGTCCGCATCACGGTCTCATCCGGCCGGGGTGGCCGGGCACAGGTCGAGATCGTCTGTCACGCCGTCACCATCGGTGTCGATCTGGCTCAACGAGCAGCCGTCCGCATCCACGGTCTCACCGGCCGGGGTGCCCGGGCACAGGTCGAGATCGTCTGTCACGCCATCACCGTCGCTGTCGAGCTCGCTCGACGCGCAGCCGTTCGCGTCGACGGTCTGCTCCGGGCGGGGTAGTCGGGACAGGTCGAGGTCGTCTGTTACGCCGTCACCGTCGCTGTCGAGCTCGTCGCCGCGCAACCGTTCGCGTCGACGGTCGCTCCGGGCGGGGTAGTCGGGCACAGATCGAGGTCAACGGTCAGCCGTCACCATCGGTTCACGGCCTGCACCCGCCGGGGTGCCCGGGCAGAAGATCCTCGGCGTCGAGTACGCCGTCACCGTCGCTGTCGGCTGGAGCAGAGGCCAGGAACCGCAGCATGCCGCCAATCTCGTCCTCGATCCCGAAATTGTTCACGTCGCTGGGGTTGGTCATGTAGCCGTTGCCGTCATAGACCGCGTAGCGGCCGTCGGCAGGTACGACGACGAAGGCGTCCTTGGTCTTGAGCGGCGGCAGCATTGCCGTGTATTGCTCGCGCGGGGCGTAATCCCCGAGAGCGGCGCCGTTTTGCCAGCTGTAGAGGAAGCCGTCTTCCGCGTGGATGGTCATGTGCATTCCCTGCAGGGTCGGCACATGGGTCTCACTCGCGGCACTAAGCAGGCGCACCAGGGTGTTTTCGCCGGTTACTCCCATCGGGATATCCGCGGTAACGCCGGCCTCGTAGGGTTCGCCGTTGATCAGGAACCACTGGGCCTGGTAGTGGATCGGCGTATAGGTAGGATCAGAGCCGGCCACGGCGGCATTGTGGACCGGGTCGACGTCGCTGTAGAACAGCACGACCTCGTTGTCGTAGGGCACGCCGGCATGCGCCTCGCCCGCCACGGTGTCCTTGGTCACCGCGCCGTACAGGCCCATATAGACCTGCTTTTGCGGCCAGGTACCGCTGTGGTAGACGAAGCTGCCGTTGCGATCAACGGTAAAGGCGTATGATTCCGCACCGCCGTTGGCAGCGGCCTCTGCGCCGTAGGAGCGGACCCGTTGTGCGGGGTTCGCCCTGGCACCGGTCGTGCCGTCATTCCAGGTCGGGCCGGTACCGCCGGAAGCCGGCAGCGCCTGACCGGACATCACGATGGACGTGGGCTCCGGCAACCCGTTCGACAGGTGGATCGTCAACGGGGTGAGGTCCAACGGATCGACGGTCAGCCGCGGGCCTGGCAGGGTTGGATCCGCCAATCCGGACAAGTCGCGCGATGCAGGTCGTCGGCTGCTTGGAAGCAGTCGTCGATCCCGTCCGGGGCGCCGCCGGCGCTCGGACAGTCCGCGTCCACGTATCCCCACATCGGTACGGGCTGCGTAGTCCCGCCGGAGACCGGCAGGTTCTTGACAAAGGGCTTGGCCGCCAGATAGACGTCCGCCGCCGAGACGGACCCCGTCGCCAGGGCCAGCGCGCTGCCCAGCACCGCCAGTTTGAAGTAGCTTTTCATGTCATTTGACCTTTTCATCGTTGTTCCCTCCGCCCTCATTGGATTTCAACATAGGGCGGGAGCACGACTACCGAACTCAGGCTACCGCCGGGGAAGATATTGAAGGTGGTCAGTTCCTTCTCGGCATGGGAGTGCCAGACCAGGAAGTAACCGCCGAACGGGTTGAGTCCACCCTCGCCCGGGGGCAGGTCGCCCACGTCGCCGAGGAACGGGCTGCCGCTCCACCAGCCGCCGAAGGTCAGGTCGCCGGGGCCGGGCAGGCTCACGGGGAGCGCCTTCAAGTGGTCGGGGCAGTACTCGTGATTGTAATCGTCGAAGCCATCTTCAACCGCGTCGATACCGCCGTTCGCTATCCCGTCTCTGCAGAACATGTCGTGACACATCACGCCCGGGTTCAGGTCGTCTTCCATGTTGTTGTCGGCGTCGGTGCAGCGGGTATCGGGCGGACCGTAGATATCCCAGTTCAGGTCCTTGCCGGTCCAGGTCCAGATCATGTCGACGGTCTGCTTCGGCGCCGAGTTCAGGGTGTTGTCCGTGCGCCCGAGGTCCGCAACCAGCCCGTCACTGGACAGCATCCGGCCGTCACGGACGACGAAGCGCAGGTTCTCGCCGTGGAAGTGGAAGGGGTGGCTGTCCTGGCCGACGTTGACCGCGCGCACCAGCACTTTGTCGCCCGGGTGGGCCTGGGCCAGCGACTCATACGGCTGGTTCGGATAGAGCGGGTTGTAGTCGCCGCCGAACAGGTCGGGGAAGACCCGGCCGTTGACGAACCAGATGGTCGCGTAGCGGTCGCTGTAGGTGAAGTGGGCCTTGTGGCCGCGCTCCATCTCGGCGTGGATTAGCGGGTCCGCCTCGGTCAGCAGGTATAGGAACTCCTGGTCGTAGTCGGTCCCGGTGCCGGCCCCGGCAACCGTGCGGCTACCGTCCAGCGGCCGCACGATCAGCGCGCCGGCGAGCCCCATCTCCTGGTGCAGACCCGGGTTGGCGCCGTCGAGACTGTGATAGAGATAGGTGCCGGGCGCGCCGGCGGTAAAGGTGTAGGTGACCGAAGCACCACCGACGGTGGCTGCATTGGTCACCAGCCCCGGCGAACCGCCTGCGGCGGTCACGTTGTGCCCCGCCACCACGATCGAGACCGGGTCCGGCACGCCGAAGTTGGTGAGCGTGATGCTGACCGGGTCGCCCTCGGTGACGATCAGCGTCGGCGCCGGGTACTGGGGCAGAGAATACCCATTGCCCTCGGTGTGGGTGGCGGTGAAGCCGCCGTTCAGGTCACCGAAGCCCCACATATAGAGGCTGGAGCCGTCCGGCAGGCTGATGAAGTGGGGGTACGAATAGAGGTTGAAGGTCGGGCCCGTTAATTCCGCGTATGTCGTGGGCGGCCTCCGCGCGCTGCCACGGCAGGGCGACGGCCACAGCCAGGAGCAGCAGGACGGCCCAGAGGCGTCCGATCGGCTTTAGTGTGTGTGTCATTGTTGTAATCTCCTGTCTGGCCATGGCCTAGTTGACGACGATCTCGGTGATCATGCCGCCGTCGAGCTGGGTGGCATTGCTCATCTGATGCAGTTCGGTGGTCTGCAGGAAGTAGGTCCCCGGCGCCACGCCGGTGGTGTCGATGAGCACGTCCATGCTCTCCCCGCCCCCAGAGTTGATCGAGGCCGATTCGACATAGACGTTTTTGCCGGTGGGGCCACGCATGTGGCGCGCGCCGGTGCCGACCTTCCGCATCTTCAGACCAGGCGCGGTCAGGGTCCAGAAGCGATCCAGGCCAACGTTGGAGATCCGCAGCAACAGGGTCTGACCCGACGTCACCTCGATCGCCGAGTGCAGCAACTGGCTCGGCTCACCACCGCCCGAGGGTGCAGCCGGCAGCGGAGCCTGGACGACCGTATCGGGGTAGCCGCGGCCATTGAACTGCGGGTAATCGCTCTCCAGGTCCGAGAACGGCAGCGGCTGCACAAGCAGGCTGGCGTCGTGGAACGCGGAGTCGAAGCCGCCGAGCTGGATTGCCGCCTCGACGTCCCAGGCGGTGGTGCCGTCTTCGTCGTTGTAGACGTAGCCGGCCGGCCCGGTGCCACCAAACCTCGGCGCGACCGTAGATAAGTCGACGACGACGTCGTCGGCCGTGCCGATGATGCCGTCCGGACCCGCATTACCGCCGATGCCCAACCGGTCCTGCCTCGGGTGCACGTAGAGGTTGGCGAGCATGCCCATCTCCATGTGCTCGGTGGCCTCGACGTGACAGTGGTAGAGGTAGGTGCCGGGCTCGACGATGTTGTAGTAGTAGGTCAGGGTGCCGCCCATGTTAATGGAGACCGAGACCTCCGGAACCCCATCGAACACGCTCGCCGCATTCGGGAAGCCGTGGAAATGGACGGTGTGTGGATCGAACAGGTCGGGCCTGATCGTCGTGCCGACGTTGGTCAGGGACAGATAAAACTCCTGCCCCTCCTCCAACTCAATGGTCGGTCCCGGCCACTCGTTGTTCAGGATACCGCTCAAAATCACCTCCGTTGAGGCCGTCCCGGTCCGGTCGCCGAAGCCGAAGGTGTACAACTCCTTGCCGTCGGACATGACCGAGAAGCCGTCGCCCGCGATCAGGTGCATGCACTTGGTGTTGGGCGGCTCGATTTCGCCCGCGGAATTCCAGGCGGCATCGCCGTCGATGTCGCCCGGACACTGCACGTTCACGTTGGCATACACGGTGCCAACCCCTCCCATCAGTGCCAGCGAGACGGCAGCCTGCAGGGCACTCTTTCTAAACAATTTGTTCATGGTTTCAAAACCTCTCTTTGTGCCTGTTCTGTGGCCGGGCCCGCCGCCCCTGCGGTGGATGCAGGGGATGGTGGCGGACCCGTTCCGTCTTGCTTATTGCAGCTCGTCGGCGCCGATATCGACTGGCGCAGAAAGCGTCCGCAGGTCGTCGTCGAAGTCGCGTGACAAGCGCCCACCACGGACAATGCCTCCCGCGTCCACGGCAGCGGAACCGGCGGTGATGTGGTAGTCGCGATCACCCAGGGACAGCGGACCGTAGGTCACCTGGATGAAGTTGCCGCCCTCGTCGAAGGCCCCCGCCGTCTGCAGCGTGGTGAACGCCGGGATGTTCAGCTCGTCCCGAGGCCCGTTGAGGTAACCGTTCACGAAGGCCGGATCACCCGTGACGTTGGTAATGTGATAGCCGGTGGTGTCCGTGAGCAACGAATAGTAAGGGTTGAGGCCGTTACCGGTACCAGCCGGCAACACACCCAGGTCATCCGTATAGTCGGCCACCGCCTGTGCCGCCGGGTCGCAGACCGCCGGGTAGCAGTTGGCGGGGAACAAGCCGGTCTCGATCACCGGGGTCAGCGGATCGTCATAGTTCAACCAGAAGAACGAACGGTTCTGGTGGACGATGTTGACCTGCATCCACGGGTCGGAGAAGGCCAGCAAGTCCGGGTTAAATACGTTGCCTACGGCCGGATCCGCCAGCAACAGACCCATATCCCCGGTGTGAGCACGGCCGACGATACCCGCCGGCTGCGGCAGGGTGACGTTCGGGTCAGCCGAGGCCGCCAGGGCGGTGGTCGCGGTCGACTCGTTATTGGCGACGGTGTTGTTGTAGATATACACACTCACCGAGTTCTCGACCGAGATGCCGCCCGCGGCCAGACCCGCGACATTGTTCGTGATCATGTTGTTGGTCACGTACACGTCACGCCATCCGTTGTAGAAGCTGGGAGCAGCAACGATGTCCGCTCCGTTGACGTTCTCGATGCGGATGCCGCCGCCGTCGCCAGCCCCGGCCAGGTTGCCGCGGATCCGGTTGGCGTCGATGAAGACGCTGCCGGTGCCGGGAGATACGAGCAGACCTTCGCCCGCCGCGGCGCCCGCGGGCACAGGCTCCAGACCCGGCTGGCCGCCGACGTAGATGCCGCCTCCGGACTCGGCCGTGGCCTGGCTGAAGGACTCGTTGAAGACGATGTTGTTGTCCTCGATCAGGCCGTTGTGAGAGTAGCCGAGGTGGCCGATACCGGCGCCGCTGCCCGCGCTGAAGTTGCCGCAGATCCAGTTCTTCTGGACCCGGTAGGCGTCCGCACCGGTATGCAGAGCGATGCCACCGCCAGCGCCTACGAAGTTGAGACCACCGTTCTTGACGATGTGGTTGTGGTGGATGCGGATCCGGTCGTTAACGGCGTCGTCGTAGACCAACAGCCCGGTGACCTCATCCTCATGCGCCAGGGTCGGGTGGCCGAGGCGGATGCCGCCGCTGTAGAAGCCGGCGTTGGCGATCATTCGAACGTTGCCGATGCTCATGTCAGACGCGTAGCCGTTGACCATGATGGCGCCGCCCTGGCTCGCGCCGACAATGGTTAAACCGTCGATGCGAGCTCCCTTGTTCAGCGGAATGTTGAATCTCTCCGCGCCCGTGGCTTTAGCGACGACGAAGATGCCGGCGCCCTCCTCGGTCGGGAACACGGGTGCGCCCAGGGCCGGGAAGCCCGTCGGCGCCAGTTCCTGGCCGGGCAGCAGGGTGATCGATCCAGCGGCGACCAAGGCCTCGACCTTGGCGCGCCAGGCGTCGATCTTCTCGGTCGGGACCTGGCGGGCTTGCAGGGTTACGGCGCCAGCGCCCCAGCCCTGCAGCTTGACCGGTTTCCACATCACGACCAGTTCGTCGTAGACGCCCGGCGCGACCAGGATAAGGTCACCCGTTCCGGCGGCGTCGATCGCGTCCTGGATGGTCGCGAAGCCGCCGGGTCCGACGTTGTGCACCGCATAGCGCTCGAAGGCCGAGGTGTAAGGCGCGCCGTCGGTGTTGGCGCGAACGCCGTAGTCAACGCCGGCGATTCTCACACCGACCGTCAGGGTAACGCCGAGGGGCGATTCCACGCCGGTATGGCGGGTAACCACAATCTGGTAGTCGCCCGGAATCACGCTGCCGGCCGTTAGGTCGGCAACGATCTGCAGGGTACCCCAGTTGACGATGGCCAGCGGGGTACGGCTACCGTCGGCAGCCTCGAGCTCAAGCGTGCCATTGCCCTGGATGCCGAAGCCGTAGTCGCGGGTGATGACCTCGGCGTTGGTCCCGTCATAATCCGGGTTGGGCACCTCCACGGCGGTGCCCATGGACTTGACGAGGATCCGCTCGGTTTGGTCGTATGACACGAACGGACCTCCACCCCCGTTGGTGACGCGCTCGACCGACTGGATCATCGGCGTGGCGTCCTCGCGCTCGCAGTCGACCGGGAAGGTCGCCGGGTTGGTGAAGGCCGCGATCGCTTCCACCGGCGTGTCGAGGTAGGTGGTGTTGCCCGGCATGTACTGGAAGGTGTAGCAGAACTGACTGAACTGCTGGTTGAAGTTCGGGTCGATAATGAACTCCGTGGCGAAGGGGTCGGCCGGGAAGGCCGGGTTCGGGATCGGCCCGGCGTCGTTCATGCAGGCAACCAGCATGTTCGGCGACACGCCCGAGGGCATCGGCAGGTTGACCGTGTAGGTCGAGGGCAGCATCGCGTTGTAGCGGCCGAACTCGTCGGCATAGACGCGGTTGACCTCATTGCCGTTCCAGTCGTAGAAGGAGACCGGTACGAACGGCGGGGCATACTTCTCGCCGAAGGCCGGGGAGTTCGGATTGAACTCGTTGGCCAGGTCGTTGAGGATTACGCCGGAGGCGTTGGCCGCGATCGGGGTGTCGGTAAACAGGAAGAAGTTCGCCGCGGCGTTCTGAGCTGCCGACAAAGGCACCGCCTTGCGATCGCAGAGCGGACGCGATACGCCGGCGTAGGGGGCCTCCGCGTCCGGGTTACCCACGTTGGCCGGGTCGATGAGCGCAAGCTGCTCGCCGCTGCCGTCCGCCGTCAGGAAGGAGAAATAGGGCGGCACCGGACGCAGGTCGCCGACGCACACCGGGTCGATGAGCTCGGGGTTCGGGTCGTACTCGTCGCCGAAGTCGACGTTCCTGTCCTCTTCCTTGACCAGCTTGTAGCCGGGGGGCGTGGCGGCCTCGACGATGTAGTCGCCGGGGAGCATCCAGGCCTCCGGCAACAATCCGGCGTCCACCAAGGTCAGGCGATCGAGGTAGAAGGCTTCGAGTTTGCCTGCAACCGCCGGATCGAGACTGAGGTTGAGGAGGTTGTAGTCGGCGAAGGCGTAACCGCCGTCGAACACGCCCGGGCGCACCTGGTTGAAGTTGCGCAGGCCGTCGAAGCAGCGGGCGTTTTCTTCCGGCGTGATGGTGTTGTCGAGGTCTACGTCGATATTGTTGGCGCCCTGACAATCGGTGGGCAGGCTGTCGTCCCAGCTATCGGTCCAGGTGACCTGCAGCGCGTCGCCGTGGTCGAAGACACCGTTGCCATTGCGGTCGACGTCCTCGGGCCCGATGGCAAGAGGATCGTCGGCCCAGCCCAAC
The DNA here is from genome assembly GCA_963753615.1 of uncultured Gammaproteobacteria bacterium. Taxonomy (GTDB): domain Bacteria; phylum Pseudomonadota; class Gammaproteobacteria; order Chromatiales; family Chromatiaceae; genus CAVWCW01. The sequence continues at coordinate 90,930 of CAVWCW010000020.1, forward strand.
GGATAGTTGTCGACGTCGGCGAGGTCGTAGAGGTTGCCGTCGCCGTCGCTGTCGACGCCGTCGAGCGAGATGATGACGCCGGTGTTAGGATCACGGATACCGTCCTGGTTCCAGTCGATGTCGCAGTCGCCCGCGGGCCAGAGGCCGGCGGCGGGACTGGTGTCGCAGTCGATGTCGCCGTCGGCATACAGGGCGACCTGCACGCGCGGCACACCGGGCTCCCAGGTCTCGGCGGCCGCGAACTGCGGCTCGTCCTCGGCGCGGGTGATCGCATAGTGGACGAGACCCGAGATGCCGCCGTTCTCACCGACGTAGGTCCAGGTGAACGGCAGGTTCGGGTCGAACTTGTAGTAATCCATGTACTCGGCCTTGCCCCACTGCATGACACTGGTCTGGCCGAGGAAGCCCTGGAAGGCCTGGGTCAGCACCGGGCCAACCTCGGTGCGCGAGAGGTTGTCGCCGGTGTTGGGATTAAGCGCGGGCGTAACACAGCTGCCGTCTGGATTGACTAGACCCGGAGTCTGCGCACTGCGGCTGGGGCGTCAGCTCGCCGAACCCGGGGAAGGCGTCGGTGGTGGTGTCGACGGGGCCGCCCGCATCGGCGACGAAGGTGGCGCCGGTGGCTTTCTTGTTGGCGAAGCCGACCTCGGCCACCAGCCAGTGGAAGAAGGGGAATACCTCGTCGAACGGGGCCAGACCCTCGCCATCGGTGCCGAAGGCCTGATAGGCCGAACCGTTGCGCCAGCGGATGCCCACCGGGCCCGCCTCGGGGCCGACCGGCCCTTCGTTGGCGTCCCAGAAGCCGTTCTGATTGGTGTCGTTGAAGATCGCCGTGTTCAGGCGCGCGAACCAGTTGAAGACCGCGACTTCGCCGAGGGCGCAGTCTGCAAGCGCGTTGCATGCGCCGCCGGTTACGTTCAACGGCTGGGTCGCGATGACCATGTCCAGGTTGATGTCCCAGACCTTGAGTTCGTAGGTACCGTCCGGCACGTTCGGAATGGTGAAGTTGCTGTCGCCGTCACAGGGTGCGGCGAAGAGGGCGCGACCGGGGACCAGGCCACCCTCGTTAATCGCGACCCAGCAGCCCGGGAACGGGCGGCCGCTGTAGAAGGTGAAGTTCGGCGGGCGCGACATGTGCATGTCGGTGATGGTGCCGGTGACGGTGGTGGTGCCGCCCGAGAGCACGCCGGCGAGGCGGTCGGTCCTGACGAAGCCGACGAACACGTGCGGGCCGGGCAGGCCGAACTCGACGAAGAACGGGGGCTCGTTGGCCTTGACCCAGGCGTCGATGACCTTGGAGCCCTCGATGGTGGAGGTCTGCACCCAGGCGGGGGCGTTAACGGGCGGATTCACGATGACGCCGTACTTGCCGGGGGCGAGGTTTTGGACCACCAGGTAGCCGTTCTCGTCCGGGCGCAGGATGCCGTCACCGGCGACAAGCACCGAGCCGTCGGGATTGTAGGTGGTACCGAGCTGGTTGCCGAAGGCGTCCTGCAGCAACGGGCCGCCCTGCTGGCCGTAGAGGCCGGCGGGGTCTTCGAGGATGATGTTGAACTCGGTCCAGTCGACCTGATCCTGACCATCCGGGCCGAGCTCGCCTGCCGGGGGATTTTCCTCCTCGGGGAGATCCGGGGTCCCGTTCAGAGGATAGTTGTCCTCGAACAGGAAGATCGCGATCTGCGCGGTAGGGATCGGGTAAGACTCCACCACGACGGTGACTGCAGGCGTCGTACCGGCCGACACATTGACCGGCGCGCCACTCATGGCATAGCCCTCATAGGGCAACACCGAGACGTAATAGCGGCCCGGGTCGACGTTCGCAACGACAACTTGGTCGGTGGCCTCGTTCCCGTTAAGGGAGGTTCCGAGGCCCTGCGCAAGCGCCGGCGGGTGGTTGCTGGCGTGGAAGCCGAACGACAGCATGTCCTCGCGCGCCGGCGGGTAGTTTACGGGGTCGGAAGGATCAACCGCGAAGGTCGTGTCTTCCTGAACGGTGTACTTGAATCCGCTGACCGGAGCACCGCTGCCGTCGACCACGTTGACCGTGAATTGCTCGGCCTGGGCCAGTCCTCCGGCGAGCATACCCGCCAGCGCCACCCAACCTATGGCGGCTTTCCCAAAGAAACCTCGTCGCTTGGTGCTCATATCAGCCCCCCTTTTAATTGAACGACGCACGGCGCCCGCGATGCGGCGCCGTCGTGGCACGAAACCGTTGAAGTGCTCATTTGTGTCTCCCCTGGGAAAACCCAACCGTTGGGTGATCTAAAGTAAAAATTCAAAGAGTCAGAAAACAGACTTTTCGGGGAGGCCGCACAATTTAGTCCCACTCCGTCCCCGGTACATCGGTACAGCCGCAACAGCGAACACCCGCATTCGGCGGGCGACTGCGATCCATGAACGAAGACTAGCGCGATGCAAGTGTCGCGTAAGGTGGGGCAACACCCTATATTGACCCTACCAAGACAGTAGATGTGGCGGGAAAGGATCATCGAGGGTTGGCGGGTGCGCCCGGCTTTTTCGCCTGCCAACGAGACCGGCAGCCAACGCAAGTGGTCGACGAATAGGCCGCCGGCGCGACATGTGAGAATTATCCAACGGTATGCCAGGCGAACTGCCGAGCGCCTTCTCGCGCCCCCGCCAACGGTCGATATTTCTGTTCTTTATTCGATGGTTAGGATACCGCTTGCGTCACTCCGCCGAACTGGCCGCGCTGTTCAGGTCGAGAAATGCGGATGTCCCTTCGGCCCTTTTGATAGACCGATCATAGACCGAGAGCCGGTGGTTTCGACTCGGTCGGAGCACCCTCTCCGGCCACCCGCAGGGGCCGCCCCGGGCGAGGCGATAGGCGCGGGGTCTCGACACCTTTCTTCACAATCCCGCCCGAATCTCATCCCGAATACCCCCAGTTTTCGCTCGGTTGCAAGCAGCCAACTGGCGTCCTGGTGAGATTCACGGGCCGGGCGATCAACTCCCGCGCACGATCGCCCAGCGCAGCCGAGGCGAAAAAAAGAAGTCCCGGCGTGCGCAGCAGGCCGGGACCTCGAGGCGGTGAGGAGACCGCGGAATCGAACCGGCTCAGAACGTCAGTTGCGCCTGCAGGAAGAAGTTGCGCCCGGACCCCGGGACGCGCTCGCCGACCGCCAGATCTACCGGGTCGCCATTGCTGTCGGCGCTGACCCGGTTGTATCCGGACAGGTTGTTCTGATAGAAGCGGTCGAAGATATTGCGCACACCGCCGCGGATCGTCACATCGCGCCGCGGCTCGTAGCGGCCGTAGAGGTGATACAGCGCGTAGCCCGAGGACTTTTGCTCCGCGTTGGTCTCCGACACCTTGTTCTGGGCCGCGTAGAACTCGCCTTGACCGGTAACCGACCAGGTCGACGCCTGGTAGGTCACACCGAGAAGACCGTTGAGGGGCGAGATCCGGTACAGGTTGTCGCTGATATCCCGGCGTTTTCCGCGCACGTAGCTAATGGTGCCGTCCAGCAGCCAGTTGTCCCCGAAGGAAGTTCCGAAGCCGGCGTCGGCGCCGTAGAACTCGGCGTCGACGTTGGCGAACTGCAGCGGGGTGCAGCGCGGGCTGCTTGGGTTGCTCATGCACAGACCGCCGGTCAGCATGTTGACCTGGGTACGGGTGAAATCCACCGCGGTTCCGGATTCGAGCGGCGTGCCTTGGATATAGTCGTTCACCCGCTTGTAGAACACGCGGGGGGTCAGATAGGACCGCTGGTCTCTCCAGTCGAGACCGATATCGAAGTTGTATGCGGTTTCCTTGTCCAGGTTGACGTCGCCGACATAGACCCGGCCGTCGGCCAGTCCCGCGGTCGATTCCAGGGGCAGCCAGAGATAGCGCTCCTGATAGGAGGGCGCCCGCTGCTTCATGGCCACACCGACCTGCAGCACCGTGTTGTCGTTGAGCGAGCGGCTCAGGGTCGCGGCGAGGTCGATCAGATTCTCACCCTGGTCACGGTCGCTGGCGTTGAATTCCGCCGCCAGGGTATCCGCATTGCCCTGGTTCATGCCGAGGCCGGTAGCGCTGACCTGGTCCGCGTCGGAATTGACCCGAACATAGCGTCCGCCGGCCAGGATATTCCAGTCCTTGCTCAGGGCGCCTTCCCACTCACCGAAGAAGCCGTAACGGTTGCGCTTGACGTTGTTGTAGTTCTGAACCAGGAAGCCGCTGTTGTCGGGACTGAACACGTTGGCATTGTACTTGGGCATCCAGCCGTCGGTGCCGAAACGGAGTTCGCCGCCGCCCATCGCCATGTCCGCCCGGAGGTCCCAACCCCAGTCTTTGGAGTCGGTCTTGGCGAAACGCCGCATCTGCATGCCCGACATCATTACCGTGGGCGGCTGGCGCAGGCTGTAGTTGTCCATCAGGTGATCCGTATCGATGTAGTGCATACGGAAATCCATGTTCACCGCGCCGTAGCGATTGCTGTAGTTGCCGCGGAAGCTGTCGCCCTCGACGTAGATAATATCCATCGGCAAAGCCGGCGTGCCGGTGTCGTTGGTCTCGTCGTACTGGTAGCCCAGCCCCAGTTCCATGTCGCCTTGTTGGAAGCCGTACCCAAGACCGCCATTCCAGCGTTCGTATTTGCTCGGGGTGATGGTCACGTCGTCGCCGGCGTCGGTGTCCTTGCCCTTCAGGTAGGCCCCGGAGACCTGAAACAGGTTCCGATCGTTGCTGGCCCAGATCAGGGCATCCGCGTTGTAACCGTTGTTGACGGTCTGGCCGCCCAGTCCGACGGTGCCGTGTACTTCGTAGTTACTGCCGGTGCCGAATTCGCCCCTGCGGGAGTTGGCCTTGATGGTTCCGCCAATGGTCTCGCTGCCGGCGCTTACCGGGGAGATGCCGCGGATCACGGTCAGGTCCTGCAGCAACGGGGACGGAATATAGCTCAGGGGCGGGTCCATCCAGTTGGGGCCGGCGGGCGCCACGTTCAGTCCGTCGATCAGTACATTGACCCTGGATCCGTACATGCCGCGGTACTGGGATATCCCGGTCAGCGGGCCGTTCTTGTTGACGTTGGCCCCAGGGACCGAACGCAGAAGATCGGCGCTGTCGGAAGGCAGAAAATTCTGTTCGTCCGGCAGGATGATCCCCTGGTCGAATCCGGCCAGGGCCTGCGACTCGACCGCCATGGTCGGCAGTTCCTCGTCGCCGACCGCGGCACCGGACAGGGTGAGCAGGCATGCGAGCGTCAGATGCCCACCAGTTTTCGTTATTCGTTTCATTGTAATTCCCCCTACTTTTGGTGCCCCGATTCTAGACAGCGAGCAACGCGCAGGGGATGCGGCAAATTGTCACATCCCTGCCCCGCCATCTATAAGGCATAATTTCCGCTCGGTCCGAGTCTCGGAGGGGGAACCGCGTGTCCAAAGCCGTACCCATGCTATGCCTGGTCTGCCTGTCCGCGTCTTTGCCGGCGGATACGCTCGACCGGGCGCTGGCGCTCGACCAGAAGAACAACCAGGCCTCGGCGACGGTTCAAGACAAGATCGACGGGCTCGACGAAAAGCGCCAGGAACTGCTCGAAGAATATCTGCAGATTTCCCGGCGTATCGAACTGCTGCGCACCGACAATGGGCAACTGCAGACCCGCATCGACGTCCAGCAGCGCCATATCGCGTCACTGAACGAACAACTGGACGCAGCGGAGACCACCCGCCTGGGCATTCTTCCGTTGATGGAGCGGATGCAGCAGGTACTCGGCGAATTCGTCGACCGCGATCTCCCGTTTCTGCCCGAGGAGAGGCAGTCCCGGCTGGCAAGGCTTTCCGAACATCTGGAGCGGCCCGGGGTCTCGGACGGCGAACGATTCCAGCAACTGTTGGAGGCCTACCAGGTCGAGCTGGAATATGGCCGCACCATCGAGGCCTACCAGGGCGCCCTGCACGGGAACGGGGAAGACCCGGCGCAGACGCGAACCCTCGCCTATTTCCGGCTCGGGCGGACCGGTTTCTATTATCTCAGCCTGGACGGTTTGCAGGGCGCGGTCTGGAACCGCGACAGGCAAGACTGGGATCCGCTCGACCGGGAGGACCGACAGGAACTCGGCAAGGCCCTGCGCATCGCCCGCCAGGAAGCCGTACCGGAGTTGCTCGGCTTGCCCCTGCCCGCCCCGGTTGATGCGCAGGAGCAGACTCCGTGAGGCCGATTCGAAGTCTGCTGATAACCGCCGTCGCCGCCTTCTGCCTGGCGTCGTCCGCCGGCGGGTACGGCGCCGAACTCGATGATCTGCTGAGCCGGGTCCGAGCCGAAGGCAAGGCAATGGCTGAAATCGACCGTGAGCGCGAACAGCGTTTTCTCGCCGAGACCGAGCAGCAGGCGGCGCGTCTGGCCGAAGCCAAACAGGCGCTGGCATCGCTGCAGGAGGAGAATCAACGGCTGCGCAGCAGCTACCAGCAGAACCGCGAATCCCTGTCCGTCGCGGAGCAGGCCCTGAAGGAGCGAACCGGCGACCTGCAGTCGCTGTTCCAGGCTGCCAGAGAGGCTGCCGCGGAACTGGCGGCGCGGTTCCCGGAGTCTCTCGTTTCAGCCCAATTTCCGGGTCGAGTCGAGCGCCTGCGGCCCCTGCTGGACGAGAGCCGGCCGCCGACCCTGGGCGATCTGAACGACCTCTGGCTGCTGCTGCTGCAGGAAATGGTGGAAAGCGGGAAGGTAACCCGGTTCCAGGCGGACGTGGTGGGGGCCGACGGGGTGAACCGCAACCAGGAACTGGTGCGCATCGGCAGCTTCAATCTCTTGTCCGAGGGCCGATTTCTGCGTTTGGACGAGGCCAGGCTCTACGCCTATTCCAGGCAACCCGGTGCCGAGCTGCGACAAAGGGCCGGGGCATTCGAGAACGCCACCGGGGGAATGGCCCCGGCAGTCGTGGACCCCGGGCGAGGCGCCGCGCTGGAGATACTCGAGCAAACCCCGGGGCTGCAGGAACGCCTGCAGCAGGGAGGGCTGATCGGGTATGTAATTCTCGCCCTCGGCGGTCTCGGCCTGCTGATCGCCGTCTGGCGCCTGCTGGACACCGCGCTCATCTCCTGGCGCATGCGCCGTCAATTGCGCGACCCCGAACGTCCTACCGCAAACAACCCCCTCGGCAGGGTCCTGCTGGCGGGCCAGCGGCTGCGCGAGCGCGACCCCGCCCATCTGGAGCTGCATCTGCAGGAAGCGGCCCTGCGGGAGATGCCCCGTCTGACCTTGGGCCACAGCTTCCTCAAACTGATGGCGGCCGTGTCTCCCCTGCTCGGGCTGCTCGGCACGGTGACCGGCATGATTCTCACCTTTCAGGCGATCACGCTCGCCGGGGGCGCCAATTCGAGCCTGATGGCGGAGGGCATTGCACAGGCGCTGGTCACCACCGTATTGGGGCTGACCATCGCTATCCCCCTGCTCTTCCTGCACAACCTGCTGGCCTCGCGCAGCCGCACCCTGATTCAGATCCTGGATCAGGAAACCGCCGGCCTGATCGCCCAGGGCAGCGGTATCGCTGGAGAGGCTTGCTGACATGCTCGAGGCATGGCAGCTGCAAGCGGTTCGGTTCCTCGACACCGGCGGCCCGGTGATGTGGATCCTTGCCGCGGTTTCGCTGATCATCTGGAGCGGCCTGCTGGAGCACCTGCTGTACCTGCGCGAGGCGACTCCGCGACTCCTGGGCCAGGCACGCAGCCTGGGCCGCAATCCCCGCGGCAGGCGTACCGAGGCCTTGCGGCGAATGACCCTGAACCGAGCGCGGACCCATTTGCAGCGCGCATTGCCCCTGCTGCGCACCCTGGTCACCTTGTGCCCCCTGCTCGGGCTGATCGGCACCGTTCTCGGGATGATCCAGGTGTTCGACAGTATCGCGGTACTGGGGACCGCAGATCCGCGCGCCTTGTCCGCGGGAATTTCGCGCGCCGTGCTGACCACCATGGGCGGGCTGATGATCGCCCTGCCGGGCCTGTATCTGGTAAACCTCGTCGAGCACCGAATCGCCCGCATCATGCACCGCCTGACGCTGGAATCCGCGTCGACGCGAGAAGGCCAATGAGCGGACGCTACCAATCGTTGCGGCAGTACGACCCCGAATCCGAGCCGGCCGAGATCAACCTCGCGCCGATGATCGATATCCTGTTTATCCTGCTGATCTTCTTTCTGGTCACAACCTCGTTCGTACGCGAGTCTGGAATTCAGGTCGACCGGCCGTCCGCAGCCAGTTCGGAAGCGGTCGAAGGCAGCGCCATCCTGATCGCGATCCAGCCGGACGGAGCGATCTGGCTCGACCGGCAACTCGTCGACCTGCGCCGCCTGCAACTCGTCGTCGCCCGCTTGCGCAGCCGCAGCCCGGAAGCACCGGTCGTGATTCAGGCCGACCGTCATGCGGACATCGGTCTGCTGGTCCAGGTCATGGACCAGGTGCGCCTGGCCGGTATCCGGGACATCGCCATCGCAGCCGAGACCCCCTGACGCCATGCTGCGCCTGTTCTCGGCAACCCTTCTCGGTGCTTTCACCACCCTGGGTACCTTCTGGCTGATGCTCACCATGACCGTCGGTGCAACGGGGGTGGAACAGCGCCGGGCGCCCACGGCAATCGAGTTCATCCGGCTCCCGCCACCCCCCGAACCGCAGCGGCGCCGGGAAGAGCTTGCGCAGCCGGAACGCCCCCCGGAGACCGTTCCCGAGATCGACATGGTCACGCCGCAAGTGCCCCGGTTGCGCGTGCCGGGCATCCGCATGCCCGGGCTCGAGATCCCGGCCATGGCCGCCCTGCAGGACGTGATGGGCACGCCCTATCTGGGAGCGGAGCCCATTTCGCAACCGTCCGGAGGAGGCCTGCGCATCGTCAATCGCATCCCTCCCCTGTATCCGGCCCGCGCCCTGCTGCGCAGAACCGAAGGCTGGGTTCACCTGCAACTGAGCATCGATGCCGAAGGCCTGGTGGAAGATGCGCGGGTACTGGATGCGAGCCCGGAAGGCGTGTTCGAAAAAGCGGCGCTGAAAGCGGTCCGGCGCTGGCGCTTCGAGCCACCCTCGCGGGGCGAGGGGCAGGCACCGGTGCAGGTAACCCAGAAAATCGAGTTCAAACTGGAACATTGAACGCGGTGAGCCGTCCGCGACGGAACCCCTGATGCTGCGCCGCGCCCGCTTGCAACCTCCTTCGGCATGTTTCTTATTGGCGCTGTTGCTGCTGGTCGGCCCGGCGTCGGTCGCGGCCGCGCAAGCGACGCTATCCAAATCACTCTATCGAGCCTTGGATGCGGTCCGCACCCAGTTGCAGGAGGGACGTCCGAAGCAGGCTCTGGAGCAGTTGAATCGCGCCAAGCAACAGGCCCGGGACGACTATTCCAAGGCGGTCGTCGCGCAGACCTACGGCTATATCTGGCTCGAGTTGGACAAACCGCGAGCGGCGGCCGACGCCTTCCGCCGGGCGCTGGAGCTCGATGCCTTGCCGGACTCGGCCCAGAACAATATGCGCTACAACCTGGCCGGCGTGCTGAGCAGGCTCGGGGAAACCGCCGCAGCGGTAAAACTGCTCGAGGCTTACCTGGAGACCGAGACGGACCCGCCGATTCAGGCCAATACCCTGCTGGCCCGGCTCTACCTCGACCAAGAAAAATACCAGGCAGCGGCCCGCCTGCTGGAGCAGGTCCGGGCGGAACTCGACGGCCCGGACGAGACGGTACTGCTGCTGCTGGTCTCCGCCTACAGCGAGGGAAAGCAACTCCGCCGCACGCCGCCCCTGCTCCGGGACTTGATCCGCCTCTCCCCGGGGCGCGCCGCTTATTGGCAGCAGTTGGCGGCCACCCTGCTGGCCCTGAAACGAGATAAGCAGGCCCTTGCCGTCCTCGAGTCCGCCTGGCTGAACGGCCTGCTCGAAAAACCCAACCAGCTGCGCTATCTGGCCCAGCTCTATATCCAGCAGGGAGTGCCGTACAAGGCAGGCCGCTTACTGGAGAAAGAACCGGCGCTGAAATCCGACCCCGCCGCGCGCCGGCTCAGCGCCCAAGCCTGGCAAACCGCGCGCGAGCGGGCCAAAGCGATCGCGGTTCTGGAGGCCGCGGCCGCCGAAAGCCCCGATCCCGACACCTACCAGCAACTGGCCCAGCTTTATTTTTCCGGGGAAGATTGGGATGATGCCGAACGCGCGTTGCAGCGGGGAATCAAGGCGGCTTCGGGCGAGAATAGAGATCGCATGTTGCTGAGCCTGGGCGTAGTCCGCTACCGCCAGCGGCGTGCGGAACAGGCGCGGACCGCCTTCGAGCAGGCGCTGGAGGGGCCGGATACCCGGAACCAGGCGGAGCAATGGATCCGTTACCTGGACTATCTGGAAACCGCAGATTCCCGAGGATAGGGATCGCCGGACCTTGAGAACCGTGACCGCAATCGATACCCAAACAACCCTCGCCACCGAGTCCAGCAACCTCCGGGACCTGTTCCTGTTGCGCTGCATCGCCATCGGCGGACAGATCCTGATCATCTGGTATGCGTACGCGCGCCTGCAGCTGGAACTGCCCCTGGCGCCCCTGGCGACCATCGTCGGGCTCCAAGTGGTATGGAACCTGGTCACCTGGCTGCGTCTGCGCGACCGGCGTCCGATCGGCAGGCCGGAGTTCTTTCTGCAGGTGCTGGTCGATGTTGCGGCCGTTACCGGGCTGCTGTATTTCACCGGCGGCGCAACCAATCCCTTCGCCTGGATCTACCTGCTGCCGCTGATGATTCTCACCATCAACCTGCCCCGGGGCTACGCTTGGGCCATGGCGGGCATCGCTATCGCCGCCTACACGGCAATGCTGAATTGGCACGTGCCATTGCCGGAAACCCATGGCCATCACGACAGCGGTTTCGGCTTGCACATTTTCGGCATGTGGTTCGGGTTCGTGCTCAGCGCGGCGCTGATGGTGCATTTCGTCTCCCATATGGCGCGCAACCTTCGGCAGCGAGACCTTCAGCTCGCGGCCGCACGCGAGAAGCTGCTGCGCGACGAGCGTCTGATCGCCCTCGGCACCCTGGCCGCCGGCGCGGCCCACGAACTGGGCACACCGCTCGGCACCATGGCAATCCTGACCAAAGACCTGCTGCAGGATTATCCCGCCGACCAGGATGCGGATCTCCACGCCCAACTCGATACCCTGCAAGGGCAGATTCAACGCTGCAAATCGGCACTTTCCGTGATCTCCGCCTCCTCGGGGATCACCCATGCCGTAGGCGGTGGCCGGCTGGAAATCGTCGCTTTTCTGGAGGAACTGGTCGGGCAATGGGAGATGCATCGTCCGGACGTCGCCGTCGATCTCGGCATCATGGATCAAGCGAACGGCAAGCACATCCTGGCCGACGAGACCTTGCGGCAAGCGATCAACAGCATCCTGGACAACGCCGCCGACGCCTCACCGGAGAGCGTGACAATGCAGGCCCTTTGGGATTCCCGAGAACTGCTGCTGCGAATACTGGACCGCGGGGACGGGTTGCACCCGGTTGCTTCGAGCAGCATCGGCGACCCCCAAGATTCGACCAAGGAGCACGGTCTGGGGCTCGGTCTGTTTCTCGCCCACGCGTCGATCCAGCGTCTGGGCGGCGACGTGCAGTTGTTCGAGCGCGACGGCGGCGGCGTCTGCACCGAGATCCGGCTGCCGCTCTGTACAGGCGAGCAGCCATGAACCCTGTGCCGGAAGACAAGGGGGCCCCCCGCCCCAGCCTGTTGCTGGTAGACGACGACGAGGTCTTCTGCCAGGTCTTGGAGCGGGCCCTGCGCAAACGGGGCTTCGAAGTTCAAACGGCCCTGAATCTGGAGCAGGCGGAGGCGGCTGCGGAACAGACGCCGCCAAGATACGCGGTAATCGACCTGCGCATCGGTCAGGAATCGGGTCTGGTACTGGTGGAACGACTCAAGGCCCTCGATCCCGACATCCGGATCCTGGTCCTCACCGGCTACGCCAGCATCGCCACCGCGGTGGAGGCCATCAAGCTCGGGGCGATCCACTATCTCACCAAGCCCGCCGACGCGGACCAGATCGTCGCCTCGTTTGGCCGTATCCAGGGCGACTCGGAGGTCCATCCCGCCCCTACGCCCCCCTCCACCCGGCGCCTCGAATGGGAGCATCTGCAGCGGGTATTGATGCAGCACGAAGGCAATATCTCGGCCACCGCGCGGGCCCTCGGGATGCACCGCCGCACCCTACAGCGCAAACTCGGCAAGCGGCCGGTCAAGGAATAGCCAGCGTACGCGGTTGCCGCAGTGGGTTGGTGGAACCGCTTCGCTTGTTCCACCCTACGAGATTGCAACACCGGAGTGTCGTCAACGTAGGGAGGAACCAGCGCAGCGCATCCACCGAACTCGGTGCCAGGCTGTCTCCATTGCGCTCATTCTCGGCTGCAAGCCGCTCCCACAGGGGTTCAACAGGCCCCCGGGTTTTCCAGCCGGGCATCCTGCCCCGCTCGGGGGGACGCCGCGAATCAGCGTCTGCCATACTGATGTTTTGTCGGCTGCGTCACACTTCGGCCCCGAGATCCCCGCTTCCCTCCAATCTTTAAGATTTGCTTGAGCTACGCCCCGTAGCATCGTTTCTTGGCAAGGCTCATAGGTGACCCCCCGGTGGCGGAACCGCCGCGGACATCAACGACCGGAATAGGATCGTCGGCACCAGGCTGGGGGCTGAAATCGGCCAACGCAATTAACGACATTGGGGACATCGTCGGGGTCGGTTTGCTGAACGGCGTCGAGTGCGCTGATGATTTCTGTCGCAAAGGCAAAGGGAAGGTGCAAGTAACCCATCCGCATCGACAGTGTTTAGCACGGGGCATGGATGCCGCGTGGAAAACATCCGGGGATGGATTTTTCCGATTTTTCCCGGCGATAACTTCGGCGCTCAAGCGACCACCCGGTAGCAGGGGACATAGCGCCTGCCGGGCAGCTTCATGCGCTGGCTCGCGACGAAGGAGGAAAGCAGCCCATCCAGTGGACGGATGATATTCGGGTCGCCTTTCAGCTCGAACGGGCCATGCTGCTCGATGGCGCGAATCCCCTCGGCTTTGACATTGCCTGACACGATACCGGAAAACGCCCTGCGCAATTGACACGCCAGCCGGTGAGCGGGCTGGTCCCGGTGCAGTTCGAGGGCCGCCATGCGGTCGTGGGACGGCAGGAACGGGGTCTGGAATTCGCTCTCGATCTTGAGCAGCCAGTTGAAGTGATGGGCATCGTTGTTGGCGCTGCGGTAAGCGGATACCGCCTCCAACCCGGCTTTCATTTCCCGCGCCACCTGGGCCGGATCGTCGATGACGATGCGGTACAGCGCACACGCCTGCGGGCCCAGGGTGGCCGCGATGAAGTCGTTGATCTGCTCGAAGTAATCGGCGCTGCGGGCCGGGCCGGTCAAGATCAAGGGAAACGGCAGGCCGGCATTGTCCGGGTGCATCAGGATCCCCAGCAGGTGCAGTATCTCCTCGGCGGTCCCTACGCCGCCCGGAAACACGATAATGCCGTGGCCCAATCGCACGAAGGCCTCCAGACGCTTTTCCACGTCCGGCATGATGGTCAATGCGTTGACGATGGGATTGGGTGCCTCGGCGGCGATAATCCCCGGCTCGGAAATGCCGATATAGCGACCGTCGCCGATGCGCTGCTTGGCATGGCCGATGGTCGCCCCCTTCATCGGCCCCTTCATGGCCCCCGGGCCGCAGCCGGTGCAGACGTTCATCCCGCGCAGCCCGAGTTCGTAGCCGACCTCCTTGGTGTAGTCGTACTCCTCGCGGTCGATCGCGTGGCCGCCCCAACAGACGACCAGTTCCTGGGCCGCGCCGCCGCCCAATATTCCTGCGTTGCGCAGGATATGAAAGATGGCATTGGTAATGTCCGTGGAGCGGCTCAAGTCGAAATTGGGATTGCCGACGATTTCGTTATTCGTGTAGACAATGTCGCGCAGCACCGCAAACAGGTGCTCCTTGATGCCACGGATCATTTCGCCGTCGACAAAGGCGCCGGCCGGGGCGTTGCGCAGTTGCAGCATGATGCCCCGTTCCTGACGCAGCACGCGGATGGAAAACCCCTTGAACTGCTCCATGATCAGCTTGCCGTCGTCGGTCTGGCTGCCGCAATTGAGCACCGCCAGCGAACACTGGCGATAGAGTTCGTACAGCCCTCCCCGGCTGGCGTCGAGCAATTGACTGACCTCGGTCTGGGAAAGCACCTCCAGGCTGCCCTCGGGGGTCACCTGCGCATCGATGGTCTGGGGTTCACTGAACTGGGCCATGTTACGAATGCGACTCCTGCCAAGCGGCGAGCGCGGCAGAGATCGCCGGCTCCGTCGTACCTGAATAATAGGTGATTAGCGTCATGCTTCGGCTGTCTCAGGCAGCGGGGTATGGAAACTGCCTCCACGTCCCGTAGGAGGCGCGCCCCCGCGCCGATTTTTGCGGCCGGTGGTGTTCCCGACGTCATTTCGCGCCGAGGGCGGCGCTCCTACGCAGGTAGCGCTGAATTCGAGGGCTAATCTGTCAAATATTAAGGTGAGATCCCGGTCTCATTGGGGACCTGGGCGAGCCCCCGCACGGGGGACCGATACTCGCCGCTTGGCGAGGGTAACCCCGGAGCGCGTCGCCGCACAATCCCCGTATGGGCGGAAGCGGCGATAGATTGCGTGCGCCGGTTCCAGATGGGTAGGGTGGAACAAGCGCAGCGGTTCCACCCTACAGCCTGAGACAGGCTGTTCCGCCAACGCTCGACACAGAAAAAGCCAATTACTAAAAAAAGACCGTCTCGGTCGCGTTCGGGAGACCGGAACGAGCACGGCTCGTGGCCCGGCATCCCGCGGCCATGCCCAATCGGGGCGCTGCCCCCTTGGCAGATACCGGTGCCGCTTTGGCTCCCGGCTCGTCACGCCTCCCGGTGCGGCTCTCGTATACCCCACTGATTTTCTTCGGATTAGGGGTGTAGGCGGCATTTCCGGGAAAACCCACCCCCTTGTTGCGGGTTTTTGCTAGTGCCGGTCTTTCAACCGGATCGTTAACCTTGTTTTGTGGCCAACCTCGCAGTTTGGAGAAAAATAATTCCCAACCCAGATTCGTGAGCCGTGCCACCGCTTGTTCGCTTTTGCTTGACATGCACATACAAAATTTTCGGCCTCGCTAACGGACGCGACCGGTGCGAACCTCGGGTTTTGAAGTCTGCAGGAAAGCCTGACTCCGCCAGATAGCTTCAAGAGTTGCAAGGAAGACTTGGGCCCCCGGAATAAACGAGGAGATCGTTGATGCACCGTTACAAGATGAAGGCAACAATCGGCGCGGCGCTGGCCGGTTTTGCCGTGACAAACATAACGCCAGGCAGTGGCGCGAACCGGTGCCCGGGGGCACCCTGGACCCGCTGACCATCCCCAAGTACGTGACGCCGCTGGTGATCCCGCCGGTGCTGCACGATGACGGCGGCGCGGCTATGAGCGTCAAAGTGGCGCTGCGCCAGATCAACCAGCAGGTGCTGCCGGCCGGTTTTCCCGCCACGCCGCTGTGGGCCTACGGTGACCCGGCGAACCCGGCCACGTTCAATAATCCCGGCTTCACCATCGAGGTGACCAAGGACACCGTGACGACGGTCAAGTGGATCAATGAGCTGGTCGATGCCAACGGGCAATTTCCTACCGCATATCATCCAGGACCAGAACGGCATGCCGATCGTCGACCAGACCCTGCACTGGGCGGCGCCGAACCAGGACTGCCTCGACGGCATACCGCGCACCGACTGCCGCGGCGCCTCCGATCAGCCCTACCTGGGTCCGATCCCGATGGTCGTGCACGTGCACGGCGCCCATGTCGGCCCGGGCAGTGACGGTTACCCGGAAGCCTGGTGGCTGCCGGCTGCGAATGACATTCCCGCGGGCTATGCGACCAACGGTACCTTCTTCGAGAGCGCCAATGGTGCCGACACCGACAATGCGATCGGTAAGGCTACGCAATCGACATGTACCCGAACGACCAGCCCACCACGACGCTGTGGTACCACGACCATTCACTGGGCATGACCCGGCTGAACGTGTATGCCGCCGGCGCCGGATTCTGGATGATCCGTGATGCCAACGACGGCGAGACCGGTGTTGTTGCCGGTACATTGCCCGGTCCGGCACCGCTGGTCGGACAGGACCGCGCACTGAACGACCCCGGGCGTGCGGTGCGCAATGCGATGCGCGAAATCCCGCTCGCCATTCAGCCGAAGTCGTTCAATGCCGACGGCACCCAGTACTACCCGGCTGACCGCGCGTTCTTCGAGGGCC
>CAVWCW010000021.1:0-200251 GCA_963753615.1 uncultured Gammaproteobacteria bacterium
GCCCGGCTGTGGCTAGGCGTGCCCCTGGGTTGACGCGGGGGTTTGCGTTGGGCGCGCGAGCGTGCAAACTTGTCCGATCCCTGGCCGGAAACCCCGCGCCGAGTCATAGACAACCCAGGAGCCATGCCATGGCAAGCGAACAACAACAGACCCTGGTCTTCGCCGATGAGTCCTCGCTCCAGACCGAGCTGCAGCTCGTCGACCCACAGGCCCTGCAGCCGGACCCCACCCAGGACAGCGCCCTGGCCGAGCAGGCGGACGATGTGGTGGCCCGCATCCTCGCCACTTCGCCGGCGGACCAGGAGGCCCGTCACCGCACGGCATCCGCGATCGAGGCGATGGGCTCTCAATTGCAGGGGGAGGCGGCGCGCCGTAGCGGTATGCTCAAGGAGCCGATCGGCAAGCTGGCCGAGCGCAGCGAGGACGGCGGCGACGTGGCCAATGCCCTGATCGACCTCAAGGTGCAGGTGGAGGAACTGGACCCCGGCAATCTCGACCTGGAGGCGGGCTGGTTTACGCGCCTGTTGGGCCACATCCCGGGCGTGGGGACCCCGATAAAGCGTTACTTCTCCCGTTACGAGAGCGCATCCACCATCATCGACGCGATCATGCGGTCCCTAAAGGACGGCCGCGAGCAGCTCAAGCGCGACAATGTCACCCTGGTGGAAGACCAGAAGGCGATGCGCGCCCTGACCCACAAGTTGGAGAAGGCGATCAAGCTCGGCAGGCTGATCGACGCCAAGCTCGAAGACAAGCTCGCCACGGAGTTGCCGGAGTCCGATCCGCGCTATGCCTTTATCCAGGAGGAATTGCTGTTCCCGTTGCGCCAGCGCATCCAGGATCTGCAACAGCAGTTGCTGGTGAACCAGCAGGGGGTGCTTACCATCGAGATGATCGTGCGCAATAACAAGGAACTGGTGCGCGGCGTTTCCCGGGCCGAGAATGTAACTGTCAACGCTTTGCAGGTGGCGATCACCCTGGCGCTGGCGCTGGCCAACCAGAAGATCGTCCTGGAGAAGGTGCAGGCGATCAGCACCACCACGTCCAAGCTGATCGCCGACACGGCGGCCCGCCTCAAGCAGCAGGGCGCCGAGATCCACAAGCAGGCGGCCAGTACCCAGCTCGACATGGACAGCCTGACCCGCGCCTTTGCCGATGTCCGCAGCGCCCTGGACGACATCTCCCGCTACCGCCGCGAGGCCCTGCCGAAGATGGCCGAGCGCATCCAGACCATGGACAAGCTGGCCACCGAGTCGGAGCTGGCCATCAAGAAGACCGAGCACGCGGAGGCCGCGGTGGCCGATTTTCCGATCGAAATCATCGATTAACGGACTGGAGCGCGCGCCTCGGCGCGCCCGTCATCACGCCAGGCCCTAGGGCCTGGCTCCGAATGAATATGGGTCATCGTCGGGGAGCCAGAGGGTTCGGTACTCCGGGTGATCACGGAACAGCCGCCGCGTCTCCTCGTCCCCCCGTTCGCCGAACAGGCTCCGGAAGCTCGACCAGGGCCAATCGTGCAGGTCTTCCACGTAGCCGTGTTGATAGGGGTTGTTGAGCAGGTAGCAGAGCCGGACCTGGTAATCCCGTTCATTGCGCGGGCAGTAGTCCCAGTAGTTGTACCAGACCCGCTTGTGGGTCCGGCGGTCGGGCGGGAGCGAGTGGTTGATCTGCTGGGCGGTCTGGTTGTGGACCTTGTTGATGATCCGGGGCAGGTCCCTGCCGGTACGGCTTCTGGCCAGCAGGTGATAGTGGTCGTCCAGGATCACCCAGTGGTCGATGCGCCAGCCGTATTCGGCGAATACCCGATGCAGGGTTCGGTGCAGTTCCGGCTTGATCGGGTCCGTCAGCAGGCGCTGGTGGTGATAGGTCGCGGCGGTGATGAAGTAGGGGCTCTGGTCCAGGTAGTAGTGGACCGGGGTGCTGGTTCCGCCTCCTTGGTTCTTTTCCATGTCGCGTCCTTGTCTGGAGCGTAGGCCTCGGCGTGCCCGCTATCCTACACCAGCCCCAGGGGCTGGCTCCAAACCGCCTGGAGCGCGCGCCTTGGCGCGCCCGTCGTCACAGGCCAGGTCCATGCCAGGTCCCAGGACCTGGCTCCAGAGGACCTGGCTCCAGGCGTTTTCAGGCCTGGAGATGGTCGATCATGGCCTGGGCTTGTTCGATATCGCGCTGGGCCCGCTCGCCATAGCGCTGGTAGCCCCGCAGGGCGGCGCGGGCGTAGTCCAGGGCGTCGGCGCGGCGACCGGCCTGGAGCAGGGCGAGGGCGACGTTATGGCGGGTCTCGGCGGCGCGGTAGTGGTCGCCGCTGTTGCCGGAGAGGCGGATGGCCTCCTGGTAGTGGGGCATGGCGGCGTCGATCCCGCCGATGTTTTTGTAGATCGACCCCAGTTGGCCGTGGGTCACGAAGAGGTCGTTCACCGCGTCCGCGGGCAGCAGGTCCAGGGCCTGGTGGTAGTGGTCCAGGGCCGCCCGGACCTGGGTGCCGACCTCTTGGGTAGCGCCGGCGGCCTGGGCCTCCCTGGCCCGCTCCCAGGCCACCGAGCCCAGTTGGTTGTGGCATTTCGCCTCTAAAAGGCGGTCGCCTTCGGGCCGCAGTTCCAGGCTGCGCCGGTACCAGTGGTCGGCCCGGGCCAGGTCGCGCAGGGCGAAGAGGTCTTTGAAGACATGTCCCAGGTTGAAGGCGCAGGCGGCCGCTGCGGCGGTGTCGCCGATGCGCTCCGCTAGCTCCCGGGCCTCTTCATAGGCCGGCACACACTCCGGGTCTTCCTGCTCCCTCAGGATTTGGCCCAGCCCGTGCAGGGAAGCTGCCAGGGTGCGCACCCGGTTGCGTTCCGAATCGTCCAACTCCTCGGCGGGACGGCCGAGCAGGCGGGCGGCGCGCCCACGATCCCATTCTACCCGGCGCTGTTGCAGCCGCTCCGCCTCGGCCCAGTTGCGCTCGTCCCGGGCCAGCCCGACCCGGTACTCGGTGACCAGGCCCCAGTGTTCTTCCCGTCCCGGCAGGGGGCCGTCGTCCGGGGCCAGCAGCTCGGGCACTACCGCAGCCACCAGGGCGGCCCACTCGGCGCGCCTGCCAGTGTGTTCGTAGAGTTGGCCTAGCCCCTGCATCGGGCCGATGACCCGGTCCCACAGGCCCTGGCGCCGGGCCAGGCGCCAGGCGTGCAGCAGATTGGCCTCCGCGGCACGCAGGGCGCCGATCGCCTCGCGGTGGCCCTCTTCATATTGGCGATGGTAGTAGTTACCCAACCCGCCCATGGCGGCGCAGAAGGCCCGGCTGGCGGCTTGGGCGGTGGTGGTAGCGGGGACCTCATCCTGGTCGTCCTCCCCGGAGCGAGGAGGAACGGCCTGGTCCGGATAGAGGCGCTCGAACAGCCGGCGGAAGAACCAGGGCAGGGCTGGGTGGATGCGGTAGTAGCCGCCGCCCAGGGCCTCCAGCAGGCCGAGGCCGGCGGCCCGGTTCAGCAGGCCGGTCAGCCGCTCCCGCTCCCAGCCCTGGAGCGCGGGCAGGGACCAGTCGGCCTCGGGACCGCCCAGGGCCGCAGCGCATCCACATCCACGAACCCCTGGAAGAACACCAGCAGGGCCAGGATGCGCTGCTGCCCTTGTCGAAGGCGCGCTCGAAGCCGTACGCCAGGGAGGCGGCCAGGGAGCGGTCGCGGCGCTCGCTGGCCTCGTCGGCGAAGCCGGCCTCGCCGGCCCGTAGCCGGTCCACGAAGGCGGCGATGGCCTCTCCGGTGGTGCCGGGCTGCCCCAGCCCCTCCGCCAGGGCCTGGCGCACCACCACCAGCAGGGTCAGGGGGTTGCCCTCGGTAAAGCGCAGCAAGGGCCGCCAGTCGGCCAGGGCCAGGCGCTTGCGCTGCTTGCGGGCCAGGGCCTCGGCGAAGGCGGCCCGTTCGGCCATGGGCATGGGGGGCACCCGGACCCGGGTCGGCAGGTCACCGAGCCAGGGTTGCTCGTCCCGGCGCGAGGTGAGCAGGAAACGGGCCTGGGTCTGCGGCGCCGCGCGCAGGAAGTCGAGCAGTTCCTCCCGTTCGGCGGCGGACCAGGCGGACTCGGCCCCCTCCGGGAAGCCGGCCACCGGTTCCAGGTTGTCCCAGACCCAGAGCAGGGGGATCTGTTGCATGAGCTGCAGGGCGAGGTCGCGGCGTTGCTCCAGTTCCGCCAGGGCGCCCCAGTGGATGCCGTGCTGCTCCAGCAGCTGGGCGAAGAACTCTCCGAGGTCGCCCAGCACCCGGTACAGGGGCTTGTGGCTCTCGAAACTGGTGAACAGCACCGGCCCGTCCTGCAGGCCACCGGTAGCGCTATACCAGCGGGCGAATTCCGCCGCCGCGGCGGTCTTGCCGCTGCCGGCGTAGGCGTGCAGCAGCACCACCCGCTCCCGGTCGAAGGCCCGGTCCAGGGCCAACAGGGTCTCGTCGCGGCCGATAAAGCCGATGTCCGGCGGTGGGGGCAGTTGTTGGAGCGCGCGCCTGGGCGCGCCCGTTTCGTCACTGGCGGCCCCAGGGCCGCGCTCCAGGCTCAGGTTCCAGCCTTCGGTGTCCAGGGCACGGGGCAGCAGCCGGATGGGGGCGGCCTCGAACACCACCGGCACCGGCCAGTCCTGCAGCGGGATCTCCTGGTAGGCGATGCGCCGCCGGGGCTCGGCGTGGAGTTGGCGGCGGCCCTCGCTGACCGCGGCGCCCAGGCTCAGGCCCCGCACCAGGTTGCGATAGAGCTCGTAGATAAAACGGGTGGCGGTGACCACCCAGAGGTTGTAGCGCATGGCCACCACCCCGGCCACGCCGGCGTCCATCACCTCCTGGGCCAGGGAGCCGAAGGCGCGGTCGGTCCCCGCCTCGGCCGAGCCGCCGAAGGCCTGGGCGGCAAAGCCGGCGGGCGGTTCGGCGTCCCGCCGCCGGGGCCGGCGGCTCCGGTCTGTCGGGCGCTTCGGCATGGGCCGAGCGGCAGGCATTGAGCACCAGCACCGAGGTGCCGGCCTGGGCCAGCAGGCGGCCCAGGCGGGCGCCGCTGACGAAGTCGCTATTGGTCTCCGAGGCGGGGTTTTCGAACAACAGAAAGCCCTGGGGGCCGGAGCGCCCGGCATCGAAGCGCAGCGCGTCGAGGTCGCCCAGGCCGGCCTTCAGGGCCTCGGCGTCCGCATAGAGCCCGTGGCCGTCGAAGTGGACCAGGTGGAAAGGCCGGCCGGCGTTCTTGGCTTCGTGCAGGCGGCGGCTTAGCTGTTCGAAGGTGGGCGGGCGCAGCACGTCAAGCTCCACCTGACGGCGGGCGTCTTCGTTGAGCCCGCGCACCAGTTGGCTGGCCACCGAGCGGAAGGGCACGTCCTGGTCCTCCCGCGGGCGGCAGATCACCAGCAGGATGCGGATGCGCTCGGCGGGCTCGGGGACCTGGGGCTGGCGGTCGGCGTCGCGGTGGCTGCGGACGAATTCGGCCGCTTCCAGGGCCAGGGGGGTCTCGGTGACCGGGTCGCGCAGCAGTTCCCAGGGCAGGGCGGTGGCCGCCGTCACGCTGGTGGAGACCTCGATGCGCAGCTCGTTGAGCCGTTCCTTGGCACGGCCCCACCACTCGATCATCTTGCGGCCGTCGAACAGCTTTTCGAACAGCTCCCGGCCGATCTCGGCCATGCGTTGCTCGGTGCGGGCGGCGATGCTGGGGTTGGGTTCGAAGGGCTTGTCCAGGTAGTCCTCCAGGTACCAGCGGATCGCCTCCCGGTCGGCGGGGGCGAGCTGGAAGTCGAAGTCCTGGGTGTGCTGCAGGGTGAACAGGTCGCTGGAGACGGCGATCCGGTAGCGGTCGGGGCCCAGTTCGGTCTGTTGCAGGTGGAGTGTCGACATGGTGCTTCCCTGTCTTTGGGTCTGGAGCGCGCGCCTCGGCGCGCTTCGGGTCTTGGTTCAGGCCATCAGGCCCGAGGGCCTGACTCCGGTGCCCGAGGGCCTGACTCCGATGGGTCTTACTCCACCGAGTTCGACTGCAACAGCTTCTCGAGCTGCTCCCACTGGCTGCGGGCGTCGGCGCCGGTGGTGCGCTCCAGTTCCGCAACGAGTTCGCGGCTCGCGGCTTCCACCTGGTCCGGGTCGAGCCCGTGGGCGGCGGCTTTGTGGTCGATCCAGTCCTCCACCCGGCGGCGCTGCAGCTCGGAGTATTTCTTGGCGGTGGTCAGCCAGGGCAGGCCGATTTCCATCAGGATATAGCGCACCAATGGAAACAGCAGCACCAGCGTAGCCATCTCGGTGACGGGGCCGAAGCCCTTGGCGGGCGCGGCCTCGGAGGCGCGCTGCAGGGCGTTGCGCACGCTGTCGTGGCCGCTGAGGAATTCCTGAAACTCCCGTGATTGCATGTCGCTCCCTCAAGACATTGAAAACTCCAATGATTGTAGGGGTTCTTGGACGGTTGCGCAGCATTGGTCATTATGTGAAGCTGCTGGACGCCGCCGGCGAGACCGTGTTCTAACTCGGCGATTGCCGGCTCGAATTGGACCTCTTCCCTGTCCGGAAGGCATGGCCAAGGGTGCGTCGAGGTGTGTGCCCGCACGGTCGGGATCGAATCAAAATCAAGCTGAAAATATCGAGGAACGCCATGAAAACCACCATTCGTTTCGGCCTGCTCCTGGTGCTGGCCTTGTTCAGCCTGCAAACCCTGGCCGGGGAGCGCTACCGCGTTGCCTGGTCCCACTACACCGGCTGGGAACCCTGGGGCTATGCCGAGCATTCCGGCATCCTCAAGAAGTGGGCCGACAAATATGGGATCGAGATCGAGCTGACCCTGGTCAACGACTACATCGAGTCGATCAATCTCTACACCAGCGGCCAGTTCGACGCCTGCACCATGACCAATATGGATGCCCTGACCATTCCGGCGGTCGGTGGGGTGGACAGCACCGCCTTGATCGTCGGTGACTTCTCCAATGGCAACGACGGCATCGTGATGAAAAACGGCACCAGCGTGGCCGAGCTCAAGGGCCGCAGCGTCAACCTGGTGGAACTGTCGGTATCCCACTACATGCTGGCCCGGGCCCTGGATATGAACGGGCTGTCCGAGCGTGATCTGAAGCTGGTCAACACCAGCGATGCGGATATCGCCGCGCTGTTCGCCGCCGACCCGAACGGGGCCGCGGTGACCTGGAACCCGCCGCTCATGCAGGCGCGCAACGCCAAGGGCGCGGAGCTGGTGTTCGATTCCTCCAAGATCCCGGGCGAGATCATCGACCTGATGGTGGTCAAGAGCGAGGCCGCGGATGGCCTAAAGCAGGCCCTGGTAGGGGCCTGGTACGAGGTGATGGCGGTGATGTCCGGCCAGGACGCCCAGGCCCAGGAGGCGATCGCCTACATGGCCGAGACCTCCGAGGCCACCGAGGCCGAATTCCGAGCCCAGCTGCGCACCACGGCGATGTTCTACGAGCCGGAAAAGGCGGCTGAGTTTGTCCGCAGCGACAAGATCAAGGAGACCATGGAGCACGTGCGCCAGTTCTCCTTCGAAAACGGGCTGTTCGGGACCGGCGCCGATTCGCCGGACTTCGTCGGCATCTCTTTTCCGGACGGCTACATTCTGGGCGAGGCGGCCAACGTGAAGCTGCGCTTTGAAGCGGGCTTCATGGACATGGCGGCTCAATGAGCCAGAGCGAGGGGCGCCGCTCGCCCCGTCTGTTCGGCATCCACGCCCGGCCCGGCCAGGGTTGGCGCTGGGTGCTGGCGGCGTTGCCCTTCGTGCTGGTGATCGGGGTCTACCTCCTGGCTTCCGACCTGCGCCACCGCGACAATCCCAGCGACAAGCTCCTGCCCCGGGTCTCGGAGATGGCGGACGCGGTGGAGCGGGTGGCCTTTACCGAAGACCGTCGCAGCGGCAAGTACATCCTCTGGCAGGACACCCTGGCCAGTCTCAAACGGCTGCTGCTGGGCATGGGGCTGGCGGCCACCGTGGGGCTGTTGTTGGGGCTCAATATGGGGCTGTTCCCTGGGCTGCGTTCGGCGCTGCTGGCATTCGTCACCTTCCTTTCTATGGTGCCGCCGCTGGCGATCTTGCCGATCCTGTTTATCAGCCTGGGGGTGGACGAGCTGGCCAAGGTGATGCTGATCTTCCTCGGCACCTTCCCGATCATTACGCGCGACATCTACCTGGCCGTGAGCCGCATACCGCGCGAGCAGATCACCAAGGCCCTGACCCTGGGCGCCAGCGAGCTGGCCTTGGTCTACCGAATCGTGCTGCCCCAGGTGCTGCCGCGGCTGATCGACGCGGTGCGCCTGACCCTGGGGGCGGCCTGGCTGTTCCTGATCGCCGCCGAGGCCATCGCCTCCACCGACGGTCTGGGCTACCGCATCTTCCTGGTGCGGCGCTATCTGGCGATGGACGTGATCCTGCCCTACGTGCTCTGGATCACCTTCCTCGGTTTCACCATGGACTGGGCCCTGCGCCGCCTGTTGAGTTGGCGCTTCGGCTGGTACCTGGCGGCAAAGTCATGAACGACGATTACGCCCTCGAACTGATCGACGTCTACAAGGCCTACGGCAATAAGGTCATCCTCGACAACCTGGACCTGGCGGTGCGGGACGGCGAGCTGTGTACGCTGGTCGGCCCCAGCGGTTCCGGCAAGTCGACCTTGCTGCGCCTGATCCTGGGTCAGGAACCCCCGACCGCCGGCCGCCTGCGCATCGGCGGCGAGCCGGCGGGCTTTCCCGACACCATGCGCGGCATCGTCTACCAGCGCTACTCGCTGTATCCCCACCTGACGGTGCTCGACAATGTCACTCTCGGCCACCGTTTGCGCACCGGCCTGTTCGAGCGCATGCGCCGGCGCCGGGAGTTCGAAGACGAGGCCTTGCAGTACCTGAAGCGGGTGCGCCTGGACCGCCATGCCGACAAGTATCCCCACGAGCTCTCCGGCGGCATGCAGCAGCGGGTGGCCATCGCCCAGTCTTTGATCATGAAGCCCCGGGTGCTGCTGATGGACGAGCCCTTCGGCGCCCTCGACCCGGATACCCGGGAGGACCTGCAGTTGTTCCTGCTGGAACTCTGGGACGAGCATCGGATGACGGTGTTCTTTATCACCCACGACCTGGAAGAAGCGGCCTACCTCGGTACCCGCATCCTGGTTTTGTCCCAGTACTATTCGGATGATCGAGATCAGAACGGCCAAGTCGCTCGCGGCGCCAAGTTCGTCGCCGACTACCAGCTCCCCAGGGTCGCCGCGTCCACCGAAACCAAGCATGATGCCGGCTTCCTGGAGCTGATCGAGGCGATCCGCCGCGACGGCTTCGACCCCAAGCACCTGCAGCACGCCCGAGCGTTCAATCTCAGACACCCGGACGCCTTCCAGACCCTCACCGAGCAGGAGTCGAACGGGGTATAGGCCCAGGATTGGGGCCGGTTCCGCTCGACGGTTCGCCGCTCGCGGCCCAACCGCCGGCGTCTGGATTGGCTTTGCGAAAAGGCTGCATGGGGCGACGCCGAAAGGGGCAGGACCCGAAGGACCAGCGAACGCCGCGGACGCCTTGCTGGATGGTTTGCGTTGGGCTACCCTCGCTACCACCTGCCGCTGGAATCAAGGGCGAAATTTCGGTCCTTATCGAATGCCAAAAATGACCAAGTTGAATCTGAGACCGCCGGTTGCCCATACCGCATTTGTTCTCCTATCTATAGCGATGTCCACTGCGATTGCGGTTGCCGACCAAAGAGTAATTAGCGACGACGGTCGTGAGATCTTGCTCAAAGAAGACGGGACCTGGGTATTTCTTTCGACGGATCGTTTTGCCAATACGCCAGATGGCCGTCGCGCGCGACTCAACGACGATGGCACATGGGTGTACCTGGGCAATGCTCCGCTAGCTACGGAACAACAGGTCCGAACTGCCACGGTCGATATCAAGCTGCAGAAGATCGAAATCGAAAGCCACAAGGAAAAGGTGCACAAGAACGTGCGCAAGGAAAGCCAGATGGTTTTCTATCTGAACGTTGACCTCTCGCCCCTAGCCAAACAGGCGCTCCCAGTCTCCAACACCGACTTGACACGGATCGAGGTCAGGGATGACAAGGGCAATAGCTACCCCGTTTTGTCGCTGATGCCGAGCAGGATCGAGATTGCACCCAACACCAGTCAGGCGTTCACTATCCGTGCTGACGGTGCGCCTTCGGCTTGGAGCGGCGCCAAGTCGATGGAAATCGAACTGGCCCCCGGAACTTTTGCGAATCCCGACCCCATTACCTTTACCCAGAAGCTTTACGATATCGAGGAAAAGCTGGTAGCGGATTTGGACGAGAAGAAATAAAGAGTCCGCAGGGGACGGGCCGGTTTCCGGCAAAAAAAGCGCGACGAGGAAAAAGCGCGGCGGAAGTCGCCGCCGGTTATCGAAGTCAGTCGCTCCCAGAGAAATGACCGGATCGCAGAAAGCAGCTTAATGCCGAATCCCTGCTGGAACGCGGGGGATGGCTCAGGCGGCTCCCCTCCCCAGCACCCTGTAGACACAGGGCACCAGCACCAGCGACACCAGCATGGAGAACGACAGTCCGGAGACGATGGTCACCGCCAGGGGCTGCAGCATTTCGGCCCCTTCGCCCAAGCCTAGGGCCAGGGGCAGCATGCCGACCACGGTGGTCAGGGTGGCCATCAATATCGGTCTCAGGCGCAGCCGGGCCGCTTCGACGATGGCGGTCTGAGTATCGAGGCCGCGGCTGCGTTCGATCTCGATATATTCCACCAGTACGATGGCGTTGTTGACCACGATCCCGGCCAGCATGATCAGGCCGAGCCAGATCGGCATCGACAGGGGCAGGGCGCTGACCTCAAGGCCGATCGCCACGCCGATCAGGGCGAAGGGCACGCTAATGATGATCACCAGGGGATCGCGCAGGGATTCGTACTGTACCGCCATCACCACGAACACCAGGAACAGGGCCAGGACCAACAGGGCCTGTCCCAGGCTGCGGCCCTCCTGAAGGGTCTCCAGGCTGCCGGCGTCGTAGATTCGGTAGCCGCGCGGCAGGTCGAGTTGGGCGAGGCGGGTTTGGATCTGCTGGGAGGCCTGCTCCAGGGTCAGCTCCTCCCCCAGGGAAGCTTCGATATCGATCACCCGTTGCTGGCGGTCGCGCCGGATGCTGGCGGGGGTGGGGATCAGCTCGACCCGGGCCAGGTCGCCCAGGCGCAGGGGTACCCGGGGCTCGCTGTCGCTGAACAGCACCACCGAGCGGATGTCTTCAGGGTCGTTGACGTCCCGCCGATCCAGGCGCAGGCGCAGGTCGAAGCTGCGCCCGCCTTCCAGATATTCGGTGACCTCCAGTCCCCCCAACGCCAGCTGCAGGGCGCGCCCCACTTGCTGCACCGATAGGCCGAAGCTGGCGGCCCGGTCGCGGTCGACGATCACCGACAGTTCCTGGTTCAGCTCCTCTGCCGAGTGCTCAATGTTGCGCAGGCCGGGGATTTCCCGCAGGGCCTCGGCGGCGCGCTCGGCGATCTGCTCGAGCTGGTCCAGTTCCGGGCCCTGCACCCGCAGGCTGATGTCGTCGTCGCCGCGGTTAATGCGGATGCCGCGCAGACCCCGGGCGCGCAGGCTGATCTTGACCCCGGCCAGCGGATCCTGCTGCAGCCGCTGGTTGATGCGTTCGATCCAGGCCTTGCTGCTGAGGCCGCCGCGTGCTGCCAGGGGCTTGAGCCGCACCTGGATGCTGGCCCGGTTGGCCGCCTCGTGCTGGGAGCGGCCGAATACGAAGCCGCCGACCTGGGTGAACCAGTTGTCGACCTCCGGTTGCTCGGCCAGCAGGGCCTCGATGCGCCCGACCGCGGCGTCCATCTGGGTCAGGTTGACGCCGCGGTCGGCGGTGAGGCTGATCTGCACCCGGCCCTCGTCCATCTGCGGCAGGAATTCCTGCTTGCGCTCGAGCAAGGGTCCCAAGGCCAGGGTAAGGGCCCCGACAAAGGCCAGCACGACCAGCCAGCGCAGCCGCAGAAGCCGAGCGATCAGCCAGGCGTAGGCGTTCTGCAGGGCCTCCATGATCCGGTTCATGCCCCGCCGCAACGGGCCCTCGCGGCCGGCCGGGATGCGTCCGGCCAAGGCCGGCACCAGCGTCAGGGCCACCAGCATGGAGGCGACGATAGCCGCCGAGATGGTAAAGATCAGCTCCCGGAACAGCAGCCCGATGAGGCCGCCGATGAACAGGAACGGCAGCACCGCTGCCAGGTTGGTGGAGGTGGAGGCGACAATGGCGCTATTGACCTCGGCCGCGGCCTGGCGGGCCGCTGCGGCCGGGAAGCCGCCGGCGGACTGCTGGCGCTGGTGGCGGTAGGTGTTCTCCAGCATGACGATGGTGTTGTCCACCAGCATGCCGATGCCGAGCGCGAGGCCGCCCAGGGTCATGATGTTGAGGGTCAGGCCGCCCAGGCTCATCAGGATGAAGGCGAACAGCACGGCGATCGGGATCGCAGCTGCCGATGATCAGGGTGCGCCGCAGGCTGCCCAGGAACAGGTATACCACCAGCATCGCCAGCACGGCGCCGCTGAGCGCCGCCAGCACCGCATTGCGCAGGGCGTTGCGGATATAGATGGCCTGGTCGTCCACCGGGTGGATCCGGATGTCGTCCGGGATCAGGCCGTCCGCCTCCAGCTCCGCGAGCTGGCGGTTGACCGCCTCCACCACGGTCACCGTATTGGCCTGGGGCTGTTTCTGGATCGACAGCTTGATGCCGGGCAGATCGTTGAGGCGAACGCGCAGTCGTTCGTCCTCTGCCCCGTCCACCACCTGGGCGACTTCCCCCAGACGCACCACCTGGCCGCCGCTGTCTTCGCCGAGCAGGGGCAGGGCGATGATCTGCTCGACGCTGGTGAAGCGCCCGGCGGTGCGGCCGCTGATCTCGCCTTCGGGCATCAGCAGGCGCCCGCCCGGGGTGTCGACGTTGCCTTGTTCCAGGATCTCGGCCAGGTCGAGCACGTCCATGCCCAGGCCCGCCAGGCGTTGCTGGTCGGCCAGCACCTGGATCTCTCGCACCAGACCGCCGCCCACCTCGGCCGCCGCGACCCCCGGCAGGTTGAGCAGCCAGGGTCCCAGGGTGTAGTCGACCCAGGTGCGCAGGGCCACCGGGCCGCGCAGGTCGGAGCTGACCACGTATTCCGCCGCCGGGCGCTGGGAGGGATCGCGCTTGTAGATCACCGGCGGGTCGATGGTGTCGGGCAGGAATCGTTTGGCCCGGTCCAGGCGGGTGCTGGCGTCGCGCAGGGCGATATCGATGTCCTTGCCGTATTCGAAGGCCAGGTCCACCGCGGAGCGCGCCCTCGGTGGTCTCGGAGCGCACGTGTACCGCGTCTTCGGTGATCGCCAGCTGCTCTTCCAGTTGGCGGGTGATCTGATCTTCCATGATGCTGGCGGGCACCCCGGGGTCGACGATGCGGACCCGCACCTCCGGGTAGATGATATGGGGCAGCAGGTCGACCCCCAGTCGGCCGAGGGAGAACAGGCCCAGCACCATCAGGGCCAGGGTCAGCATCACCACGCCGATGGGATGGCCGATCGACCAGGCGGCGAGGCCGCCGCCGATGGGCTTAGGGCCTGTTGACATTATGCGGATGCCCAGCGTTGGTCCTCAAATGAGCCCAGACCAGGCGCGCAGAGCGTAGATTGGTTGCTCCAAATGAGCGATGCGCAGCGCCGTATGGGCGCATTTGAGGACCAACCCGTCGATGGATATCCGCATAGTGTTAACAGGCCCTAGCCATCTCCCGATGCCGGTTGCAGGTTGACCGGGTTCACCGCCTTTCCGGGCTGCAGGCCTAAAAAGCCCTTGGTAACCAGCCACTGGCCCGGCTCCAGGCCGTCCAGGATCTCCACCCGGTCGGCGATGCGCAGGCCGCTGCGCACCGCCTGGCGCTCGACCTGGCGCTTCGCCGGATCGAAGCGGTAGACGAACTCCTCGCTGCGGTCACGCTGCAGGACGGCAAAGGGGACCAGCATCCGTTCCGCCTCGGCGCTGTGCAGGGTGACCCGGGCGAACTGGCCGGCGCGGGCGCCGGCTGGCACCGGGTCCAGCACCACCTCGACCAGCCCCATGCGGGTGGCCGGGTCCACATCCGGGTGGATGCGCAGGATTCGGCCCTGGAAGTGCTGGTTGCCGAGGGCATCGATGCGCACCTCGGCCGGATCGTTCAGGGACAGGTGGGCCAGCAGCAGCTCGGAGACCGGCAACTCGGTGACCAGGGAACTGGGGTCGGAAAGGGTGAGAATGTGGGTGTGGCGCGGTACCACGTCGCCGGGCTCGAAGTAGCGGGCGCTGATCACCCCGCCGAAGGGGGCCTGGATGCGGGTGTAGCCGAGCCGGGTTTCCAGCAGTTGTTGCTCGGCCTGGGCCACGTCGACCGCGGTTCGGGCCCGGGCCAGTTCGTCCTGGGAGGCCACCTGACGCTCGGCCAGGTCGCTGACCCGCTGCAGGTCGACCCGGGCCTGGCGGGCGGTGGCCCGGGCCTTCGCCAGCTCGGCACCCAGCAGGGCGTCGTCCAGGCTCAGCAGCAGGTCGCCGGCAGCCACCCGGTCTCCCTCGAATACCGGCAGCTCGACGATGCGGCCTTCCTCCTGGTTATAGATGCGCACCAAGCGCCGGGTGCGCAGGCTGCCGGTGCGCTCCTGCGCGGTGCTGCTGGGGGCCAGCCGCAGTTGCAGCACCTCCACCGGGTGGGCGGCGCGCTCACGTCTGGGCTTGGCGACCTCCGGTGCCGGGTTAAGCCAGTCGCAGCCGGCCAGCAGCACAGCGGCGCCCAGCAGCGCCGGCCAGCCAGAGCGGAGCGGCATTCGCGTCAGGCCTGGGGCCGCGCTTCGGCGTTGGGCATGTAGTGCTTGATTTTGCGCCGGATATTGCGCTGAACGATGACGCCGAGGATCTTCCAGTCGGTGCCCGCCAGATCGATCTCCGGGTAGAGGTCATTGAGGGCAACGAGCCTGCGGCCGCCGTCGGCATCTTCCAAATACTGGCGCATCCAGCGCACGCCCTCCACCTCGACGAACACATAGGCGCCGCTGGCTGCCACCTCCGAGGGCTCGATCACCACGATGCACTTGTCCGGGAACTCCGGCTCCATGCTGTCGCCGAGCACCTGCAGGGCAAAGAGCTCGTTATAGCTGCAATCTTTGGTCATTGGTCGTCGTCTCAAAACGAGAGGGCCGCAGGGTACTGCGCCGCAGCAGTGGAAAAACCGGTGTTTCCCCGGGTTTTCGCCTTCTGCGCCGGGGCGGCAAATTCGTTACAATTCGACCGCAGTCGGCGAGCCGGAGTTCTAATTTTACCATGCAACGATACATGCGTCGGGAATCTCGGCCCCAAGGCGACCGCCGCGATTGGTACAACCTGCGCGCCATGCTGCCGTTTATCTGGGACTACCGGGGGCGCGCGCTGCTGGCCCTGGCCAGTCTGGTGCTGGCCAAGGTTGCCAATGTAGGGGTGCCGCTGGTGCTCAAGGGCATCGTCGACGCCTTGGAGACCGATCAGGGCACCCTGCTGGCGCTGCCGGTAATGCTGCTGCTGGCCTATGGCGCACTCAAAATCGCCAACTCCCTGTTCAACGAGTTGCGCGACGCGGTGTTCGCCCGGGTCCGCTTCCACGCCATGCGCCGGCTCTCAACCCGGGTGCTGGAGCACCTGCACGCCCTGTCCCTGCGCTACCACCTCGAGCGCCAGACCGGCGCCCTGAGCCGGGACCTGGAGCGCGGCACCCGCTCGGTCAGCTCGATCCTCAATTACATGGTGTTCAGTGTGCTGCCGACGCTGGTGGAGTTCGGCCTGGTGGGGGCGATCCTGTTCACCCAGTACCCGCCGGTGTTCGCCCTGGTCACCTTCGGCACGGTGCTGGTGTATGTGGCCTTCACCTTTGCCATTACCGAATGGCGCATGGAGTACCGGCACCTGATGAACCGGCTCGACTCCGAGTCCAACAGCCAGGCCTTCGACAGCCTGATCAACTACGAGACGGTCAAGTACTTCGGCAATGAGGGTCAGGAGCTGGACCGCTACGACCGCACCCTGGAGCAGTGGGAGACCGCCGCGGTCAAGAGCCAGACCTCGATGTCGCTGCTCAACTTCGGCCAGGGGTCGATTATCGGACTGGGCGTCACGCTGATCATGTTCTATGCCGCCGCCGGGGTAACCGACGGCAGTCTGAGCCTGGGTGACCTGGTGCTGGTCAACGCCTTTCTGCTGCAGTTGTTCATTCCGCTGAACTTTCTCGGCATCGTCTACCGCCAGATCAAGTACTCCCTGGCCGACATGGACCGGGTGTTCAAGCTGCTGGAACGGGAGCCTGAGATCCAGGACGCCCCGGATGCCAGGCCCCTGCGTCTGGACGCCGGAGAGGTGCGCTTTCAGGGTGTCGGCTTCAGTTACCGCCCGATCGGGAGATCCTTCACGATATCGATTTCAATATCCCCTCCGGTCACAAGTTGGCGGTGGTAGGGCACAGCGGGGCCGGCAAATCGACCCTGGCGCGGCTGCTGTTTCGCTTCTACGACGTCACCAGCGGGCGGGTACTGATCGACGGCCAGGATCTGCGCGCCCTGACCCAGGAGAGCCTGCGTGCCGCCATCGGCATCGTCCCCCAGGACAGTGTGTTGTTCAACGACAGCATCTACTACAACCTGGCCTACGGGCGTCCCGACGCCAGCCGCGAGGAGGTGATCGCGGCGGCCAGGGTGGCCCATATTCACGATTTCATCAACTCCCTGCCCGAGGGTTACGACACTCTGGTCGGCGAGCGCGGGCTCAAGCTGTCCGGCGGCGAGAAACAGCGGGTGGCCATCGCCCGGGCCATGCTCAAGCGCCCGCGCATCCTGGTGTTCGACGAGGCTACCTCGTCCCTCGACAGCAAGACCGAGCAGGCGATCCAGGCCACCCTGCGCGAGGTCGCCCGCGACCACACCACCCTGGTCATCGCCCACCGCCTGTCGACGGTGGTGGACGCCGACCAGATCCTGGTGATGGATGCCGGGCGCATCGTAGAGCGCGGCAGCCATAGGCAACTGCTGGCGGAAGATGGGCGTTATGCCCAGATGTGGCGCCTGCAGCAGGAGGAACGGGAGCAGGTCGAGGGCCCGGGTGAGGGAGCAGTCCGAGTGAAGACCTACCTGGTGGGCGGCGCGGTGCGCGACCAGCTCCTGGGACTGCCGGTGCGCGAGCGCGATTGGGTGGTGGTGGGGGCGGAGGCGCAGGATCTGCTGGCGCTCGGGTTTCGCCGCCTGAATGCCGACTTCCCGGTGTTCCTGCACCCGGAAACCGGCGACGAATATGCCCTGGCCCGCACCGAGCGCAAGACCGGCCCTGGCTACAAGGGTTTCGAGGTGGACGCCGGCCCGCAAGTGAGCCTGGAGCAGGACCTGCGCCGGCGCGATCTCACCATCAACGCCCTGGCCCTGGACGAAGGCGGCGAGCTGGTCGACCCCCTGGGCGGGCGCGAAGACCTGGACGCTGGGTTGCTGCGTCATATTACCCCGGCTTTCGTCGAAGACCCGGTGCGTCTGCTGCGTATCGCCCGCTTCGCCGCCCGGCTCGGGCGCTGGGGCTTTCGGGTTGCCCACGGCACCCACGAAGCTTTTGTGCCGCATGGCCGCCGGTGACGACCTGGCCGCTCTGCGCCCCGAACGCCTGTGGCGGGAGATGGATCTGGCCCTGGCCGAGGCGCAACCCTGGCGTTTTTTCCAGGTGCTGCACACTTGCGGGGCCCTGACCCGCTTGATCCCGGAGCTGGCGCGCGGCCTGGGGGATGGGGGCAGCGCTCATGGGGATGCCAGTCTGCCCGCGCCCCTGGCGGCCCTGCGCCGGGCCGCCGAGGCCGGGGCCGAGCCGGCGACTTGCTTCGCGGTGCTGTTTCGGGGGGTGCTGGAGACCGCGGCGTTGGACGGCTTCTGCCAACGCTTGCGGGCCGAGCGCGGGCACTGCGACCTGCTGGCCGACCTGGTTCGCTTCGGGCCCCAATTGCGGGCCCGCTCCGGCCCCGAGGCCCAGCTGGAACTCTTGGAACAGACCCGCGCCCTGACCGATCCAACCCGCTTCCGGCGTTTGCTGCGGGCCGCCGAGCTGGCCTGGCCCGAGGCCGCGCCGGGGCTGAGCGGCCTGGCCCGGGCTCGGGAGCTGGCGGCCGCCATCTCGGGCCGGACGCTGGCGGTCGCGGGGTTGCGCGGTCCGGAGCTGGGCCGGGCCCTGCGCGGACAGCGCCTGGCGGCGCTGGCCGAGGTCTACGATGGCGGGTAACCCAATGGCCGCGCCGGGCGCCCCCCAGGCCGAACCGGCGCCGGCGCCGACCTGGCGGCATGCCCTGCTGGGGGCGCATCCGGTGTTGCGCATCCTGGTGGCGGCGCGCCTGGTGTGGCCGCTCGGGCTGTTGCTGGGGCTGGTCTTGGCCGCCCTGGCGCTGGCCCTGGCCCGGCCACCGGCGAGCGCCTGGCTGCTGCCGGCCCTGCTCGGGCTGACGCTGGCCCTGCTCCTGGTGCTGGTGCAGCGGCTGCGCAGCCAGCTGCTCAAGCCGCTGACCACCCTGGAGGAATCAGTCGCCCAGGTGTGCCAGGGCGAGCCCGGCGCCCACCTGGAACCGGCCAAGCACGGGGTGCTGGCGGCCATGGTGCGGGACATCGACAGCCTGAGCGAGGAGCTGACCGATCTATACGAGGACATGGACAGCCGGGTGGCTCGCCAGACCACCCGCCTGGCCCAGAAAACCGCCTCGCTGAAGATTCTCTACGACGTGGCGGCAAGCATCAATCAGGCCCGGGCACTGGAAGAGCTGTTGTTGCGCTTCCTGCGTATCCTCAAAGAGATGGTGGGGGGGCGTTCGGCAATTGCACGCCTGGCCGGCGGGGAGGGTCGCATGCGCCTGATTGGCAGCATTGGTCTCGACAACGAGCTGCTGAGCGCCGACCAATTGCTGCCGGTGCAGCTCTGCCCCTGCGGTCGGGCCCTGGTGCCGGGGGATATACTCTGCCGGCAGGATGCCGAGGAGTGCGCCCGCATCAACGGCCGGCGTATGTTCGGCGAGGGGGAGATCGAGAAGGTCAAGGTGCCCCTGGACTACCACGGCGAGACCCTCGGCGTGTACGAGATTTTCGTCTCGCGGCCCGGAATCACCGGGCGTGAAGACATCTTGGAATTGCTCGCCACCATCGGCTCGCATCTGGGTATGGCGGTGGCCAAACAGCGTTCCGACGCCGAGGCACGGCGCCTTTCGCTGATCGGCGAGCGCACCCAAATGGCCCACGAACTGCACGATTCCCTGGCCCAGACCCTGGCCAGCCTGCGCTTTCAGGTGCGGATGCTGGAGGAGACCCTGCAGCAGAACGCCATAGCCGGACCCGCGCGGGCCGAGGCGGAGCGCATCCGCGGCGGCTTGGACCAGGCCCATACCGAGCTGCGCGAGCTGATCGCCAGCTTCCGCGGGCCCTTGGATCAGCGCGGCCTGATCCCGGCCTTGGAGCGGCTGTGCCAGCGCTTCCGCAAGGAGACCGGTATCTCCACCTTCTTCCAGCGCGACTGCCGGCAGCTGGACCTGAGCGCCAGCGAAGAGATGCAGATGCTGCGCATCGCCCAAGAAGCCCTGGTCAATATCCGCAAGCACGCGGCGGCCCAGACGGTGCGGGTACTGCTAAGCTGCCGGCAGCCGGGCCAGTATCGGCTGCTGGTTGAAGACGACGGCCAGGGCTTCGCTTCGCCCGAGCGTGCCGGTGACCCGGGCGAGCACATCGGGCTGTCGATCATGCAAGAGCGTGCCCATCGCCTGGGGGCCCAACTGCGGGTGGAGAGCGAGCCGGGGGAGGGCACCCGGGTAGAACTCAGTTTCCGCCCGGGATCCAAGTTGGTTGACGCGCCGGACCAGGAGTCTGCGAACGATGCGCATTCTGTTGATTGACGACCATGCACTGTTCCGCATCGGGCTGCAGGAGCTGTTGGCCCGGCGCGGTATTGAAGTCGTGGCGGCCGAGGGCGACTGTGAGCTGGGTATCCACCTGGCCAGCGAGGAGAACCCGGACGTGATCCTGCTCGACATGCGCATGCCCAAGATGTCGGGTATCGAGGTGCTCAAGCGGCTGCGCCGGGCCGGGCTGGAGATGCCGATTGCCATGCTGACCACCAGCATGGAGCGCCAGGACCTCCTTGGCTCCCTGCAGCACGGGGCTCAGGGCTACCTGCTCAAAGACATGGAGCCGGACGACCTGATTCGCGCGCTGGCGCGCATCGTCGGCGGCGAGACGGTGGTGGCTGAGGAGTTGGAGCCTCTGCTGGAGGGGGCGGGCGAGCCGACAGTCGGGAGCGGTTCCGAACGCACCGATATGAGTCTGGCAGAGCTGACGCAGCGCGAGGGTGACATCCTCTGTCTACTGGCCGAGGGGCAGAGCAACAAGGCGATTGCCCGCTACCTGGATATTCGCGAGGACACGGTGAAAAAGCACGTGCAGTCGATCATGCGCAAGCTGGAGGTCAAGTCCCGGGTAGAGGCGGCGGTGATTGCGGTGGAGCGCAACCTGTGCGCCAACCGCAAGGGTGCGGACTAGCGCGAGCTACGGAAAATCCTAATATAGGTTGAACAGAGATGAAGCGATTTCTCGAACTGATCAAAGACTGTCTCTCCGACGTGCGGGAGATCATGCCCTGGGACCTGGAAGAGCGGTTGCTGGAAAACTCGGACCTGCTGCTGCTCGATGTGCGCGAGCCTTACGAGTTCGACGCCATGCACATCCCGGACTCCATCAACGTGCCCCGGGGGATTTTAGAGTCGGCCTGCGAATGGGACTTCGAGGAGACCATCCCCGAACTGGTGAAGGCCCGCGACCGGGAGATCGTGGTGGTCTGCCGTTCCGGCTACCGTAGCGTGCTGGCGGTGCACTCGATGCAGGTGTTGGGCTACAGCAATGCCTGCTCGCTGCAGACCGGTCTGCGCGGCTGGAACGAATACGAGCAACCCCTGGTGGACCGCGACGGTCAGCCGGTGGAACTCGACAACGCCGACGACTACTTCACCGCCAAGCTGCGTCCGGAGCAGCTCAAGCCCAAACCGGCGGCGGGTTAACATTGTAGGACTGAGGACTGAGGACTGAGGACTGAGGACTAGGACTGAGCGGGCGACCAAACCCGGTAAACCGGGTTTGGTCGGGCCATTCAGGTCAGGCTTTCGCCCGCGCCTACCGGGGTGGTGGCGCCCAGGTCGGAGTCGCCCGGGGCCTGGTACCAGGACAGCTTCTCGTGCAGTTCCACTACCCGGCCGACGATGATCAGCGTGGGCGGCTTGGGCGGGTCCTGGGCCACGATCCCGCCGATATTGGTCAGGGTGCCGGTGTAGACCTTCTGCTTGTGGGTGGTGCCCTGCTGCACCAGGGCGATCGGCAGCTGTGGGTCGGCGCCGTGCGCGATCAGCTCGCGCACGATCACCGGCAGACCCACCAGCCCCATGTAGAAGACCACGGTCTGGGCCGGCTGGGCCAGGCGCGGCCAGTCCAGGTTCATGCTGCCGTCCTTGAGGTGGCCGGTGACGAAGGTGACCGATTGGGCGTAGTCCCGGTGGGTAAGCGGAATGCCTGCGTAGGCAGCGCAGCCGGAGGCGGCGGTTACCGCAGGAACTACCTGAAAGGGAACCCCTTCGGCGGCCAAGGTGTCGATTTCCTCGCCGCCGCGGCCGAAGATAAACGGGTCGCCGCCCTTGAGGCGCAGTACCCGTTTGCCCTCCTTGGCCAAGCGCGCCAGCAGCTGGTTGATTTCCTCCTGGCGCATGGCGTGGTTGTCCCGCTCCTTGCCGACATAGATTCGCTGGGCATCGCGCCGGGTCATCTCCAGGATCGGTTTCGCCACCAGGCGGTCATAGACCACGACCTCGGCCTGCTGCATCAGGCGCAGGGCACGGAAGGTCAGCAGGTCTGGGTCGCCTGGGCCGCCGCCGACCAGATATACCTCACCCATCGGCTGAGACGGCCGGGCTTGGTCCAGGTGCTTTTCCAGCAGCACCTCCGCCTCTTCCATATGTCCGGAGAACACCCGCTCGGCGACCCCGCCCTGCAACACCCGGTTCCAGAACCGGCGCCGGTCCGCTGGGTCGGCGAAGCGCGCTTTGACTCGGTCCCTGAAACGGCTCGCCAGCTCCGCCAGCCGGCCGTAGGCCGCCGGGATCAGCGACTCCAGACGGCTGCGGATCAGTCGCGCCAGCACCGGCGAGGCACCGCCGGTGGATACCGCCACTACCACCGGCGAGCGGTCGATGACCGACGGCATCACGCAGTTCCCCTGTTCCGGGCGGTCCACCACGTTGACCGGGATGCACCTTGCCCGAGCCGCCTCGGCCACCCGCTCGTTCACTCCGGGGTCGTCGGTAGCGGCGATCGCGAGGTGGGCGCCTTCGAGATCGGAATCGGCGAAGTTGCCCGTCCGGTGTTCCAACTCCCCGTTCTTCCGCAGTTGCTCCAGCGGTGGAACCAGTGCTGGCGCGACCAGCCGCACCCGGGCCCCGGAGCGCAGCAGATTGCTCGCCTTGCGGGCCGCAACCTCGCCCCCGCCTACTACCAGGCAGTCTTGGCCTTTAACATCGAGAAAGATCGGCAGGTATTGCATCGGGTCGTTCGCCTGAGTGGTTGGTGTCGAGGACACGCCGGTGTTTGGCGCTTCCTGTGCGGGGCAGGATGCCCCGCCATTCCCAACCGCCCCAAGCGATCGGAAATGAGGGCTTTCGGAAACCGCGTTTTCAAAAGCCGCGCCGAAGAAACGCCAGAGATTGCTGGCCTCGGCCTTTCTCCAGCGGCCGCAGCCGCGGGCGGGCGAAAGCTAGCATGGGGCCCGGCGCCGGGCAATCTGTGGCCCGGCCTCGGGCGCCTCCCTGCTTGCTCTTCGCAAGACATAATAATATACTAATAAGATTGGTTATTGTTCAAGTGGAGGACGTTCGATTGGTAGTTAACGAGATTGATGCACGTAAGCTGCAAGCCAAGCTGGACTCGGGCGAGCAGCTGCGGCTGATCGATATCCGCAGCGAGGCGGAGGTCATGCACGGGGTGTTGCCCCGGTCCGAGCACCTGCCGATGCATCTTATCCCCCTGCGCATGAGCGAATTCCCCAAGGATCGGGATCTGGTGCTGTACTGCCGCAGCGGGGCCCGGTCCTACCACGCCTGCGCTTATCTGGCCCAACAAGGGTTCGAGAACGTACTCAACCTGCGTGGCGGCATTATCGACTGGGCCCGCAGCGGCTTCCGAATCAACCCCCAACTGGATAGCTGAGGGGCGGACGCTGTCGGCGAAGGCGGAGATTCGACTTGCGTTTCGCCCGAAGTTCGCATAAGTTAGCGTTCTTTAATATTTCCTATATGCTAATCCGAGCACAATAACGGAGGACAACCAGATGGCAGATTTCGATCAAGAACTGGACGCTAGTGGCCTGAATTGCCCGCTGCCCATCCTGCGCGCCAAGAAGACCCTTAATGGCATGGATTCCGGCAAGGTGCTGCACATCATCGCCACCGACCCGGGTTCGGTGAAGGATTTCGAGGCCTTCTCCAAGCAGACCGGCAATGAGCTGATGGAGTCCAAGGAAGAGGGTGGCAAGTTCCACTTTCTGATCAAGAAGGCCTGATTTAGGCGCCTGCGCGCGGCAGCTCGCAGCTCCGCGCCCGTTCTACCAGGGGGAGATACGAGATGTCAGATGAGAAACGATTAGCCATTATCGCAACCAAAGGTTCGTTGGACTGGGCGTACCCGCCCTTCATTCTTGCATCGACCGCCGCGGCCCTTGGTTACGACACCCAGATTTTCTTCACCTTTTATGGCCTGCAGCTGCTGCGCAAGCGACTCGCGCTGGAAGTGACTCCGTTAGGCAATCCCGGGATGCCGATGCCGATGGGCATGGACAAGTGGTTCCCGGTGCTCGGTACCGCGTTGCCCGGTATGCAGAGCATGATGACCATGATGATGAAAAAGAAGATGAAGGATAAGGGCGTGGCGAGCATCGAGGAACTGCGCGAGCTGTGCCAGGAAGCCGAGGTCAAGCTGATCGCCTGCCAGATGACGGTCGACCTGTTCGACATGAATCCGGCAGAGTTCATTGACGGCGTTGAGTACGCCGGGGCGGCAGCCTTCTTCGAGTTTGCCGGCGAGAGCGACATCTGCCTGTATATCTGATCCCGGTCCGCCTGCGGGACACGAACGCCACCCCCCGGGGGTGGCGTTTTTTTTGCTGATTACCCCTCTTTCTAGGCCCGGTCTCGTTCCAGCACCGGCCGGAAAAGCGATGTCGACTGGATATATCCCCGGGGCTTTGTCGAGCTCCCACAGGCTGGAAAGGCTTTGGCGAGCCTGCTTGCTGCTTTGGATCGACTCGATAAAAGCCTCTGAACGGCTTCGAGCCGAGTGCCGGTTGAACCGAAAAAGAGCAGTTGACTGCTCCATTCTGAGAGTAAGGTACTGAAATGCAGGAACAAGCCTTCGATTTACCGCTTCACCGACTCGGTGATCCAGGCTACGGGGCGCATGGCACGCTTGCGGTGGCGTATGGTCCGGTCCTGTTCCAGACGGAACCTGACATTTCCCACACCCCTGTGGGTCGCTGCGTTGCAACGCCTTGGAATAGATTGACTATTCCGCGTCGTTGCGCCTCGGCTTTGGCTTCCTGCGTCGCCCTACCTCCTGCATCCATGCAGTCGTTGCCCTACACCCCCGCAAGCACAGCCTACACCCGGTCCAACTGCTCTTTCTAGGTTGAACTATATCGGTGTTCCCCAATGCCGGTTGAGGGATGGGGGTAATCAGGCTTTTTTTGCTGGTACCCAGGGTCAACTTCGGCAGAAACGAAAACCCGGCGCTTGGCCGGGTTTGATGGCGTTTGCTTAGAGGAGCAGAGGGCTTATTCGAAGGACTTGCTTACCCCAAGTCCGAAGATATGGACATGGGCCTTGTACTTTCCGTTATAGGCATTGGTTCCATTCGGATCGCCGCCATAGGTGCCGAACGGCACATTGCTGTTGATCTTGCGGTCGTCGAAGCTCACGTACATATAGCCGGCGTCGAGGCCCCAACCGTCGCCGAGGTTGTGACCGACACCGAGGCTGAACAGATTGCGGTCGCTGTCCGGCACGCGGGCACTGTAAAAGTCGTCTTTCTGGCCCGTCTTGTCCAGGGTGTAGCCGAAACGCAACTGGGTGCGCGGGGTCAGTTGATAGCTGACGCCAAGGCGATAGGCATTGGCGTCCTCCCAATTATTGGTGCTGGTGGCAAGGGTCACGCCATCGGCGCCACGCCCGTCGCCGACGATGCGGATCTCGTCGAACTCCGACCAGCCGGTTCGGGTGTAGTCGAATTCGACCGCTAGCGCCTCGGTGAACTCGTAGCGCACCCCAGCTTGCAGATACCAGGGCAGGTCGAGATTGGCCTTGGCCGGGATCACGGTACCCGGGGGCGGGCCACCGGGCAGCGCCACCCATGGTTGGAACTTGCCCTCGATCTCGAGACTGGAGCTGGAATGGTAGGTCAGGCCTAAGCTGAGCCGGTCGAGGTCGTAGAGGAAGCCCAGGTTCCAACCCCAATCGGAGCCGTCGCCCTGTACGTCGAGGCCGGATGAGTTGAAAGTCAGGCCCGTCGCCCAGTAGTAATCAATACCCGCGGAGACGCTGGCGTTCGGCGAGATGCGATAGGCCACCGAGGGGGAAAAGGCCACCAATTCCAGCTTACTCTTGGTGGGGTGCAGCGCGGCGGTGGTGGGTTGGCTGAGTACCGGAAAGGTGCCCGCGTCCCAGTTCGACTCCAGTCCGTAGGGTGCCCCTACGCCGAGACCGAGGCTCCAGGCATCATTGAGGCGGTAGGCACCGTAGAAGGTTGGGATGAAGACGTTTTCTCTGATATCGCCATCATGGCTTCCGCTGTCGGTGCGCACTTCCATGTCCGGGCGCAGCAACATCATCCCCATATTGATGCTGGAGCCGTCATGAAAGGACATCGCGGCCGGGTTGTAAGCGAAGGCGCCGATATCCTCCGGGTTCGCTACCATGGCGTTCGACAAGGCCAGCCCGGATATCGAAGCTTCAGGGATCCTGAAGCCGGATGCCTGAGCGTTCAGCGACAGCCCCGCCGCGGCGCACAGGCAGCACCAGGCAATTGATTTGCACACAGGTTTTCTGGCTTGCATAGGAATCGGACTCCCTTGTTGTTTTAGTGCTCTGGCCCTGATTTCGCGATCCGGGTATCAGAACGCAGATTCGTTATAGGCCCTTGGATTCTAAGGAATCCGGCATACGATTTCCATTACCAGGGTTGCTGGTATCCGCGTCCCTCGCCGGGGTTGGGCCTGGATGGCCAAATTCGCGGTGTTTCATGGGCTGGGCCAGGAATGGTAAATTTGTTTCTCGGTTGACATTTGTGTTTGGATTAGAGGAGTATTGCGCCTAGAATGCGAGTAAGGCTTTAACCTGAGTCCAAGCTCGGTTGAGAGAAATTTCGGACCGGAACGCCCAGGAAAACGGATGCTCCTGTTTCGGCCTCGCGCAACCTGGGCCCCATAGACCCGGGGACAAGAATTCAGATCAACCGGAACGGGTCTCGCACCCACAAACACCTTCACTATAAGAATCAGCGGGGAGTACTCATGACGATCGGGCAGCGTTTGCGTTCACTTGCATTGAGCTTGTTGGTAGTCGCTGGGCTTGGGGTCGCGTCTCAGGTCTCTGCGGCTGAAGCCCTGAAACCATTCATCCTAGGCTCCAAGAGTAACGGTGATCCCGGAAACGTGCTGCTGGCGACCAAGGAGGCGCTGCAGGACCAAGGTTTCGAAGTGGTCGGCGAGTATTCCCCCTACCCGGATACCACCGTGGTGGTTGTGACCGACGGTTTCCTTAAGGGATTGGCCGCGAACGACGAAGGCGCTGCCTATTTGATGGGAATGCGGGTGTCGGTTACCAAAGTGGGCAACGAGGTGCAGGTCAGCTACCTGAACCCGGACTACTGGCGCCGGGTGTACCGAATTGGCAGAGACGTGACCCCGGTCACCGCCAAATTGTCGGCGGCTTTGGGTTCGGAGGAGGAGTTTGGCTCCAAGGGCTTGAGCCCGCGCAAGCTCAAGAAATACCACTATACCTTCGGCATGGAATATTTTGACGATCAGATGACGCTGGCCGACTACCGCAGCCACGATGAAGCGGTGCGGGTGCTGGAGGACAATTTGGCCGCAGGCGTGGGGGGCACGTCCAAGGTGTACCGGATCGACGTTCCGGGCGGAAGCATCACGGCATTCGGGGTCGCGATGAGCGAAGGCATGAGTTCGGATGCCGAGATTCTGAAGGAGGTGGACGCGCGTCCGCTCAAGCATGTCGCCTACGCGCCTTACGAGGTGGTGGTGTTCGATGGCAAGGTTAGGGCGTTGCACCCGCGCTTCCGCATCGCCATCAGCTGGCCAGACCTGAAGATGGTGGGTGCCAACAGCTTCTTCGGAATCACAAGATCTCCCGAGGCGATCAAGAAGGCGCTGACCGAGGCGGCGGGGGGCCAGTACACGGCGCCCGGTGGCGGCGGTGGGTTCAGCATGTAGCAGCGAGCCAGAAGTTATTTCTCGGAGCGAAAGCGAACCCCGGCGGGTCTGACCCGCCGGGGTTTTTCTTTATGCTG
The DNA here is from genome assembly GCA_963753615.1 of uncultured Gammaproteobacteria bacterium. GTDB lineage: Bacteria > Pseudomonadota > Gammaproteobacteria > Chromatiales > Chromatiaceae > CAVWCW01. Next base: position 27,565 of record CAVWCW010000021.1, read on the forward strand.
GCCGGCCTTGCGCGGCCGGTTTGGGCAGCAGGGGATTGCCGGGCGCCGACAGGTGCGCTTGTGGTCAAACTATCTGGTTATCGAGTAATATATAAACTCAGTTTATCATTCCAACAGAAATTATAGGTATTGCCACCGAAATGGCCGATCGTAGATTGCAAGTGTTTCATACGGTTGCCAGGCTCCTCAGTTTTACCAAGGCGGCCGAAACCCTGCACATGACCCAGCCGGCGGTCACCTTCCAGGTCCGCCAACTGGAGGAGTACTTCAATACCCGCCTGTTCGACCGTACCCATAACCGCATCAGCCTGACCGAGGCGGGCAGCCGGGTATACCAATATGCCGACCGTATCTTCGAACTCTACTCGGAGATGGAGAATTCGGTGCGGGAAATGACCGGGGAGATCCGGGGCGCCCTGACCATCGGCGCCAGTACCACGGTGGCCGAGTACATGCTCCCGTCCCTGCTGGGGGATTTCAAGGACAAATACCCGGAGGTCAATATCCATCTCAAAGTGTCCAATTCCGAGGGCATCGTGGCGATGGTGGAAAACAACACGATCGACCTCGGGGTGGTGGAAGCCTCGGTCAGCAATCGCAACCTCGTGGTGGAGGTGTGCAAGCACGACCACCTGGTGGCGATCGTACCGCCGAATCATGAGCTGGCGGGTCGCAGGAGCATCACCTTTTCCAAGCTGTTGGAATACCCGTTCATCTGCCGCGAGGAGGGTTCCGGCACGCGTGAGGTGATTGCCGAATACCTGGGGACCATGAAAGCCTGCGACAAGGACCTGACCATCGCCATGGAGTTGGGAAGTCCGGAGGCGGTAAAGGGGGCGGTGGAGGCCGGCATGGGGATTTCCGTCGTTTCCGGTGCAACCATCCAGAAAGAGTTGAAGTTGGATACCTTGGTTGCGATCCCCCTGGACCCGCCGTTAAAACGGCCATACTCCTTCGTGCACCAGAAGCAAAAATTTCGCCTGCGGGTGATGGAGGAACTGCTGGATTTCGCCCGTACTTACTGCGACAAGTCGATTCACGATTCTGAGGACTAGTTGGACGTGTTGCAGCAGGCGCCCAAAATTGGCGGCGCGCAGCGCCGGTTGCTGAAACTGTACCGGGCGCTGCCGGAGCAGGAGCGAGCCAGCCTGATGGCCTTCGCCGAGTTTCTGGCGCATCGCGCCGAGGCCAAGGAAAACGAAACGGACCAAGTCGCGGAGTCCCCCCAGCCGAAGCCGATCGCGCGACCGCAGCGCGAGACCGTGGTAGCCGCTATCCGCCGCCTGTCTGAAAGCTATTTCATGCTGGACAGAGAGGTCCTGTTCCACGAAACTGCCGGCTTGATGTCGGCCCACGTTTTGCAGGGACGACCTGCGCGGGAAGTGATCGACGAGTTGGAACAGCTTTTTGCCGGCCATTACCAACGACTGTCCGCGGTCGAATAGTTCGCAGGAAGCCCGTATGCAGGTCCTCACCAACTGGTTCAAGCGCTATCTCTCCGACCCTCAGGTCGTGTCTTTGGCGCTGCTGCTGATCGTCGGGTTGGTGGTGGTTCTGACCATGGGCAACATGCTGGCCCCGGTGCTGGCCAGCGTGGTGGTTGCCTATCTGTTAGAGGGCTTGGTGGCCGGTTTTCAACGCTTCCACTTGCCCCGCCTGGCAGCGGTTATCTGGGTGTTTTCCCTTTTCATGCTGTTCCTGGCCCTGATCCTGTTCTGGCTCATGCCGCTGCTGTCTCGCCAGGTCAGCGAACTGGTGCAGCAGCTCCCGGCGATCATCGGCGCGGGGCAGCAGGCCCTGATGCGCTTGCCTGAGCGCTATCCGGAACTTGTCTCGCCAGAGCAGATTCAAGAGGTGATGGGAATCATCCGCGCCGAGATCGCCACCTTCGGTCAGAGGGTGGTCTCGATGTCTCTGGCCTCGGTGGTGGGCGTGATCACGCTGGCGGTGTACCTGATCCTGATGCCGTTGCTGGTATTCTTTTTTCTCAAGGACAAGGTGCTGATCCTGGCCTGGGTGGCCCAGTTCCTGCCACGCCACCGCAGCATCGTCAACAAGGTGTGGGGCGATGTGGATCGCCAGATCGGCAACTACGTGCGTGGCAAGTTTTGGGAAATCATCATTATTTGGGCTGCCAGCTTCATCACCTTCTCGTTCCTGCGTCTGGACTATGCCCTGCTGCTGGCCGTGCTGGTGGGTTTGTCGGTGATCATTCCCTATGTGGGGGCGGCGGTGGTGACCTTTCCGGTGCTCATTATCGCCTGGTTTCAGTGGGGTTGGACCTCGGATTTTTTCTGGCTCACCGGGGCCTATTTCGTGATCCAGGCCTTGGACGGCAATGTGCTGGTGCCGCTGCTGTTTTCCGAGGTGGTCAACCTGCATCCGATCGCCATCATCGTGGCGATTCTGGTGTTCGGTGGTCTATGGGGTTTCTGGGGCGTGTTTTTCGCCATTCCGCTGGCGACCCTGGTGCAGGCGGTAATCAAATCCTGGCCGAAGGTTCTGCAGGATGAGCCGCTCCAGGAGGCGGCCTGAGCGGCGTCATCGGGAGCGAAGGCGCTAAGCCGTGCAGGAACCACAGCCATGGGTGCGATAGCCGGGCGGTGTTGTACAGGCTGTTTCGCGGCAGACGCCTCCCGAGCCCTATTCCAGGTCTTGAATCTCCGGTCGCTTATGCCCAGCCGCCTGGCAGCCCGGTGAAATATGCGGGCTAGAGTTGTTCGGAAGCAAAATCCGCGAGCCTCGAGCGCTCACCGCGCAGCAGGGTGATATGGGCGCTGTGGGGCCACATCTTGAAGCGGTCGACCACGTAGGTCAGGCCCGAGGTGGTCTCGGTCAGGTATGGGGTGTCGATCTGTCCGACGTTGCCCAGGCACACGATCTTGCTGCCCGGCCCGGCCCTGGTGATTAGGGTCTTCATTTGCTTGGCAGTGAGGTTCTGGGCCTCGTCGAGGATGATGTACTTGCTGAGGAAGGTGCGCCCGCGCATGAAGTTCATGGAATGGATGCGGATCCGGCTGCGCAGTAATTCGTCGGTGGCCGCGCGCGCCCATTCGCCGCCCTCGGTGCGGGTCAGCACCTCCAGGTTGTCCATCAACGCGCCCATCCAGGGGGTCATCTTCTCCTCTTCGGTGCCGGGCAGGAAGCCGATGTCCTCACCGACTGGTACCGTTACCCGGGTCATGACTATTTCCCGGTAGAGACTGTTATCCAGCGTCTGAGCCAGCCCCGCCGCGAGGGCCAGCAGGGTCTTGCCGGTGCCGGCGGCCCCGAGCAGGGTGACGAAGTCGATCTCCGGCGCCATCAGCATATTGAGGGCATAGTTCTGCTCGCGGTTCAGGGCGTTGATGCCCCAGACCCCGTGTTTCGGATTGCGGTAGTCGGTGACCAGCTCGATTACCGCAGAATCGGCTTCGACTCGGCTCACCATGGCCTCCACGCCGGATTCGCCCGGTAGGTACAGGCACTGATTGGGGTACCAGGCAGCGATGTCAGGACCGGCGACCCGGTAGAAGGTGCGACCCTCCTCCTGCCAGGATTCCACCGCCTTGCTGTGGCGCTCCCAAAAGTCCGGGCTCAGTTCGGCCTGCCCGCTGTAGAGCAGGCTGACGTCATCCAGCACTTGGTCTGTGGAGTAGTCCTCGGCCCGGATTCCCAGCACCGCGGCCTTGATGCGCAGGTTGATGTCCTTGGATACCACCACTACCGTATTCGCCGGCTGGTCCTGCTGCAGGGCCAAGGCGGCGCCGAGGATATTGTTGTCCGGGGTATTGCCCGGCAGGCTGTCGGGAAGCAGGTTCGGCAAGTGGCTGGTCTGAAAGAACAGCCGCCCGCTCGCCCTCGGACCCTGCTCGCCGTTGCAGTCCAGGCAGTGCAGGGGAAGGCCGCGGTCGATGTCGTCTTTGCTGGCGTCGCACATCAGCTGATCCAAAAACCGGCTCACCTGGCGCACATTGCGGGCCATCTCGGACATGCCCTTTTTGCCCGCGTCCAACTCCTCCAGCACCATCATGGGCAGGAAGATGTCGTGTTCCTGAAAGCGGAACAGGCAGGCGGGGTCATGCATCAGCACATTGGTGTCGAGAACGAACAGGCGCTTGTCGTGGCTGGCGGAATCCATGAGGTCGGTGGTCAATCGCGGCGTTCGGTGGACGGGGGCCGGTGGCAGCGAGGGCCGCTCCGGAGAAGTCGGATGCGCGGCGTCAGCGGCTAGGTCTGGGCTTGCAGCGCTTTGACGGCGGTCAGCACCTCGGTCACGTGGTCTTTGACTTTGACCTTGCGCCACTCCTGGCGCAGCATCCCTTCGGCGTCGATCAGAAAGGTGCTGCGCTCGATCCCGCGTACCTGCTTGCCGTACATCTTCTTCATCTTGATCACGTCGAACAGGCCGCATACTTGCTCGTCCTTGTCCGAGATCAGGTCGAAGGGAAACCCATGTTTCGCCTTGAAGTTCTCCTGCGCCTTGAGCCCGTCCCGAGACGCCCCGAGCAGCACCGCGGACTGGCTGTCGAAATCGGCAACGGCGTCGCGGAAGTCCTGGCCTTCCTGGGTGCATCCGGGCGTATTGGCCTTGGGGTAGAAGAACAGCACCAGGGCTTTTCCGCGGTAGTCCCTAAGACTTACTCTACGGTCGCCGGTGATCAGGAGTTCTATGTTCGGGACCGCTTGCCCGACCGCGACTTGGCTCATGCGCTTGGTTCCTCTTTTCGGTTTCTCGGCGTCCGGCTGGCCTCGGTTGTCAGTTCTTCAACGGTTCCAGCACCGCGTCCAGATTCAACGAGTCGCAGTACTCCATGAACTCTTCGCGCAGGGTGCCCAGGTGGGTATCCGCCGGGATACCTACGGTCATGCTGACTGCGAACATCGGGGTGCCGGTGTGGGCGGCCGCGTAACTGCTGGTGGAAAGGTCTTCGATGTTTATGCTGCGCTTGGAGAAGAAAGCAGCCAGGTTTTTGACGATGCCCGGGTGATCCAGGGCCACCACATCTACCGCATAGGGGACCAGGTTCTGGCCCGCGGCCCGACCCTCGGTGCGCTTGCTGATGATGTTCATGCCGAGCTGCTCCTCGAGCTCCGGCAGGGCACCCTCGATCTTGGCCAGCGTGTTCCAAGGGCCCGCCACCATCAACAACACTGCGAACTCGCCGCCGAGCACCGTCATCCGGCTGTCGACGATATTGCAGCCGTGCTCCAGCACAGCGCCGGAAAGACTGTCGACAATGCCGGGGCGGTCTTGTCCCAGGGCGGAGATCACCAGGTAATTCGTCTTCACGGGCATGAATTTCGGATCCTGCTGGCTGAGGTTTGAAAATGGGCAGAGTGTAGCATGGAAGCGCTCGCTGCCGAGCCGCCCGGAATCGGAATCTCCGCCTCCAAGTACCATATCACGGAAAGCGTCGGCAGAAAGCAGACGGCAATTCGGCGGCCTGCTAAAATACTCGCTTTTCGGCACCGGGGAGAGCGCCCAATGTTCAATCGAGACATGCAGATTCAGGGCTACGACGACGAGCTTTGGGCAGCCATCGACGGCGAGCAGCGCCGCCAGGAGGAACACATCGAGCTGATCGCCTCCGAAAACTATACCAGCCCGCGGGTGATGCAGGCCCAGAGTACCGTGCTCACCAATAAGTACGCCGAAGGCTATCCGGGCAAGCGCTATTACGGCGGTTGCGAGTACGTGGACATCGCCGAGCAGCTGGCCATCGACCGCGCCAAGCAGTTGTTCGGGGCGGATTACGCCAACGTACAACCCCATTCCGGCTCCCAGGCCAATGCGGCGGTCTACATGGCCTTGTGCCAGCCGGGCGACACGATACTCGGTATGAGCCTGGCCCATGGCGGCCACCTCACCCATGGTGCCAAACCTAATTTCTCCGGCAAGATATACCACGCGGTGCAATACGGGCTGAATGCCGAAACCGGCGAAATAGACTATGACGAGGTCGAGCGTCTGGCCCAGGAGCACCGGCCGCGCATGATCGTCGCCGGCTTTTCCGCCTACTCGGGGGTGGTCGATTGGCAGCGCTTTCGGGACATCGCCGACGCGGTGGGGGCCTACCTGTTCGTTGACATGGCGCATGTCGCCGGCCTGGTGGCGGCGGGAGTCTATCCCAGTCCGGTACAGATCGCCGACGTCACCACCACCACCACCCACAAGACCCTGCGCGGCCCCCGCGGTGGCCTGATCCTTGCCAAGTCCAACCCCGAGCTGGAGAAGAAATTCAACTCCCTGGTCTTCCCGGGCACCCAGGGCGGGCCGCTGATGCATGTCATCGCCGCCAAGGCGGTTTGCTTCAAGGAGGCCATGGAGCCCGAGTTCAAGGCCTACCAGCAGCGGGTGCTCGACAATGCCAGGGCCATGGCCAAGGTGTTCATCGATCGCGGCTACGATGTGGTTTCCGGCGGCACCGACGACCATCTATTCCTGGTCAGCTTTATCCGCCAGGAACTCACCGGCAAGGCGGTCGACGCCTGGCTCGGCAGCGCCAATATCACGGTGAACAAGAACGCGGTGCCGAACGACCCGCAATCGCCCTTCGTCACCAGCGGCATCCGGGTCGGCACCCCGGCGGCCACCACTCGCGGCTTCGGCCTCGAAGAGGTCACCGCGCTGGCCGGCTGGATGTGCGACGTCATCGACAGCCGCGGCGACCAGGCGGTGATCGACCGCGTGCGCGATCAGGTGCTGGAAGTCTGTCGGCGCCTCCCGGTCTACGCCGGCTGACCCGAGACCCTAACTCATGCGCTGTCCCTTCTGCGGTGCCCAGGATACCAAGGTGGTCGATTCCCGACTCGCCGGGGACGGTGATCAGGTTCGCCGCCGGCGCCGCTGCCTGAGTTGCGACGAACGCTTCACGACGTTCGAGAGCGCCGAGCTGAACCTGCCGCGGGTGATCAAACAGGACGGTACCCGGGTGCCGTTCGATGCCACCAAACTGGCCGCCGGCATGATGCGGGCGCTGGAAAAGCGGCCGGTCAGTACCGAGCGCGTCGATGCCGCCCTGGAGCGCATTCGCCGGCGCCTGATTGCCAGCGGCGAGCGCGAGGTCAGGTCGCGCCAGATCGGAGAGTGGGTCATGGAGGAACTGCGCAACCTGGATCAGGTGGCCTATGTGCGCTTCGCCTCGGTCTACCGCAGTTTCGAGGACGTCAACGCCTTCCGCGAGGAGATCGAGCGTCTGGAGCGCCAACCGAGCCCGGAGACCCGGCGCCGCCAGATGGACCTGCTAAACGAAATTGAAAAGGCAGATGCCAAGCCCTGAGGACCGGGCCTGCATGGCTCGGGCCATCGCCCTGGCCCGGCGCGGTCTCTTTACCACTGACCCCAATCCCCGCGTGGGCTGCGTGCTGGTGCGTGCCGGCCGGATGGTGGGCGAGGGCTTCCATCGCCGGGCCGGCGAACCCCACGCCGAACGCAATGCCCTGGCACAGGCCGGCAGTGCCGCCCGCGGCGCCACCGCCTATGTCTCCCTGGAGCCCTGTTGCCACCATGGCCGCACCCCGCCTTGCACCCGGGGCCTGATCGAGGCGGGGGTAGGGCGGGTGGTCGCCGCCATGCGCGACCCCAACCCGCGCGTCGCCGGCCAGGGCCTGGAACAGCTGCGGGCCGCCGGCATCGCGGTAGAGCAGGGCCTGCTAGAGACCGAGGCGCGGGCCCTGAATCCCGGCTTCATCCAACGAATGGAGCAGGGCAGGCCCTATCTGCGCTGCAAACTGGCGATGAGTCTCGACGGGCGCACCGCCATGGCCAGCGGGGAGAGCCAATGGATCACCTCGCCGGCGGCCCGCGCTGATGTCCAGCGGCTGCGGGCCCGCAGTTCGGCCATCGTGACCGGGGTGGAAACCGTGCTGGCGGACGACCCATCCATGAACGTGCGCCTGAGCGCCGGGGCGTTGTGGGGCATGGACCCAGGCGACTCGGTGCGCCAGCCCCTGCGGGTGGTGCTGGACTCGCGCCTGCGCATGCCGCCCACGGCCCGCATGCTGGAGTTGCCGGGACGCACTCTGGTGCTGCATAGCGGCGAGCGTCCGGCCGTCGCCGCCGCCCTGACCGCCGCTGGCGCCGAGCTTGCGCAGGTGCCGGCGGCCCAGGGCCGGGTCGACTTGGCTGCCGCCCTGTCCCATCTGGCGGCGCGCGAGGTCAACGAGGTGCTGCTCGAAACCGGGCCCACCCTGGCCGGCGCCGCCCTGGCCCGGGGTCTGGTCGACGAGTTGATCGTCTACCTGGCCCCCCACGTCATGGGAGACGGCGCCCGCGGCCTGTTCCACCTGCCCGGGCTGGAGCGCATGGAGCAGCGCGTCGGCTTGGAGATCATAGACGTTCGGGCGGTCGGCCCGGATTGGCGCATCACCGCCCGCCCCGCGGGCTAGGGGGAGCAACATCATGTTTACCGGCATCATTCAAGCCATTGGCGAGGTCCAGCGATTGGAGCCCAGGGGTGGGGATCTGCGCCTGCATCTTCGCACCGGCAAACTCGACCTGAGTGCGGTCGAACGCGGTGACAGCATCGCCGTCAACGGCGTCTGCCTTACCGCCATCGACCTGCCTGGAAACGGTTTCGCCGCCGATGTTTCCCGCGAAACGCTCTCCCTGACCTCCCTGGGGGGGCTGAAACCTGGCAGCCGGGTTAATCTGGAGACGGCGCTGACCCTGGCCACCCCTTTGGGCGGACACCTGGTGAGCGGTCACGTGGACGGCCTGGGCGAGGTCCTGGAGCGTAGCGACGACGCCCGCTCGGTGCGCTTTCGCATTCAGGCCCCGGCGGAGCTGGCCCGTTACATCGCCCACAAGGGTTCGATCTGCGTCGACGGTACCAGCCTGACGGTGAATGCGGTGGACGGCCGGGTATTCGAGCTCAATATCGTCCCCCATACCCTGCAAGAGACCATCATGGGCGACTATGGAAGCGGCACCCGCGTCAACCTCGAGGTGGATCTGATCGCCCGCTACCTGGAACGCCTCCTGCTGGGCGAGCGTGCCGCCGTTCCAGGGACTTCGGGGATCACCCAGGAAATGCTCGCAGAGCACGGCTTCATCAAGACCTGATCCGGCCGGCTGCCGCCCATTACCCGATGTCGGCCGCGTTTATATAAGCGGCTGCGGTCTGTTACAATTCCGCTTCTGCCCGCCGGGTGCTGCCATTGCAGCGCCGGTGTCACAAGTTCCACCGGAATTACTGCAGGCTCATGGCTCTCAACAGCACCGAAGAAATCATCCAGGATATACGCCAGGGTAAGATGGTTGTCATCATGGATGATGAGGACCGGGAGAACGAAGGCGACCTGCTGATGGCCGCCGAGGCGGTCACCCCTGAGGCGATCAATTTCATGGCGCGTTACGGACGCGGTCTGATCTGCCTGACCCTCACCAAGGATCGATGCCAGCAGCTGCGGCTGCCGCTGATGGTCAATGCCAACGAGTCCCTTCACGCGACCAACTTCACCGTTTCCATCGAGGCGGCAGAGGGCGTAACCACCGGCATCTCTGCGGCGGACCGGGCCACCACCGTGCGGGCTGCGGTCAAGCCCGATGCCCAGCCCCGGGATCTGGTGCAGCCCGGGCACATCTTTCCCCTCATGGCGCAGCCGGGCGGGGTGCTGGTTCGGGCCGGCCATACCGAAGCCGGCTGCGACCTGGCGCGGCTGGCAGGGCTGAGCCCGGCAGCGGTGATCGTCGAGATTCTCAATGAGGACGGCAGCATGGCCCGGCGCCCGGATCTCGAGCGTGTTCGCTCGCGAGCACGGGCTGAAAATGGGCACCATCGAGGACCTGATCGAATATCGGGTGCGCAACGAAAAGACCATCGAACGCCTCAACGAGTGCATGCTGCGAGACCGAGTTCGGCGAATTTCGGGTCATCGCCTATCAGGATTGCATCGACAACGAGGTGCACCTGGCCTTGACCATGGGCGAGCTTAGCCCTGAACGCCCAGCCCTGGTGCGGGTGCACATGCAGAACACCCTGTGCGATCTGTTTTCCACCAGTCGCGCCGATTGCCCTTGGCCCCTGCACAGCGCACTGCGCCAGATCGCCGAGGCAGGGGAGGGCGCGGTGGTGGTGCTGCGTAACCACGACACGGCGCGCGAACTGGTACAGCGCATTTCCGACTACCAGCTACACGATGCGGAAGACAAGGTGCCGGTGCGCGATCCGGACCGGGAACTGCGCACCTACGGCGTCGGCGCCCAGATTATCGGCGATCTCGGCATCCGCAAGATGCGGGTGCTGAGTGCCCCCTGGAGCATCCACGGCTTGGCGGGCTTCGGCCTGGAAGTGGTCGAATACGTGGACTGCCAGTAAATCGGGCCGCCCGCGCGCTTCGCGGTGCCGCGCCGCTTCGGTTACAATTCCGCCCCGGTCGCGGGGTTTTCCGCGGCACCTTTGCCCGCTCCATCCACCAAGGCCGGGCGCTTCGGCGCCGGCCCCGAGCAGACGAGAATTAAGCTATGACGGTCGAGACTATCGAAGGCGCAATGATTGTGGAAAACGCCCGCTTTTGTTTGGTAGTGGCGCGCTTCAACAGCTTTATCGTCGAGAGCCTGTTGGCCGGAGCCATCGATACCCTCAAGCGCCACGGTGCCGTCGATTCCGACATCACCGTGGTACGGGTGCCGGGTGCCTTCGAGATGCCGCTGGCCCTGGAGAAGATCGCCGCCAAGGGCCAGTATGACGCCATCGTCGCCCTCGGTGCGGTGATTCGGGGCGGCACCCCGCATTTCGATTACGTGGCGGGCGAGTGCGTCAAGGGTATGGCCCAGGTCAGCCTGTCCCACGGCGTGCCCATCGCCTTCGGCGTGCTCACCGTCGACAGCATCGAGCAGGCCATCGAGCGCGCTGGCACCAAAGCCGGCAATAAAGGAGCCGAGGCCACCCTGTCGGCGATCGAGATGGTCAACCTGCTGCGCCAGCTCGACTGATGAGCCGCAAGCGCAGTCAGGCGAGGCTGCATTCGGTGCAGGCCCTGTACCAGTGGCAGATGACCGGCCAGGACGTGTCCGAGGTGGAGCGCCAGTTCCTGGCCGAACAAGACCTCCGTGGCTTTGACGTCGGCTATTTTCACGATCTGTTGCACGGGGTGCCGGCCCACCTCAATCGCCTCGACGAGGCCTTGGGGCCGCTGTTGGATCGGTCCATCGCCAGTGTCGACCCGGTGGAACGCGCGATCCTGCGCCTTGGCGCCTACGAGCTTTTGAAACACCCGGAAATCCCCTACCGGGTGGTGATCAACGAGGCGGTGGAGTTGGCAAAGACGTTCGGCGCCACCGATGGCCATAAGTACGTCAACGGCGTGCTCGACCGCATGGCCCGCCAGGTGCGCGAGGTCGAGATGGGTGCGCGCGCCAAGGGCGGCCCAGGGCGCTGAGTGCCGCGACCGTGAGCGCCCCAGACCCCCGGCCCGGCGGCGGCTCAGAGTTCGACCTGATCCGCGAGTACTTCTCCGGCCTGGGCGTTCGCGCCGACGTGGCCCTGGGGGTCGGAGACGACTGCGCCCTGCTGCAGCCGCCGCCCGGTCTCCAATTGGCGCTCACCACCGACACCCTGGTCTCCGGAGTGCACTTCCTCCCCGACTGCGATCCCGAATCCCTTGGCCACAAGGCCCTGGCGGTCAACCTCAGCGACCTGGCCGCAATGGGGGCGGAGCCGGCCTGGATCGGTCTGGGGCTCACCCTGCCGACCCCGGACCGGTGCTGGCTGCAAGGCTTCAGCCGCGGTTTGGGCAGGCTGGTGCGTTGCCATGACCTGCAGCTGGTGGGCGGGGATACCACTCGCGGCCCCCTGGCTATCTGCATCCAGGCCATTGGCTTCTGCCCGCCGGGCCAAGCCCTGACCCGGGCCGGGGCGCGCCCCGGGGATCGGGTGCTTGTCAGCGGCACCCTGGGGGACGCCGGCCTCGCCCTTCAGGCCGCCGACGTGCCTTTGGCCCCGTCAGAGCGGGCTCTGGTCCAGGCACGCCTGGATCGACCCAGTCCGCGGGTCCAATTGGGGCTGGCCCTGCGCGGTCTGGCCACAGCGGCGGTGGACATCTCCGACGGTCTGGCCGCCGATCTTGGCCATATCCTAGCCGCCAGCGGGGTAGGGGCCCATGTGGAGTTGCAGCGCCTGCCGCTGAGCGCACCGGTGCGGCGCCGGGTGCTTGAGGCGGGCGACTGGGGGTTGCCCCTGGCCGCCGGCGACGACTACGAGTTGTGTGTCTGCGTGCCTGCGGGACTGGAGGCGGCGGCGCTCCGGCTGGGGCGGGACCTCGGCTGCGGCCTGACCGCGGTCGGCGTCATCGAGACCGAGCCCGGATTGCGCTGTTTCCTGCCAGACGGCGGCGCGCTGGCGGCGCCCCTTGGATACGACCATTTTTCCCCGCATGGCGAGGCCTGAGCAACCGCCGCCGAACTGGCGAAATCCGGTGCACCTGCTGGCTTTCGGCCTAGGCGCGGGGGCTGCTCCCCTGGCGCCAGGCACCTTCGGCACCCTGGTGGCATTTCCCCTGTACCTGACGCTGCAGCCCCTGGCCCTTGCCTGGTACCTGCTGGCATCGGCCCTGATGTTTGCAGCCGGCATTGCAATTTGCGGCAAGGCCAGCCGCGACCTCGGGGTGCACGACCACTCGGGTATCGTCTGGGACGAGATCGTCGGCTATCTGGTAACCATGGCCGCGGCACCGGCCGGCTGGCTCTGGATGTTGTTCGGGTTCGCCCTGTTCCGTTTCTTCGACATTCTCAAGCCATGGCCCATTCGCTGGGCGGACCGGCGGGTGACGGGTGGCCTGGGTATCATGCTGGACGATCTGCTGGCTGGCGCTTATGCTTGGCTTTGCCTGCAGGGCTTGGCCCTCACGCCCTGGTCCGGTGGCTGATGGAGGTAATCAACAAGATGCGAGCGCTGGAACTTTGCCGCCGGCTGGCCGCCGCCGGGTTGCTATTGCTCACCGCGGGTGTGGTTCGAGCCGAGCCCAATATCAGGGTCCTGGCCCTGTTTCCTGGGAAGGCGATGCTGGCGGTGGATGGCAGCAACACGCTGCTGGCCGAGGGCGAGACCGGGCCCGCCGGTATTCGGCTCATTTCCGCCAGCAGCAAGCAGGCAGTGATCGATATCGACGGTCGCCGTCAGTCTTTCGGCCTTGGTGACCATATCGGCGGCAGTTACGCGGCGCCCGAGCTTGCCGAGGCCCGCATCCAGCGCAACTCCCAGGGAGCCTTTATCTCTGACGGCGTGATCAACGGCCGCCGAGTGCGGATGATGGTGGATACCGGGGCAACGGTGGTGGCGCTGAATTCCGCCGATGCCGATCGCCTCGACATAGACTACGAAAACGATGGCCGCCCGAGCATGGTGACGACCGCTTCAGGTACAGTGCCGGCGTATGCGCTGACCCTGGATCGGGTGCGTATCGGCAATATCGAGCAGCGCAATGTGCAGGCGGTGGTGATGAGCGGAGGTCACCCGCCTTTGGTGCTGCTGGGCCAGACGTTTCTCAGGCGGGTGAAGATCCAGGATCGTGGCAACCTGATGGTGCTGCAGGCGAAATATTGAATTCGCTGGGCGCCCCCCGGGTAAAGCCGATCACCGACGCTCGGTTTTTGAGCCGCCAACCAGCCTGGAACCGGAGCCGTAGGTCGAGCCCCCGGAAGCCCTGGATACTGGTCCTGTCTCGCTAGCGAACCGGGTCGATCTCTTTGTCGCGCTCAATCAGGGCGTACGCCGAGTGGTTGTGGATCGACTCGAAATTCTCCGATTCCACCACGTAGGCGCTGATGCGCTCGTCGCTGTTGAGGCGCGCGGCGACATCTCGCACCATGTCTTCCACGAACTTGGGATTGTCGTAGGCGCGCTCGGTCACATACTTCTCGTCCGGACGCTTGAGCAGCCCGTACAGCTCGCAGGACGCCTCTTTCTCCACCAGTTCGATCACCTCCTCGATCCAGACGAAACCGTTGGTACGTACCTGGACCGTGACGTGGGAACGCTGGTTGTGGGCCCCGTAAGCGGAGATTTCCTTGGAGCATGGGCACAGGCTGGTCACCGGCACCACCACCTTGATGAACATCAGCGGCTTGCCCTGCTTGATCTCGCCGATCAGGGTGACGTCGTAGTCGAGCAGGCTTTCGACCCCGGACACGGGGGCGGTCTTATTGATGAAATAGGGGAAGTTCATCTCGATGTGGCCGGCATCCGCCTCCAGCCGCTCGGCCATCTCGGTCAGCATCTCCTTGAACGATTCCACGCCGATCTCGTTCTCGTGGCTGTTCAGAATCTGCACGAAGCGCGACATGTGCGTGCCCTTGAAGTTATGGGGCAGGTTCACGTACATGTTGAAGTTGGCAATGGTGTGCTGCTGGCCCGCGCTGCGGTCGCGCACCCGTACCGGGTGGCGGATGTCTTTTATGCCCACCTTGTTGATGGCGATACGCCGGGTGTCTGCGCTGCTCTGGACATCGGCGATGGGGGCGGGGTTCAGGGCGGCCTGCGTAGCTGTCTTCATGGTACCAATCCTCGATCGGCCCGGAAGAGCCGCCTTCGTATTAGTCGACTTAATGCGTCGGATACTATTGGAAGCGCTTCGGGCGAACAACCGGCAGTTTTGCGGGTTATGATCCGGGGTGCAGCGATCGCTGGGGTCTGGGGCTGTCCGCGGAACGCGAACCTTACATTATGCCGTCTTGGTATGGCCGCTTCAAGTTGCGGGGGGTTGTGTGCACCAAGTACGGAACTGGCCGCGGCACGAGCGCTGTCTTCGGTAGGGGCTGTTTCTTGGCCCAGGTCTCGGTGCGTTCCGCCGCTCAGTAGCTGCGGCCGACGATATACTGCGCAATCCAGCGCAGGGGGCTCGCCCCCGGGCCGAACCCCTCCAGGCTACGTAGGGCTTCATCGCATAGCTCGGCGGCCTTCTGGCGCGCTTCCTCCAGGCCCAGCAAGGACGGGTAGGTGGGCTTGTCCCGCTTCTGGTCGGCCCCCTGGGTCTTGCCCAAGGTCTGGGTGTCGCCTTCCACGTCCAGGATATCGTCGCGAATCTGGAACGCCAAACCGATGCAGCCGGCATAGTGGTCCAGGCGGCGCAGCCGCTCGTCGTCGAGGCTCGCTCGCTGCAGACTGCCGAGGCGCACGCTGGCGCGGATCAGGGCCCCGGTCTTGTGAATGTGCATGTTTTCCAGCTGCACCAAATCCAGCTCCTGGCCCACGGCATCCAGGTCCAAGGCCTGGCCGCCCGCCATGCCGCGGGATCCGCTGGCCAGCGCCAGCTGCTCGATCATCTGCAGCCGGGTCTCGGCCCCACCGCTGATCCGAGGATCACGGCTGAGGACCTGAAAGGCCAGGGATTGCAGGGCGTCGCCGGTGAGGATGGCGGTGGCCTCGTCGAAGGCCTTGTGGCAGCTCGGGCGGCCGCGGCGCAGGTCGTCGTCGTCCATTGGCGGAAGGTCGTCGTGGACCAAGGAGTACGCGTGAATCAGCTCCACTGCGCAGGCCGGCCCGTCCAATTGTTCCCGCTCCAGGCCCAGGGTCTGACCGGCTGCATACACCAGGGTCGGCCGGATACGCTTGCCGCCACCCAGCACCGCATAGCGCATGGCCTGATGCAGCCGCTGGGGCAGGGTCTCCGGGGGAGGCAGCCAGCCTTCGAGGGCCCGTTCGACCTGGGTCTGGCAGGCCTTCAGGTACGGCGTCAGTTCAGTCGCCACGCGCGAAGGGTTCCGCCTCGGCTTCCTTACCGTCCCCGCTGAGGATGCGAACCTTTTGCTCGGCTTCTTTCAGGGCCTTCTGGCAGGTCTTGGTCAGGCTGACGCCGCGCTCGAACGAGTGCAGAGAGTCCTCCAGGGACAGCTCGCCCCGCTCCAGGGTCTCGACCAGGGATTCGAGTTCGGCCAAGGCGTCTTCGAAAGAGAGTTGTGGCTTGTCGTCGCTCACTCGTGAAATTCCTTGCTGAAAAGCGCGCTAACCCTAACCCAGTTGTCCGGCGGCGGTCAATCGGCGAGGCCGTTGCGGCCTCAGAGGTGGTGGCTGAACTGGCCGCGTTCGGCCGGGGCCATCAGCTCGTGGAACTGGCGCCCGCTCAGCTGTACCAGGGATTCGTGATCGCCGGCCTCGAACCAGACGTTGTCCTTGTCCCCCAGGCTGGTGTCCCATACCGTGTCGACCCCGTAGGCAAAGCCGACCGGTGGCACCGCCCCGGCCTCGCAGTCGGGAAACAGGGTGGTCAGCTCGTCCTCCTCGGCCATCGTCATCTCCCGCTTGAACAGGCGGTTGAGGCGATCCAGTTCGACGTGGTAGTCGGAGGGTACTACCACCAGCAGGAAGCCCTTGGCGTCTTTCAGCACCACGCCCTTGGCCAGACAGTCACCCGACACATGGGCGGCCTCTGCGGTTTCCATGCTCGAACCGGTGTGGGGGTGACGGCGCAGGGAGTACTTTGCCTCGTGTTCCTTCAGGTAAATTCGAAGTTTCTCTGCGATTGCCATGGTTTGACTCCTTCGGCGTTCGGCCATTGCGGGAATGCTGGTTGTTGATTGCGGACTTCTCCCCATCCAATAGACTAATACGCCCGGCGGGCGGCGGCAATTCGGTCTGGGCGCACGCCTTGGCCGTGGTACACTTCGGCCCGGTATTGCAACGTATCGAATCGCCATGTCCACTTCCTATGACGCCTCTGCCATAGAGGTCCTGAGCGGCCTGGAACCGGTGCGCAAGCGCCCCGGAATGTACACCGACACCAGCCGGCCCAATCATCTGGCCCAGGAAGTGATCGACAACAGCATCGACGAGGCGGTGGTCGGCCACGCCAGCCGGGTCGAGGTGACCCTGTTCCGGGACGGCTCGCTGCAGGTCGAGGACGACGGCCGCGGCATGCCGGTGGACCTGCACCCCCAGCAGGGGTTGCCGGGGGTGGAAGTGATCCTCACCAAACTGCACGCCGGCGGCAAGTTTTCCAACGAAAGCTATCAGTTTTCCGGCGGCTTGCACGGGGTTGGGGTGTCGGTGGTCAATGCCCTCTCCAAGCACCTGGAGATCTGGGTCAAGCGCGGCGGCCAGGAATACAATATGGCCTTCGCCGGAGGCGACAAGGTCTCGGAGCTGGAGGCGGTGGGCAAGGTCGGGCGCAACAACACCGGCACCCGGCTGCGCTTCTGGCCCGATCCACGCTATTTCGATAGCCCCAAGTTCTCGCTGCGCCAGTTGCAGCACCTGTTGCGGGCCAAGGCGGTACTGTGTCCCGGACTCAAGGTCGCATTCCTGGACGAGAACACCGGCGAGCGCAGCGAGTGGTGTTACCAGGATGGCCTGCGCGACTACCTGGTCGATGCTTTAGGCGACCTGCCCCTGCTGCCGGAGGAGCCCTTTATCGGCTCGATGCGGGGTAGTCGCGAGGCCGCCGATTGGGCGGTGCTCTGGCTGCCAGAGGGCGGCGAGGCGGTGACCGAGAGTTACGTCAACCTGATTCCCACCTCCCAAGGCGGCACCCATGTCAATGGCCTGCGCGCCGGGCTCACCGAGGCGGTCCGGGAGTTCTGCGAGTTTCGCACCCTGCTCCCGCGGGGCGTCAAGCTGATCCCCGAGGATGTCTGGAACCGCTGCAGCTACATCCTCTCGGTCAAGCTGCAAGAGCCCCAGTTCTCCGGCCAGACCAAGGAGCGGTTGTCGTCCCGGGAGTGCGCAGCGTTTGTTTCCGGGGTGGTCAAAGACTCCTTCAGCTTGTGGCTGAACCAGCACACCGAGGCCGGCGAGCGCATCGCCGAACTGGCCATCGGTGCGGCCCAGACGCGCCTGCGCGCCGGGCGCAAAGTGGCGCGCAAAAAGGTGACCCAGGGCCCGGCACTGCCCGGCAAGCTGGCGGACTGCACTTCCCTGGACCCCCAGCGCAGCGAGCTGTTCCTGGTGGAAGGCGACTCCGCCGGCGGCTCCGCCAAGCAGGCCCGGGACCGCGAGTTCCAGGCCATCATGCCGCTGCGGGGGAAGATCCTGAACACCTGGGAGATCGATTCCCAGGAGATCCTAGGCTCTCAGGAGGTGCACGACATTGCGGTGGCCATCGGCGTCGATCCCGGGGCCGACGATCTGTCCAAACTGCGTTTCGGCAAGGTTTGCATTCTGGCCGACGCGGACTCCGACGGGCTACACATCGCCACCCTGCTCAGTGCCCTTTTCCTGCGCCACTTCCCCAGGCTGGTGCGCGAGGGACATGTCTACGTGGCGATGCCGCCCCTGTTTCGCATCGACTGCGGCAAGCAGGTGTTCTATGCCTTGGACGAGGACGAAAAGCAGGGGGTGTTGGATCGCATCGAGGCCGAGAAGCTGCGCGGCAAAGTCAGCGTGCAGCGTTTCAAGGGCCTGGGGGAGATGAATCCGATGCAGCTGCGCGAGACCACCATCCACCCGGACACCCGGCGCCTGGTCCAGCTCTGCATCGAGCCGGACGACGACACCAGCGGCGTCCTCGACATGCTGCTGGCCAAGAAGCGGTCTGCCGACCGTCGCGCCTGGCTGCAGGAAAAAGGCGACTTGGCCGAGGTCTGAGCCGGCGATGGGCGTCAAGACAGGAGCCGGCCTGATTCCCTTCGCCCGTCGCGGCGACGGCGTCGAATTCCTGTTCCACCGCACCTTCAGTGGCCGTCGAGCCGGGCTGCTGGTGGATTTCGGCGGCGGCAGCCGCCCCGGCGAGCCACAGTCCGATACCGCCCTGCGCGAGTTTATCGAGGAGACCGAGGCCATGTACCTGGCCGCTGACATCCGTCAGGTGGACCGTTCCGAGCGCTTCGTGCGGGCCCAACTGCCCCAATTGCGCGAGTGCTTCGCCCGCACCCTGGAGGCCCACCCCGGCTGGTGGTGCCGGCGCCGCCCGGCTGCGGGCAAGCCGCCCAAGGATTGGAAGACTTTCTTTGTAGAACTCGAGTACCGGGACCCGACCCAGATGAACCGCGCCTGGGCAGAGGATGGCGGACAGCGCTTCGCCAAGCGCCGGGAACTGATCTGGGTACCGGCGCCGGAACTGCTGGCGATCTTCCAACACACCCCGGAACGCCTCTGGACCCGCTTGCGGGAGTTGGAAGACCCGCTGCCGATCATCCGCGAGATCGCTGCGCCCGCGGCGGGCGGCGCGAGTTAACCGCCGTTATTCACGCAGGCGCCAACTGGGCCGCCCCTCGGCGTCGATCAAGTGCCGGGAAAGCAGCCAGGAGCGGGCGTCTTCGGCGTCTCGCTCGAACCAGGCGCGGCTCGAGCCGAGTCGAAAGCTGTAGCCCCAGGCGTCCATATCCGCCAGCATGCGGTTGCGGCCGAACGCCTGCAGTTCGCCGGCGAGCTGGATCTGCAGATAGCAGACGCCGTTTTCCTCAGCCGTGTCTCCGCCGGCGTCGGTGTGCAGGCGGTCGCGGCGCTGGGCGTCCATGCAGATATAGTGGCAGGCCTCGTGCAGGGCGGAGTGCAGCGGGGTGTCGGCGCGCAGGTACAGGCGGTCGCCGATCAGACCGGCCTCGGGCTCGCCCCAGTGGCTGCCGGGGATGGGGGCGTCGGGCGCCACCCATTCGATGGTCAGGCGATAGCGGGCCAGCAACGGCCCCAGGCCCGCCGCGGCGGGCTGGGAGCAAAGGCATACCTCCGGCTCGGGCACGGACATGATCCGGCCGCAGCGGCCGCTTCAGTCCGCTGCCTCGGCCTCCAACACCAGGGCGGCGAGCGGCGGCATGGTAAGCACAATGGAGTGTTCGCGCCCCATCCACGGCTTGGGCTCGCTGGGCAGGCCGAGGCCGTTGCCCACATTGCTGCCGCCGTAGTAACTGGAGTCGGAGTTGAGACGCTCGCGGTAGACGCCGGGGGTAGGCACGCCGATGCGGTAGCCCTCGCGCACCACCGGGGTGAAGTTGAGCACCACCAGCAGTTGTTCACCGGCCGGGCCCTTGCGCAGGTAGCTCAGCACCGATTGGGAACTGTCGTGGCAGTCGATCCATTCGAAGCCGCGGTCGTCGAACTCGTGGTAATACAGCGCCGGGGTGGTGGTGTAGAGGCGGTTGAGGTCTGTCGCCAGGTCTTTGACGCCCTGGTGTGGGGGGTGGTCCAAGCTCGGCCAGTCCAGTTCTCGGGTTTCGCTCCATTCCCGCCGCTGGCCGAATTCGCAGCCCATGAACAGCAGTTTCTTGCCTGGGTAGGTGTACATGTACGTATACAGCAGGCGCAGGCCCGCGAACCGCTGCCAGTCGTCGCCGGGCAGCTTTTCCAGCAGCGATAGCTTGCCGTGCACCACCTCGTCGTGGGAGAAGGGGAGCACGAAGTTCTCGGTAAAGGCGTACAGCAGGCCGAAAGTGAGCAGGTCGTGGTGGTAGTGGCGGTGCACCGGGTCTTTGGCGACATACGACAGCGTGTCGTGCATCCAGCCCATGTTCCACTTCATGCTGAAGCCGAGACCGCCGAGCCAGGTGGGCCGCGAGACCTGGGGCCAGGCGGTGGATTCCTCCGCCACCGTTAGGCTGCCGGGGAACTGCTCGTGGGTGATCTGGTTGAGCTCGCGCAGGAACTCGACCGCCTCCAGGTTTTCGCGCCCGCCGTATTGGTTTGGGATCCAGTCGCCGGGCTCGCGGGAGTAATCCAGATAGAGCATCGAGGCCACCGCGTCCACCCGCAGACCGTCCAGGTGGAATTCCTCCAGCCAGTAGACCGCGCTCGACAGCAGCAGATTCTTCACCTCGTTGCGGCCGAAGTTGAAGATCAGGGTGCCCCAGTCCCGATGCTCGCCGCGGCGCGGGTCGGCGTGCTCGTAGAGGGCGGTGCCGTCGAAATCGGCCAGCGCGTGGCGGTCTTTCGGAAAATGGGCGGGCACCCAGTCCAGGATCACGCCGATGCCGCTACGGTGCAGGCGGTCGACGAAGTAACGGAAGTCGTCCGGACTGCCGAAGCGGCTGCTGGGGGCGAAGTAGCCGGTGGTCTGGTAGCCCCAGGAGCCGTCGAAGGGGTGCTCGGTGATCGGCAGCAGTTCGATGTGGGTGTAGCCCATGTCGCTGACATAGGCGCTGAGCCGATCCGCCAGATCCCGGTAGTTGAGAAAACCGCCGTCCGGGCCGAGCCGCCAGGAGCCCAGGTGCACCTCGTAGACCGACAGCGGGGCGTGCCGCCAATCGCTGGCGCGGCGTGCCTGCATCCAGTCGCCGTCGCCCCACTCATAGGCAGATGGGGCTTGCAGTATGCTGGCATTCTCGGGGCGCAGCTGGAAGCGTCTGGCGTAGGGGTCGTTCTTCTGCAGGATCTGGCCGGCTTGGCCCCGTAGCTCGAATTTGTAGTGCCCCCCCGGCTCGAGCCCCGGGATAAACAGCTCCCAGACCCCGGAGCCGCCGCGCACGCGCATCGGGTGCACCCTGCCGTCCCATTGGTTGAAGTCGCCGATCACGCTGACCCGCTGGGCGTTCGGGGCCCAGACCGCGAAGCGGATGCCGGCGACGCCGTCGGCCTCGACGCAATGGGCGCCCAAGGTACGGTAGGCGTGCCAATGCCGGCCCTCGCCGAACAGGTGCAGGTCCAGGTCCCCGAGCTGGGGCGGGAAGCAGTAAGGGTCGAAGTGCTCGTGGCTCGCGCCGGCGGCGTCCTGCCAGCGCAGCCGGTAACGCGCCGGCAATCCTTCCGCCGTACCCTGGTACTCGAACAGGTCGGTGCCCTCGATGCGTTGCAGCCGGATTGTGCTGTCGGCCACCTGCACCGCTTCGGCCTGCGGCAGGAAGGCCCGAAGCAGGGTCTGGCTGCCGAGCGGGTGCCGGCCCAGGACCGAAAAAGGGTCGTGGTGGCGCGCCTCGATGATCTGGATCAGGGCGTCGTCAAGGGGTTTGCTCGGGGGGGTGCTGCGACTGGTCATGGCGGATCGAAACGTCTTTGGTTACTGCCCAAGGTGGGTCCTAGATGTTAGCATAAGCCCCCAGTGGAAAGCCTGTCAGCACCGAATTTTTCCGCATCCGCAGCAGTCGAGGAACCTTCATCATGGTCGCGAAAAAAAACCCGCGCTTTGTCAGCCGCCTGACAAGGAACACTTTGGCTCTGATCCTGGCGGGGGGACGCGGCTCGCGGCTGAAGAACCTGACCATGTGGCGCTCCAAGCCGGCGGTGCCATTCGGCGGCAAGTTCCGGATCATCGATTTTCCGCTCTCCAATTGCATCAATTCCGGGATCCGGCGCATCGGCATCCTTACCCAGTACAAGGCCCATTCGCTGATTCTGCACGTCCAGCGTGGTTGGGGCTTCCTGCGCGGCGAGTTCAACGAGTTCGTGGAGCTTCTGCCGGCGCAGCAGCGCATCGAGAGCACCTGGTATGCGGGCACGGCGGACGCGGTCTATCAGAATCTGGATATCCTGCGCAATCACGATCCCGATTACATCCTGATCCTGGCCGGGGACCACATCTACCAGATGGACTATGGGGCCATGATCGCCCACCACGTGGAGTCCAAGGCGGACATGACCGTCGGCTGCCTGGAGGTGGATCTGGAGACCGCCAAGGGTTTCGGCGTGATGTCGGTGGACGCCGAGCAGCGGGTGCGCCAGTTCGTCGAGAAGCCGGACAACCCCGAGCCCATTCTCGGCACCGAGGATCGGGCCTTGGCTTCCATGGGTATCTATGTGTTCAACAAGGGCTTCCTGTTCGAGCAGTTGATCCGGGACGCCGACACCAAGGAGTCCAGCCATGACTTCGGGAAGGACATCATCCCGAAGGTGATCGAGCATTACCGGGTCATGGCTTACCCCTACCGCGACCTGCGCAGCGGCAAGCAGGCCTACTGGCGCGACGTGGGGACGGTGGACGCTTTCTGGTCCGCCAATCTGGAACTGGTGGAAGTGACTCCGGAGCTGAGTCTGTATGACAATTCCTGGCCGATCTGGACCTACCAGGAGCAGCTGCCGCCGGCCAAGTTCGTGTTCGACGACGAGGACCGCCGCGGCATGGCGGTGGACTCCTTGGTGTCCGGGGGCTGCATCATCTCCGGGGCCTCGGTGCGCCACTCCCTGTTGTTCTCCAACGTGCGTATCAACTCCTACTCGGAGGTGGAGGACTCGGTTTTGCTGCCGGACGTGGAAGTCGGCCGCAGCTGCCGCATCCGCATGGCGGTGGTCGACAGCGGCTGCCGAATCCCGGAGGGCACGGTGATCGGCGAAGACCCGGAACAGGACGCCAAGCAGTACTACCTGACCCCCGGCGGCGTGGTGCTGGTGACCCCCGACATGTTGGGCCAGGAACGGCACTATGTCCGTTGAGCGCAAACCCGTCGCGGCCAAGGCCGCGGCGGGGGGAACCGCCTCAAGGTGGTGCTTTGCTGGCACATGCATCAGCCCAACTATCGGGGGCCGGACGCCAGCGACTACCAGCTGCCCTGGGTCTACCTGCATGGCATCAAGGATTATGCCGACATGGCCTGGCACCTGGAGAACGAACCCAAGGCTCGGGCGGTGGTGAATTTCGCTCCGGTGCTGCTGGAGCAGATCGCCGACTATGCGGAGCAGATCCGCGCCTGGGTGGAGCAGGGCCGGCGCATCGGCGATTCGGTGCTGGCGGCTCTGGCAGGCCCTGGGCTGCCGGCGGACATGCCGAGCCGGCGCGACCTGGTGCGCGCCTGCCTGCGCGCCAACGAGAAGCACCTGATCAACCGCTTTCCGGTGCTCAAGGAGTTGGTGGGCATGGCCCGCTGCGGCGAGCGCGATCCCTTTGCGGCCATGTACTTCAGCGATCAATTCCTGATCGACCTGTTGGTTTGGTACCACCTGGGCTGGATGGGAGAGGGAGCGCGCCAGGACGATTTGCGAATCAGCTCGCTCGAGGCCAAGCAACGGGGCTTCGGCAACGACGACCGGCGCCGCCTGGTGGAGGCCATCGGCGATCAGATGGCCAGACTGCTCGCGCGCTACCGCAGACTGGCCGAGCAGGGGCGGGTGGAGCTCTCGGTCACCCCCTATGCCCACCCGATACTGCCGCTGCTCCTGGATCTGCAGTCCGCCCGCGAGGCCATGCCCGAGACCGCACTGCCGGAGATGGCGGCCTATCCCGGCGGCAGCGCGCGCGCCCGCTGGCATATCCGGCGCGGGGTCGAGGTCTTCGAGAGCTTCTTCGGTATGCGTCCGAGCGGGTGCTGGCCGGCCGAGGGCGGGGTGTGCGAGGAGACCCTGCGCCTGCTCGAGGAGGAGGGCTTCGCATGGGCCGCCAGCGGCCAGCAGGTGCTGCACAACAGCCTCGATGCGAGCGCCAAGGGCGAGCCCCTGCCTCCGGCCTGGCTGCACAGCCCTTACCGGATGCGCGAAGGCAAGCTCAACTGTTTCTTCCGCGACGACGGGTTATCGGATCTGATCGGTTTCACCTACTCAGACTGGCACGCCGACGACGCGGTGCAGAATCTGATCCAGCACCTCGAGAACATCGCCGAGGCACAGGGCGCCGATCCGGATGCGGTGGTCTCCATCATCATGGACGGTGAAAACGCCTGGGAATACTACCCCTATAACGGCAGCTACTTCTTGTCCGCCCTTTATGCCCGGTTAGCCGAGCACCCGGACCTGGAACTGACCACCTTTTCCGGCCAGATCGCCGCCCAGCAGGCCAAACCGCCGGCCCTGGAGCAGCTGGTGGCGGGCAGTTGGGTGTACGGCACCTTTTCCACCTGGATCGGCGATCCGGACAAGAACCGCGCCTGGGACATGCTCGGCGAGGCCAAGGCGGTCTACGACCGGGTGTCGGCCGCTGGTCGCCTGACGCCGGAGCAACAGCAGGCAGCCGAACTGCAGCTGTCTGTTTGCGAGGGTTCGGACTGGTTCTGGTGGTTCGGCGACTACAACCCGGAAGAGACGGTGAGCGACTTCGAGCACCTGTTCCGGCGTCAGCTTTCGCAGCTTTACAAGCTGCTCGGCGAACCTCCGCCTGAGTATCTGACCCAGGTGTTCGCCCGTGGCAGCGGGGCGCCCGCCGTGGGCGGTGTGATGCGGCGCAACTGAACGCTGATCTCCAGCGATATACCCAGCCAATTTTCGGGCCCCTGAAACGATGACAGACGCCAAAGCGCAAGCCGAAACCCAGCCGGAATCCAGTTGTCTCGATCGGCGGCGGGCCGGCATCCTGCTGCACATTACCTCCCTGCCGGGTTCGTCGGACTGTGGAGACCTGGGGCGCGAGGCCCGGCACTTCGTCGATTTTCTAGCCGCCTCCGGCATCGGCCTCTGGCAGACCCTGCCGATAGGACCCACCCATGCCGATGGGTCCCCCTACCAGACCCGCTCGGTGTATGCCGGCAGCCCCCGCCTGATCAGTCTCGACCCGTTGGTCGAAAAGGGCTGGTTGGCGGCCCAGCCGGAGACCTTTTCCGCGCAGCACAAGCAGTATGCGCTGCGCCTCGCCTGGCAGGGCTTCCGTGACCAGGCTAGCGACGAGGATCGAGAGGCGCTAGCCCAATTCACCCTGGATCAGGGCTTCTGGCTGGAAGATTACACGCTGTTCGAGGCCATCAGAGAGGAACGCGCCAACTGTTGGTGGCATTGGCCGGCCAAGCTGCGCGACTGCGAGCCCCAGGCCCTCGCCGAGGCGCGGGCGCGCCTGGCGGATACCCTGGAATTCCTGACGCTTCGAGCAATTTCTGTTCTTCGACCAGTGGATGTCGCTCAAGGCGTATGCCAACGAGCGTGACATCCAATTGTTCGGGGACATGCCGATTTTCGTCGCCCACGACAGCGCCGAGGTCTGGGCCCACCCGGAACTGTTCGATCTGGACGCCAAGGGCATGCCGCGCAAGGTCGCCGGGGTGCCGCCGGACTACTTTTCCGAGACCGGTCAGCGCTGGGGCAATCCGCTGTACGATTGGGCGCGCATGAGCGAGGACGGCTACGCCTTCTGGGTCAACCGCATGCACGTGCAGCTTGAACTCTTCGACATCGTCCGGATCGACCACTTCCGCGGCTTCGAGGCGTTCTGGGAGATCCGCGCCGAGGACGAAAACGCCATCAACGGCCGCTGGGTGACGGCACCGGGTGACGAACTCTTCGACCGCTTGCACGACGAATTCGACCCCTTGCCCCTGGTGGCCGAGGACCTGGGCATCATCACCCCTGAGGTGGACGCCCTGCGCCGCCGCTATGGCCTTCCCGGTATGCGCATACTGCAGTTCGCCTTCGGAGACGGGCCTGACAATCCCTATCTTCCCTTTCATCACCCCCGCAACACGGTCGTCTACACCGGAACCCACGACAATGACACCAGTCTGGGCTGGTATCGCGGGTTGGACGACGCCACCCGGGAATACGTCGACGACTACCTGGGCCGTTCCAAGGAGGCTATGCCCTGGCCCCTGATTCGTTGCGCCCTGGGTTCGCGCGCCCTGCTGGCGGTGATTCCGATGCAGGACGTGCTGGCCCTGGACAGCGAGCATCGCATGAACCTGCCGGGGACCACCGCGGGCAATTGGAACTGGCGTTTCAGCTGGGACGAGGTGGACCCGGACCTGTCCGAACGCCTGCGCCGGCGCGTGGTCATGTACGGGCGGACCGCCTAGGGAAACGCTTTAATCGCGTTGCCCGCGCGGGGCAGAATACCTCGCCGTTTTCGGCAGCCCTGACAGACGGACGAAGAAGGCTTTCGGAGACTGCGTTGTCGAAAGCCGCGCCGTGACAACCCAGGCGGCTTGCTGCTGCGTTTCCAAGATCGTCGTTTATCGGATTCGGGCTCGGGCGCGGGCACCGCGTCGAGTCGAGCCGCTGCCTCGGTCGCTCGATGGGCCGTCGCCCCCCATCTGCCTGGCAACGACTCGGCCCGATGCAATTTCCTGTTTTCGGCCCATGATGCCGCTCATCCACCCCCTGCTGACTTCGGCATTTGCGTGCCGCCCACAGGGTCCCGGCCAAGCCGGGGCAATCCGACCCATTGGAACGAAGCACTTTCCTTGCCGGCCTGGCCTGGCGCATCGCGAGTCACGGGGAGCAAAACGACTTGGGAACGATAACGTTTTACTTTCCGAATTAATGTCTACTGGTTCGCGGATTGTGGATTATCAATGTAAAAATCTGTCGATGCTCGTAGGGTAGTTACCGAGAGCCTCATAGCTGTTTTAGAGGGCGGTCGCAAACCCTCGGACTGTGGCTCGAAGACCCATCAAGCAGAGGGAGTTGAAGCAATGAAAGCGCGTCAATTAGCACTGTCCACGACTCGCAAACGTGGAACGAAATTCCCGGTCTTTACCGTCGCCGCCTCCACGGTGGCGTTGCTGGGAGCACTCTCGGCGCCGCAGGCGCTGGCGTATACAGTATCCCACGATTTCTCCCTGGACGATGTCCAGCGGGGCTGGTGGGGTTACACCTACGCTCAAACCCCGGGTATCGTCTGCACCTGGTGTACCCCGATGATCGACAAGAAGACCGGCGATGCGCTCTATCCGGTCGAGCATACCTTCGGCTTCGAGGTCGTCGATTTCGTCGGCGCTGGGGACAAAGTCATCGACTGGGACTGGGAAGAAGGATTCGCCGGCAACTTCGTCGATGCCGACACCGGGGAAACCGGCTTGGCGGTGGCCAACGTCGATACCGCGGTATTCAAGGCACCTTACCCCTACGGCACCTGGCTCGAGGGCCTGGGCGCCAACAGCGTCAAGGCGTCCACCGAGAATTATTCGGTGATGGAACACGTCCTGTCCTGCTTCGAGACCCTGCCGTACTTCTATGCCGATCCGGTTACCGGCGTCCAGGCGGTTCTGGAGGACCCGGAGACCGGGCTGCCGATCTTCGACTGCTCCATCGGCGAGTTGGACGATGTCCTGCTAGAAGTCGTGGATGGCGTGCCGACGGTACCCTTGGGTGTTGATCCCGATGGGAGCCCGTCCATCCCGCCGAACGAGAGCACGATTCTGAACGACATCGCGGTCAGCGACGACTACTCGGTCACCAAGAAGGACGACGGCAAGGCCCTGTACCGTTTCGGTACCGCGGTCAAGCGGCCGGTCGACATGCGCATGTACGCAGCCATGCCGCTGCCCGCGGCATGGAAGGTCCCCGGCGCCAACTACGAGGTGACCAGCGCCTATCTGACCGTCAAGCACACCGTCACCAACAACCCGAACGACCAGATCCGCCCCGAGGACATGGAGAACGAGGCCGCCAAGGGCCACAAGCCGGGCTACACCGATACCGGTGGCGGTTACTGGGTCTCGGACATGGATTGCTACGAGGGCGACGGGCACTTTATCCCGCAGGGCACGGTGTTTAAGACCCCGCGGTTCGAGGCCCCGCCGTCGGGTGATGTCCCGGTGGCTACCTTCTCTGAGGACCTGTCGGAAGGTTTGACCAACGCCTGGCTCACCACCATCGACCGCGAGCCCTTCGAGTTTTCCTATGACACCGATGGCGACGGTAGCGCGGACGTGAGCAGCCCGCTGCCCGACGACACCCTCGGCACCCTGCTCTCCGGTCCCCGTTGGCGCCTGCTCCCGCCCAAGTTCGGGCAGGACATGCCCGGGCTGGACATCCCGCTGATCCCCTGCTCGGAGGTGCCCTTCGACTCGTTCAACCTCAAGTACACCCACGGCGAACTGACGGAGACCATCATCGACCTGCTCGATTGGGAAGAGGTCTGCTACCCCGATTGGCCGAATCCGGGCGACTACACCTGCGTGCCGGAAAGCCCCCTGTCCACCTCCGAGGGCTGGGTCGATTACACCCAGAACCCGCAGAACGATCCTCTCGTTCATCGGGCGGACGGTACGCCAATCTCGGTCAACGGTGCGCCGCTGACCGAGGACTTCGACGTGACGGTCTACATCAAGGGCGACAAGAAGGCGGTGCGGCTGTATTCGGCGACCCTCGACATCGAGTATACCGGAGAGGTGGTAGATACCGACGGTGACGGCGTCAACGACGATGTCGACAACTGCCCGGCCGATCTCCGAATGCCGACCAGGCGGACGGCGACGGCGACGGCGTTGGAGACGTCTGCGACAACTGCCCGCTCGACCCGAATCCGGACCAGTTGGACACCGACGGTGACGGCATCGGCGACGCCTGCGTGCCAAGCGACGATATGGACGGCGACGGCGTGCCGGACGACGTGGACAATTGCCCGACCGTTCCCAACCCCAGTCAGCAAAACAGCGATGGGGACGCCTACGGCAATGCTTGCGACCCGTTGCCGAACATTCCTAATCCCTAAACCGACCGCGTAGCAACGCGACCCGCTGACCCCGCTTCGTGCGGGGTCAGCCTTTTTGAGGACCGGAATCTTGTGTATAACGTGGCAGGGTTCAGAAGTAATCGAGAGGGGAAGAGATGATGATGAGCAAACGACTGGGAAGGACCGGGGTATGGCTCTGTGTCCTCGCGCTGAGCGCCGGTGTTCAGGCGGGCGAAATGGAGGGGCATTCGACGCCGGCCCCTCCGGAGGGATCGGAAGTTCCCCCTGCCGCCCCGGCAACGCCCGGCCCCCGCACCGTGCCATTCAGGGGGGGCGGTCTTGGTCCGGGCATCGCGACGCCTCCGGCGGCGCCGGCAGCTCCCCCGGCTGCCGCCGAAGAACCACCCCTGCTGCAAGCGGTTCGCCAGGGCGATCTGGAAGCGGTCGACGGGCTCCTGGAGTCCGGCGCCGACCCGAATGCGGCCTCCCCTTTGGGCGCGACGCCGCTTCACGAGGCGGCGGCCCTCGGCCGGACCGAGATCGCTCGAATGCTCCTCGAGGCGGGGGCCAATCCCCACGCCCGCGATGCGCAGGAGCAGACCCCGCTGTTTCTGGCCGCCTCCCACGGGGCGGAACCGATCGTGGAAATGCTGCTGGAACGGGGGGTCGATCCCGATCCCAAGGGCGCCGCCGGCCTGACTCCGCTGATGATCGCCGCCGCCCGTGGCGATCAAACGATTGCCGAGCTTTTGCTGGCCCGCAGTGCCTCGCTCAAGACCCTGGACGCCCACGGCAAGACGCCCCTGATATTGGCCGCGCAGCGGGGCAGGGCGCCCTTGGTGGCCTTGTTTCTGGAGCATGGCGCCGACCCGAATGTGAAAGATAACCACGGCGCCAGCGCCCTGATCTATGCGGTCGCTTCGGGCCAGGGCGAAATCGTTGCCGAGTTGCTGGAAAAAGGCGCCGACGTGCACCTCGCCCTGGCGGGCAATATCACCCCGCTGCTGATGGCGGCGAGGCGCCAGGATCCGTCGACGGTCGCCCTGCTGATCAAGCATGGGGCGGAGGTCAACGAAGCGGATACCGGCGGCGTCACCCCGCTGATGAAGGCGGTGGGGGAAGGGCCGGTCGAGAGCGTCGAACTGCTGCTCGCCAACGGGGCCAAGATCGAGGCCAGGAGCCGCATGGGACGCACGCCCCTGGCTTACGCCGTGGTGCGGGGCAGCCCGGAGTTGGTGGATCTGCTGCTGGCCAAGGGCGCCGCGGTGGATGCCCGCGACCGGCGGGGCGTGTCGCCCCTGCAACTCGCCACCGCCAAGGGCAATACAGCGGTCATGGAACGCCTGCTGACGGCAGGTGCGGTGCTGGACGGCAGCGATATGATAGGCATTACCCCGTTGATGAGCGCCGCCTGGAACGGCCGCCTCGACGCCCTTCAGTTGCTGCTGTCCAAAGGGCCTGCGCTGGATGCCCGCGAGAGTCGCAATGGCCAGACCGCCCTGATGATGGCGGCGCTAAGGGGCCATGCCGCCCTGATTCCGCCCCTGGTGGAGGCCGGTGCCGGCATCGATCTGCAGGACAACGGCGGGCGCACCGCCCTGTTGTATGCGGTGGGGGCGGGGCATCGGGATGCGGTGGCGGCCCTGGTGGCCGCGGGCGCCGATCCCGGGATCGCGGATGAGGACGGCCGGTTGCCCCTGGCGGTCGCCGAGGGCATGAACCGCGAGCGCATCGCCAAGCTGCTGCGGCCGGTTGCCGAACCGCCGGCCGCCGACGAGCAGGCTAGCGACTAAGCGCCGGCGAGGCTATGCCGCTGGGCAGGTGCAGCCGGCCGCTGGGCAGCGGTCTGGGCGTCGGATGCGGGCCGCCCGGCCAAGGCGGGTGTGGCAACGGCGGGTGGATCGGCGGCCGCGGTCGGTGGGGAGGCCAGTAGTAGCCCGGCCCCCAGTAGGTCGGCAGGTCGCTGGGCACCGGCGGGGCTTCGGGCTCCTGCGCGGCAGGCGGGGGAGCGGGTTCAGGCCGCGCCGCTTCGCGCTCGGCACGCGCCTGTTCCATCCGCTCCAGCTGGTTCTGGATCGAGTAGGCTTCGCTCAGCCTCCGGGTCCGCCGGGGGCAGCGACAGTTCCACCGGCTCGGCGTCGGCTGCGGCCTCCGCCGGCGGGCGGTCGCCGAACTGAACCTGGCCGCGCTCGTCCACCCAGCGGTAGACCTCGCACCAGGCGGCCTGGGACAGCAGCAGGGGCGCCAATAGCAGCCCCCGGAGGCGGTTGGTCGTAGCGCCCATGCCGCCGTTTTCAGTCGCCCAGGTTGGTGCCGACCCGCCGGGCGGCGGTGATCCAGGGGTGATCCGGCGGGATCAGGTTGCGCTGGCCGGCGACCTGGTCGAGCGGCACGGGCACCGCCGCGTCGCCCCGCGAGGCCACCATCACCCCGTAGGTCCCCTGGTGAATCAGCTCTGCGCAGGCCGAACCGAGGCGGGTGGCGAGCAGCCGGTCCGCCGCCGACGGCGTGCCGCCCCGCTGTAGATGCCCGAGGATCGGTGACCCGGGACTCCAGGTTGGTGAGTGCTTCGAGCTCTCCCGAAAGCTTCAGGGTGTGGCCCAGGTGTGCGGTCTCCAACTCCGCAAGCTCCGCCTTGGCCTTCTTCTTCTCCCCTTTCTCGCCCGGGTTCAGCTTGCGCACCTCGGCGGCGTGGAAGGCTGCCGCGTGCTCTCGGGACATGGCGCCCTCGGCCACCGCCACGATGCTGAAGTTTTTGCCGCTTTTGGAGCGCTTGCGGATCGCCTCGGCCACCGATTCCACGTCGTAGGGGATCTCCGGGATCAGAATCACGTCGGCCCCGCCGGCGATGCCGGCGCCCAGGGCGAGCCAGCCCGCCCGGTGCCCCATGATCTCGCACACGATAATGCGGTGATGGCTGTGGGCGGTGCTGTGCAGCCGGTCGATGGCCTCGGTGGCGATGCCGAGCGCGGTATCGAAGCCGAAGGTAACGTCGGTCATGGCGACATCGTTGTCGATGGTCTTGGGCAGGGTGACGACATTGAGCCCGCGCTGCATCAGCCGCAGGGCGTTTTTCTGGGTGCCGCCGCCGCCCAGGCAGACCAGGGCATCCAGGTGGTTGGCCTCGTAGTTCTCGACGATCACATCGGTCATGTCCTGGACCTTGCCGCCGATGGTCATGCGATGCGGCTTGTCGCGGCTGGTGCCGAGGATGGTGCCGCCCTTGGTGAGGATTCCGGAAAGGCTGCTGCTGTCGAGGCGCACGCTGCGGTTTTCCACGAGCCCGCGGAAACCGTCGCGAAAGCCGATGACCTGCATGTCGAACTCGCCCAGGGCGGCCTTGCCGACGCCGCGGATGGCGGCATTGAGGCCGGGGCTGTCTCCGCCGGCGGTTAGGATTCCGATGGATTTTGTCATGGCTGGCTACTTCTTTGCGGTTGGATGGTTGGGAAGCGCGCCGGAATTCCGCTGGCAAATCCGCAAAATCCCGGCCCGTTGATGGAGCGTTGACCGAACTGTATAGGATAGCCGGCCATTGTGAAATTTTTTCGTCAGACGCGGCGCCTGCCCTGAGCCCCTGCGATTGTGCCCAGACTTGATATTTTTCCCTTTTGCCACACCTTTTATGGGGGAACGACGATTAACCGGCATGGGGACAACCTCTCCGGCACCCGTCAGCCGTGAATCGGCCTATAACCATCGTCGTGGCAGGAATAGTCGAGTCCCGGGTGAATGCGATGCAAAGTAAAATCCCAACCAGGCCCATCGGCCGCGCGTTAGCGGCCTGGACCCTGCTGCTGGCGGCCGGTCTGGCCCAGGCCGGGGCACTGCCGCTGATGCAGAACGCAACGGGCCTGCCGAGCCTGGCCCCGCTGCTGCGGGAGGTAACCCCGGCGGTGGTCAACATCTCGGTGCTCACCCGTGCGCCCGCCAGCACTAATCCGTTGTTCTCAGACCCGTTTTTTCAGTACTTTTTCGACCTGCCGGAGTCCCGACAGCTCAGCCCCCAACGCAGCGCCGGATCCGGGGTCATCGTCGACGCCGATCAGGGCCTGGTGCTCACCAACCATCACGTGATCCAGAATGCCGACCGGATTCTGGTGACCTTGAAGGACCGCCGCAGCCTGGAGGCCGAATTGGTGGGTAGCGATCCGGAGACCGACGTCGCCCTGCTGCGCATCGCCGCGAAGGGACTGACCTCGGTTCCGCTGGGTGATTCCGATCTGCTCGAGGTCGGCGACTTCGTAGCGGCGATCGGCAACCCGTTCGGGCTCGGCCAGACGGTCACCTCCGGCATCGTCAGCGCCCTGGGGCGAAGTGGTCTGGATATCGAGGGCTACGAGGACTTTATCCAGACCGATGCCTCCATCAACCCGGGAAACTCCGGCGGCCCTCTGGTCAACCTGCGCGGCGAGATGGTGGGCATGAGCACCGCCATCATTGGCCCAAGCGGGGGCAATGTGGGTATCGGCTTTGCCGTGCCGAGTAACATGGCCAAGTCGGTGCTGGCGCAGCTGCAGCGCTATGGTGAAGTCCGGCGCGGCCGGCTCGGGGTTGCGGTACAGGACCTCACCCCCGAAATCGGCGAGGCGCTGGGCATCGGCGTGGTCCAAGGGGCGGTGATCAGCCAGGTGGAGAGCGGCTCGCCGGCGGAGCTCGCCGGAGTGCGCATCGGCGACGTGGTGGTGTCTATCGACGGCCGGCCGGTGAGCGATTCGCGCGACCTGCGCAATGCGGTCGGGCTGGTGCCCGTCGGTGAGGAGCTGCGCATCACCCTGCTGCGCGAGGGGCGGGAGAAGAGCTTGCGCGCCAAAGTAGCCCAGGTGGCGGCCGGGATCGAAGCCGTCCGGGCCGGGGTGCCCCTGCTGGAGGGCGCGCTGTTGCGGGATCAGGTTGAAGGCGGGGTGCTGGTAGGCGAGGTAGAACCCGGCAGCCGGGCCTGGCGGCTCGGGCTGCGCCCGGCCGACCTGATTCGCGGAGTGAATCGGCGCCCGGTGGGAAGTCTTGCCGAACTGCGCGCCAGCCTCGAGCAGGCAGGCGGCGCGGTGGCCCTCAACCTCAAGCGAGGCGATGCGGATCTGCTCATCGTGATCGATTGAGTGCGGCCTCGGTTCGTTGCGGACGGCGCGGTCCGCTTGGCCTGCAAACAGCCGGGCCGGGAGGAATAGGGCGATTCGATGAGGTTTTTCCTCTAAAATAATAGCGGGTAAAGCCAACGTTGAGTGTTTCGCGTTAGGGGCAGGATGCCTCGGTATCTTCAATCGTCTCGAGCGATGGAAAACGAAGGCGCTCGGAACCCCCGTTTTCGAAAGCCTTGCGGTAACAAGCCAGGGACGGACTTGTTGCAGCGTTGCGATAGTGCGGAGGGCGTGGGCTGCGCGCTCCGCGGCGGTGGCTGGGTCGGCAGGGGCTGCCCGGTCTTTTCAACAGCCAACGACAGGAGACGTATGAACGCCAAGCATGCGGCGCCCAGACGCCCGGTAATCCTTGTGATCCTGGATGGATTCGGCACCAATCCGAGCAAGCGCAATAACGGTATCGCGCTGGCGGATACTCCGCACTTGGACGCCTATTTCTCGCGCTATCCGCACGCGCTGATCCAAGCTTCCGGGCATGCCGTGGGCTTGCCTGACGGCCAGATGGGCAATTCGGAGGTCGGCCATCTCACCCTGGGCAGCGGGTCCATCGTGCGCCAGGATCTGGTGCGCATCGACGATGCCATTGCCGACGGTTCCTTTTTCGAGAATCCCGCCTTGGTCGGAGCGATGCGCAGCGCCAAGGAACTTGGACGGCCGGTGCAACTGCTTGGGCTGGTATCGGACGGCGGGGTGCACAGTCAGCTCGCGCACCTGCTGGCCCTGATCGAACTCAGCCGCCGCTGGGGGGTGCGCCCGCTGCTGCACATGATTACCGACGGCCGGGATACCCCGCCACGCTCTGCTCTGGGCTATCTGCAAGCGGTAGAGTCGGCCCTGCAAGCCGCCGGTGGAGCCATTGCCAGCGTCAGCGGACGCTACTACAGCATGGATCGCGACACCCGATGGGAGCGTACCGAGCGCGCCTGGCGGGCGATCCAGTTGGGCAAGGGACGGCGGGTGAATTCCGCCCGGGCCGGCATCGAAACGGCCTACGCCCTGGGCGAGAACGACGAGTTCATTAAACCGTGCATATTGCCCTCCTGGCAGCCGCCGGAGCCCGGGGACCCCCTGATCTTGTTCAATTTTCGCAAAGACCGACCGCGCCAGATCGTCGCTGCGCTGGGCCAACGGGAATTCGCCGTCTTCGACCGCGGCGGTACGCCGCTGTTCGATGTGACCTGCATGATGCAGTACGACCCGGAGTTCGAAATGCCTTTTGCATTCGTGCCCGAGGCACCGGCGGCCACGCTGGCCCAGACGGTGAACGCGGCGGGGCTGCACCAGTTGCATTGCGCAGAGACCGAGAAGTACGCCCATGTCACCTACTTTTTCAACGGCGGCCGGCGCGAGCCATGGCCCGGAGAGGATCGTGTGATGGTGCCCTCGCCAAAGGTCGCCACTTATGACCTGGCGCCGGAGATGAGCGCCCGGCGGGTGGCGGACGAGGTGATCGAGGCAATCGGTCGAGACGAGTACGCCTTCATTCTGGTCAATTTCGCCAATGGCGACATGGTGGGGCATACCGCCGTGCGCTCGGCGGTGATCGCCGCGGTGGAGTCCCTGGATCGGGAGGTGGGACGGCTGCTGGAAGCGGCGGTGGCGGCCGACTATTCGGTGATCCTGACGGCCGATCACGGTAACTGCGAGGAACTGGTGGACCCCACCACCGATGCTCCCCACACCCAGCACACCTCCTATCCGGTGCCCTGCATGATCATCGACAGCAGCACCTGGCAGCTCAGCTGCGGCGGTGGTCTGGCCAATATCGCCCCCACCGTGCTGCATTTGATGGGGCTGCCGAAGCCCAAGGGCATGACCCATCAATCGCTGCTGTTGAAGGAGATCGAGGTCGAGGTCGACCTCCAGCGCTTCGAGGGGGCTGCCTGATTCGTGAGCCAGGTCTCAGTCGGGCTCCCGCCGATTGCTATAGTTTCCTTACCGACGAGCCGCAGGCCCCCGTTTCGGGGCCGATGGACTGTCGACAAAGGAAAGCAACAGGGGGAGCCTTATGAGCGTAGAACGACGATATACGCGGCGCATGCCGGTGAATCTACCGGTCAGGGTAAATTACCGAGAGCAGGCGAGGATCTCCACTCGCGCTCGCAACCTCTCTTCCGAAGGCATGTACTTGAGCGGCGAGGGTCCGCAGGTGCCCAGCGGAATACTGGTGTCGCTGCAATTGGCCGCCGGCGGAAGGGATTGGCAGATCGAGGCCTTGGTGGTGCATAGCGACAGCCCGGGTATCGGCTTGCTGTTTGTGGAGACCCAGCAGCGATTGTGCTCGGAAATTGCGGCCGCTTCCGGCCCGCCGCGGTTCGCTGCAGCGGGCTGAACGCATCGCGGTCGGAAGCCGTCGGTGAAATTGTCATGGCAGTGCAACAATCTAGCGCCAGACTGTTGAGACGTCCCAATCACAAAAAGGGGAATTTCAACATGTCATTGGAAGCCGCAACCGAACTCGCCCCCGGCCGCCCGCTGTTGGTCGCCGTGGATTTCACTCCGGCCTGCGAGGCAGCGTTGGTGGCCGGGGCCCGCCGTGCCGAGGCCGCCCGCGCACCTCTGCTGATCTTGCACGTCGTGCATGAGAGCGGGAAGTACCCCGGCTTTTACTGCAAATCTCGCCGCCCCGACGACGTGCGCCCGATTACTGATATCGCCGCCGAAATGCTCGACTGCTTCATGGCGCAAATGATCGCCAGGTACCCCCAGTGGCCGGCGATCGCCGGGGCAGAGCGCGTGTTGGTGCCCGGTGTGCCCGACCATCGCATCCTCGAAGTGGCGAAGATCCGGGGCGCACAACAGATTCTGGTGGGTGACAGTGCCCCGGGACGCAGCGCCTTGATGAATGTGATCCAGGGCTCGGTAGGCGACTGGCTGAGCCGTAATAGCCGCATACCGGTGCAACGGGTAGCAGCCGACCTGCCCGCCGCTGGGGCCGGCGCAGCAGAGTCCCGCCAGCTGCTCGGCGTCTAGACAGCGAGGAATCCGGCTTCCCCTCGGCCCAAGGATGGGCCGTCCCTTCGATTGCTCTCCGCTACTTCCGGTCGAGGTAGGCCCCGGCCGCCGGCGCGTGCTGTCACGATTTCTTCAACGCATTGTCGTCAAGCCGTCCTCCCGGCCTCCTATTCTCCCGCACCACAGCAGGATTTCTAGAACAGGACAGAGGAGAGCAGGGCATGGGCGTAGAACGCAGATACACCGAGCGGGTTGCGATCGATTTCTCCGCCGGTGTCCGTTACCGGGCGCACCGGGCGTTTCCGGCCCGGGCCGCGAACCTTTCGCCCGAGGGCATGTATCTGTCTACCCGACGCCTGCGCATCCCCAAGGGCACCTTGGTACAGTTGGAATTCCGCACCCTGGAACGCGAATGGGCCATCGATTGCCTGGTGATTCACGCCGGCCCAAGCGGCCTCGGGGTGATGTTCCTGGAGCCGCAACAGGGTTTGATGGCGGTGTGCCGGCGCGACACGATCCGGGCGCCCCTGGTCGCGGGCCTTTGATGCCGACCCGGTTGCGGGGGGTGTCATTCTCCTGTCACACCCATTGGGTCAAATAGTCAATTCAAATCAAGAGCGTGCGGAAGCTTTCCGCCGCAGGATGACCGATTCAATGGCCAGCGCAAAGATACTGATCGTAGAAGACGAGCCCCCGGTGCGCGAGATGCTCCGGTTTTTGCTCAAGCAGAACGGAATGACGGTAATCGAGGCGGAAGACGCGATCCAGGCGGACCGGGAGATCACCGAGAACAGCCCCGACCTGTTGGTGCTGGACTGGATGCTACCGGGTCAGAGCGGGGTGGATTTCGCCCGCGACCTGAAACAGCGTCCCGAGACTCGCAACCTGCCGATCATCATGCTGACCGCCCGGGTCGAGGAGGACGACAAGGTCAAGGGGCTGGAGGTGGGCGCGGACGACTATGTGACCAAGCCGTTTTCGCCCCGCGAGCTGTTGGCCCGCGTCAAGGCGGTATTGCGGCGGGTCTCGGTGCTGCACGGTGAGGAAAAGGTGCAGGTTAATGGCCTGAGCCTGGATCCGGTCAGCCACCGCGTGGTCGCCGACGAGAGCGAGATCGACCTCGGGCCCACCGAGTTCCGCTTGCTGCACTTTCTCATAACCCACCCGGAGCGGGTCTACTCGCGGTCCCAGATTCTGGATCAAGTATGGGGGTTCAACGTCTACGTCGAAGAGCGTACGGTGGACGTGCACATCCGGCGTCTGCGCAAGGCCCTGGAGACCCAGGGCTACGACCGCTTGGTTCAGACCGTGCGAGGCTCGGGTTACCGCTTTTCCGACCGAATCTAGGTGCGCGGTATCCCGGTGGCCGGGTCCTGGCGCAAAGAGTTCGTTCTGCACGTCGCCCTGGCGCTGCTGGGACTGGGGTTGGGCTTTGCCTTGGGTAATTCCCTGGCCGGTCTGGCCCTGGCCTTGGCGGCCCTGCTGATCAGGCAGCAGTCGCAGTTGTATCGTATCCAGCGCTGGGTCGCATCGGGCCGTGACGGTCCACCGCCTCGGGTGTCCGGGGGGGGCGGCTCGGTGATCGAGTTCGTGCTCGAGGTGGAACGGTACAACCGTAAGCAGAAGCGCAAGCTGGCGCGCTTGCTCAAGGGTCTGCAGGAGGCCATGACGGCCCTTCCCGAGGCGGCGGTGCTGCTGGACAAGCGCCACCGGGCGGAGTGGTGGAACGCCGAGGCAGTGCGCCTGCTCGGTCTGCGGGCGGCGCGGGATACCGGGCGCCCGGTGGGGGAGATCCTTTCCGGTGCGGAGTGGCAGGAGTATCTGGACGCGGGCGATTTCGAAACACCGGTGGAGATCGTCTCGCCCGTGGATCCAAACCTGCGGTTAGCCGCACGCATGGTGCCCTACGGACGCGGCAAGCGAGTGCTGTTGCAGGTCCGGGACGTCACCAGAGTTTCCCAGCTGGAGCAGATCCGCCGCGACTTCGTGGCCAATACCTCCCATGAACTGCGCAATCCCCTTACGGTGATTCTCGGCTACTTGGAGACCATGCAGGACGCCGAGGTGGGTCAAGGGACCTGGAGTCGTCCGATTAGTCAGATGTACCAGCAGGCGGTTCGCATCCGCGGCATTGTCGAGGACATGTTGACGCTGTCCACCATGGAGTCGGGGGACCGCGCCCTTGAGCGCCAGTTCATCGACCTCTCGCAGCTGCTCGATTCTGTGAAGGAAGAGGGCGAGATCCTGAGCGGGGAGCGTCGGCACCGTATCCTCCTGGACTGCCAGCCCGGCTTTTCCCTTTACGCCAACCCGGAGGAGGTACACAGCGCCTTCTCCAATTTGGTCTCCAACGCCGTGCGCTATAGCCCGAATGGGGGCGAGATCCGCCTGCGCTGGTGGATAGACGGTCAGGGTGCCTACTTCGCGGTGAGCGACAACGGTATAGGCGTCGACGCCAAGCACATTCCGCGTCTGACCGAACGCTTCTACCGGGTCGACAAGGCCAGATCGCGGGAGACCGGGGGCACCGGGCTGGGATTGGCCATCGTCAAACACGTGCTGGGGCGGCTAGGCGGCTACCTGGAGATCGAGAGCGAGCCCGGCGTGGGCAGCACTTTCACCTGCCACTTACCCCTGCGCCTGTTGGTCAAGTCCGCCGCCTGAAGCCGGCGAGGCCGCCCCCGGCCCCGCAACAATTCGGCAGTATTTCCTTCACCCAGCATTCATCGGCAATACAAAACCCCTTCACGGTTCCCGCTCATACTTCGGGTAATCCCCAACTACGCCCCCCTGCGGGCCGGTTCGAAACCCGTTTCCTGTGAGCCTAAAACCCTGGAGGTTTGCGCAATGAAGAAAGTCCTAGTCGCCGTCCTGGCTTCCACCATGCTGGGTGCCGCCGGCACCGTCGCCGCCCGCGATTACATCAGCATCGTCGGTTCCTCTACCGTCTATCCCTTCGCCGCGGTGGTGGCCGAGCGGTTCGGCAAGACCAGTTCGTTCAAGACCCCCAAAATCGAGTCCACCGGCTCCGGTGGGGGACTGAAGTTGTTTTGCGCCGGTGTCGGTGTCGAGCACCCGGACATCACCAACGCCTCGCGCCGCATCAAGTCCTCGGAAGTCGAGTTGTGCGACGGCAACGGCGTGAAGGAGATCGTCGAGGTCAAGATCGGCTACGACGGCATCGCCGTGGCCAACTCCAAGAAGACCGACGGCTATAGCCTGACCCGCAAGGACCTGTTCCTTGCCCTCGCCAAGCAGGTGCCGAACCCCGACGGTTCGGAGACGTTGGTGGACAACCCCTACAAGACCTGGAGGGACGTCAACCCGGCCCTGCCCGACACCCGTATCGAGGTATTGGGTCCGCCCCCGACTTCGGGCACCCGGGACGCCTTCGTCGAGTTGGGGATGGAAGGCGGCTGTAAGAAGTTCGACTGGATCGCGGCAATCAAGAAGCAGGACAAGCAGCAGTACAAGACGATCTGCCACACCGTGCGCGAGGACGGCGCCTATATCGACGCCGGCGAGAACGATAATCTGATCGTGCAGAAGCTCGATGCCAACCCCTCCGCCTTCGGCATCTTCGGCTTCAGCTTCCTGGACCAGAACACCGACAAGGTCCAGGGTGCCCTGATCGACGGTGTGGCCCCGGAGTTCGACACCATCGCCGATGGTAAGTACCCGCTGTCGCGTCCCTTGTTCTTCTACGTCAAAAAGGCCCACGTCGGCGTGATTCCGGGCATGCCGGAGTACCTGGCCGAGTTCATGAGCGACAAGGCTACCGGCGAAGAAGGCTACCTGTCCGAGCGCGGCCTGATCCCGATGCCGAGCGACGAGCGCGGCAAGGTGGTTGCCGCGGTCAAGGCCCTGCAGCCGCTGGAACTCTAAGGTCTCGAGCGCGCCAGGTGAGATAGCGGGGCCCGCTCGGGCCCCGCTGGTGTTTTTCGGGCAAGCGAGCGAGATCCCATGCATAGCACTACCTTACTCATCATCCTCGTGGTTGCCGCCGTCGCCGCCTACCAGGTCGGCGTGCGCCGTTCGGTGGCGGTGGTCCGGGGGGAACTCAGCAGCCTGCACTCGCTGCCGAAGTACCACGGTTACATGACCGGGATCTGGGCCCTGGTGCCCGCGGTGCTGGTGCTGTTCGTCTGGGGGGTGCTGCAAGATAGCGTCATCACCCGCATGGTGGTGTCGGAATTGCCCGCCGAGATCCAGGCCCTGCCCGACGGGCGGCTCGGCCTGGTGATCAACGATATCCAAAATCTGGTGAGCGGCAATATCGTCTCCGGCGAGGTGACGCCGCAGATGCAGGCCGCCGCCGACCACTACGCCCGACTGCTGGACCGGAGCCAGTTCCTGCGCGCTTGGGTGGTGCTGCTGCTGGCGATGGCCGGCGGAATCTATGCGTTTCGCGCCATTCGCGGCGGTCGCCGTGCCCGCAACGGGGTGGAACGGGCGATTCTGGCGTTCATGTTCCTTTGCTCCACCATCGCGATCCTGACCACCGTCGGAATCGTGGTGTCGGTCCTGTTCGAGTCCATCCGCTTTTTCGAAATGGTGCCGGTCAGCGAGTTTCTGTTCGGCCTGGACTGGAGCCCGCAGACCGCCATGCGCGCGGATCAGGTGGGCTCCTCCGGCGCCTTCGGGGCGGTGCCCCTGTTCGCCGGCACCTTCCTGATCTCGCTGCTGGCCATGCTGGTGGCCGCGCCCATCGGCCTGATGTCGGCGATCTATCTCTCCGAGTACGCCGACCGCCGCCTGCGGGCAGTGGCCAAGCCGCTGTTGGAGATCCTGGCCGGCATCCCCACCGTGGTCTACGGCTTTTTCGCCGCCCTGACGGTGGCCCCGACGGTGCGCGATATCGGTGAGGCGATCGGTCTGGAGGTGGCTTCGGAGAGCGCCCTGGCGGCCGGGCTGGTAATGGGGATCATGATCATTCCCTTCGTCTCCTCGCTTTCCGACGACGTCATCAACGCCGTACCCCAGGCCATGCGCGACGGCTCCTACGCCCTCGGCGCCACCCGCTCGGAGACGGTGCGCGGGTGATCCTGCCGGCGGCCCTGCCGGGCATCGTCGGCGGCCTGCTGCTGGCGGTATCCCGCGCCATCGGCGAGACCATGATCGTGGTGATGGCGGCGGGGCTGGCGGCCAACCTCAGCTTCAACCCCCTGGAGGCGGTGACCACGGTGACGGTGCAGATCGTGACCCTGCTCACCGGCGACCAGGAGTTCGACAGCGCCAAGACCCTGTCCGCCTTTGCCCTCGGGCTGGTGCTGTTCGTGCTCACCCTGATCCTCAACGTGATCGCCTTGCACGTAGTGCGCAAGTATCGGGAGCAGTATGAATAACTCAAACCCCAACGCCTCGGCCGGCGTACTCGAGAAGGTCCAGCAGACCTTGCCCAGGCGCTATCGGGCGGAGCGCCGGTTCCGCATGGTTGGAATCGTCGCGATCAGTCTCGGCCTGTTCTTTCTCGTGGCCCTGTTTATCGACATCGTCAGCAAGGGCTATACGGCCTTCGTGCAGACCTATGTAGGGTTGGACATCCACTTCGAGGAGGACCTGATCGACCCCAACGGCGTGCGCAACCTGGAGGTTCTTAGTGCCGCGGACTACTCGAGTCTGGTCAAGTCCTCGTTACGCGATATGTTTCCGGAAGTACGCGGCCGGGGCGACAAGCGCAAGCTCTACCGGCTGGTCAGCGGCGATGCCGCCTTCGAGCTGCGAGAGCGGGTGATGGCCAACCCGGAACTGATCGGCAAGGCCCTGCGCGTCTGGTTCCCGGCCGATGACGAGGTGGACCAGTTCTACAAGGGCAAGATCGACCGCGATACGCCGGAGACGACCCGGCCGGTGT
This sequence comes from uncultured Gammaproteobacteria bacterium, assembly GCA_963753615.1. Lineage (GTDB taxonomy): Bacteria > Pseudomonadota > Gammaproteobacteria > Chromatiales > Chromatiaceae > CAVWCW01. The sequence continues at coordinate 70,597 of CAVWCW010000021.1, forward strand.
CGGACCTGGAGATCGGCTGGATCGACCGTCTAGAGGAGGCTGGGCGCCTGGAGACCCGGTTCAATACCACCTTCTTCACCACCGGCGATTCACGCGACCCGGAACTGGCCGGCATCTGGGGCGCGGTGGTCGGATCCTTTCTGACGCTGACCGTGACCTTGCTGCTGTCCTTCCCGATCGGCGTGGCCACCGCGGTCTATCTGGAGGAGTTCGCCCCCAAGAACCGCTGGACCGACCTGATCGAGGTCAATATCAACAACCTGGCGGCGGTGCCCTCCATCGTCTTCGGCCTGCTCGGCCTGGCGGTGTTCCTCAATGTCTTCGGCATGCCGCGCTCGGCGGCGCTGGTAGGCGGTCTGGTTCTGGCTCTGATGACACTGCCCACCATCATTATCGCCAGCCGCACCGCGCTGAAATCGGTGCCGCCGTCGATCCGCGAGGCGGCCCTCGGTGTCGGTGCCTCGAAGATGCAGATGGTCACCGACCACGTGCTGCCCCTGGCCCTGCCGGGGATGCTCACCGGCACCATTATCGGCATGGCCCAGGCCCTCGGTGAGACCGCCCCGCTGCTGATGATCGGTATGGTGGCCTTTATCGTGGATATCCCCGGCGGTTTCACCGACCCCTCTACGGTACTGCCGGTGCAGATCTACCTGTGGGCGGACAGCCCGGAGCGCGCCTTCGTCGAGAAGACCTCAGGGGCGATTCTGGTCCTGCTGAGCTTCCTCATCACCATGAACGCGGTCGCCGTATGGTTGCGCAAAAAGTTCGAGCGGCGCTGGTAAAGCACTTGATCTGAGAGGTATAGAAGATGGAAATAGCAGTCGATTCGAATCGAGAGGGCGTCAACCTGCCCCCGCAAGCGGGCGTGGTCGAGCCGGAGGCGAACCAATCCACGGCTTCGGTAAGCCGCGAGCAGCGCGAGACGGTCGGAGTCTTCACCGTCGAAGACCCGCGGATGACCTGCCGCGGCGTCAACGTCTTCTACGGTGCCAAGCAGGCGATCATGGACGTCAGCCTGGACTTGGGCCGCAACGAGGTGCTGTCCATGATCGGGCCCTCCGGCTGTGGCAAGTCCACCTTCCTGCGCTGCTTGAACCGGATGAACGACACCGTTGACGGCTGCCGGGTGAACGGCGAGATCCACCTCGACGGACAGGACATCTACGACAAGTCCCTGGACGTGGTGCCCCTGCGGGCCCAGGTCGGCATGGTGTTTCAGAAGCCGAACCCGTTTCCCAAGTCGATCTACGAGAACGTCGCCTACGGTCCCCGCATTCACGGCCTGGCCCACGACAAGCAGGATCTCGACGCCATGGTCGAAAGCTCCCTGCGCCGGGCCGGCTTGTGGGACGAGGTAGCCGACCGGCTGGACCAGCCTGGGACCGGCCTTTCCGGCGGCCAGCAGCAGCGACTGTGTATCGCCCGCACCATCGCGGTGAATCCGGAGGTGATTCTGATGGACGAGCCCTGCTCGGCCCTGGATCCCATCGCCACCGCTAAGATCGAGGAGTTGATCGACGAGTTGCGCGAGCAGTACAGCATCGCCATCGTCACCCACTCGATGCAGCAGGCGGCCCGGGTATCCCAGCGCACCGCCTATTTCCACCTGGGTTACCTGATCGAAATCGGCGATACCGACCGAATCTTCACCAATCCCCAGCACCAGCTGACGGAAGACTACATAACCGGCCGTTTCGGCTGATCCCGAGGGAGACCAGATGAATCGTATGACCGAAGGGCACACCGTCAAGCGCTTCGACGGCGAGATGACTCGCCTACACGGGCTGGTGCTGGAGCTGGGGCGTGGCGTTGTATCTCAGATCGAGCAGGCGGTCGCCACCCTGAAGAACGAGGACCCGGAGGCCGCGCGCAAGGTCGTCGATCGCGACCGGGAGATCAACCAGCTCGACATCCAGGCCGAGGAGGAACTGGTCAAACTGCTCGCCACCCGCCACCCCATGGCCCGGGACCTGCGCGAGCTGATCACCGTCAACCACATGGTGCGGGACCTGGAGCGGGTAGGGGACCAGGCGCGCAAGATCGCCCAGCTCACGGTGCACTTCTACGACAACGACGCCAGTCCGCCCAACGCTCAGATCCTGCGCGATATCGTCGCCATGGCCGACTACGTCGGACCGATGGTGGCCGAGGCGGTCGAGGCCTTCGACCAACTGGACCTGGACCTGGCCCTGGCGGTGATGCGCAAGGATCTGGAACTGGAGGCCGAGTTCCGCTCCGCCCTGCGCCGCCAATCCACCTTCCTGATGGAAGACGCCCGCAGCGTCGGTCACGTCATCGACGTGGTACTGGCCCTGCGGGCACTGGAGCGCATCGGCGGCTATGCCAAGAACATCGGCGGTTACGTGATTTTCCTGGTCACCGCCAAGGATGTGCGCCACGATTCCCTGGAAGCGGTGGAGGCCCGGATACGCGCCGAGCGGGTCTGAGGCCGAGGGAATTCCGCGGCGAATTTCGACTGTTCGGCGCGGCCCGCAGCGCGGCGTGCCCGCAACCATAGTCGTGCCCTCTGGCAGTTCGGCGATTCGGTGTTACACTTCGTCCATGCTCCGCGTGCTCCGAGTGCGGAGAAAAGGCCGAAATGAACTAGAGCCTGGCGGGCGTTTTCGAATCCCCCTTTTGCCGCCGGGAACCGCCGATGATTGCTTGCCGCTTGCTCGGGCTCCGCCTTTGTTTATCCGCTCCACCCGCAAACCGGGGCGGCTGGCCAGGCACCTGGCGGCGCTGGCCCTGCTCCTGCCGGGGGCAGGCCTCGCCGATCCCGGCCTGCTGAAATCCTTCGTGCCCGCGAGCATCGGTCCGGGGAGTAGCCAGCACCCTGGTGATTCAGCTCGACAACCTATCTGACGACCAAACCAATCCGGATCCGCCTCCGGTACGCGGACTGACGTTTACCGACGACCTGCCGTCGGATGTCTTTCTGGCCAGCCCGGCCAATGCCCGGACCGACTGCACGGGCGCGGTGGTCACCGCGCCGGACGGTGGCGCCAGGATCGAGTTCTCCGGCGGCCAACTGCCCGTTGACGGCAGTTGCCAGCTCTCGGTCGATGTTACCAGTGCGGTCGTCGGCACCCATACCAACAGCATATTCGAGCTCACTTGGGAAGGCGGAGGAACAGAGTTCAATGCCAGCGCCGATTTGACTGTCAGTGAGGCGCTGCCGGGATTCAGAAAGACCTTCGCGCCCGGTTCCATTCCCCTCGGCGGCACCAGCCAGTTGACTTTGACCGTCGACAATACGGCCAACCCGGAAGGTCTGGGCAGCTTCAGCTTCACCGATAACCTACCGGCCGGGATGGTTGTCGCGACCCCGTCCAATGCCGCGACCGACTGCGGCAATCCGCAGTTCCCGCCGACGCTTACCGCCGTCTCCGGAACCGGCTTGGTTTCTCTGTTCGCGAACGGCTTTTTACCGTCTTTTCCGGCCCTGCCCGCCGGAGCCAGTTGCACGGTCACTGTCGATGTCACCACCAATGCCACGGGCGCGTTCGAGAACATCACCGGTGAACTCTTGATTCCCCCCTCTGGATCGGCCGGCTTCGCCTCCGCCTTGCTCGAGGTGCCGCGGGAGTATCTGGTCAAGTCGTTCGTCGACGATCCGGTCCCGCCGGGCGGCACCGTGACCCTGGAGTTCACGGTCACCAACCTGTCGCGGGACGGCACCGCCACGGATATCGCTTTCAATGACGATCTGGAGGTGGTGCTGGCGGGGTTGGCCCCGGACGGCCCCCTGCCCACCTTGCCCTGCGGCACCGGTTCCGCCCTCGACTTCACAGCCGGGGTGCTCAGCCTGGATGCCGGCACCCTGGCGCCGGGGGCCTCCTGCAGCTTCGGCGTCCCGCTGCTGGTGCCGGCGGGCGCGGCCGCAGGCGGGTTCACGAATACCACCGATCCGCTCACCGCCCTGATCGACGGCACGCCGGTGGTGGCCAATACCGCCACCGACATCCTCCGGGTGCAGGCGGTGCCGATTCTCACAAAAGAATTCCTCGGCGATCCGGTGGGCGCCGGAGGTACGGTGACCCTGGAGTTCACGGTTACCAACACCAACCCGGACTTGAGTCTCGATGAAATCGCCTTCGTCGACGAACTCACCAGCTTCCTCCCGTTTCCCGTCTCCGTGACCCTGCCTGCGGCTGGTTTCTGCGGGCCTTCGTCCTCAATGGCACTGGTCAGTCTCGGAACGGACAGGCAGGGCCTACAGATGACGGAGGGGAGTCTGGCAGCGGCGGGTTCAGCCGGGGACAGCTGCACATTCTCGGTCACGATCGATATCCCCGCGGGGATGCCGGCAGGCATCTACACTAACACCACCGGCGATATCTCCGGTGAGATCGACACCTGCGACGATGGATGCCTGGAACCGATCTCGGGGCTACCGGCCAGCGACGATCTGGAGGTGGTCGCGGCACCCAGGCTCACCAAGGCGTTTACCGACGATCCCGCGTTGCCGGGGGCCACCGTCACTCTCGAATTCACCCTCAGCCACGACGAATTCGCCCCCGGGGACGCCACCGCGATCACCTTCACCGATGACCTCGCCGCCGTCCTCCCCGGCCTCACCGCGACCGGCCTGCCGATGACCGATCTCTGTGGCCCCGGCAACGGCTCGCTGGACGGAACGGCCATGGACACCGCGTTGAACTTCAGCGCCACCACCCTGGCACCAGGGGAGACTTGCAGCTTCAGCGTCACCCTGCAGGTGCCCGATCCGGCAGCGGCTGGCAGTTACCGAACACTACCTCTGGCGTGGTCGCCACGGTACTCGGAGTGACGGCGACCGGCAATGCCGCCAGCGACGACCTCGACATCGCCGGCCTGACCCTCACCAAGGAATTCATCGACGACCCGGTGCTGCCCGGCGAGACCGCGACCCTGCGCTTTACCTTGGAGAATGCGCACCCCACCGATGACGCGACCGGCATCATCTTTTTCGACGATCTGGATGCGGCCTTGAACGGTCTGGCGGCCACGGGCCTGCCGATTACGGCCTGCGGCGGCACGCTCAGCGGAACCAGCTCGCTCACCTTCAGCGGCGGCAGCCTGGCTGCCGGGGACCCTCCCTGTTCCTTCGACGTGACGGTCGAGGTTCCCGCCAACGCTGATGACGGCGTCTACACGAACACCACGAGCAATGTTATTGCCACCGTCGGCGCAACTCAGCTCGCCTTGCCACCGGCGATCGATGCGCTGACGGTCAACTCCAGCCTGCTGCTGCTGAGTAAGGAATTCACCGACGATCCGGCGACCCCGGGCGGTACCGTCACCATCGAATTCACCCTCAACAATCTGGATGCTGTCGAGACGATCAGCGATATCGCGTTCACCGACGATCTGGGTGCGGCCTTGAGCGGTCTGGTCGGCCATCGGCCTGCCGATAGCCGCCTGCGGCGGCACGCTGAGCGGTACCGATACGATCAGCTTGACCGGCGCCAGCCTGGCTCCGGGTGGCTCCTGCTCATTCAGCGCAACACTGATGGTACCCGCGGATGTGCCTCTGGGGACTTCGGTCATCAACACCACCAGTGAGGTGACCGGCCAGATCGGCAATTTTGCGGTCACCGGCGCCCCCGCCATTGACGAATTGCTGATCGATTTCCTGGCCTTCTCCAAGTCCTTCGACCGCCCCGTGGTGCCCGGCGACGTCGTAACCCTGAGCTTCAGCATTCAGAACCTCGATGCCTCCAACCCGGTCTCCGCTATGGGTTTCAGCGACGACCTGAACGCGGTGATGCCGGGCCTGGTTGCGATCGGTCTGCCGATGGCTGACGTTTGCGGCTCCGGTTCCCAATTGGCAGGTGACTCGTTCCTTACCCTGAGCGGGGGTAGCTTGCTTCCGGGGGGCTCGTGTACCTTCAGCGTCGACCTGCAACTGCCCGCGGAGGCCGCTCCGGGGACCTACCCCAACATCACCAGCGAATTGCTGGTGTCGGGACTCCCCTACAGCAACCCGGCCAGCGCCGATCTCGAGGTACTGGCCCCGGCCAGTATCGTCATTGTCAAAGACACCGCACCGGCAGGCGCCACCGGTTTCGCCTTTACCAGCAGCCTCGACGCCGCCGGCTTCACCCTGGATGACGGTCAGGAGCAGCGGTTCGACGGCCTGTACCCGGGCAGCTATTCAGTTACGGAGATCGTGCCGGCAGGCTGGGATTTGACGGATCTGACTTGCTCCGATCCCACCGAGGACAGCATCACCATGGGCGCTACGGCCGATATCGAACTCGCGGTCGGCGAAACCGTCACCTGCACCTATACCAATACCCAGCGCGGCAGCATCGTGATCGAAAAGGTCACCGAGCCGGCCGGTGCTGCGGGTTTCGCGTTCAGCGACAATATCGTCGAACCCAATAGTTTCAGCCTCGATGACGGGCAGTCTCAGACCTTCAGCGACCTGCTTCCCGGGAGCTATACCGTCAGCGAGACAGTGCCGGCAGGCTGGGATCTGAGCAACCTCAGTTGCGTCGATGCCAGCGGCGGCACGACCACCGACGGTGCCACGGCCAGCATCGACTTGGCCCCCGGCGAGACGGTGACCTGCACCTTTACCAACACCCAGCAGGGCGCCATCGTGGTCGAGAAGCAGACCCTGCCGGACGGTTCCCCGGCCAGTTTCAGTTTCAGCGGCGACGCCAGCGGCAGCATCGGCGACGGCGGGCAGATCGTCGTCAGCGGGTTGGCGCCCGGGACCTATACCAGCACCGAGGCGGTGCCGGCGGGCTGGGACCTGACCGGGATCGCCTGCGACGACAGCAACAGCAGCGGCGATGTCGGCACCGCCACCGCGACCTTCCAGGTAGAGCCCGGCGAGACGGTGACCTGTGTGTTCACCGATACCCAGCAGGGCGGCATTGTGGTGGAGAAGCAGACCCTGCCGGACGGCGCCCCCGACAGCTTCGGCTTCAGCGGCGATGCGGTGGGCACGATTGCCGACGGCGGCACGATTTCCGTCTCCAACTTGGTGCCCGGCACCTATACCAGCACCGAAGCAGCCCTGTCTGGTTGGGATCTGACAGACATCAGCTGCGACGACAGCCAACAGCAGCGGCGATCTTGGAACGGCCACCGCAACCTTCAACGTGGAACCGGGCGAGACCGTGAAATGCACCTTCACCAATACCCAGCAGGGCTCCATTGTGGTGGAGAAGCAGACCCTGCCGGACGGCGCCCCCGACAGCTTCGACTTCACCGGCGACGCGGCCGGCACGATCGCCGACGGTGGCACCATCACCGTTAGCGGTCTAGCACCCGGCAGCTATACGTCGACCGAGACGGTGCCGGCGGGCTGGGACCTGAGCGGCATCTCCTGCGACGACACCGACAGCGGCGGCGACCTGGGAACGGCCACTGTGACCTTCAATGTCGAGCCCGGCGAGACGGTGCGGTGTACCTTCACCAACGTCCAGCAGGGCAGCATCGTTATCAGCAAGTCCACCGAGCCGAGCGGCGGTGTCGGGTTCGGCTTCAGCGACGATATCGTGGAGCCGGGCAGCTTCGTGCTCGATCATGCCGAGTCCATGGTCTTCGACAATGTCTCTCCGGGCAGCTACCTGGTGGTCGAGGACGACCCGAGCGGACTCGGTTACGCCCTGACCGGCTTGACCTGCACCGACAGCGATGGCGGGGGATTGCCCTCGGAGATCGTGCTTCCGACCCGCAGCGTGGCCATAAACCTCGATCCCGGCGAAACCGTGAGCTGTAGCTTCACCAACGAGTATGCCGGTGCGATCAAGGTCGAAAAGGCCACCAACGGCTTCGACGCCGACCTGCCGCCGGGACCGACCCTGGTGGTGGGCGACACGGTGAGCTGGACCTACCAGGTCAGCAATACCGGCATCGAAACCTTGACCGACATCCTGGTCACCGACGATCAGGTTGGCGTGATCGACTGTCCCCAGACCTCCCTGGCACCGGGCGAAACCATGCTTTGCGCCGCCCAAGGGGTGGTGATGGCCGGTTCCTACAGCAACCTGGCGATCGCCAGCGGTCTGCTGTTCCTTGAGCAGGTGGTAACCAACGCCGATCCCAGCCACTACTTCGGCGTCACCGAGCAGGTGTTGGCGCTGGAGAAGCTGACCAACGGCGAGGACGCGGACCTTGCCCCCGGTCCCGTGCTGGCGGTCGGAGATCCGGTGACCTGGAGCTATCAGGTGAGCAACACGGGCAGCGAGACCCTGGACCAAGTGACCGTCAGCGACGATCAGGGCTTAGCCGTTGTCTGTCCCCAGACGCAGCTGGCGCCGAGCGAGAGTATGACCTGCACGGCCACCGGCTTTGCGGAGCCCGGCCAGTACGCCAATGTCGGTATCGCCAGCGCCCAGACCCCTGCCGGGAGCCAGGTACTGGCAAGCGATCCCAGTCATTACTTCGGACAAGTGGTGCAGATCGAAAAGACCACCAATGGCGAGGATGCCGATACCGCGCCTGGACCGGTGCTGCCGGTGGGCACGCCGGTGCAATGGATCTACACCATCAGCAACCCGGGACCCGAGGCGCTGACCGGCATCCTGGTCAGCGACGATCAGGGGTTGGCGGTCGATTGTCCGGCGACCGATCTGGCGCCGCGAGGCATCATGATCTGCACCGCCAGCGGAATTGCCGAGCCTGGTCAGTACGCCAACGTCGGCAGCGTCAGCGCCCAGTTGCCTGGAGGCGGCAGCGTGGTCGCCGCCGACCCTAGCCATTACTTCGGCCAGGTGCTGCAGTTGGAAAAGACCACCAACGGCATCGACGCCGATACCGCGCCTGGGCCCTTCCTTGAAATTGGGGCCCCGGTGACCTGGGAATATCTGGTCACCAACCTGGGCTCCGAGCTGCTTTCGAATGTCAGCGTGGTGGACGATCAAGGCGTAGCGGTGAGCTGTCCTGCTACGACGCTTGATCCGGGGCAGACCATGACCTGCAGCGGTCAGGGGACGGTAGAGGCCGGCCAGTATGCCAACCTGGGCAGTGCCACTGCCCTGAGCCCGGATGAGACCCTGCTCGAGGCGGCAGATCCCAGCCACTACTTCGGCCAGGTGTTGCGCATCGAGAAGCTGACCAACGGCGAGGACGCGGACATCGCCCCGGGGCCCAGCCTCACGGTGGGCGCCGCGGTCACCTGGACCTATGAGATCAGCAACCTGGGCAGCGAGACCCTGAGCAATGTCAGCGTCAGCGACGACCAGGGTGTCCTGGTGGATTGCCCGCAGACGCTGCTGGCCGCCGGCGAGTCCATGACCTGCAGCGCCAGCGGTGTGGTGCAGGCAGGCCAGTACGCCAATCTGGGTACGGTCACTGCGACCCTGCCGGGCGGCGAGATCCCGCCGGGTGGCGGCGAGCCGACCGATGGGCTGAGCCTCAGCGCCTCCGACCCCAGCCATTATTTCGGCCAGCCCCTGGTGCTGGAGAAGGCCACCAACGGGGAGGACGCGGATGTCGCGCCCGGTCCCTCAGTTCTGGTGGGGTCCGACATCAGCTGGACCTATCAGGTTACCAATCTGGCCAGTGTTGCAGTTGCCAATGTCAGCGTGAGCGACGATCAGGGGGTGGCGGTAAGCTGCCCGGCCGACAGCCTTGCACCCGGCGCGTCCATGACCTGCACCGGTTCGGGCACCGCCGTGACCGGGCAGTACGCCAATCTTGGGCAGGTCACCGCCGAGTTGCCGGACAGCACCCGCGTGGAGGCTTCCGACCCCAGCCACTATTTCGGCGAGAACGCCGCCATCGACCTGGAGAAGTTCACCAACGGAGAGAATGCGGACGCTGCGCCGGGTCCGGTCATTCCGGCGGGGGATGCCGTTTCCTGGACCTATCTGGTCACCAACATCGGCGACGTGGGCCTGGTGGAGATCGCCGTCAGCGACGATCAGGGCGTGGCGGTGTCTTGCCCCGGCACGACCCTGGGCGTGGGTGAGCAGATGACCTGCACCGGATCTGGCATCGCCCAGTCCGGCCAGTATGCCAACCTTGGCAGCGTCGGTGCCCTGTCCGAAGGCGATATTCCCGTGGCCGACTCGGATCCCAGCCATTACTTTGGCGAGACCGGCACCATTGTTATCGCGAAGCTCACCAACCCTGGGGGCGGCAGCGGCTTCGACTTCAGCGAGGATATCCAAGGCGTCGGTTTCAGTCTGAACGACGGCGAGACCACGAGCTTCGAGCAGGTGGCGCCCGGCACTTATTCGGTGACTGAATTGGTGCCGGCGGATTGGGCCCTGACCGACCTGAGCTGTCAGGACCCCAGTGCCGACAGCAGCGTCAACGGCGCCACGGCTACCATCGTGCTTGGGGCCGGCGAGACCGTGACCTGCACCTTCACCAATACCGCCCTCGGCAGCATCCTGATCGAGAAGGCCACCGCACCCGAAGGCGGGACCGGTTTCGATTTCGCGAGCGATATCGAAGACAACGGCTTCAGCCTCGACGACGGTCAGGTCAAGAGCTTCTCCGACCTGCTGCCGGGCAGCTACAGCGTCACCGAACTGGTGCCCGCCGGTTGGGACTTGAGCGGGATCTCCTGCGACGATCCCAGCGGCGACAGCGGCGGCGATGGCGCCACCGCGCTGATCGGACTGGCCGCGGGTGAGACCGTGCGCTGCACCTTCAGCAATGCGCAACGCGGCGGCATCGTGATCGAGAAGACCAGCGATCCGGCCGGGGGGACCGGCTTCGAGTTCAGTCACGACATCGACGAGAATGGCAGCTTTACCCTGGATGACGGCGGCAGCCTGAGCTTCGCCGACCTGCCCGCCGGCCTCTACACCGTCACCGAGGCGGTGCCGCAGGGTTGGGTGCTGTTGGACCTGGTCTGCGAGGATCCCAGCGGCGGCACTGAGCGTCTGGGCTCGGCGGCCCTGATCGATCTGGCGCCCGGGGAGATGGTGACTTGCAGTTTCGGCAATGTCGCCGCCCTGATCGAGATCACCAAGACCGCTCTGAGCACCCCGGTCACCGTCGGCGAAACCGCCGCGTTCACGATTGCACTGCGGAACTCCGGTTTGGTTACGCTGAGCAACCTGATGGTGAGCGATCCGCTGAGCCCGGACTGCACCCGCGCGGCCGGCGAGTTGCCGGACCTGGCTCCGGGCGCCTCCACATCCTACGACTGCAGCAGTGAGCCGCTGTTCGGGGATCTGCAGAACCAGGCGACCGTCACCGCGGACGTGCCGGAAGGCCCCCCGGTCAGCGCCAGCGCCAGCGCCTTGGTGGAGGTCATCGCGCCTCAGGTGGAGATCGACAAGCAGGCCGCCGCGACCCAGATCCTGGCCGGCGAGATTGCCGTTTTCACTATCAGTATCCACAATCCCGGGGACAGCCCGCTGATCGACGTCCAGGTGCTCGACGATTTGACGCCGGACTGCGTCACGGGAACTGGGCAGCCTGCCCGACCTGGCTCCCGGGGCGACCTTGAGCTACGACTGCGCCACCGACCCCCTTGGCGAGGACCTGGAGAATCTCGCTCAGGTGCTGGCGTTCAACGCTGCGCGGGAGGAGGTCAGCGCCTCCGCAACCGCGCTGGTGCAGGTGATTCAGCCCCTGGCGCTGACCAAAACCCCAAGCGAGCAGGAGATCCTGGCCGGGGACAGCGCCGTCTTTACGCTGACCATCAGTAACCCCGGCGCAGTGGAAAAGACCAATCTGCTGGTCGAGGACCCGCTGGTTCCGGCCTGCGGTTTTGCCTTGGACAGCCTCGCCCCTGGAGCCAGCGTCTCCCAAAGCTGCGAGAGCGGCCCCTTGTTTGCCGACCTGACCAATCGGGCCAGCGCCACCGCGGACAGCCCGGCGGGCCCGGTGGCGGCCTCCGCCACCGCCTTGGTAACCGTGCTGCAGCCGAGCGTCGGCATCGCCAAGACGCCGGAGGCCCAGTTGGTAAACCTCGGAGAAGCCGCGAGCTTCACCATCACCCTGAGCAACCCGGGGGACACCACCCTGACCGAACTCGTGGTTTCCGACCCGCTGACGCCGAGTTGCGAACGCGGCCTCGGCGAGCTTGATGCTCTGGCTCCAGGTGCGTCGGTCTCCTATGCCTGCGCCAGCGGACCCCTGGATGCGGGTTTCACGAACCTGGTCAGCGTCAGCGGTTTTGCCGGGGCCCTGCCGGTGGCGGCCTCAGCCAGCGCCCTGGTGACCCTGCGCCAGCCGATACTGATCGAGAAGTCGCCTGCCGAGCAGTCGGTTCCGATTGGGGCGTCCGCCCAGTTCACCATAAACGTCAGCAACCCGGGTGAGGATCTGAAGACCGGAGTGCGGGTGGAAGACCCCCTGAGCCCGGATTGTGCCCGCGCGACGGGCGAGATACCCGATCTGCAGCCCAACGGTGGTGCCTTCACCTACGTCTGTTCCAGCGGCCCCCTGGATCTGGACCTGCTGAACCAGGCGACGGTGATCGCCCAGGGCGCAGAGGGGCAGGTGAGCGCCTCCGACAGTGCTCTGGCGCTGGTGCTGGAGCCCCTCGTTACCTTCAGCAAAATCGCCCTGGAGCCCCAGATCGAGGCCGGCACCTCGGCTCGGTTCGGTATCGAAATCGCCAACCCGGGCAGCGAAATCCTGAGCCAGATCTCGGTCTCCGATCCGTTGGCCCCGGACTGTGGACGCGGTGAGAGCGGCGAAACTCCCGGGTTGCCCCTGGCGGATCTGGCCCCGGGCGAGTCGCTGAGCTATGAGTGCCAAAGCGATCTCCTTTATGCAGACCTGGTGAACGTGGCGACAGTCAGCGCGCTGGCGGGAACTGAGCTGGTGAGCGCCGAGGCCAGCGCGGCGGTGGACGTAGTGACCCCGATCGAGATCATCAAGGCCCCGGACGAGCAACAGGTCCTGGCCGGCGAGAGCGCTCGATTCGAAATTACCCTTAGCAACCCCAGTGCGGTGACCCGCACCGAACTGGCGGTGTCCGACCCCCTGACCCCGGACTGCGACCGCGCCATTGGGACCCTGCCAGACCTGGCCCCGGGCGCTACGTTGAGCTACGAATGCCGGACCGGGCCCCTGTTCGCAGGCTTTACCAATCAGGCGACCGTCAGCGCCCAGGGCCCCGGCGGCAGTAGCTCCGCCAGCGACTACGCCGAGGTATTGGTGCTGGCCCCGGAGATCGGTATCGTCAAGGCGCCGCCGGTGCAGTTGGTGGACCCCGGCGCGAGCGCCAGCTTTACGATTACCGTCAGCAATCCCGGCAGCGGGGACTTGCTCTCGGTGCAGGTTACCGATGCCGCGACCCCGGATTGCAGCCGCGATCTGGGAGCCCTTCCGCCCGGTGTGTCCGTCAGCTACGACTGCGCCACCGCAGCCCTGGACACCGATTTCACCAACCTGGCGCAGGTGGAGGCGGAGTCGCTCGCCGGGGTAGCGGTTAGCGCCGCTGCCAGCGCCTTCGTCAACGTCCTCAATACCATCGAGATCTTTAAGCTGCCCCAGGAACAGACGTTGCCACCGGGCAGCCAGGCCAGCTTCGAGATCACCCTGGTCAACGAGAGCGACGGCCTGCTCACCAACCTGGCGGTATCCGACCCGCTGTCTCCGGACTGCGAACGATCCGTCGGCAGCCTGCCGGATCTCCTGCCCAATGGCGGAAGCTACAGTTACCTGTGCCTGTCGCCGGTGTTGAGCGCGGATCTGCTGAATGTGGCGACCGTCAGTGCAGATTCCGCGGACGGCCCGGTGAGCGCCACCGCCAGCGCACTGGTTCGGGTGCTGGCGCCCCAGACCTGCTTTACGGACCAAACCGCCACCAGCAGCGGTGAGGCCACCCTCTGCTTCATCGGCGGCGGGCCGGATTGCGGCTTCGAAGAGGTGGCGTATATCGCGCTCACGGGCGATCCGTTGTCGCCCCCGGCGGGGAGTGCGCCGGAGGGGTTGTTGTTCCCGCAAGGGTTGGTGGTGCAGCGCATCGGCGATGGCTGTGCCCCGGGTTTCACCGCCGAATTCTCCTGGGAACTGCCGACCGTCATGCCGGCGGACACCTTGTTGTGGAAGTATGGCCCGACCTCGGACGACCCGAGCCCCCACTGGTACTCGCTGCCGACGGTGGTGAACGGCAATGTCATCAGCTTCAGCATCACGGATGGTGCTCGCGGTGACAGCGACCTGGCGGAGAATGGGACCATCGTCGACCCCGGCGGACCGGCGTCTTCCCAACGGGCTGCGCCATCGCCCATTCCCAGCCTGCATTGGCTGGCGCTGGCGTTGCTGAGCTTGATGCTCGGCTTGCTGGGCGTCCGGGCTAGGAGGCACTGATCTGATGACTATTCCCCCGGGGCGGCATTTCCCCGGGGCGTCTGGTAACATCCTGGCGGCGGCGGGGTGCGCTCCGTTTCATTCCAGAATCTTTAGCAGGGCCTACGATGGAACTGATCGATCAAGTACTGAAAGTCGAAGCCTTTCTTGCCGTCACCCTCGGCATTCTGGTGCTGTTCGTCGGCAAGCGGCTGAACGATGCCATTCCCTTTCTGCGCGAGTACAGCATTCCCGAGCCGGTCACCGGAGGCCTATTGTTTTCCCTGCTGTTCGCGCTGGTATACGCCCTGTTCGGGGTGGCGGTGGAATTCGACCTGGCGGCGCGGGACGTGCTGCTGGTGTATTTTTTCACCACCATCGGAATCAATTCGAGGTTAAAGGATCTGCTCAAGGGCGGTATGCCGTTGGTGATCCTGCTGGCGATTACCATCGGCTATATGATCGTGCAGAACCTGACCGGGATCTCGGTGGCGGCCTTGTTCGATCTGCCGAGCTCGGTGGGGCTGCTGGGCGGCAGCGTGTCGCTGATCGGCGGCCATGGCACCGCCATCGCCTGGGCCCCGCGCATCGCCGAGGACTTCGGGGTGACCAATGCCATGGAGATCGGCATCGCCTGCGCCACCTTCGGCCTGATCCTGGCCAGCCTGATGGGGGGGCCGATCGCCAAGTTCCTGATCAAGCGCCACAACCTGACGCCGAGCGTGAGCGAGCCCCAGGACGTGGGCCTGTCGGAGAAACAGCGCGAGCGCGGCATCGGCTCCCTGGATTTCCTCGACGCCATCCTGGCAATACACATCTGTGCGATCTTCGGCCTGTTGCTCAACGACGCGGTGGCGAAAGCGGGCCTGCAGCTGCCCCTGTTCGTGACCTGCCTATTCGCAGGCATCTTGATCACCAATCTCGTTCCCAAGTCGCTCCCGCGCATCACCGGTACCGAATGGCCCACCCGCAAGCCGGCGATGGCGCTGATCGCCGACATCTCTCTGGGCACCTTTCTGGCCATGTCGCTGATGAGTATGCAGCTATGGACCCTGATCGAGCTGGCGGGACCGATCTTCAGCATCCTCGGCGCCCAGTTCCTGGTCGCGATTCTGGTCAACCTGTTCATCGTGTTCCCGGCGATGGGCAAGAACTACGACGCGGCGGTGATTTCGGCCGGCTTCGGTGGCATCTCTCTGGGCTCCACCCCCACCGCGATGGCGAATATGTCGGCGGTGGCCCAGCGCTATGGGGCGTCCCACCTGGCCTTTATCATCGTGCCCCTGGTGTGCGCCTTCTTCATCGACCTGGTCAATGCGCTTCTGATCCCGTACTTCCTCGCCAATTTCTGAACCCGGCCGGGGGCTGCGGGCAGTCCTGCGCGGCGAGGCTACTCGAATTCCATCGCCCGAAAAATCCGGTCGGCGTTGCGTTTAGCCAGTTCCCGAAAGGTGTCCAGGTGGGCATAGGGAGACTGATCGATCTGGTAGGCGGCCTGCAGGTCGCCGCCGTCCTCGATCAGGGCACCGATGCGCTCGCGCAGGTAGACCAGGTAGTCCCGGGTGTAGCGGGTGACTTCAGCCATATTGGTAGGCTCGCCGTGGCCCGGGATTACGACCTCAGGCCCCAGCGCTTCCAGGGCCGCCCAGGTCTCGATCCAAGCGGCGGTGTCTGTGTGTTCGAACACCGGCAATAGGCGCTGGTGGAAGGCAAGGTCGCCGGCGATGATCAACTTTTCGTCGGGCAGCCAGACCTGGATGTCGCCGGGGCTATGGGCGGGACCGAGCCGCAGTAGCTCGATCCGCTTGCCGCCGAGTTCGATCACCATTCGATCGTCGAAAACCTCGTCCGGCGCCACCACTTCGGTCAGCATCGACTTGTCCCGGCGGCCGCGCCGCATGCGCTCCAGGGATTCCTGGCCATGCTGGCGGATCACCTCCGCTGCCTCCCGTTGGGCGATGATGCTGGCACCCTGCTGCTTCCAGTAGTTGGAGCCCAGCATGGCGTGGCCCTGGGCGTTCTCCAGCACCACGAATTTCACTGGCTGGTCGGTGATCTGCTTGATTTCGTGGTGCAGGGCCTGGGCCAACAGATAGTTGTCGCCGGCATTGACCACCATCACCCCGTCGTCCGTGACGATAAAGGACAGGTTGTTGTTATGGCCTGAGTTCTCGTAGGTCGGCGGCGCGGTGGCGCCGATCGCCGACCAGACGTCAGCGGTCACCTGTTCGGGCTTGCTGTAGAGCATGGAGTCCGGCGCCTTGTCCGGAACCTCCATCGGATGGCCGGCATCGCGCCAGGCAAAGACGCCGTCTGCGTAGTTCGAGACGTTGCTGTAACCCATTTCGGTGAGGGTTGCCGCGGCGAGGGGGCTGCGTTGGTTGGTGCCGCAATAGACGACGATAGGGGTTGCCAGGTCCGGGGCGCGGTCGCCGATTCTGAACTCCAACCAGCCGCGCGGGATCACCAGGTTGTTGTTTGCCTTGATGGTGCCCCCGAGGGCCGCCACCTCGGTCGGGGTGCGCACGTCTACCAGGAGCAGATTGGGGTCTTGGGCCAGGCGCCGGGCCAGCGCCTCGGTATCGATATCGGTGATCGCGGCCTGGGCCTGGGCGAGCATCTCGGCGGCCGATTCTGCCGCTGTTCCCGAGGGGACTACGATAAGGGCGGCAAGCGACAGAGCGGCAACTCGCGGGTGGCGGGGCAGGGGGCTCAGGGACTTGTTCATGGCGTTCTCCAATTGCTTACGGCCAGGTTGGCCGACACGCCGAGGCTCGGCGGCGGAGCTAGGATGATTTGCTCCCAATACTAGGGGATTTCAGGGGTAAGACAAGTCTGTTTTCGGCGCAATATGAGATGCCAGAGCTAACTCAGCAAGACCCGCGTCGAGCGCATCATGGTATCGGTCTGAGACGTATGCGGACGAAAACAAACGAGCCGCTACAAGGCGCCGCTGCGAGGCGCTGGGAAGTTTCGATTAGCGAGTCTTACACCCCCAGGTTTACGATCGCCTCGAACTGGTCGACCGCTCCTTTCAGGGTCAATGACACCGGATTGTGGTTGAGGAGACGCTGAAAAATGCCCTCCCTGGGTTTTTGCAGCACGGCTTTCGAAAATGTGGTTTGCGAAAGCGCTCGGGAGTGGCAATACATCAGCGGTCACCTGGGGGCCCCAATGGGGTTGTTTCCGGTATTGCGATGAGGTGGGAGGCTGTGATGGACATGAAACTCGGTACCCTGGTCCTTGGGCTCAGCTGTTTTGGTCCTTGCCAGGCCAAGAACCCGCGGTCTGCCGTGATCCCGCCCTGCCCGGGCTGGACCAATCTGCCGACAATCTGCGCCAGACCGCCACCGGCTGTTTAGACAAAGAGATTGCCGATCTTGATTACAACCGGGCCTACTTCAAGGATTTGCAAACGTCTCTGGCGTCCATGTCTAGACTCTCGGTAAAAGGATCGACGAAAGGCCGCCTGTCGCCGGACGCTTTCCAAACCTATATTCTTTTCTCCGAGTTGATCGCGCGCGAGCGTATCTCTGACCCCCTGGCGCGGGCGCCGCACCTCAACCAGGGCTATGAGCAAGCCTTGGAGGTCGCCGAGAAGCGGCTCAAGGGCTATGACCTGAGTGCCACTCAGTTGGAACGGCGCTTCGGCTGGTGAAGTCTACCAGCCCGCTGTCGGGCTGACTTCTCCCCGCGGTTCCCCGCCCTGGCGCTGAACATTCTGAAAGAGTGCCTTGATGCCGCCATTGCCGCAGGTCCATTTCGGTCGAGTCCTGCAAGGTGGCCCAGATCCGTGCGCAGGTGCGAGCGCAGACTCACCCCTGGTCAGGGATTTGCATCAGCAACAGCCACAGCCTAGACTGGGTATTGGGAGTCGTTTGCGCCCCGAATCCCCGTGCGGTAAATCCGGGGTGGACGGTGCGGCCGATAGAGACAACTGGGTCTTGCGTCGAGGTCATCCGGAGTAACGCCATGGCGAATAAGCAAGCGTTTAAGATGCTGTGCGATGAGAAGGTCGAAGATTTCAACCGCTGGGCCAAACAGCGGCGCAAGAACGGCAAGGGTGGGATCGATCTCGATGACAAGAACCTCAGCGGCCTGAAGCTGCGCGGTGTCGACCTGCGCGGTGCTCATCTCAATGGCTGCAACCTGCGCAAGGCTGATCTCAAGGGTGCGGATCTGCGCGATTCCCGCCTGCGCCAGGCCGATCTGCGCAAAGCGGTGCTGGACGAGGCCGATCTCGGCGGTGCCGATCTCCGCCGGGCCAAGCTCGACGGTGCCTCGCTGAAGAAAGCCAAGCTGAAAAAGGCGAAGGGGCTCTAGCCTCAAACGCCGGGTCGAGAAGGTCTTATGCATCCGGTTTTGGTACTGATCCCGGTGGCGGCCCTGATCCTCGGCCCGCGGTTGTGGGTGCGGAGGGTATTGCAGCGGCACAATCTCAGCGACGAAAAATTCCCACTGGAAGCCCAACAGCTGGCCAGAGAAATGCTTGACCGCGCCGGGCTCGGCGCGGTGGCGGTGGAAGGCACCGATATTGGCGATCACTACGATCCCTCCACCAAGACGGTGCGACTGGCGCGCGACAAATACGGGCGCAAGACCCTTACCGCCCTGACCACTGCCGCCCACGAGGTCGCCCATGCGTTGCAGGATTCCGATGCCTACCCGCCCTTCGTCTGGCGCCAGGGTCTGGGGCGGGTGGCCCAGGTTACCGGCGAACTGGGCTCGGTGGTGCTGATCTCCGTACCGGCCGCGGCGCTGCTTACGCGCACCTCGGTGCCGCCCGTGGTCATTGGCGGTACTGCTCTGGCCATGTTCGGCACCGGTATCGCGGCCCAATTGGCGGCCGTGCCGACCGAGTTGGACGCCAGCTTCGGCCGCGCCCTGCCGCTGTTGCGCGAAGGTCATTTCGACCCCGGTCAGACCGAGGTGGCGCGCAAGATCCTGTTCGCCTGCTCCCTGACTTACCTGGCCTCGTCGTTCGCCTCGATCGTCAATATCTGGCCTTGGATCGGCCGCCGTCCCGTGAGCCTTCCGCGATCGCTCCCATTGCTGGTGAATGCCCCGGTGGTGGGCCTCACCGCCCAATTTCCGCGTCCGCGAGCCGCGAGCGCCAAGCCTCGGCTACAGCGACGCGACGGGTTACCCGAAAGGCTGGTAAGGAAATTCGCTAAGCCGTTGATTCGGTCCTGGCTGCTACGCAAGCACAACCGGGGTGCGACCCGAATCACACCCTGACTCGAAGGTTCGCCGCGGTCTTGCGGCCAGCGGTTGGCGTAACTCGTTACAGAGTTCGGCTTCCGTCGAGTGGAAACCCCTAAGGAAGTTCGGTTGTAATAGAATGTTAATATTACAGCCGAGCCCAGATGCTAGCCTACCTAAAGTAGAGTAGCAGTCGCTGCTGCGCATGCTGGGGCCCAATTGGTCCGCGACTCATTAGCTAACAAATCGGTGGCTTGATATGACAGCCTCGCACGCCGGGCAGGAGCCCCGTTCTGGGGGTATTTTGGTGGTGCACGACCGGGTTCCCGGTCGAGCCCGATTCGAAATAGGCGGGCTCTACCGATCGCCCCCCATCAAGCGCCGGCTCGAGCGTGGGCTGGGTTCCCTAGCGGAGGTGCAACGCATCGACGCCAATGTGCGGACCGGTCGCCTGCTTCTCGAATATGATCCTGGCGTCGCCCTGGACGAGATCCTCCGTCGCATTGCCGCGGTGCTGGGCATTGCCCCGCAACCCGTTGCAAGGTTCGACCCCGATGCCCCCAAGCGCAAGCGGCCGCGCCTGACCGTGGGCGACGTGCTGCAGGGAGTGGCGGATCTGGTCCGCCCGGTGGAACCGTTGCCGGCGGCGGTGGCGGGTTTCCATGCCGAAACCGAAAGCGTCAGCCAGACGCAGGTGATCGAACCCTGGCACCTGCTGCGTCTCGACGCCTTGCTTGCGCAACTGGGCTGTTCCCCCGACAGCGGCCTGAGTGCCGACGAAGCCGGAGTGCGTCTGCAGCGCTATGGCCCCAACAGCCTGGCCGCCGCTCAGCGGCGCTCCGATCTCTCCATCTTTATCGGCCAGTTCAACAGCCTCCCGGTGGGCCTGCTGGGTATCTCTGCGCTGGTCTCGTTCATCACTGGCGGGGCCCTGGACGCGGCGGTGATTATCGGCGTGGTGCTGATCAATTCCGTGATCGGTTTCGTCACTGAGCGCCAGGCCGAGAAGACCATCAGTTCTCTGAGCGAGACCGGGGTGCGCGCGGTGAATGTGCTGCGCGACGGCCAGGTGCGCCTGGTGCCGGTAGAGACCCTGGTCCCGGGCGATGTGCTGGAGTTGATCCCCGGCAGCTATATTGCCGCCGACATGCGATTGCTCAACGGCCATCGCCTGAGCATCGACGAATCGGCCTTGACCGGCGAAAGCATGCCGGTTTCCAAGGACCACAAGTTTCTCGGCAGCGAAGACACCGCCCTCGGTGATCGCAGCAACATGGCCTACATGGGGACCCATGTGACCGGCGGCAGCGGGCGCGGCATGGTAGTGGCCACCGCCGCTGCCACCGAGTTGGGCCAGATCCAAACCATGGTCGGCGAGGCGGAGGCACCGGAGACTCCGATGCAGAAGCAGCTCGACCGCATGGGCACCCAACTGGCGCTGCTCAGTGGCGGCGTCTGCGCCGGTGTGTTCGGAGTAGGCGTGCTGCGCGGTTTTGCCTTGATGGAGATGCTCAAATCCTCGGTTTCGTTGGCGGTCGCGGCGGTGCCCGAGGGCCTGCCGGCGGTGGCTACCACCACCTTGGCCATGGGTATCTCCGACATGCGCAAGCGCAATGTGGCGGTGCGGCACCTGGACGCGGTGGAGACCCTGGGCTCGGTGCAGGTGTTCTGCATGGACAAGACCGGCACCCTGACGATGAACCGCATGGCGGTGGTCATGGTGTACGGCGGCGGCGTCGAGTTCGCCGTCCGCGACGGCCGTTTCCTGCGCGACGACGAGCCCGTGGACCCAATGCAACACGAAGAGCTGGTGCGGCTGATGCAGGTGGTGTCCCTGTGCAGCGAGACCGAGGTCCGGGTCAGCCTGAACCAGGTAGAGCTGGATGGCTCCCCGACCGAGAAAGCCCTGGTGGAACTGGCGCTGAATGCCGGCATCGACGTCAATGCTTTGCGCGCCGAGCATCCCACCCTACGCATGCGCTATCGGGCCGAGGGCCGGCCTTTCATGAGTACCCTGCACCCCTATCGGGACGGCAAGCACTTGCTGGCGGTGAAAGGCAGCCCGGACCGGGTGCTGGCGATGTGCGAATGCGCGCTGGTGGGCGGCGAGTGTATCGAGACTCACCGACGAGGCGCGAGCCGCAATCGCTGACCGAGAATGAGCGCATGGCGGGCGAGGCCCTGCGCGTACTTGGGGTGGCCTACCGCGAACTGGACGAGGCCCGCATGCCGAGCCGCACCGGCCGCTTGGTCTGGCTGGGCCTGGCCGGCATGGCCGACCCCATGCGCAGCGGTATGGACAAGCTGATTGGCCAGGTTCCACCGAGCCGGCATCGAGACCATCATGATCACCGGCGACCAGAGCGCCACCGCTTATGCCATCGGCAAGCAGCTCGGGCTGAGCGGCGACCGGCCTCTGCAGGTGCTGGAATCCAGCAAGCTGGACGAAATGGATCCCGCAACTGCTGGCGGGCCTGGCCAAGAACGTGCACGTCTTCGCCCGCGTCAGCCCTGCCCACAAGCTCAAGATCGTGCGCGCGCTGCAGGAAGCCGGCTACGTGGTGGCCATGACCGGCGACGGTATCAACGACGGGCCGGCCCTCAAGGCGGCGGACATCGGCGTGGCCATGGGTGGGGGCGGCACCAACGTTGCCCGCGAGGTCTCGGACGTGGTGCTGGAGGACGACAACCTGCACACCATGACCACCGCGGTCCGCCAGGGCCGCACCATCTACAACAATATCCGCAAAATGATCCACTTCATGGTATCCACCAACCTGACCGAGATCGAGGTCATGCTGGCGGGGATGGCCTCAATCTGGGGCAGCCGATGAACCCCATGCAGCTGCTGTGGATCAACCTGGTGACCGACATTTTCCCCGGTCTGGCCCTGTCCATGGAGCCGGCGGAGCCGGGCATCATGGAGCGGCCGCCGCGGGATCCCGGACGAAGCCATTATCGAGGGCCGAGACCTGCAAGCGCATGTTGTTCGAGTCCGGTACCATCGGCCTGGGCACCATGGGGGCCTATCTGTACGGACTGCGCCGCTACGGCATCGGGGCGGCGGCCAGCACCATGGCCTTCAACACCCTGACCATGAACGAGTTGGCCCATGCCCTGAGCGCCCGTTCCCAATATCGCCATGTTTTCGGTGGCCATGAGTTGCCCGCCAACCCGCATCTGACCAAGGCGATCGTCGGCATGGCGGGCCTGCAGTTGCTGGTCAGTATGGTGCCCGGCGCGCGCACGCTGCTGGGCACCACGCCCTTGGGCCTGGGGGATCTGATGGCCATCGGGGCCGGGGTGCTTGGGCCGCTGATCGTCAACGAGGCCACCAAGCCCACGGCCCACCAAGGCGGAAGACGAAGAAGACAGTGCCGGCGATCAATCGAGCAGCTATGGAAGGAGGAAGCATCGTGAGCGACGACTATATTTTTACCTCGGAATCGGTCACCAGTGGCCATCCGGACAAACTCTGCGACCAGGTCAGTGACGCGATCGTCGATCATTTCCTGCGCAGGACCAGTGTTCCAGCATGGTTGCCGAGTGCGCGGTGTCCAGCGGGGTGATGTTCATTTCGGCGCAATACGCTTCCAAGGCGCACCTGGACATCCCAGAGATCGCGCGTCATGTCATCCGCGACCAGGGTTACAGCAAGGAGGTGTTCGACGCCGACGCCTGTACCATCATGACCAGTTTCATCGATCGCTCCGCCAGCGACTACCGGCCGCTGGAGTTGGAGCGGTTGGGGGATGCGGAGATCGGCCGCATCACGGCCAAAAACCAGGTTACCCTGTTCGGTTATGCCTGCGACCAGACCCCGGCCCTCATGCCTTTGCCGATCTGGCTCGCCCATCAGTTGGTGCGCCAGCTAGACGCCCGCAAGGTGCGCAAGCATTTGCCCTATCTGTTGCCGGACGGCAAGTCCCAGGTCGGCATCCAGTACGTCGACGGTAAACCCGAGCGCATCCACAGCATCACCCTGGTGGCGAGCCAGACCGAGGCCGCCGCCGCCAGCCTGGAGCAGTTGCGAGGCGACCTGATCGAGGAAGTGGTACAGCCGGTGCTGAAAAAGGAAAAGCTGCAGGCCGACGAACGAACCCAGATCTTCGTCAACCCGGAGGGCCAGTTGATCGGTGGCGGGCCCGCCTATCACTCCGGTCTCACTGGCCGCAAGACCGGTATCGATACCTATGGTGAGTACGCCCGCCACAGCGGAGCTGCCCTGAGCGGCAAGGGACCGCTGCGCATCGATCGCGTTGGCGCTTACATGGCCCGTTACGCGGCCAAGAATGTAGTGGCCGCCGGTCTGGCTCGGGAGTGCGAGGTGCAGCTGAGTTACGCAGTGGGTGCGGCGGAGCCGGTGAGCCTGCGGGTGCGCACTTTCGGCAGCAGCGAACTGGCCGACGCCGATCTGACCAAGCGCCTGCGCCGGGCGATGGACTTCCGCATCGGCGCCATCGTGCGCGACCTGCGCCTGCAGCGGCTTCCCGCGGACCACAGTGAAGGCTTCTATCGCCAGTTGGCGGTCTACGGGCACATGGGGCGTACGGATCTCGACCTGCCTTGGGAGCGAACCGACAAGGCAGACGATCTCAAGTAATGGTAGAATCGGCGGCGTAGCGCCGAGTAGGGGGTCCGGGGCTGGTTACTTCGGCCCCAAGCGACTTTCCATCTGGCCGATCATAGCCCCGCTGACCAGGGAAAAGACGCCGGTAACAGCAGCGATCTTGGCCAGTTCCTTAGCCGGCGGCAGGCGCAATTCGAACTTTCCGCCGGCTTTGGCTTGGCCCATGTTGTAATGGATTAGCGCTTCGGCCATGAACACGCCGAAGGTAATGCCCGTAACCAGAATGTTCTTCACCATGAGAGAATCCCGCTTGCCTTCGTTGTCATTGGCTAAGAATAGCACAGTACGTGGGGCGGAGCGGAGAAGAAAGCCGGCGCCGATCCCGGGTGGAGCGGGCTCCGGTAACTGATCTCGAGAATGCACCCAGCCGGGCGGTTGGAGTAGGAAAAATGAGCAAGATTCATATCAAGAGACAACATCGGGTGCCGCGCGAGGAACTGCGCAAGCGGGTCGAACATCTGGCCGAGGACCTGAAATCCAGACTCAATGTAGACTATGCCTGGAAGGGCGACTCCCTGCAGTTCAAACGCTCCGGTGCATCGGGCTCCATAGACCTTGCCGAAGACGTCATCGAGCTAAATATCAAGCTCGGGTTGATGCTCGCCCCGATGAAGGGCAAGATTGAAGAGACGGTCAAGAAGAATCTCGATCTGGCCCTGACCGACAAGACTGGTGGCGGCAGCGTCGCCTGAAGCATGCAGGATTAAAGACCGAATGTTTACCAAGAACGAAGATCTGATGAAGGGCATTGCCCTTGGCTTGGGAGCCGCGGTGCTGGTGCCGGTGGTGATCACGGCGGTGGCCCCGGTGGTGCGGAGCCTGGCCCGTTCGGCTTTCAAGGCTGGGGTGATGGCCTACGAGAAGGGTCTGGAGACCACCGAGCGCGTCCACGAGGCGATGGATGATGTGGTCGCCGAGGTCGAGGATGAGTTGGCGGAGGCGCGCGTAGCCGAGCCCATCGTCAGTGAGGATACCTTCACGCCTGGCCGCGCCGGGGCAGAGTGATGATCCCGCGCGCCCAGATCGTGCACCAGGTGCGTGGGCGCCTGCGGCTGCGCATCCAGGAACGGCGCAAGGATACCGAGTATTTCGAGACCGTGCGCGAGCATTTGGAAGACCTGCCCGGCGTCGAGTCGGTGCGCGTCAACTCGGTGACCGGCAGCGTATTACTGCTGCATCCGGAGCTGGACTTCGATCAGCTGGCGCCGCGCCTCTCGGACTCTGAGCTGTTTCAGTTGCTCGCCGGGCCGCCGCCGGAGGTTCCGGCGTTCGCGCCGCTGCAGAGCGGGCTTGCGGGCATCGATCGGTTGGTCGGCGAGGGCAGCGGCGGTGGCGTCGACCTGCGCACCATCGCTTTCATGATCACCATGGGAATGGCGATCCGCCAGGTCATGCGGGGCCAGATCATGGTGCCGGCCTTCACCCTGATGTGGCATGCAATGGATCTGGTGTTTCGAAAAGCGGGTGAGTCAGGTGAGCCAGGCGAGTCTGACGAGCCTGAAGGTGCTGCGGACGCGGGCGAATATCCACAGGCATGACATTTCCTCAGTCCCAGGAGCCAGCCATGAACGAATCCGCGGCAAGCGGCACCCAGAGCCAGAGCGAAGAAAAGCGCCGGGAAGAGGAGCTTTCGATCTACGCGAGCCTGCTGCAGAAGGTAAAGAGCGGCCTCGATGGGGTGACCTCGGTGGTAGACGCGGAGGTGCTCAAGGGCATCATCGACAAGGCCAGCGTTGAACTCAAGGGGGCGGGTGAGTACTCGGTAGAGGCGGTAACCACGGTCACCGAGCACCTGAAGAAGGATCTGTCCAGCTCGGCTGGGCGTATCAAGCCCCTGTTGGATACGCTGGGCAAGGGCGCCGAGCAGGCGGTGGAGGCGGTGCATGAGGCGGGGGGCGCCATCTGGTCGCATTTAGCTACAGGCACCGGCGGTTTGTTGGTGGTATGGCGCGACAAGGCCGGCAACGCCCTGTCCGGACTGCTAGGGGAGGTGTCCGGCTGGAGCGGGTCCCTGGGCCAAGAGATAGACACAGCCCTGACCTACCGCACCGGTGAACTGACCTTCGGCGGGCGCTTCGAGTGTAAGGCTTGCGGCAGCCAGATGCAGCTCAAGAAACCCGGTCACCTGCCGCCTTGCCCGAAGTGTCACAAGACGGCATTTAAGCGCGCTTGAAATCGGCTTCGCTCGACCATCCTTAGAGCCTGGCAACTTCCGAACAGACCTTAGACTTCGACCTCCGGCATAGGGCTTTGGCCCGGCATGCCCGGCGCAGGTTGGATATCATGCCGTGGCCGAAACAGGGTAACACTTACACCAAACAGCCTGCGTTTGCGGTTGTTTGACTTCGCCCTTCCAGATCCTATGGTCCGGCAACCGAATCTAACTACCTCACCGCGTTCCCCCGCCGTTTTCCTGGCCACGGCGGTTTCCGAGTTGTGGCTGGCTCGTTTCGTAATCCACGCGGCAGTGTAGCTGCGTCAGACTGAAGGCAAGCATCCTGCCATAGCGGCCTGGCGAAAGATTCGGGCTAGTCGATAAGTTTCAGTCCGGCGGGCAGGGAGTCGCCGATCAGCAGTTTCTGGTCGGCAATATTGAGCTCCAAGGGTTCTCTGACCAGGGCGCCCCAGGCTGACGGGGCTCTGATGGCTTCGAGCTTGTCGATGACCTTGTCCCTTACCGCCGAGTCCAAGTCGCGCTCCCGGTCGCCGCTCATGCGAGCCAGCATGACCGCGGCGAAGGCTGCTGGTTTCGATTTCTTCCAGTCCGCTTGCAAAAGCTGGTGCAGCCAGGCCGTTGCCTCGTCGATCGGGATGACGTTGTGGGAACTGCCGTGAAAAGGTACGCGGGTGCCGATCCGGCCCACCGCCCACCAGGTCTGAACGTTTTCGGCTGGTTTTCGTAATCGCTCCAGCAGCCACCGGCCCACCTCAACCTTTCGCTCTACCGAAATGTGTTCCAGGGTGGCCGCCAACCGGACCATGTCGTCGTAGCCCTGCTTCCTGACGCCGGGGGCGCGTTTCTTGGCGCCCTTGCCGGCCGGCTGCAGGTAGAATTCGATGTCGTCGAGGATTCGAGTCTGCTCTTCTTCCCCCAGACCGCCGGCGGCTCGGCGCCAGAGCGTCCACCATTCGGACCAGTTCTGGCTGGCCTTGGTGTACTGAATTCCCTGTTCGAAGATTGACCACAGATTGTGGACGCGCCAGTCGTCCAGCGGATAGCCGAACCCGGGGCGCAGAAAGAAGCCGGCCAGGCTGAGCCACACACGCTCGTGATCTGCGGAGCGGCGCCGGCGGCGAGCGCCGTCCCACAATACGCCGTACAGTTCTCTCAACAGGGGTGTATCCCAACCGTCGCGGGGACCAAGCAACTTTTCCAGGCTGCTGCGCAGCTGCTTGATCTCTTTCGGGCCGACGGCGTGGGAGCGACCGCCGTACATGCGCTGAATCGTCGCAGCCGCATCCGTGAATCGGGGCGGGAGGTCGGCGCTGATCGACTCTGCCGCGCCGCCTCCGGCAACTTCTCCGCGTAGCTGGAACTCGAGCCTCCATTTCCGGTCCGGGTGCGAGACGCTGACGCAATAGATCTCCAGCGTGCCGACGTCGGTCAGCTCGGTGCGGATCTGCACCGGCACTTCGCGACCACCCGCGGTTTCGTCCTCGCGGATCACTGTGGCGATCGGTGGCAAATGGCGGAACGCCGCATTGTCGATATCCAAAAGCTCCCCGGGCTCGTAGGCCGTATCCGCCGTCGAGGAAACCAGATGAAAACGCACCGGCTCTCCGACCCGCAGGGCGAAGGTTCGGCCATCGAGCTGGACCTTTCGTCCGACCTCGGTGTCACGGGGCAACAGGCATACGCCGCGCTGAGTTTCGCCCCCGTCCTCCACAACCAGTGCATAGCTGCGCGCCGAGCCAGCGGAGATCTTCGGCGCCTTGCCCAGTCGCGCCAATCCGTAGGCCACCGCACCGCGCGCCACAGCCGCATCCGGGTTCTCGTTGGTGAGGACCTTGATCGAGGCGCCGCGCCAGCGTTCCAGGACCTCGACCAGCCGGTGGGCCAGAGGCCCGGCATTGAATACGCCGCCGTTGAGCAACAGGGTGTCGGGAACGGCCAACGACCCCGGCAGGGGTCCGGCCTCCCCCAACGCCGCCCGCGAGGCGCCCCCGTGGAGGTCGAGAAAGGCCGCGAGGTGACGGGTAACCGCCGGGTCGCTGGCGTAGGGCAGGCCGAACTCGACGATGCCGGCGCGTGCCCGCTGCGGGTGTTCTTGGGCTTCGACGGTGGGGAAGAATCCGTCAACGACCATTTCGTGGACCTCCGCGCGCTCCAGTTCCACGGATCGCGCCCCGCCGATCAATTTCGCGCCCGCGCCAAGCACCGTTACCTTGGTCCGCTCCGGCGCATCAGCGGCCAGCAACCGCTCTTTGGCGGTTCGGCATTGCTGGATCAGCTGCGACAGGCGCGCCCCGCTGAGGCGGCTTCCGTCGGCCGCGATACGTGCCTCGACCAAGTGCGCAAGGCCCAGATCCATGTTATCCCCACCGAGCATGAGGTGGTCGCCCACCCCGACGCGCTTGAAGCGAGGCCCGCAGTCATCCGACTCGATCCTGATCAGTGTCAGGTCCGTGGTCCCGCCGCCCATGTCGCACACCAGTGCCAGGCGACGAATCCCGGAGTGTGTCAACCAACTTCCGTTGATGGCGATACATCCAATCGTAGAATGCCGCCTGCGGTTCCTCGATCAGACGCAGGGGCCCGATCTTCGCCAACCGGGCGGCTTCCACGGTCAGGCCGCGCGCTGCCTCGTCGAACGAAGCCGGGACAGTGAGGACAAGGTCCTGGGCCTCCAGCGGATCGCGCGGGAAAGGCTGTGTTCCAGGCCGAGCGGACGTACTGCAGATAGCTGGCGCTGGCCGCCAGCGGCGAGATCTTGGGTACGTCTTCGGGAGCGCCCCAGGGCAGAATGGATGCGGTGCGGTCAGCCGTCGGGTGCGATAGCCAGCTCTTGGCGCTGGAAACCAGGCGGCCGGGAACCTGGGAGCCCAGTTCGCGAGCCAGACTGCCGATGACCGCTTCCTCGATCTGGCCTATGTCTTGCCGCGCCCAGGGGAGACCGATATCCTGAGGTTTCAGTTCGCCGGCGGCCGGGTGGTAGCGCAGGGACGGCAGCATGGGGCGCTTGGCGATTTCTCCCGGTGCCACCAGTTGCTCTATCTCGAACAGTTCGATCGGGCCGTTGCCGCCCGCTGACTTGTCGGCGTACGCGACGACCGTGTTGGTCGTCCCGAGATCGATACCTACGACGAAACGAGCCATCGTCCTCGATCGGTTATCCGCGAACGTCGAACTCGACCTTCCAGCGATCCTCGCCGGTGCGCGGCAGGGCCTCGAGCCGCAGGGTGCCCGCCTCGGTCACTGCGGCGCTCAAGCGCACCGGTACTACGTCGCCGGGCGTACGATCTACAGCGGGGAGGGTAGCCTCGATCTCGCCGAGTTCCTGGATTTCCTCGGGCGACCATGACTCCAGGAGCTTGCCGACCTGATCCTGTCGTCTCACGGTGGAGCCGAAGAAACGAAATCGCACCGGTTCTCCGACCACCAGTCCGAACTCCTGGGGCGGCAGTTCCGCCGCGGTCCCTTCCTCCATGCCGAACGGTGCGACGCACAAGGCTTGCACCGGCGGCGCGAGACCGGGTACCGCCGGCATGCTGGTCTCTATCCCCACGTAGTAGGCTTGAGCGGTTCCGCCGCGTATGCGGACCCCGCCGCCGCGGCGAACGTAGCCGTAATAGGCCGCCCCTCTCGCCACCGCCAGATCGAGATCGGCGCCGGTCAGCAGCCGTGCAGTCGAAGAGTCCTCCGATTGCAGCCACTGATTGAGATTCGCCGAAACGCGCTCCACCAACAGCGGTGACTTGAATACGCCGCCGTTGAACAGGACCGCCGTCGGGTGCAGAAAGGAAGCCCCCGGTGGGAGGGCGCGGGTGAAGCCTTCCAGCTCGGAGGTGGCCTGGGTTTGCCGCCCCAGAAATGCCGCCATGTGGCGCGTGATGGCGGCATCCTGGGCGTACGGCAGCCCAAGCTGGGTGAGGCCGGTTCGCGGGCGGGTGGCGGGCCGGGCCGACGCCTCTACCTGCGGGAAGAACCCTTCCAGCAAGGTGCTTCGGACCTCGTCGCGAGTGAGTTCGGTACGAATCGATCCGCCAATGAGCCGGGATCCCCGACTGGGAACGACTACCGGCACGCTCGCCTGTTCGCTGTCGTGAAGCAGGGTTTCCTTGGCGGCGCGACAGCCGTGGGTGAGGGCGCGCAATTGCCACGGATCGAGCTGCGTCCCTTGGGCTGCCAGCTTTGCGCCGATCACGTGCGCCAGCGCAAGATCCATGTTGTCGCCTCCGAGCAGAATATGGTCGCCGACTGCGATGCGGTGCGGTTCCAGGTTCCCGTCCTTTTCGGTAATGGCGATCAGCGAAAGATCCGTTGTACCGCCTCCAACGTCGATGACCAGGATGACATCTCCCGGTTCGACCTGCTTGCGCCACTCTCCCCGCGTCCCTTGAATCCAGCTATAGAGCGCAGACTGGGGCTCCTCCAACAGTATCGCCTGATGATAACCGGCGGTTTGAGCGGCTTCGACGGTGAGTTCCCGGGCGGCGGGGTCGAAGGAAGCGGGAATGGTAATGGTGACTTCTTGACGGTCCAGCGGGGCGTCCGGGTGCTTGTAGTTCCAGGCATCCCGAAAATGCTCGAGGTAGCGTATCGACGCCTGAAGCGGGGATACGCGCTCCACCTCCTCCGGCGCGTCGGTTGGAAGAATCGCGGCACGCCGGTCGACGCCGGCATGCGACAGCCAACTCTTGGCGCTCGAGACCAGGCGGATGGGTGTGAGGGCGCCGCGAGTCCGGGCCAACTCACCGACAGCGAAGCCGGGCTGCTCGCCCCAGGGCAGAGTGAGGTCGCCGGGGGCCAATTCGGTAGCGTGGGGCAGATAGAGAAACGACGGCAGCAAGGGCAACTCTTCAACCGCTCCCGGGGAGGTCAGTTGAGGAACCGCCAGGATGTGCTGGACCGAACTCTCGCCCTCACTCGCTTCGAGGTCGACGTACGAAGCAGCGCAATGAGTGGTCCCCAGATCGATTCCGACGGCATAGCGCGGAGCCGTCATAATTCGACCTCGGCAGGCGCCAGGACGCTCACATCGTGGGTCGCCGACAGCTTAGGCAACCGCACAGCAGTCGCGCGCCAGCCACGGTGGGTGACGGTGCCCGAAAACGGCGGGTTGCCGACCAGGTTGCCGATAAGGCGCACCGACCCGGCATCGAAGCCTTGCTCCATCGTCACCCGCGCGCCCTCCTGCTCGGAACGGATGGCCTCGATCGTGATGTATTCTTGCAATGCCTTGCGGCAGCCCTCGTGCACGACCCGGGTCGCCGCGCCGATTTCGGCGTCCGAATAGCCGGACACGTCCTCTTCGAGAAAATCCACCAGCCGCCCCTCCTGCTGCAGCAATCCGAGTAGCTGCAGGGCCGCCTCGGGACCGGCCTCCTTGAGCAATGCAGGCGCGCCCGGCTCTGCTGACGGAGGCGCTTTCGCGGCGTCCCCAGCGCTGTCAGGCTGGCTGGCGGGGTATGCCAATGGACGCACGGCGGAGGCAAAGGCCGGGTCGAAAAGGATTCGGAAAAAGGTGGAAAACGCCAACGAAATCCGTGCGGAAAGGGACAGGTTGTTGTTCGGCATGGATAGAATTCCGAAAGTCGCTTGAAGTGATGGGCAGTATGCTAACACGGGCGTCAGCCTGAATTGAGAGGGCGGGTTGTGAGGATTCCCGCGGCGCGAGCTTCGAGCGCAGTGATACCGGGCGTTTTGAGTTGAGAGCTGGCGGCGCTTGGCGAAATGTCGAAAAATGCCATCCGGCTGGAATGCCCGTGCCGCGGCGGCGAGGTGCGCCTGGCGGCATTCGTCACTGAGGCGGTGTTCCTACAGACCGTTTTCGACCCGCGGCGGCGAGCCTGCCGAAGCGCCCGTAGCCTGGCCGGCGCGAGGGCCGCCCGGCTGGGATGCAGGGCCCGAACCGGCGCCGGCTTCGAACGGACCGCTCCAGCGGCGCGATACCAAGTCGATCAGTGGATCAGTTGGCGCGGAGGGCAGGCGCCAAGGCGGCCCCGAACGCTTTCCGGGTTCGTTTTGCTGCCACAAATTGCTCCAAACGACCATCTGTTCGAGAGGGTCTTGCAGCCGGAGATTGGCCAAGGGGGTGAATTCTGGTCGAGTGGATGCGCCTTGCACGATTGCTGTGCCTAGGCTATCGTGGCCTTCGATACGCACAGAAGTGTCTGAAATTTAATGAATTTGTCATCAATCTGTAGCATCGCGCAACCGCAGGTAAGGTTCCCTTGATAGTCTGGCTGCAATTCGCTATCTGCTTGGCCCTGATCGGTGTCGCCGGGGTAAAACTCACACGCTATGGTGATGCCATAGCCGACAAGACCGGCTTGGGACGCACCTGGGTTGGGGTGTTAATGCTGGCTTCGGTGACTTCCTTACCGGAGTTG
The DNA here is from genome assembly GCA_963753615.1 of uncultured Gammaproteobacteria bacterium. GTDB lineage: Bacteria > Pseudomonadota > Gammaproteobacteria > Chromatiales > Chromatiaceae > CAVWCW01. The sequence continues at coordinate 103,193 of CAVWCW010000021.1, forward strand.
GCGACGGGGATCAGTTCAGTCACGGCGGCGGATGTGCCCGATATCGCGGTTGGCGACGTCCTCGGAAGCTGTGTTTTCAATCTCCTGATACTTGCCGCCCTGGATGTAATGAATCGCCGCGCTTCGATCTATCGGGAAGCCAGCCAGGGCCACATCCTATCGTCCGGCTTTGGAATCATACTGTTGGGGGTGATCGGACTGGGGATCGTGATGTCTGTAGACGGCCACCCGCTGGCATTGGGACATGTGGGATTGTTCAGCGTGTTGCTGATGGTGCTCTACGTCGTCGCTATGCACACGGTGTTTCGGTACGAGATGAAACAGGTCGGCGATTTCGCGGAACGGGAGCCGGACAAGTACCAGGACATCAGTCTACGTCGAACGGTGGTGCGCTATCTGGCGGCCGCCTTGGTGGTGGTGAGTGCGGGTATCTGGCTGCCTTTTGTGGGTGATGCATTGGCCGAGCAGATGGGTTGGAACGAGAGTTTTGTCGGCACCTTGTTTGTTGCTGCCGTGACCTCTCTGCCGGAGATGGTCGTAACCGTGGCGGCCGTGCGCTTGGCGGCACTGGATATGGCGGTGGGCAATGTCTTGGGGAGCAACCTGTTTAATGCGGCAATTATCGCCGTGGACGACCTGTTCTACACCAATGGCCCTTTGTTGGCCTACATCGCCCCGAGTCATGTGGTGTCGGCTTTCACCGCGATAATGATGACCGGCGTGGCGGTGGTGGGTTTTCTTTACCGTCCCCACCGCATCCACCATATCATCGGTTGGGCCAGCATGACGATGTTGACGCTCTATCTGTTCAACACCTATATCCAGTTCCGCTGATGCGACCGCCAGGGCGGTGTTGCGTGTAAGCGTACGGAACCACCTGTCCCCTTGGGGAAGGCTAGGAAGTCACAGAATCTTAATATTAGAGCGGAACCCAGATGCTAGGCTAATGAAGGGGGTGCGTAGTCGCCGCTTAATCGCCGCTGCGAATGCTGGAGCCCAATCGGTCCACGGCTCACTTTCTTATAGTCGGTAGCGTTGATCATAGCGGCCAGCTCTTGATTTATTCCTGCCTTACAGAAACGAAATCGCCAAGAACTGGAAGATTTCTATACAGAAGGTGAGATGGCGAGAGGGTTTCTTGCTCGCCAGTATCTGCATGCGGTGAAGGTGGAACCGGCAGTGTATTGGCGGTCAGTGCGACCCGATGCCACCCCATTGCGAATTACACGAGATCAGTATGAGCGCTAGGAGCGTGACCACTAACACGACCACCGCCCATGAATTCGCTCACGCAATCCGGGATGCCGTGGTTTACGCACCGCTCGTATGCAGCAAGCGCTTGGGATTGTTGACCCAAACGGCCGGGCAAGCCTGTTCTGTAATTCTCGCAGCCATCCCGGCTACGTCGATACTTATCCGCCAGAAGATGAACAGAACCGGGCGCGCGCGAGAAGAAACTTCGGTGTTGTCGAGGTAGCGGTTTGAAACGTCGGCAAACAGATGATTTCAGCCTGGCTTCGCATACGCTGTCATAGGTGGTTTCGTTACGTGGTTACAAGAGGGACTTGACAGATCTATCGCAAGAACCATCGACAAAATGGCTTGCAGAGCCGTTCGCCGCGTCTTGCAGCCCCGTCGAGATCACTCCTTGGCCAGGGCTGTAGAAAGCAAGTTGGCGGCGCATTGGCAAAGAACGCTGAGTGCGGCGAAATCAGGAGGCACAAGCAATGGCAGAAATGTCTGAATTTACGTTTTGGGTGACCATAATTATTTTCGCGGCCACGATCCTGGCGGTCGTATCCGGAAAAATCGACAGTTCGGTCTCCGCTGTGCTCGGCGTTTTGTTCATGGTCTGGTTCCAGACCATGAGCGTCGGAGAGGCATTCAACGCGGTCGACTGGAACGTCATGGCGATCCTGGTGAGTATCTGGATCATCGCCGGATACCTGGGGAAAACCGGTATACCAGAGTGGTTATCGGTGAAGGCCTTGGATTTGTCCGGCGGCAATGGGGCGTTGCTGGTCATGATTCTATCCATGCTCTCCGGCATCATTTCCCTGGTCGTGGACAATGTCGTGGTCATCTTGATGATGGCGCCTGTGGCTATTCCGATCGTAAGGCACCTGAAGCTTCCCTTGGCCCCGGTGATATTGATGATCGGATTCAGCTCCAATTTCATGGGCACGGCCCTGCTGCTCGGAGACCTGCCGCCGCAGATGCTGCATAGTGTCACTGGCATCGAGTTCATGGAATTCGTTTGGCAAGACGGCCGCCCCTCCTCCTTTCCGATCCTGATGGTTGTGTTCGTCCTTACGTTATTTGTCATGTATCTGTTTGGATTTCGCACGCCGGCCAAAGACAAACCAGCAAAGAGCAGCGCTTCGACGAATGCGGGCAGCATGGATCTACCCTTCGACGCGAAGATTCCGGACAAATTGTTCGCTACCATCGTTCTGGTAGGGTTCTTCGGCACGATCATTGCGATGTCCCTCCGCGAGTACCTGGATTTTCCCCTGGGCTTTATCGCGCTAACCGGTGCGATGCTCCTGATCCTAGCCATTGAGGGGATGGGACACCGCCTGAAAAAGCCGGAATTCGAGGAGATACTCGCAGAGCTGGATTGGAGGGCTATATTCTTTTACATTGGGCTTTTCGCGCTCGTCGGGGGGTTTGAGAAAACCCATCTCCTGCAAGACCTCGCAAACGCGCTCGCGCCTCTCTTTAAAGAGAATTTGATCGCCGGCGCCTCCCTCCTCTATTGGGTGACAGTGCCCATCGTCGGCGTGGTCGAGCACGACGCCTACATACTGACTTTCCTCTACATGATCCGCGACCTCGGCACTCAGGGCGTGGAGGTATGGCCGCTTTATTGGATGTTGGTCTGGTCCGGGACTCTGGGAAGCAACCTGACGATCGCCGGCGCCCCTGCTCTATACGTGGCGTTGAATATCGTCGAGCGAGAGGAGAAAAGGAAGGTTCCCCTGAAGGAGTTCCTGAAATGGAGTATCACTTTCACCCTCGCTGCCAGCATCATTTGCTTTGCGCTCGGAATGCTCATTTGGGTGATACCCTTGTCCTGATGTGTCCTTTACACCGCGACCACACCCGGTAGTTTACAGCTCCGCGGATAAATGGATAAGACAACAAGCGGGAGAATGCAGATGTACAAGAGAATACTGGTGCCACTGGACAGCTCGAGTCTTTCCGAGTCGGCATTGCCTTACGCTCAACAGTTCGCCAAGGCCTTTGGCGCGCGTATCGAGTTGGTGTCGGCCGTACAGACAAATGTTGAGGCTGAAGTTCCCGACTCTATCACCGAAGCCGCAATAAAGGACACCAAGACCTACCTAGCGCATATTGCCGATTCCTTACCGAAAGATCTGAGTCCGCGGTTTCAGGTAAAGACCGGGTATCCCGCCGATGTTATCGTCGATGAGGCGAAACCCGAGGATGGAACGCTGATTGTTATGGCGACACACGGTTACTCCGGGATCAAGCGCTTAATGCTTGGGAGCGTCGCCCACAAGGTGGTGCAGGCGGCCGACGCCCCGGTCCTGCTTATCCCCGGGGGAGCCAAGAGTCCGGAGGGCGGTCCCGTCGAGTTGCGGCGCGCTATTATCCCGTTGGACGGCTCAGAGATGGCTGAGCATATCCTCCCCCCTATCGTGCAACTCTGTAGCGCGCTGGGGATGGAGTTGATCCTGGTGCGGGCCTACAATCCGATATTTCCCGGATCGAGTATCCGCATGCACGAAATCTCGAAGATCGTACATGACGCCGCCGAAAACTATATCAAAGAGAAGGCCACCGACCTGCGGGATATTTGTGGGAAAGAGATTGGCTATCGGGTATTGCGCGGCATACCGGCAGAACAGATAGTCGACTTTGCGTTGGAAACGCCAAACAGCATTACCGCCATGTGCACACATGGGAGACACGGCCCAGGTCGCTGGTTGTTAGGTAGCGTAACTGACGCAGTAATCCATTGCTCGGAAGAACCGGTTCTAGTGATTCGAGGCCCAAAGCCGGGAAAACCGGTCTAAGCACCTTCGACAGAACCCCGCCCGAGCCATGCGCTGGCCAAGCGCGTCCGCAACAAGCGCCGCGTCGACACTCTAGCCATGGAGCGCCGGGGCGCTGAGACCGAGAATGTGTGCCTGATCGAGAATCACGGTCTGCCGATTTGCGAACAGCATACTGCGTATCTCTCCGGACGCAGCAGTCCTTCGATAGCCGCTGGCCAGCCGTGGCCGGCCAGGCAACGGATAACAGGCCGAGGCGATCTACTTTGGCTGGTCGTCAGGACCGTTCCCGTAGCAGCCGCACGGCCCCATCTGCAATCAAGTACACTGCAATGATGTAGTTGAGGAGTTTTGGCTTCAGCAACACTACTGCTCCAGCCCCCAGAGACAGGAGCGGGCTTATCGGTATCTGTTTTCCCATGATTGTCTCCTTTCAGCATGCGTCACAAACGGATGTTGCAAAAGGCTAAGCGACACTCCAACGTTAGGCGAATGCTTTGAACTTGGCAATCCATTTTTCGCACCTCTCTCGTTAGTCTCAGTGAAGGGTATCAGACAGCTGGTTTTGATCGCGAAATTCGATCCTATCCGGCGCAATCAGGGTGCCTGGTGAAACGGACGGGTATCCTGGAACTGACTGGCGTTCATCCGCGTGCACTGCGGATGAGGAGCACGTTCTCCCGACCGTGGGTATGTGCGCATCGGAAGCCGAGCGAGCTGACGGGCGTTAACAGGGGTGGCAGGCGAAGTCCAGAGTAGGGCCAGCGGCTTTTCAATACCAAGCCGAGACCGGTCAGAGCATGGAGTCGATTCGCGGTCACTCGGCTATCGTTAGACGCATACCGCGCCATAAGCGTCTGAATAAATGATCCATTTCCGATTCTTGATGCTGTTGCCAGCATTCAGCCGTCGTTCTGAGTTCCGGGAGATACGAGAAAATATCCACAATGTGTCGAAAACAAGCCGTGCTCGATCTTCCTAAACCCTTGTAATCGGTGGAATCTTTGGCTAATACGAGAATTATCGGTGTGTACCCGCTCATGAAGAAGGATTTCGTTACCGCATCCCAAGATGCAAGGCGACGCGACGGACAAGTTTTTTTTCATGGGGTTGCGTAAGGGGGGAATCCGCAAGCGGGTGGCCAAGCTGCAGGCCGATTTTCCCGATCAACGCCCAGAGCAGTTGGCTAGTTCGGGCTCAAATCCCGCTCTCGGTTGTAGGAGGGGCCCTGCTTCATGTGCCAATGTTCGTTCCAGGCATTGGTTCCGCGCTGAAGGGGGTTGGCCTGGCTGGTGGAGCGGCCGTAATCCTGCGAATGCACCTGCTCCTGGTCCTCGAGATCGTCGCGCTTTTCGGGCGGGACAATGACGAGCGCGCGAGATTGGGAGAGATGCTCGCGTTGGTCGCTGCTACTGGTGTGGCCGCTGCCTCTACTTTGACGTCCGAGGCGGTTTCGTTGAAACCCTATCTGGGGCTCATCTCGGGCGGGGTGGGGGTAAGGGTCATGAGCCAAGCGATAGGCGAAGCTGCGATCCGATATTTCCGGGGTGGTTCCGCAGCGAACCCGATGTTGGACTCGACGGAACCGGCTGCCGCGGGCTGATCATCGACGGCAACTCAGCTGATTGTGGCGTGTAATCATGGTGGAGGTGGCTGCTAGATTATCGGAGCAGGAATTAACCGAGCTTCGCTGGGCCTACCAGCAGTTAGAACATCCATAGCTTGCGTCGCGCCTGAGTAGCCGTTTGGGGGAGCCGATTGAGGAATTGCTAGAGTTGTTGCCCAATACCTGGCAGCAACGCCTGGACAGAATTCTTAAACGAAACACTTACCTCACGATCAGAGGCGGCCCTGTTCTCGATGGACGTCTCGGGACCACCGAAATCGCATGACTTTCTCCATAAGTTTCTGGCCGTTGGTGCGGGCGCAGCAGGGGGGTACCTGGGGCCACTTACCCTTTTGGTAGAGCTGCCGTTTACAACAACGCTCATGCTTCGGTCCATTGCCGATATCGCTCGGAGCTATGGAGAGGACTTGCGGCAGGATGCCGCCAGATTGGCCTGCGTCCAGGTCTTCGCACTCGGAGCCCGAACGAGGGACGACGAGGCGGCCGACGTGGGTTATTATGCGCTAAGGACGATTCTTGGCTTTCATTTTGAGCGGGACATCGTCCAATACGCCGTGGGCGTCAAAGGCCCGCACATACCCGCCTTTATAGAACTGACGCAAGCGATCGCGGCCCGTTTCGGAGTGGTGATTTCGGAGCATGTGGCCGTGAAGATGGTTCCAATCGCCGGCGCGATCAGCGGCGCGGGCTTAAACCTGATTTTCATGAAACACTTTCAGGATGTAGCGCGAGGTCACTTCATCGTTCGCAATGTTGGAGAGACGGTACGGCATAGATTTGATCAAAGACGAGTACCAGAAACTCGCGGACGAGGAGGCCCACGAGATGCGCAACTTCAGTCCTGTGGAAGGTTTTTGACGACCTATAAACCTAACGAAATTCTGATCAAGTCAGGGTTCCTCGCAGCACCGGGATAAGCTGCCATTTTCAGAAGCGCCAAGCGGCTGAACGTCTAGGCAACCGATAGCTCGCGTCTGCCGGTCTCGGCTTCTGAACGATCCGCCGGGGGTTGGTTTCCGTGTAAGCCCCAAAGGGGCGCAGCGCAAGGATGGGCTGGGCAAGATCTCAGGCCGGTCGGTGTGGAGCAAGCGTCAATCCGTTCGTTCGCCCATCGCCTGCGGTATAAGTTGGCGAATCAGACCCTCGATCTTGCCCTTCTTGGGCGCAAAGATGATTCCGAGTTTGACCCTGAGTTCGACATATCCGTCTCGGAGATGAACCTCACCGGAAGCCCCTGAACGCCTAAAAATCAGCGAGTTTCCTTGCCAGGAATACGCGCCTCGATATTTCTTTTTCAGGTGCCTGGCGATCAAATCAATGCGATCGCGGGTTTCCTCTTGCGTCAGCCTGTGGTGGTGCTTCAGGTGAATCGTGGCCATAGGTCTACGTTTTAGTGCTCGTCGAAATCCGGTCAAGCTGCCTTCAAAGTTATCTCGTAGCGGAAGGAACCTGGCGGGCAGAGAGTGTGGCACGAAATCAAACACGGGAGAAATGGAACATTCCGAGCCCTGTCTGTCGTTTGCGGAGCGGCGCGCCGCTAATCACACAGTCAATCTGGCGAAACCGGAATCACGGATTTCCAGTTTCTCCAGGTGTTCCTGCACCACATGAGCGCTGACTCAGGTGGGAACGCTCTTCTTTCTAGTCGTGGTTTTCTTTGCGGCGACCTTTTTCTTGGTAGCTGTTTTCTTGGCGGCGGTCTTCTTTGTTGCCGTGGACGCCTTTTTTCTCGTTACAACCTTTTTGGCGGCAGGCCTTCTTGCTGACCTTGGCCTTACTTGCAGCCGAAGACTTCTTCGCGGTTTTCTTCTTTTTTGACGCGGTTTTCTTCTTTTCTGATGTGGTCTTCTTCTTTTTAGGGGCGGGTTCGGCAGGCTTTTCTCCGGTATGACTCGAAATTTGTTCGCGCAGGGTCTCAAATCCTTCGCCGATTACTCGTATCGAGGTTTCACTGGCTTCCTTCACTTCTTCCACTAAGTCCCAAAACAACTGCGTGGGATCCTTGATGGTTATCTTCTCCGCGACTGAGGCGGTTGTTTCCGCAGCCGTGCTTGCTAAGCTCGTAACCTTTTCGGCAATCGTCTCAAATAGCTCTTTGACTTCTCCCGCTACGGCTTTGCTGGTCTTTTCTACTTCTGCGGCGACCTCTTCCGCAGTATTCGCGACCGGTCCGCTGATCTTGCTCGATATCTTTTCGCTCGTACCGGAGTTGTTGCTGGTCTTCTTCTTGCCGGAGGCCATAATTCTCTCCCCTTCTGAAACCAATGTCGCTAGCCATCCACTCCTGCCCACCAGATGGTTTTGGCGGCGCTAGGGAGGTCGGTAGTCGACGCGAGAAACACCCCATGCTTTCCGATAGTCGAGTTCGTCGCCTAGGGAAGGCACTAATTTATCATAGTAAATATATCTAGCATTGGAAGTGTGGGCACACAGAAGTCGGAAAATTGGTCATTGGGTCCGGGGTCCCTCTGCGGATTTTTCACTTTCAGGAAGCGGGAGTGAAGACGAACCGATACTCGCTCCGTTCTGTTTTGGGGGTCGATTGTGGCTGCCAGAGACCCCTGCGAAGAGCCGCAATACGCGGATCTAGGCGTCCGATTCCTCTGGAAGCCGATCCCGCGCCGGACTCGCGCGGGTGCTGGTCGAGAGCGCCCCGAGCAATGAACGCGGGAAGTATGCCCGGCACTGACCGACTATGTTGCATCCGTTGCGGTCGAAGGCAAGCCGAGGGCTCGCCCAGCATCTTCTTTGACAGGACCGCGGCCGCGACGGCGCCAGCGACTGCGCCCCAAGGGCCGAGGCGCACCCCGTATGACGCCCCTAAGCGGGCGGCGGCCCACCATCCGCCGGCGCCTCCGGCAGCAGTGCTCGCCCATACGATTAAGGCATTTTGAGTATTCTTGTCCATGTGTGATCCCCGAAGGCTAAAGGTTTGGTATACCCCGCATGATTCAAAGCGGCAACAACAGGTTAATCACTACAGCCTTTAAGATTGCGGTGGATTCGAGTGCTCGTCAACCGCTATTGGCTAAATATGCATATTACTGAAAAAACAGCGCTGTGCAGTTTAACCAGGTGCGTGAATTATTCGACCAGGTTCGCCCCCCGCGGTGCAGTGAGGCGGCACGAAATGCCAATCGAAGCGGCGTGTGGAAAAAGAATGCGTCCAACCAGAGAGCTAGACCCTAGCCGGGCAGGGCTGAAAAGCCCCTTCCGTTAGGCGCCAACTGTCAGCGCATCCGTATCTTGCCTTTACTGGATCAGGTATATCGGTAACGCGGGTATTTACGCTGTGCCGGTGAATTCCTCGTGGCCTGCACGGTCCACAGAGAAACGGTCGTTGGTCGACATGGCAACCAGGGCAAGGTGCCGTTTGGCTTGTTCGAGGGCACGATGGCCGCCAAAAGGTTGATAGTCTCCCTGCAGGGACTGGGACTGATCGAGGACGTCCAGCACGAAGGCCATCTGATCCTTGAAATCCTGCCGGTGGATCACGCCTATCTGCTCAAGGCGTGGTGGGTTGAGGGGTGGTGGGTTCAGGGCAAGGCCGAAATCGAGGTGCTTCTAGCCGGAGGCCTATTCGTCCCAGTTCGAGCCAATGAAGATCGCAACGGTGACCTGAAGGTTGGCGTTGACTATGGGGCGCCGGTCCGGGCAAAGAATCGGCTGAATGCCAAGGCTCTGGTCGAACTTCGCAGTTGCAGAAAACGCCGGCTCGAGTCGCCTCGTGCTTTGAACGCCGTTGTATTCTCGACACGGCTTGATACGACTATCCACTTTACCGAAAGAATTGTTCCAACTGGCGGGTCAACTTGGCCTTGCTGAACCCGGGCGCGGTGGTGTCGCCGATGAATCCCGACCTGGGGCCCGGGGTTGGGCGGAGCGCCCTTACCCGACGCCTCTGGCCAACTCCGCGCTGGAGACTTTGCCGAATTAGTTGAGGTAGGCCTTGACCTCTTCCCCGGGGTTGGGAAGGCCGGCAATGCGCCAGATCGTCAGGCAACTTCCGAACAGGCCGTAGACTTCCAATTTAGACAGGGACGTTGCCCGGCATACCCGGCGCAGATTCGGCACGCCGCCAAGCAGGAAATAGCGCTCGCGGATGTGGTCGATGACCCGCCAGTGGCTGTCGCTAAGGGTGCCGATGCCCCCCTGCAAGGCGATGGCCTGGCCCATCTCTTGGTTCCAGTGTCCCGGGTCCAGCAGGTAGCCGTCTTCGTCGAAGTTGGCCGTTACCAGCGCGGCGGGCTGGCGGGTGGCTCCCAGTGTCTGCATCATCCTGTCCTCCTCTAGGTTCTATGGGTATTCTTGGATTGGCGTCGAGTTTCGGTAAACGCATCGCCTGTGGTCTTGCAAACAAGTATTAGAGGCATTCGCAAATAATGCAAAATAATAAATACTGAATATCTATAATGTAACGTGATATGGAGCTGCGGCAGTTGCGTTCATTGGTCGCCTTGGTGGAGTCTGACTTCAGCGTCAGTCGGGCAGCGACGCGCTTGCACCTGGTTCAGCCTGCGGTGTCGCAGCACCTCAAGCAGCTGGAGCAGGAACTGGGCACCCGCTTGATCCAGCGCCGCGGCAAGCGGCTGCTGGGCCTGACCGAGGCCGGAGAGCGGGTGCTGGTTCACGCCCGGGCGGCCTTGGCGGATACTGCCAGCATCCTGGCCGTCGGCCACGACTACCGGGGCGACACCAGCGGGGTGTTGCGTATCGGCACCACCCACACCCAGGCCCGCTATGTGCTGCCGCTGGCGATCCGGCAGTTTCGCACCGACTACCCGCAAGTCGAGGTCGAGATCCACCAGGATAGCCCGCGCCAGCTGGTGAACCTGCTATTGCACGATGCGGTTGACTTGGCCATCTGCACCGAGGCGTTAAGCGAACGCTCGGAGCTGAACGCCGCGCCCTGCTATCGCTGGAACCGCTGCCTGATCGCACCCCTCGGCCACCCAGTGCTGGCACAGCGCCCGCTAACGCTGGAACTGCTGTGCGAGCATCCGCTGGTGACCTACGTGTTCGGGTTCACCGGGCGTGGCCAGTTCAGCAATGCCTTCGCACGCGAGGGCCTGCGCCCGCGGGTGGTGCTAAGCGCGGCGGACACCGATGTGATCAAGACCTATGTGCGCGAGGGCATGGGGCTGGGGGTAGTGGTCGATCTGGCATTCGACCCGGAGCAGGATCGTGATCTCGGGATGCGCAGCCTTGCTCATCTGTTCCCCTGGGAAGTGACTCGTATTGCCTGGGCCAGGGACAAGTACCTGCGGGCCTTTCAGCGTAACTTCATCGAACTGTTTCAACAGCATGCAGCGCATTTGGTTGGGGAGCGCCTGGCGCGCTGATTTGACCCGGCTGGGAGCCCTAGTTCCCGGCGAGTGGCCGAGGCCCCTTGGACGTCGGGCCGAGACCATTCCCTTGTCGCCGCCAGTGGTCGGTTCAGCGCGCAAACCGCAGGCGCAGAGCAGTTGACCTGGGTTCTACTCTGGTAGACCATCGTCGGTACCAACCAGGGGAGGATGCCGCCGATGAAACTAACCACATTGCTGGCCCTTGTGCTCGCTGTTGCGGGCTGGGCCTTGCTGATTGCCGCCGGAACCAACATGCTGTCCGGCCATTTCGACACCCGCAGTTGTCAGACGGCCTGCGTCAGTAGTCTGTTCTGGGGTGGGGCTGCCGCCAGCGGCCTGGGACTGCTGCTCAGTTTGATCGGGCTGGCCGCGCAGAAAGGGCGGGGGCTGGCGGCGCTGGCTGTGGTCGTCGCCTTGCCCTTGTGCGGGGTGTTTGCCGGGATCGTCGCTATCGGCGTCACCCAGAGCTAACACGGCGACGAGTCGTTCGCCCCCGGCTGCTTATCCAGATGCCGGCGGCGATCAGGCCAGCCCCGGCGAGGTGAAAACCCTGCCAATGTTCGCCCAGCAGCAGCACCGAGAGCAGGGCCCCGAATACCGGCATCAGGTGCATGAACTGGCCCGTGCGGTTGGCCCCGAGTTCGACCACGGCCCGGTTCCAGAACAGGTAGGCGAGCAGCGAGGGGAACACCGCCACATAGCCGATAGCGCCGAGGGACTGGGCGTTTAGCGCAAAGCCGCCATTGCGTCCCAGGTCCCAGAGATAGAGCGGGAGCAGGGGCAGGGTCCCGGCCAGGATGATGGCGGCGAGAAAGCTAAGGGGTGTCAGCTCGGCCGGGCGCCAGCGCAGGCACACCGAGTACAGGGCCCAGCTCGCCACGGCGGCCAGCACCCACAAATCTCCTTGGTTCAAACTGAGCCCGGCCAGACCCGCCAGGTCGCCGCGGGCCACGATCGCCACCACACCCGCCAGTGACAGCAGGATGCCGAGGGCCTGACGTCCCCGCACCGGCTGCCCGAGCAAAGGCGCCGAGAGGGCCAGGATCAGCAGCGGCGTGATGGACTGCAGCAGCACCGCATTGGTAGCGGTGGTGGTCTGCAGGCCCAGGTAGACGAAGGTATTGAAGTTGGTAACCCCGAGCAGGCCCAGCAGACTGAGGACCTTCCAGTGGCGCAGCAGCAGCCGGCGTTGCGGCCATAGCCCCGACCAGGCGAACGGCAGCAGGATCAGCCCGGCCAAGGCCCAGCGCCAGAACGAAAGGGCGATGGGGGGCAGGCTTTCATGCAGGGCCCGGGCGAGCACGAAGTTGCCGGCCCAGAACAGCGGGGCGAGGGTGACCAGCAGGTAGGGCAGTGCGTTGTGGGGCATGGACGGGTTTGGCTGGCAGATATTCGGAATATGCCGTTATGGCCTGAGCGCTGGCGCCGTCGCATTTCTGCCTGCGCCTTCTAACGCTTGCGGCTACCAGTGGCTACCGGAATTCGAACGGGCTCTGCGGCCGGGTATTGACCCGAAAGGTGAAGATATTCCGCCGGGAGTAACAGAGCTATCTGTGGTTCAGTTCGAGCAAAGTGACTGCGGGCTTCATGGTCGATCGCAGCGAGGTGATGTGGTCGAGTTCAGAAACGATCAGGGTATCATCATCGAATTGGCGATTTAGCCGCCGTACCACAGCAAATACAACCCCGTGGAACGGCTCTGGGGTATCCTGTAAAACCATCGGCGAGGCGAGCTACTCAGCACCGAGGAGAAGAAACTCGGGTTGGCCGAAGCATGACCTACAAGCGCAATCGGCCCAGGGTGCGCATAATTACCAAGGCCTGCAGGGCCGGTGTGGCGTTGACGAAGCAAGCCATACGCGGAATCGAGCGTTGCTTGCAATGAAACGAAGGCTTGGAGCCTTGGTTCATCACGATATCGGCAAACCTTCAGTCTGGCGTAATGTGTTTTTTCCGTGACTTTTAGTCTACGCGGCTACGCGCGCAAGTCGATCGGATGTCGTCCGACGGAGGTGGCTGCATTTTCTCCGTTCAGCGGGAAAGTAGCTGTAGCCTAACTTTTTCTCCAGATAGTTCAACAAGTCGACCAGATGATTCTGAGCTACGATCAAGCGCTCTCTCCCGACTATGTCTTCGGAATGCTTTGCCTTGTGCAGCGTTTCGAGGGTCTGTGCGACGGCCGAACTCTCCGGCATGCGGTAAGGTGATTGAAGGAAGTCTCTGAACTCGTAAAAGGATATTGTATCCATTTCGTGGCCGAACTCGCCTTCCATGCTGTGCATGATCATCTTGCCAAGTGCTTTCTGTTCGGCGGGAAAGAAGTTGAAAGGCCCAACCTCATGGTCTCCACTCGAGGTCGAAAACGCCCTGCGTATCGCTGCTGAGTGCTGTATCACCACAGCATCCTGGGTATAAGGACCATAGCGGCTGACGGCGTACAGCCAGCCGTAAAATCGAACTATATAATAAAGTGTCTCTTCGGCAAATGACCCGTCCGGATAACGCTTCCTCAGCTTGTGCAGGCCATCGAGTTCGACGAGTTTGTATATCCTGCTCTGCAGATCCTCGCATGCTGTGAGAAAGGGATTAACATAGAGTGCCGTGATCCTGGCGCGCTCCTTCTCCCGTTCAAGGGCCTGTTCATGTGCCCATGTCCATACTGCCCAAGCGGCTGTTGCCGCCGGAACAAACCAAGTAGTGGGAAATGGTAACGGTAATGGCATAATAAAACTCCCCGACTTTCAACCCGTAGACTCGAATGGTGGAATCAGGACTACAGCAATAACCCTGCTCTTAGGAGTTATACACCCTTCCTTTCGGAAGAGAAAGCCCAGACTAAGGAAGCGCTGATCCAAAGCGTTTCTCCTGCGGGCTCAGGAAGGCCCGCCATTTCCAATCGCCCCAAGCGATTGAAAATGAAAGCTTTCGGAAACCGCGTTTTCGAAAGACGTGCTGAGTAAAGCCAGGGATGGCTTTACTCAGCGTTTCCTTGAAGTCGATTCGGGACTTCTCACTGAAGTCCCCGGAAAGGCATAACGTGCCATCTCTGGCTTTGCAAGCCTTTGCGAACAAGGATTCAACAATCAAATTAATGATTCTCAACTGCCACCGATTCCTTTGGTTCCGCGGCTATATGACTGCTGCCACGCTTCTTTCAATCTGAATCGTTAAATGTTACAGCGAAAGTCGCCTCTCCTATTTCTATTTCCAACTCCATGGGAATATTCAGTTTTAGAAGTGATTTGAACGTCTCTACAGGACGCTTTTTCATCAGGTGTTGCAATTCCTCTATATGCACTAAAGCGTTTTTCAAATAAAGTTGTTGTTCTTCCGTAAGCATCTCTTCTCTAGCCATGAACTGCTTCTCTTGTTTCTGTTGACTATGGGTAGTTGCGAATCGAATTTGCGCAACCAGCTCTCCGGATTGCATCCTTCAATCGATGATCTTTCGAAAGGTATTGCTCCTGCCAAAAAATGCTTAGTATCAATAATCTGTCTCCGATTGCGCAACGGTGTTCATCGTCAATCTGTCATCGGAATGATCTTATCATCGCGTGTTTTGTAACCGATAGAGAATAAATACACATTTTTTGAATCGATATCCGGCCTGGCATGGAGATTGGGTTCGTTTGTTAGTCTTTAGGTGCAGCTCTGAAAAAGCCATAATCGTGTTTAAACACCAGCAGGTTGGTGCTTGACAGATGGCAACTGTTGTCGTTCCGAAAACCCACCCCTTAAGGAAACGCTAAACCTAAAGCGTTTCCCGTGCGGGCCAGGAGGGCCCGCCATATTCAATCGCCCCATGCGATCGAAAATGAAAGCCTTTGGAAACCGCGTTTCCATAACCTGTTATATGTCATCGTGCCAGAACAACACTCGATTCGAATTATCCGAGCCGCAGTCGTACTACAACGGAAAGGGGCAGGAAATCGCTTTAAGCCGCTAGCGGTGAAGATGCGGTCAGGGACGCGACCATTCCGCCTTTCACGGCATTGACACAACGCGGAATCCACTACCTCATCCTTTTTCCCTCTCAACCAACGTATCTCGAGCTTCGGACCGAGGCTGGTAAAAACCCCACTACAGAACCAATTATAGCCCAAGAGTAAAAAACATAAACTCCCATTCTACTGCGTCCTTCTGGTATCCATGAGTCGCTACGTCAATGCCATTAAACTAAGTGTATCTCTATGAAAATGCTATAATTATTTCCGCTGAGCGAACTCTGGCACGGGGTGCATGTATCACAACTTTTCGGAGCAATCGCTTGACCGACGGCTGGGATTGCGCAGAAGAATATCAGCAGTCCCTTATGTTCTGTCCATCGATCGCAGGTGGACCGATGGAACCGCCGAGCGGTTGGGGAGCTGATCCTGCAACAGCTCGGCATCGAGATGTCGGTCCGCACGGTGGGCGAACATCTCAATAGCTGGGGGATGATGCCGCACTAATCCGAGATTGAACTGTTCCACCTAGCGGCCTATTCGTCGGAACTGCCTCCCGACGAATCCCTCAACCGTGATTTGAAGGCCGGCGTATACAGCGGCGCCCCGGCCCGTTCGAAAGACCAGCGCGAAGCCAAGGCGTTGAGCCGAATGCGCAAGCTGCAGAAGCTACGGCTCCGGGTAGCTTCCTGCTTTGGGAACCGGTGCACACGCTTTTCGGCTTTATCCGGTGATTCAAGGCGCCGGGTCAATAGCTGCCAGGGGCGAGCTATTGCTCCGAGAAATTCCTGCGCTCGAGGTTCTGCCTGGGGGCTATGAGCAGGAGCGATCCGGAATTAAAATTGGAGCCGAACCGATTGGAATCAGGGGGGGCGATGGCTGGCGCAAAGGGCTCAAGGCAGGTCATGCACGTGGACATGGATGCATTCTTCGCCGCCATCGAGCAGCGCGATCACCCGGAATATAGAGGCCGGCCGGTGGTGGTCGGAGCCCGCCCCGGCGGGCGCGGGGTGGTGGCCACCGCCTCCTACGAAGCACGTCGCTATGGTGTGGGCTCGGCGATGCCCATCTCGGAAGCCTATCGGCGTTGCCCGCATGCGGTCTATCTGCGCCCGGATCTGGAACGCTACGGGGCGGTGTCGCGCCAAGTGATGGTAATCCTGGAGCAGGTCTCGCCGCTGGTCGAGCCGGTCTCCATTGATGAGGCCTACCTGGATATCAGCGGCCTCGAGCGCCTCTGCGGCCGCCCGGAACGGATCGCTACCCGCATCAAGGAAGAGGTGCGCGCGGAGCTGGGCCTGACTCTGTCGGTTGGCATAGGCCCCAATCGCCTGATCGCGAAACTCGCCTCCGATTACCGCAAACCCGACGGCCTGACCTGGGTGCGGCCGGATCAGGTTCAGGCCTTTCTCGATCCCATGCCGGTGGCCCGGCTGCGCGGCGTGGGGACGCGCAGTCAGGAACGCATGCACCGCCTGGGAGTGCAGCGGGTCGAGCAACTGCGCGGCTACGCGCTGGAGGACTTGCAGCGCCACTTTGGCGCCAAGGGCGGGACTGCACCTGTACCGCCAGGCCCGGGGCCTGGCCTCGGACCGGGTAGGTAACGCCGCCGGACGCAAGTCGATCTCCAAGGAGACCACCTTCGATCAGGACCTTCGTGACCCCCAGGCCCTGCACGACAGGCTGCTCTGGCTGGCCGGGGAGGTGGGTCGCATTGCCCGCCGCGAGGGGTCGCCGAGGTCGGCTGGTCAGCCTCAAGCTGCGTCTGGCCGGGTTCGAGACCCACAGTCTGCAGCGCCGCCTGGGCGAGGCCACGGCCGCCGACCGCGAGATCTTTCGCAATGCCTGGTCGCTGTACCAAGGCAGCGGTCATGTCGGCCGCCCGGTTCGGCTGATCGGCGTCGGCCTGTCGGATTGGGAGCCCGCCGGGCCCCGCCAAGCGGACCTGTTTGCCGACCCCGCGCACCAGGAGCGGGAGCGTCGTTTGTATGCGGCCCTGGATCGGGTCGGCGAGCGCTTCGGACGCGGCAAGCTGGGTTTTGGATTGCCGCGGAAATCAGAGGAGGAATGACGCTGACCGTAACCCCTTAGCTGGTTCCTCCACTTATAGGGGCTTGACATAGACCGACCGGTCTAATACGATTTCTCCATGCAGATCGAAAGCCAAACCCGAGCCCGCATTCTGGCTACCGCCAGGCATCTGTTCCACGGCCGCAGTTATGCGGACGTGGGGGTGAAGGAAATCTGCGACCTGGCGGCGGTGCCCAAGGGGAGCTTCTATCATTTCTTCCCCTCCAAACGCGATCTCGCCTTGGCGGTGATCGACGACATGGCTGTTGAATGGGCCCACGGATTCGTAGCCGAGGCCTTCGACCCCAGCCTGCCGCCGCTGGAGCGCTTGGACTATATGGTGGACGCCGCCTACTACTGGCAGAAGGCGGCCAAGGACATTGAGGGGCGGGTGCGCGGTTGCCTGTTCGGTAACCTGGCGCTCGAAATCAGCACCCGCGAGGAGATGCTGCGGGCCAAACTGATGGCGGTCTTCAGCGCCACCCAGCGGAGGTTTAAAGACACTTTGGACGAGGCGGTTGCCAGCGGCGCCCTAGCCCCCCTGGATACGGACAAGACGGCCGCGGCCATGCTGGCCTACCTGGAGGGTGTAATCATGTTGGCCAAGACCGAAAACGATCCCGAAGTGGTGCGGAATCCTGGGTCCGGCCATCAAGACGCTGCGCGTGGAGCAGCGGCACTGAGGCCGGATCTTTTTTTGCTTTTAAATAGACCGACCGGTCTTCTACTAACCGCAACGTACGAGGTAAATGGTCATGACGGAACAAGCACACACTCTGGATGCCCGCGGGCTGAACTGCCCGCTGCCGATCTTGCGCACCCGCAAGGCGATGGCCGCACTGGAGCCCGGCGAAGTGTTGGAGGTGGTCGCAACCGATCCGGGTTCGGTCAAGGACATGGCGTCCTTCTGCGCCCAGACCGGGCATGAACTGCTGGAGCACGCAGAGGCCGCTGGCGACTTCGTGTTCCGCATCCGCAAGCACTGAGCGTTTTTCCAACCCGCGCCGCCGGTTGGCCGAATCGGCCCATCCGCGGCGTATGCCGAGAGGAGGTTCTCATGAACAATGCCGCAACCGCGATCGCCGCTGCCCCGGAAGACCTGGAGCACTGGTTCGACCAACGCTTTGAGCAGAAAATGGCCGAGCGAGAGGCCGCCAAGACCCCGGCGATGACCATTATCGCCACCAAGGGCACTCTGGACATGGCTTACCCGCCGTTCATCCTGGCTTCAACCGCCGCCGCCCTGGGCTGGGAAGTCTCGGTTTTCTTCACCTTCTACGGGCTGGGTCTGTTGAAGCGCGACCTGGACCTCAAGATCACCCCGCTGGGCAACCCCGCGATGCCGATGAAACTGCCCGATGGCCCGAGCTGGGTTCGGGGCAAGGAACTGCCGGTACCGACCGCCTTGATGAGCCTGATGCCCGGGTTCGAGAGCATGGCCACCAGCATGATGCGCAAGACCATGAACAACAAGGGCGTGGCCAGCATCGAGGAGTTGCGGGCCCTGTGTCTGGAGGCGGACGTCAAATTGGTGGCCTGTCAGATGACCGTCGACCTGTTCGATTACCGCAAGGACGAGTTCATCCCCGAAGTTACCGAATGGGTGGGCGCCGCCAGTTTCCTGCCGCGGGCGCTGAAGGCGGACGTCAATCTATTCGTCTGACGGCTATAGGGCGGGCAGGGGGGCGTTCCACCTGCCCGTGGATTAAGGGAAAACCCTTATTTATGCTTTAGTATATGAGGTAAAGCTGATACACTTATGCCGGTTGATCAATCACCATTCTGCACGGAGGATGGCGATGCACCGCCGGACCCTGCTACTGTTGTTTGCGCTGCTGCCGACTGTGGTCCTGGCGGCACCCAACGGCGCTAAACTCTTCTCCCAGCACTGCGCGGCGTGCCATGGCCATGAGGGCAACGGCGGCGTCGGCACACCCCTCGCGCTGGAGTCTTTCTTGGCCGGGGTCAGTGACGACTATCTTGCCAAGACCATCCGCAGCGGCCGCCCGGGCCGGGTGATGCCGGCATTCCGTACCCTGAGCGATGCCCAAGTGGGGGCCATCGTCGCGTATGTGCGCGGCTGGTCAGAGTCGCCCGCTCCGGCCGAGGACCCGATCCCGGTGGCGGGCGACCCGGCGCTCGGGGCCAGACTGTTCGCCGGCCACTGTGCCAGTTGCCACGGCGCAGATGGCGCGGGAGGGCACGGCACCGGCGTGACCTTGTCGCGCCCCCGGGACCTTCCGATCATCCCCCCTGCCCTGAATAACCCGGGCTTTTTGGCCGCCGCCTCCGACCGGATGATCCGCGCCACCATCGAAGTCGGCCGCGAGGGCACTCCCATGCCCGGCTTCGGCGAGCGCCTCAGCGCCGCCGAGATCGATGCCGTCACCAGCTATATTCGTTCCCTGCAGGCCCAGGCCGCGGCGCCCGAGAAGTCGGGGGGCGAGCCCTATATCCTGGTCGAGGAGTCACCATATGGTCTCGAGCAGACGGTCGCGAACGTGCGCAGCGCGGCAATTGCCGCCAACTTCAAGGTGATTCGCTCCGACCATCTGGAGCACGGTCTGGTGCCGGAGGGACAGGAGAGCGCGAAGATGATGTTCGTGGATTTCTGCAACTTCAAATTCCTGTTCGAGGCGTTACAGGTCGACCCGCGCATCGGCATGTACCTGCCCTGCCGTATCTCGGTGGCCGAGACCGAGGACGGGCGGGTGCTGATTATGGCGGTCAATCCCAGGGCCCTGTCCCCGCTGTTCAACAACCGGGAGTTGGACGGCGCCTGCGAGACCATGCATGAGCTCTACGCCACCATTATCGAGGAGGCTACGATATGAGCAGGCAGCGGCTGCGCCGGTTCGTCGTCGCTTGGCTGCTGTTGCTGCTGGCGCCCCTGGGCCAGGCCGGAGAGAATCTGCTGATGGCCCGCTCCGCCTTGGGGTTTCCCGAGGCGATGCTGGCGCTGCAGGAGTCGATCGGTGCCCACGGCTACAAACTGTCCCGGGTGCAGCGGGTGGACATCGGCCTCACTGCCGCCGGCTTCGAGACCGATAAGTACCGAATCGTGTTCTATGGCAAGACCGACGAGATTCAACGCCTGACCCGGGAGAGGCCAGAGCTGATTCCCTTCCTGCCCCTGAATTTCTCAATCTTCGCCGAAGGCGACCAGACCCTGGTCGTGGCGATGAACCCGGTCTATCTCGAACCCCATTGCGAGGACCCGGAGTTCCATACGCTGCTTCGGCGCTGGGAGAGCGATATACGCTCAATTCTGGCCGACCTGCGCGAGGCGGCTGGAGAGTAGGCGGCCGGGCGCCCAGCCTTAGGCGCGAGTAGGGAATAACCACCGGCCGCCCGCGTTTGCCCGGGCGGAAAACTCAAATCAGCGGGGTCTTGGAGGCCGCGCCGGCCTGCTCGCGCACCAGCCGCGGCACCAGGTAACCGGGCAGGCGCGCCCGAAGCGCCTGGTGCAGGGCCTTGGCCTCGGCCTCTTCGACCTCGAAATGAGCGGCGCCCTGGACCCTGTCGAGCAAATGCAGGTAGTAGGGCAGCACCCCGCAGTCGAACAGGCGCTCGCTAAGCTGCGCCAGGGTCTCCTGCCGATCGTTCACCCCGGCCAGCAGCACCGATTGGTTTAGCAGGTCGATCCCGGACTCGCGCAGGCAGGTCAGGGCGTCGGCTACCTCTGCGCTCAGTTCCCTCGGGTGGTTGGCGTGCAGCACCAGCACCTTCCGCAGATGGCTGCCGGCTAGGGCCGCCAGCAGGCCCGCGTCGACGCGCTCCGGCAGCACCACGGGCACCCGGCTGTGGATGCGCAAGCGCTTAAGCTGCGTCACGGCGCCCAGGCGCTGAACCAGCTCGGCCAGCCGGCGATCGCTCAGCACCAGGGGATCGCCGCCACTGAGAATCACTTCGTCGATGTCCGGATCGGCCTCGAGGTAACCCAGGATCGGTTCCCATTTTTCGTTGCCGAGGCGTGATTCGCCATAGGGGAACTGGCGCCTAAAACAGTAGCGGCAGTGCACCGCGCAGGCGCCGGTGGTGATCAGCAGGGCCCGGCCCCAGTATTTGTGCAGCAGGCCGGGCCGAGCGGTGGCGGCCGTATCGCCCACCGGGTCCGGGTCGAAACCCGGAGCTGCCAGCAGCTCCGCCCCCAGGGGCAACACCTGGCGCAGCAGGGGATCATTCGGGTCGCCCCTGGGGATGCGCCGCAGGTAGCCCCTGGGCACCCGCAGCCCGAACAACTCGGCCGCCCGCTGGGCCGCTGGCAGCAGCCCGGGGTCCAGCTCCAGTAGGTGCAGCAGTTCGGCGGGATCGGTAACCGCCTCCGCCAGGGCCCGCTGCCAGCCCGAAATCTGACAGCGGGGCGCGGTTCGCGCTATCATACGCGCCGCAAAATCGATAGTAGGCGAGGACGACATGGCAACCTATGGTACCAATGAATTCAAGGGCGGGCTCAAGATCATGCTCGACGGCGACCCCTACACGATCGTCGAGAACGAGTTCGTCAAGCCCGGCAAGGGCCAGGCCTTCAGCCGGGTGAAGGTGCGCAATCTCAAGACCGGGCGGGTGATCGAGCGCACCTTCAAGTCCGGCGAATCGGTCGAAGCCGCCGACGTCATGGATACCCAGCTGCAGTACCTCTACAGCGACGGCGAGTTCTGGCATTTCATGGACCCCGGCAGCTACGAGCAGTATTCCGCCGATGCCGCGGCTTTGGGCGATGCCGCCAAATGGCTGAAGGACCAGGACATGTGCGCCGTGACCCTCTGGAACGGAAGCCCGCTGCAGGTGGAGGCGCCGAACTTTGTCATCCTCTCGATTACCGAGACCGACCCCGGACTGAAGGGCGATACCTCGGGCGGCGGCGGCAAACCGGCCACCTTGGAGACCGGTGCGGTGGTGCGGGTCCCGCTGTTCGTGCAGACCGGCGAGCTGATCAAGGTCGATACCCGCACCGGCGAATACGTCTCCCGCGCCAAAGAAGACTGACCCCGCGATGAGCGGGCACTGGCGCCCCAGCGCCGGGCTGGAGGTGCTGCGGGCCCGGGCCGAGATGCTATGCCGGATTCGCGCCTTCTTCCTCGATGCGGGGGTGCTCGAGGTGGAGACCCCCCTGGCCGCAGCGGCGGCCAACACCGACCCCATGCTGGACAGCCTGGCCACCCGCTACACCGGCCCGGGTGCCGCGGCCGGCCGCCGGCTGTACTTGCAGACCTCCCCCGAATTTGCCATGAAACGGCTGCTCGCCGCCGGCAGCGGACCCATCTACCAGATCTGCAAGGCGTTCCGCGACGGCGAGCGCGGGCGGCTCCACAATCCCGAATTCAGCATCCTCGAGTGGTACCGGCCCGGTTACGACCACCATCAGCTAATGGATGAGGTGGAGGCCCTGGTTGCGCCGCTGCTGGCCTTGAGAGTACCGTTCGAACGGCGCAGCTACGCGGAACTCTTCCAGCATCACCTTGGGCTCGACCCCGTCGCCGTCAGCGCGCCCCGACTCAAGCGCTGCGCGTTGGAGCTTGGCGGCGCGGGACTGGCTGAGCTGGAGCTGGACGCCGACGCCTGGCTCGATTTGCTGCTGAGCGAGTTCATCGAACCCCAGCTGGGCCGCGACCGGCCCTGTTTTGTCTACGACTACCCGGCCAGCAAGGCCGCCCTGGCCCGGGTGCGCCCGGGCCGGCCGCTGCTTGCCTCACGCTTCGAGCTCTACGCCGAAGGGCTGGAGCTGGCCAACGGTTTCCACGAACTGAGCGACGCGGCGGAGCAACAGCGCCGCTTCGAGGCCGAACTGCAGCGCCGGCGCCACACCGGGCGGCCATTGGTGCCCATGGATCTCAATCTGCTGGCCGCCCTGCAACGGGGCCTGCCCGACTGCGCCGGCGTCGCGTTGGGCCTTGACCGCCTGCTGATGCTGCAGCAGGACCTGACCCACATCGACCAGGCGTTGGCCTTTCCGTTGGAGCGGGCATAACCTTTGCCGTCGGCTGACGGCGCCAGCGCAGGATCAGCATGCGAACTACCGCACTGACGATCGGAAACCTGCCCGGACTCACCCGCATCGAGATCCCAGAAAGGGCAACGCCAATGGTGGTTTTCTATGATGTCGGGTGTTGAAAACCGATTTCTAAGCCCGGTCCCGCCCCGTTGGTTTTTCGGTTCTCAAACTAATGAGGGCCCATCGGCAATCCTCCATTTGTCGGCGGGGGTATGGGGACGAGTTCGGTAATTTGAGCCGCCATCGTTTCGGTTCTGGCCGGTGCTCGGGTCGATTTTCCGGTATCCTATGCGTCTTGTTGTTGGCTCCCTGGACCGTCTTCCGGGCCATCAGGGGTGTGACGCTCGTAGGGAAACTGATAATGCGTTTTCACGAAGACAACGAACCATCGCACGGTCAGCCCGGGGCTCCGCGCCAGTGCGATCCGGTCACTGGACTTCCCAACCGCAATGATTTGCTGGAACGGCTCCAATGGCTGCTCGACACCGGGGGTGCCGCTCCGGGACAGGGAGGGGTGCTGTTCATCGAGTTGGACCACCCACGCAAGATCCACGACAGGTTGGGTATTTCGGGCACCGACAAGCTCATGCACGAGCTTGGCAGGTTGATCGCTACCCAGGTCGGACCCGATGACATTCTGGCTCGATTCGGGGATTACTCTTTCGTGTTGACTGCGTGCGCGCGTCAGATAAAGGAGGTGCTGGCGTTTGCGGAACATCTACGGCAGCAAGTCGAAGCGCACCTGTTCTATCTGGACGGCCCTTCACTCACGGTGACGCTGAGTATCGGGGTGGGTTTCTTCGATGGCCGCGAGAGCGATGCGCAGCGATTGGTGGTATTGAGCGAAAAGGCCTGCTGGATTGCGGCCGAGACCGGGGGCAATTGCGTGCATGTCCACAAGGAAACTCCGCAGGAAAAAGCGGATGAAGAAGGCGTCGCGGGCATGATGGGGATGCTCCAGGAGCACCTCGCAACCGACGGATTCCAGTTGTTCTTTCAGCCGGTCGTGGCCCTTCGCAACAAGAGGGCGGCCCCTATACATCAGGTTCTGCTCCGTATGGGGGCCCAGCAAGACGAGTTCCAACAGGCGCGGGATTTCATATCGGTTGCCGAGCAGCTCGGGATTATGGCTGACCTCGATCTCTGGGTGATGAAACACACAATCCAATACCTGAAGAACCAAGTGTTTGACGCACCGGCTGTTCCCCGGTTTCTGATCGCGTTGTCCCAGGCATCACTGGAAAATCCGGCCTTGACGGAATGGCTGGAAGGACAGCTCAAGCAATATGACGTAAGCGGAAAACACTTCAACTTCGCACTCCGCTTTGCGGACGTGGAGGCGGACCTAAAGACCGTCGAGCGCCAGATCTTCGGCTTGAGAAAGCTCGGTGCCCGGATTACGCTCACCGACTTTGGGGAAGACCCGGGAGCCTTCAATTATCTGAGACGTATTCTGGTGGATTTCCTGCGTCTTCCCATGGGGTGGATGGACAAGGGGCGTCTCGATCTGGCCGAGGTGGTCCGAAAAGGTCACGAGCGGCACCGGTCGATTATTGTTCCCGGTGTCGAGGCGCCTCGGCACATGGACCTGGCTTGGGAAAACGGTGCAGACTTCGTACAGGGTTATTTCATCCAGCGGCCACAGTCCTGTCCTAATTTCGACTTCTCGAGCCTCGTATTGAGCGGCTGACATCGGGCGCGACGCCGCCAACCAGCCTGTGCGCACGCTGACCGGCAATGTCTAATGTCTCCAGCGCCATCCGATGATGCGCGGATACCGGCGGTGTCTCGTGCTCGGATACCGAACTCAGCTGCGGTCCAGGGTCCCGATTCGCTCACCCATGCGCAAATGACCGCCGGGTTGCAGGTCTTCTGACCAGCGGGCCCGATCTTTAGCGAACAGCAGGATCACCGTCGAACCCATATTGAAGCGGCCCATTTCGGCGCCTCGCGGCAGCTTGGTTGCGGCGTCTTCGCCATAGTCCCAGCAGCGCACCTGGTCGCGCGGGCCGGGGGTGATGCTGCCGGCCCAGACGGTGTCCATGCTGGCCACGAAGATGGCGCCTACCAGGACCACCGCCAGCGGCCCCTGCTCGGTCTCGAACAGGCTCACCACCCGCTCGTTGCGTGCGAACAGGCCCGGCACCAGGCGGGTTGTGGCGGGGTTGACGCTGAACAGCCGTCCCGGCACGTGCAGCATGCGCGCCAGGGCGCCGGCGACCGGCATGTGCACTCGGTGGTAGTCACGGGGGGACAGGTAAACGGTCGCGAAGCCGCCGCCGGCGAAGCGCTCGGTCCACTCGGCGTCACCGCCGAGCAATTCCAGCAGGCTGAAGCTGCGGCCCTTGGCCTGAAAGATGCGCCCGTCCGTGATTACCCCGGCCTGGCTCAAGGTGCCGTCGGCGGGGCAAAGGATGGCCGCCGGGTCTTGGTCAAGGGGCCGGGCATTCGCGGCCAGGGCGCGGGTGAAGAATTCATTGAAGCTGCCATAGGCGGCCGGGTCCGGGTCAGCGGCCTCGTTCATCTCCACCCGGTAGAGCCGGATCACCTGCCGAATCAGCAGGTCCTTGAACCAGGACAGGCGGCTGCGGGTAATACGGAACATCATGGCCGAGAGCAGGTGGTGGGGCAGCAGGTATTGCAGGCCCACGAACAGGTAGTCGCGCAGGCGGTTGGTCGGTTGCTGGGGGGCTTGAGGCATGGGACGACTCTGTCTTAAAGGCGCAGGTGCTCGGCGATGGCGCGTAGATCCCGGCCCAGGGTCTCGACATCCACCAGGCCGGTGAAGGTGGCCACTTGGCGGCCGTCCGGGGCCACCAGGTAGAGGGGCGATTCATTCAGCTCGCCGGTCTCCGGCAGGCGCAGGCTGCCGGCCAGCGCGGAGGCCAGGATCGCAATCTGCCGCGGCTCGCCGCTGAGGCCGACAAACTCCGGGTTGTAGCGGAAGACGCGTTCGCGCAGGCGCTCCGGAGGGTCGGGCACCGGGTCGGTAGCGACGAAGATCAGCCGCATGCGGGATTGCAGCTGGGGGTTATCGGCCAGTCGGTTGAACAGGCGGTGGAACAGGGCCAGCACATACTCGCGGCTGTCGGCGCAGTCGATGCAGCCGAAGGAGACGAAGCTCCAGTGCCCGGCTAAGGCCCCCGGCCCGAAGGCCTCCCCGTCAGGACCGATGAGGGAGAACGCGGGCAGCGCCCGCGGCGTGTCCAGCAGCTGGGCCGAGACCTGCTGTTCGAGGCGCTGGCGGGCGTATTGGTTGCCGAGGATGTAACCCACCAGCAGAATTACCACGGCGCCCAGGGCCAGCACCAGGCGCCGCACCAGCGGGCTGGGCCGGCGCAGGCTCATTCGGCGGCGATCGGAGTGTCGGAGCGGTTGCCCCAGTCTGACCAGGAGCCCGGGTAGCCCTTGACCCGGGGGTAGCCGAGGGAGCGCAGCGCCACGTACATCAGGGACGAGCGATGGTGGGTCTGGCAGTAGGCGACCAGGGTCTGCTCCGGGCGCACCCCGAAGCCTGCCAGGGCCTGGCGCAGCTCGGCCGCCGGCCGCAGGCGCAGGTTGCGGCGCTGATCCATAAGGTTGACCCAGTCCCAGTTCACCGCCCCGGGGATGTGGCCGCCGCGGGCCGAGTAACGGCGCTCACCGCTGTATTCCGCCGGACTGCGGGCGTCCACCAGGGCCAGCTCCGGATCGTTCAGGCGTTGCAGGATGAACTCGGCATCGGCCAGGGGTTCGGGATCGAACCGGGCCCGGAACTGGGCCGGTTGGGGCGCCACCTGGTCGGTCTCCAGGGGGTGGCCCTCGTTGGCCCAGGAGAACAGACCGCCGTTGAGCAGGGAGGCGGTGCGGTGTCCGAGCACATCCAGGGTCCAGATCAGGCGCGCGGCGTGGCCGCCGCCCTCGTCGTCGTAGGCTACCACTCGGGTTTCCGGGCCGATGCCGATACGCGAGAGCAACTGCTCCAACAGGGCCGTGCTGGGTAGCAGGCCGTTGACCGGGTTGCGCGAGACGACGATGTCGCCGTAGTCCAAGTGCACCGCGCCCGGGACGTGGTATTGCAGGTAGGTGCTGGACTTGCACATGTCCACAACCAGAAGCCCAGGCTCGCCCAGCCGCGGTTCCAGCTCCGCCGGCTCGACGATCAGCGCTAACTCGGGGGTGGACACTCGCGTCAGCCCACCAGCGAGTGCTGCAACGCGCCCAGGGCCTGGCCGGTATTGATCGGCGCGCCCATGTCGCTGAGCACCGCCTCCAGGGCGCCCACGCAGAGGAGGATGTTCTCGGCACGGCTGCTGTGGCCCATCAGGCCAATGCGCCAGACCTTGCCCGCCAGGGCGCCGAGCCCGGCTCCGATCTCCAGATTGAACTCCCGCAGCAGTCGCGAGCGCACCAGCGCCTCGTCGATCCCTTCCGGGACTGACACCGCGTTGAGTTGGGGCAGGCGGTCGCTTTCTTTAACGATGAATTCCAGCCCCAGGGATTCGAGGCCGGCGCGCAGTGCCAAGTGGTTGCGTTGGTGCCGGGCCCAGGCGTTGTCCAGCCCCTCGTCGCGCAGCATCACCAGGGCTTCGTGCAGCGCGTACATCGCGTTCACCGGCGCGGTGTGGTGATAGGTGCGTTTGCCGCTGCCTCCTCCCCAGTAAGCCATTACCAGGTTCAGATCCAGGAACCAGCTCTGCACCTTGCTCTGACGGTTCCGCACCTTGTCCAAGGCCCGCTCGTTGAAACTCACCGGCGAGATGCCGGGCGTGCAGGACAGACACTTCTGGGTGCCTGAATAGATGGCGTCGATGCCCCATTCATCCACCTTCACCGGAGTGCCGCCCAGGGACGTGACGGTATCCACGATGGTCAGGCAGTCGTGCTTGTGGGCCAGTTCGACCAGGGTCTCGGCGTCGGACTGGGTGCCGGTGGAGGTCTCGGCGTGCACGAAGGCCACGATCTTGGCGTCCGGGTTCGTTTCCAGGGCCTCTTCCAGCTTGGCCGGGTCGACCGCCGTGCCCCAGGCGTCTTGCACCATCACCGGGGTGCCGCCCGAGCGCTCGACGTTCTCTTTCATGCGCCCGCCGAACACGCCGTTCTGGCACACGATCACCTTGTCCCCCGGCTCCACCAGGTTGACGAAGCAGGTCTCCATGCCCGCCGAACCCGGGGCGGATACCGGCATGGTGAGTTGGTTCTCGGTCTGGAACGCGTAGCGCAGCAGCACCTTGACTTCGTCCATCATGTCGACAAAGGCCGGGTCCAAATGGCCGATGGTGGGCCGCGACAAGGCTTCGAGGATGCGCGGATGGACGTCCGAGGGACCGGGTCCCATCAGCGTGCGGATCGGGGGATTGAAGGACTGTGTGGTCATGGGTTCCGGTCTGGGCTTTGGTGGTGGATCGGGCATCCGCAGGACGCACTGCCAGCGGCTTTGAGGATACGACGAGCAAAACGCCCAGTATACGGCCGGCTTACTCGCAGTATCAAGAACACAAACCGGAAGCAGGGACGGGGGCCGGCCCGGGCCCGGGCGGCTTGAAGCTCGCGAAGCCGGGCCCCAACCCATGGCGCGCGCGGTATGCACCGAGGAATGGCGTCGAGATAAGCGTCACCGGTATCGTTGCGGCCGGAGTCGGGCAAAGGCCGAGGCTGACGGAACCCGAACCGGTTACTGCGTGTCTCTCGTTAGGTTATGCTGGTATGCAGAGCCAGCTCGGACAGGAATACCCGCTGGAAAACAGAGTCAAGCGTCTCCCAGCGCCTGTTTGTCCATGCCGGATACCCCTACTACGCCCGCCATATGCCATCCAGGACGACCCATGCCGAACAGACCCCGTTACCCAACGCTTATCTTGTTCGCCTTCTGCCTGTCCTGCTTTCTTGCCGGCGGTCTCGCGCTGGCCGCCGACGACGCCGAGATTGAGTTTCTGCTGCAGACCGTGGCGCAGTCCGAGCATCAATTCCTGCGCAACGGCGAGGCCCACGCCGGGCCCGAGGCCGCCGACCACCTGCGCAAGAAATACGAATACCGGCGCGACGGCATCGACGGGGCCGAGGCCTTTATCGAGCAGGCCGCCAGCGGCAGCTGGCTCAGCGGTGAACCCTACCGGGTGCAACTGGCCGACGGTAGCACCGAACTGACCCAAAACTGGCTTAGAGCGCGGCTGGCCGAATACCGCCAAAGCCAAGCGGTGGGCGATGCCCGCTGAGCGCTGGCTGCGGCCTGCGCTGCTGGGCCTTTTGCTGGCGGCCGGCGGCTGCGCCGGCCCCGAGCGCCTGCTCAGCCCCCCGGTGCGGGCGCTCGCGGAGAGCGTGGAGGCCGGTTGTCAGGACAGTCTGCGAGTGATGACCCTCAATCTGGCCCATGGCCGCGGCCAGGGCCTGCACCAGGCACTGCAGAGCGCTGGGGTCCGCAGCCGCAACCTGGAGCAGGTGCGGGCCCTGCTGGCCCGCGAGGCCCCCGACCTGGTCGCGTTGCAGGAGGTGGACGCCCCCTCTTTCTGGAGCGGCGGCATAGATCAGCTGGACTTTCTCGGCCGGGACCTGCAATTCCGCCACTTCGTGCACGGTGCCCACGTCCAGGCCATAGGGCTCGCCTATGGCAACGGGCTGCTGGCGGCCCTGGCCCTGGACGACTCCAAGGCGGTCACCTTCGCCCCCGCCGCCGGGCACCCGGCCAAGGGATTTGTTGCCGCCCGCTTTCGCTGGCCGGGGCGCCCGGGGCTGGAACTGGACCTGGTCAGTCTGCACCTCAACCCCCTGAGCGCCCAGCTGCGCCGGGCCCAGGCCCTGGAGCTGGTGCAGTCTTTGACGCCCCGGCAAAGGCCTTTGATCCTGATGGGAGACTTCAACACCGACTGGCAGCGCCCGGATTCTGCGCTGCGTCTGATCGCCGTCGAACTGGGCCTGCGAGCGTACCGGCCGGAGGCCGAAGATCTGGACAGCTTTCCGCGCCTTGGGCGACGCCTCGACTGGATACTGATATCGCCGGAGCTGGAATTTCTCGACTACCGGGTGCTCGATGCCCGGGTCTCGGATCATCGTCCGGTGCTGGCCGAACTGGGGCTGAGCCCGAAGGCGGAGGGGCGTTACGGCGGACCTCCGGCCGGCGGTTGTCCGCCGACCTGAGGCGATAGCGGCGGCTGTTACCTGCCGCGCTTGCCCTGAGCGGGCTTGCGGCGGGTCGGCCCGGAGGGCGTCGGATTGCGCGGGGCGCGTTTTACCGGGCTGCCGGAACCGGGCTTGCCCGCACCAGGCTTGGAAGCGGAATTTCTCATGCGATGTCTCCAGAAATAAACGGGGCCGCGCCGAAGGCGTGGCCTGACTCAAGGAACGAACCTCGAGCATGCGGGGCTGGGGGAGACGCTGGGCCACATCGTGGCCCTGTCGGCGGGAGGCGCGGCAGGGGGCACCGGTTACCAAGACGCTGCCAGTTAGGCTGCTCTTGAGACGCTATATACACCCGGGTTCGGCGCTGCGCAATAGGCCGGAGAAAATATATTTTGGCCGCCGCTCGGTCAGCGAATCCAGCGCTTGTGCCGCGACCACCAGAATAGCCCCAGGGCCAGACCGAGCATAACCCCGAACACCAGCCAGACCCCCCAGCGAACATGGATCAGGGGCAGGAACTCGAAGTTCATGCCGAAGATGCCCGCCAGCAGGTTGAGCGGCAGAAAGATCACCGAAACCACGGTGAGAAACTGCAGAGTGGTGTTGGTGCGCTGGCTGGTGGCGGAGAAGTGGATCTGCACCAAGCCGTCGATGTCGGTCTGTACCACCGAAGCGTGGCGAAGTACCCGCTGCAGATGCTCGCCCAAGTCGTTGAAGCGCACCGCCAGGGATTGGTCGATAGTAAGGTTGGTCTGCTCGCGCCAAGCGGTCAGGGCGTCGAGTTGGGTCTCGATCGTCAGTTCCAGGCGCCGCATGCGTGCGCGCAGTTGCATCAGAGGGTGCCAGTCTGTGAACTCTCCCTGGGGAGTGAGCAGCCGCTCTTGCCAGCCCGCCAGCAACTCGCTTACCGCCTCGCGCTGCTCCAGCAGGCGATCGACGATCTGGTGCAGCAGCAGATGGAGCAGGGCGGCGGGGGACTCGGGGGCGAGCCGCTCGCCGCTGAGCAAGCGCTGGTGCAGCCGCTGGAAGACGTCGTCCCCGGACGGGCGGATGCTGACGAGCCCGCCGGCGAACAGGTAAAGGGCCACCGGGCGGGTGGCCGGCGCTTCACTGCCGCTGGCCAGGTCGAGGCTGCGGGCGATCAGCATGTCATAATCGTCGGTGCCGTCGTAGAAGGGCGGGTGCTGGTCGTTCAGGCTGTCGGTGAGGTGGCGCTCGTGCAGGGCGCCGCCCAGCCAATGGCGGGCCCGCGCCTCCCAGTCCGCCTCCGAGCGCTCGACGTCGATCCAGCAGAACCCCCCCGCGGGCCCCGGCCCCTCCTGGGTGCCGGCCAACTCGGCCGGGTGGCCCGGCCGCATCCAAAGTACCTGCATGACATTCCTCTTGAGAGTTGAATTCCCGCTCGCGGCCAGTTCAGCCGACGGGGGTGGCGGTTAGCCGCCGCACCAAGGCGATCCAGGGTGCGCTAAGGATCAGGCTGATGGCGATCACCGCGACCGTGGTCTGGTAGGCGTACTCACCGATGATCGCCGCCTGCAGCCCGGCCGCAGCCAGCACGAAGCTGAACTCGCCGATCTGCGCCAGCATGGCCCCGGCCATCAGGCTTTGGCCCCAGGGCACCCGCAGGCCCCGCAGCACCAGGGCGTTGACGAAGGTGTTGGTGAGCAGCACCGTCGCCACCAGCAGGCCCACCTGCGGCCAGTGCCCGGCGATGAACTCCAGATCGATTAGGAGCCCCACCGAGACGAAAAACAGGGCCACGAACAAGGTGCGGAAGGGCTCCAGGCTGTGATGCACCCATTCGGTCTCGCGGGCGCTGGCCACCAGCATGCCGGCTACGAAGGCGCCGAGGGCGGTGGACAGCTGCAACAGCCCGGTGACGAAGGCGAAGCCGAAGCAAATCAGCAGGGCGGCAAAGACCTGGAACTCACGGTCGTTGCGGACCCACTGCAGGAAGGGGATGTGAATGCGCTCGCGGGTTGCCAGCCAGCCGCCGAGCCCGATAACCAGCACCCCTCCCACCGTTTGCATGGCCAGAGTGCCAGCGGAGGGCAGCGCGCCGCCGAGCAGGCTGAGCAGGATCAGCATGGGCACCACCGCCAGGTCCTGGGCCAGCAGCACCATCAACACGTCGCGGCCGGTGGGGCTGTCGAGTTCGTCCCGGTCCTTGAGCAGCTTGAGCACCACTGCGGTACTGCTGAGGCTGATCACGAACCCCAGCAGCACCACCCGCGCCAGAGACCAGTCGAACCAGCGCCCGATCAGCCAGACCAGGCCGACGCTGCAGAGGATTTGCAGCAGGGTGCCGAGCAGCGCCACCCGCCAGCCCTGCACCAGTTTGACGGGGGAGACCTCCATGCCGATAAAGAACAGCAGCAGGGTCACCCCCAGGGCGCCCAGGTGCTCGATGGAGGCGGGGTCGCTGAGCCAGCCGAAGCCCTGGGGGCCGATCAGGGCCCCCGCTAGCAGGTAGCCGATCATCTCCGGCTGACCGAGGCGTCGCAGGGCCAGCCCCAGCAGCAGGATGCTGAGGACGATGCCCACCAAAGGGGGCAGCAGGGGGTCAATATGCACGGGCGGTTACCCCGGAGACTTCAACCGGTATCGCTTCCCAGGCGTGCAGGAACCGGCCAGGGGTGCGATAGCCAGGCGGCGTGATACAGGGTGTTTCGCTGGAGACGCCTCGCGAGTGCTATTCAAGGTCTCGAATTTCCAGTCGCTTGTGCGCAGCCGCCTGGCGGCCTGGTGAACTATCCGGGTTAACGCTGGCCCAGGTGGCGGTATAGGATGTCCCGCCATTGGGGCTCGCGCAGAAGATCCAGCAACTCCCGGTTCACCGGCTCGCGCAGCTCGCCCCCCGGGGGGAAGGCGATCCCGTAGTCTTGGGGCTCGAAGCTGCCCGGAAGCACCTTGAGGCGGTCGCCCAGGTCCTGGAGCACCAGGTAACGCAGGATCGGGGCATCGTAGATCACCGCGTCGGCGCCGTCCTCTTCGAGCTGCTGCAGGGCCTGGCGAAGGTCGGGGGTGGCTTGGTATTGGTAGCGGTTCGCGCGCAGGAATTGCTCACTGGTGCTTCCCGCCAGAGTCAGGCTGTGGGACCGCGCCAGGTCGTCGGGGCCCTGAATCTTGCCGCTGAGTTCACCCACCGTTAGGGTGGTGGTGATGCCGGCGGTGAAGCTGGAGATCAGGATCACCGAGGTGAACATCCAGACCACCGCCAGGATTCGGCCGCCCAGGGTGAGGGGCGCCTTGTCGCCGTAGCCGACGGTGGTCATGGTGACCGCCGACCACCAAAAACCGGAGCCGATACCTTGGGCCGCGCCGCCGCCGAACTGCTGGTTGCGCCGCCGCTCCAGCAGCCAAGTGAGCGCGCCGACCAACAGCAGCAGTCCGATCAGGCCGCCCATCAGGCCGAGGAATCGTCCCGATACCAGACGCTCGCCCACAGCCAGCCAGCCGCTGGTACCCTCGCGGCGCACGGCAATGCCGAGGCCAGAATTGAGAAACGGATGGCTGAAGTCCATTCGGCGCTCGCGCTCGCCGGTAATGGTGAGCGCCGCCACGGCCGCGTCCACCCGGCCTTCGGATACCGCCTCGAGCATTTCCTGCAGTCCCATCTCCCGCAGCTCGAACTTCAGCCCCTGGCGCGTCGCCACCTCCTTCCACAGCTCGATGCTCAGTCCCTCCCAACTGCCGTCCGGCCGCTGCATGGCGAACGGAGGAACATGGCGGGTGGCCACCGTCAGCGCTGCCGGTGGCGCTTCCGCCCCGGGCGCGGATGCGGCCGGCACCAGGCTCAACAGGCAGATCGCAAGGGCGGTCAAGGTGGTCCAAAGGCGCATCGCCAACTCTCCTTCTGTATGGTCGGATGGTGCCTATTCTGCCTGCTCCCGAGCCCCACGCAAAACGGCCCGAATCCTCGGCGCCAGGCGGCGCGGGATCCGCGGGAGATCCGGCGCCTCCCCATCTACGGTCGGGGACGGCCCAGCACCGGGTTCCCGCGCGGCAACCGCCAGGGATTTGACCGCGCCCGCCTTGCCTTCACCCCTGGCCGCGGGTGCTGGTGCGTCCGGTGCCGCTGGCCAGGCGTTTTTCTATGTGACCGATGACCAAGCCGGCGATGTCCTTCTTGGTCGCGTTCTCGATCCCTTCCAGCCCCGGCGAGGAGTTGACCTCCATCACCACCGGACCGTGGTTGGAGCGCAGCAGGTCGACGCCGGCCACGTTCAGCCCCATGGTGGCTGCGGCGCGTACCGCCGTGGAGCGCTCCTCCGGGGTGATGCGGATCAGCGAGGCCGAGCCGCCCCGGTGCAGGTTGGAACGGAATTCCCCTTCCTGGCCCTGGCGCTTCATGGCCGCTACCACCTTGTCGCCGACGATGAAGCAACGGATGTCGGCGCCGCCCGCCTCCTTGATGAATTCCTGTACCAGGATATTGGCTTGGAGGCCCATAAACGCCTCGATCACGCTCTCCGCCGCCTTGTGGGTCTCGGCCAGCACGACGCCGATGCCCTGGGTGCCTTCGAGCAGTTTGATTACCAGGGGTGCGCCGCCGACCATCTTGATCAGGTCCTGGATGTCGTCAGGCTTGTGGGCGAACCCGGTGATCGGCAGGCCGATGCCCTTGCGCGACAGCAACTGCACGGAGCGCAGCTTGTCCCGGGAGCGGGAGATGGCAACCGACTCATTGAGCGGAAACACCCCCATCATCTCGAACTGGCGCAGCACCGCGGTGCCGTAGAAGGTGACCGAGGCGCCGATACGCGGGATCACCGCGTCGAAACCGCGCAACTCGACCCCTCGGTAGTGGATGCCGGGGCGGTGCGAAGTGATATTCATGTAGCAGCGCAGCACATCCAACACCTGCACCTCGTGACCGCGTTGCTGGGCGGCCTCTACCAGGCGCCGCGTGGAGTAGAGCTTGGGGTTGCGAGATAGTATGGCGATCTTCATTTTTTTCCCTTCATTTGATTATTGAGGCCGGGGTCTCCGAGCGGCCGCTTGTGGTATTGCCATTACGGACTAGGGGCGCCAGCCGTGAGTCACGCCTAGGGAAGCGCTGAATCGGCGGCATTTTCAATGCGGGGCCGGACGCTCAGCCAGGCACTGTGGGCTCGGCGGTGCGGGACAAGGGGCGGCGATGGGCAAGACTCTAGGGACGGACGAGCCGGACTGGCTCCGGAACCGGCATTCGGAGAATCGGTCGCGGCCGAGGAACTGCAGCCCAGCCCTGTGCCGTCGCTGGTCTGCCGCCCGCCCCCTGCTTTGACTCAACCGGCGGGCGAATGACTTTGTCGAATTCGATTCATTCATCCCTCTAATTGTAGCTTAACCACGGAATCGAGCGGTCAACCGCCGAATCGCGGAGAAATGAAGGGGCATCCTGCCTCGCAGGGTTAGGCCTATTAATCCGCTGTCTCTGGAGTATATTGCAATACGGCTTCGACCTCCGGTACCAGCCGGCGCAGTATCTGCTCGCCGCCCTTGCTCTCCACCATCGCCACCAGGATATAGCGCCGCCAGTCTGGGCCCCACACCAGCACCGAGTCGGCGTGCCACTGCTTCCAGGTGCCGGACTTGCGGTGCAGGCGCGCCTTGGGGGCGCGCTGGCTCAGGGGGGCTACGAACTTGTGCTGCAGCCCCGGGTCCGCCAGCAGTTCCAACATATCCTGCGACGCCCGGCGGCTGATCAGGCGGCCAGTGGCCAACAGGTAGTAGAAGCGGCAAACCTGGTCCACGGTGGCGGCATGGGAAATGCCCCGCACCGGGTCCGGCAGGCGCGGTCCGCTTTTGGCGTAGCGTTTCCCCACCCACAGGCCGCCGCTTCCTGCGGGGTCGTAGAGACCGTAGCGCGGGTCTTGCAGCACCCGGTTGACCGCCTTCAACCCCCCCAAACGGTCGATCATGCGCGTGGCGGCGGAATTGCTCGATGTCCGGATCATCGCCGCCAAATCGGTTTCAATCTCGGCGGTTCTCTTCAGGTGGCCCTGCTCGAACTGGTGGAACGCGGCGAGCAGTATGGCAATTTTGGGCAAGCTGGCGGCGTACATCTCCACCTCGCCGTTGAGGTGGGCGAAGCGCGGGGCCGCCGGGTCGCTCAGGTCGACCAACCCGACCGCCATGCGGTCCTGTTCCAGCAGCCGCCCCCAGTCGGGATTTCGCCGCAGCCGTTCTGACAGCCGCTCCTGCAACTGCGGATCCAGGTTCTCCAGAAGTGGTTGCCAGGCTTTGGCGGGTACCCGCAGCGGCAGCGGGGGCGGCTCTGCGGCGGTGGCTGCCGCGCTCACCAGCAGTGCTGCCAGCAGCACCCAGCGGCCGGGGTGGCGGATCAGGGGGCGGACACGCGCCGGTAATCGCGCACCATCGCAGCCGCCAATGTCGGCCGGGCGCCGCTCAGGGCGATATTGAATCAAAGGGACTCCTCCAAAAAAACTGCGCCCCGGATGCGGCGGCAGGTGGCCGCTCGCTGCGGCGTCTCTGCATGTTGCGTTGTCTGCCGGGAGCGGGTGCTGGCCCTATTCGGCCCGTGCCAGCGCCCCGTGCAGGGTCATCTGCGGGAACGGGATCTCCCAGCCGTATTCGCTGCAGGCGTCCACGCACCAGCGCTGGATGGCGCGGCGCAGCCGGTTGTAGAGGTCGCCCAACTCCCCCTGGAAATCGGCGATCACCGCCAGATCCAGGGACGAGTTACTGGCCTGGGCGAACTCCACCCTCAGGTTGAGCAGTTTATCGCCGTAGCCTTCCTGCTCGATGCGCCCCTGGATATAGGCGTGGAGGATATCCGGGATCTGGTTGGTGGCCTGGCGCTGGAGCTTGTAGCTGATGCCGATGAATTCCTTTATGCGGAAGTTGGTGGCCAGGTTGCGCGGCGATTTGGCCAGAAAATCACCGGTCTGGTAGGTCATTTGGGCGCCGCCGCGCTCGACCAGCTGCACCAACTCGGGCGAGATGCCGATGACCTTGCCGCGCACCCCGTCGCTGAGGATCACCCAGTCGCCCTTCATGCAGGGAAACCAGGGCTCGTCGTGATGCGCCGGCCGCGACTTGAGGTCGACCAAGGCGTCGATCGGTACCCGCTGAGTCAGGTCGGCGCCGGGATTGACCAGGGTGCAGAAGACGTTGATCTGGCGCACCTGCCAGGGCAGGCCGTCCAGGTACAGGCGCTCGCCCTCGCGCACTGCGCCGATGTTGAGAAAGATCTGGATCTGGTGCAGGTAGCGGGGCAGGGCCTGGCGCAGGGTCCAGAGGATGCCGATCAGCAGCAGAAGGCTGAGGCTGAACAACACCCAGTCCTCCACCACATAGAAAACGACCATCGGCCCCATCACCACCAAGATGACGGTGACCACCCGGTGCAAAAGCTCCGCCAGGCGCACCCGAAAGCTGCGGTGCAGCTTGCGGAACCCGGGCAGGTAGCGCAGCAGTGCCCGGTGGCTGAGGCGCGACAACAGCAGGATGGCGAGCACCACGACTATGGCCACGGCCAGATAAAGCCCGCGCTGCTGGAAGAACGTCTTGAGGTAGCTTTGGGACGCCTGGCTCAGCGATACCTCGCCCGCTTCCAGCTTTTCCAGCTGCAGCCGGGACGCTTCCAACTCGCTCTTCATAAACGAATGCTGACGCTGCCAGGTCTCCGCGGTGACCTCCAAGGCCTGGGTGATGGCGGTGTCCTTGCTCTCCGCCGACAGCCGCTGCACATTGGCCAGGGCCTTTTCCATCACCGGCAGCCGCTCCTCGTAATAAGTGATCTTTTCCCGCAGGTCCGACTTCTGGCGCACGTGGGCGGTCATCTCCTTCATCTCGTCGATGGCCGGTTTCAGCAGCGCCATCAACTCGCGCTGGAAGCTGAACTCCTCGGCCGCCTGGCTGCGCAGACTGGTGATGTCGACCCCGGCGGCGATGTTCTCGAAGTTGCGGGTGATGGCTCGCAGGTCCGACTCCAGTTGGTCGAGCTGGGCCTTCAGGTTCTGCTTCTCGTTATCGGATTTGCTGGCGGCGAGCTGCTTGTTGATCGCCTTGATATCATTCAGCAGCTCGTTGCGCAGGTCGACGAAGGAATCCAGGGTGTCGAGGGTGGCGGCGACGGTGCGGGTTTGGGTTTCCTCGGCAGCGGCGGGCGCGTCTTCGGCCTCTGCCAGCGGGAGCGGTTCTGCCAGCGGGGCCGCAGGCGGTGGGGCCTCGGCGGGGCCGAATTGCGGCATCAGCCCCAGGCAAAGCAGCAGCAAGACGCCCCAGGCTGCGCGTGGGTACTTCTGATCGGAATTTCTTGCCACCTTGTAATCCCCTCTGAGGAATAAGGTAATCGCTGTGGTCCGGAGCTGGCCGAGTGTTGCTTGCGGCTGCCGGGACAATCGTTGGTATCTAGTGGTCCCGCTTTGGATTCGAGGATTAGACCTTCGGTTCACAAAAATGTCACGTTTCTCCTGTGTGCTCGCAATTCAAGCCGGCACAGACTCCCTCCCGCGAATACATCGCCGACTTGACGCAAGCGGCCAAGTTGTCCAGTTTGTCGTCGGCAGCGGCCAGTTCAGACCGGGGTGGACGTTTCGACCGGTCTGCCGTTCTGTCCGAACCCAGCAGGAGGTCACATGATTCGAGTATCCATCTTCCATCCCGCCGAGCAGCGTCTGGAAAGCGGCGGTCCCGAGCTGATCGATACCTGGTCCACCAGCCCCGACGCCCTGTTGTGGGCGGACTTCAGCGACGAGCCCCCGGACAGCGAGCGCACAATGCTCACGACCCGCTTCGGCCTGCACCCGCTGGCGGTGAGCGACGCCCAGCGCAGCCGCCACCCGCCCAAGTTCGAGCGTTTCGACGACTACAGCTTCCTGTTGTTGAAGGGGCTGGATGCCGCCACCGACAGCGTCGAGTTTAGGACCATCCAGATCGCGCTGTTCGTCGGCGAACGCTTTTTGGTCAGTCGTCACCAGGAGCTGTCCTTGAGCATTGACGGCGTTTGGCGGGAATTCGGCGACAACCCGGCGCTCCTCGCCGGCGGCCCGGACCTGCTGGCCCTGCGTATTACCCGGCGGGTGGCGGACCGCTATCTGCCGATTCTGCTGGAGCTGGAAACCCGCCTGGACGAGATCGAAGACCAGATGCGGGAAGACCCCAACGACCGGCTGCTCAACGAGTTGGTGGGCTATGTCTCCAACCTCAAGAAGATCAAGCGCATTGGCGCTTACCACGTGCAGGCCCTGGCCACCTTGCGCAGCCGCCCGGCCCCGGGCATGAGCCCGGACCACGAGCATGAGCAATCCGACACCTACGAGCACCTGGAGCGGGTAGCCAGCCTGTCGAACCTGTTGCATGACCTGGCAGCCGACCTGATCGACGGCTATATCTCGGTCGCCTCCCACCGCCTCAACCAGATTATGAAGGTGCTCACCATCGTCACCGCCATCTTCGTGCCGCTGGGCTTCCTGGCCGGCATCTACGGCATGAACTTCGAAAACATGCCGGAGTTGCACAGCCGCTGGGGCTATTACGGCCTGCTCACGGTGATGGGGCTGATCGCCACGGGCTTGCTGCTGGTGTTCAAACGCAAGCGCTGGCTGTAGGAGCGCCGCCCTCGGCGCGAACCAGCGTTGGGAGCATCACCGGTCGCAGAATCGGCGCGGGGGCGCGCCTCCTACCGGAATTTTGCGCTGTCCTTGGCGCGATAGGGAGGCGGCGGGAGGGAGAGTGCTTTATCATTGCGCCCTCATAGACCTACGCACTGATCGGTTTGCGTAAGGTTCTGTTCTGCCGGCTGCCGGCTCGGCGAATGAACCGGGCCGCCTGCCCTCATTGCACTCCCTATAGCGCGAGGAATCCGCTGCCGTGTCCGAATACCAAAGCTTCGTCTGGCTGGGCATCGCCCTTTGCATCTCCCAGTCGGCTATGTTCTCTGGCCTCAATCTGGCCATGTTCGGGGTCAGCCGCCTGCGCCTCGAGGTCGAGGTGGAGGGCGGCAATGCCGACGCCGCCAAGATCCTGGCTATGCGCGAGGACTCCAACTTCCTGCTCACCACCATCCTCTGGGGCAATGTCGGCATCAACGTGCTGCTGACCCTGCTCTCCGATTCGGTGCTGGCCGGCATCAGCGCCTTCGTCTTCTCCACCGTGGTGATCACCCTGGTGGGCGAGATCGCCCCCCAGGCCTACTTCTCCCGCAATGCCCTGCGCATGGGGGCCAAGCTGTCACCGCTGCTGCGCTTCTACCAGTTCCTGCTCTACCCGGTGGCCAAGCCCTCGGCCATGGTGCTCGACCTCTGGCTGGGGGAAGAGAACGTGCAATGGTTCCGTGAGCACCAGTTGCGCGAGGTGATCAAAAAGCACCTGGAGGCGGAAGAGAGCGAGGTCGACCGCCTGGAAGGCATCGGCGCCCTCAACTTTCTGGCCCTCGACGACCTGATGGTGAGCGAGGTGGGCGAGACCGTGGATCCGCAGAGCGTGATCGCCCTGCCGATGCAGGGGCTGCGCCCGGAGTTCCCCGAGTTCCAGCCGCGGCGGGACGACCCCTTTGTGCACCGGATCGAGGCCTCCGGCCACAAATGGGTGATCGTCACCGACCTCGCACACCAGCCGCAGATGGCCCTGGACGCCGACGCCTTCATCCGCGAGCTGTTCTTCAGCGACGACCCGGTGAACCCGCTGCGCTTCTGCCATCGCCCGATTCTGGTTACCGACCGCAAGGTCCTGCTGGCCGAAGTGCTGCGCCATCTGCGGGTCAACCCGGTCCACCCGGCCGACGACGTGATCGACCACGACCTGGTGCTGGTATGGGCCGAAGATCGCCGCATCATCACCGGCGCCGACATCCTCGGCCGGCTGCTGCGCGGCATCGTGCGACGGCACCTGGGGCGGGGTTGAGAAGCGGATGAGGGCGGAAGATCCGCATCGGCGATTGGGTTATCCTAGAAAGAGCCGTTGGACGGGGTGGAGGCTGTGCTTGCGGGGGTGCAGGGCAAGGCGCAACTACGCGGAATAGTCAATCTATTCCAAGGAGTTGCAAAGCATCCATACGCCGCCGCAAGCGTGCCATGCGCCCGGTAGCCTGGATCGCCAAATCGATGAAGGCATGAAGCGAAGGCGCTCAAGCGCGAAGACCTTGAGGACTTCGTGAAGCGGTAGATCCAGGAACCCTTGAACCTGCTTACCCCTACCTGGTAGGAGGAAGGTCCGAGCGGTCGTTGGCGCGCACCTGCGCCGCGTAAGACGACGACGAACTGATCAACCGCGACAAGGCCAGCCTGGACGTCTTCTGGCTCAAGGACGAGTCCCTTGAGGACTCGGAAAACCTGCCGGCGCCCGAGGTGCTGGCCCAGGGGATCTTGGAGGACCTGGAGGCTGCGTTGGAACAGTTTCGGGAGATCGCGGCCGATTTGGGCAAATCGGCGGGCGTTGCGTAAGGATAAACAAGCTGATGGACATTTGGCGGACCGCGGTGTTGCTCGTGACCCTGATGTTGGGCCCCATGTTCATGTTGGGCCTAATGGTCCTAGCATGGAAGAAATGGCTAAGAAACCGGAGTCGGCGTTCGCCCTTGACCGAGGATTTGCTAAGGTCGCCGGGG
Organism: uncultured Gammaproteobacteria bacterium; assembly: GCA_963753615.1. Lineage (GTDB taxonomy): Bacteria > Pseudomonadota > Gammaproteobacteria > Chromatiales > Chromatiaceae > CAVWCW01. Next base: position 144,851 of record CAVWCW010000021.1, read on the forward strand.
TTCAGCACTCAGAAGGCGGTGGATGAACTCAATTTAGTATCGATATCTATCTGGTGGTGCTCATTACCGCGCCGCTCATGCTGTATGTTGTTTGGCTTCGCGTGGTCGCCGGGCAGACGGCTGGGGCGGCAAGCGCCTGGACGCTCATTTTTGCCGGCCTCGCGATTGCGTCGTTTTTGTTCTGGAAAGTCATCAAGCTGGTCCGGAAGCGCCAGAAGTATATGGAGGGCAGGGACGGCGAGCTGGCGACCGCCCAGCTCCTGGAACCCCTGGTTGCCCGCGGCGGCCGCGTGTTGCACGACCTTCAAGCCAGGGGCTTCAATATCGACCATGTGGTGGTCGCCCCCGGTGGCGTGTTCGCGGTGGAAACCAAGCACCGGCTTAAGCCGACCACTGTGTCCGGGAGGCAGGCTGCTACCGTGGAGTCGGACGGTCTTGCACTGCGCTTCCCCGGCTGGGTGGAGACCAAGCCGCTGGAGCAGGCCAAGGCTCAAGCCGTCTGGCTGCAGAAGGAACTGACCAAGGCAACGGGCGCCCCGGTCGCCGTGCAGCCCGTGGTTGCCCTTCCGGGCTGGTATGTGAAAACCACCGCGCCCGGCGGTGTTCGGGTAATCAATCCGAAAAATCACCAGTTCATGGCCAAAGCCAATGCTCAGCCGCAGCCGCTATCGGTCGAGCGCATCAAGAGCATCGCCTACCAGGTGGCTCGCCTGTGCCAAATCCCTGATCCGGGCGCATAGAGGACGGGAACAAGATGGGACTAGTAATTCGGCGAGAAAGTGGAGTTCCTTCTGCGAGCGAAATCAAGCCGCCCGGCAACCGGAATCGGTTCAGAGCAAGGATGGTGAAAGGATTAGAACTTAGTCCCTATATCGATGTTTTTTTCGAGATGCGATTTATGAACAGAGACCAGGTGTTGCAGAAGCTAACCGCGGCTAAGCCCGAATTGGCTCGACGTTTCGGCGTGAGTCGGCTGGCTTTTTTCGGTTCGCGGCTCGCGATGAAGCGAGACCCGAAAGCGATGTCGACATTATCGTCGCCTTCGACGGGCCCGCGACGTCCGAACGCTACTTCGGGGTCCAGTTCTATTTGGAAGACGAGCTGGGCTGCCCGGTCGATCTGGTAACCGAGAAGGCGATGCGCCCCGAGCTACGGCCGTTCATCGAACGTGAGGCGGTCAATGTCTGAGCGCGAGTGGCGATTCTATCTCGAGGATATGCTGCGCTTTGCCGGCAAGGTGCAGGCATACAGCATGAATTTAGATCAAGCCGCTTTCGAACGAGACGAGCTGAAGTACGATGCCATTCTGCGCAATCTGGAGCTGGTTGGTGAGGCCGCGACGCATGTCCCGGTCGATATACGGGAAGCACACCGCGCCGTTGCCTGGCGGCAGATCATCGCCACCCGCAACCGACTTATACATGGCTATCCGGGTATCGACAACGATACGCTGTGGAGCATTGTTGCCGACGACATTCCGCCGCTGATCTCTTAGCTTTCTGCGATGCTCGATTCGCTTTGAAGCGGGCCAATATCTTCCCGATGCTGTGCAGCTGGCTGTCCCGCAGCTAGAGAAAAAGGGTGCACGGCGGTCACGGCGATAGCTGCGGGCCGTCTTGGAACCTGGGTCACGACAACGAAACTGGAGCCTCCATGCTCGCCCTCTGGCTGCAAGACCAAAAAATGAGCCTGCGCGACGACCTGCCCGTGCCCGAGCCGGCGGCCGGGGAGGTATTGGTTCGGGTGCGCCTGGCGGGGATCTGCGGCACCGATCTTCAGCTGTGCCGGGGCTATTACCCGTTCACCGGCATTCCCGGTCACGAGTTCGTGGGGGAGATCGCGGGGCCCCATGCCCGGGCCGGCGAGCGGGTGGTGGGGTCGATCAATCTCGGCTGCGGTACCTGCGGGTTTTGCCGCCGGGGCCTGCCGAACCACTGTGAGCGGCGCGCGGTGCTGGGCATCAAGAACCGTTCGGGCGCCTTTGCCGAATATCTGGTGCTGCCGGAAGCCAACCTGCATCCGGTTCCGGATGGGGTATCGGATGCACAGGCGGTGTTCACCGAGCCGCTGGCGGCGGCGTTGGAGATCCTGGAACAGGTGCGGCCTGCGCCGAGTCAGCGCGTACTGGTGATCGGCGCCGGGAAGCTGGGCCAGTTGGTCGCCCGGGTGCTGCGTTTGAGCGGGGCGGATCTGGTGGTCAGCGCCCGCTATCCGGCGCAGCGGGCGCTGCTGGAGCAGGCGGGGATCGCCTGGTGCGCGCAGCCCGAAGCCCGGGCCTGGAACCTGGTGATCGAGGCCAGCGGCAGTCCCGGCGGCTTGCAGCAGGCGTTGACCTGCGTGAAGCCGCGCGGCTGCGTGGTGCTGAAGAGTACGTTCGGGGTTCCGGTCGAACTGCCCCTGGCCCAAGTGGTGGTGGACGAAATTCGCCTGCAGGGCTCGCGCTGCGGGCCTTTCCCGCCGGCACTGCGCCTGCTGGCGGACGGGTTGGTCGATCCGCGGCCGCTGATCGGAGAGGTCTTTCCCCTACAGAAGGCGCTCACCGCCTTCGAGCACGCCGCCCAGCCCGGCGCCGGGAAGCTGTTGCTGGCTCCCGGTAGGCGAGACGGACAGGATTCGCGTCTAACACGCACGCTGTTGGCATCCTCGTTCATCGACAGCCAGGTCGATAGGCGCCGATTCGGGGATGGCCGCCTGCGTTGGATAACGGGCCGCCCCAGCCGCCGACCGGGTTGACGGCTGGCTGGGTCTGGGCGATTTATTCCTTGCGCAGACTTCCGCTTTCGATGACCACTACGGAATCTCCGGATTCAACCTGAATCTCGCCGACGCCCACCACCTCGATGCGGCAAGAGCTGCAGACACTCATCTGGGTAGTGTTGCCACCTATGGAACTGTGGGTGGTCCCCACGTCGTGAACCTTCACGTCATAGGACTGGCTGTCGCGGTTCGCCAAGTCGGCGGCGGTGGCGGCGAACGGCAGCGCGAGTGCGCATAGCAGAGACAGGATTTTGTTCATGGTGTTGGCCTCGATAGCGGTGAACAGGAATGACCGATTATCCATGAACCCGGATTCAATACCATGCCAGATATGTGTGAATAGGCCGTCTACTGCTCTTATTCTCGAGGGTGTGCTAGGTAAACGGCGTCGATCCGGGCGTGGCGGGCGGCCACATAGAAACGGATGCCGAGGGCAAGCCAAACGGCCGCATGTTCGGCGAGACCTGCCTGCCGAACGGCCTGCTGGTCGAGTCCAATCCCGGCACTGACGAGTTGCACAGTCACGCCAACGATATCGCCCATCCGGACACGTTCGACTGCAACGAGTGGTGCATTGGCCAGGGTGCTTCGAAGGGTGCCTGCACCGTAGCCGCCGCTCCGCCTTGCGAAGCGTCCGCTATGCGCGCAGGTAACTGAGTCGAGCCTGGAAACGGCCGAACCCGGCCTCGGTGCCGGGTTTTTTGTGCGGTCTCAGGTCAACCCAGATCCGTCTATCAATTGCCGTTGCTCGCTGTGAATACGGCCCGCAGCGGCGCCGGCAGGCCTTCGCGGGTGCGGCTGGGGTCTTCCGGGTCGAGAAAGTCGGCCAGCGAGTGAAAGCGCATCCAGGGTGTGCGGCGCTGCTCGTCGGGGGTGGTGGGGCTGCAGTTGAGCAGCCGCACCTCCCGGTAGCCGCAGCGTTCCAGCCAGCCGGTCAGGGTCGGGCAGCTGGGCAGGAACCAGACGTTGCGCATCTGGGCGTAGCGCCCGGGAGGCAGCAACGCCTGGCCTGCCGGGCCGTCGATCACCAGGGTTTCCAGCACCAGTTCGCCGCCGGGGCGCAGGCGGTCTTTCAGGGCCAGCAGATGGTCCAGCGGCGAGCGGCGGTGGTAGAGCACGCCCATGGAAAATACCGTGTCGAAGCCGCCGATCCCTTTCGGAAGATCTTCCAGGGCCAGAGGCAGAACCCCGAAGCGGTCTTCGCCGAGCAGCCGACGCAGGGCGTGGAACTGGAGGTTGTAGAGCAAGCCGGGATCGATCCCAAGCACCAAGGCCGCCCCGGCGCCGAGCATGCGCCAACCGTAGTAGCCGTTGCCGCAGCCCACGTCCAGCACGATACGTCCGTCCAAGGGGCTGATCGCGTCCGCGATGCGGTTCCACTTTCGGTTCGAGCGCCATTCGGCGTCCAACTCCAGGCCATAGAGCCGGAACGGGCCCTTGCGCCAGGGGTGGAACTCGAGCAGGGCTTGTTCGACGGACTGGCGCTGCTCGGGGCTGCAGTCGTCGGCGCTGCCGGCGCGTACCGCGGGCTCGTCCAGCCCGAGGCTGCCGGGGCGTAAGTCGGGCAGGCGCTCCAGGGCCGCGCGCCAGCGTTCCAAGTCTCCATGGCTGCGGGCGAAACGGTCTCGGGCAGCGGCCCGCAGTGCAGGCGCCCAGGGCGCCAGGGGGCTGGCCTCCAAGCGGGCGAAAAATCCCGGTTGGCCGAGCCGGGCGCTCAGTCCTTCCATGCCAGGTAGGAGAGAAAGTTGAGACTCTGAAACCATCGGCTGCGGGCGGGGAAGCCGGCCTCGGCAAGGCGCTGCTCCAGCCGCTCGGGGCTGTCCGGACGCATTACCCTTTCCAGGGCGCTGCGTTTCTGGCCGATCTCCAGATCGCTGTAACCGTTTGCGCGTTTGTAGGCCTGGTGGAGGGTGTCGAAGCGGGCCTCCTGTCCGGGGTCGGAAAATCGCACCTTCTCGGACAGGATCAGCAGCCCCCCGGGGCGCAGTGATCGGCACAGGCGGGCGAGCAGCCCGTCGCGCTGCTCGGGCGGCAGAAATTGCAGGGTGAAATTGAGGACGATCACCGATGCCTCCGGAGTGGCGAAATCCCGGATGTCGGCGCACACCAGATCGATGGGCGGCCCCGAGTGCGGCTGCTGGTCCAGCAACTGGCGCAGCCGTTGCAGCATGGCCAGGGAGTTGTCCACTGCCAGGATGCGGCAGTCACTGCGGCCACCGGCGTGGCGGCGAATCGCCAGGCTCGCGGCTCCCAGGGAGCACCCCAGGTCGTAGCACCTACTGCCCGGTTGCAGGTGCTCGGCGGCCACCAGCCCGAGCAGCGGGATCAGGCTGGTGTAGCCAGGGACCGAGCGTTGGATCATGTCCGGAAAGACCGCGGCTACTCGGGCGTCGAAAGCGAAGTCTTCCACCCGCTCCAGCGGTTGTCCGTAAAGGCGGTCTTGCGGCTCCGGCATCGTCTCAGGCGGCTGGCGCGGGTCGGCGGGCTTGGATCAGGGCTTGTCTGGGCTCGCCAACAGGCGCTCGAACTCGGCGCTGAACACTTTCTGTTTTTGCGCCCCGACCACGCGCTTGCCGCTGAGCTTGAGGCCTTCGGCTTTGCCGATGACGAAGGTGGGGGTGCCGGTGACGCGGATGCTCTGGGCCAGTTGGGCGTCTTTGTCGATGCGCTCCAGATAGCGGTCACTGGCCAGGCACTCGGCAAAGGGGCCGGGATCGACGCCCGCGGGGGCGGCGTATTGCGCCAGTTGCTCCGGGGCCAGGCTGCGGTTGTTGCGGAACAGGGTGTCCCGCATCTCCCAATAGCGGCCCTGCTCGCCCGCGCAATGTGCGGCCTGGGCGGCTTTGCGGGCATTGGGATGAAAATTCAGCGGCAGGTCTCGCGATACCCAGCGCACCTTGCCGGTGTCCACGTAGTCCCGCTTCAGGCTGGGGAAGCTGGTCTCCACAAAGCGCTTGCAGTAGGGACACTGGAAGTCGGTGAACTCGACTACCGTGATCGGGGCGTCTGCCGCCCCCAGGCTCGGCGACGCCGGGTCCAACGCCAAGGTGGCGGTCGCCGGTGGCTTGGGCCTCTTCGGTTTCTGCGCCAGCCCCTGTTTTTCGATCTTTTCCAGCAGACTGCGGATCTGTTTCAGCTCCTGCAGGATGGCGTCGGCCGTGTCGTCGTCGAACAGCGGCGGGGCCTCGGCCGCCGGCTCTTGGCTCCAGGCCGGCAGCGCGCCCAGGGTCAGCAGGGCGAGGGTGAGAGCCGCGATCAGGCGCGGAAGTTTCGTTTGGGGCATCTCGGGTTCCTTGTTCCGGTCGGGTCGGACCGCCCAATTATAGCCGTGGCCGGTGCAGGTTGTCGGGATCGAACTCGAACTCCAGCAGCTCGCAGTTGCCGAAGCTCAGGCCCTCCAGAGACTGCTCGGGCAGCCCCTGATGCCAGGCCTGGAGCACCCGCAGGGTCTCCTCGTGGGCTACCAGAAGCACCCGTTGCCAGGGCCGATGATGCAACCGCGCGAGAAACGGCAGCACCCGGGCCTTATAATCCAACAGCGATTCCCCGCCGTTGACCCGCAGGCGCAGGCGGTCGGCGCCGACCGCTGCGAAGTAGTCGGTCACCGGGCGACCGTCGAAGCCGGAGCGGATGTCATTGAGTTCCGGGCAGGGCTGGGGCGTCAGTCCGTGGGGGGCGGCGACGATCTCCGCGGTCTCCAGGGCCCGGGGCAGCTCGGAGCTGAAAACCCGCTGCAGTGGCACTTGGCGCAACCGGGCCGCGGCCTGCCGAGCCTGACGACGACCGAGGTCGGTCAGGTGCACCGGGCGGCGCGGGTCGTCGTTGCACAGGCCGAGCCGGTTGTAGTCGCTGTGGCCGTGGCGCAGGGCGTAGAGAATCATGATGCAACCGCAAAACCCAGAAGTATATCAGCCGCCGCTGGAGATCCTTTACCGGGACGAGCGCCTGCTGGCGGTCTACAAGCCGGCCGGCCTGCTGGTGCACCGCAGCGCCATCGACCGGCACGAGACCCGGTTTCTGCTGCAGTTGCTGCGCGATCAGATCGGCCGGCGGGTATATCCCGCGCACCGGCTGGACAAGCCCACCGCCGGGATCATGTTGTTCGCCCTCGACGCGGAGCTGGCGGCGCTGCTTACCGCCGCCTTTACGGATAACCGGGTGCGCAAGACCTATCTGGCGGTGGTGCGCGGCTGGTTGGAGGGGGAGGGGCGCATCGACTACGCGCTGCGCGAGGAACTGGACCCGTTGACCGACCGTCGGGCGCGCCGGGACAAGCCGCCCCAACCGGCGGTCACCGACTGGCGCTGTCTGGGCCGGGTCGAGCTGCCCCATGCGGTGGGGCGCTATCCCAGCGCCCGCTACTCGCTGCTGGAGCTGCGGCCACTGAGCGGGCGCAAGCACCAGATTCGGCGCCATCTCAAGCACGTTTTCCACCCGGTGCTGGGGGACACTACCCACGGCGATGGGCGTCACAACCGCTTCTTCCGTTCCCACCTGAACTGTCACCGTCTGCTGCTGGCGGCCTTGCGTCTGGAGCTTGAACACCCTCTCACAGCTCAGCCCCTCGACCTGAGGGCGGCACCGGATGCCGAGTTCCGGCGGGTGCTGGGGTCGCTGGGTTTGGGCGGTCTCGAAGATTGGCGGGATCCGGCCGCCGGGGGTTGACGCGACAATGGCCACCGCCCGTCAGATCCTCGCGGTTGTAGGAGCGTCGCCCTCGGCGCGAGCGGGTGATGGGGGTGTCTCCTAGCGTCGAATCGGCGCGGGGGCGCGCCTCCTACAGCCGGGCGCTGAGCCGGCGCGGGTCCGGCGGGCGGAATTTCCTGAATTGTAGGCGCGCCGCCCTCGGCGCGAGGCCTACATCAGCCGCTGCACCGGCTCGCCGTCGATGCCCAGGGCCTGGGCGCCCACCTCCAGGGCCTCGGCGGCAAAGGTGTCCGCGTCGCTCCAGCGGTCGGCGGCGTCGAGCACCTCGGACATAACGTTGTTGACCAGCCGCATGCGCCAGGCCCCGCCCGGGGGCTCTGGCGGGCGGTTGCGCTCGCAGCAGATGTAGAGTGAGGGATGGTTCTGGCCGGACGGCACGAACGCCAGGATGTAGCGGTAGTCGATGCCGTCGCCGCTGGCGATTTCGCCAAGCAGGGTGACACTGTAGCTTCCCATCTGGTAGCGGTGCCGGGGGATAGCGGTTTGGATCTGGGGCTGCTGACTCATGCTGGGGTCCGGTTCGGTTTACTCTGGTGATTTCTGGGAGATGAAGGCGGCGGCCGATCGGTTCAAGCTTCCGGGTCACGGCTCCGGCAGCCATGGCTCCGGGACAGGTTTCGGGGCGGCAGCCGTCAGCCTTTGTGCTCGGACTTTGGCGGGGCGGCGCGGGGGGCGCCCGGTACCCGCGCGGACCAGGGGTGGCCGCCCGGCTCCGGGCGGTTGCGCATGTGATCGGCAGTGCGGGCGAAGGCATCCATCAACTGGGCGTGGAGGGCCGGGTCGATAGGCGTATCGTCGAGGGCCCGACGCATGCACAGCAACCATTGATCGCGCTCCCGGTTGCCGATGGAGAACGGCAGATGGCGGCGGCGCAGCATGGGGTGGCCGTACTTCTGCTGGTATAGGTCCGGGCCGCCCAGCCAACCCGACAGAAACAGGTACAGCTTCTCGATCGAACCCTTGAGATTGCGGGCGTGCAGGGCGCGGGTGTCGGCCGCCTCCGGCAGCTCGTCCATGTAGGCGTAGAAACGCTCTACCAGCCGGCGCACGCCGGCCTCGCCGCCGAGTTGCTCGTAGGGGGAGGGTCGTGGTTGCATATTGCGCACTCCGGTGGGGCTTGGGTGGTAGCCGGCCCGCGCTCCGGGGGGCGGTCCAGGCTGTGATATCTTACACCACACCGGCGCCGCATCGGCCGCCGCATCCGATGGGGGTACGACCGAACCGCCGTGGACGCCGAATATCGCATCCAACCCGGACCGTCCGGAGCGCTGCTGCTGGTGCTGGCCGGCGACTGGCGCACCGGCGCCCCCTTGCCGGCCTTGCGGCCGCTGCTCGAGCGGCTCGGCGCCGAACCGACGCTGCCGCCGGGCTTGGGGTTCGACTGCCGAGCGGTCTCGGGCTGGGACAGCGCCCTGCCGGCCTTTCTGCTTCCGCTGCTGGAGCAGTGCGTAGAGCGCGGGTTGGCGGTGGACCCAGGGGGCCTGCCGGATGGCGTCGGGCAGTTGCTGCGGCTGGCCCAGGCGGTGCCCGAGCGCGACGCCGTTGCACCGGAGCCGCCGCCGTCTTCCCTGGCCCGTCTGGGCCTGGCGGCCCAAGCGCTCGCGGCGGATGCCCGTGAGCTATTGGCGTTCGTCGGCGAGGCCTTTCTCAGCCTGCTGCGTCTGTTCGCCGGTCGCGCCCGTTTCCGACGCCGCGATTTGGGTGTCATGCTCTACGATGCCGGCCCCCGTGCCCTGCCCATCGTCAGCCTGATCAGCCTGCTGGTGGGTCTGATCCTGGCCTTTGTCGGCGCGGTGCAGCTGCGCATGTTCGGGGCCCAGATATATGTCGCCGACCTGGTGGGCCTGGGCATGGCCCGGGAGATGGGGGCCATGATGACCGCCATCATCCTGGCCGGGCGCACCGGCGCCGCCTACGCCGCCCAACTCGGCACCATGCAGGTCAACGAGGAGATCGACGCCCTGCGCACCCTGGGTGTCGCGCCCATCGACTTTCTGGTGCTGCCCCGGATGCTGGCTTTGGTGCTGATGACGCCCCTGTTGTGCCTGTATGCGGACTTCATGGGCATCTTCGGCGGCTTGCTGGTGGGGGTGGGGATGCTCGATCTGTCGTTCTCCGCCTACCTGCAGGAGACCCGGGAGGCGGTGTCTTTGACCGACTTTGCCGGCGGCCTGTTCAAGGGCTTGGTGTTCGGGGTGCTGGTGGCCCTGGCCGGCTGCCTGCGCGGCCTGCAGAGCGGGCGCAGTTCGGCGGCGGTGGGCCGGGCCGCCACCTCGGCGGTGGTCACCGGGATCGTCTGGATCGTGGTGGCCGATGCCATCCTGACCCTGATCTACGACCGCTTGCAGATCTGATTCCATGCCCGACTCCACAACGCCAATCCGGGTCGAGGGCCTGACCATGGCCTACGGCGAGCAAGTGATCCAGCGCGACCTCGAGTTCACTGTCAACGAGGGCGATATCTTCGTCATCATGGGCGGCAGCGGCTGCGGCAAGAGCACCTTGCTGCGCCATCTGATCGGGCTCAAGGCGCCGGCGGCAGGCAGGGTCTGGTTCGAGGGCGAGGACCTCTGGCAACTGCCGCCGTCAGCGCGCACCCGCCTGTTGCGCCGCGCCGGGGTGCTGTACCAGGGCGGCGCCCTGTGGAGCGCCATGACCCTGGGCGAGAACCTCGCCCTGCCGTTGGAACAGCACACCGAGCTGGCCCCGCCGGAGATCCGCCGCCTGGTCGAACTCAAGCTGGCCCTGGTCGGGCTCAAGGGCTTCGGCGGCTATTACCCGGCGCAGATCAGCGGCGGCATGCGCAAGCGCGCCGGCCTGGCACGGGCCATCGCCTTGGACCCGGACATCCTGTTCGTCGATGAACCCTCCGCCGGCCTCGACCCCCTGAGCGCCAAGCGCCTGGACGACCTGATTCTGGAACTGCGCGACAGCTTGGGTGCGACCGTGGTGATCGTCACCCACGAGCTGGCCAGCCTGCTGTATATCGGCAACAATTCGGTGTTTCTGGATGCGGAGACCAAGACCATGATCGCGGCGGGCGACCCCAAGCAACTGTTGCGCGAGAGTGGGGACCCCCGGGTGCGCGCCTTCCTCAGCCGGGGGAAGGCATGAAGCAACCGCTGAGCCCAACCTTGGTAGGCGTCTTTGTAGTCGGCGCCCTGGCCCTGCTGGTGCTGGGGGTGCTCACCTTCGGTGCCGGCACTTGGCTCGGCAGCGGCAGCCGGTACGTGATGTATTTCAGCGGCTCGGTCAACGGCCTGGATCTGGGGGCCCCGGTCAAGTTTCGCGGCGTCAACGTCGGTAAGGTGGCCGCCATTGAGCTGCAGATCGACCCGGTGGATCAGGAGGTACACATCCCGGTCCTGGTAGACCTGCTGCCGGGTCTGGAAAAGAGCTTCGACGCCCAGGCCCGGGAGCAGGGTGCGGCATTTATCCAGCAGATGATCCGGCGCGGGCTGCGCGCGCAGCTCAAGGAGCAGAGCCTGGTCACCGGCAAGTTGATGATCGAGCTGGAATACCATCGCGACGAGCCGCTGCAACTGCTCGGCAGCTACCCGGAGCTGACCGAGATACCCACGGTGCCCACCGACTTCGAGCAGATTGCTCAAGAGGTGGAAGACGGCCTGGCGGTGCTCAAGCGGCTGCCCCTGGAGCAGCTGTTCGCGCGCCTGCTGAGTACCCTGGAGGGGGTCGAGCAACTGGTGCGTTCCGAACAGCTCGCCGCCGCCGTCGACGCTGCCCGGGGTGCCGCTGAGGGGGTGCAGGCGGTCACCAGCGAGGCCGAGGGCCGCATCGGGCCCCTGGCCGGGGAGTTGGAACTCACCCTGGCCGAGCTGCGCACCACCCTGGCCGAAAGCCGGGCCCTGGTGGCGCGCCTGGACCGCGAACTGGTACCGGCCGCCGCCGGCCTGCGCGGCACCCTGACCGAAGTCGATGCGGCGGCGCGCCAGGCGCGGGACGCCTTCGGCGGCGTCGAAGCCGTCCTGGCCCAGGACTCGCCGCTGCTGCTCAAGCTCGACCAGGCCCTGGACGAGCTGACGCTGGCGGCGCGTTCGCTGCGGGTAACCGCCGAATATCTGCAGCAAAACCCGGACGCCCTGATATACGGCAAACGCGGTTACGGAGGCAGATAGATGAAACATTGGCAGATTGCAGCGTTGATAGCGCTGACCTTGTTGGCGGGCTGTGCCGGCGTTGCCCGCCAACAGACCGAGTTCTACCTGCTCGAACCCCTGGCGGAACCGCCCCCGGTCGCAAAACTCTACGGGGATGCCTGGCTCGGCCTCGGCCCGGTGACCCTGGCGCGCTACCTGGACCGGCCGCAGATGGTTACTCGCATCGGGCCGAGCCGCCTGCATCTGGCCGAACTCCACCAGTGGGCCGGACCCCTGCAGGAGAATATCGCCCAAGTGCTGCGCGACAATCTGACCCGGCTGCTGGGCAGCGAGCGGCTGGTGTCCCTGCCGGCGCGCGGCCTGCCACCGCTCGGTTGGCAGCTGGAAGTGGAGATCCTGCGTCTAGACGCAGGCCCGGGGCTCGAGGCCCGGCTGGAGGCGCGCTGGCGCCTGCTCGACGGGGGCGGCCAGCGGGTGCTTCGAATCGAGCGCAGTCGCTTGACGCAGCCTCTGAGCGCCGGTTTGGACGACCCCGCGGGACTGAGCCGGACCTACAGCGAACTGCTGGCGGCCCTGAGCGCGGAGATGGCGGCAGCGCTGGTAACGGGCGGCTGATCGGGGCGACCCCGCAAAGCGATTCCGACGCGCCGCTCGATCGCTCGGAAGATCAACGCCCGGCACCCGGTAGCGGCGCCTGCGCGCAGGCTGGAATCCGGGTCGGGTCCCAATGGCATCGGGCCCAGGCCCAGCACTCCCGAATGCTGCCCAGACCTTCCGTCGGCGGTGCCTGGCCGAGGAAGCAGTAGGCGGCGATCAGGCCCTCGAGGGGGGAGCGCCGAAGTACCGGCAGGTCCCGGTCCTGTTTGCTCAGCTTGCGACCGTTGGCGTCCACCGCCAGGGGCAGATGGGCGTAGATCGGGCTCGGCAGGCCCAGCAGTCGCTGCAGGTGCAGCTGGCGCGGGGTCGACAGCAGCAGGTCGGCGCCGCGCACTACCTGGTTGACGCCCTGCCAGGCATCGTCCGCCACCACCGCCAACTGGTATGCGAACAATCCGTCGGCGCGGCGAATCACGAAGTCCCCCAATTCCTGCTCCAGCGATTGCCGGTGCGGGCCTTGGATGCGGTCGTTGAAGGCGATCTCGGCGCCATCGGTGCGTACCCGGATGCTGCGGGGCTTGAAGCTGTGTTTGGGCCCGTTGCGGCAGGTTCCGGGATAGACCGGCCCTTCCGGTCCGGGCCGACCGGCCGCCGCCACCTGCTTGCGGCTGCAGCCGCAGGGGAAGGCCAGGCCGTCATCCAGCAGCCGCTCGAGCAAGGCCTGATAGGCGTCGCCGCGCCGGCTCTGGTAGATCACCGGACCGTCCCATTCGAAGCCGAAGGCGTCGAGGGTGCGGAGGATATCGTCGGCGGCTCCGGGGACTTCGCGCGCGCGGTCGAGGTCCTCCATTCGCAGCAGCCAGCGGCCGCATTGGGCGCGGGCGTCCAGATAGCTACCCAGGGCGGCGACCAGGGAGCCGAAGTGCAGGGGGCCGGTGGGAGAGGGGGCGAAGCGGCCGCAGTAATCGTTGGGGGCCATGGCGCGAAAAAGCCGGCGCTGGGCCGGCTCTCCTCTGCGTCTGGTCGGCCGGGGCCTCAGCCCATCTGGCGTTCCTTGATCTCTTCCAGGGTCTTGCAATCGATGCAGAGGCTGGCGGTGGGGCGAGCCTCCAGGCGGCGAATGCCGATCTCCACGCCGCAGGAGTCGCAGTAGCCGTAGTCGTGGCTGTCCAGCTTGTTCAGGGTCTGCTCGATCTTCTTGATCAGCTTGCGCTCGCGGTCTCGGGTGCGCAGTTCGAGGCTGAACTCGGATTCCTGGCTGGCCCGGTCATTGGGGTCCGGGAAGTTGGCCGCTTCGTCCTTCATGTGATGCACGGTGCGGTCCACTTCGTCCATCAGTTCCCGTTTCCAGGCCTCCAGGATGGCACGGAAATGCGCCTCCTGTTCGTCGTTCATATACTCCTCGCCCTCAGCCGCTTGATAGGGCTCAAACTGGAACGGGCTGATTTCCTGGGCATTGCCCTGAATTTTTTCCGCGGGCATGGTCGACTCCTGCACCTGTATGACGAAGGGCGGTATCTATACCAGACTGGTCTCGTTTCCGCAACTTGCGCGCCCCTGGCTTCGAAGGCGCGCCCTCACCCCCAATTATAGTTCTCCCTGGCCCTATTCAGGCAACCCCTCGGGTGCAAGCGCAGCGGGCTTTGGGTAAGCTTACAAGGTTTCCAGGCAAACCGGGTTCGAAACCAAGGAGTCGAGTCATGAACGAGCTGGCTGCGTTGCTGTTCGATGTCGACGGCACCCTCGCGGACACCGAGCGGGATGGGCATCGGGTGGCGTTCAATGCGGCGTTTGCCGAGGCCGGGCTGGATTGGGACTGGTCGGTAGCGCTGTACGGAAAGCTGCTGGCGGTGACCGGGGGCAAGGAGCGCATTCGCTATTACCTGGACCGATTTAATCGGGAATTCCCCCGCCCGGACGATCTGGATGGCTTTGTCGCCGGTCTGCACCGGAGCAAGACCCGCCATTACACCGAGATGCTGGCCGCCGGCGCTATTCCCCTTCGCAACGGCGTGAGGCGGCTGCTGGAGGCGGCCCGTGCCGAGGGCCTGCGGCTGGCCATCGCCACCACCACCACCCCGGCCAATGTTACCGCGCTGCTGCGCCACAGCCTGGCGCCGGATGCCGAGGACTGGTTCGAGGTGATCGCAGCCGGCGATATCGTACCGGCCAAGAAGCCGGCCCCGGACATCTTCGTCTGGGCGATGCAACAGATGGGGCTGAAGCCTGCGCAGTGCCTGGTCCTCGAGGACTCCGAAAACGGAGTGCTATCGGCCCGCGGCGCCGGCATCGACGCCATCGTGGTGACCGTCAACGACTATACCCGGGACCACGACTTCGACGGCGCCAGCTTGGTGCTGGACCAACTCGGCGACCCCGGCAGCCCGTGCCGGGTGCTGGCCGGCGATCCGGCGCTGGCCGACGGCAATGCTGCGGATTGACGGCCTGAGGCGGTTGCACGCCGCCATCGGCAGCGCGGCATGAGCCGGGCCGGGCCGGGCATCGCCGAGCGGATGGAGCAGATCCATCCGTTCTACGTCATGCAACTGCTGGGTCGGGCCCGGGAGCTGGAGCGCCAGGGCCGCAGCATCGTGCATATGGAGATCGGCGAGCCCGACTTCGTGACCCCCGAGCCGATCATACAGGCTGCCCACCAGGCCCTGGAGGCGGGGCGCACCCACTACACCCCGGCCCTGGGGCTGCACGAGCTGCGCCAGTCCATCGCCGGATACTACCGGGACCGCTTCGGGGTCGCGGTGGACTCGCAGCGGGTGATCGTCACCCCGGGCGCCTCGGGTGCCCTGCAACTGGTAACCGGTGTCCTGATTAATCCAGGCGACAAGGTGCTGATGGCCGATCCGGGCTACCCCTGCAACCGCAACTTCGTGCGCCTGGCGGGCGGCGAGCCGGTGGGGGTTCCGGTGGGCCCGGAAACCGGCTACCAGCTCACTGCCGAGCTGGCGGACGCTTCCTGGAGCGACGGTGTGCGGGCGCTGCTGGTGGCCTCGCCGTCGAATCCCACCGGCACCCTGCTAGCTCCCGGGCAACTGGCGGAGCTCGCCCGGCTGGCTGAAGAGCGCGGGGCGCGCTTGATCGTCGACGAGATCTACCAGGGCCTGGTCTACGAGATCGCACCCCATACCGCCCTCGTGCTGGGAGACCAGCTGTTCGTGATCAACAGCTTTTCCAAGTACTTCGGCATGACCGGTTGGCGCCTGGGCTGGATGGTTGCCCCGCCGGAGTTCGTGGAGGCCATCGACCGCCTCGCACAGAACATTTTCCTGGCGCCGCCGACGCTGGCCCAGTACGCCGCTCTAGCGGCGTTCCAGGCGCCTGCGCAGGCGATCCTCGAGCAACGCCGGCGCGAGTTCCAGGCCCGCCGGGACTATCTGCTGCCGGCCCTGCGCGAGCTCGGGTTCAGGCTGTCGGTCTCCCCCCAGGGGGCCTTCTATTTGTACGCCGACTGCAGTGCCCTGGGCGGCGACAGCGACCGTCTGGCCGAGGCCCTGCTGGAGGAGGCCGGGGTGGCGGTGACCCCAGGCATGGACTTCGGGACTCACCAGCCCGAGCGCTACCTGCGCTTCGCTTACACGACTTCGCTGGACAACCTGCGCGAGGGCGTCGCCCGCATCCGGCGCTATCTGGTGCGGATATGAGGGTTCTGCTGATCGAAGACGATCAGGAGGTGGCGCGCCAGGTCGCTATGATCCTGCGCCAGGCCCTGTACGTGGTCGACGTCGCCCACGACGGCCGCGAGGGTCAGTTCCTCGGCGATACCGAGCCCTACGACGCGGTGGTGCTGGATCTCGGGCTGCCCCGCCGCGACGGGCTGAGCGTGCTCCAGTATTGGCGCCAGAGCGGACGCGATATGCCGGTGCTGATCCTGACCGCCCGCGACACCTGGCGCGAAAAGGTCGCCGGGCTGCGCGCCGGCGCCGACGACTATCTGGCCAAG
Organism: uncultured Gammaproteobacteria bacterium; assembly: GCA_963753615.1. GTDB lineage: Bacteria > Pseudomonadota > Gammaproteobacteria > Chromatiales > Chromatiaceae > CAVWCW01. Next base: position 160,985 of record CAVWCW010000021.1, read on the forward strand.
CCGTTTGAGTTGGAGGAGATGCTGGCCCGGGTCGAGGCCCTGATCCGGCGTGCCTCAGGCCACGCCAGCCCGCTGCTGAACTGCGGGCCCATCAGCCTGGATACCGCCAGCACCCGGGTCATGTTGGATGGCAGGATGCTGGAGCTGACCGCGCTGGAGTTCCGGGCACTGGCCCATATGATGCACAACCAGGGCCGGGTGATCTCCAAGACCGAACTCACCGAACACCTCTACGACCAGGACTTCGACCGAGATTCCAATGTCATCGAGGTCCTGATCAACCGCCTGCGGCACAAACTCGGGGCCCAGTTTATTCGCACCCATCGGGGCCTTGGTTACCAGTTGGTTGATCCCAATGAAGATTCCTAATTCTCTCGGCCTGCGCCTGATCGCCACTGCCTTTGCCTGGGTGGTGGCGACTCTGGTGGTGGCCGGGCTGTTGCTGTCTTTCCTGTTCCGCCAGCACATCGAGGATCGCTTCGATACCCAACTGCGGGACCACTTGGATCACCTGGTCTCGGCCATAGTTTTCGATCCCCAGGGCCAGCTGACCCTGACCTGGCGTCCGCCGGACCCCTGTTTTAAAGAGCCGGGCTCGGGCCGGTACTGGGAGATTCGGGGCCCGTCTGGGCCGCTGATGCGTTCCGAATCCCTCGTCGGAGATAGACTGGGAGTGGCCGCTCCGCTCAGCGGCGAGGCCCGGCTGGATACGAAAGTGTCGGGCCCGGGCGGGGAGATCCTCCGCGCCATAGCGCGGCGAGTGGAAGTGCCCACCAAGGGCGTGCCGTTGATCGTGGCGGTGGCCGCTTCCACCGAGGACATCGAGGGCGACGTGCAGGTTTTCGGCGCCAAGGTTTCGGTCACCCTGGCGGTCTTCGGCCTCGGTCTGCTGTTGGCGGTCTGGTTCCAGGTGGTGGTGGGGCTGCGGCCGCTGCATGCCATGCGCGAGGCCCTGGGCGACATCCGCCGCGGCGAGGCCGAGCGCCTCGCCGGCAGCTATCCGCGCGAGATCGAGCCGCTGGCCAACGAACTCAACGCCCTGCTGGTGCACAACGCCGAGCTGTTGGAACGGGCCCGCACCCAGGCCGCCAACCTGGCCCATGCCCTGAAAAACCCCCTCACAGTGATCCGCAACGAGACGCGACAGATCGACGGCGAATCGGCCGGAGTGATCCGCGAGCAGGCCATGATCATGGCCCGCAGCATCGACCGCTACCTGCCCCAGGCGCGGGCGGCCGGTGCGGCCCGCAGCTTGGGGGCGCGGGCCGACGTGCACGCGATTTTGGAGGACTTGCGCTTTTCCCTGGAGCGCCTGTACCAGGAGCGCAATCTGCACATCCAGCTCCGCGGGCTTCGCGACTGCCGCTATCGCGGCGAGGCCGAGGACCTGGAAGAGATGCTCGGCAATCTGCTGGACAACGCCTGCAAGTGGGCGCGCAAACGGATCGAGGTGCATGGCGAATGCGATGGCCAGGGCCTGTCGATCCTGGTCGACGATGACGGTCAGGGCATTCCCGAGCAGCGCCTGGCGGAAGTGCTCCAGCGCGGCCAGCGGCTCGACGAGACCAAACCCGGCAGCGGCTTGGGGCTGGACATCGTGCAGGACATCGCCGGGCTGTACCGGGGCTCTCTCAGCTTGGAGCGTTCTCCCAGCGGCGGCGTGCGCGCCCGCCTGCATCTGCCGGCGGTGCGGGACTGAGGAATAGAAATCGGGCGCCGAGAAGGGAGGGGCGGCGCCCGAATTGCCTCGGCAGGGGGTGCCTCGGCTGTTTAATCACTGAGCGCGGTTTGCCGGTATCCGGCCCCCGGCCGGCCTGGGCTCGAACTGCGGGCCCCTGCTGCGGCCGGCGGGGGGTCGGTGTCGGCACCGCGACATCGAATGTTCTTCGATCAGCGGCGTCCCCCTCCGCCGCCACCGCCACCGCCGCAGTCGCGCTCGGTAGGGGAGTCGGCGATGGCGTCGACTACTTCTTGGGGAAGTACCTGGGCCTGGTAGACCGCGCCGCGGTTTTCGACCTGCTTGACGAAGGCGCGCAGGTGGTTGCGAGAGCCGCACAGCAGGCTCTCGTAGACGCCGATGATGTCCTCGTGATCGGTCAGATCGATCCAGTGCTGGATGTCCTCCATGTCAGTCTCTTCGATCGTCCCGCCCACATACAGGGCGGCCATCACGGAGTCCTCGCCTATGGCCATCAACTCGTCGAACAGGGCCTGCAGCTCCGGGTCGACATAGTTTCCCACATCGGACTCGTCGCTTACCGGATCGGGCACCTGATACTTGCCCAGCATCTGTTTGACTCCGTTCATATGGCTCTGCTCCGACCTGCTGATATTGGCGAATACCGGCAGGCCCCACAGATCGCCCAAAACGATATAGCTGTCGCGTGCCAGCTTCTCCTCTTCGCGCATGAACTGCAGGCCCGCCTCCTCGTCTACAGACAGAGGAACCAGTTGGCCGCCACCACCCCCACCTCCGGGACGCGCCATGGCGGGTATCGTGTAGCCGGACCCGGCCACCACCAGCAGTGCGGTGGCCGTAATAGCCATCCATCTCTTGGTCAACATTGTCCACCTCCTAAAGTACCGCGGCTTCGGCTTTCCATACCGACTAAAGCTGCGGTCATCGCGGTGCAAAAAATCGGGAGCGGGGCGGTTCCCTGCCTGGGTCCCGACTAACCGAGGCTATATACTGCTTCTTATGCCTCGGCTCCGATGTTATTCCAGGCAACCTGAATTGGGCCTTAGGCCGCTTGTAAGCTGAGGTTAAGGAAAGGAGAGCCGCTCGGGGGCTGATATACTGGGGCATGCCTCGCCAATTCCCCCATCGCCTGGCGCGCCCCTGGCGCCGCTGGGGCCTCAGCGTCCTGCTGGGCGTGGCCGCGGTCGGCCCGAGCCTGGGGCAGGACTGGGTACTCTTGATCGGTGGCGGCGATCAGGCCGACAACTCCCAGGCGCAGATCGAGGCCAATACCCGCTGGGCGCGTCAGGTGCTGACAGCAATCCCCGGGGAGCGCCGGCTGCGCCTGTATTTCACCGACGGTTCCGACCCGGCGCCTGACGTAACCGAATGGCAGCCCCCGCCGGAAGATGCAGCCGCCATGCAGCCGCTGGCGCGGGTGCTCAATGCCTACTGGAGCAACGGCCAGCGTTTCCGCAACCATTCCCTCGGGCCAGTCGACGGCGGCACCCGAAGCAACTTGCTCAGTGCCGCCCTGGCGCGGCAACTGGGTGCTCTGAAGGCCGAGGACCGGGTGCTTCTGGTGTTCAACGGGCACGGAGCCTGGGACCAAGACGATCCGCTCGGCAACCGCATCCTGCTTTGGGATTCCAGCGCTCTGGACGTGCGCGAACTCCGCCGTATCCTCGACCTGGCGCCGGCCGAGACCGACCTGCGTTTCGTCTTTACCCAATGCTATGCCGGGGCGTTCTCCGCCCTGGCCCGACCCGGGTGGAACCGCTGCGGCTTCCTGGCGGAGGCGGCGGACCAGCCGGCCGAGGGTTGCTCGGCGGCGATGGACCGTTCAGACTTCCAGGACTACAGCAGCCACTTCTTCGCCGCTCTGGCGGGCCGGGACCGCTTTGGCGAGCCCTTGCGGGCTTCGCCGGACCGCGACGGTGACCGGCGGGTAAGTCCGTTGGAGGCCCACTACTACACATTGGTGTATGCCGACAGTTCGGATATTCCCCGTTCCACCAGCGAAGCGTTCCTGCTCGCCTGGGATCCTTGGTTCCTCGACCTGGGTCTCTGGCTGAATGCCGGAGAGGACAGCCGTTACCAGGAGCTGGCGCGGGAGTTGGCGACCTATAGGGGGCTCGACCCCGGGCGTCCCCTGAAGCCTCAAATCCGGACCGGCCGAACCGGGGCCGAGCGTGGGTTCGGCGCCCTGCGGAACGAGCAGACCCGGGTACGCGAGCGAATCGACGATCTGCGCCGGCCCCTGGAACTTGAGCTGTTGCGGCGCTGGCCCGAGGCCGGCTACGCCTATACGCAGGGGTTTCGGCGTTTCCTGGAGCAGGATCTGGAAGCGGCCCAGTCCTTTATTCTGGACCACGAGGATTACCCGAGCCTGGTCCGGGCCCAGGACCGTTACTGGGTGCTGGAGGAGCAGGTCCTCGACGCTGAGCGCGGGGTCACCGCGTTCGACCGCATCGAGCACCTGCTGGCGCTGGCGCGCCGCGAGGCCCTGTTGCAGGCCCGCGGCGACGCGGCCGATCGGGCGCGCTATCTGGAGTTGCTGGCCTGCGAGTCGGCCCCGCTCTAAGCGCGGGCGGGGCCGCCAGTCGCGGGGGCTATCGGAGCTTCCAGGTCATGGTGTCCGGAGTGTCTTGCATCCCCTGGAACTCGAGCACCAGGTCATTGAGCTCGCCGAACTCCGGCAGTACTGCCAGCACGTCGATGGCCTCGATTGCGATGTCCAGCGCCGCGTCGAGGTCGGCGCTATCGCCGTTGGCACGCTCGGCGATGCGCGCCTGCTGCAGGCGCCAATACAGTCCGTTGGGGTCCGCCGGGTTGACGAAAGATTCCAGAACCGCATCGAACTTGGTGTCGAAATCGGCGCTGCCGTCCACTGCCTGGAAGTACAGGTCCAGGTTCGCGGCCACTACCGCCGGCGCGTGGGGTACCAGATTGTCCACGCTGGGCCGGTTGTTGCTGCCTTCTTCCAGCAGTAGCACCCAGAGCCCGTCCCAGGTCGTGGGTCCGGCCTCCGGGGCCAGGCGCTCCAGCTCCAGGTCGATGTCCTGCAGCCCGGGCATTGGCACCATCAGCTCGTCGTCCAGGCTCAGATTTCGATAGTAGACGCTGCCGGTACCCTGACTCAGGTCCATGCGCAGCTGCAGCCGATACCAGTCTCCCGGTTGGCCGGTGCCTCCCAGTTCCGCCAGGTGCAGGGTGCCCAGATCGGCCCCCGACAGCAGCAGCTGGCGCGCGCCGGTCGAGAGGTCGCGCATGAAGCCGAACTGGGGCCCAAGTTCGCCACCGCTGCGGTCCAGGATGCCGTTCCCGTTCACATCCCGCCCCAGCGCGAAGGCGCTGACGCCGGCGCCGGTAGTGTCGAACTGCATCACCGCTTGCGTCTCGTCACCGAAGAAGGGGCTGAAACCAAACGATGCGTCGTTGAGACGGGTCAAATAGATCCATTGGCTTAGGGCGCTGGTGGAGAACGGCCGCAGCAGCAGGGAGCCGTTGACGTGGTCCTCGCCAATTTCCGGGATACCGCTGCCGCCAGCGGGGTCGGCGGCCCAGTTGTCCTGGTCTTCGATCAGCGCGGTGGTGATCAGCCCTTCGAAGTCATAGGTGGCGTCGGCCGCAAGACCGCTTGCCGGCAATAGCAATGCCCCCGCTAGAAGAGACAGACACGCCCCATAAAGACGCGGCGCTTGCCGGCGTCGGTTGGCTCGGTTCTTTTTCGACATTTCTGGTACCTGCTGGATGGTGTTGGTGGATTGCCGGGTATGGCGCGCTGGTCGCAGCCAGCCGCGTCCCGGCGGCTGGCTGCGAGCAGTGCCGTGGTAAATACCAAGATTACCGGTCCCCGCGCTCGTGGCGGTGATCGAAATTGCCGAGCTAGCGATGGGGGACATGCTTTGCATCGGTCCGGGTCGAGAGGGCAGGGGGCGTCGTCCCCTAATATTCTAATATTATGCCACTTCGGTGTTCGGGCCTCAATCGCAATCCACTGCGAGGTAGAGGTCGGCGGCTGGCCCGAAGGGATAAAATGGACTAAGGTTTGAGCGTCTGGACAAGGGATGGGAGGCCATGCTGAAGCGCCTGAAACAGTTTCTGTGGTGGCTGCCGTTCGGCCAAGTGCCGGACATCGATGCTGCGGAGTTGGCACAAGCCCTGGCGGCACCCGAGCCGCCCCGGTTGCTGGACGTGCGCACTCGCGGAGAGTGGGAGAGCAGCCGCATCCCCGGTGCCCGAAACCTCGGGGTCCGCAGCCTCAGGCGCAAGCTGCCGGCCTTGGATTGGGATCGTCGCCAGCCGGTCGTGGCAATCTGCCTGTCGGCCCACCGCAGCATTCCCGCGGTGCGGTTGCTTACTCAGGCGGGATTCAGCGATGTCCGGCAACTGCGCGGCGGCATGATCGCTTGGTGGCGCCAGGGCCTGCCGGTGGAACGCGGACGCTCCGCGCGCGGGACGGAGGAGGAGAAATCATGAAGCGAATCCTGTACTGCCTGCCCCTGGTCGGCTCTCTGCTGGGTTGTGCCGGTGCTGACCGGCCTGATCCTGGCTCCCCCTTCTGGCTGCCGCCGGTGGGCACTGTAGTGGATCTGCATCAGGCGTTGACGGTGCCGCCGCCGGCGGCGCGGGTGTTCGTGCAACGCGGGGAGCTGACTTCCTCCGGTGGTCTCGATCAGTACCACCCGAGCTGCAATTTCGAGCTGGAGAAGATCTCGGAGCAGCCACAGGTCATCGAGCCTGGACGGTTCACGGTAGTTCGGGTCTGGGGCCAACAGGGCGATTTCGTGCAGCAGGGGCCGGGGCGCCAGGCCGGGGCACTGCTGGCGGAGAGCCAGGACAATGGCTCCACCATGATCATTCACCAAGTGCATATGCGCCTGGCCTCCGAGCAAAAGCCCGAAGTGCGAAATCTGAGCTGCCGCGGCGGCCTCGATGATCCCTGGCTGGCCCGCCCGCCCTCGGTGGACGAGATGGGCGAGGCCCTGGGCGAGATCGCCGACCTGGTGCTGCCGGAGTAGCACCGCTTCCGGCATAAGGTGTCGGTGGCCGGAGGCATTCGACCTCGCTGCCAGTGCAAGCGCCCAATCGGCGCGGAAGCGCGCCTCCTACCTAGCCGCAAGTTTACGGGGGGCACTGCGCTGGTACGCTCAGTCGTCAGTCTTTCTATCCCTGATCCGTCACCCCAAGCACCCCGGCCAGCACGTCGCGCAGCCGGTGCCCGCCCTGGGATTGCACGAATGACAGCACGACGGGCAGGAATTTCGCCACCATGCCGCTGTCGAGCCCGACGTCGTTGAAACCCTCGGCGAGGCTGGCCAGATTGCCGAGGGCGCCGATCTTGCCGCCGAAGGCTGAGGCCAGCGCGCCCAAGCTCCCGAGCCGCTCGCCGCCGACGTCCGGAGCGGTCTCGATCAACTGATCGATCTCCGGAACGGCTGCGCGTAGTTGGCCGAATTCGCCGCTGCTGAGTTGATCTTTGGCCAGTTTGAACAGCAGGCCGGCAGCGCCCGTTGCCTGGGCCTCGTCGACACCGAGTTGACTCACCAGTTGCTCGATGATTTCCATAATCTGCTTCCTTGATTGGGTGGCTCGATGACTCGGGCAACGCCAGAGCCGCCCTCACTTAAATGATACCGCCGCGTTCACCTGGGTTCTTTCAGCAAGGCCTCGATGCGGGCGATCACCTCCGCTCCCTCCCAGTCGATGGCGCGGTTGAACGAGTAACGAATCTGTCCCTTGCGGTCGAGCAGAAACGAGCTTGGAAAGCTGAAAACCTTCCAGTTCAGACTGGAGCGTCCGTCCCGGTCCAGCAGGATCGGAAAATGCACCGGGACGCGGTCGGTGAACTTGGCGATCGCCTCCGGGGGCTCGCGATAGTCGACCGATACGATGGTGAATTCGCCGTCAGCATAGCGTTCGGCCAGTCGGTTGAGGGAAGGAACCTCTTCCACGCAGGGTGGGCACCAGGTGGCCCAGAAATTGACCAGAGTGACCCGGCCCCGGAAGTCGGCCAAGCGCCTGAGTTCGCCGTCCAGGTCGCGCAGGGCCAGCGCCGGGGCCGGCTCCGGCGAAGCGTAGGCGTGCAGTTCGTGGCTGCGAGCTCGGGCGGCGGTGGCGTCGGCGGTTGCGGCCAGCGGGGCCGGGCCTCGGGGTTGGGGCTCGGCTTCGAGCAGGTGCGCCACCTGCAGAAGGTTGGCCGCTACCGCGGCGCTGGCCCGATCTTCTTCGGGGTGCTCCCCGGGGGGGTGCATGAAGAACCAGTCGCGCACCTCGGGCAGCAGCCAGACATAAGCGCGGGCACCGCCGCCCCAGAGCGCCTGCAGCAGCGCTTCGAGCCGCCAGCGTTGGGCTCCGCGCTCGGGCTGATAGATGAACAGGGGCAGATTGGTGGCGGCGGTGATCGGATCGAGCTGCGGCTCCTGTCCCGCGGCCGGCGCGGGGCCGTGCAGGTTGGGGTAGAACAGCAGGGCGCCGATCAGGCGCGACTCTGGTTCGGCTGTCGCCTGCCACTGGCGCACCCCGCGCAGCAAGGGCAGGGGCATGCGGTCGTAGGCGGCCAGCAGAATGCGTTTGTCGCTGCGCCGGTGGGCCTCGGCGATCAGGCCCGCTACGCCGGCGCCGGGGAGTTGGCGGATATTCTCGCTGCTGCGGGCGAGAAAATAGTCGGCCAGCAGATCTACCCGCCAGATTTCCACGCCCTGGGTCTGGATTGCGCCCAGCATGGCCTCGAACTGGGGCCGCTCCTCGCCATGATCGAGCAGAAAGATCAGCAGCAGGTCTCCGTCGGCGGGCATTACCTCGACGCTGATCTCGGTATCGTCCGCGGCGAACAGGCTGAAACCGGCCGGGGCCGCGTGCGCCACATCGGTGACCAGCAGCCAAAGCAGCAGCGCGAGCCACCGCCGCCCCCACCCCCACCCCGGTGCCAAGGGCCGATCTTCGGATTCAGTCTTCATCCGGGCGGTAAAGGATCACATGCTCCTGCTCTCGGGGATCGTTGCGCACGACGATCGCCCGCGCCGGCTGGCTGTCGCTGAGGTTGATCGGCTGGTGGGGCAGATCCGGGGGGATGAACAGAAAATCCCCGGCCTCGGTGATAGCCGATTGTTTGAGCCCCGGGCCGTAGCGGGTCTCGACCCGGCCTTCGAGCACATAGACCGCGCTTTCGAAACCTTGGTGCGAATGGGGCTCGGCTCGGGCCCCGGGGGGGATAATCACCAGGTTCATGGACAGGCCCCGAGCCCCCGCGGTTTCCGCCGAGATGCCGACGAAGTTGGGCAGCCCCTGGCGGGTCATGATCTCCAGCGGGCTCTTGATCAGCTGCAGCCGTTGCGCTTCGGCCGCGGCAGGGGCGGTGGCGAATAGCGTAAGCAGGGCGACAGCGAGGGGTGTTTTCATTGGGGCTCCACTTCCGAGACGGGATCGAAGAGTAACTGGTCGGGGCTCTCTTGCGGCCCGTCCCGATAGTCGAGCGCGAGCTGGCCGAGGCGAAAACGAAAGCCGGTCGTCCGTTCCAGGGCCTCCAGGAAGCGGTCTTCCGCCTCCATCTGCGGGTCCTGGCAGAGCTTGCGGGTGGCGATTACCGGTCCCAGCGTCAGGTCCTGGGGGTTGTCGCCGGGATGCAGATCGGCGCCGTAGCGGTTACAGCCGGCGGAGCCGGAGACCTTGCCGTCTCGGAAGCGGGCGTTGATCTCGACCCCGGGGGCCAGGGGCCGTTCTCGACCCAGATGGGTGAGGCGCCAGGCCGTGCCTTCCAGATCGGCCAGGGAAATCGGCCCATTATCGGTCGATTGTTCCAGCGCCAACAGGCCGCCGTCCAGCCGGTAGCTTTGCTGCAGTTTGCGGCTCGGACAGCAGGCCGCGTCCCCGGGTCCGGCGGCGACCAGTTCCAGCACCAGGAGATCGCCTTCCAGGCGGAAGGCCTGCACCTGCACCCGGTCGCCGACCAGCCGGGTGGCCAGGTTGCGGGCTTCCGCCCCGACGCGGCCGGCCACCGCCAGATACAGGCGCTCGCCGCTGCCCCCGGATCGCTCGATCAGCAGCACCGCCGCCTCTTCGCTGCCGTTGCCTTCGAGGTCGCCCCGAAGTTGCGGGCGCTCGGCCAGGGTCAACCGCGGTCGGGCGGCACCGCCGGGAACATAGGATGGCCCGAGGTAGCTGCCCTCGGTCAGGGTCACCGGACGGTCAAACACGCCGGAATAGGTGAGCCCGCGCAGTTCCGCGTCGCTTAGCGGGGGCGGGGGATTGGTTTGGCAGGCGGCGAGACCCAGAGTCAGGGCGAGAACGATACTTCGCATGCGGGAGTCCGGCAGTGAAAAACCCCAAGGGTAGCCGATTGGCGCCGGGAAGAAACCCCCAACAGGGGCTGTTGCAAAGAAAAATCTATCGATCTGCGGTTCTACGGGATCTGAGATGGGAATTTGTTTCGGTTGGAGTTGGCGTCGAAAAGAAAGCGGGGGCCGTAGCCCCCGGGTACTGTTGCATCACAGGTCCGGATTCCCCACTTCGAAACCGTTGTAGATGCTCCACTGTTGGAACGGGCCGCTGTCGCCGCCGAACCCGCGGGTGCCGCTTCCGATGGCCGGCTTAGAGCCGATCATGGCCACTTCAGTAGAGCTTCCGGTCCGGCCGTCGTTGGAAAGCTCTGGGTTACCCACTTCGAAGCCGTTGTAGACGAGCGCGTCGAAGCCGATCCCCGAATCGGAGCTGCGGTTCTGTGCGGTGTATGCCTCGGTGGAGAGTTCCGAGTTCCCCGCCGCAAAACCGTGGTAGACCTCGGCGTCACTGGCGGCCTGCAGAGAACCGGCAAACAACAGGGCGATGGCAGTTGCTAGTGTGTGTTTCATAGTCTTGACCCCTTTTCTGGTTTCGCGATCAATCTCGCTTACCTAAGGAGACCCCGGGCCGGACGTAAATCTTTCGGCCGGCAGCTGCGGCTGCCGATTCCGCTCCAGAGCGGCGCCCATCCGCGCGGGCCCTGCGCCAGCGACGCGATACCTGGTGAAATATCCGGACTAGCGGCGCCGATACCAGTTCTTTGTTGCCGCTGATCAATCTTTCCCCCGACAGCCCTAGCCCGCTGCCCGAAACATTTCATAATTCCAGAAGGATGCTCGGAAAACGAAGGGGGGGCCGTATATCGGTGTCGGCGGGCAGTTCGTCGCCTGCGACTATCCGGGCTTCAGCATGCGTGACGACTGGACCGGAGCCAGCTTCGTCGAAGCGGGGGCGAATCGCGCTGTTATGATCCTCGGTCACAAGGGGTGCACCAACGGCTACTACTGCGGCGGAACCGGCGCTGATCCGGAGTGCCATGCGACCCCCTTGTCCGGCGAGTGCGAGCGCTTCTGCGGCGAGGGTCGCGGCTTCCATTGCGGACCCTACCGGCGCCAGGTGATCTTCTACGACGTCGACGAACTGGGCCAGGCCGCCCTTGGAGAACGCCCGCCCTGGAGTCTGCTGCCCTGCGAGACCCGGGAACCCACGGAGTTCTATCTGGAGCCCCTGGACGGGAACACCTGCGGGAATCTGGGAGGTATGGCTTTCGACAGCGCCGGCGGCCGCCTCTTCATGATGGAGCGGGGGCTGAGCGGCTATGCGGGCGATAATGCCGCGGTGGTGCATGTGTGGTCGGTGGAGGCCGATTGATATCGGTTGCCGGAGAACGGAAGTCATAACCGGGCGAGGGTGAGCGCGCTTTTCAATGCGGCAGGCAGCACTCCTCCCGCGCAGCACCTTTGCCAGCCTCTGCCGTTCCGCGGTATCCGGTGCCGCCTGGGTAACCGATGCGAAAATCATCGGTAAGCCTAGCTTTCCTCGTGCTTCAGTTTACTGCGGGATCGACTCGAACATCGGCTGAAGGAACGGGCATCAGCGAACAACGTCCGCGGCCTGGGCCTTATCCGGTTGGCGAACCGGAATTCAGACGGGGCGACTCGCTTTGCCGGACCGCAGCTCGCGGCAATGGTCCGGAGCTATCGGAACGCCTCGCGGTGACGAGTGTGTGGTGCGCGGCGCATGACAGACCACTTCAAGTGGCTCCGTCTTTATCGTCCGTGTTTCCCGGCCAAAACACGCCGCTCAGAATCTCGTCGGTCATCCATCGGATCGGCGCCTGCGTGCGGTGGCTCATCGGTTGATCCACTACAGCGGACTCCTGGTCCGATGCCGATATCGGCACTATCGGTCCTCTATCTTCTCGTCGCGGCGGGTCATCGACTGTTCTGCACATGACCTTCTGCAAGCCCTTCATCTGGACGGCTGTGCTAGCCTTGACGATTTATGGGACGCCGGTTGGGCCGGTCGATGCGGCTGGTATGGCGTTTTTGGCCCTCGGCATGTACCTGGTGAGGCGATAACCGCATGTCCGTCACAGCCGCGCTGCAAAGCGATATCTTCCTGGCCTACCTCTACATTGTCGGCGCTGTACTGGCGGTTGCCGGCACCCTGCTCGGCCTGCTGACGCTGCTTGGAAAAAACGTTACTGGGATCTGGCAAACCTACCGCGGCTGGCTGGTGATGATTCCGATCGTTCTCGGCACCATCTTGCTTGGCAGGACGGCCACCATCGCCGGCGTTACCCTGCTCGCCGTAATCGGGTTCAAGGAGTATGCGCGGGCGACCGGACTGTACGACGACTGGTGGCTGACTGGCCTCGTGTACCTGTCGATCGTCGGGCTCGGGGCTACCTCGTTGGCGACCGATCCGCGCCTCGGATACTCGGGCTGGTACGGTTTATTCATGTCATTGCCGGCCTACGTGATCGCCACCATCGTCATGGTGCCGGTGGTCAAGAATCGCGCCAAGGGTCAGCTGCAACAAGTGTCGCTGGCGATCGTCGGCTTCGTCTACTTCGGCTGGATGTTCAGTCACCTGGGATTTCTCGCCAACTCCGTGCATGCCTATGGCTATCTGCTGTACCTGGTGTTCGCGGTTCAGATCAACGACGTGGCGGCCTTCACCTTCGGCAAATTGTTCGGAAAGCACAAACTGCGCGAGAACATCAGCCCGAACAAGACGATCGAAGGCTCCCTCGGTGCGATTTCCGTATCGCTGGTGGTTCCGTTTCTGCTCTGGTTCTCGTTCCCGCATTTCGAGCCTTGGCAGCTTATTGTGACCGGACTGATTGTCGGTGTCGGAGGCCAGCTCGGCGACATGGTGATCAGCTTTATCAAGCGGGACATCGGCATCAAGGACATGGGGAACACGATCCGCGGTCATGGCGGCATTCTCGATCGAATCGACAGCATGATATTCGTGGCACCCATCTTTTTCCATGTGGTGCGATGGCTGCACGACATCCGCTGAGGACCGCGGAACCATGACCGAGTGGGAATACCGGCCGGCCCCCGACCTCGACCAGTCGATGGCGGAGCACCTGCGCAATTTTCCGCGCCAGCCCAGAATGCTGGAGTACGTCCTGCGCGTCGGCGCCGCGCTGCTGTTGCGTGCCTGGATGCGGATCTATCATCGGCTGCGGATCGAGGGTCGCGAGCACCTGCCCGAGCGCGGCTCTTTTGTCATGGTGTGCAATCACACGAGTCACCTCGACACTCTGGCGATGCTCTGCACGGTGCCCCTGCGCCGGATTCACCGGACCTTCCCAGCCGCTGCCGCAGACTACTTTTTCTCCAGCCTGCCGCGCAGCGCCGTATCGGCAATACTGATCAACGCCCTGCCGTTCGATCGCAAGATCAGGGGCATCGAAAGCCTCAGCGTATGCAGTGAACTCCTGGCCAATGACGGCAACATCCTGATCCTTTTCCCGGAAGGCACGCGGACCACTACGGGAGAAATGGGGCGTTTTCGCTCCGGCATCGGCCGCTTGGTGGCCGGAACCGAGCTGCGGGTCGTGCCATGCAATCTGCAGGGCGGCTTAAAGGCATGGCCGAAAGGGCGGGCTTTTCCCCGTCCCTACCGCCTGACTCTGCGAATCGGTTCGACGCAGACCTATGGGCAACTGGATAAATCGAGGCGATCCGTTCGCGACATCTGCCAGGATCTCGAACGACGTGTAGGCGAACTCGGTAGGATAGGGTCATGACTATCTATGATTTGAAACCGGCGTTTCAGAACCTGCTGCGGCCGATTTGCCGGCGTCTGGCAGGCTCTGGGGTCACGGCCAATCAGGTGACGGTCCTGGCCCTCTTGCTTTCTTTCGCGGTCGGCGCGACTTTCGCTTTATGGCCAGAGGCCCCGTGGGCGGCGTTACTGGTGCCGCTGTGGCTGTTCCTGCGCATGGCGCTGAATGCGATCGACGGCATCCTGGCGCGGGAGTTCGGCATGCAGAGCCCCCTGGGCGGCATCCTCAACGAACTCAGTGACGTCGCTGCCGACGCTGCGCTTTACCTGCCCTTCGCACTCGTTGCCGGGATTAAGCCCCGGTATCGTCGTGGCCATCGTGATGCTCTCGATGCTGACCGAGATGGCGGGGGTGGTCGCTGTGCAAATCGGGGCGAGCCGCCGCTATGACGGCCCGATGGGCAAAAGCGATCGAGCCTTCGTATTCGGCCTGCTGGCGCTGCTGATCGCCATCGATGTAGCGCCCGGCGCTTGGGTAAATCCGACCCTGCTGCTGGTCGCCATGCTGCTGGTCCTGACAGTCGTCAACCGCTGCCGCAATGCCCTGGTCGAAGTCGCGGCCGCTGACGAGGCCTAACCCGCCGAACATTGCGGCAGCGGTCTGGGGCAGGGTCGACGAGACCATGTACTCTTGCTCCAGATCGTGCCCGACCTGCTGCTCAGCTGGGCAGTGGTCCGAAGTTATCGGCAGGCATTCAATGCCAGCCCGGTTCCGGTGAGTGCTGGTCCGGATGTAATCGCGCAGCGGAGGCGAACCGGCATGGGAGGCGGTCCAAGGGGCGGGGCCCGCGAGCGTGGCCAAACCGGCGGTGCCTGGACGGGCTGGGATTCCCAGGGGCATTGTGTGAAGATACGGACAATGGGAACTGGTGATTCGAAAGCCGCATAAGCCGAGCGGGGGGCACCCGCTCAGGTCCGAAGGGGCAATACCCATCCCGCTTTATATTATTGATCTCTCTGGATAACTTGATTTGTTAGAGGTCCAAATCCCTCGCTTCGGGTCGATCATTTTTCTCGGGTTGCTACTGTCCGCATGTGCAGGCAGGCCCCTGACCGATTACGATCTCGATGTTCCGGCGCAGACCCTCAGCATTCCGGGCGCGCCTGCCGTCGAGGATGGGCGGACCCGGTTTCGCGAGATCTTCTGCGCATCCGCAACCCAGGAGCGGGCAACCGACAAGAACCCGGGAACCTGTGAAGCCTTCCTTCACCGGCTCAGTGACGAACCCCCGCTTGCGGCGGTTCCGGCCCCCGCACCCGAAGCGGATCATCGGTTGCGGGTGGTGCTGGTCGGCGGCCTGCTGAGCGACTGTGTCGCCGATGTCGCCGAAATTTACGCAGATGCCTCGCAGGCGCTGCGCGAGCGCGGCTACCAGGTGGATCTGATCCCGGTTAGCGGGCTGTCCAGCAGCCGCCGGAACGCCCAAGAGATCGCCGGCTTTCTGTCGCGGCTCGAATTGCAGCCGGACGAGAAACTGGTTCTGATCGGCCATTCGAAGGGGGCTATCGATATCCTGCAGTTTCTCGTCGAATTCCCGGACTCGCCCGCAAATGTAGTGGCCGTCGCCAGTATCGCAGGTGCGATCAACGGTTCGCCGCTGGCGGATTGGGTCGGCGACTCTGCACGCCCGTGGCTGCGGTGGCTGCCTGAGTCCTGGTGCGCCCCGGGAGACAGCGGCGCACTTGACGTTCTGCGGCGCTCCGAACGCTTGGATTGGTGGCGCCGGAATCGGCTGCCCGACAGCGTCCGCTACTATTCCCTGGCCGCCTTTACCGGGCGCGGGGAAGCCGCATGGCCATTGCGCCACAGTCATCGCTTTCTCTCCTACGTGGACCCCCGCAACGACGGCCAACTCATCTTCTACGACCAGGTCATTCCCGGTGCAACCCTGCTTGGATACGCGAACACGGATCACTGGGGCGTCGCCCTGCCGCTGGAGTCCAAGCATTCCTGGTTGGCATTGAGACCCGATCATGTGCCGCCTTTCCCGCGGACGGAGTTGCTCGAGGCGGTGTTGCTCTACATCGCGGAAGACTTGCCGCGCACCGGCCGAGGGATGGAGGAAGCGCCGTGAGCGGCTTTCGAGAATTGATCTTCGGTCTCGCGACGCTCGGTCTGGTCGGTTGTGCTCCGCAGTTGCTGGAATACGACGCTACGGCCCCGGCGGCGGTACTGGCGCCGATCGGGGTGCCCGGTGTCGAGGACGCCCGGTCGCAGTTTCGGCAGATCTTCTGCGCCCAACTGCGGGAAGCCGGGGTCGCCGCTGAAGACGGCTGTTCCCGATACCTTCACCACCTGCGCGACGAGGCCGGGCCGCCGTTGGTTTCGCCCGCCATCGCCTTGCATCCGGGATCGATACGAATCCTGCTCGTTCCGGGCGCTCTGGGCGAATGCGTCGGCGAAAGCGGGATACCCTTCCGCAGCGGCGCCGAACGCCTCCGCGAACTCGGCTATTGGGTCGAGACGGTGGATCTTAAAGGTCGCTCGGGGACCGACCACAACGCAGCGCTAATTGCCGAAGAACTGAGCAAGGTCCCGCCTGATGCCGCCACTCCCTTGGTGCTGATCGGGTACTCCAAGGGGGTTAACGATGCGCTGACCTTTCTGCTCCGATACCCGGATCTCGCGCAACGGGTGGACGCGCTCGTCGGCGTTGCCGGCAGCGTAAACGGTTCACCGCTTGCCGACCGTTATGCGCGCCTGTACTCGGTTTTCGCCGATCTCTCGGTCCCGGGCTGCCCTGCGGGAGACGGCCAGATAGTTGCGAGCCTCACCCGTCCCCTCAATCTGCGCGGGCTGGCGGAGAACCCGCTTCCAGGCCATGTCCGCTACTTCTCCCTTGGCGCCTACACCGACAGCCCTCACACGGCCCGGGCTCTGCGTATGTTGTTCTCGTCTGATCTGGCGCGCATGGATCCCCGCAACGACGGGCAAACCCTTTACTACGATCAGGTCATGCCGGGCTCTGTACTCCTGGGGTACCTGAACGGCGACCACTGGGACGTGGTGATTCCGCTGCGCGAGAGAATGCCCTTCTTCGCCGGCAACAGTGCGGGCTCTCCAGATTTCCCGCGCGCGGAGCTGCTGGAATCCATTGTCCTGTTTTTGGAACAATATTGGTTGACCCGCAGTCCAGCCGATTCGATACCCGCCCGCCCGCCGGCCGAAGCGGCTCCCGCCGGCAGGGAGGAAACCGGCCAGGCGATCGAACCTCGGCAGATACCGCCAAACCCGGAGTTGCGACAGATGATCGCCAACCTGTGTCCGGCTCGAAGCGCGAGCCCTATTTCACCAGATCACCAGCGAAAGAAGACGCAGCAATGAAGAAAGCGGTGGTGCTCCTTAGCGGGGGCCTGGATTCGGCCACCGCCTTGGCGATGGCGAAGGCGGAGGGCTTCCAAACCTATGCCCTGTCGTTCCGTTACGGCCAGCGCCACGAGGTGGAGTTGGATTCGGCCGCCCGGGTGGCGGAGGCCGCGGGCGTGGCCGAGCACGTGATCGCAGGCATCGATCTGCGCCGCTTCGGCGGCTCGGCGCTAACCAGCGATACCCCGGTGCCGAAGGAACGCAGCACCGAGGCAATGGGGGAGGGGATTCCGGTTACCTATGTGCCGGCCCGCAATACCGTATTCCTGTCCTTCGCTCTGGCCTGGGCCGAGGTGCTGGAGGCGAGCGATATCTTCATTGGCGTCAATGCCCTCGACTATTCCGGCTACCCGGACTGCCGTCCCGAATACATCGCCGCCTACGAGCGGATGGCGAATCTGGCCACCAAGGCGGGGGTGGAGGGCCGCCAGCACCTGCAAATTCACACACCGCTGATCGCGCTGACCAAGGCCGAGATCATCCGCAAGGGCATGGAACTCGGGGTCGACTACGGGCTCACCAGCAGTTGCTACGACCCCGGCCCCGACGGGCGGCCCTGCGGTGGGTGCGATTCCTGCCTGCTGCGGGCGAAAGGTTTTCAGCAAGCCGGATCGAGCGACCCTCTGCTGCTGCGGTTCGGGATCACGCCAGCTCCAGGCTCCTGACCGAAGGCGCCGCTGGTGACCTACTCGGTAAAGGAGATCTTCTACACGCTGCAGGGAGAGGGCGCCAATGCCGGCCGGCCGGCGGTGTTCTGCCGGTTCACGGGGTGCAATCTCTGGTCCGGTCGCGAACGACACCGGCACAAGGCGGTCTGCCGGTTCTGCGATACCGACTTCGTCGGCAGCGACGGGCCCGGCGGCGGCAAGTTCCCCACCGCGCAAGCGCTCGCCGAGCGCATCGCCGCCGCCTGGCCCGAGTCCGAGCCCCGTGCCGCCAAGCCCCTGGTCGTCTGCACCGGCGGCGAGCCCTTGCTGCAACTGGATGCGGATCTGATCCAATATCTGCACCGGCTTGGGTTTCGAGGTCGCCGTGGAAACCAACGGCACCAAGCCCGCCCCTCCAGGCATCGACTGGCTCTGCGTTAGCCCCAAAGCGGGCGCCGAACTGGTGCTGACGAAAGGCGACGAGCTCAAGCTGGTTTACCCCCAACCCGGCGCCTTACCGGAACGGTTCCAGGGCCTTGCGTTCGACGCACTTCTACCTGCAACCCATGGATGGCCCGGACCGGGAGGACAACACCCGACAGGCGGTGGCATACTGCCTGAAACATCCGAAGTGGCGGCTCAGCCTGCAAACCCACAAGCTGCTGGGCATCCCCTGAGGAAACCTGGAACAAGGCCACTCTGGCGCTTCCCGGCGCGGCTTTCGAAAACGGGGTTGTCGTTTGCCTTCGTTTTCGATCGCGTGGCACGATGGAAAACACCTCGGCGTCCTGTCTCGCAGGGTTAGCGTTTTACACATCTGTCGCTTTGATCGTTGGACCCTAGGCTGGCGAGCAACTGACCAGTCGCCATTTGGACGCCGTTTCACAAGGAGATTCAGCCCATGGCCCTGAAAATCACCGATATCAGCCTGAACCTGCCCTTCGGTATCGGGGGCGTAACCATTGCGCGCTCGGAGGCCCAGCGTGAAGCGGCCTGGGCGCTCTATGTGGAGTATGCCACCCGCATCACGACCCAATCCCTGGCGTCCGGTCAGGGTTCGATCCGCGAGGCGCTGACGTCGCTTTACGAGCTGTTCGATATCACTCGCGAGGTTCTGAAGTCGGCGGGGCCTGGCGTCGCTGACGGGCCGGAGAGTCTTGGACCGCTGGCGATTCGGGTGCTGAACGAAGGGGTGCGTCCCTTCCTGGTGGACTGGCACGGCCGCTTGGGCGGGTTCGAAGACGAGCAGCGCATCGCCCAGCGGGCACACCTGGGGCCCGGGGTCGAGCCGGTCATCGACGAGGCTGGCTGGGACCAGGCGGCGGACTTCCGCCAAGCCCTGGATGAGTTGCGCCGGGGACTGGCCAGCTACGTGGACGCCTTGGCGATGCTGGCCGGCGTTCGGCACGGCCGGAGTTGAAACCATGAGCAAGCGAATGCCGCAACTGCTGGTGCACCTGGTATTCCACCCCGAGAGCGATTCCGCCCGGGCGCTGGCGTTGCAGATCCACCAGGCCCTGAACGCAGACCCGAATTTGCCCGGTCTGCGCATCCCCACCGTATTCTGTGCCGAAGACGGCAGCGGTGCGCCGCCTGCGGATCAGGGCATTGGACCGGGCCGAGCGCAGCTTCGTGGTGCCTTTGGCCGATGTGGACATGGATGCGGACGATGCCTGGAGCGCTTTCGTCGCCGATTTGTGGCAGAGCTGCCAGGGCAGCGCCCACCGTTGCGTGCCGTTTCAGCTGTCGGAATACGCCTGGCCCCTGGATCAGCGCCTGAGCGAGGTCAATTTCGTGCGCGCCTTCGCCCTGCCCGAAGCGGAGCGCGGCGCATTCGTGATCCGCCGGCTGGTTACCGAGCTGTGCCGGTTTCTGCACGGCGATCCGCTGCAGAACGACTCCCCGGCGGCCCCCACGAAGGTCTTCATCAGCCATACCAAGCTCGACCTGGAGCAAGGGCCAAGGGTCGTGGAGGCCCTGCGGGGCTATCTGATGCAGGACCAGCCGATCAAGGTCTGGTTCGACTCCGGCGACATCCCCGGCGGTTCCCGCTTTACCCGCGAGATCGCCGACGGTATCCAGGATTCGTCGCTCCTGTGCGTGCGCACCGACCACTACGCCAGCCGCGAGTGGTGCCGCAAGGAGGTGCTTCTGGCGAAAGAGAAATCCCGTCCTCTGGTGGTAATCAACGCCCTCATCGACCACGAGGTGCGCAGCTTCCCCTACCTCGGCAATGTTCCCGAGCTGCGTTGGAACGGCAGACCCGAGGTCGCAGTGGACCTGCTGCTCAAGGAGACGCTGCGCCACTTGCACAGCAATCTCACGCTGGCCGATTGGCTCCAGCCCGGCGATCGGGTGTTTTTCTACCCACCGGAGCACCTGACCACCGCCACCCTGCCTAGCGGAAGTCAGGTCCTCTACCCCGACCCGCCGCTCGGCAAGGAAGAGACCGACACCCTGTGCAGGAGCGGCGTCCTCGTTTCCACCCCCCTGGAGCGGCTGGCCAGCCAGCGCGCCCTGGCGGGCGGGCGCATCGCCCTGTCTCTATCCGAGAGCACCGACATCCGCCGCCAGGGACTGGATTTCCCGCACTTCGACGGGGCCGCCCTGGAACTGGCCCGTTACCTTTTGCTCAAGGGTGCCAACCTGGTCTACGGCGGCCACCTGGGCAGCGAGGGTTTCACCACCCGCCTGATCGAACTGGTGGCGGCCCATAACCGGCTGCGAAGGCGTCGACCCGGTGGAGCGCATCGAGAACGTCATCGGCTGGCCATTGCCGTTCGACAAGGCGCTGAAGTCCAGATACAAGCACGCCGCTAAACTGGTGCGGGTGGGGCGCCCCGAAGGGCTCGACGAGACCCTAGACCCACTCCTGGTGGAGAATCCGCCGATCCACTTTGGGGCTAAATCCGGCGGAACTCCGCTACGCCTGGGCCAGGGGCATGACCGCGATGCGTCAATGGGTCACCGCGCACACGAAGGCCCGCATCGTCGTCGGCGGCACCTTCGGCCCGACCGAAAAGGTCCGGGCGGACGGCAGCCGCAAGCAGAGCTGGTATGCCAGCCGCGTCCCGGGCATGCTGGAAGAGGTGGTGGTCTCGGTGCAGGCCGGCCAGCCCTTGTTCCTGATCGGCGCCTTCGGCGGCGTCGCCGGCATGGTCATCGATCATTCTCGAAGGCCGGGACCGCCCCGAGATGAGCTGGGACTACCAGCGCCAGGCGCCCTTTTCCGAGGAGATGCGCCAGCTCTTCCGCGACCGCGGCGACCCCTGGTTGGACTACCCGGAAATAATCGAGCTGATTCGGCAAAAGGGCATTGCCGGTCTCAACCCAGGCCTGAGCGAGGACGAGCACCGGGAGTTGTTCTATACCACCGACATCATGCGCATGGTGGAGTTGGTGATTCGGGGGTTGGATGGGATAGGCTGAGGGCGGCCCGGTGGAACCGCTCGGCCGATTTCGCTCCAGAGCGGCGCCCAGACGCAAAGGCCCTGCGCCAGGGACGCGACACCCGGTGAAATATCCCGGTTAACCGTTACAACAGCCTCGACCACAAGCGGTTGGAGCGGATTGCCGGAGGGCTCAAACAGCGCGGACTCGGCGTGTTTCTCGGTCGCCGGGAACGGCTTCCGGGACGGTCCTGGACCGAGGCTTGAGGGCCCACATCGCCGGTTGAGCGGCGCCGTTTCCGGGTTGCTCATTCCTGCTTCACCAACCGGCCGGCCAGTTCCGCCCGCTCGGTATCGCCCGCATAGCCGAAAAGCACCTCGAGATTGCGCAACACGTCGGTATTGCGCGGGTCGTACAGGGAGGCCTCCGCGAGGTCGAAGGCGATCTCTTGGGCGATAGCCGGAGCCAGTGGCGGGGTTTGATTGTTAGCCCTGGCTTTTCTCATCGCCAGTTGCACTTTCGCCAGAGCGCCGATATTGGCGAACGCGGCGCCGCCCGGGGGGATGCCTTGGCCGCGATCGATTTCCGTTGCCGGATCGGTACCGGTCATGCGATCGGGGCCGGACCAACGGGATGCTATGGTCTGGGCTTCAGCGGCTTTGTTGCCCCTTTTCAGGTAGCCAAGCGCTTGGAGTTGTTCCTGAACGGCGAGGGTTTCGGTAGTGAGCGTCGGTCCGAGCCGCGGCGGCTCGCCCGCATCGACCAGGCGGATAAGCCCACTGACGAATTCGGTGGCGTCGAGCAGGGGCGTGCAGCCGCCCTGGCAATGCTCGGTTAGCGGCACCCAACCCGACGGGCCGCCGCTAACCTGGAGCTTGATCCAGTCAGCCGTCCGATCGACGGTGAAAAAGAGCTGCCCGGTCTCGAGCACGGCATCGACGGTTGCATTCGGCCTGGGTTCGCTCCTGAGTTCCCCGATGCGCTTGGCTGCCAATGAGATTTCCCCGGCGCCATCGGCCGGAATCCGGTATCTCTGCACGGCGAACCGGTCGGGTCGCAAGCGGGCGGTCAGCTTTTCTGGTCCTTGGCCTGGCATGGGAATGCTGACCTCGGCGGCAAGGTCTTGGCCTGCGGTCGACTCGGGGATTTGCACATAGGTCTCGATCAGAAGCTCTGAGCCGATTCGTCTTATCGTCCCCCAAACGGCGAGATACACTTGCTGTCCGGCTGCCACCTTTTCGATCTTGTCGAAATAACTCAAGCCGCCGGGTCGCGACGGCGCCAGTCCGCCGGTGAACATGAGCACGCCCAGCGATCTTGCTTGGGTGCGCAGCAGGACGTCATGTGCCACCAATTTCCCCAGGGCGTCTCCGAGACCTGTGCGATCCGGGTCCTCGTAGGTGAAAACACCAATCCGGTATTCCGCGCCGCCGATGGCCAGCGGCGGGGATTCACCCTGCTCCAGGATATGGACCTGTCGCTCCAGGTCGATCCGCATGCCCGCGGATACGTCTAAAGCGGCCGCGCCGCAGAGCAGGTATACGATGCCGATCAGCCAGGGTAGGGCCTTCATGGGTGTGCCCTCCTGGCCAACCCTCGGTTCGGCAATTTTTCCTGACAGCTTGCGAGTTGCCGTTGGATGGTTTGGCGCAGCAGCGTTGAAATGCCTGGGTCCAACTGATCGGCAGCCACTGCCACATCGACGCACTCGGCAAACCTTCCGGATTGCTCGTAACCGGCGGCCAATGCCAGCAGAATGGCGGCGTGGGTATTCGGATCGAGTTTTGCTGCGCCCGGGTCGGACAGGTCCACGCCCTCGTTTACGGTTCTCAGGGGCGGTACGAAAAGGTCGTAGGCGTCCCCCACATAGGTGCTTACCCGGAACTGCCCCTGCTGGTGCTGAACATCGCCGGAAATGAAGGCATGGGCCTTCAACGCACGGGCGTAGGTGCCGGCGAGTTGCTTGGTCCGGGGCGTTGCCTCGTCGCACCGATAGAAAACCGGCTGGAAATCTCTGAGGATCTTGACTTCCTGCAAGGGAAGCAGAAGGTCGTAGTTCAGATTGTAGGTGAGTGCGTCGGCGATACGCTCCGAGAAGTCCGTGAACGGGGTGTCCGAACTCGAAGACCTGAAATGGCCGATGATTACCAGAAAGGGGCTGTCGAGCAGGCAGGCGGCTACGTCCTGGGGTAGGAGCCCGAGGGAGTAGAAGGGCAGGTCGGGAGAGCCGCTGCTGACGATGACATCCCGGGAGCCGGAGGCGAAGTTCGCACCGCTTCCCAGCAGTTTCAGGGCATGCGCATCGGGACCCGAACCCAGGTCGAATGAGAATCGAAAGTGGCCAGAAGTATCGCTGGTGCCGGTGGCGAGCATCTGGTCGCCTTTTCGGAGTTCCAGGGTTGCGCCCACGACGCCAGTTTCGGTAGTGAGATCGACAACCTGCCCCTGCACCACGGTGGCCGCATCGGAGAACTGCGGCCACAGAAACAGCGCGCAGGCCAGGAAAAAACGCAGCTAGGGAAACGCTGATTTAATCGCGTTTCCCGCGCGGGGCAGGATGCCCCGCCATTTTCAGGCGTCCCACCGCCTGGAAATAAAGGCCTTCGGAAACCGCGTTTTCGAAAGCCGCGATGCAAAAAGCCAGGGAGGGCTTTTTTTAGCGTCTCCCTAAGGGCCGCGGGGGCGGACAACCAATCGCTTGTTTTCATCTATGGCCACCTCCTTGGGCTCCCGCGGGCAGCCCTTGACAGGCGTTTCCGCAATGATTTCGCCTTGCAGGTCGGTCAACTTGAGCGTCCAGGCGTCCAGTTGATCGATGCCGACCTGGAACGGGGTTCGGCCGCTGGCGCTTAGAATAAAGCTCTCGGTGCGGCCTCCGCCGCCGATGCTGAGGGTTGCCCCGGATTCCGCAGCGCCGTTTCGCTCGAAACCGGAAGACTCAATCCAAAGATAGCATGGCTGCAGTTCTTCGTTATCGCGATCCCCCGGGCCCAGATACCAGACGCCGACGCCTATTCCTACCGCCAGGACGGGCACCAGGGCCCAGGGCAGCCGACGTCTGCGGCCCTGGGCGATTCTATCGACGGCTGCCAACACGTCCGCCACCAGATTGCCCCTTGGCTCCAGCGCCGTTACCGCGCTCAGATACCCCGGGAGCGCATCGTAAGGCACCTTAGCCGCCATCACGGGGAGAACGCGCCCAGAAGGGATGGGCCAGCGCTTGCGCACGTAATCCAGTTCGGTCAGCGCGTAGGCCCCCGGCCGCACAGACTCGGGCGCGATCAGGAACACGACCAGATCGGTTCGGTCGATTTCACGACGAATCCTGGCGTCATACCCTTGCGCCGGCGGCAGGTCATCGCGATCGAAGAAAACCGTGTGCCCCTCCTGTGCCAGACCGACTGCCAGGCGATCCGCAATTTCCCGATATTGGCCTGCGAACGAAAGAAAAATGTGCATTGCGCTCGCCTCTTACGTGGATCATGGGTCTTTGTATCACGCCTGGAGGGAACGTTTCGAGGGATATCCCGCAGGCCCCGAGCGAATTTTCTGGACCCGCTCCGCGGGATATACCCTGTCGGCCTGGGCCCTGTTGGGGCGAGCGGGAGGACGGCAAGTGCCGGGGGCGGCGAATACCGACCCCGACGCTTGGGCCTCAGGCCGTTCGGGTGATGGTCACCTTCAATGAGCCCTGGTTGTTGCCGTATTTCGACGGCATGTCGTTGGCGAACAGGTACAGATCGGCGTCCTCGGGAGCCTGGTAGGCGTCGCTCCGGTCACCGACCAGGAACAGTTCGTCGTTCTCGTCGCCCAGGGACCCGACCAAGGCGAACCAGTTGGCGTCCGGCAGCCGGCGACGGCTTTCGAATGCTTTGACGAAGCTCTCTTTGTACCAGGGTAGTTGCTCGGATTTCCAGCCTGCGGGGCCACAGGTGATGCCGGCGTCCTCCCAGGTGTCGTCCGCGGGCACGGAGAAGGTGTAGCGGGCGCCCCGGCGCAGCCGGACGCCGCTCCAGTTGTATTTCGGTTTGGCCAGCACCTCGCAGGTATGGGACTCGCCTACCGCCAGGTCCAGGGGTTGGGCGCTGGAATGAATTTCGTCGTTCGCGCCTACCACTCTCCGCGCGTCGATCTTGACGTCTTGGTTTTCCGAAATGGGGGCAAAGCGGTCGGTTTCGTTGTAGCGGGGCAGTTTGGCCTTGGTTTCGTTGATCTTCAGACCGCAGGCCCGGGCTTGCCCCAGCATCCACTGCAGCGAGATATTGGAGCGTTTCTCGTTGCGGTTGCCGCCCCCAACGTCGCTGTGGACGCCGCGGAACCAGACTTCCCGCACATTGGCGCATTGGTGGCCCGGATCGAGTCGGGTCACATCGAAGGTCTCGCGTCGTTCGTCCAGCGCCATTGCATGGAAGCAATGGCCCACGCACCGGTTCACCGTGTTGATGTCCCAGCCCAGGTTGATCTCCTGAAAGTCGATGAACGTGTCGAAGGACAGGCCGAAGGAGCCGACGATGTCCCATACCCCCAGAAAGCGTACCTGTGCCGGTTCCACGCTGCCGTTGCTTAGTTTGATGCCTTTCTGGCCGATCTCGTTGGCAAAGTGCACAGCCAGAGCGGCGCCGCGGCTGAAGCCGATAACGTCGATCTCACGGTCGCCGCGTTCCCAGTTCTCGCACAATTCCTCGTACATCTCCTCGATGCGGGTGTGGCCGCCGGAGCCGAACAGGCCGCCGAGCAGATGGCCGAGCTTGCCGAAGCGGGTGCCTACGCCCTCGACGTACTCGGTGTTGTTGCCCATGTAGAGTTCCTTGAAGCGGACCACGTTTGTGTCTTGGGTATCGTCGGCTTGGTCCAGATTCCAGGTGCCGTCAAATGCATATAGCGCCATCGTCCAGTCTCCTTGCGCAATCGGTGTTATTCAGCACTGTCTTCCAAAGGTAGGATGGTTTCGCGGCCCGTTCTATTAGGGAAAAGCACTAGCCAAGAAGCATTATCACGGAAACCCCCTATCGAACAGCGATTTAGGGATTGCCCACAGGCTTTGATCAGAAGCCATCGCAATTTGCCTACGCTGGGGTTTTCCGGCGTTTACCGACCGGGAGAGTTCGCCTGGTGCGCGGCGGCGCACAAATGGACTGGGTCGGCTCGCAAGGGCAACGCACGTCCGGGAAGCAATCTTTGCAAGCTAGAATGGCCCTGCCCAGCCTGATTGGCCGAAGCGGCTGAGGTAGACTATTCTAGGAAAGCTAGTCGGGCCGAATACCGAGGGCATCATCGGCGTGAGTCGGCTGCTCAGGGAGTGAAGAAGATCTCGTGTCGCCCGAATTTCCGCACATATTGTTCATGGCTTCCCGGGTAGTGATAAAGGTGGCCGCCCGCCGAACCGAGTTTCACCACAGATGTCCGAGATCCTGGTCGGCGCTTGACACCCCATTACCACCCCATGGGTAGGGCACCGGGGGGCAGCCTTCGGGTGCCTATTGCTGTGCTTGGTGCTGATGCCGGCAGGGGTGCGGCGCCGGCACGTGAGTTGGTGGTCATCACCGATCTCGAACCGGATGACCGCATCGCACTGCTGCTAGTCGCTGCCCGGTTCAAACCCGCCGAGATCCGATTGGTGGGAACCACCGGAATGCATGCCGGGAGAAAACAACGGCTGCTGCGGCAATTGCTGGACCAGCTGGGCCTGGGCAAGGTCCCGGCAATCCAGGGCAGTGGAGGCGGCGCCGACGACTACCCTGATATCGCCTCGTCCAGGGCGGCACGCACCTATGCCCGCGAAGGCGAAGGGCTGCTCCCGGACAGCGAGTTGGCCCGTATCGATTCCGGTCTGCCGCGCTCCAGCGACGCCCTGAGCGAGGCCATCCGCGAGCAGTTGCGCCGCAGCGCCGATACCGAGATTTTGTTGCTCGCCCCCCCTACGGACCTGATCAAGACGCTGGAGGACGAGCCGGCCCTGACGGCCCGTATCCGGCACATCCACCTGATGGGCGGTTGGTTGCAGCGTGCTGGTGCTGACGGCAGAGCCCTGCGCCGCACCACCTACAACTGGAACATGGCCCCGAACGCCGCGGCCCGCCTGATGGGGATGGACCGTATTCCCATGACCCTGTACTGCTCCGACCTGATCAAGGCGAGCTTCGCCGGCGGCAGCATCAACCGGGAAAGCTCGCCCGAGATTCTCGCGACCTTGCAGGCGTTGCGAGAGACCCAGCCGGCGGTGGCATCGTTTTTTTTCGCTGCCGAAAGCTGGGATCGGCATGTGATACGCTCGATCCCGCCGCTGGGCGAGGTCATCGGCGCCAATGCGGGACAGCAGTTCACTCCGGCCGACCCGATGGTCGTGGTGGGCATGACCACGGAAAAATTCATCCAGCGTCAGCGGCCGGTGCGAATTGCGATAGAACTGGGCGATCTAGACCCGGACCGAGGATTCCGGGTCGAGCTCAGCGGCGACGTCCGGTCGCGCATCAGCCTGGTCGAAGCGATCGACGCCGAGGTCTTTCGTGAGCAGGTGATCAAGGATCTTCGGACCTATGGCGAGCGCAATGAATAATTGGTTTGTGGGTTCCGCAGGTTGTTGAACCCGTTCATCCGGGCCGGAGACCGGTTGCGGTTGTACGGTGACGGTGATTGTTTCGATATCGGAAAAGGAGTGACGTGCCAATGGCCCTTTACGCTTTTGACGGGACCTGGAATGACTCGAGCGCGCCCGCTGCGCAGCGCGACACCAGGAAAGACACCAATGTGCACCGCTTCCGGGTGTTGTATCAGGGGACGACGGAGTACAAGGATGGTGTCGGAACCCGCTACGGGATGATCGGGAAGTTAATCGGGGGCCTCACCGGGGCGGGCGCTGAGCGACGTATCGACGAGCAATTTGAAGCGCTCGGACGGAACTTCGCCTCCGGTGACACCACGATCGATGTCGTTGGATACAGTCGCGGTGCGGCGATCTCGCGCATGTTCGTGCATCGTATTGCGCGGGATTTTCAAGACCTGCGGCGGAAAAACGGCCGGCCGCTGGATAGCCCGCCTCCGGTGCGCTTTCTCGGCTTGTTCGACACGGTTGCCTCCTTCGGTGTGCCCTGGAACGACGACGAGGACGACTTCGAAAGGGATATCCCAGAATTCGTCGCGCACGCCTTTCACGCGATGGCACTCGATGAAACCCGGGAAACCTTCGGCATCGAACGCTGCCTGGGTAATCGGGACAAGATTACCGAAGTCTGGTTTCGCGGCGGTCACGGCGATATAGGCGGCAATGCCACCTACGTCGACCGCGCGGGAGAATGGTCGAATCGCGAACGCTCGGATATCGCCCTGAACTGGATGTTGGCAAAGGCCAAGGCCTGCGGCTTACCCGTGTCCGATCGAATCGAAAATGGCCAAGCTGACGGTGACGCTGCAGATCCCCCCGTCACTGCTCTGGACGAAGCGATCAGCATTGGCAGCGCCGGAACCCTCTCGCGCCGAATCCATCTCGGCGATCTCATGCACCACACCGTGGAAAAGACCGAACTCACGCGCGGAATCGATGGCCGCCTGCTGCGCCGCATCGACGTGCTGACGCGTATCGAAAATGAGGATATCGAACAGCGTGCGGAAGCCATGGACTGGATCCCCCCGGTCAGCCTGTCCCATGGACCGGATAACGTGAAGATGTCTGAAACGGCGCCCTCTCTGGTTCACCTGAGTCTGCGACGCTACCCGTTCGATGTCCTTCCTGCCCGCACCTGGAGCGCCTGGATCAAGCTGTGGGAGATAGAAAACCCCGGGATCGAAAAGGATCGGATGGACGAGTTCTGGGCGCCCACCGATGCCGACCGGGCATTGGCTTGGGATGTATACGTGGAACTGCAAACCCGGATTGCTGTCCAGGCTCTCGGTGAAGAAGAGGGCGACGATGCGACGGCGTTGACCAGTATCTACACCCTGTTTCCGTTTTCCCGAGAAGCTATGCAGCGCCACGGTGTCGATTGCGCCAACACGGGCGCATTGCTGACCGCCTTTTTGAATCAGAAGGTACGCGGCTTCACGGCCAAATGGCACAAGCGTTCGGTCGAAGAGCAGTGGGGACAGAATGCCGTCGCCAAACACCCGGATTTTCGTACTGCTTTGAAAGGCCTCCAGCCCGCGCTCAAACAGCTCGCCGTGGCGCTGTCGCGGCTGGCAGACGCCCAGTTGTAGTGTCGGATTCTGTACCTTGACCCGTTAGGGCATATGCACCGCTTCCTGCCAAACTGGCGATTCCGGTCTGCATTGAGGCTTTGTTCTACCAACCAAGCGCCTCGCCGGCAGGCTAGTCGGCTGACGCGTCCAGAAAATCCCGGTAGGTTGGTGCGAATGCGGGCGGCTTCCTCGGAGTCGCTTAGGCATGCCTGAGCGCATATCGGAACGACCAAACGACCCATGAAAAGGCGATAGCCAAAGAAGCAAATTTCGGGTCTGATCAAGAGCTTGCGGGCGGAACTCGGACGCGCTCAGTCGCAAGGCCAGAACGAGACCATCGGTTTCCTGGTCGCAGACGTCGAGCTGGAACCGCAGATCGCCGCCGAGTGCGTCGCAATCGCTATGACCGGTTGGTGGCCGACTTGGGCGCTTGGCAGAGCTGAAAGAACAGGTCTACATTCCCTACTATGAGAGCTGCAAATCGCCATTGGTGACTTTAGTCGGGTCACCAGCGGGTAGACGCCTCATAGGGAGTTGGGCAATGACGCGGATTGCCTCTCCAGAATGGTTTGCAGGTTCGAGTATGCCGGAGGGCAATCCGGCGAACGTCAGCGCGCAAGGTGCTGGCGCGGGGAAGAACCGAACATGAGGACGGAGCCGTTATGCCATCGATCGTTCCCGAAGATCTAAATGCTGCCGGCACCCATGCGCTGGTGATCGGGATCAGCAGCTACCTGCACCTTGCCGACGGCGATGATCCAACGCCGGTCGGCGAGTCGTTCAACATCGAGCAGTTGTCGAGCGCCGCCCGGTCCGCTTCAGAATTTGCAGGTTGGCTGGTGCGGGAGTATCGCCACCCAAACAAGCCGCTGAAAAGCCTGCGTGTTCTGCTCTCGCCCTCGCCTGGCGAGATGCTGGACTCGGATGTCCGGAACTTGCTTCCCGACGCCTATGCCGCGACTCGAGCCGCCGTGGAACGCGAACTTGCCGGGTTCCGGAACGCATGCAACGCCCACCGAGAAAACGTCGCTATGGTGTACATAGCGGGCCACGGGGTGCAGCTGACGAAACACGGGTCGGTCGTCTTGTTGCACGATTTCGGCGCTGCCGCTCACCTCAACCAGTTGCAGGGCGCAATCGATATGGCCGGGGTCCATGCCGGCATGAATCACCCCAACACCGCCCAGACCCAGTTCTGGTTTGTCGATGCCTGCCGCCAGAAGCCGTCCGTTGCCAGGCGCTTTGAAACAATGACGGGTGCCCTGGCGTTGGATGAGCCGACCGGCGTAGCCGAGGTGTCACCGCTGTTTCTGGCCGCCACTACCGGGCGGGCGGCCTATGGCAAGCCGGGGGGCGTTAGCTTGTTCAACGAGGCGCTGATGTGGGCGCTGCGGGATGGCGGAGCGGCGGAAGGGCCGAATAAGGACCAGGATAACTGGCACGTATCGGTTACCCGCCTCATTAAGGTTCTGCCCAAGAAAGTAAAGGAACTCGCGAATCAATACCAGGAAGAGCAGCCCGTGGATGTCGCCGGCAGAGTGCAGGACGCGGTTGTGCACAGTTATGACCAGCCTCCCAAGGTCGATCTGCACATCGGCCTGAGCCCGGCGGCCGCGCGGGATGTTTCCCGCGGGACCCTAGCCCGGGACGCGCAGGAGGTGATCGTGGCCGATTTTACCGGCTGGCCTCTGGCCCGGCCGGTGGATG
Organism: uncultured Gammaproteobacteria bacterium; assembly: GCA_963753615.1. Taxonomy (GTDB): domain Bacteria; phylum Pseudomonadota; class Gammaproteobacteria; order Chromatiales; family Chromatiaceae; genus CAVWCW01. The sequence goes on from CAVWCW010000021.1 coordinate 192,033, forward strand.
CCGGCCTGTACTTGTTGCGAGTGGATGCCGACATGCCGTTCAGGGGGGCCCAGGCGATGCTGGATGTCGAGCCCCCCAGCTTCGCAAAGGAACTGGAGCTGAGCCAATGACCGAGGAAACGACAGCCCCGATGGGTCGTTTGCGTATCGACGTCCAGTCCAACTCCTACCTGCTGCGGAACATTCTGGCGATCGAGGTGCGCGATAGCCGAATGAAGCTGATCAAGACCATGGCTCCGGGCGAAAACCTGGAGCTCGATAACGGTTTGTACCAGGTGAGCGCCGTCCTGGAAGATGGCAAACGGCACAGCCGTGTTGTTCAGATGCAGTCCGGTGCCGAGGAATCGGTGGTGCTCGGCGCCGGCGAGGCGAGAGGCGGCGCTAAATCTGTTGACGGCGGCGCCGAAGACTCGGCTCCCGCATCGTCCGCGAACCTCATAGAGCTATCCGGAGCAAGGGTCGTCGCCGAATCCGAGGGCGCTTGGCGGTTCCAACCAGACGATTCGGCGTTTGCGTCCGTACCCCGCGCCCAGTTTGCCGTGGCGGGGCGTTTTCTGGAGGTGAGTCTCCCAGTCAATCCGGAGGGCTACGGGCCGGAGAGCGCCTGCGAAGTTCGCGTCACACCGCGCCGGGCAGGCCCGGAACTGCGTGCCTGGATTGCGCCGGAGCGCACCGTTGCCAGCGCGCTCCAGCATATGCTCGCTTCCGGTTACATGCTGCAAGCGGCGAAGGTTGCCGGCGAGGCGACCGAACTTCTGCGAGGCAAGTACCAAGACCCGACAGGGGCCGCGCTCGGCGCCTTGGTGCTGCAGAAAGTGGGGGCTCTGGAAAAGCGCCTGAGCTGGCTGGAAAACCTGGCCCGGGATTTCGCCTGGATGCCAGACGCGAAAGTGCTGCTGGCGCTGACGCTGGCGAAAAACAAGCAGACCCAAGAGCGGGTTGAACAATTGGTGTTGAGCGCCAGTCAGAAGCCAATGATGTTCACAGAGAGTTACTCGTTGCTATTGAACCTACTGCGGCGCTGGCCCTGGAAGAACGAGTCGCCGAGCCGCACAGCCGGGCTCGAAGCATTGACAAAAACCGCACCCTACACCGAGTGGGAGGCGATCACCTGGACCCATTGGCTACCCGAAGAGGACTGAACATGCTGGAACTGACACTGCTTCCGGCGAGGCAAGGAGATGCACTGTGGATACGCTGGGGCAATCCCTCCTTTCCACACCAAATGTTGATCGACATGGGAACCGAGGCAATCGGCCGAAAGATGCGCGAGCGGCTGGAAGCCCTCGATGAGTCGGCGCGGAAATTCGAACTGCTGGTCGTGACCCACGTCGACAGAGACCACATTGGCGGTATCCTGACATGCCTGGCCGAAGCCGACGAGCCGTTAGAAGGCGTGAGCTTCGACGACGTATGGTTCAACGGCTGGGTGCATCTGGACGGCGGCAAGGCGCATCAACCAGCGTCGGCGCCATCGGTTGGAGCAAACGCTACCGGCCTGGAGAGCTTCGGCCCCGCACAAGGCGAGCGCCTCAGTTCCTGGTTGCGCGAGCAGGTCTGGAACAAGGCCTTCGACGGAGGCCCTGTCTGGCGTAAAGCGGACCAAGTTCCAAAGACGGTGACGCTGGCCGACGGCTTGAGGCTGACGGTGCTGGGGCCAACCCCGGAGCGGCTGATCGAGTTCAAGCCGAAATGGGAGGAAGAGGTACGCGAGGCCTTGGAGAAGGGGAGCCTTGACGAGGTTTCAGCGGGACTCGAGGCTTTCGGTTCGAAGGAGCCACCCTTGCTCGAAGCTGCCGATGATCTCGAGATTCTTGCCGAAACCAACACGACTTCGGATGGCAGTGAGGCAAATGGCAGCAGCATTGCCTTGTTGCTCGAGTACCGCGGGCGTCGACTCGTTTTATCTGGAGACGCGTTTGCCGCCGATCTCGTTGACGGATTGAAAGCGATTATGGGGCAGCAGCCAATGGGCGTGGATGCGTTCAAGCTGCCGCACCACGGGAGCAAGAAGAATATCTCCAAGGAACTGGTGGAATCAGTGAGTTGTCCGCAATGGCTGTTTTCCACCGATGGCACGCAGTTTAGGCATCCCGATGCGGTGGCATTGGCCCGAGTCATCAGTTACAGCCGGTCGAAGCCTCCCCTGGTCTCGTTCAACGTACGCAGCAAATACAACGATTGGTGGGATAATCCGGATTGGAAGGATAGATACCAATACACAACGCAATACGGCAACGAGAATGACGGGCTAACGCTTCAGTTCGAAATTGAAGAGGAATAAGGCGATCAAGCGGTCGCTTAAATCAGCGTGGAGGATGCCATGAGTTCGGAGCTGAACCGGTGCTGTGATTTGGTGATGAAGGGAGGGATAACCAGTGGCGTGCTTTATCCCTCAGCGATCCAGGAAGTCGCCCGAAAATTCCATCTGGTGGGTATCGGAGGCACTTCCGCTGGCGCTATAGCCGCCTGCGTTGCCGCCGCCGCAGAGTATCGTCGTCGCCAGACAGGCAGCTTCGAGGGTTTTCGAATGCTCGAGCAGGTGGCGCGCGAGTTGTCCGATTCGGAGAAGCTACAAAGCCTGTTTCGCCCTGACGGCGCGACCAAGGACCTTTTCGACAAAGCGCTCAAACTGCTGGAAGGACGGGCCGGAACCTTGACCAAGGCCGGCTTGTTTCTGCGGCGCAAGAAGATTTTCGCGGCCTTGCGAGATAACGGTTTCGGTCTTTGTACCGGTCTTGCCAATGACAACGCCGTCCAAGGCAAACCGCCCTTAACCGTATGGCTAGCCGATCTCATCGATAAGGTCGCCGGTAAGACGGACGGCCCGCTGACCTTCCGCGATCTGCATAGCGCTTCAGTTCCAGCCAGCCTGAGCGAGAAGATGGCAGGCATGGATCAGCGATCTATCGATCTGCGAGCAGTGACGACTTGCCTGACCTTCGGCAGGCCGGTTGAGTTTCCGTTGTCACAGCGCATCTTCGCTTTCGATCCGGCCGAATGGGCGCGGTTCTTCCCGCCGCGAATTATCCAGCACCTAAAAGACGAGGCCAGCAATATCGACAGTTCCTTGCTGGCCCGTGATGGAAAGCTTGCGCTTCCGCTCGACGGCCTTCCGGTGGTCGTGGCGGCTCGGATGAGCTTGAGCTTTCCGGTGCTGTTCACCATGATCCCCCTGTGGTCACCGAACTTTCATGCACCGGAAAACCCACTTGAGCGGGTATGGTTCAGCGATGGGGGCATAACCAGCAACTTTCCCATGCACCTCTTCGATGCGCTCTATCCGCGCTGGCCGACTTTGGGAATCAACCTCCAATACTCCGATACATCCGGGTTCTCGCAGCGCAGCCGATTGCAGCGGGATGGAACCCTCGTATTTATTCCGAAGAACCGCAGAGAAGGGGTCCTTGACCTTTGGAATCTTTTCGATGCGGGCGACGACGCTACCGAGAATGTGCTCGGGTTCGGCAAGGCGATCTTCGAAAGTGCGAAAGGTTGGCACGATAACGCCTATTTGCGACTGCCCGGTTATCGGGACCGCATTGCCGAGATATGGTTGCAGGGCGATGAGGGCGGGCTCAATCTCAACATGGAGGATGAGTTGATCGAGGGCCTCGTGCGCCGCGGACAGCAAGCGGGCCAGGATCTAGCCGCGAATTTTGCGGACTTGCCCCCGAGTGATCCGATGTCTTGGGACGGACATCGATGGGCGCGCTTCAGATCAGGAATGGCTGGGGTAATGGAGTGGTTGATCGAATTTAAGCGGTCGGCTGGGGACGATCCCGAAGCCAGTCGCGCGCTCACGAGTTTGCTCTCTTCGGTCGGCGCACCGCCTTGCTACAAGTTTGACTCCGACGCTCAGCGCAGAGCGGCCGAAGAAGCGACCCGGAAGTTGATCGATTGCGCGCGTGAGATCGAAACCTTGGCGCAAGATGTGTGCTCAAACGCCCAAGACCCTTCTCACAGCCCATTCTGTGAAGGGCCGAGACCGGCGGTCAAGGTCGGTACACGGGCGCCTTTTTAGTCCGACTCTACCCAGGTATCGAGTCCCTGGCGCAGGGCCTGTGTGGGTGGGCGCCGCGCTGGAGCGAAATCGATAGCTGTGGCTACCGCTTGAGTGAAGCGTAAGTCCGGGCTTGCCAAATTGGCACTCCTGCTGACATTTCTGTCCTGCTGGCGGGTGACAAACCTGTCATCGGCTTTGGGCGTAGGGGGTTAACGGGTGGGCTCGGCTCTGGCTATGGAGACGCTCGGTGTGCCGATAAGCGGGATGGGAACCGCTCTCAAAAACCGGAAATCCTGGGATTTTGCAGGCGTTCATCGTCGACTGCTTCTCGTCAACCCCTGCATCGTGCACCAAGATGGCACGAAGCACGCCTCTATGTTTACGATTGAGTTGGTCCAGTCATCACTGGCCTGCCCTTTCTCCCCCAAAATGCTCCAGCATCCGGTCCGGGTGTTGAGAAGGGGAAGCCTTCGGGCGTAGCGCGGTGAAGTATTGCTCAGCGGTACTCCGGTCGCCCTCCAACAAAGCCTTGAGTCCGCGGTAGTAATCGGCGTCGTTCGCGGCATATCCCGCCTCCAGGCCGCGCCCGAATGACGCCTTGGCGGTAACGGCGTCTCCGGCCCGTAGCGCCAGGACCCCGAGTGCGATGTCAGCGAAGGTATCGCCAGAGACAGCCGCTCTCAGTGTTGCCGCGGCCTGGGCCTGCTCGCCCGCCTCGTCATACAGGTACGCGAGCATGTGGCGGTATTTCCGGTGGGGGTATTCGGCGGACTTGAGGATGAGGAGCCGGATGCCGAGATCCGAACGGTCCAGCATTCTTAGGGCAAGGATGCAGAACTCATACTCCGCCTGGTCGTACGTGCGCGTCAGAAGCTGCAGTGCGGACTGAAAGAACGGTTCCGCGCGCCCCTCCAAAAAATCGAGCCAGGAAATCGCCTTCCATACCGCCGCAGGGGCGTCGGGAGCCCCGGACCAGGTTGTCAGATTCGCGCGAATGCCCGCCAGCTCTTCAGCGATAGCATCTGTAGCTGCGATTCCGCTCCAGGGCTGGGACTGATCCTTGCGTTCGGCGATTCGCTGCAGGGTGTGAGCGGCGATCCGCAGGTTCCATTCAAGCCAGCGCATGGCCGGATCAAGGTCCGGATACCGGCGCAAAGCCGCTCGGATTGGGCTCAGATCCATGCGGTCGGCCAGTGGGTCCGGGGCGTTCCGGCTGACCGCCAGGGCGAACTGCAATGATCCCCAGAGCGCTTGGGCGTCCAGCGAGTCGTCATGCTGGGCGATTAAGTCGCCTGCTACTTGTTGCGCGATGCTCAGATTCCCACGTGCGAGCAAGGCGGTGGACAAGTGGTATTTGGGATCGGCCGCTTTCGGATAAAGGTCCACAAGCGCCGCGAAGACGCCAACGGCTGTTGATGTTTGGCCCAGTCTGAGCATGCTCTCGCCGTAAGCGATGCCGTCCTCCAGGGGCGGTACGTTGCCGCTCTGCGACAGCCTTTTGGCCGCCCCTTCCAGCGCCCTCCGGTACCAGCGGCTCGCAATGATGTCCTCTCCGATCCGGCTCCAACTGTCACCGACCTCCAAGAGTGCTTGCGGATTCGTGGGATCAGCCGCCCCCCCATCCCGAAGGGCCGCGTCCTGTCGCACCCTTTCGGCTGCAGATGGCTCGCCCTGGCGGTAATCGGAGGCTCCGAATTCGAAACTCAGGCTGGCATTGATTTGCGGGAACGCCACCTGCTGGCCGAGAAAGGCAATGTCCTCTGGGCTTAGCTCAGCGCTATGCGCAGTCCCAACCGGGGTGATTGACACGAGCACGGAGAACAACAGGGCAGTTGGCAGTGCACGGGCAGATAGCGACATGAGATCCTTGGGCCAGGAGGTTGTCTGGTTATGCTGGGGTGTCGCGAGGCGAGCGGCTAATCGGTTCGGTCTCTTCGTCCAGCGAAACGGGTAGCAGCTGCCGAGTATAGTCCAATCGAGTACGGCAAGAATGACGGCCCCGTGCCGGCCGACGCCCGGCATGGGCGGCTCGCGACCTTTCGGACGCCAGCGTATACGGCACGCCGTTGCCCTCGCTTTCCCCGGCAAATCGCTGGTTAAACCGTATCTATTCAGTAAACCTGCCAGTTGCATAAATTATCTCCTCGAGAGCGTTTTCGCTCTATAAAAAGCGTATTTTCGGGACAAAACGGCGTGTGGCTTAAGTTCACTCCCGGTGAGGTTAAGCCACATAGGAGAAAGACGCCGAGGTTCCTGGAAGCGCATTGCGTTACGTGTGAAAAGACGGCCCAGCAAACATAAAAAGTGGTCTCCAGATTGGTACAATAATCGTCGACCAAAACGACATACCAATCGAGACGGAGACCACTGACATGAAACATAGCAAGGCAGATGTTCGAGGTAAAGCCAGGACCGCTTTGGAGGTTCGGTTCGAACCGCAGAACCTGACTTCGTACTCAGGCCTGATCCTCTTTCAACACTTCTTCTCGCTGATCGGTATCAAGGAGCGGCTGTGGGGCTGTTTTCGCCACTTGAAGGTAAGCCCGATTTACAGCCACCACGTGATCATGATGCTGTTGGTCGTGCATCTGATCATTGGTCACCGGAGGCTACGGGATGTTGATTACTATCGCGATGACGAAATGCTCAAGCGGCTGCTTGGCCTTAAGCGTTTGCCGGATGTGTCCACCATTAGCCGCTCGCTCCGTAGCGCCGATGAGGTAAGCATCGAGAAAGTCCGGAGTGAATCGAGAAACCTGGTCATTGAACGCTTGTCGGCCGAGGGGCTTTCGCGGGTGACGCTTGACTCCGACGGTTCCGTGTTGAGCACAGGACGCCACGCCGAAGGAACGGCGGTGGGTTTCAACAAGAAAAAGAAGGGTGCTCGCAGTTACTACCCGCTGTTTTGTACCGTTGCGCAGACAGACCAGGTTCTCGATATTCTCCACCGCTCCGGTAATGTCCACGACTCCAATGGGGCCGATGCTTTCATCGGCCAGTGTCTGCAGAGCGTGCGCTCGGCGCTGCCTCGGATCAAAGCCGAGACGCGTATCGACAGCGCGTTTTTCAACGAGACCATCGCTGAGCAACTTCATGAAGCGAGGGTCGAATTCACCATCTCGGTTCCCTTCGAACGTTTCATCGAACTCAAAGGGAAGATCGAGGGCAGGAAACGATGGCGTCGGTTGAACAGCGAGCTCAGCTTCTTCGAGACCCACTGGAAGCCCAAGTCCTGGACCGCGCCATACCGCTTTGTGTTCATCCGCAAACAGGTTCGGTGTCAGGACAAAGCGCCGGTTCAGCTCGATCTGTTCAAGCCCACCGAATATGGATACGAATTCAAGGTCATCGTGACCAATAAGTGCAGCAGCCCGCGCAAGGTCGTTGCATTCCACGAGGGCCGTGGATCGCAAGAGGGATCTTTGCCGAACTCAAGTCGCATTGCCGATGGATTACGTACCCGTGACCACGCGTGTCGGCAATCAACTGTATATGTTCGCCGGCATTCTCGCGCACAACCTCACCCGAGAATTACAGATTCAGGTGGCTCCCCGTGCTCGTGGAACCACGGCCAAACGTGCCGCGCTTTGGGGTTCCGCGAGATCGAAACACTTCGCCGGACCCTTATCCAACGCGCCGGACGCATTATTCGTCCTGCCGGCAAATTGATCCTGTCCATGAAAAGCAACGAAAAGCTGGAAAACGAGCTGTTGCATTCCCTCGGACTGCTCAAGGCTCTCGGCGCCTGACTCCCAGATCGCGAATTTATGCAACAATCGGGGTATCTATTCGGTAAATAAGCTGGAAAAAGTACTTGACAAGGTTTTCGCGGATTTTTTCTGGTTTCAGCAGTCTACGCCTGGTCGGCATGATGTATGCGCTGGGAGGCTCTATGAAGGCCGTGGAGAGGGTTTGATTGGTGAGGCGATCTGGGGCTGAGAACATTAGTTTGGTCGCCCCAGATACGCGCACAAGGCGCAAAAATTGGTTCTGAAAACCCGTGCGATAATGAACTCGTTGGAGATCCTACGGGTGCAGGCACTTGAAGATAGAAGACATTGACGTTGATTCGGCAATCAACTCGGTCAAAGAACGGCTCAAGGAAGAGAGTGATCTATCGCCTGCGCTGCGCTCGGCATTGGAAGTCTTGCTCCTCCTGGTGACCCTGCTGCTCAACCGCATGACCCTCGACAGCAGCAACAGCAGCAGCGATA
>CAVWCW010000022.1:0-78288 GCA_963753615.1 uncultured Gammaproteobacteria bacterium
CATCGCCGGCGCACGCTGAAGATTTGTTTGATGTGGCGACCTTCGGTTTCGATCGGGGAGATATGCGCTCGGCGGTTGCGCGGTTTGCCTTTTGGAGCGATTCCGCCCTCCTGCGATCTCGAACACTGGGTGCATTTCGTCATGGCCTCCGGGAACTCAAGAAGGTGGAACTGCTAGAAGATGATGATTGTCTGTCTTCGGATGGTTTTGCGTTGGCGTTAGGAATTGGCTCTTCAAGTTCGAACGTCTCTTTGACGGTAGCCAATATGGTTGAAGGATCGCTTTACTGGGAAAAGCTCTCTTTGTTCCTTCTACCCGATGCGATCCTTATGGGCTTATGGGAGCTTGATGCAGATGGTGCGATCTGCGGGCTCACCCTTGCAGAGACGAGTGCGGCTGAGGCCCTTGCCAACATTCAGAAACTCTCTCAACATCGTCATGCACGAACACGACGAACTACGCCGGTCAGTGGGAGAGCGAAGACTAAAAATTCGAAGGTCGCCAGCTGTTCTCAGTGCGATAAGAAAGCTAAGCCTGGAAGCAACTTCTGCACCGCTTGTGGGGCAGAACTATAAAGGCCCGAGAAGAAGGGGGGTATGACTGTGAACTGTCCATCGTGTGGAAATAGCATAGCATCAGATGACAGGTTCTGCGGAGAATGTGGTCAGCGGTTGATGATCGATGAGTCTCCCCCAGAGGAATCTCGCGCGGATGAACAGCAAGACAGGGACTATGTCACACTTCTTTTTCAGGGGTTCAAACGGTATTTTTTGGAACAGGATGATTTTTCTGCCATCGAAGAAGCCAAGGCTCTGTTCCGCAAGGCCATTGAGATTGACAAGGAACGCCCAGAAGCTTTTATTGGTTTGGGTTTGTGCTTCTTTAGTCTTGGTGAAGATGAGGGCGGGTTGTCACTGATTGATGAGGGCCTGAACAAGGGCTTTGGCGCAGATCCGCGTTATGAGCAGATCACTTTTGATCACAACCCCGATGACCAAGAAGACAGCGAACCCATGGTTTTCGAGTTGGACATTGAAACGGTGATCATGTACCGAGCGACGATGCACCTGAACCTGGGTCATCTAAATTTTGCTATGCGAGACATTCAGGGGGTCTTTGATACTATTCCAGATCACTACGAGCCAGAGAAATTTGCGGTTCGTGCTGAAATTTACCTTAAACGAGGAGAATACGACCGTGCCCGCGAGGATGCCGAGCAGGCAGTGTCCCTCGATCCTGAGAATGTCTATGCACAGACCGTTCTTGGTAGACTGGATCTTCTCTGCGGCAAACCCGATGTCGCTATCCTGGCTCTATCCATAGCGCTTGAAATTGAGCCGGACAGCCCCGAAGCGCTTCTGGCTCGGGCGCAAGCTTTTCACGCAACTAGATCCGAAGATCTGAGAGATGTGGACCTTTACGCTCTTCAAGCCATCATTGATCAAGGTTTTTCGGATAAAGGACTAATTGAGGAAATGAACAGGTTTTTGACGGCAATTGGGAGTTGACTGCCCCTATGTCACGGGTTCTCGAGTGAACGTTCGAGATCGCATTGCAAAGCTAAGAGGTAACGCTCGAGCTCCGCTCCCAAACCCCGGGGCGAGTGACCCTTTACCCTAGGACCAGATCTGCGGAAGCGATGGAGTCCTATTCGGACGAGATTGAGATTCAGGGTGTGCCGGTAGCACAGATGCGATCATATCGGAGAAGATCTCAATTTCGCTATGGTTGGCCTCAATCGACGCTCTAGGGAAACGCTGATTTAATCGCGTTTCCCGCGCAGGGCAGGACGCCCCGCCATTTTCAAGCGTCCAACCGCCTGGAAATGCAAGCTTTCGGAAACCGCGTTTTCGAAAGCCGTGCTGCAAAAAGCCAGGGAGGGCTTTATTCAGCGCCTCCCTAGTGCCCGCAGTGTGCTTAAGATCGTGCCCGCCAGGGTCAGTCAAGCCGTGAAAGCAGAACACGGTCGGTTTCTGCCCTAGGTGTCAGACGGGATCGGAACTCGTTGCCAGCCATCTCGGATCTTATCTGAACAGATACCCGCTATCACTGGCGATCATGGTTGCGCAGAGAGATCTACATCACTGAGGCATGCCCTGCGACGCTTCAGTCTCCTTTGTCCCTATCTGCTTCTCCTCGCTCCCCCGCCCGGCTCCAAGCTGGGCGATGCGCGCACCCTTGGCGTCGACCAGCAGCAGACCTAGCAGGCGACCATCGCGATCGGAGACTACGCTGGCGCCGTGCCAGTCGGGGTCAAAAGGCAGATCGGCAATTCTCCAGGCACCGTCGGCCCGATGCAGGTGTTCGGCGGCGACGAAGCGGCGGGGGCGTTCCGGGTCGGCGATGATCAGCAGGTCTTCGGCCCGCTCCAGCGGAGCGCCGGGGCCCCGGTTCCAGGCCGGCCATTGGTGATCCACGGGCAGCAGGGCCAGATCCGGGGTCAAGGGCCTTACCGCGCCTGGGTTAAGCTCTAGGTCGCCGGCGCGCAGGGCGGGGCTTTCAGGCAGGGCTTCCGGGGGCGGTCGGAGCAGGTCGGCGGGGGCGAGCAAACCCTCGGCGAGGGGCAGGCCCCAGCCACGGCGGCGGGCGTCTCGGGTCCAGGTCCAATATTCCTTGTATTGCCAACTCAGCTCCAGCGCCAGTGGCCGCGGCCGGCCGGGTTCGACCCGGTCCGGGCCGGACTCCAGTGCAAAAAAGGGCACCCATTCCAACCATTCCGACTCGGGGCGCTCGTGCAGCGGCAGACGCTGGCCAGGGACCAACAGAGCGCCGGGATCCGGCGGGATGGCCAGGGTCACGCCGCCGAGCAGAAAGCTGCCCACTGGTTCCACATCCAACTCGATACCGCTGAACCCGGCTCGGAACTGGGCGCCGCCGACCTTCCAAAAGCGGGTGCCCTCTCGCATCAGATCCCTATAACGAGGCTCGATATAGATGCGCAGTTCCACCGCGCTTGCGTCCCGGGCCAGATCCAAGGATAGAATCTTCCCGATCACCACCCGCCGATAGCTGACCGGGGCGCCCGCACGAATACCGCCCTGATCCGGCGTGACCAGGGTCAGTTCCAGCCCGCCTGCCTCCAGCAGGGCCATGGGGGGCGGTTGGTCGAGCCCTTGAAAATGCTTCCGATACGGGCCGCTGCCGGGGATGGCACCCAGGTATTTGGCCCCGATCAGGGTACTGAGGCCGCTGGCCCCGGCGAAGTCCACCTGGGGCCGCACCACCCAGAACCGGCTCCCTTCCCGTGACAGGTCGCGGGCGCTGGGTTCCAGCAGCACCTGGGCCCGAACCGCCCCCAGGTCTGGAGTAAGTTCCAATTCCCGCACGCTGCCGACGGCTATGCCCCGGTAGCGAACCAGATCACCGACCTCGAGGCCTTGGCCGTGAGGCAACTCTACCTCGATGGCGATCCCCTTCTGGCCCCAGGCGCTGTAGAGCAGCCAAACCGACAGTCCCGCTGCGGTCAGGGGCAACAGCCAGAGCCAGGGCCAGCCGCCGCCGCGACCCACGCCCGCGCTGGGCAGATCATAGTTTCCCGGGGGTTCCGTCATTTTCCGGCTCCGTCGCTTCTCGCCATAGGGTGAGGGGATTGAATGCCAGGCTGGCCAGCAGGCTCGTCAACACCAACAGGGTGAAGGCCAGCAGCCCAACCCCGGCGCTGGATGTTGACCAGGCCACCGAGCTTGACCATGGCCAACAGGATGGCCACCAGCATCACGTCCAGCATGCCCCAGCGACCCAGCCCCTCCACCAGGCGGTAGACCAAGGCATGCCCGCGACCGCCCCGGCCGGGCCGCCCCAGGGACAGCCCGAGCAGGGCCGCCAGCTTCAGCGGCGGCAATAGAACCGAGAACAGGAACACCACCGTGCCCACCAACCAGTAGCCCTGGCCCCATAAGGTGACGACACCGGACACCAGGCTGTCCTCGCGAAGGTGACCGAGCTTCTCGATCCGCAGCAAAGGCAGCAGCATGGCAGCCGGATACAGTGCCAGGGCAGACAGGGCCAGCATCGCGGCCCAGCGGTTGCGGCGAGGATCACCGTGTCCCAGGCGGCTGGCGCAGCGCGCACACACCGGGTATTCACCGGCGGCAAGCGGCGGCATGCGCTGGATCAGACCGCAGCAATGGCAGCTGCGCAGGGAGAGCCGTACGGGTTTCATTTCACGGCATTGTGCCTGAGCTGGGAACCGATGTCCGCCCTCTGACGGGGAACGGCCGCAGAGCCGACCCGCCATGTACAGGTTCCGCATAATAAAAGAGCGATCGAGACCCTTTTTAAGAATTACTTGACAAGGTTTCCGGTATTCACTAAGGTTCGTGTAACGTTTATGTACAAGAATCTGTTTATACCTTTTCAGGTTACAGGAGATCCCAAATGGTCGCGACTTCCAACCTGGCGTTTGAACTCACTGAACAGGGGGTGCTGCCAGACCTGCTGGTCCGGCGCGGCATCCAGCGCCTGCTGAAGCAGCGCCTGCAGGAAATTGAGGCCGCCGACACGATGGCCTCTGGCGAGCGCCAGCAGGCCTTCTTTGAGGCCATGCACAAAGCTCCGGTTGCGTTGCTGCCGGATAAGGCCAACGAACAGCACTACGAGGTTCCCGCGCCCTTCTTCGAACAGGTCCTCGGGCCTCACCTGAAATACAGTTGCGGTTACTGGCCGGAAGGGGTGAATAGTCTAGCGGGCGCGGAGAACGCGGCCCTCCGCGAGACCTGTTCCCATGCCGGGCTCGCCGACGGGCAGCGCATTCTGGAGTTGGGCTGCGGCTGGGGCTCCCTCACGCTTTGGATGGCGCGACAGTTTCCCCGCAGCCGGATTACCGCTGTATCCAATTCTCTTTCGCAGGCTGAGTTCATCCACCAGCGGGCGATCCGATTGGGACTGGACAATATCGATCTGGTGACCTGCGACATGAACGAATTCCAGCCCCGAGAGACCGGCTTCGACCGCGTGGTGTCGGTGGAGATGTTCGAGCACATGCGCAATTGGCCCCAGTTGTTCACCCGGGTGCACGACTGGCTTGAGCCGGGCGGGCGCTTCTTCATGCACGTCTTCGTGCACCGATCAACACCCTATGCCTTCGAAGATCAGGGACCGGGCGACTGGATGAGCCGGCACTTCTTTTCCGGCGGCATGATGCCGAGCGACGACCTGCCCCTGTGGTTTCAGCAACGGTTGCGGCTGCTGCAGCGCTGGCGCTGGGACGGCCGTCATTATCAGCGTACTGCCCATGCCTGGCTGGAGAACATGGACGCGGCGCGGGAGTCGCTGCAGCCCCTGTTCGAGCAGACGTACGGGCTGGCCAGCCGCCAGTGGTGGTCTCGATGGCGTATTTTCTTTCTCGCCTGTGCCGAGTTGTTCGGCTACGACCGGGGCCAACAGTGGTGGGTCAGCCATTACCTGTTCGAACGCCCTGTTGACGGCCGCTAAGCCATGCTGCTCAACTTCCTAGCCTTTCAACTGGGGTGGTTTGCCTGCGTCCTCGGCGGGGCCCACGGTCTGCCCTGGCTGGGCACTTTGGCGGCGATGGCCGTCGTCGCCTGGCACCTGGTTCGCACCCCGGATCGGCGGGGAGAAGCCCGACTTATCGTGATTGCCTGCCTGATTGGGTTGGTGTGGGAGAGTCTTTTGACATTTCAGGGGTTGCTTGCCTACCCGTCCGGCGTGCTGCTGGCCGGCACTGCGCCGCACTGGATCATTGCCCTTTGGGGCCTGTTCGCCACCACCCTGAATCTGTCCCTGCGCTGGCTCCAAGGCCGCTGGTGGCTGTCTGCCCTGTTCGGAGCGATTGCCGGGCCCTTGGCCTTTTACGCCGGTTCCCGCCTGGGGGCGGTTAGCTTCAGCGACCCCGCCGCCGCCATGGTCTGGCTTGCCGTAGGCTGGGGCCTGCTCACTCCGCTGCTGATGGGCCTGGCCCAGCGCTTCGATGGCGCGCGGTCGCGACTGGCGGAGGCTGCCTGATGGACTGGAACCTCTACTTGAGCGCGCTGCCCCTGGCCCTTGCCATCGGCCTGGCCGGTTGGCTTTACAGCCTGGTACGGCGCAATGTGACCATCGTGGACAGCCTCTGGTCGCTGATGTTTCTGGCCATGGGGCTGGTATATGTCCTTAGCCAGCCAGCCGTTTCCGACCGCGGCTTGCTGCTTCTGGCGCTGCTCGGCGTCTGGGCCCTGCGGTTGTCCATCCATCTGACCCTGCGCAATTGGGGGCAGCCCGAGGACCATCGTTATCAGACGATACGACGCAATAACGAGCCCGGCTTCGAGTGGAAAAGCCTGTACCTCGTTTTCGGCCTGCAGGCGCTGCTGGCCTGGTTTATTTCCTTGCCACTGTCGGTGGCCTCCGGCGCCGGAGAACTGGGCCTTTTGGACCTGGCGGCTATCGGCCTCTGGGTCATCGGTTTTGGCTTCGAAGCCCTGGGAGACCGGCAATTGGCAAGCTTCCGCGCCGATCCGGCCAATGCGGGCCAGGTACTCGATACCGGCCTCTGGCGGTATACCCGCCACCCCAACTACTTCGGCGAATGCTGTATATGGTGGGGCTATTATCTGCTCGCCCTAAGCGCCGGCGGCTGGTGGACCCTGCCCGCGCCGCTGCTGATGACCTGGCTCCTGCTGCGCGTATCTGGCGTGGCCATGCTCGAAAAGGACATCGGCGAACGGCGTCCGGCGTATCGGGACTATATCGCCCGGACCAACGCCTTTATCCCCGGCCCGCCGCAACGGGCCAGCTAAGGAGGGAATGCCATGCGCAAGTCTCTAGTTGCACTGCCGCTTCTGCTTACCGCCGCTTACGCCGCCGCCAACAGCGCCCCGCCCGAGGCCCAGGTCTGGCGCTACCAGGTGTATTTGGACGATCGCGAGATCGGTAGCCACCAGGTCCAGTTGCAACCCGAAGCCGAGGGCCTGCGGGTCAGCACCCGAGCCGACTATACGGTACGGGTGTTGATGATACCGTTCTACCGCTACAGCCACCGCAGCGATGAGCAATGGCGGGCGGGCTGCCTGCGGCAGATACGGGCCGAAACCGACGACAATGGGGAGCCCGCACGCATCGACGGCCAGTACCAGGGAGAAGCGATGGTGCTCGAAACACCGACAGGTAGCCGCAGCCTGGAGGGTTGCGTGCGCAGCTTTGCCTACTGGCAGCCTGAATTGTTGGCCAGCAGCCAAAGGCTGCTCAACACCCAGACCGGAGAATACCTGGAAGTGGACTGGGAACCCCTGGGGCAGCGTCCATTGCCCTTCGGCGAAGGCCGCGCAGCCGCTTACCGCCTGGGCGGCGAAGCGCTGACAATCGACCTTTGGTATGACGAGCAGGGCCGCTGGTTGGCCCTGGAAAGCCCGCTGCCTGACGGTGGAACCCTGCGCTACCGTTTGGCCGAAAGGGAGAGGGGGTGATGCGTACGTTCTGGTCCGGACTCCTTTTCCTGCCCTTGTTCGGCTGCGCCCAGCACCAGCCGATCCGCACCGAGGCCCAGGTGGACCTGGAGCGTTTCATGGGGGACTGGTACGTCATCGCCAATATCCCGACTTGGCTCGAGGAAGGGGCTCATAACGCGGTCGAGTCCTACCGGTTGCAAGAGGACGGGCGGGTAGCCACTCGGTTCCGCTTCCGCGACGGCGCCTTCAATGGCCCGGAAAAGATTTACAACCCGATGGGTTTTGTGCAGGACGATAGCAACGCGGTCTGGGGCATGCAGTTCGTCTGGCCGATCCGAGCGGAGTACCGCATCGTTTACGTCGATTCAGAGTATCAACGAACCATCATAGGCCGTAGCGCCCGCGACTACGTCTGGCTGATGGCGCGCAGTCCTGAACTGGACCCTGCCGAGTACGCTGACCTGGAGCGCATCGTGGCCGAGGTGGGCTACGACCCGGCGCGACTGCGCCCGGTACCCCAACGCTGGCCCGAAGTTGCCGGCTCAGAGAGATAAGCCAATGAAAATAGCCATTATCGGCTCCGGCATCGCCGGCAATGTCGCCGCCTACCGCCTGAACCGGGAGCACGAGATCACTATGTTCGAAGCGGGCGACCACCTCGGCGGCCACACCCACACCCATGACATAGACCTTGGCTTCGGACGCTACGCGGTGGATACCGGGTTTATCGTATTCAACGACTGGACCTACCCCAACTTCATCGCCCTGCTCGACGAACTGGGTGTCGCCTCACAGCCCTCGGAGATGAGCTTCAGCGTAAAATGCGAGCGCAGCGGCCTGGAATACAACGGCAACAACCTCAACAGCTTGTTCGCCCAGCGGCGGAATCTGCTGCGGCCATCGTTCCACCGCATGCTACGCGACATCATGCGCTTCAATCGCGAGGCCCAGGAGCTGCTGGAGCAGGACTCGGACGAGCCCAGCCTGGGCGCCTTTCTGGCCCGCCAGGGCTACGGGCAAGAGATGATCGAGCGTTACCTGGTGCCCATGGGGGCGGCCATCTGGTCCGCCAACCCGGTGACCATGTACGCCTTCCCAGCCCGCTTCTTTCTGCGATTTTTCCGCAACCACGGCCTGCTCAGCGTCAACCATCGGCCCACCTGGCGGGTGATCGAGGGCGGCTCCAGGTCGTATGTGGAAAAGCTTACGGCCCCGTTCGCCGACCGGGTTCGCCTGCGCACCCCGGTGCGCTCGGTGCGACGGCTACCGACCCACGTGGAGGTCTGCACCGAGTCCGGCGGGCGGGAGCGCTTTGACGCCCTGTTCCTGGCCTGCCATAGCGACCAGGCCCTGGCCCTGCTGGCAGACCCCAGCCCTCAAGAGCGGGAGGTCCTCGCCGCCATCCCCTACCAGGCCAACGAGGCGGTGCTGCACACCGACGCATCGGTGCTGCCAAAACGGCGCCTGGCCTGGGCCTCGTGGAACTACCATATCCTGCCCCGGGATCAAGGCCGGGTGGCGCTGACCTACCATATGAACCGATTGCAGGGCCTGAAGGCGCCGGTGGAGTTCTGCGTCACCCTCAACAACAGTGCCGCCATCGATCCTGATCGGGTGCTGAAGCGCATCCAGTATCACCACCCGGTGTTCACCCCCGGCGGCGTGGCAGCCCAGGCCCGGCACAGTGAGCTCAATCACGATCGCACCTATTACTGCGGCGCCTACTGGCGCAGCGGCTTCCACGAGGACGGCGTGGTGAGCGCCCTCGATGCCCTGCGCCACTTCCAGGAGAATCAGCGCCATGAACAGCTGCCTCTACGTCGGGCAAGTTAAGCACCGCCGCTTCGCCCCCCGGCCCCACGCCTTCAGCTATCGGCTGTTCATGGTCTATCTGGACCTGGGGGAACTGCAGCGGGCTGTTCGAGCGGCGCTGGTTCTGGTCCGCCCGCGGTCCCAATCTGGCGTGGTTTCGCCGCGCCGACCACTACGGGGACCCGGACCGGCCGCTGGACCAGGAAATCCGCGATCTGGTGAGCCAGCCGTACAGGACGCCGACCGGTCGGGCCGATTCGGCTGCTTACACACCTTCGGTACTTCGGACTCGGCTTCAACCCGGTGAGCTTCTACTACTGCTACCAGTCGGACGGTGAGACCCTGGACGCCATCGTCGCCGAGGTCAACAACACCCCCTGGGGCGAGCAACACTGCTATGTGCTGCCAGCGGCCGAGAATCTGGGGGATGCGGAGCGCCAGAGCTTCGAACAGCCCAAGGAATTTCATGTTTCCCCGTTCATGGACCTGGACATGGAATATCATTGGCGCCTGACCCGGCCCGGGCACCGCTTGCAGGTGCACATCGAGAACCACCAACACGGCGGCAAGTTGTTCGATGCCAGTCTGGGCCTGGAGCGTCGGCCGCTCATTGCGAGCCAAATGGCGGGGGTCCTGGTGCGATTCCCGCTGATCACCGCCAAGTTGGTGCTGGCCATCTATTTCCAGGCCCTGCGACTGTGGCTAAAGAAAACCCCGATAGTCGACCACCCGCGTAAACCGTTGGAGACCCGATGAAAGCAACCAGCCTGACCTTGCGCAAACCCCATTCTGAGCTGGCCGGGAGCTGGCTCGACCGCCTGGCCCGGCGCATCATGCTGCGGCGCCTGGAACTCCTCACCCGCGGCCGCCTGGTAATCGAAGAAAGCGGCGTGCAGCTGTGTTTCGGCGACGGCCAGGGCGAAACGGTACGGGTGGAGGTACTCGACCCGGGCTTGTATCGCGAGCTGGTATTCGGCGGCAGCATTGGCGCCGGCGAGGCCTACATGCGCGGGGATTGGCGCTGCGACGACCTCACCGCCCTGGTGCAACTGCTGCTGCGCAATCGGGAACTGCTGGACGGCCTGGACGCTGGCCCGCTCTACCTGCAGGGGCCCCTGAACCGGCTTAAGCACAGCCTGCGCCGCAACACCAAGCGCGGGAGTCGGCGCAATATAGCAGGCGCACTACGACCTGGGCAACACCCTGTTCAGCCTGTTTCTGGACCCGACCATGATGTATTCGAGTGCGGTCTTCGAGCGGCCGGACATGGACCTGCACCAAGCCGCCCTGGCGAAGCTGGAGCGCATCTGCCGCAAGCTCGATCTGGGCCCCGACGACCACCTGTTGGAGATCGGCACCGGCTGGGGCGGCATGGCCCTTTACGCCGCTGAGCATTGCGGCTGCCGGGTGACCACCACCACCATCTCGCAGGAGCAATACGAGCTGGCCCGCCGAGCGGGTGTCGCGAGGCCGGTCTCGAGGACCGAGTGGAGGTGCTCTGCCAGGATTACCGCGAGCTGGAAGGCCGCTACGACAAGCTGGTGTCCATCGAAATGATCGAGGCCATCGGCGCCGACTACTTGCCTCAGTATTTCGACCAGTGCGATCGCCTGCTGAAGCCCGAGGGCATGGCCCTGGTGCAGGCCATCACCATCGCCGACCAACGTTACCGCAAGGCCTTGGGTGCGGTCGACTTCATCCAGCGCTACATCTTCCCGGGCGGGTTTCTGCCCTCGATCACGGCGATGTGCCAGGCCATGACCAGCCAAAGCCAGTTGCGCCTGTTCCATCTCGAGGATATCGGGCCCCATTACGCGACCACCTTGCGCCACTGGCGGGAGCGCTTCCGGGCCCGGCTCGACCAGGTGCGAGCGCTGGGCTATGACGAGACCTTCATCCGCATGTGGGAGTTTTACCTCTGCTATTGTGAAGGCGGTTTCCTCGAGCGCAGCATCGGCACGGTGCAGATGTTGCTGGTAAAGCCCGACTGCCGGCGCCCGGCTCTGACCACATCACTCCAGGAATCGTCGATATGAAGGCACTGGTGCTGGCTGCCCACGGCAGCCGCCGCGAGCAATCCAACCGAGAAGTGGAGGCCCTGGGAAAACGGCTGCAAAGCATTGCCCGCCCGGAGTTCTCCCTAGTCGGCACTGGCTTTCTGGAACTGGCCCAGCCCTCGATCGGCGACGCCCTGGAGTGCTGCATTCGGCAAGGCGCCGAAGAGATCGTGGTACTGCCCTACTTCCTGGCAGCGGGCCGCCACGTGGTCACCGACGTGCCGGAAGAGGTGGACCCGGTGCGCGCCCGCCACCCCGAGGTGACGATCCGCATCACACCGCATCTCGGCTCGGCGGATCTGTTACCGAGCCTGCTGCTGGGACTGGGCAGCCGCGGATAACAAACCGATAGGAGAAACCGGTCCAACCTCCCCCTTGGCAGCGCAGGGGCAATCCCGCACAGACCTGCGTGATCGCCTTGTTCGGCGAAGCCCCCTGAGATAAGCTCGAAGTTGTAGGCTGCTTCCATCAGTATATGTTTCGATAATCCGATAGCTCATCGGATTGGCAACCTTATCGGGCGAGACGCATGCGCATGGTAGTTGGAGACTTCCATGGAAAGCGGTCCGGTGACCGCCCGATGGCTGCATGAACCCCGGGACCCGAAAGCGTCTTGCTTGATGGATTACGTGTGCGATCGCAGCGAGGTTATTGGAGACCGGCTGGGAAAGCCCGCGAAAGGACCTTTCACAATGAGCAACTGGGCCAAACCTGATCATAGTCCAGGCAATCGCCTGGACAACGCCTATCTGGCGCTGGTCCGGAACTGGGCCCTATGGCAACAGAGTCTTGATAAGGCGCTTGGGGACATTACCGAATACATCGCTGCGTCGGTCGCGGTGGATCGCGCCAGTATCTGGCAGATTGAGGGCACGGCAGAAGCGCGCAAATTGATCTGCCTTGACCTCTACCGTCAGTCGACCGCTGAACACAGCAACAGTGTGCAGCTGGCCGCTACCCGGTACCCGACTTATTTCGATGCCCTGGACCAGGGACGCATCATCGACGCCCACGACGCGGGTAACGATATACGCACCCGGGAGTTCCGCGAAAGCTACCTCAGGCCGCTGGGCATCGGCGCCATGTTGGATGTGACCCTGCGGCGCGTGGGCGCGACCCGCGGTGTGGTGTGCATTGAGCATCTGGGCGGACCACGACTCTGGAGCAAGCAGGAGCAAACTTTCCTGCTGGCAATAGCCGACCTGGTATCACAGCTCCTGCTTTACCATGAGGCACGCGAGAACGAACATCGTTACCGCACCCTCTTCGATGCGGCGGGGGATGCAATCTTCATGATGCAGGGCGACCGGTTCATCGACTGCAACGCGAAGACCCTGGAAATGTTCGGTTGCCAGCGATCGGACATCATCGATCAGGCTCCCTACCGCTTTTCGCCTTCAGTCCAGCCAGATGGCCGGGATTCCGTCGAGAAGGCGTTGGAAAAGATCAACAGTGCGCTGTCTGGCGATCAGCAGTTCTTCGACTGGCAACATTGCCGATTGGACGGCACCCCCTTCGATGCGGAGGTAACCCTCACGCGGCTGGAATTGCGCGGCCAAGCCTATTTGCTGTCCTTGGTGCGGGACGCCAGTGAGCGAAAGCGCGTAGAGCGCGCCCTGCTCTACTCCGAAGCCAACCTGCGCGAACGCAGCCAACATTTACAGCTGCTCAACGACCTGGCCGCACGACTACATGGCACGACGGACGTAGAATACATCGCCAACCAAGCGACTCATGCATTGTTGCAGCTCAGCGAGGCACCCTCGGTGGCGTTTCTCGAGCTCGCGGATGACGGTCGCCAACTGCGTGCAATTCAGAGTTACGGTCTGGATCCGGCCTGTTCCGATACGGGCCGGCCGGCGGGCTGCTTCGGCGGCCTAGCCGAAATAGCGCTCGCGGAAAGGGAAATCATCCTGTTCTCTGACCAAGACCATGACCTGGCCACCCCCCGTGAGATGCCGCCCCAATTGCTCAAGTGGGGCTACCGGGCCGGCGTGGCAATCCCGCTCACCCAAGAGCAGCAGACTTTCGGCCTCATCTTTCTGTTCTTCCGCACCAGGTATCGACCCACCACCAGCGAACTCGAGACGTTTCGGACCTTCGGCAAGACCGTCTCGTTGTCGATGGCCAACGCTCTGCATGTGAATACACTCACGCACCAGGCCAACCATGACCCGTTGACCGGCCTCCCAAACCGGCAGGCCCTGCACGACTATTGCGAAGCCGCGTTGCCGAAGGCGGGCGCCCGCAGCGAGCAGACCGTCCTGTGCCTGTTGGATCTGAATCGCTTCAAGGAGATCAACGACACCCTGGGTCATCAAGTGGGTGACAAGGCGCTGATCCATGTTGCCAAGTGCCTGCGTGAACCGGTAGGCGAATGCCGTACCATCGCTTACCGCTTGGGCGGCGACGAGTTTGCAATTCTCATCGAGGAACTGCCGCCCCAAGGGCATTATCTGGCAGCCGCGGAGAGACTGCTCAGCGCCATCCACAAACCCTTCGACCTCGGCGGAATCCGCCTCGAAGTCGGCGGTTCACTGGGCCTTGCCCTGTTTCCCGACCACGGCAGCGACAGTCACGAACTGCTGCGCTGCGCCGATGTTGCCATGTATTGCGCCAAGGCCGACGTCGACCCGGTGCGGGTCTACGACGCTCTGCGCGACGTCCACACCCCGGAACGCCTGTTGCTGATGCAGGATCTAGGCGCTGCCGTGCACGACAACCAATTGCTGCTGCACTACCAACCGAAAGTAGACCTGCGCACTGGCCGGGTCAGCGGCTGTGAAGCGCTGCTGCGCTGGCACCATCCTCGCCGAGGCCTGATTCCTCCGGAACAGTTCATACCGCTGGCGGAGATGGGAGACCTCATCGGCCCGCTCACCGATCGGGTGCTCGAAGAGGCGCTTCGCACCCTCCGCGGTTGGCACACCCGTGGGATTCCGCTCGAGATGTCGGTCAACCTGTCCACCCGCAACCTGCTCGACCGACAGTGCCCGCTGCGGCTGTCTGAGCTGCTGAGGCGTTACCCGGTGCCGCCGAGCAGCCTGGAACTGGAGATCACCGAATCGCCATTGATGGATAGCCCGGAACTCGCTCTGGAGCAGGCCCGCAAGTTCACGGAGCTAGGTGTTCAACTGTCGCTGGACGACTTCGGCACCGGCTATTCGTCTCTTGCCCACCTCAAACAGTTACAGCCGCACGTTCTCAAGATCGACCGCACATTCATTCGCGACCTGCTCGGCAACGAGGCGGACTTGGTCATCGTACGCTCGACCATAGCCATGGCCAAGGGCCTGGGCCTTACCGTGCTCGCGGAGGGGGTGGAAGACCAGGCGACGATGGACGCACTTAAAGATCTGGGCTGTGACCAGGCACAGGGGTTCCACATCGGGCTGCCTATGACCGAGACGGAGTTTCTGGCCTGGCTGGGAGAGAACAAGCTGAACCAAAGCTGATTTTTGACGGTGCTGGCGGAACCCCATCCGGATCATTGCAGCCGGCGCGCTGAAAGCCAGCCCGCAGTAAAAACCAATTCCGGCGTATCAGCTAGAAAGATCTCGCCATCAGGGCCAGGCTTCGGTGCTGAAGCGGCGCCGGTCCGCCAGCCGCCGCCCCAACAGCCGGATCGCCTGCCGGTTACTCCAGGAACTGGCCAATCGCAAGGCTCGGGGCCGGCTCAGCCAGCGATATTCACTGTGCTCCCGAGGATTGAGACGAATCTTTCGCTGGCGCGGCAGGCGCAGGCCAAACCAGCTCTCGCGATTGAAGCGGGTCCCGGGGGCGTAGCGGGCCCGCCAGGGACCGACGATGGGAAAGCGGGCGCCGCGGCGCCAGTCCTCCAGGGCGCGGCCGGCATGCAGGCCGGTCTCCTCGAAGAGTTCGCGGCGGGCGGCGCGTTGGCACGACTCTCCCCAGCCCAGGCTACCGGTGACCGATTGCCAGAAGCCGGGCGGGCAGGTCCGCCGCAGCAACAACACCCGACCGCTGGCTGTGTATACCAACACCAGCACCGATTGCGGGCGCTTGTAGCGCCTGTGCTCCAGCAACCGGAGAAGGCGCGGTCAATCGACTCCGGCACGCAACCAGGCTCGGCGAATGCGCGCATGGTCTTCGGCGCTCAGGGCCTGAACCTGGCGGTTGAGGATGGCGTGGAGCAGGATGTCGCCCTTGCGCACCCCGACGCGCAGCTGATCCTGGTATTCGGTATTGCCCACCATCTTGAGCCCATCCAAACCCTGCTGCTGGATCAAATAGGCGACCAGGAACAACGGCCCCAGCGTCGCGTCCAGTTCGCCGGCTGCGACCCGGACCAAACCCTCCTGCATGTTCGCCACGTACTGCAAGCGAACCGCCGGGTAATCGGCGCGCAACTTGGCCTCGTAGATATATCCATCCACCATGCCCAGGCTTACCCCGCCCAAATCCTTTAGCCCGGCCGCGGAGCTGCCCTCGAGCACCACCAGTACGGCGGGGGATTCCACGTAGGGCTGGGTGAAATCGAGGTAGAGGATGCGCTCGGCGCTGACGTTCAGCGCCGAGACGATGTCGCACTCACCGGCCTCGTATCGGGCCTGGGTCTCGCTCCAGGAGGCCACCGGGATCGGCAGGAACCGCACCCCCAGGCGCTGCTGGAACAGCGCCATATACTCTGCGATAAGACCCTGGTGGCGGCCGTCGGCATCCAACCGCTCGTAGGGCATCCAGTCGGGGTCCACACAAAGGCGCAGCTCCGGATGCGCCTGCAGATAGGCCTGCTCCTCCGGGCCCAAAAGCGGTGCGTTTTCCTCGGCGGCACAAGCCCATCCGAACAGGCCGAGCAACAGGGCGCCCAGGCCATTCCTGAGTGTCGGGTATGTTTGCATAGCAGCCTCGCTATTCTGGAAATCTGCCGACAATAGCATACCAGTCAAGCAGTCGGGATCGGGAAGCCTTGCCTGTGGCATAATCGGGCCAACAGCACCCGACCGGAGAGACCCTTCCATGCTGCTCACCATCGGTATCAGCCTGATCAGCCTGGCCTCGGCCCTGCTGCCCGTATTGGGAGTGCTGGCTTTGTACGTGCTGGCGGAAACCTGGGAGGCGCCGGTCCAGGCCCCAAGCTGGTTCCGCACCGCCTATCGGCTCAGCCGCTACTACGTCTTCACGGTGTTGGTGATTGCCCTGCTCTGGCTGCTGGCGGCGGTATTGGTGATCAATACGGATTTTTGGTCGATCTACGACCCGGAGACCAGCAACGATCCCCTTCCGGCTCTGGAGCATGCCTTGGAGTACTGGGAGGAAATGGATCTGGTGGAGGAGTAGGACTACCGCCGGATCGAGGCCGATAGCTTTTCCATACGACCGTAGCAAAACGCACAGCGGCTTGCGTCGACAGCAGGCCGCGCGATCAGTCGCCGGCAACGGCGCATGGCGGCGCGAAGCGCCCGCCAGGCTACCCGTTCACTCTTCGATAGCCGGCTTGCGGATACGCAGCGACAGCTCCCGCAATTGCTCCTGGCCGACCTCCGAGGGGGCGCTGGTAAGCAGACAGGCGGCAGTCTGGGTCTTGGGGAAGGCCATCACCTCGCGGATCGACTGGGCGCCGGCCATGAGCATCACCAATCGGTCTAGACCGAAGGCCATGCCGCCGTGGGGCGGGCAACCGTACTTCAGGGCGGTGAGCAGAAAGCCGAATTTATCCTCCGCCTCCTGCTCGCCGATGTCGAGCAGGCGGAACACACGCTGCTGCACCTCGGGGCGGTGGATACGGATCGAGCCGCCGCCGATCTCGCTGCCGTTGAGCACCATGTCGTAGGCCCGGGATTGGCAGTTGCCGGGATCGGACTCCAGCAGGTCCAACTGCTCCTCCTTGGGGGCCGTGAAGGGATGGTGCAGGGGGTTCCAGCGGTCGTGGTTCTCATCCCACTCGAACATCGGGAAGTCTACCACCCACAGCGGCCGCCAGCCCGACTCCATCAACTCCAGATCCTCGCCCAGCTTGACCCGCAGGGCGCCCAGGGCCTCGTTGACCACGCTCGCCTTGTCGGCGCCGAAGAAGATCAAATCGCCGTTTTCGGCCCCGGTGCGCTGCATAATGCCGTCGACCGCGCTGTCCGGCAGGAACTTGAGGATCGGCGACTGCAGCCCTTCACGGCCCTTGGCCCAGTCGTTGACCTTGACATAGGCCAGGCCCTTGGCGCCGTATATGCCGACGAACTTGGTGTAGTCGTCGATCTCCTTGCGCGTGAGCTTGCTGCCCTGGGGCAGGCGCAGGGCGGCGACCCGGCCTTTCGGGTCCTGAGCGGGACCTGCGAACACCTTGAACTCCACCTCATCCATCAGGTCTCCGACGTCCACCAGTTCCAGGGGCACACGCAGGTCTGGACGATCGGAACCGAAGCGCTGCATGGCCTCGGCATAGCTCATGCGCGGAAAGGGGTCGGGCAGCTCAGCGTCCATCTGTTCGCGGAACAGCTGGCGGATCATCTCCTCCATGATATCCATGAACTCGTCTTCGCTGAGGAATGAGGCCTCGACGTCGAGCTGGGTGAATTCAGGCTGGCGGTCGGCGCGCAGGTCCTCGTCGCGGAAGCAGCGCACAATCTGGTAGTAGCGGTCCATGCCCGACATCATCAGCAACTGCTTGAACAGTTGCGGCGACTGGGGCAAGGCGAAGAAATGGCCGGCGTGGGTGCGGCTGGGGACCAGGTAGTCGCGGGCCCCTTCCGGGGTGGCCTTGGTCAGCATCGGGGTTTCGATATCGAGGAACCCCTGGCCCTCCATGTAGCGGCGCAAGGCGCCGGTGACGCGAGCCCGCAGCCGGATGCGCTCCAGCATCTCGGGCCGGCGCAGATCGATGTAGCGGTAGCGCAGGCGCACCTCTTCCGATGCCTTCTCATGCTCGTCGAGCTGGAACGGCGGGGTGTCGGCCTTGTTCAGCACCTCCAGTTCCAATCCCAGGACCTCCACCTCGCCAGTGGCCATGTCCGGGTTGGTGGTTCCCTCGGGGCGATGTCGCACCCGGCCCTTCACCCGCAACACGAACTCGTTACGCACCTGTTCGGCAATTGCGAAGCTGTCGGCCCGGTCCGGGTCGAATACCACCTGCAGCAGGCCCTCGCGGTCGCGCAGGTCGATGAAGATCACGCCGCCGTGGTCGCGCCGCCGGTGCACCCAGCCGCACAGTTCTAGTTCCTGATCGATATGGGAGGCGTTGATCTGTCCGCAATAGTGGCTGCGCATGAAACTGGATTCCTTGGATTACAGGTGGCCGGCACGCAGGCGCGGCGATAAAAGGCGAAAATGGTACGTAGCGACCGCGGCCGGCGCAAGCAACGGGATCTATTTGCCCGAGGTCGTCTTCTCAGCCGGCTTGGGTTTGGCCTTGTCGCCGGACTTGGCGGTCGGTTTTTCCCCGCCTTTGCCCGCGCCGGTCTCATGCAGGTTGCGCTTGCTGCCGCCCTTTTTGAAGTCGGTCTCGTACCAGCCGCCGCCCTTGAGACGAAAGCCAGCGGCGGAGATCAGCTTCTTCAGCGCGGGCTGGCCGCACTCCGGGCAATCGGTTAGCGGTGCGGCGCTCATCTTCTGGATGGCCTCCATCTCGTGGCCACAGGCCTCGCAGCGGTATTCGTAGATAGGCATGGCGTCGTCACCTCAGCGGGTACCGAATTGGGATGGATTGCGCGCGCTAGGTGGGGCGCGTTGCCGGGCTTTTCAAGTCAATCGCGCATATTATCATAGTCTTATGGGTTCTGCCCTAGCTGTTGGTCGCGGCGCCTGGACAGGGCTCGGCCGGGACCCGACAATAGCGGCCCAAGTCGGCCGACAACCCATTCACATGCCCCAGCCCGGTCCACCGAAGAGCGTTCTGATCACTGGCTGCTCCAGCGGCATCGGCCGCTGCGCGGCCTTCGGCCTGCAGCGCCGAGGCTATCGGGTGTTCGCCAGCGCCCGCAAGTCGGCAGACGTCGAGGCCCTGCGCGCGGAGGGGCTGGATTGCCTGCAGCTGGACTTGGACGACCCGGTCAGCATCGCGGCCGCGGTGGAGCAGGTATCGGCGGCCACCGGCGGAGCGATCTACGCCTTGTTCAACAACGGCGCCTACGGCCAGCCTGGGGCGGTAGAGGACCTGACCCGCGAGGTGTTGCGTGCCCAGCTCGAAACCAACCTGCTCGGCTGGCACGATCTGACCCGGCGCCTGCTTCCGCTGATGCGGCGCCAGGGTGCGGGCCGAATCATCCAGAACAGTTCGGTGCTCGGCCTGGTCGCCATGCCCTACCGTGGCGCCTACAACTGCAGCAAGTACGCCCTGGAGGGGCTCACCGACACCCTGCGCCTGGAGCTAAGCGGCAGCGGCGTCCACGTCAGCCTGATCGAACCCGGGCCGATCGAAAGCCGCTTCCGGGCCAACGCCATGCGCATGTGGCAACGCAATATCGACGCCGAACACAGCTTCCACCGGGGCCCATACGCGGCAATGCAGGCGCGGCTGGAAAAAGAGGGCCCGGCAGCCCCCTTCACCCTCCCCCCTACCGCGGTGCTCAAACGAGTGATCCACGCCCTGGAAAGCCCACGGCCCAAGCCCCGCTACTATGTGACCACGCCCACCTACCTGTTCGGATTCCTGCGCCGGGTGCTCCCGACCCGGGCCCTGGACGCCCTGCTGCGCCGGACCTCGGGAAACGGCAAGCGTTAGCCCGCCGACAGTATCCTGCGGTTTGGGGAGGCTCGCGAAATCTCGGTAACCGGCCGCGGAAAACTGAAAACTGCCACTCTTCATTGGCTGCGAAACCCGGGGCAATGTGGCCGCGACTAACGAAAGCGCTGGCACGCGCGCCTGAACGGACCGGTGGACCCGTGTGGCCATATGTCGACGCAGGCGGCGGATGACGGTTGCTTTTCCGCACAGCCCCCCTGGGGCGAGGAATATGATCAGCGCAATCGTTGTCGCCGGCACCACAATGTCGTGTCGGAGATTAAGCAAAACGCCTATATCCGTAGGCCGTGAAACCACCCAAGAATGACATGAAACGCGGCCTGACCGGACACACTGAGGCATTGTCCCGGCGCGGTTGAAAGAAACTCGTTCTATTGCGCTCTATTTAGCTGCAGCTCCTCAGGGGGTTTTTAGGCGTTCCGTTCCGTTTCGTTGATTTCATCCATAGTCGATAGTTCTCTCAATCCTTCGAATGCGTCGTCGATAAGTTTTATTGATTTTTCGTACGTATCATTATTGACGAGTCTGTCTCTCTCTGCCATGAGCAACAACAACTTGATTCCGTAGAGTGCATTCCCGACTCGATCCTCAACAGTGTGCATCGTAGCTTTTAGGGTACGCATCTTTTTTCTCTCTCATGTCCGTTTCTTTCGTTACTATATCCGCTGGAAGTAGCCTCGGAAGCCGGCGCCCGATTTCCTGCGAGAATGTCCTTCGGTAAGCTCCGTCTACCGTTGAAATCCTGTTCAACCCACGAGGATCGAATCCATTCATCACCCTCAATTGCTGAAGTAAATCTGGGGATTGGACCATGCCACACCATAGAGCTTAGGCGCATAAACTTAAGGAAAGCTTATGGACCTCATCAGAGAACAATATATTTTGAAAATGTGACGCGCATCCCATTCCCGCAATCCTCAAGCCCAGTGAGTATTTCGGGTCCCGCCCTGAGAGCATGTGTGAGCAAGAAATCAATTTTGCAGAAAAATCATGGGTTAAAACATATCAAGCGATGAGAAAAAAGATTCTACCGGAGATACTACGACTCGACTTGAAGTTAACCTTGATTAGTTACGAGAGTTAGTTCTGGTTGCCGCGGAGAATTAACCCGGATATTTCACCGGGTATCGCGCCCCTGGCGCAGGGCCTGTGCGCCTGGACGCCGCTGTGGAGCGAAATCGATAGCCGAAGCTCCCGATTGAGTGAAGCGCAAGCCCAGGCGTGCGCGAACCAGCCAGGGGTGCGATAGCCAGGCGGCGTGATACAGGGTGTTTCGCTGCAGACGTCCCCCGCAGCCCTATTCAAGGCCTCGAATTTCCAGTCGCTTATGGGCAGCCGCCTGGCGGCCCGCACCGAAATATTCAGGTTAAGAGGATCCAACGCTGTCGAGGCGACTCCAACCCCGCCCTGAGGGGGGGCTGGGATATCCTGGCCGCTGGCTCGGCCCGAGGGCGGCCGCTCTGCTTGGCACTGGCCGGCGTTTGACGTGAGGAACCGCTGCACAAGCTGAGTAAGGGTCCCGACCAGGCCTTGCTTACGCCTGGGCGAAGTAGCTCGCGAGGAAGTCGTCGAAGGAAACGTCGTCGGCGGCCTCGATCTCATGCTGGCGCCGCCAGGCCCGCTCGGCCTCTTTCGTAAACAGGCGTTGACGCTCCGGACTCAGCGAGACGTCATCGAACCATTCCCGGTGCTGCTCGGACAAGCGTTGAGCGATACCGAAAAAGCCCTCCCTGCGTGTGCGCATCTCGGCCAACATACGGGCCGACGGAGTCAGCTCCGGGTCTGCAACCAAGGCCCGCTGGCGCGCCAGACTCGCAGAATAGGGGGCGGCCGAATCATCTCCGTCCAGCAGTTCGCAGACCCCGGTCATGGCCTCCAGCAGTTCCCCGGCCCAATCCCGCAACTTGAGTTCCCGGCCATTTCGCTGCAGGTACAGATGCGGGTCACGGCCACGATGGGCCACTCCACCCTGGTTGCGGTCGATCTCCTGACGCTCGTGAGGGTTGATGGGCGGGCTGTCCGCCAGCAGGCAAAACAACAGCAAGGCCTCGAGGAAGCGGACCTGGGGCTCTGAGATGCCCAGGGGGTCGAAAGCATTGATGTCCAGGGAACGCAGTTCGACGTACTGCACCCCACGCCGCTGCAGGGCCAAACTGGGCTTTTCGTTTCCGTCAGGGGTCTGCTTGGGGCGCACCGAGCTGTAGTACTCGTTCTCAATCTGGAGAATATTGGCGTTGAGCTGCTCGTAGCGCCCGTTAACCTTAACGCCGACCCGCTGGTACTCGGGGCAAGGGGTCTCGATGGCCCAGATCAGGCTGGCCAGGTAGGCTTCCAACCCGTCGTAGTCGGCCTTGACCCCGGTGCCCAACTCTTTGCTGTTCTGGTAGCCGATGTCACCCATTCGCAGGGAACAGGCATAGGGCTCGAAGTAGGTGCTGGCATCAAACTCCGGCAACCGGGTCGGGCGCCCGCCAAGAAACGACTTGCATACTGCCGGCGAGGCGCCGAACAGGTACGACACCAGCCAGCCCCAACGCAAAAGGTTACGGATCAGGCCAAAATAGCGGACGTCGATATAGGTTCGCAGCGGCCCCACTTGGCCGTCCAGCGCCTGCAACGCCGGCCACAGGCCGGCAGGGGGGGAATAGTTGAAGTGGGCGCCCGCGATCACCTGCATTACCTTGCCGTAGCGGTGGCCGAGACCGCGTCGGTAAACGGTCTTCATCACCCCCGCATTCGAATGGCCGTACTCGGCGATCGGAATACTGTCCGGGTCGGCCAGCACACAGGGCATGCTGGTGGCCCATAGGGTTTCGTCACCCAGCCCCTGATAGACGAACTTGTGGGCATCCTGGAGAAACTCCAGGGCCGCCGTCGGCGAACCCAGGGGCGGAGTAATGATCTCCAGCAACGCCTCCGAATAGTCCGTGGTGAGGTAGGGGTGGGTCAACGGCGAGCCAAACACCCGCGGATGCGGTCGTTGCGAGATGCCGCCGGTCGGGGCCACCCGAAGGCTCTCCTTCTCCAGCCCGATCAGGCCGCCTCGGAGCAGTTCCGCGCCGCCGCTGTTGATCAGCCCGGCCAAGCACTGTTCCACCTTTCGATAAGAATTCAAGCAAGTCCCCTTTCGGTGGGGCCGTGGCCGTGGCCGCGGCGCAGGCGCGATTATACGATCCGCGCACCCGATTTTGATACCGGGAAAGCAGCCGGGAGGCGAGAAATCCTTTGCCTGGTCAGTGACTGAAGATCGCGGCGCCGTTCCTAGAGATCGCGGGCAGCGACGGCTCGGGAGCGGCGGCCCTAGCCAGGACCTGCTGGGCCTCGTCGATGGCCTGGTCCAGGTACCAGCCGAACAATTCGGGGGTATTGATGCCGACGATGCGGCGGCTCAACTCCGTGCCGTCCGGTCCCAGAAACAACAGGGTTGGGGTCACATAGACACCCTGGCGCGAGGCGAAACGGGCGCCGGAAAGGGGCTGGCCGGCGAAATCCCGCACCTGCTCGCCGGGGTCGATAAGCAACTCGCGAATCAACACCCGCTCCCGGTACTGACCACTCTTGAGCATCGGGAGCAGCTGTTCGCGCTTTAGCAGATCGCACCAACCGCAGTGTTCCTGGGACACCATCAGCAGGATCACCAGCCCGCGGTCTCGCGCCATGGCCCCGTCGGCGGAAAAATCGGTCGCCCGCTGGACCTCCTGCGCCAGTGCGCTGCCCCATAGCGATAGGCCCAACAGGGACCAGCCGACCCGCAAACCGATCTTTCTCATCCTGATATCACCTCTCGCCGCCAGCAGGGCTTGCGCTCGCGCCTTCGACCCTGGAGGATTAGGGCGAAACACTCCCTTTGCAAGCCAGGAGCCACCCATGCCGCCGATAGCCCGCACCCTGCTTTGCCTGCTGCCCTTGTTCGCGCCCTGGGCCACTTCGACGGCAGGCGAGAGCCTGGCCGGCACGCGCTTCAGCATGGTCGAGACCCCGGCCCCGGCCCCCGGGAGCGAGGGCGTCACTTCGCCCTGGGCCGATCTCGATCCCGGTCGGCTCGAACTGCGTTCGGCCAGCGCCCTGGTGATGGACGCCGAGGGCCGACAAGTGTTCAGCCGTAACCCCGACCAGGCAGTGCCCATCGCCTCGATCACCAAGCTGATGACGGCTATGGTGGTGCTGGACGCCGAGGTCGACATGGAGCAGATGATCACCATCCGTAAGCAGGACCGGGACCTGCACAAGCTCACCGGATCGCGTCTGCGCTACGGCAAGGCCAGCCTGAACCGGCGCGAGCTGCTGCTGATCGCCTTGCTGGCGTCGGAAAACGCCGCCGCCGCTGCCCTCGGGCGCACAACCTTCCCCGGCGGCAGCGCCGAGTTCGTGCGCGCCATGAACCGCAAGGCCGCCGATCTGGGAATGGAGCACAGCCGCTTTGTCGACCCCACTGGCCTGTATGCGGAGAACCGGGCCAGCCCCCGAGACCTGGTGAAATTGACCCGGGCCGCCTACAAATACCCGCTGATCCGCCAGGCCAGTACTACTCCGAGCCTGGAAGTGCGCCCCTATACGCGGCGGGACCCCTTGGTCTACCGCAACACCAACCGGCTGCTGAAGAACGACGCCTGGAACATCGAACTAAGCAAGACCGGGTTCATCGAGGAGGCCGGCCGCTGCCTGGTAATGCGAGCCGAAGTCTCCGGCTACGACCTGTATATCGTGTTGCTGAACTCCTTCGGCAAGTTAACCCCCTTCGGCGACTCCAACCGCTTGCGCAAGTGGCTGCAGGCGGAATTGACCCAGGGATAGCACTGTTTCGGTGCGGAGACCCGCGCCAGCGCCCGATTTCCATCCCTCCGGAGCGAAGCAGCAGTTGCCAGTCCGACCCGGACCATTCAGAGGCCCGCCCCACAGCGTTCCACCCCGGAAGGCTGGGCGAGTACGCCGGAGCGAGAAGGCCTTGCCCGGCAGGCGGCGTCGCTTCCGCCGCGAGGCCCAATCCTGAATCTGATTGGCGCCGTTGCTGGCGGGCCGGGTTCGAAAGCAGAGATGGCGCAATACTTGCGTGGACTTGAAGCGACGGCACTCCGCCGCAGCTACGAGAGAGGAACCCGCACGATGTACCATCCCCTCAACCCGTTCGGCTATGACGAATCCGTGCTGCAATCCGACGACGACTTCGAGCCCTATGGCTTCGGCGGCCAGCGCTTGGCGCAGGCAGACTGGAGCACGCACGGTGCACCACGGAAACGCGATTTCCGCGAGGTCATCGAGGCTTCAGTGCTGACGGGCATGGAGTAACGG
Source organism: uncultured Gammaproteobacteria bacterium (assembly GCA_963753615.1). GTDB lineage: Bacteria > Pseudomonadota > Gammaproteobacteria > Chromatiales > Chromatiaceae > CAVWCW01. Next base: position 25,239 of record CAVWCW010000022.1, read on the forward strand.
AAAGAAGGCCGGCCAGCCCCTTAATGCATCGCAGTCAGGGGCCGACCGGCAAGGATCTGGTCGGCGAGGATACGCGCAGCCTCGTCGACCTGGATCCGCTTGATGGCCTCGGCTTCGGCCTCGTCTTCTTCCGCGTCCTCGTCGGCATTGGCGTTGGCGTCGACAGGCTCGAGCCCCACGGCCAAGCGGAAGCGGTTCTTGCTTTCCAGACTGGTACGCTCGCGAGTGTCGAGTTCCGCCTTGCGCTGCGCTTCGACCAAACTCAGGACCTTGATGTCGCGGATCTCCTGCAACATCGCTTCCTGGGAACTCAATAACTGAAAGCCGGGATCTTTGGCGATGCGAGCTTCGTGGCGGTCGCGCAGTTGGGCCACCTCGCCCGTGCCCTGCGGGGCGTAACTAGCCGGCTCAATGCTGGCCCAGGGCAAGGCATTGTCGAGCGCCCGCTCACCGTGCTCCGCGGCCCCCGAAGCGGTGGGAAATACGATATCCGGCACCACTCCGCGGTGCTGGGTGCTGCCTCCATTGATGCGGAAAAACTGGGCCATGGTCAGGCGCAGCCGCCCCAGATCCACGTCCTGACCGCGAACGAAGCGGTCCAGGTCCACCAGGGTCTGCACCGTACCCTTGCCGAAGGTAGGCTCGCCTACCACGATGCCGCGCCTGTAGTCCTGAATCGCACCGGCGAAGATCTCCGAGGCGGAGGCACTGTTGCGGTTGACCAGAACCAGTAGCGGACCCGCGTAGGCGATGCCATCGTCCGGGTCGCGCTCCACCTCTACGTCGCCGTAGGCGTCCTTGACCTGCACCACCGGGCCCGACTCGATGAACAATCCGGTCAATTCGGTGGCCTCGGACAGAGAGCCGCCGCCGTTGTCGCGCAGATCCACTACTACTCCGTCGACGCCCTGTGACTGCAGCTCGCCGAGCAGCGATCGCACGTCCCGGGTAGTACTGCGGAAGTCCTTGTCGCCCCGGGACTCGCCCCGGAAGTCGCGGTAAAAGGCCGGCACCTCGACGACGCCGATCTTGAGGTTGTCCATGCCGTCCAACCGCTCAATCACCTGCGACTTGGCAGCCTGATCCTCGAGCTTGATCTTGTCGCGCACCAATGCAACTTCCTTGGGCTTGCCGTTGATCACCTCGTCCTTGGGCACCACTTGCAGACGCACGGTCGAGCCCTTGGGACCGCGGATCAACTTGACCACCTCCTGCAACCGCCAGCCCACCACGTCGACCATCTCTCCGCCCGCGCCTTGGGCGACGCCAACGATGCGGTCGCCTGCGAGCAGCTGGCCACTGCGCTTGGCCGGGCCGCCGCTGACCACGCTTTGGACCTCTGTGAACTCGTTTTCGCTGCGCAGCACCGCCCCGATGCCCTCCAGTGACAGGCGCATGCTGATGTCGAAGTTCTCCGACACGCTGGGGGACATGTAGCTGGTATGCGGCTCCAAGGTCAGGGTGTAGGAATTGATGAAAGTCTGAAACACGTCGTCGGCGGTCAGCTGACCCACTCGCCTGGCAATACCGTCGTAACGCTTTTCCAGAGTTTCCTTGATCTCTGCCTCGGGTTTATCCGCCATCCGCAGGCCGAGCACGTCATTCTTGACCCGCCGACGCCAAGTCTCATCCAGCTCCTCCGAACTCGCGGCCCAGGGGGCGTCTTCCCGGTCGAACAGGTAGACCTCGTCAAGACTGAAATCGAATTCGCGTTTCAGCAGGCCCTTAGCGAAGGCGACCCGCTCGTCCACCCGCTGGCGGTATACCCGGAAGATATTGAACGCCGGATCCAGGGCGGCGGTGCGCAAGCTGTCGTCGAGGCGGTGGCGGTAAAGGGTGAAATTATCGATGTCCGACTGCAGGAAGAAGGTTCGGTTGGCGTCCAGCGCTTCCAGATATCGGTCCAGGATAAGCTCGGACCAGGCATCGTCCAGGGGCTGCTTCTTATAGTGGTACTTCTCCACCACCCCTTTGACGATTATCGCCACCTGCTGGTGCTGGTGGCTGGGACGCAGGCTGGCGGGATCCACTTGTTGTGGTTCGGCAGCTGCGGGTACCCCCAACAGTAGGCCCAGAATGAGAACAAGAAAGGCTTTGGCGGCTTGCATAGACTCGACCCGTTGTGCCGGAAACCCGGCGCTGGTTGCTCAGCGCGCCCCAGTCCGGGGCGCACGCATTGGACTCCAACCTGGTAAAAATACCCGATATTCGGAACGAATTCCGGGGGAATTTCACGTTAAGTTCCAACCATATCAGCTTTTCTATAGACCGGATAAATCGTTTTTGGTTTCCGTGCCGGAAAAAACCAGGTGCGGCGCCGGGCGCAGCCCCTGATTGAGTTGCAGATAATCGGCATGCTCGGGGCCGATCAGTCCGTGGCGGATCAGGAAGTCGATCACCACCAGGCTGCAGTTGGGTTTGAACTCGTCGCTCTCGCGCACAATCTGCGCCACCCGTTCGATCGGCCAAAGGTAGAACTCCTGCACCTCGCCGTCGCTGCAGCGGGGCTCGAATTCCGGCGGCAGCTCAAGGTCATAGCAATAAAGGGTGTCGGGCTTCAGGCCCTTGCCGGTCTCGCGCACGTAGCTCAGAACCCCTACAGGTCGGGCCCGGGCCGCCAGATCGGGGCCGATGCCCGCCTCCTCGCGGCACTCCTTGGCCAAATTCTCTCCGAAACCCAGGGCGTGGGGCAGGCCGCCTGCGACCAGATTATCGAGCTTGTCGGGGAATTGGCGGCGATCTGCCGAGCGGCGGGCAATCCACATCTGGAGCCCGTCCGGCCGCCGCACGAACCCGTTCATGTGCTGACCGAAGGCGCGGATGCCGAAATAGGGGGCGGCGGCGCGGTCAATCACGCACAAGGCCTGTCCCCGCTCCCCCCCGGTCACCGGGTACAGCTCGCCGTGAAAATGGCTTACGCTCCCCTCCTCCACCAAGTCGCGCAGCACCGCCTCCAGGGCCTGACTGCGCGCTTCGAAACCGCTCAGGCCATGGGCCATCTGCACCTCTTCGGCGCCGACCAGGAACACTTGAGGCCAGCGCCGCAGGTGCTCGGCGAACCCATGGCGCAACATGCCGACCGCTTGACCGTCGACCCACCAGGGGCGGAAGTGGCCCGGATCCCAGGTGTTCAGCGCACGGATATGGGACAGATAGCTCACAGGCCCTGGGCGCCCAGCACCCGCACCTGTACACGGCTCAAGTCTCGGCGGTCGCGCAACGGCCCCAGGCGCGTCGGCACCAGCACGCCCTGACCGGCAACGATGGTCCCGGAATAGCGCCCGCCCTGTTGGCGTTGGCGACCGCGGGAATCCGCGTAGCTGATGCTCAACCGCACCGCGCGCACGGACCGCGGGCCACGATTGACCAGGCGCACCAGGACGTAACCATTGCGGTCCAGGCCCAAGCTCGTCTCCAAGCCGCCGCCTGCGGCCGGACCCTCGATCTTGGCCAGGGTAGCGGCGGCTTGGCGACCCTCGGCGCTGTCGGATTCAGCGGCCTGGCGCAGATAGCCCTTGGCCGCACCCTGATCGCCGTCGGCCAGCGCCAGCTGACCCAGGCCGTTGAGCGCGCTGGCAGTGGGCAGCAGGCGCGTGCTCCGCTCCAGGTCGGCGCGGGCGCCGCGACGGTCGCCGAGCTGTTCCTTGGTCAGGCCGCGCTGCAGGTAGAAACGGAAGAAGCCGCTATCCAGTCCGAGGGCCCTATCGTAGTCCTTGAGCGCCTCCTGGTAACGGCCACGCTCGTATCGGGCGTCGCCGCGCAGGCCGTAGAACCGGGCCTCCTTGGGCTCGATCCCGATCGCTTTGCGGGCCAACTGCAGGGCCTTTTCGGTCTCTCCCGCCTGCAGCGCCTTTTGGCCTTCGTCGTAGGCGTCGTAGGCCGGCTGCACTCGGCGCAGGTGCGCCAGGGCCTGGCGGTAAGGGGCCTCGCCCAGCTCCCCTCCGGCACCCAAGGCAGCGGCGGCGCGGCGATTGTTTTCCACCCGCTCCTGGGACGGCGGGTGACTGGCAAAGAGCCCGGACAACCAGTCCTGGCGCCGGTCCTTGCTCAAGCGCACAAAGGTCTCCTGCAGGCTCACCGCGGCCTCAGGGTCATAACCGGCCCGGGCCATATACTTCATACCGTAATAGTCGGACTCGCGCTCGGCGTCGCGCCCGTACCTCTGGTTCACCAGATTGGCTGCCACCGCGGCGCTACCCACCGCCAGCGGCGCGTAGTCCTTGTCGCCCAAGGCGACCCCGGTGGCCAGTACCGCCCCCTGCAGCAATATACCGCGCTCGATACCCTGGGCGCTGTGCCGGGCGGCCGCATGCACCACTTCGTGACCCAACACCGCCGCCAGCTCTGCCTCGCTGTCGAGCTCGGTCAGCAAGCCCCGGTTCACCGCGATCTTGCCGCCGGGCAGCGCCCAGGCATTGGGGGTGGAGTCGTTCACCACCGAGAACTCGTAGGGCAGCTTACGGTCGCTGACCCGCGCCAGCTTGTTGCCTACCTGCTGCACGTAGGCCACCAGTTCGGGATCCGCCGTGTAGTCGCCGCCCTGCATCTGGCGGGTCGGGCCGTATTGCTCGCGCCCGATCTCCAGCTCCTGGACCTCGGAAACCAGGGCCAGTTCGCTCTCGCCGGTGACCGGGTTGGCGGCGCAGCCGACCAGCAGCAGGAGCGGGGATATCAGGGCCAAGCCGCAGTGGCGGAGGATCATTTGACTGTAGGGTCCGCAATCAGGGTACAGACCACCGAGCGCTGGGGGCGGGGTCCGTCGAATTCGCAAAAAAAGATATTCTGCCAACGCGACAGGCCCAGCCCACCGTCTATCAGCGGAATGCATTCCCCCGGCCCCACCAGGCCGGCCTTCAGATGGGCATCTCCGTTGCCGTCCTGGGCGTCGTGTCGCCAGACGCCGCGCGGGATCAGTTTGCGCAACAGTTCGATCACGTCGGTCTGAACGCTCTCGTCCCAGTTCTCCTGGATCATGATGGCCGCCGTCGCGCCCTGCGCGTAAACGCTGACCAGACCATCGCGCAAGCCGGAACTGCGCACCAGAGCCGCCACCGGCTCCGTAATGTCGACCAATTGCTCCCGGTACCGGGTGCTGAGGTGAATGATCTTGCGCATAGCGCTGAGTATTTTGCATCGTCCCCCACAAATCAAGCCGCGACCGCCAGCGGTTTTGGCATAATACGGCCTTTGCACGAACACCCCGAACGGAGAACAGGATGCAGGTACTGGCAGGCGACATCGGCGGCACGAAGACCCGGCTGGCGATCTTCGAGACCGACGGCTCAGCGCTCGAGACCCTGCGCGAGGAAACCTTTTCCAGCCGCGCCTACGACGGCTTGGAGCAGATCGCCGGGGAGTTCACGGAACGCGGGGCCGAATGCGATCTGGCCTGTTTTGGGGTTGCCGGGCCGGTGCGCGCCGGTCGCTGCCGCACCACCAATCTGCCCTGGGAGATCGACGCCGAACTGCTGCGGCAAGCCCTCGGCATGCGCCAGGTATCGCTGCTCAACGACCTCGAGGCCAACGCCTGGGGCATCGCCGGCCTGGGTCCGGAGGACTTCGCCAGCCTCAACCCGGGTGCCTCGGATGCCAGCGGCAACGGGGCGATAATCGCCGCCGGCACCGGCCTGGGCCAGGCCGGCCTGTATTGGGACGGCGAGCGCCACCACCCCTTCGCCACCGAAGGCGGACATACCGATTTCGCCCCGGGCAACGAGCTGGAACAGGCCCTGTTGACCTTCCTGCAACGGGACTACGAGCACGTGAGTTGGGAACGGGTAGTGTCCGGCCCCGGGTTGGTCAATCTGCACCGCTTTCTGCGCGAGCAACTGCGCCGCCCCGTTCCCGCCTGGCTGAGCGACGAAATGAGCCACGGAGATCCGGCGGCCGCCATCTCCCGCGCCGCCCTGGCTGGAGATGACCCGCTCTGCACCCAGGCCTTGGACCTATTCGTGCACTTCTATGGGGTGGAAGCGGGCAACCAGGCCCTTAAGCTGATGGCCCGCGGCGGCGTCTACATCGGCGGCGGCATCGCCCCCAAGATCCTCCCCCGGCTCCAGGGCGCGGGATTCATGCTGGGCTTTACCGCCAAGGGCCGCATGCGGGAATTGCTGGAAGCGATGCCGGTGCGCGTCATCCTCAACGACCGCACCGCCCTGTTCGGCCCCGCCCTGTACGCCAGCCAGCGAGCGAAATAGGGGCCATCCGCGCTGTTATCGAAAACTCGCCCATCGTTCCGGGCCTACCGGGTCAAATAGCTTCGAGCCAAGCCAACTGTCTCTCGATCCCCGCCTAATCACGCGCCGAGCGGCCGCTTACCCGGCGCACTGCTAGGCTCCGCCCAGGGTCCTCAGTCCTCAGTCCTCAGTCCTCAGTCCTCAGTCCTCAGTCCTCAAAACCTACCGCCCCGCCTCCAAGGCCGCGATCCGCTGCTCCAAAGGCGGATGACTGCTGAGCAGTTGCCGCACGCTGCCGCTGATGCCGAAGGCGGCGAATTGGTCCGGCAGGGACTGGGGCTCATGCACCGCCCGCAGGCGCTGCAGGGCGGCAATCATCTTGCCGCGGCCGGCCAGTTCGGCGCCACCGATATCGGCCTTGTACTCGCGCCGGCGCGAAAACCACATGACGATCATGCTGGCCAGGAAGGCCAGCACGATTTCGGCAACGATGGTCACTACGAAGTATCCGATCCCGTAGCCGCGCTCGTTCTTCAACACCACCCGGTCGAAGAAATGACCGATTACCCGGGCCAGGAACACCACGAAGGTGTTGATCACCCCCTGGATCAGGGCCAGGGTGACCATGTCGCCGTTGGCCACGTGGCTGACCTCATGGCCGAGCACCGCCTCCACCTCGCCCTCGTCCATCTGTTGCAACAGGCCGGTGCTCACTGCCACCAGCGCGGCATTGCGGTTCCAGCCGGTGGCGAAGGCATTGGGGTCCGGAGACTCGAAGATGCCCACCTCGGGCATTCCGATGCCGGCCCGCTCGGCTTGGCGGCGCACCGTCTCCAACAGCCAGTGCTCGGTGCGGTTGGCGGGCTGCTCGATAACCTGCACCCCCATGGCCCGCTTCGCCGACCATTTGGAGATGAACAGGGAGATCAGGGAGCCGCTGAAGCCGATCACCGCCGACATCACCAGCAGCGCCTGCAGGTTGAGGTCCACCCCATTTTCCTGCAACAGGCCCTCGATACCGAGGAGCCTGAAAGTAAAGCTGATCAACACCAGGATTGCGACATTGGTGCCGAGGAATAGGAAAATCCGCATCATGGCTGGTTCGAACCTCGTAAAAGACCATTGGAAATCATGGGGTATCTGGGGCGGGGAGGCGCGGTTTTCAAGCCGGCGTCAGCTCAGCGCCTTCACCTGATGGCGGGACAGCCGGACCCGGTTGGCCTTGCCCAACACATCGAGCAGAATCAGCACCCGCTCGTCACCGGACTGCAGCTGGAACACGCCGCGCAGACCCTCGAAGGGCCCCTCCAATACCTCCACCAAGTCGCCCCGGGCGAGCACGCGGGACTCCGGATTCAGCAGACCGCTTTCGGGGTCCGCAGCCTGCTGCAGCGCCTGGACCACCGGATCCGGCACCCGGGCAGGGTCCATGCCTACCCGCACCAAGCCGCTCACCCCCCGGGTCGAGCGGATCGGCGCGAAGTCGTCACCCCCCGGCTGCAGGCGAATGAACAGATAGCGCGGAAACAGCGGTTCGACCGCCTCAACCCAGCGCCCGCGGCGACGGCGCGCCACCCGCAGCCGGGGCAGCCAGGTGTCGAAGCTCTGTCGCTGCAGATTCTCCTCCGCCACCGACTCCTGGCGCGGCTTGGTATAGACCAGATACCACTTCTTCTTCATAACCTGGGGTTATGCCCGTTCGCTGTCTCGGTGCTCGCTGGCAGTCTAGCTGAAAAAGCCGCCTCTGTTCGGCCCCCAGGATGAATCGGCGCATAGCGGGAAGTCCCCCTCGTCATGCCGGCTCGGGATTCCCTTCCCCGGCGGCACCTTCCAGGATTCGCTGGGGATTCTCCTCGACCAGGCGCCGCGCCGCCTCTTCTCCAATCAGCGCCGCGGCTGCGTCGCGTCCGCTTCCCAACTCCGGTGGTCGATAGGCCAGATTGTGGCAATCGGTGGCAAGCAGGGTGACGTGCCCCGCCTGCAACAGATTCTCGGCGAAGGCCCGCGGTCCGGGACCGAACTTGCCGTTGAGGCTGCCCGCGGTGACCTGGGTCAGGCAGCCCGCCTGCAGGAAGGGGTTGAGCTTGTCCGGCTGGGCCAGCAATTCCCGATTGCGCTCCGGGTGAGCGATCATCGGCACCACCTGGCGCTGAATCAACCATTGCACCAGATTGATGCTGCCCACTGGGATCTGGCTGTGGGGAAACTCCAGCAGCAGCACCCGCCGGCCGTCCCAGCCGCCAAGCCAGGGGATGGCGTCGCCGGCGACCAACTGCAGGATCTCGGCGCCGATCCGGACCTCGGCCGCCAGGCGCAGCTCGACCCCGATCCCCGCCGCAGCCACCAGCGTGCAGAATTCGGCGAATGCCGCCTGCAACGAGGCCTTGGTGTTCTCGTAGCGGCCAATATGGATATGCGGGGTCAGTACTTGAACGCGGACCGCATCGGCAGCGGCCAGCCGCAACATCTGCAGCGACTCTTCCAAGTCTACCGGCCCATCGTCGATCCCGGGCAGGATATGGCTGTGCATGTCGATCACGGAGAAGGGCCCCTCCGAGGCAGGTGATGGGGTTGCCGATTCAGCCTCCCATGTTAGCCCGGATCGACGCCCGGATCAGCCTGGAAACGCTCGGGCCGCGCCACGCGCTCGATTGACCCTCACCCCCCCGGCCCCTAGAATCGAAACCCTTTACTCTGAACCCGAGCGGCTCGATCCCATGCGCACCTCCGCCTTCCCCCTGCAGACCGTCAAGGAAACCCCCGCCGACGCCGAAATCGTCAGCCACCAGTCTGATGCTGCGCGCCGGCATGATCCGCAAGCTGGCCGCCGGGCTCTACACCTGGCTGCCGCTGGGGTTGCGGGTGCTGCGCAAGGTCGAACGCATCGTGCGCGAGGAGATGGAGCGGGCCGGCGCGCTGGAACTGCTGATGCCGGCGGTGCAGCCGGCCGAGCTGTGGCAGGAATCCGGACGCTGGGAGCAATACGGCCCGGAACTGCTGCGGCTTCAAGGATCGCCACGAGCGCGAATTCTGCTTCGGCCCGACCCACGAAGAAGTCATCACCGATCTGGCGCGCAACGAGATCGCAGCTACAGGCAGCTGCCGATCAATTTCTACCAGATCCAGACCAAGTTCCGCGACGAGATCCGGCCCCGTTTCGGCGTCATGCGGGCGCGCGAGTTCCTGATGAAGGACGCCTACTCCTTCCACCTGGACGAGGCCTCCCTGGAGCGAGACCTACCAGGCCGATGTACGAGCCCTACAGCCGCATCTTCGAGCGCTGCGGGCTGGATTTCCGGGCGGTGGAGGCGGACACCGGCAGCATCGGCGGCCAGCGCCTCCCACGAGTTCCACGTGCTGGCCGACTCCGGCGAGGACGCCATCGTCTTCTCCAACGGCAGCGACTACGCCGCCAACGTCGAGCTGGCCGCGGCCCTGGCCCCGCCGGACGAGCGCCCGCCCCGCGCGAGGAACTGCAGACCGGTCGACACGCCCGGGCCAGCACAGCATCGAGGACTGGTCAGACGCTGTTCGACGTGCCCGTCGAGCGCATGCGTCAAGACCCTGCTGGTGCGACGGCAGCGAGGAGCGAGCGTGGTGGCGCTGGTGCTGCGCGGCGACCACGAACTCAATGAAATCAAGGCCGACAAGCTGCCCGCAGGTGGCCGCGCCGCTGCGCATGGCCAGCGACGAGGAGATTCGAGCCGCCGCCGGCTGCGACGCCGGCTCGATCGGCCCGGTCGGCCTGCGAATGCCGATCATCGCCGACCATGCCGCCGCTGGCGCCTGGCCGACTTCGTCTGCGGCGCCAACCAGGACGGCCAGCACCTTAGCGGCGTCAACTGGGAGCGCGACCTGCCCGCTGCCGCAGGTCGCCGATCTGCGCAAGTGCTCGCGCCGGCGACCCCAGCCCGGACGGCAAGGGCAGGCTGACCATCGCCCGCGGCATCGAGGTCGGCCATATCTTCCAGCTCGGACGCAAGTACAGCCAGGCAATGAACGCCAGCGTGCTGGACGAGTCCGGCAAGGCGGTGACGCATGACCATGGGCTGCTACGGCATCGGCGTATCCCGGGTGGTGGCCGCCGCCATCGAGCAACACCACGACGACCGGGGCATCATGCTGGCCGACCGCCATCGCCCCCTTCCAGGTGGCCCTGCTGCCGATGCAGATGCACAAATCCTACCGGGTGCGCGAGGCCGCCGAGCAGCTCTATCAAGAACTGCTCGACGCCGGCATCGAGGTCCTGTTCGACGACCGCCAGGTGCGGCCCGGCTTCATGTTCGCCGACATGGAGTTGATCGGCATCCCGCACCGGGTAGTCCTCGGCGAGCGCGGCCTCGACCAGGGCGAGGTGGAATATCGCGGCCGCCGCGATGCAGAGAACCGGATGCTGCCTTTGGACGGCATCGTCGAGTTCCTTCAGCAACAGCTGAACCCTTAAAGGAAGGCTGGAGAACGTCCACCCTGGCTTTCTTCGCCACGGCTTTCGAGACCGCGGTTTCCGACAGCCTTCGTTTTCAACCGCATGGGGCGATTGAAAATGGCGGGGCACCCTGCCCCACGCAGGAAGCGCTATCAACCGGCGTTTCCTTGGCCCACGACCAGAGAAGCGCCAATGAGCCGATCCAACGCCTACGATACCGATCAACTCCTGGAATGCGGCTACGGGCGCATGTTCGGCCCGGGGAACGCCCAGCTGCCGGTGCCCAACATGCTGATGATGGACCGGGTTACCAAGATCAGCGACGAAGGCGGCAACTACGGCAAGGGCGAGATCATCGCCGAGCTCGACATCAAGCCGGACCTCTGGTTCTTTGACTGCCATTTCCCCGGAGACCCGGTAATGCCGGGATGCCTGGGCCTGGACGCCATGTGGCAACTGGTGGGTTTCTTCCTGGCCTGGATCGGCAATCCGGGTCGCGGCCGGGCCCTGGGGGTGGGTGAAGTCAAGTTCACCGGGCAGGTCCTGCCCACCGCGAAGAACGTAACCTATTCCATCGACGTCAAGCGGGTGATCAGCCGCAAGCTGGTACTCGGTATCGCCGACGGGCGCATGAAAGTCGACGGGCGCGAGATCTATACCGCCAAGGACCTGCGGGTCGGGTTGTTCACCTCCACCGAGGGGTTCTGACACAGCGCAGACGCCAAGCTCCATACCTTTGCGGACCTACCCGCACCAAGGCCTCGAATTCAGCCCGGATATTTCACCAGGTATCGCGTCTCTGGCCCAGGGCCTGTGCGGCTGGGCGCCGCTCTGGAGCGAAACCGATAGCCATAGTACCGGTTGAGTGAAGCGCAAGCCCAGGCGTGCCCGAACCAGCCAGGGGTGCGATAGCCAGGCGGCGTGATTCCGGATATTTCGCTGCAGACGCCTCCGCAGTCCTTTTCGAGGTTTCGAATTTCCAGTCGCTTATGCGCAGCCGCCCGGCGGCCCGGGTAGAAGATGCGGGGTAGCGCAGCAGGTGCTGTCGTTCATCGACCGTTCAGCCGGCAAGGCACATCCTTAAGCTGAGACTTACAGGAGGAACAACCGATGAAACGTCTGCTTATTGGCTTAATGACTATCTCGCTGCTGCTTGCCGGAACGACCACGCTGGCCCGGGGGAATCGCGACAACGGGCGCCACCATGGACCGCGCCCACCCGCGCACCAGGGCTATCACCGCCCCCACCACCGCCCGCAATACTACCGGCCTAACCGCCACCATCATCATCACGGCGATGGCTACCGCGGCGCTTACCTGCTCGGTGGGGTGGCATTGGGGGCGGTGCTGGCAGATGCCTTCTCTTACCGCGACCCCGAAGTGGTCTACGTAGAACGCAGCCCCTATCCCAGGACCCGGATCGTCTACCGCGACCGGCCGGTCTCCACGGCCCTGGTCTCGGAGCCCGAGTGGCGTCTTTTGAGGGACCAGAGCGACAACTGCTACGAGGTCAGCGTGGACGAGAGCGGGAACGAGTTGCGCACTCAGGTTCCGGCGTCGGAGTGCGACTGGTAGGCGTCTGCGTCTGGCAGCGCGGGGCGGACAGCCCCGCGCGGGCACCTTTTTGGCGATCAGTTCCTGTCTAACCCAGATCCGCCGCCAGGGCATCCCGGATATTAGCCGGGATGGGCTCCGCCGCCTCGGTATAGTTGGGGTGCTCGATACCGGCGCTGACGGCAGCCCCGGCCTTCACCGCCTGGACCATCTCAGGACTCAGCTCGAAGCGCAGAAAATGCACCGACGAGGTCTTCTCCTCGTCCGCCCGCTCCAGGTCCTCGTCCGCAATGGCATAGACGCGGTCGAAGTCGGCCACCTGCACCCAGACCTTATCTTCGATCCCGATCAGACCCGCCAAGGCGACGCGCCGTTCCTCCGGATCCGGGTACTCCATCATGAAGGTGGCCTTCCAGTTGCTGCCGTCCGGGATCAGGGGATTGTAGGCATCCAGTTCCTCCTGAATCCCTTCGGCCTCGAAGATGCGCTCGATTCGCAGCATCTCCTGCACCTGGTACTGCATGGTCAGGGCGTCCTCGAAATACAGGCTGGCGTTGGACCCCACGTCCAGCTTGCGGTTCTTCTTGTGCGCCATCACCTGGGCGCGGAACTCGCCGCGCCGCTGGGCGTAGTCTTCCAGGCTGTAGAGGTCGTCTCGGCTGAGTTTGTTCATGGTTTAGATTCCGTATGCCTTGCGCAGCAGACTGATCGGGTGTTCCGGGTCGCTGCCGTCGTTCAGGCCATTGGCGATCTGGTGACCGGCCATGGCGCAATCGCTGGTGTAGTGATCGGCCCCCATCTGCTTGACCCGATTGACCACCGGGCGCGCGATCTTCATGGAGATCTCGTGGAACTCCTTTTTAACCGCGTAGGTGCCGTCGTGACCGGAGCAGCGCTCGATCGCCTGCACCTCGGTATCCGGCACCAGTTGCAGGGCGTCACGGGTCTTCAGGCCAATGCGCTGCACCCGTTGATGGCAGGCCACGTGGTAGGCGACCTTGCCCAGGGAGTGCTTAAAGTCGGTGTTCAGCTTGCCGTGCTTGTGGCGCAGCATTAGATACTCGAAGGGATCGAAAATTGCCTCCGCGACCTTCTTGACCTCGGGGTCGTCCGGGAACAACAACGGCAGTTCCTGCTTGAACATCAGGCCGCATGAGGGAATTGGCGCGACAATGTCCCAGCCTTCATCTACCAGCTTCGCCAGTACCGGGATGTTGACGTTCTTGGACTTCTCCACCGATTCGAGATCGCCGAGTTCCAGCTTCGGCATGCCGCAGCAGCGCTCTTTGGGCGCGATCGTCACGGGGATGCCATTGTGCTCGAACACCGCCACTAGGTCCTCTCCGATCTCGGGCTCGTTGCGGTTGCCGTAACAGGTTGCGAAAAGCACCACCTTGCCTTTGGTGGATCCGGCCGCTTCGGCGCCGTCGCCGGGTTTCTGGGACAGGCGGCTGCGCATCGAGCGACTGTGAAATTCAGGCAGCTTGGCGTTTCGGTGCACCCCAAGCTGCTTCTCCAGCACCTTACGGAAACCACCGTTGCGGTTCATCGCGTTGACCACTCCGGAGACCACCGGTATGCCCGCCAGGGAGCCCAGCTTATCGGTGTCGGTCAGGGTCTTGTCACGGAAGGACGCGCCCTGCTGCTTGAACTTCACCGCTTTGGCCTGAAGCATCAGGTGCGGGAAATCAAGGTTCCACTCGTGGGGCGGTACATAGGGGCATTTCGTCAGGAAGCAGAGATCGCAGAGGTAGCAGTGGTCCACCACCTGCCAGTAATCCTCCTTGGCGACTCCGTCTACTTCCATCGTATCTGATTCGTCCACCAGGTCGAACAAGGTGGGAAAGGAGTTGCACAGGCTCACGCAGCGACGGCATCCGTGGCAGATGTCGAAGACGCGCTCCAACTCTTTGAACAAGGCCTGCTCGTCGTAAAATTCCGGTTTCTTCCAGTCCAAGGCATGCCGGGTCGGCGCCTCCAAACTGCCTTCTCGGGCGGAGCCAGTCGGTCCTGCCATGGGGCCCTCCAATGATACAACGCAATGCGGAACCGGCCGGCAGCCAGGTTCCCAGGGTTGAGGCGGGGGCCGCGCCCCCGCCTCGATCAACCGATCAGCGCGATGGCGCTCAGCTGTCCAGGGCGTCCAGGGCCTTCTGGAAGCGGTTGGCGTGAGAGCGCTCGGCCTTAGCCAGGGTCTCGAACCAGTCGGCGATCTCGTCGAAGCCCTCGTCGCGGGCCTCCTTTGCCATACCCGGGTACATGTCGGTGTACTCATGGGTCTCACCGGCAATCGCGGCCTTCAGGTTATCCGAGGTACCGCCAATCGGCAGGCCAGTCGCAGGGTCGCCCACGGCTTCGAGGTACTCCAAATGGCCGTGAGCGTGGCCAGTCTCGCCTTCGGCGGTGGAGCGGAATACCGCAGCCACGTCGTTGTAACCCTCAACATCGGCCTTGGACGCGAAGTAGAGATAACGGCGGTTGGCCTGGGACTCACCAGAAAAAGCGTCTTTCAGATTGCCTTCGGTTTTGCTGCCTTTCAGAGACATATAGTTTTCTCCTTATTGCTTGGTTTAACGCCGGTAGGTCCGGCGCCTGCGAAGAATATAGTACCAGCATCCCAACAAAGGAAATAAGGAATTCCAATAAACTCGATAGATCAAGACTATCACCGCCTCACCCCTCCGGCGACAGCACCTCCACGCAGCTCAGCCTGCATTCCGCCACACTGCGGGCCACCAGGTCGATCGCGTCGGGTCGCGGAAAGCTGCGGCGCCAGGCAAGGGCCACGAGCCGGCTCGGGGCCTGCCCGGCGAAGCGGCGAATGCTCAGCAGACGCTCGGAAAAGCGATCCGCGCCGGCGGCGGTGCACGGCAGCACAGTCACCCCGATGCCGCTGGCCACCATGTACCTGATGGTCTCCAGGGAACCGCCCTCCAGGTTGCTCTGAATGCCGTTGACGGCGCTGCCCTGCAGACACTCAGGGCAGGCCAGCAGCACTTGGTCGCGAAAGCAGTGGCCGGCACCCAGCAACAGCACCTTCTCGTCCGCCAGCGCCCCCGGCGCCACGACCTCCAAGCGGTTCCAGGGGTGGGAACTGGGCAACAGCACAACGAAGGGCTCTTCGTAAAGAGACCGAGTCAGCAAGCCCGGTTCCGAAAACGGCAGTGAAATGATAATGGCGTCCAACTCGCCCTGCTTCAGGCGCGCGCTCAGATTCGCGGTATAGTTCTCCTCGATCACCAAGGGCATCTCGGGGGCTCTCTCGGCGAGGATCGGCACCAGGTTCGGCAACAAATAAGGCCCGATGGTATAGATCGCCCCGAGCCGCAACGGTCCGGCGAGTTGGTTGCGCCCCTGGCGGGCGATCTCTCGCACCACACCTGCCTCTTCCAGCACTCGCTGGGCCTGGCTCACCACCTGCTCGCCCACCGGAGTTATGCTGACCTCCCCGGGGCCGCGCTCGAACAGGCTCACCCCCAGTTCCTCCTCCAGCTTCTTCACCGCCACGCTCAGGGTTGGTTGGCTGACGAAACAGGCCTCAGCGGCCCGCCCAAAGTGTCTTTCCCGCGCCACGGCCACGATATAGCGGAGTTCGTTCAACGTCATAGCGGATTACTCGCTGTCTGGGTCCGTCCCCGATGACGGGAACCACTTCCCGGAAATCCCGGCCCGAATTTCCCTATTATAGGGCTTAGGGAAGTTGTCAATCCGCGGGGCGGTGTGATATGGATGCCGTTCAGGAACACGCTGAAACAATGCCGACCAGGGGTTTCTTCAGCGCGGCCTTCGAAAACGCGGTTTTCGAAGGCCTTCATTTTCAATCGCTTGGGGCGATTGGAAATGGCCGGGCATAATGCCCGTCCGGGAAAAGCTGAACACACGGCGTTTCCCCGGATAACCAGAACCGATGCAGACCCCAAAATGCCGCAAGCCGGACTCTTCAACTCTCTGCCACCGGGAAGCCTGCGCGTCGTGCAGCTTACCGACACTCACCTGTACGCCGATCCGGCGGGCTGCCTGTTGGGGCTCAACACCCTGGATTCGCTGCAAGCAGTACTGGAGTTGACCCACCGGCTGGGCCCAATCGACCTGGTACTGGCCACCGGCGACCTGGTGCACGACGCCAGCGCCGCAGGCTATAGTCGGCTGCGCGAGCGCCTGTCCGGGCTCGAGGTGCCGGTGTATTGCCTGCCCGGCAACCATGATCTGCCGGGCCCCATGCGTGAGCACCTGGTCGGCGGCCCGGTGGAAATGGTGCCCTGGGTGCTGCGTGGCGACTGGCTGCTGGTGTTTCTCGACTCCACGATACCGGAAGAGGACGGCGGCCACCTGCGGTCCGAGGAGCTGGACCGACTGGAGGCGATACTGCAGCGCCACCCGAAGCAGCATAGCCTGATCTGCCTGCACCACCACCCCCTGGCCACCGGCAGCAGCTGGATGGACTCCATGGCGGTGGACAATGCCGACCAGTTGCTGGCGATCGTCAAACGCCAGCCCCAGGTACGGGGGATGCTCTGGGGCCATATCCACCAGGAATTCGACCGCGCGCGGCAGGGCGTGCGGTTTCTGGGCAGCCCCTCAACCTGCATCCAGTTCACCCCGAACAAGCATGGCTTCGGGGTAGACGCCACCCCCCCCGGCTACCGCTGGCTGGCACTCCAGCCCGACGGCCAGATCCAAACCGGCATCGAACGCCTGGCCGACCTCCCTGGCCAAATCAACTTCGCCTCCGGCGGCTATTG
The DNA here is from genome assembly GCA_963753615.1 of uncultured Gammaproteobacteria bacterium. Taxonomy (GTDB): domain Bacteria; phylum Pseudomonadota; class Gammaproteobacteria; order Chromatiales; family Chromatiaceae; genus CAVWCW01. Next base: position 42,137 of record CAVWCW010000022.1, read on the forward strand.
AGAAGTCGCCAACAAGCTACCAGCCGACCTTCTCAATCCTGAGTCCTCAGTCCTCAGTCCAGTCCTCAGCCCTATCTAACCGACCCCAGCTCCACCGGCACCAGCGCGCCCGCCCGCATCCACTGCGGTCCGTGCTCGATGCGCACTGCCAGTACCTCCACCCCCGCGCTGGCCACTTCCCGCAGGCGCCGGGCATAGCCCGGATCGACGGCCGCCGCCGGGGCAAAGGCGCGGCCCTCGGGGCGATTGACCGCGAACAACATCACCGCCCGCCATCCCAAGGCATGGGCCGCCGCCAGCAGGTCCAGGTGCTTGCGCCCGCGCTCCGTTACCGCATCGGGAAAACGCACCAACTCAGCGTCAAGGAGGCTCACGTTTTTAACCTCCACCAGGGCATCGGCCCTGGGGCCATTGAGGAGTTGCAGGTCCAGGCGCGAGCGCGGGTGCCCGTGCAGCTCAAAGCGCACCTCCCGCCGCAGCTCGGCATAGCCCGCCAGGGACGCAATCCGGCCCTCGGCGATGGCCTCCGCCATCACCGCATTGGTGCGTCCCGTGTGCACGCCGACCCAACCGCCCCCCATATCCACCCGCTCCAGCGTCCAGGCGAGCTTGCGTTTTGGGTCGCTGCTGTGACTCAGCTCGACCCTAGCCCCCGGCTCCCAGCAGGTGCGCATGCTGCCGGTATTCGGGCAATGGGCCGTCACCAGCTCGCCATTGGCCAGCTCCACGTCGGCGAGAAAACGCTTGTAGCGCCGCAGGATACGTCCGGGCGTCAAATTCGGTAGTCGCATGCGCCAGCTCCGGGCTGGCGCATGCGCTTGCGGCCAGCCAATTCCCACAAATTTGTCATAGAATAACCGCGCCTACTACTGCCCGGAGCCAAGCCGCTGAAGCAGGGAGAATTTCGCGCCGATACGAGATCTATAGAACGGTTTGCGGACCTAGCAGGCAGTCGTCATTGCGGTCAAAGTGCGATAGCCTTGGCGGCCAGTGCCCTGCGTTTGGCGCCCCGTTTGTCGTTCCGGCCTTATGTCATCAGGAGCCCCGGCCCATGCCATGCCCCTCGTATCTTGCCGCCTGCGGTCTGTTGCTGGCGGCCCCGGCGGTCGCCGGCAACTACCCGCCACCGCCCGGCCCCTATGTCAACCCGGCGGTACAGCAATGGCTGGCGGCCCGCACCGAGCCCTTGCTGGCGTCGGCGCGCCGGGATGCCGCCGCCGAGGCGCCGCAGACCGGAAATGCAGCGGGGGAAGCGAGTGTCAGCACCTGGTTGATCAGTGCCCGGGCCGACCAGCAGCCGGCGCCCGAGTCCTGGACCAAGCCACTGGAAAATACCCCGGAGCAAACCGATTTCAGGCCCGTCGACCCCCGGCCCAAGCCTGCCGCCCTCGGACCCAGCGACCCCGTGTGGTACGCCGAGGAACCGCTGCGCTGGCGCGAACAGCTAGAGGACCCGGTCACCCAAAACGGCGTCGGCCAGGTGCAATCTCATGCCGCCCCCGGTCAAGGGCTGCTCGACCCACTGCCCGCCGGGTCGGCTTATCACAGGGAGGCGCGCAGCGCCCTTCGGCGGCCCGAGTTCGCGACAACCGAGCCCGCCACCGGCCAGCGCCGCAGCACCGAGGAACTGTTAGCCCTTTACCTGGATTATGGAACAACGGGACCGGCCGCCGATCCGCGCCGTCCCGGGAACGCGGTGGCGCGCAACCAGCCCGCAGCGCCCAAACCCGAATCCCGACGCTATTATTATCGGCCCACCGGCACTACCTTCGAGTTTCGCGCCCTTGAGCGCGAGCCCCGGGAGCCGATCCAGGCCGGGAGCGGAAACGCCGCCGACTGGAATTTCCCGAACCCTAAAGCGGCTAGCCGACGCTGAAATCCGGAAGGGCCCGAAACGACACCGGCTCGCAGGATAGTCCGCTCACTTCCGCCATCGGCGGACCTTGACGCAGCCAGGCCTGCAGCTTGGCTACCTGCTTCGGGTCGCCGCATACCAGCACCTCCACCCGGCCATCGGACAGGTTGCGGGCATGCCCGCTCAGCCCCAGGGTCTGGGCCTGGTGACGAGCGCTGGCGCGAAAGAACACCCCCTGCACACGGCCCGCCACCAGACAACGCATGCACATCTGGGCCGGCGCTTCGGATTGTCTGCTAGTCATCGACGCGCACCCTCAGTCGTTGTCCGGCCATGGCGGTGACACCGGCCGGGGCTTCGAACCCGACCTCGAGCCGATAGCCCTGTTCCAGCGGCTCCCGGCCCACCAGGATCAACTCCCCGGGGAGCCATTCCCCGGCCAGTTCCACCTGGGCCGCCTGGCCGAGGCGCAGGCTGGCCGCCTGTTCGGCGCCCACCGCGCCGACGGCGCGCAGCTGCCGGTCATCGGCGAGCACCACCAGGGGCTGGGCCTGCAGGCGGTTTACTAAAGCCTGGCCCGGCGCCGCCATCACCGCCAGCACAACGCCATCAAAGGGGGCCTGCAGGCGACTGTATTCCAACTCCAGCTCGGCCTCGGTGAGGGCGGCGGCGGCCCGGCGGCGCGCCGCCTCGGCCGCCGCGGCGCCGATCCGGGCCTTGGTCAGCTCATGGTCCGAGAGCACGGTACGGTCGTACAGCTCCTCGGCCCGCTCCAGCTCGCGCTGGGCCTCGGCCCGGTCCTGGCGCGCCTGCTCCAGGCCCGCCCGAGCCTGCTCCAGGCGGGCCTGGTACAGGCGCTGGTCCAGCGCCAGCAGCAGTTCGCCCTCGGCCACCCGCTGCCCCGGCGCCACCACCACTTCGGACACCGGCCCCGACAACGGCAGGCTCAGCTCCAAGCGCCGGCCCCAGGCCAGCTCCGCGTCCAGTTCCAGGGCCGGCAATGGCCCCGCAGCCAGCATGGAAACGCCCAGGCACAGCCAGGGCCAGAGGGGGATCGGCTTCAACCTAGCATCCCCAGTTGACCGCTATTGGCTATTTTGGACGTTCCGAATATAAGAGCTTTATCGGGATTGGGGACCGTCATCTCCTGGGCGAACGGCGCTACACCGCGAATGGCACGCTTGTGGCGGCACATGGTCCGGTCCTGTTCCAGACAGAACCTGACATTTCCCACATCCCTGTGGGTCGCTGCGTTACAACTCCTTGCAATAGAACAACTATTCCGCGTCGTTGTGCCTTGCCGTGCACCACCACAAACGCACCCTTCACGGTGTTCAACCGAAGATTCTAGGTTCAAGGGGTCTCCTCCTGCTCGGGGTCTGTTTGGTTGGGCGCCTGCAGCAGGCGCCCGGTAAGGGCGTCGAGACGCGCCCAGGCCAAGGCGATCTCGTATTCGGCCCGCGCCTGCTGCAACCGGTGGTCGGAGGTGCCGACCATGGCGTCGCCCAGATCGGCGGTCACCTCCAGCTCGTAGAGGGCGCGGCTGCGGTCCAGGTACAGGTCGCGGTACCGGCCCAGGCTGTCAAGCTCTTCCAGGCGGGCACGCAGGCTGGCGATCTCCAGCCACAGATCCAGCACCGCCTGACGCAGTTCCAGTTCCTGGCGGGCGATACCCGCGCGCCGCTCGCGCACCTCGGCCCAGGCCTTGGCCAGCTCGGCGTCCTTGGCGCCGCCGGTATAAAGAGGCAATTCCAACACCAGGCCGGCGGCGAACGGGTCATCGCGGGCGAAGCGGCGGTTGTAGGCGCCGGCCTCGAATTCGCCGCGCAGCTCACCGCGGTAACTGAGGCGGGCGGCCCGCACACTGTCCTCCGCCGCCTGCAGCTGGGCGCGCTCGGCCTGCAGGCCGGGATTGGCTTCCAGGGCCGCGGCCACCAGCGGCTCCAGCTCCCCGGGCTCGCGATCCAGAGTCCGGCAGGCTCGGCGCCTGGAGCTGGGCGGAGAGCTGTTCCGGACGGTTCAGGGCCATCGCCAAACGCGAGCGGCTGGCGCGTTGGCGGGCCTGGCTCAGGCGCCGGCGCTGCAGGGCGGCTTGGTAGTTCTTGTCCGCCTCCAGCAGCTCGATATCGGACAATCGGCCGAGTTCGTTGCGTTGCGCCGCTTTGTCGTAGGTGACGTATTCGGTGGCCATCTCCTCGGTATCGCGGGCATATTCCAGGTCCGCCACCAGAACCTCGAAAAAGCGTGCCATGATCTCCAGGCGGCGACGCTGGCGGGCATCGAGATAGGCCCACTCGCCGCCCGCGCACCGCCGCCGAAGCGGCCTCGCGGGCAGCGTCGGTGGCGCCGAAATCATACAGCCGCCGGCTCGCCCTGAAGCGGGCCCAGCTATCGTTATTGGTGCTGTAGGCGCGGCGCGCCAGATCCGAGGGCTCTACCGCCCGCAGCGCCAGCTCGACGCGGACTGCGGGTGCCGAAATCCGCGTCCACTGCATGGCGCTCGGCCCGCGCCCCATCCAAGGCGGCGCGCGCCGATTCCAGCTCGGGGTGGCTGCCGTCGGCCAGGCTAAGGGCATGCTCGAGGGTCAGGGGTTCAGGCAGCGGCGGCAGGCCGGCAGGCTCGGCCGCCGCCGCGCCCAGCCAGCACCACCCCAGGAACAGCAAGAGCGCCGGAGCGGGACGCATTTCAGCCGGCGTCGGCCTGTTGGCGCTTGTAGCGGGCAAACGACATCTGCTTGTAGATGCCGTTGACCACGTACTCGCCCAGCAGCAGGAACTCCGCGGCGTCCTTGGTGGCCCCGGTATAGCGGGTCACCAGCTTACCGTCCAGGTCGAAGAAGCCGAATACCGGGGTTGCCCGCACCCGGTATCCGCGGAAGGCGAAGTCCTTCTGGGTCCGGGTCTCGCCCTGGAAGTCGACGATCTCGACGTCGCCTTCGATGTCCACCGGGTAGATCAGAAAGTGTTCCTTGTAGTAGTCCTGCACCTCCGGCTGGTTGAGCACGGTGGTCTTCATGCGGTGGCAGAACGGGCACTCGTCCATTTCGAAGAAGATCAGCACCCCGGCCTTGCCCTCGTCGCGGGCCATCTGCAGCTCTTCCTGAAAATCGCCTAGGGACTGGTCGAAGAAGTACTGGCCCGGGTCTCGGTTGGCCTGGACGCCCGCAGCCAGCAACAGCAGGCCGACAGCGAGCAGATAGTGGTGCAAAGCATTCATGTTATTCTCCCCCCCGCGTAGCGGGATAATTCCGGATGAAGGACTCAATGGCGCCGGCGGTGATCGGCCCCACTTGGCGCGCCGCCAGCTCGCCGGAGGGCGCGATGAGGTAGGAGGTGGGCAGTCCGGTAACCCGGCCCAACTCCCCGGGACTGTTGGCACCGGTGCGCAGAATCGGGTAACTGATGAACTGTTCGTCAACGAACGCCTTGAGGCTTTCCAGGTCGATCTCCTCCATGTTGACCCCCAGCACCACGGCATCCTTGTTCTGGTGGTTGGCATGGAACACTTCCAGCTCCGGGATTTCCTCCAGGCAGGGCGGACACCAGGTCGCCCAGTAGTTGACCACTACCCACTTGCCCCGATAGTCCGACAGCTGGTGGGGCTTGCCCTGGAGGTCCGGCAGAGTAAAGTCCACGGTCTCGGCCAGTGCCTGGGCGCCCAGCAGCAGACCACCCAGCAAGGCCAGTATCGGCAGGCGGAATCTAACCATGGGCGTTCCCCGATTGCTCGCGTTGACAGTGGGCCAATGATACGCATTACGCCAGGCATGGCAACCGCACCGAGGGGGCGGGTAGAATACCGCCGAACCCTTAGATACCGAGGAGCCTGGCTTGAGCATCCAGATCTACCACAACCCCCGTTGCAGTAAGTCCCGGGAGACCCTGAAGCTGTTGCGCGAGCGCGGCGTGGAGCCGGACATCGTGGAATACCTGAAGACGCCGCCGGACCGCCAGACCCTGGAGCACATACTCCAACTGCTGGACCTGGAGCCGCGCGAACTGATGCGGCGCAAAGAGAAGGAATACAAGGAGTTGGGTCTGAGCGACCCGAGTCTGAGCCGCGACCAGTTGATCGACGCCATGCTGGCCCATCCGAAGCTGATCGAGCGCCCGATCGTAATCAAGGACGGCCGGCAGGCCGCCCTGGGTCGCCCGCCGGAGCAGACCCTTGAACTCCTCTGAACCCTACATTCTGGTCCTGTACTACAGCCGCCACGGCGCCACCGCCGAGATGGCCCGGCAGGTGGCGCGGGGCGTAGAGAAGGTCGGCGGCCTGCAGGCCCGGCTGCGCACGGTGCCGGCGGTGTCCGCCGTGTGCGAAGCGGTGGAAGACGGTATCCCCGACAGCGGAGCCCCCTACGCGGACAACGCTGACCTGCGCGACTGTGCCGGCTTGGTGCTGGGCAGCCCGACCCGCTTCGGTAACATGGCGGCCCCGCTCAAGTACTTTCTCGACGGCACCGGGGCCCTGTGGATGTCCGGCGGCCTGATCGGACGGCCCGCCGGGGTGTTTACCTCGACCTCGAGTATGCACGGCGGCCAGGAGACCACACTGGTTTCGATGATGCTGCCCCTGCTGCACCATGGCATGCTGCTGGTCGGCCTGCCCTACAGCGAGACCGAGTTGCTCGCCACCCGCACCGGCGGCACCCCCTACGGCGCCAGCCACCTGGCCGGCAACGACAGTAACCTGCCCCTGAGCGAGGAGGAAAAACGGCTCTGCCAGGCCCTGGGTAAGCGGGTAGCGGCCACCGCTGTGGCCCTGATCGAGGGGAAATGAAGCTCACCCTGGTGCGCTGGCTCAGCCTGGCCGGGTTGTTCGGCCTGCTCGGCCTGAGCCTGGCCTGGCACGCCTGGCTGGCGCGCTCGGACTACTTCCCGACCTCGCTGGTGATCCTGGTCACCACCGTGCCCCTGCTGATCCCGCTGCGCGGGGTGTTGCACGGGCGCCCCCGCAGCCACCTCTGGGCCGCCTTTGTCAGCCTGCTCTATTTCATCCACGGGGTGGGCGAGGCGGTGGCCAACCCGGAGCAGCGCTGGCTCGGGATGGCGGAGATCGGGCTGAGCCTGCTGCTCTTTTTCGCCGCGACTCTTTACGCCCGCTGGGGCGCCGAAGCCCAGGCATGAGCCGCCAGCTGGCCCTGGGCCTGGCGCTACAGCCGGCGCTCAGCTTCGACAGCTTCATCCCCGGTCCCAACGGCGAGGCACTGGACGCAGTGCGGCGGCTGGCGGCTGGCGCCGAACCCTACCTCTACCTGTGGGGACCGGCAGGGGTCGGCAAGAGCCACCTGCTGCAGGCGGCCTGCGCTGCGGCCCACTCGCCGGAGCGGCCGGTGGCCTACCTGCCGCTGGCCCAAGCCCTGGACTTCGGGCCGGAACTTTTACAGGACCTGGAAACCATGGCCCTGGTCTGCCTCGACGATCTGCATTGCCTGGCCGGTCAAGCGCCTTGGGAGGAGGCCCTGTTCGACCTTTACAATCGAATCCGCGAGGCCGACGCCGGGCTGCTGGTGAGCGCCGACCGGCCCCTGGCCCAACTGCCGACCCGGCTGCCGGACCTGGCCTCGCGCCTGGCCTGGGGCCCCAGCTACCAGCTTCAGCCCCTTCCCGACGCCGAACTGTTGCCGGCGCTGACCCGACTGGCCGCCGAGCGCGGGCTGCAGTTGCCCGCGGACAGCGCCCAATACATCCTGCGCCGCTGCCCCCGAGACCTGGGCTACCTGCAGGGCCTGCTGGAACGCCTCGATCGCGCCTCCCTGGCCGCCCAGCGGCGCTTGACGCTTCCCTTCGTGCGGGAGCAATTGCGGCAACAGGAATGATCGCTCCGCGGCCAGGGTAGTCGCCGCAGCCGCCCGATTAATCCTTCAGATCGCAGAAAGCGGCACCGTGGACGGCATCGATGGTCTGCTTCACCGGCTCGTAGTCCACCCAGCGGATCGAAACCCACTGCTCATACTTCGGATCGATGGCCTGGATCGCAGCCGGGTCTTTCCGGTGCGTCGCCCGTGACTCGACGTTCCTCTACCGGGATACGCCGATGGACCCGCGCGACCTCGGCGAAAAGCTGAATGCCCGGTAACTGCTGCGCGGAAGCGTCCGGCGCACGGAGAATCGGGTTCGGATTACCGCCGAGTTGATCGAAGCCGGTTCTGGCTACACCCTCTGGACCGACCGTTTCGACGACGAGGCTGCTCGCCTGTTCGATCTTCAGGACCGAGTCACTCACAGAATCGTCACCGCGCTGGTGGGACGGCTCAACGTGCGGGATCGCCAGGAACTCGGTCGGCCGCGAACCAAGAGTACGCGGGCCTATGACCACTTTCTCTTCGGGCGGAGACGGTTGTTCCTCTACGCCGGCGCCGAGGAGAACCAATCAGCGCGCGGGTCGTTTAACCGGGCGATTGCCCTCGGCCCCAATTTTGCGCTGGCGTATGCAATACTTTCCTGGACCCACGCCTTCGACGCCATGAACGGCTGGAGCGAGTCGCGCCGGCGCTCCCTCGAGCGCGCCATCGAACTGGCGAACACGGCAATCGATCTCGAGCAAGCGATGCCAGTGGGCCACTTCGTTCGCGGGCTCGCCTATCGGGAACTCGGGGGCCGGGTGCATGCGCTCGTCGACGCCGAAACGGCTATCGAGCAAGACCCAAACGATGCCAGCGCCCACGTGCTCCTGGCGACCCTGTTGTATTTCGACGAAAGGCCGCTGGAGGGGTTGAACCTGATGAAAAAGGCCATCGCCCTAAACCCCAAACATCCGTTCAACTACAGCTTTCACCTTGGCCAGGTCCTATACATTCTCAGGCGTTACGACGATGCCATCGACGCCTTCAACCGAGTGCGCGACTCCAACCCCGCCGCGGATCGGGCCCATCTCCGGCTGGCAGCCGCATACGCCCAGGCCGGTTGCGGCGACGATGCCGCTCGGGAACTGGAGCAGGTGCTGGCGGCAAATCCGGCACTCTCTCTGGAAGCCATTCGCGATGCCTACCCTTTCACCAACCCGGCCGACCTCCAGCACCTGGCCGACGGACGGCGCCAAGCCGGACTCGCGGAGTGACCGACCTGCAAGCCAACGGCGGCCGAACCGGACGTCCGCATCGCGGTCGCTGCACCCGAATATGCCGTCCGTTGCCGATGCGGTTGCGTGATACCCGCTCTCCGGGCGGGGCCTGAGGGCGAACCCCGTAGATGCGGTTGCCGGCAGGCCGGGCGCAATCCCTTCCCCCCCGGAAACCCCGGTGGAGCGGATAACGGCGTGCGGGTCCCTGCCGGGTGACCGGGAGGCTGCTGCGCTAGTCCGCTTTTTTCGTATTCTGATCCGGTTTTTTCAGTTGATGGTAACTGAACGTTCCGATAACGGCGGCCAGGTAAAAGTAGAGGATCGTGTAGAGGAACAACAGGACCATCGGGGGTGGGAGCGCCCCGGACGCTCCTCGCAAGATCAAGGGTATGAGCAGCAGCAGAAACAGCGACACCGCCAGCCGGGGTTTGTAGAACATCCCCGCGATGCAGGCGGCGCCCATGACTGCACCGACGAGCCTCTGCGGCTGGGAGGTCAGAAAGGAAACGGTTTGTTCCCCGTGCGCTTGGAACAAGAACCCGAAATCGAGAATCACCTAGGCCACCCCGGCATAGATTCCATTGGTTATCGCCTGCTCAGCGTTCCGTAGATCCATGCTGCCCCGCCATAGGTCTCGAATGGGTCACCGTTTGCCGGCCTGGGCGCATCCGTTCGGCAACCCTTCCGGCGCGAACTCGGAGCGCTGCAAGCCGCCGCTTCGATCTGCTTACTGAACGCGAACCCCGTTTCCCGCGCTGGCGCCGGGGCCGAGCGCCCGAAACCCGCACCGAGGGCGCAGCCAGGCGAGGGGCTGGCGTGCATAGGGACAGGCCGGAGCCGATGCTCCCGGGCAGGCGCCAAAGCATCTCGCTGACCCGCCCGGCCTGCTTGCCGGCCGGTCGCCGCGCCGCTCAATAAGGCGGGCACACTGAGAAAGAGCGGCATCGGGCCGCGGGGACCCGCACGCCAGCCCCATCACCGAGCAAGCTGGGAACGCGGGCATGCCGATCGGTTGACCTGGGGCAAGCCCGGTCCAGGGTATAGTCGTTACCGGTTTGTTCGGGAAGCCCCCGTTCTCAGCGGCTTGGTCTCGAAGGTTTCGGGTCGTGCCAGGGGCCGGTCGAGGACCGTCGAGAGACGGCTTCACCCCGAGTTCGCCCCGCGCCGAAGCCGCGAGGAGAACCGCGGCTGCTGCGGGAACCCAAGCTGGGTTGGGGGCGTGAGCGGCGCAACATTCAACCGGGCTGCGGTCCGAACGCCTTCGGCCACCGCCGCAGCATGCGTCCGCGCCGCCGGGTGGGAGGCAGCCGCTTGGAAACCGACTGCAACCGCTACGCCGAAGCCAGTGGCACAGTCGGCCGACTCATCCGGTGCTCGTACACCGGTCGGGCTTTCGCGTTCCTCCCGACACCCCCGTTCAATCAGCAGTCGTCGTCGGCTTCTATCTGTCCGGTTGCCGGGTTGCGCAACGGCTGCCCCTGCGCATCTGTCCTGATGGTATTGATGAACATCATGGAATCGACCCGTTCGAATTCTTCTTTCATGGCCTGCTCGACCGCCCGGTCGGTCAGCCCCTCGTAGATATACACGCTGCCCGCGGCCTCGTTGCGCAACTCGCCCTCGGTCGGTTCGAACAGGCGGCGCATTTCCAGCTGCCGATAGGCCGGCTCGGGCGCCGGATCCGCCAGCGCACCCGCGCCGGCGACAGGCGCCAGCATTGAAATTGCGAGAAAAATTAAATGAAGCTTTTCGATTTTCGCCTCCCGATACGGCGTTGTAAGGGGATAAGCACCTGTACCGACGATCAGCGACTCAGCCCCGTAGACCATCAGAATATTAAATGAGAATCATTCGTTAATAATCATAGCTTCCGGTGCGTCCCATCGGATATAGCCGGAAAGGGCTAACACGAATGGGCTATCACAGATTGGCACGGTATGCGCTAGACGAGAATGAACCGGCGTCGAAATCCCGTAACTTCGTCACAAATCTGAAATCACCTTTGGCCGTTTTCACTGACCTGGATCATGGCACCGCTTTGTTTTCGTAGTCGTTCCACAATTCGCAATGACGGTCGGGGAGGGCTGCATTAAAAAAATGCTGGATGCTCAATGCATCCGAATAACAACCTGATCCAAACAACCAACAGCAAAAATCAGGAGAACCCGATGAAAACGCGTCTCACATGCGCCGTTTCCTGCTTGGTATTTACATTCGCCGCCGTGCCGGCCCACGCCATCTCTAATCTGGAAAAAGTCGGCGGCGCCATTTACGAGGACTTGAACCTGTCCCTGGTGGAAAACCAGTCCTGCGAGACCTGCCACGACCCGTCGGCGGGTTTCGCCGATCCCGAGAACCGCATCTCGCCCCACATGTTCCCGGTGTCCGACGGCTCCGATGACACCCTGTTCGGGGGGCGCAACGCGCCGACGGCCGCCTATGCCGGGTTCAGCCCGGTATTCCACCACGACGGCGAATTGTTCGTGGGCGGAATCTTCTGGGACGGCCGGGCGACCGGGCGCACGGACGTGACCGCCACCGGCGACCTGGGAGCCGGCCCCACCGGCGATCCGCTGGCCGACCAGGCGAAAGGGCCTTTCGGGAACCCGGTGGAGATGGCGTTGAGCTCAGAAGCGGAAGTTGTCGGCATCATCCGAACCTCCGACTACGCGAAAAAATTCGAGAAGGAATTTGGACCCGGCGCCTTTGACAACGTAGACCTGGCCTACAACAACGCCAGTCTCGCCATCGCCGCCTTCGAACGGTCGAAGCGTCTGGTCCAGTTCAAATCAAAATTCGACAACTTCGTCAAGGAGCAGGGAGGGGACGTCAGCGCGTTCGGTGTTGACGAAGTAGACGGATTCAGAAAATACGCCGGTCCGCCGGCCGGTTTCACATCCGAAGTCTACAGCTACGACGAGGCCGACGGCCTGGCGATATTCAACGCGGATTCCTACATCCAAGGCGGGGCGACAGTACCGGAAGGGGCGCAAAACGGCGCCATGTGCTACCTCTGCCATCTAACCGAGAATCATGTCGTTGAAGCGGAAGACCCCAACAACCCGGTCGGCGGCCACGAGCCGGGAATCTACAACCCAATGCTCACCGACTTCACCTACGACAACCTGGGCATCCCGGTGAACCCCCGAATCGCCGAGCTGGCCGGAACCCAGGCCATCGACCCCGGACTCGGGGGTCAGACAGCGCAGTTGAATGCCGCCTGCCCGACCTGCGATCCCACGGAAGAGATAGGAAAGTTCAAGGTCTCGTCGCTGCGCAACCTATCCCGCACGGCCCCATACGGTCACAACGGCTTCTTCGCGACCATTTTCGAGATCGTGCATTTCTACAACACCCGCGACGCGAAGGACAGTTGTGAGAGCTTGGAAATCCAGGACGCTACGGCGCAAATCGCCCTCGCCAACAACTGCTGGCCCGAGGCGGAAGTCCCGTCGACCGTAAACGGGGACGAGCTCGGGAATCTCGGCCTGAGCCCGGCGCAAGAGCAGAAGCTGGTCCTGTTCCTGGAGACCCTGGCGGACTAGGCGAGGGAAGGGACGCGGGACCGCGTCCCGCATCCGCGGCGCGGCGGCGGTTTGGATTGGCCGCCGGGCCCGGATAATCGGTCTCGCTCCGCCCAATCGGGGCCCGGCAGCCGGCGGGCCCCGATTTCTTTTCCGCGCTTTCCCGTCTCGCCGCGCCGCCGGCTCGGGGCATCCCGGCGGGTGCTCAAGCGCCGGTTTCACCCCGCGATCGGGCGCATCGGGCCCCGTCAACCCCCCGTTGCGTGATCTCCTTTATCGCCGGCCGAATTGCCCGTCTGATTGCGCCAGCCCTTGCTGCGGGCCAGACGGTTCCACACCACCACGTAGTCCACACCGCTCAGCAGGGTGGTGGCCAGGGTAGCCCAGACCAGGATCTGGATCAGGGCGTCAGGCAGGTCAAAGGGACCGGCGTCGCAGACCACCAGAATCACCAGCAGAATCTGCACCAGGGTATTGAGCTTGCTGATCAGGGTCGGGGCGGCGTCAAGGGGCTCGACCCGGAAGTGGTAGGTCAGGGCGCCGGCCACGATCACCAGATCGCGCAGGATCACCGCGGCGAACAACCACCAGGGGATCAATTCGAGCCAGGCCAGGCAGACCAACGCGGTAAGCAGCAGCACCTTGTCCGCCAGCGGGTCCAGGATCGAGCCGAGCCGGCTCTGCCAACGGTAGTGCTTGGCCAGAAAGCCGTCCAGGCCGTCGGTGAAGCCAGCGACGGCGAACAGGATCAGCGCCTCTGTGAACTGGCGCCGCAGCAGAAAGTAGACGATGACGGGCGCAAAGAAAAACCGCAGAACGGTGAGCAGGTTAGGTATGTCCCGCGGTTTCACGGGCGCATCCGGTATTCCAGGCGGCCGGGTTCTGCCTGGCCCTGCCCGGCGGGCTCCAGCAGACCGCCCAGGACCAGCGCCTGCTCCAGGGCTTGCACGCTGCCCGCCAATTGCAGCTCGAATAGACTGCTCTCGGGCTCGATCAGCAGCGGGCGTGCCCGCTCCACGATGTCCAGCCCCTGCAATTGAGCCTGGAGACGGCCGTAGCCGGCCAAGTCTTCGACCCCTGTGACCCGCAGTTGCAGGGTCTCGGCGCTGACCCCAGAGCCCATCGGGGCGTACCGAGCCACCAGCACGTCGGCGCTGCGCTCGACTCCGGCGGCCAGGGCCTGCTCCAGGTCGCCGGCGGTGTTCCACTCGGTCTTGTCGTCGTCCTCATACAAAGTCCAGCGCAGCCGCCAGCCCCCGCCGCGTTGGCTTGCGGCGACCACCAGGGTGGCGTCCGGGGCATAGCGGGCGGAGGCGGCGCGGATGCGTGACTCGAAATCCCCCCAAAGGTCGCCGGCCTCCAGCTGAGAATGATCCTCCAGATCGAACAGGGGCAACAGCAGGGGCAGGCCCCGGGCCTCGGCGCCGCGTTGCAGCGCCGCCCAGGCATCCGGCGCCGCCTCGGCGCTGGCCAGGCTGCGGCGCCCGCCCTGCTCCAGCCCCAGCCATACCAGAACTGCCGGGCGAGTGCTTCCCCAGATCGGCAGCCGGTGTTCGCGCAGCACCCGCATCACGGCATTGGCGTCGAACTGCACCCGCAACAGCTGGGCCGGTTCGGCCACGCCGGCCTCCAGTTGCTCGGGGTCGTTGCGGTAGCGGAACTGCTGCACGTAGCGCGGCGCATCCCCCAGATCGCCAGCCAGTTCGGAACGCTCTGCGATCCGGGGGTAACCGCTGACCTTGCCCAGGACCAAGGCATAGGCCGCCGCGATGGCTTGGTTGCGCTGCTCGGTCTGGCGCCCGGCCACCGGCACCTCGGCGCTGAACAGGCCGTCGACGGTGGCGGCATATCCGCCGACGGGCGCCGCCAGCAACAGCCAGCAAAGCAGGATCGGCAGGGGGAGAAGCGGGTGCCGGCGATGCGGCTGCAGCGAACTGGGCATGGGTGCAGGCTTCGAAAAACAGGTCAGGTTGACCTTTTCGATTGTAACTTGGTCCCTGCGGGCTGTCTAAAAGTCGGTCGCCGAAGTTTTCCTGCATCGGGCAAGCTTGGTAACATCCAAATACTTACCCTCAGCCCTCCCGGAGCCTTCCCGTGACCCAAAGCCAAACCCCGGATTCCCTGAGCTATCGGGACGCCGGCGTCGATATCGATGCCGGCAACAGCCTGGTGGAGCGCATCAAGCCCATCGTCCAGAGCACCTTTCGCCCCGGGGTGCTCAGCGGCCTGGGCGGCTTCGGCGCTTTGTTCGAGCTGCCCCTGGACCGCTACCGGGAGCCGGTGCTGGTGTCCGGCACCGACGGTGTCGGCACCAAGCTCAAGCTGGCCCTGCAGCTCGGTATTCACGACAGCATCGGCATCGACCTGGTGGCGATGTGCGCCAATGACATCGTGGTGACCGGGGCCGAGCCCTTGTTCTTCCTCGACTACTACGCCACCGGCCGGCTCGACCTGGAGGTGGCCACCGACGTGGTCAAGGGCATCGCTCGCGGCTGCGAACTGGCCGGGGCGGCGCTCACCGGCGGCGAGACCGCCGAGATGCCGGGCATGTACGCGGCCGGCGACTATGACCTGGCGGGCTTCTGCGTCGGCATTGTGGAAAAGAGCCGCATTATCCAGCCGCAGCGCGTGCAGCCGGGGGATGTGCTGCTGGGCCTGGCCTCCTCCGGGCCCCACTCCAACGGCTACTCCCTGATCCGCAAGGTGCTCGAGGTCAGCGGCGCGGAGCTGAACCAGCCGCTCGGCGACACCAGCCTGGGGCAGGCCTTGCTGGCGCCGACGCGAATCTACGTCAAGTCCCTGTTGGCCCTGGGGGCGGAGTTGGAGATCCACGGCCTGGCCCACATCACCGGCGGCGGCCTGTCGGAGAATCTGCCGCGGGTGTTGCCCGCCGGCACCAAGGCGGTGATCGACGCGGCCAGTTGGGAGCGCCCGGAGGTATTCCGCTGGCTCCAGGCCGAGGGCAATATCGCCGAGCCGGAGATGCTGCGCACCTTCAATTGCGGGGTCGGCATGGTGGTGTGCCTGGCCGCCGCCGACGCCGAGCGCGGCGCCGAGGTCCTGCGCGCCCAGGGCGAACGGGTCTGGACCCTAGGCCGGATAGAGGCCAGCTCCGGCGAACCCGCGGTCGAGATCGCCTGATGCACGCGCCCGCCGAACTGTCGGTGGTGGTGCTGATTTCGGGCAGCGGCAGCAATCTGCAGGCCCTGATCGACGCCACCGCCAACGGCCTGCCGGCGCGCATTGCCGCGGTGATCAGCAACCGGTCCGACGCCTACGGCCTGGAGCGGGCCCGGCGCGCCGGCATCCCCACGCAAGTCCTGAGCCACAAGGGCTACGCGGACCGGGAAAGCTACGACGCCGCCCTGGCCGAGCGCATCGACGCCTACCAACCGGGCCTGGTGGTGCTGGCCGGCTTCATGCGCATCCTAAGCCCCGGCTTCGTGCAGCGTTACCAGGGCCGGATGCTGAATATCCACCCCTCCCTGCTGCCCGAGTTCCGCGGCCTGCACACCCATCAGCGGGCCCTGGAGGCCGAGGTGCGCGAGCACGGCGCCAGCGTCCACTTCGTCACCGAGGAATTGGACGGCGGTCCGGTGATCATCCAAGTCCGGGTGCCGGTGCTGCGCGGCGACGACCCCGAAACCCTGGCCGCCCGGGTGCTGCGCCAGGAGCACCGCATCTACCCGCTGGCGGTGGACTGGTTTGCCCAAGGGCGCCTGCGGCTGGACCGCGGGCGCGTTCTGTTGGACGGCCGGCCCCTGGAGCGGCCAGCGTTGATCGAGCCCGAATCGACGGAGGAATCCGGGCTGGTCTAACGTACCGCCCTGAAGCAAGCGTAATTTTGCGCCGCGGTGGGGGCCTCGATCTCTCGCTCCAGCACCAGCAGGCACTCGGCTTGGACAAAGCCCGCGTCCCGCAACAGCTCGAGATGCCGATCGATCTCGAATCTGCCGGCCTCGAACTCGTGTGCGGTGTCGTCCGGTTTGATGAAGTCGCCGTTCAGCAGGATGCCGCCGGCCCGGAGTTCGCGCGCGCAGCTTCGATAAACGGCTTCGACATTGGCCTGACTCCCCAGATCGTGCAGGGACCAGGTGGTAACCACCGCATCGATGGACTCGGGGATGCGCTGCCCCCAGGCGTCGGCCAGAAGATCGGCGCGCACCAAGCCGAGCCGCGGGCCGTGCGCCCGCAGCCGTCTGCCGGCCAGTTCGAGCATGGGGCGGGAAAAATCGACTCCCCAATAGCGCACCTCCGGCAGAGCGGCCAGCAGGTACTCTGCCAGGTAACCCGGCCCGACCCCCAGCTCGACCAGGGTCGCATCCGGCGGCAGGGCGGCGGCAAGCTCTGCGTGCATGCGCTCGAACAGAGCCATGCGCGCCGGAGTGGGTACGAAGCGGTCGGCCCAACCCGCCACGAAATCCGGATCATGGAACTGGTGCTGGGCGCCGATTATCGGTTTGGTCATTGGCAACGCTACAAAGCGGGTGCTGCTCAGGCGAAGCAACGCCTAGCCCTGCAGCCCCTCCAAGCGCTGAACGAACTCCGCATCCGGAATCCCCAAATCATCATAGCCTTGGGCCTCGATCCCGGCGTCACCGAACATCTTCAGCACCGCCCGATTCATCGGCTCGTGATGGGGCTTTTGGTTGCGGTAGATCACGCGCTCGATGCCAACCTGGATAATCGCCTGGGCGCAGGTGTTGCAGGGGAACTGGGTGACGTACATACAAGCCCCGCGCATGTCCTGCGCCATACAGTTGTAGATGGCGTTCTTTTCCGCATGCACCACGTAGGTGTGCTTGGAACGCAGCACGTCGCTGTCGTCCTCGTCGCCCCAGTAGGCGGGGTCATCGTCGTCGCAGCCCCGGGGCAGGCCATTGTAGCCGATGCCGATGATGCGGTTGTCGCGGTCGACAATGCAGGCCCCGTTCTGGGTCTTACGGTCCTTGGAGCGGAACGCCGAGAGGATGGCGATAGACATGAAATAGCTGTGCCAGGACAGGTAGTCGGTCTTCTTCACGGCAATCTCCATACCTATTCACGCTTGGTTGTCGCGGCTGCAAGCCGCTCCCACAACGGTTGGCGCTTTGTGGGAGCGGCTTGCAGCCGCGATAGGTTCAACCCCGCGGCTTGCAGTCGCAGTCGTACTCGCCCAGCAGTATCCCCTTGCCCGGCTGGCCCTGGGGCGAAACCTCCGCCGGCACGTACTCGGCATGCACATAGTCGCGCACCTCGAAGTCGTCATAGCGGTAGGAGAAAAGGTCCTCGGGCTTGCGCTTGATGTGCAGGGTCGGCACCCCGTGAATCGGCTTATCCAACTGGGCGCGGACCTGCTCCACGTGGTTTTCGTACACATGCACATCGCCGCCGACCCAGATGAACTCGCCGGCTTCGCAGCCCAACTGGTGGGCCACCATGTGTGTTAGCAGGGAGTATTGGGCGATATTGAAGGGCACCCCCAGGTAGGCATCGCAGGAGCGCTGGGTCAGCATCAGGCTGACCTTGCCATCGACCCGGTAGAACTGCAGCAGGATGTGGCAGGGCTTGATCGACATCAGCTTGAGGTGGTCTGGGCGCCAGGCGGTGACCATGTGGCTGCGCGCCTCGGGGCGCTCGGCCAGGGTCTTCATCACCTGGGCCATCTGGTCGATCTCCTCGGCCCCGCCGTAGTGCTGGCGCACTGCCGGGTCGATGCGCCAGTGCCGCCACTGGAATCCGTACAGGGGCCCCACCACCCCCTGCTCGTTGGCCCAGATGTTCCAGATGCCGACCTTGTTCTGCTTCAGCATCTCGATGTCCTGGGAGCCGTTTAGAAACCACAGCATCTCCACCGCCAGCGATTTGAAGAACACCTTCTTGGTCGTCATCAACGGCAGCTTGCTGGCGCTGAGATCGAAGCGCAGGGGCTGGGCGAACAGCTCGTAGCGCCCTTCCTCGTCGTCGGGCTTGCGGTAGGTCCCTTCATCGAGGATGCGCCGCAGCATGTCCAGGTAGGCTTCTTCGTTGTGCATGGTTACCTCTAGTTTCTAATTGGGTCTCAGGTGCGCCAGTCGATGGGCGGCTGCCCGCGGCTGGTCAGGTAGTCGTTGATACGGGAAAACGGCCGGCTGCCGAAAAAACCGCGGTAGGCGGACAGAGGCGAGGGATGGGCGCTCTCGATCACCAGATGGCGGCCGCGGTCGATGGCCTTGCCCTTTTTCTGCGCATAGGCGCCCCAGAGCAGGAACACCAGGCCGTCCCGGGACTGGTCCAGGTGGCGGATCACCGCGTCGGTAAATCGCTCCCAGCCGCGCTTGGCGTGGCTGCCCGGTTGCCGGGCGGCCACCGTCAGCACCGAGTTCAGCAGCAGCACCCCCTGCTCGCACCAGGGCCCAAGGTGGCCGGACAGGTTGCTCACCCCCAGGTCGTCGGCAAGCTCGCTGTAGATGTTCTTCAGCGATTTGGGCAACGGCGCGACCCCCGGCTGCACCGAGAAGGCCAGGCCGTGGGCGTGGCCCGGGGTCGGATAGGGGTCCTGGCCCAGGATCACCACCCGCACCTGCTCCGGAGCGGTGGCCTGGAAGGCGGCGAAGCGCTGCGCCCGGGGCGGGAACACCGTCTCGCCGTCGGCCTCGGCCTGCTCCAGAAAGGCGTCCAGCTCCCGGATATAGGGCTGGCGCAGTTCCTCGCCGAGGGCGCTGGCCCAGGGGCCGGGCATGAGTTCGATCATGGGCACGGAAGTTTGCGGGCAAAAGCGCCATTAAACCGCAAAAGAAAAAGCCGGGCAAAGCCCGGCTTTCGCTATCGACGCCAACGAGAATAACGGTGACACCTTGAGAATAACGGTGGAATAACGGTGACACCTTACCATTTACACTAATTTCTGTCTGTGCTCGCCGCAAGCTATGGCTCGACTTCCAAGAATCATCGCGACAATAGGGGATGGTTCACGTTTATGTGCTTCTCTTGGTACAGTTTGACAGCGTGTAACAGTGGTTTGTCCGCGAATATTCCCGCAGTGATGCTGAAGGGATGGAGGCCGTCGCGGCGGGCCTCGGTGTCACCCAGCAGTTGGCTTGTGCGGGTGGTGCCGGAGAAGCTGTAGATGGCGTAGCGGTCGCCCAGTGCCTGCAGGGATTACGCCCGAGGACATGGAAAACGCGGGCAAGAATCCGGAAGCCGCCTAGCCGTGATAAACGCGCCGACGTGGAAGGCCTACCAGCTGGCTGCGGTCCAAGCGGGCTAGAACATAGACTGGGGACCCTGAGCGTGGGAACTGCTCATGTAGACGGCGGGCAATCCAGGATATCGATATTGTCAGACGCAGGCTACGCGCTTCCATTGACCCTCGTCAATAATCTGTTAGTACGCCTATGGTTTTTGGCTTATCCTCAGCTATGCATTTAGTGCTTTCACTACGTGTAACCAGCCTGTTACGAATTTTGAACAAGTGACAGGTTTCTTCATAGGGATTAACCCGGGAATTACATACGATGAAGAAGACGACCACAATTGTAGCGTTCGCGATCATAGCGCTTACATTAACCAACCTCTCATGGGCTGCCAAACCTGCGACGTGTGAAACTATCCAGAGCGGCAAAATCTATGCGTCAGACGGCAGCGTAATAGAAGTCGGATATGATGTGTGGGGATACAACTACCAGGCGCGTAAGTTTGGTGGCTACTACTGCGATGCGTATCGCGATGCCGATTGGTGCCAGCCTTTTAAAGACGATAAATTGGCGATGAAGTGGAATGATGCCTGGCTTGACAATAAGGATTGTGACAATGACAGTCTACTCGACCGGCACTATGGCTTTGATTCCTATATCGGATCTGGCGCATGGTTGACCAATCACATATCGGGTATATATGAGGAGAACGGTGAAGACTGCTCATGGCTTTATTTCGTAAAGATTGTCGCAGTGCCTAATGATGCTAGCTTGATGGACGGTCATTGGTATACGGCGGATGGCGGTTTAATCGGCGATGAGATCTGGGACCAGTTCGCGGTTATCCAGGAAGTATCCAACGACAGCTGCCTAGGCGAGCATGGTGTTCAGGTTCGAAGTCCTGTAGGTCCGGGACTCGGTAAATTCTAATGCGCAAGCATTACGGCTAGTATCATCATAATGCCCCGCCTCGCTTCATTCTGGCGGGGTTTTTCTATCTTTTGAGGATTGTCTGCGTTCTGTCCGATTTTGGGTTAAGGGGGTTCGCGTAATAGGGGACGTACCACGTTATTGGGCCTGCCCAATCCACCCAGGATTGGAACATCCCGTCGCCGGCGTGTCCACGAACGTGCTGGAGGCGGGCTTGCGACGCGTTGCCGGATAGGCGCCAGCACGCGGAATTACGGTGACAGGAATTACGGTGACAGTTTACCAAATACACCAAATATGCCACTTAATGGAACTAAGGGACCAGGCCCGAATTGTTTTTACGAAAACCGAATTTGGATAAATATTCGAGCCAGGCCCCAGGAAGTGAGGTCAGGGTAAACATTTTGGTATAAAAAAGTGCACTCTGACACCAGATACTGGGAACTGAGCCTGTCCGGGAACCGGTCCAGCAGCGTGGAATTCTACTACGAGATTCGGCAGGGCCAAAAACGACTTTATCAGAGTGAGCGGCGCAGCCTGGAGATCCCGCCCGGCGAGCGGATCACCAAGTCTCTGCAGGTACTCACAGCGCCCGTTTCTGGCGACTACAGCCTCGTCAGTGAGCTGCGCAGCGGTGACTAAGAGCATGTCACGACGCTGGAATTCAGCGTGCGTTGAGTTCTCCTGCCAGGCCCGAGATCGCTTCTTTGCAGTGGCTTACACGCAGGGGCTAAGTGGGCTCGAATTGTTTTCGCGAAAACCGAATCTGAAAAAATATTCGCGCCTGGCCCCTGTCTCTTTCTTTCGCCTTCGCTTTCGCCATGTCCTGAGGGGCAACCGGGAAATATATCGAACCTGTCCCCTCAATCGGTTCTATCGTTGTCCGCGAATTTTCCTGTTAAACCGTGGCCTACTGCCGAATATTTTCCAAAGCCTCCCCCCTGCATGCAGAGCGCAGGCCTGGATGGTGAAACACCGTTAATGCCTCAGATCCGGCGACGTTCGGACGCCGCGAGAAACTGCGCTGCCGCTGAAGGGACCTCTTCTTTCGCCCCCAGCCAGTCTCTACCGATCCCTTCCAGAATTGCGCGCTCTGAGTGTAACGTTGAGGTACTTGGTGCACCTTGAATCGAACAGAGCGACCATCCGTCCTCGACTCTGAAGAAATCTTCTCGATTCGCTTTCAGTTCGTTGAAGAGATAATTCATCAACGCTTCGCTCGGAAACGGTTCCAGGGAGTTTGCAGCGTGCGTGCCTGCGCCCAGGCCATTGCAGACCCAGACATCACAAAGCATATGTTGCATCGGGTCCCCTTGGCATTCCCACAAGGCCGCATGCTTTGGGGCCTTTATCCGGATCGGATACGGTGGTTGGAGCGTATTGTTGACCCACCATTTTTTCCACCATACGACCTGCCATCTGGCTGGCACGAGCGATTTGTAGAAGCAGAGTTCGAAGGCCGCGGACGTCAGTCTGGCAATCTCGGTGGATTGTTGAGTGGGCCAGGACCAGATTCCGGAACGGATGGCTTTCCCGGCAAGATTCAGTCGGCCACAGTCCTTTAGAATTCTGTGCTGTGCACGGTCGTTTGCTTCGTTGCTACGCAGAAACAGCTCGGCGGTCTCGCGGGTGAGTTCTGAGAATTTGAGCTTCAGCTTTGCGTCAGGATCCGATCCTTCAGAATGCGTACAATCACCGATGGCAGCAAAAATCCCCGCCGAGACGATTCCTGCTACGGTGTTGTAGGGCGGGGGCAATGCACCGTAAATCGCTCGCAGCGCTCCATTGAACATGGCTCCGTACGCAAGCTCGATCCAGCGTTGTTCATCGACGGGTGATTCGTGGCTGAGTCCTACCGTCTCTTCAACACCTGGTAGAATAGTGGCATTGACAACAGCAATTTGCGTATTGAGATCACGCAGATTGCGAAACAAGTTGTTGACGGCGATGACACTTTCGAGTTCGTCCAGCAACAAATCGACGGTCGCATCCCAGCCCGCCTCCGCAATTTCCGGGGGCCGCTCCATTCGGTGGATATCGACCCGCCAGCTGTCGAAAGGTTGGTTACGGTTGTCGTATTCGCCGCGTACACCTGCCAATCCGACGATGCCAAGTTGTCGGGAGATGTGCTCATAAGCAGCCTGCTCTTCCTGAGTCTGGAACGGCCATGGCGTTGCAAAACGCTCTGGTACGCCGACCGAATAAGCAACGAACTCTCCAAAGAGGACTCGTACTCTGGATTTTGTATAGAGACGGTTTGCAGAACCGGCGGCTAACCGCCCCTGCATGTCGAGCGACATGCCGGTATCCTCGACTATCGGTATCCAGCTGCCGTCCACCAACTGGGAAACCGTGGAAACACCCGCTTTGATGCAAACCAGCCAGACCGTTTCGTCGGCACAGGCGACAAGCCCGTATTTGTGGTCGCCAGGCAAAGACAAACAGACAATCCACCCTTTACGTTCTGGATCGTAACGCCAGATCGCGGTCTGTTTGCCTTTCCTACCCAGGAGCCAGACCGAATTCCGAGAAGCAGCGGATATTGTTTCAACGTCTATGCCGTCCATTGCAATCTCCTCCCACCCTGCACCATCTGGCTGCAGCAAAAACACAGCCTTACCGATGGCCCGCACCCACACCGTGCCGTCCGGCGCAGCGGTAATGATGTACGGAAACTCATCCCGCGGCAGTGGCGGCATGCGTTCTATGCCGTCCTCTTCGCTGGCGCGAACGACATATGTCTCTTCAGTGTCGAACGCGACAGCCCAGCACATCGTTGCTGAAACTGGGGCTATCGTTAGTGTACGGAGATCGAAAATAATCTCAAAACTCCGCGTCGCAAATGAGTACTTTCGAATTGCGAGCCCCGCGGTCCACAAGCCGTCGCCCGGGTCAGCCGCCAGATAGGAAACCTCAGCCCGCGACTCAGGCGTCACCAATACCGTTTTCCACCCGCTACCGAGAGCTGGCCCGGGACTCAGCGGAAATCTATAACAATCGAGTGCATTAGAATCAGACATGGGAAATACCTAAAGCAACTTCCGGCGAGAAAGTGTATCGGAAATAGATTGGTCGGTACGGAATAGCACTTACTCAAGCTTGTTCGGATGGCCGTGTTTTCGAACCTCAGCGCTGGCGTCAGAGCGGGCTGTGGTTAAGAGTGGATAGGGATTATCGCGTCGTTCCACGTCTCTTGGCTCGATTCTTCCGGGCCGGTTTCCAACCCGCGGTGAGCAATCAGAATCAGCAGCGTGGTGCGACGCTGCTCATCACAGTCGCTTCCTGAGCGGCGCCAATGGGGCCACAGCTGCACGATGTTCTTGAAGCTTAGCTCGCGTGGCAAGCAATCGCTAGATGCAAGTAGCAAGCAATAGCCGGGGACAACATTTTCAGCCGGGCTAGATGCTGTCTGACAAACCTTCGGGATATGTTGGAGAAGGTCCTGGCTGACGTGGTCAAGCCGGCGCGATGAGCTGACAGTGGTGTTGACGGGGGGCGGGAAGGAGATTCCGCTTGAAGTATTGATCTGGCACCAAATGAAAAAGCCGGGCAAAGCCCGGCTTCTCGGTTACACCGCAAACGCCGGCGCGATCAGTTGTTCTGGATCACGATGGACGGGAACTTGGCCGCGTAGTCCTTGGCCTGCATGGACAGTTTGGCCGCGGTCTTGCGGGCGATCTCGCGGTAGATCTGGGAGATGCGGGCCTCCGGCTCGGCCACCACGGTGGGCTTGCCGCCGTCGGTCTCCTCGCGGATGCGGATGTCCAGGGGCAGCTGGCCGAGCAGGTCGATGCCATACTGGTCGGACATGGCCTGGCCGCCTCCGGTGCCGAAAATGTGACTCCTCGTGGCCGCACTCGGAGCAGATGTGGATGCTCATGTTCTCCACGATGCCGAGCACCGGCACCTCCACCTTCTCGAACATCTTCAGGCCCTTGCGGGCGTCGAGCAGGGCGATGTCCTGGGGCGTGGTGACGATCACTGCGCCGGACACCGGCACCTTCTGGGCCAGGGTCAGCTGGGTGTCGCCGGTGCCCGGGGGCAGGTCGATGACCAGGTAGTCCAGGTCCGCCCAGTTGGTGTCGTTGAGCAACTGCTCCAGGGCCTGGGTGACCATCGGGCCGCGCCAGATCATCGGCGTCTCCTCGTCGATCAGGAAACCGATGGACATGGCCTGCAGGTGGTAGCTGTTCAGCGGCTCCAAAGTCTTGCCGTCCTTGGACTCCGGCTTGGCGGAGATGCCCAGCATGCGGGGTTGGGACGGGCCGTAGATGTCGGCGTCGAGGATGCCCACGGTGGCGCCCTCGGCAGACAGGGCCAGCGCCAGATTGACCGCGGTGGTGGACTTGCCTACCCCGCCCTTGCCGGAGGCCACGGCGATGATGTTCTTGATGTTGTCGATCGGCTTCAGGGACTTCTGCACCGAGTGGGCAACCACCTTCCAGCCGACGCTGACCTCAGCGGAACTCACCCCGTCGACCGCCTCGACGCGGGCCTTGACCGCATCGGCGATGGCCTGTTGCACGCCCTTGGCCGGGAAGCCAAGCACCACCTCGACCTTCACCTTGTCACCGTCGATGGCGATATTCTTGATTGCCTTGGCGCTCACCAGGTCGGACCCCAGGTGGGGCTCGATGTATTCCTTGATCGAGGCTTCGATCTGCTCTTTCGTCAGCTCGGACATTTGTTTCTGTCTCCTGCGTACCGCGCCCAGCGGGCCGGCGATGTAGAAAAAAACGGCGGGCATTCTACCCGATCCCGGACATTTCCCCAACTAAAATGGTCGGTCTTTCCCCGCCACCCTGAATCTGGTCACCGCTGGCGCGGTCGATGCCTCCCACATTGGGCGCGGGGTTCGAAAATGCAAGGGGGGCCGGGCTACATCCCGTTCTTGAAGCGGGGGTCGAAGGTCAGACCGCTGGCGCGCACCGCCTGCAGGGCCAGGGCATATTCGCGCAGGATGCGCAGGGCAAAGGCGGTGCGCTCGCGGAAGTAAGGGTCCGCGTCCGGGTCGTTCTCGCCTCGCCTTGCTCGTTCAGCACCGACTCCACGTTGCGCACGATCAACTGCTCCGGAATGTAGCAGATGCGGTTGTTCTTGTAGCTGCTCATGCGCAGCTCGGCCACCGGATAGCCGCCGCCGTCACCGGAAGAAACTGTGACGATCAACGCCGGTTTGTGGGCCAGCTCGCCCTTGCCCCACATCAGAAAGAAGTTCTTCAGCCCCGACGGCACCATGCCGTGCCACTCCGGGGCGATGATCACGAAAGCGTCGCTGCCAGCCAACTGCTCCGAGACCGGCCCCAGGCGCGCCTGCCACTCGGGGTCGCCGTCCCAGATTTTCTCCTCCCAAAGGGGCAGCGGGAAGTCGGCCATATTGAGGGTCCAGGTCTGCTCGCAAAGCCCCAGTTCGCGCAGGCTGCGCTCGATATGGCGCCCCACCTTGGCGCTTTGCGACTGGGCACGGTGACTGCCGACGATAATGCTGATCTTCATGCCTGGACCTCCTGGGCTTGGCTGGGGATTGGGGATCGGCCCAGGATGCTACCACGACTGGCCGGGGCGGCCCGCATCTCCGCCGGGCTCAGTAATCCAGCTTCCAGTTCAACCCGAACGCGGACCTGGACTCCTGGTCTACCGAACTCTCCACCGAGATGCTGGGAGTTAAGTCCCACTCCACCCGGGCCTTGCTGCCGCCTTCACCCACGCCGCCCACCACCTCGAGGTAGACGTCTTCACGCAGGTACTTTCCGGCCTTGACCGAGCTGCCTTCGGCGCCCCCGGCCTCGAAGTCGAGCGTGTCCAGACCCAGGCTACCGCGGGCCTCATCCATCAGGGTCATTCCACCACCTCCCCCGGCGAGACCCCGCAGCGCAGAGGCCAAACGCAAAGCCTGCGCCGGCGTGATTTCATCCAGCGGACGGTCGAACAGCAGGCGAGCCAACACCTCGTCTTCGGGCAGGGCCGGCTGGCTTTCGAGCTTGAGATCCGGATCGTCGGCCGGGCCGGTGATATTGATAATACCGAGGACGTCGCGACCCTGAGACTCGGCGCGGATGCGCAGGTCCGGGATTGGCGGCCAACCGCCGTGGAAGTCGACCACCCCCTCGGCCAGGGTGAAGGTGCGGTCGAGGAAGTCGATCCGGCCCCGTTGCACCCGCAGCTCGCCCAGCACCTGGGGCCGGCTGGCGTCGCCTTTCACCTCGAGTGCGCCGCGCCATTCCGATTCCAGTCCCCGCCCGCGCACAAACGCTCGTGCCGGAATATCCAGCCCCAGGTCGAGCTGCACTGCGAAGCCGTCGTCGTCGCGGCGGCGAAAGCCTTGGCGGTCGAGGCCTTCGCGCGAGTGCACCTCGACCACCTCCAGCACCGGCACATCGGGCCCGCCGCCCTCGGGGATCAGGATCTCGGCCTGGTCCAGGGTCAGCTTGCCGCTGACGCTCGCCGCCACCTGGTCGCCCGACAGGTCGAGGCCGCCGCTGAGGGTGGCGCTGGCCTCGTAGCTGCGCACCAGCTCCATCTGCCGCAGATCCAGGCGCGCCTGATAACTCAGATCGCCAACCCGCCCCAGGACCACCCGGCCCTCGCCGTTCAGGCTGCCGTCCTCGCCGTCGCTGGCGCTCAACCGGGTCAGCACCAGTTCGCGGCCACGGGCCTGGAGGTCAAGCTCGATGTCCTCGATCAGCACCCCGGCCAGGCCGTTCTCGTAGCGACCCCCGCTCAGGCTCAGGGCGCCGTCCAGCCCGGGCGCATCCAGGGTGCCGGACAGGCGCAGGTCCGGGCGCAGCAGGCCGGCCAGGGTCTGGTTGTCGAGCAACAACAGCTCGCTGAGGCGGGCCAGGTCGATGCCGCCGCTGAGGCTGCCGTTCAGGGGGGCATCTTGCGCCAGCGCAAAGGCGAAGGGCTGCAGGGCGAACTCGATCGGCAAGGCGGCACTGGCCCGCAACGGTTCCTCGCCCAAGGCCTGGCTACTCAGCTCGGCCTGCAGGCGCCCGCCGGCGATTCCGGCCTTCAGGTCGAAGCTGCTGGGGGCCAGGCCCTGCTCGCGGCCCGCGGGCCAGCTCAGCTCACTGAGCTGCAGTTCCAGCGCCGCCTCGGGCCGCTCGGGTTTGCCCGTCAGCCGCAGCTGGGCATCGGCCCGGCCCTCCAGCACCAAGCCGCCAAGGCGGGCGAAGGGCGCCAATTCCAGGGCCTGGATCTCGGCCCGCAGGTCGGCCTTGGCGCGCCCCAGTTCCCCGGCCGCCTGGAGACTGCCCGCGCCCAGCCGCAGGTCGAGTCCTTCCACGGCCAACCGCTCGGGGGCGCTCACCAGCAGCGCCGGCATCTGCAGGTGCAGGGGGCGGCCCAAAAGCTGGCCGTCGAGGGCCGCCAACTCGACCTCGGTGCGACCCGCCGATTGGCGGATCCGGGCGGCTGCGCTGAGCCTTTCGATCAGCTCGCCGTCGCCGTTCAGCTCCAGCGCCAGACTCAGGTCGGTGAGCGCACCGTCGGCCTTGATCTGGATGCGCTCCAGGGGCACGTCCGGGTGGTCGAAGCCCTGGCCCAGCAGCTCGGCCTGCAGCACCGGTTGG
The DNA here is from genome assembly GCA_963753615.1 of uncultured Gammaproteobacteria bacterium. Lineage (GTDB taxonomy): Bacteria > Pseudomonadota > Gammaproteobacteria > Chromatiales > Chromatiaceae > CAVWCW01. The sequence continues at coordinate 70,233 of CAVWCW010000022.1, forward strand.
CCGAACAGGTCCGCCAGCGCCAGGTTCAGGCCCAGGGTCTCCAAGTGGCCGACTCCCGGGCTCAAGCCCTCGCCGTCGAGTTTCAGGCGCAGGTCCTGGGCCGCGGCCTGGGGGCTGAGCTGGAGTTCCAGCGCGAGGCTGCCGGCCAGGCCCGAGGTGTCGGTGCCAGAAGCCGAGGGCGGCCAAGTCCTCGACAGCGCCGCTCAGGGTCCCGTCCATCAGCGGACCGGCCAGGTCGGCGCTGAGCCCGCCCTCGAACTCGGTGGCCGGGCCGTCCAGACGCAGCGCCGACAGCTCCAGCTGCTGCCCCTGGAGCTGAAAGCCGCTGGCCAGGGTCAGGGCCTCGTCCGCCGGCCCCAGGCGCAATTGCAGACTACCGGCGGGGGCATTCAGCAGGTCAGCGGCGGTCGCGTCCAGATCCAGCTCCTGCAGTGCCAGTCCGGCGGCCAGCAGCTCGCGGCCGCGCAGCTGCAACACCAAGGCGGGGGCCTGGGTGCTGCCGCTCAACTCCAGTTCCAGAGCCAGGTTGCCGGCCATGGGCGAGGCCAGGGCCTCGCCCAGGGGCGCCAAGTCGGCCACCAGCAGGTCAAAGCGGCCGGCCAGAGCCTGGGTCTCCAGGTCAGTTTCGGCGTCACCGCTCAGGGTCAGGCCGGCCGCATCCAACTGCAATCCTTGCAGGCGGGCCTGATGGAGTTCCCTTAGCTCCAGCTTGGCGCTCAAGCCGGGCTCGGTGCCGAGCAGGGCCGCAACCGCCGGGGGCAGGCCCTGGAGGCGGCTGCCCTGGGCCTGGAGGTCGACCAGGACTTGGGCCAGATCGGCCGCCAGCTCGGCATCCAGGGTCAGCCCCACAGCGCCAGCCAGGGGGCTGCCGGTGGCCTCGGCAAGCCGGGTCAGGTCGTCCCAGCCGGCCTGCAGACGCAGCTTGCCGGCCAGGCTGGCGGGATCGATCTCGCCCGCCAGGTCGGCGTGCAGGGGACCGCCGCGCAGGCGCAGGGAGCGCAGCTCGGCAGCGCCCTCGGCGGGGGCCTCCAGATCCAACTCCCAGTCGAGGCGTTGCTGGTCCAGCTCCGGCAGGGCCGCCAGACGCAGCCCCCGGGCGCCGCCCCGCCCGTCCAGCCTGACCCCGGCATAGCCCTGCTCCAGGGGACCCAGCAGCCGGGCCTGAAACCGGCTCTCGAGCCGGCGATTTCGGCCCCGGGCAGTTGCAGGCCATCGCCGTTAGCAACAGCTCGGCCCGGGGATCGTCGAGGCTGCCGCCCAGGGTCAGTTCAAGGGCCAGGGCACCCGCCAGCTCGCTGCCGGTCAGCGGCGCGAGGGCGGCAAGTTCCTCCAGGCTCAGGCGCGCATGGGCGGCTAGGGCGCCGCTGTCCCAGTCCAGGTCGGCATCGGCCTCCAGGGTGCTGGGGCCCGCGTCGAGCTGCAGCCGCTGCAACTGCCAGCGGGCCGCACCGGTCTGGCGCAGGTCCAGGGCGAAGCTCGCCGCGCCGTCCCACACCGTGGTCAGCTCCTGGGGCAACAGGTTCGGGTCCAGGTTCAGGCCGCCGTCCAGCCCGAGGTAGGGGGCCTCTCCGAGGCGGAGCCGCAGACTGCTCTCGGCCTTGGCCAGGCCGCCGGCCTCCAGGGCCAGGCGGGCAGTCCATTCGTCCCAGGGGGCGTCTCCGTGCAGGCTCAGGCGCCAGGGGCCGGCCTCGGGCTGCTGCAACAGGCGCGCGAGCAACCCACCCGTCTCCTGGGCATCCAGATCCAGGCGCAGACGTTCCTGGACCAGATCCAGCACGCTGGAGAGACTCAGCTCGGCGGTCGGCTGGTCGAGCACGCACGAGTCTCAGCTCGAAGCCGGCCCGACCGCCGGCTCGGGCCCTGCCCCGGCCCACCAGCGAGAACTCCGCCGCTTCCCCCAGCAGGGGGGCGCCCAACTGGATGCGGGCCAGTTCCAGGCGCTCGAGGACCAGGGGCGGCCAGCCCTCCGGGACCCGGGGCGGCTCAAAAGGCTCGGGCTCGGGTTCGGGTTCCGACTCGGGCTCGGGGGCCGGCGGCAGCTCGGGGGCTCGGGCCAGGGCGATGCGGCCGGCGCTCAGCTCCTCGACCAACACCCGACCGGTGAGCAGGGCCGCCGGGCTCCAGGCCAGGCGCAGGTCGCGCAGTTCCAACCAGGTGCCTGCGGGGTCGGCCAGGTCCAGCGCCTGCAGCCCGATGTTGAAGGGCAGGAAACCATCCAACCCCCGCAATTCCAGCTCGAGGCCGTGCTCTCTGAGGCCCTGCTCGGCCACCCGCAGGATTTGGGCGCGGGCCCAATCGGTCTGCAGCAGAGCCAGGCCCAGGGCCAGCAGCAGTACCGGAACCAACAGCAGGCCGAGCAGGGTCTTGAGCAGGCGGCGCAACCACCGGTTCATCGTCAGAATGCCTGGCCTATGCTGATGTAGAGTTGATAGGGGTCGTCGACCCCGTCGCGCCGGTTCAGGGGCACGCCCACGTCCACGCGCAGAGGGCCCATCGGGCTGTAGTAGCGCAGCCCGCCGCCGGCCGCATAGAACAGATCCTCGCCGGGCTGGGGATAGCTCTTTTCGAAGGCACCGCCGGCATCGACAAAACCCACCACCCCCAGCGTATCGGTAAAGTTCCAGCGAAATTCGAGAGACAATTCCAGCAGGGAGTCGCCGCCGATGGGATGGTCCTCGGCGTCCAGGGGGCTGGCCAGCTGGTAGCCGTAACCACGGATGGAACCGCCGCCGCCGGCATAAAAGCGCTCGTCGGCGGGCACGTCGTCGCGCTGGGCGCCGATGATACTGCCGAGCGCGATGCGTCCCGCCAGCACCAGCCGCGGCTGCTCGCGCAGCTGCAGGTAGTGGCTGTAGCGGCCGAGGAACTTGCCGAAATAGACGCCGCTGCCGAACAGGTCAGCCTGGGGCGAAGCCAGCAGGCTAAGGCGCCCGCCGCGGCTTGGATCGAGCAGGTCGTCGCTGAAGTCCCAATTGTAGAGTACCGGCAGGGAGAGAAAACCGTAGTTTTCCGTGACCAGGCCGTCCGCCGGCTCGACCCGGCTGTAGCGGAAACCCAAGGCGACGGTAATGTCCATGCCCGGCGACAGGTTGCGCTCGACGCCGCCGGCGATATAGGCAGATTTGCTGTTGAAGGCGTCCGTATCTTCGTTCTTGAAGGTGAACTCGCCGATCAGGGCCTGGTCGAGGCGGAAGAAATCGGGCTGGCGGTAGTGGGCGGTCAGCTCCGGGCCGACCCCGGTCCAGCCGGCTTCCAGCGACAATCTCTGGCCGGCCCCGAACAGGTTGCGGTGCCACCAGCCGACCCGCACCCCGGGCCCCAGGTCGGTGTCGTAGGTGAGGCTGAGCTTGGCGGTGCGGTGCTCGCGCTCGGCCAGGTCGATGTGCACCGGCAGCTGGCCCGCCTCGTCCAGCGCCTTGCCCGGCTGCAGGCGCACGCTGGCGAACAGGTTGGTGTCGACCAGCTCGCGCCTCGCCTTGGCCAGAAGTTCCGGGTGATACACGGTCCCCGGTTCCCAGGGGATGCGGGCCTGCACGAAGCTGCGATCCACCCCCTCGCCGCCGCTGAACTCCGCCGGCCCCAGGGTCACCTGGGGGCCGGGGGCTATGTGCAGCTCCACGTCCATGCTCTGGTCCGAGTGGTCGACCACCACATGGCGCTTCCCCAACTCGGCCAACGCAAAAGACGCCTCGCGGGCATTCTTGAGCAGGGCCTTTTCCGCCGCCAGCACCTGGGCAGCCAAGGCTGGCGCCCCGACGACCAGGCCGAGGGCATTGGGGGCAGGCGGTCGGTATTCGGTGTCCGCCGGCTCCTCCAGGATACTGAAGTCGGCGAATCGATACAGGGGCCCTGGATCGACCCGGAACCGCAGCCGGATCGGCTCGACCTCGGAGTCCAATTCGAAGTCCACTTGGGCGGCATAGTAGCCGCGTGATCGCAAGGCCCGATCCAGTGCCTGCAGGTCGCTGCGGGCGCGCCGTCGCAGGCTGGCCAGGCCCGGAGGCGGGGCGCGCTCGCGCAACTGCTCGCTGTCGGCGACCGCGAGCAGGAACGCCTCCAACTCCCCGGCGCCCTGAACGCTGACCTGGTAGTTCAGCGCCGGCTGTTCGCCCGCCTCCACCGGGGCGAACAGCCCCGGCAGCAGCACTAAGAGCGGCAAGGCAATGCGGATTGGGCGCATGGGGCGGGGCAAATCGAAGTCGGCGAAGACCCGCAGTTTCGCAGCCTGAGGGCCGAGCGGCAAGGACGCGGAAAGCGCTGCCGGTTGAGGGCGTTTGTGGGATAATACCAAGTTTTTACCGAATATCTCCGCACCGGGTATGGTCACCATGAGCAGCGAACCCCGCCAGATCCTCGTCACCAGCGCCCTGCCCTACGCCAATGGGCCGATCCATATCGGCCACCTGGTGGAGTACATCCAGACCGATATCTGGGCCCGCTTCCAAAAGATGCGAGGCCACCGCTGTTATTACGTCTGCGCCGACGACGCCCACGGCACCCCGATCATGCTGCGGGCGCGCCAGGAGGGCATCGAGCCGGAGCAATTGATCGAGCGCATGGCCCGCGAGCACCAGGCGGACTTCGCCGAGTTCCAAGTCGGCTTCGACAATTACCACTCCACTCACTCGGAGGAGAACCGCTTCTACGCCAACCTGATCTACGAGCGCAACCGCGACGGCGGCCACATTGCACGCCGCACCATCACCCAGGCCTACGACCCGGTCGAGAAGATGTTTCTGCCGGACCGCTTTATCAAAGGCGAGTGTCCCAAGTGCGGGGCCGCCGACCAGTACGGCGACAACTGCGAGGCCTGCGGCGCCAGCTATTCGCCGGCGGAGCTGAAGAACCCGCGCTCGGCGGTGTCGGGAGCGGAGCCGGTGCAGAAGGAGTCCGACCACTATTTCTTCAAGCTGGCCGATTTCGAACCCATGCTGCGGGCCTGGACCCGCGGCGGCGGCCTGCAGCGGGAAGTGGCCAACAAGCTGGACGAGTGGTTCATCGCCGGGCTGCAGGAATGGGACATCTCCCGCGATGCACCCTATTTCGGCTTCGAGATCCCGGACCACGCCGGCAAATTCTTCTACGTCTGGCTGGACGCGCCAATCGGCTACATGGCCAGCTTCCGCAACCTCTGCGAGCGCACCCCGGGGCTGGAGTTCGACGCCTTCTGGGGTGCGGAGTCCAAGGCCGAGCTCTACCACTTCATCGGCAAGGACATCATCTACTTCCATGCGCTGTTCTGGCCGGCGATGCTGCATGGCGCGGGCTTCCGCACCCCCACGGCGGTCTTTTCCCATGGCTTTCTGACCGTGGACGGGCAGAAGATGTCCAAGTCCAGGGGCACCTTTATCAAGGCCCGCACCTACCTGGATCACCTGAATCCGGAATACCTGCGCTACTATTTCGCGGCCAAGCTGGGCAGCGGGGTTGAGGACATCGACCTCAACCTGGACGACTTCGCCCAGCGGGTGAACTCCGACCTGGTCGGGAAGGTGGTGAATATCGCCAGCCGCTGCGCCGGATTCCTCAACAAGCGCTTCGACGGCCGCCTGGCCCCGGAACTGGCGGAGCCCGCCCTGTTCGCCGAGTTCGCCGACGCCGGCGCCCGTATCGCCGAACACTACGAGAAGCGAGAATTCAGCCGCGCGGTGCGCGAGATCATGGCCCTGGCGGACCGCGCCAACCAGTACATCGACGAGCGCAAGCCCTGGGTCATCGCCAAGCAGGAAGGCGCGGATGCGCAACTGCAGGCCATTTGCTCGATGGGCATCAACCTGTTCCGCCAATTGATCGGCTATCTACGCCCGATCCTGCCCGCCACCGCGACCGCCTCGGAGGCGTTTCTGCAGGTCGGGCCCCTCGCATGGGAGGAACTGGACAAGCCCCTCGTCGACCATCAGATCGCCAAGTTCAAGCCCCTGATGACCCGGGTCGAACCCAAGCAGATAGACGCCATGGTGGAGGATTCGAAACACGATCTGGCCCAGGCCGCGGAAGAAGCCTCCGGCCCCGCCCCCAGCGGTCCGCTGGCGGACGACCCGATCGCCGACACCATCGAATTCCCGGACTTCGCCAAGCTCGACCTGCGCATCGCCCGCATCGCCGCCGCCGCACCGGTGGAAGGCGCCGACAAGCTGTTGCAGTTGACCCTGGACCTGGGCGGCGAGACCCGCAACGTGTTCGCGGGAATCAAGTCCGCCTACGCGCCGGCAGACCTGGAGGGCCGACTCACCGTCATGGTGGCCAACCTGGCGCCGCGCAAGATGCGCTTCGGGGTCTCCGAAGGCATGGTGCTGGCGGCCGGCCCCGGGGGCAAGGAACTGTTCATCCTGAGCCCAGACCAGGGCGCCCAACCCGGGATGCGGGTGAAGTGATCGCGGCCCGGCTTGAGCGATCGCAATGCGGGCCGCTGGGGCACGGGCCAGAATCAACCCCGGAAAGGGTCCGTTGTAAGCGCTCCCGGCGGCCCCTAAGATCTCCAGGTTAACCGATTAAAGACCTGAGCCCAGCCCGACGACGGAAACCGATGTGAAAGAATATGCCTTGATTCTGGTCAGCACGGTGTTGGTGAACAACTTCGTGCTGGTGAAGTTTCTCGGCCTCTGCCCCTTCATGGGCGTGTCGCGCAAGCTGGAGACGGCCACCGGCATGGGCCTGGCCACCACCTTCGTGCTCACCCTGTCGTCGGTTTGCAGCTACCTGGCAAACGAGTACCTGCTGGCTCCGCTCGGGTTGGAGTACCTGCGCACCATCACCTTCATTCTGGTGATCGCGGTGGTGGTCCAATTCACCGAAACGGTGATGCACAAGACCAGCCCCTTGCTGTACCAGGTGCTGGGCATCTTCCTGCCGCTGATCACCACCAATTGCGCGGTGCTCGGGGTAGCGCTGCTGAATGTCCAGGAACAGCACGGCTTTCTCGAATCCGCCCTCTACGGCTTCGGCGCCGCGCTTGGCTTTTCCCTGGTGCTGGTGCTGTTCGCGGCGGTGCGCGAGCGGGTGGCGGTGGCGGACGTCCCGGTGCCGTTCCAGGGCAATGCCATCGCCCTGATCACCGCCGGTCTGATGTCGATGGCGTTCATGGGTTTCGCCGGTCTGGTGGCGGGTTGAGATGCTGAGCGCCATCGCCGCCATCTCCGGCCTGTGTCTGGTATTCGGCCTGGTGCTGGGCTATTCGGCGCGTCGCTTCCGGGTCGAGGGCGACCCGGTGGCGGACCAGATCGATGACCTGCTGCCCCAGACCCAATGCGGCCAGTGTGGCTTTGCCGGCTGCCGTCCCTATGCCGACGCCATGGCCCGTGGCGAGGCCGAGATCAACCGCTGCCCGCCGGGCGGCGAGACCACCATCATCGCCCTGGCCGACCTGTTGGGTCGAGATGTGATCGCCCTGGACGCGGAACGGGGCGAGGAAAAACCCAAGGCGGTTGCCGTGATCGACGAACAGGCCTGCATCGGCTGCACCCTGTGCATCCAGGCCTGCCCGGTCGACGCCATCCTGGGAGCAGCCAAGCGCATGCACACGGTGATCGCCGACGAATGCACCGGGTGCGAGCTGTGCCTGCCCCCCTGCCCCGTGGACTGCATCCATATGCAGCCGGTCGGGATCTATATCGACAACTGGAAGTGGCCCTACCCCCAGGCCACGGCCGACGCTCGCTGAGGCCGCCGGAATGCAACCCAGGTCCGACCGCAACCGCAAGCTGTGGCAGTTCCACGGCGGGCTGCACTTGGACGACCACAAGGCCGAGTCCACCGGCGAGCCGATAGAATCCGTACCTCTGGCCCGGCGCCTGATCCTGCCGCTGCAGCAACACATCGGGGCCGCTGCCGACTCCCTGGTAGCGGTGGGAGAGACCGTGCTCAAGGGTCAACCCATCGCCCGCCCGGAAGGCTATATCAGCGCCGGCCTGCACGCGCCCAGCTCGGGCCGGGTGCTGGCCATCGAGGACCACCCGGTAGCCCACCCCTCGGGCCTGAGCGCCCCCTGCATCCTGATCGAAACCGACGGCGAGGAACGTTGGGTCGAACTGCCGGCTCCCCTTGACGACTTCCTCAA
>CAVWCW010000023.1:0-48662 GCA_963753615.1 uncultured Gammaproteobacteria bacterium
ATGATTTCTTCGCCCTGTTTCAGGGCAAAGTACAGGTGCGCATCACCGCGCTTGCCCCGGACCTCCAGGCGGCTGCTCACCAATTCCAGCGCCGGCGATTGCAGGCTCCACGGCGCCTGCAGTTCCCCACATGCTCTCGTAGCACTCACCAGCGGGCGCTGGGTATTGATCCATCACCCGGTGCTCGCGCATCAGCGGCACCAGGATATGGGGGAAGTTTCGCCCCGAGAAGCGCACGTAGCCGCGCACCAGCGCCTCGATCAAGGCCGGGTCGCGGCCGGTTTCCCTGTCCCCATCGTGTTCCAGATATTGCTCGCCTCGGTACTCCAGCGCGGAGGCGGTCGGTTCCGTTTCGGCGATGAGTAGCGAGATTTTTAGCCCAGAATCCCGGGAAAGCTGAAAGGTCATGCGCTGGCTGACTCCCTGGATAATCAGATCTGGTCCAAACAGCAGGCTCACCCTGGTACTGCAGAAGTGTTTGCTCGTCAGCATCGTGGATCGGGTTGAAGTCGCCGGCTACCTGCTTGGCGAATCCACCGCCCTGCTCGGCAGAGATGCGGAATTCGGCGCCTTCGCGTCGGAAATAGGGATCGAGAAACATGATGTCTGGGTTCGGTGCTTTGGAGCCGAGAGGGGCCGCACCCGGACGAGTGCGGGGCGCGCGGGCGGTATTCGCCTGGGCGCAGTATACTCCCGATAGCGCTCCCGATCGACGTTCGCGGGGGAACAAAAACAAGGACTCGGGCGCGCTTCCGGGCCGGCGGGATAGCTTGTGTGCGGTCGCTCGAAGGAAGAACTGCACCCAGCCATCCCTGGCTTTGTGCAGTCCCTCAATTCGAGAACCCGGTGTCCGGAAGTCTCTTTTCAGTAGGTTTGGGCGAACTGCAGGCGCAGGGTCAAACAGACCGGCTAGCCGAAATGCAGCTTAATGGCCTCCACGGTGGCCTCGCAGGCCTCGGCACAGGCGCGGCATTCGTGGTGCTCGTCGTGCTTGCGGCATTCCTTGGCGCAGTCGCTGCAAGCCGTCTCGCAGAGGTTCTGGTAGGCCGCGACGTATCCGAGTTGGCGGCCAAGATAGGAAAAGCCACCGCAGATCGCCTGCATCTCGTGCGCCTTTGCGGCGCAATCGGGCAGGCGACGTCCCCCTCCTTGAAGCTCACCAGGCAGTGGGCGATACAACGCTGGCCTTTCGCCAGGCAATCTCAACCGCGGTTAGCAGGTCGGGGTGCTGCGGTGCATGCTTACTGTGGTCGTGACCGGGCATGGCCAGTCGCCAAGCCCGCGTAGCCTGCGGCCAACGCGAAGCCGGCGCCCAAAAGCAACGGCGCCGGCTGACCGCCGGCGTGTCCTGCTCGCAATTCGGATCTTGGTTGTTCAGGGTCATGATCGATATTCCTCCGTTGGTTGCCCGCCGCAATGGTGGTTTTTTCGGTGCTGCGGGGGTCAGGCAGGATTCTAGTCGCTATCCGCCGATATCGCCAAGTTGGCCGGGCGCCGGCGACTTGGATACAAACGCCGGCTCGGCAGGCAGGTGCGGACTCATGTCAGGCCGTGACCCGCCCGCGCCGCACCCTGAGCTTTGGCGGCGGCTTTTCCGGTATCCTAGGGCTGTTTGTGACTATCCGGCCCCGAGGAGCCCGCCGCTTGAAGAAGCTGCTGCTAAAAACCTATAAATACTGGTCCTGGCTGCTGCCGAGCGTCTACTACCCTTACCGACTCGCCGGCGGCCGGGTATACCTCGATATCAGCGAATCCCGCGCCATGTTTGGCCGTGCTCTGGGCCGCTACGAGCGCGCCAAGCAGTGCGCGGTGCAGACCCTGTTGCCAGAGGGGGGCACTTTTATCGACGTCGGCGTGAACAAGGGGGATTTCACGCTGCTGGCGGCCCGAGTTGTCGGCGAGAACGGGCGGGTGTTGGCGTTCGAGCCCGAACCCGAGAACTGCCGCTGGATCGCCAAAAGCATCGCCCGCAACGGCTATCGCAATATTCAACTAGAGCGATTGGCGCTGAGCGACCGTAATGGCGATGCGGAGCTCTATCTCGGCGCCAAGAGCGGCTGGCACAGCCTGGTATCCGGCGGCCGCGACCCTCAAGGGGGTAGTGTGCGGGTGAGCACTCGGACCCTTGACGATTTTCTGGCCGAGCGGGGCTGGGAGCGTTCGGTGGACATGATCAAGATCGACGTCGAGGGGGCCGAAATGCAGGTGCTGCGGGGAGCCGCCGCGTGTTGGCGCAAAACCCCGGCTTGGTCCTGTTGGTGGACATCCACCCGGAGCATGGCGTGAACCCGCAAGCGCTGTGCGACTATCTGCGGGACCGAGGATTTAGCATCTTCCGCGAGCAAGCGCCGTTCGACATACCGGTTACCGACTGCGATCGCGTGGGGGCGATCGTCGCTCGCCGCCCATGAGGCCCTCCAAAGGGCCGATATCCTCCCGTAACGGCTAGATCGACGCGGCCGAGGCATGAACCCGGCATCCGCTGTCAGCGATTGCCCGGTCGGTTCGCGTTACGGCTGACTCCAACGCCCGGCCACCAGCAAAACCCTGACGACCACAATGATTTACAGAACTGTGACGTATTTGCTTGTATTCTGTAATTGGAGTCGTTGAAGCAGGAGTGTTGGGCATGAGACTGCTACAGGAAACAGACTGGCCGCCGGAAACCGGGTCAGCCACTGGCCCGAAAGCCCGACGGTCGGTTAGCCTCGGAAATCGCAACAGCAAACCAGAGGCGCCGGTTGACGCTACCTGCGCCTCCGGTTCGAACAGTTCCACATCGACGTGGCGCGCAACTCCAGCGACGATTTTACGCCGCTGCACAACCGGCAGAAATGGAGAAGCGTGCGCGGTAACCCTTATGGGGGCGCTATCGTTTCGGCGTTTCAACTCGGGTCCCGGTAGAATTCCAAGTTCGCAAGCAGATCAGTTCCGCCGAGTCGAAGCTCATTGAAAAGCACGGCCTGCACTTTTCAATTACGATTTTCGCTTCGCCGGCCACCTCCAGGCGGCGGAGGGATGCCAGGTGCGGATCCGCGCCTGACCTTAAGGCGGGGAGCGTTTGGCACTTTCGCACCGGGCCCTGGTGACGAAATCGGGCAGGCTGGTGATGGCGGGGAGAGTCGAGCGCAGCGCCACGCCTCTGTATCTCGGCGATGAGGATCTCACCTTACCGCGGGGCTGGATAAGCGGCGGACATTACCTACGTCGCCGGACTCGGAGTACATCCTCAAGCGAAAATCCTGGAGTACCGGCAGCGCCAAGAATTTCCTCATCGGGTCCGTGGTGGATCAGTCGTACTATTAGGACGAGGTGCAGGACCGTCCGTTTTCCGGATCTGTGCCGGTATCGTTCGTCTCCAGCGCCCTTTTGAGAAAAATGCAGCGGACAAATCGATTTCCGCTATTACCCGCGGTGTATGCACGCCAGCTTGTTTCGGTTGATCAAAGGCTCGCGGGTCGTCTTCGCAGCAACGACCGGCTGCAACTCTGCTGACAGGGCCGGTCGAGAATGCGCGCGGGCCTGGGTCGAACCGGTTGCAAAGGCCGCTCCGGTGTTTCGACTGTTTCGGGTTGGTAAAAGACAATCGGCTGTTGTTTAGCGCCCAGATATTTATGCTCCCTTGACCACGTCCGCGGCCTACGGCCCCATGCGGTTGACCCGGGTAATGGGCAGGTAGCCGACCCCTGTTCCACGGGTTTACGAAATGGGCTGCCTGTGTGAGACTCTGAATTTGATCCACCCCGCGAGCAGGAACGTGAGATCCCGACGCAGATCGTGCCCAGTTCAGGCTACGAGACTCCTCCGGCTCATAGGTTTCCCGTCAACCCTGAAGCCTGTGAGTGCTCTCTCCGAAACACCCGCCGACATCTCCGTGGGCCCGTATCTCCACCGTCATCGTTTTTTCGCGGAGATACTCAAGGGCATTTCTTGCGCTGCAATTGCTTTCTATGTCGAAAATGATTCTCAGTCTTCGGAGCTGTGGTTCTTTGCCGGGTTAATCATTACCAGTTTCTTCTCTGGAACTGTCCTCCCTATCGCCTCCCGAGATCGATCCGTGACTGTTCGTATTCCTGTTCGGCCGCGCGCTTTTTCCTCTGATTCAGCTCAGCCTTTAGTTCGGGGCAAAACAAGGGCTGGAAACTCCCGGTGTTTCCGGTTGTAGCGTGAGGTGGCGTCGTGCATCCACAATACGGAGCAACGCCACCTCATTCCCTTACTCTGCCAACGAGTACCGTGGGGTACTGAACTTAGGGAATGAATCGCGCAAGTCGATCGTGCTCTTGTCAGTTAATGCATGCAGGAATGCAAGCAGCTTATTCACTTCATGATCAGTCAACGAGACGGGCTGATAGCCAGCGGCCGCGTCGGCGATAGCCCGCACTCTTTCATCGTTATCCATGACGGCACAATCGATTGCATCGAGATCCGGGCGCGAAGGCATAACTGGCTTGCTCTCTGGGCTTATCACGACAATGATGACTGCCGAAGCAAGCCAGTTATGCCTTCGCGGCCCGATCTCGATGCAATCGATTGTGCCGTCATGGATAACGATGAAAGAGTGCAGGCTATCGCCGACGCGGCCGCTGGCTATCAGCCCGTCTCGTTGACTGATCATGAAGTGAATAAGCTGCTTGCATTCCTGCATGCATTAACTGACAAGAGCACGATCGACTTGCGCGAGGACGTTCCTAGTTCAGTACCCAGCGGTTCTTCGTTGGCAGAGTAAGGGAATGAGGTGGCGTTGTTCCGTATTGTGGATGCACGACGCCACCTCTCCCGCTACAACCGGAAACACCGGGAGTTTCCAGCCCTTGTTTTGCCCCGAACTAAAGGCAGAGCTGAATCAGAGGAAAAAGCGCGCGGCCGACAGGAATACGAACAGTCCGCCCAGAAACAGATCGATCTCGGGAGGCGATAGGGAGGACAGTTCCAGAGAAGAAACGGGTAATGATTAACCCGGCAAAGAACCACAGCTCCGAAGACTGAATCATTTTCGACATGAAAAACGATGACGCAAGAAATTTTGTGTCCGAATGCCCTTGAGTATCTCCGCAAAAAAACGATCCGGCCGAGACGGTGGGGCAACGGCCCGACGGAGATGGGGCGGATGTTTCGGGAACGCAGGCACAGGGTTCCGGGTTGACGGGAAACCTATGAGCCGGAGGAGTCTCGTAGCCTGAACTGGGCACGATCTGCGTCCGGATATTCCGTTCCTGCTCGCAGTGGGGTCAAATTCAGAGTCTCACACCGGCAGCCCATTTCGTAAACCCGTGGAACAGGGGTCAGCTACCTGCCCATTACCCGGGTCAACCGCATGCACCCCTAGGCCGCGGACGTGGTCAAGGGAAGCATAAATATCTGCGCGCTAAACAACAGCCGATAGTCTTTTACCAACCCGAAACAGTCGAAACGCCGGGCCGGCCTTTGCAACCGGTTCGACCCATGCCAGCGCGCCTGCTCGATCGGCCCTGTAAGCAACAGTTGCAGGCGGTCGTTGCTGCGCAGCCGGCCGGCGAGCCTTTGATCAACCGAAACAAGCTGGCGCGCGTAAACCGACGGGTGATCGCGGAGATCGATATTGTCCGCTGCGTTCTTCTCGAAAAGAGCGCTGGAGAGGAACGATACCGGCAGCAGGTCCGGAAAGCGGACCCGGTCCTGGACCTCGTCGAAATAGTACGCTGGATCCGCCAACGACCCGATCAGGAAATTCTTGGCGCTGCCGGTACTCAAGAACTTGCGCTTCAGGAAATACTCCGAATCCGGCGACGTAGGTGATGTCCGACTGTGCCTCGAGCCCCCGCGGCAAAGCGAGGTCCTCATCGCCAAGGTACAGCGGCGCGGCGCTGCGCTCCACTTTCCCCTCCATCACCAGCCTGCCCGATTTAGTCACCAGGGCCCGGTGCGAAAGCGCCAGAACGCCCCCGGCCTCAAAGTCAGGCGCGGAATCCGCACTTGGAATTCCTCCGCCGCCTCCAGGTGGCCGGCAAAGCGAAAATCGTAGTTGCAGAAGTGCAGGCCGCGCTTTTCGACGAGCTTCGACTCGGTGGAACTGATCTGCTTGCGAATCAAGAACTCTGCCAGGGACCCGAGTTGAAACGCCGAAACGACAGCGCCACCATAAGGATTTCCGCGCACGGTTCTCCATTTGTGCCGATCATGCAGCGGCGTGAAATCGTCGCTGGAGTTGCGCGCCACGTCGATGTGGAACTGTTCGAACCGGAGCCCGCAAACAGCGTCGACCGGCGCCTCCGGTTTGCTATTGGGATTGTCGAGGGTGACCGACCGTCGGGCTGTCGGGCCGGTGGCTAAACCGGTCTCAGGCGGCCACTCTGTTTCCTGTATCAGTCTCACGCCCAACACTCCTGTTTCTGTGACTCCGATTCCAGAATACAAGCAACTACGTCACAGTTCTGTAAACATTGTGATTGCTCGGGGTTTTGCCGGACGACCGGAAACGTGGGCAGTAAACCCGGGACACGAACCGGCCGGGCAATGGCTAACAGCGCAGCCGGGTCGTGCCCCGGCGGCGTCGGTGCTAGCCGTTACGGGGGGTATCGGCGCCTCTGGGGGCCTCATGGTCGACGAGCGACAATCGCCCCCACGCGGCTGCAGTCGGAAACCGGTATATCGAACGGCGCTTGTTCGCGGAAGATGCCAAATCCTAGGTCCCGCAGGTAGTCGCACAGCGCTTGCGGGTTCACGCCATGCTCCGGGTGGATATCCACCAGCAGGACCAAGCCGGGGTTTTGCGCCAACACCGCGGCGGCCCCCCGCAGCACCTGCATATCGCCCCCCTCGACGTCGATCTTGATCATGTCCACCGAACGCTCCCAGCCCCGCTCGGCCAGAAAATCGTCAAGGGTCCGAGTGCTCACCCGCACACTACCCCCTTGAGGGTCGCGGCCGCCGGATACCAGGCTGTGCCAGCCGCTCTTGGCGCCGAGATAGAGCTCCGCATCGCCATTACGGTCGCTCAGCGCCAATCGCTCTAGTTGAATATTGCGGTAGCCGTTGCGGGCGATGCTTTTGGCGATCCAGCGGCAGTTCTCGGGTTCGGGCTCGAACGCCAACACCCGCCCGTTTTCGCCGACAACTCGGGCCGCCAGCAGCGTGAAATCCCCCTTGTTCACGCCGACATCGATAAAAGTGCCCCCCTCTGGCAACAGGGTCTGCACCGCGCGCTGCTTGGCGCGCTCGTAGCGGCCCAGAGCACGGCCAAACATGGCGCGGGATTCGCTGATATCGAGGTATACCCGGCCGCCGGCGAGTCGGTAAGGGTAGTAGACGCTCGGCAGCAGCCAGGACCAGTATTTATAGGTTTTTAGCAGCAGCTTCTTCAAGCGGGCGGGCTCCTCGGGGCTGGATAGTCACAAACAGCCCTAGGATACCGGAAAAGCCGCCGCCAAAGCTCAGGGTGCGGCGCGGGCGGGTCACGGCCTGACATGAGTCCGCACCTGCCTGCCGAGCCGGCGTTTGTATCCAAGTCGCCGGCGCCCGGCCAACTTGGCGATATCGGCGGATAGCGACTAGAATCCTGCCTGACCCCCGCAGCACCGAAAAAACCACCATTGCGGCGGGCAACCAACGGAGGAATATCGATCATGACCCTGAACAACCAAGATCCGAATTGCGAGCAGGACACGCCGGCGGTCAGCCGGCGCCAGTTGCTTTTGGGCGCCGGCGCCGCGCTGGCCGCAGGCTACGCGGGCTTGGCGACTGCCGCCATGCCCGGTCACGACCACAGTAAGCATGCACCGCAGCACCCCGACCTGCTAACCGCGGTTGACGATTGCCTGGCGAAAGGCCAGCGTTGTATCGCCCACTGCCTGGTGAGCTTCAAGGAGGGGGACGTCGCCCTGGCCGATTGCGCCGCAAAGGTGCACGAGATGCAGGCGATCTGCGGTGGCTTTTCCTATCTGCTGGCCGCCAACTCGGAATACGTCGCGGCCTACCAGAAACTCTGCGAGACGGCTTGCAGCGACTGCGCCAAGGAATGCCGCAAGCACGACGAGCACCACGAATGCCGCGCCTGTGCCGAGGCCTGCGAGGCCACCGTGGAGGCCATCAAGCTGCATTTCGGCTAGCCGGGCTGCTTCACCCTGGCGCCAGCCAGACCACCCTAACCTACTGAAAGTAGAACCTTCCGGACACCGGGTTCTCGAATTGCGGGACTGCACAAAGCCAGGGATGGCTGGGTGCAGCTCTTCCTTCGAGCGACCGCACACAAGCGATCCCGCCGGCCCGGAAGCGCGCCCGAGTCCTTGTTTTTGTTCCCCCGCGAACGTCGATCGGGAGCGCTATCGGGAGTATACTGTGCCCAGGCGCAATACCGCCCGCGCGCCCCGCACTCATCCGGGTGCGGCCCCTCTCGCTCCCGGTCACCAAAACCCCGACACCATGTTTCTCGATCCCTATTTCCGACGCGACGGCGACGAATGCCGCATCTCTGCCAAGCAGGGCAGCCGATTCGCCAAGCAGGTAGCCGGCGACTTCAACCCGATCCACGATGTCACGAGCAAGCGCTTCTGCGTGCCGGGTGACCTGCTGTTCGCACTGGTGCTGGGCACCCAGGGACTCAGCCAGCGCATGACCTTTCGCTTTCCCGGGATGCTGGGGGCGGAAACCTCGCTACTCATCGCCGAAACAGGAACCAACCGCCTGGCCGTTCAGGATGCCAAGGGCAAGATCTATCTGGAGGTCGATCGGGACGGGGAAACCAGCCGCGACCCGGCCTTGATCGAGGCGCTGGTGCGCGGCTACGTGCGCTTTTCGGGGCGAAACTTCCCCCATATCCTGGTGCCGCTGATGCGCGAGCACGGGGTAATGATCAATACCCAGCGCCCGCTGGTGGTCTACGAGAGCATGTCATTCGAACTGCAGCGCATGGACCTGCAATCGCCGGCGCTGGAATTGGTGAGCAGCCGCCTGGAGGTCCGGGGCAAACGCGGTGATGCGCGCCTGTACTTTGCCCTGAAACAGGGCGAAGAAATCATCGGCAGCGGCTACAAAAAGCTGGTGCTGAGCGGCTTGCGGGAATACCACGAGGAGCAGATTCAGGCCCTGGTGGACCGCTACGCGGGCTGGAAAGCGGCCTACGAGGCGGCCTGAGCCTCAACGCCTTTGCCTAGTCTTCGTCCAGCCAGCCCTGCAGGGCGGCGATGATCTTCTTGGCCTGCTCGCGGCTGGAGATATTGAACTTGGACTTCGGCAAGTAGTCTCCACTACGCTTCTGATAGCGGCGGATGGTGAACTTGTCGGGCCCGTATTCGCCCTTCGCCCGGTCCCAGTCCTGGTAGCGGAACAGAATGGTGGTCCAGGCCCCCTTGGAGAGGACCTCTTTATCCAGTTCCTTTACGGTTTCAATACCGTTTTCGGTGTAGCTTACGGTGAGCTCTTCGACGGTGGCGACCATAACTAATGTCCTCGGAACGTGCCGGCGGGCCGGCCTCTGGTTAGGAATGGGCGCCGAAGTTACCAGAAAGCGGTCATCAGGTCACGGTGCGGAAACGGCCCCGTTGCGCTGCAGCATGTCGACGATCTCGGAGCTGCCGCCTTCCAGGGCGATGGCCAGGGGCGTAGCGCCGGCCCCGTTTACGGCGTTGACGTCGGCACCGGCATTGATCAGGTGCTTGACCACCACCCGGTAGCCACGGCTGACCGCGAGGTGCAGGGCGTTGTCGCCATTCGCATCCGTCTGGTTAATGTCCGCGCCTTGAGCGAGCAGAAAGCCGATCGCGTCCCGGTCGCCCACGTTATTCAGGGCCAGCTCACGCAGCAGCGCGCTGGGCTCGAACTGGGCGCCAGCCGCCACCAGTTCCTGGGCCACACGGGAGCGACGGGCCATCAGGGCCACGTAAAGGGGGCTTTGGCCATCCCCGTTGGGGGCGTCCACGTCGGCGCCCTCTTCCAGCAGCAGCTTGACCAGGACATAGCGGCCCGCCGCCGCAGCCACGTGCAGCGGCCGCTCGCCCTCGGGGCCCGGCTGCTCGACGTCTGCGCCCCAGTACAGATTGCGCTTGACTTGGTCCAGGTCGCCGGCGTGCATCGCCCGGTAAAGGCCAATGGTGGGCTCGGCCGGCTCACTGCAGGCGACAGCGAACAGCAGAGCTAGCAAGGAGGCGAAGAGGGATCTCGGCGCGCTGAATGACATGGCTGTGCTCATGACGTTTCGGGACCGACAGTGTCACCTTTTCGCTACCGCCAAAGCAAGGGCTCCGCGAGCCGGCGTTTTCTCCGCCCGCTCCAGGCGTGCTACCTTATGCCCCCATGTTCACCAAGCTGCTGTTTACCGCCGGCCTGATCGGGCTGGTCTACCTGGGCATACGGACCCGTTTGCGCGCGCCGCCGCCGGCTCCCGCTCGCGCCCCCGCCGCTGCGCCGTCTCGCTTGCCGCGGCTGGCTGCCTGGGCCCTGATCGGGGTTATGCTGTTGATCAGTTCGGTGATCATGTTCTTCGAGTGGCGGGATGGCTACCGCATCGTCGACCTGCGGGTGATCAATACCAATACCGGCAGCAGCCAGAGCTACCGCGCCCACAGAAGCGACGTCGAGGACCGCCGTTTCGTCACCGTCGACGGCCGAGTCGTGACCTTGGCCGACATTGAGCGCATGGAGATGGGCGCGCCGAACGAGGATTAATCCGCGTCGATCGGTCCGAAATTCATGCCTACGGACAGCCGGTGGCCGCCGCTGCGGTTGACGCTTACCTCGTGAGGCACCTCCGGCCGGAAAAACACCAGCATGCCCGGCTCGGGCTGCACCAGGGTGCGCATGCGGCGGTCGAGCACCACCAGCTCCCCGGAGTCCGGCGGCACCTCAACGTAGTAGACCCCGGACAGCAGTTCGTCGAGTTCGGCGTGGGTGTGGCGGCTGGTAGCCTGACCAGGCCCCATGTCGTTGAGCCAGAAACCGCAGCGCAAAGCGGTGGCCGGCAAGGCCAGGATCTCGGCCGCAAAGGCGGTGGCCTGCTCCAGCACCTGCGCCAGGGCAGGGATCCGTTCGCGCTCCAGATAAAGATTCTCGTAACGCCCGCCGACATGATGGGTGCGACGGGTGAAGTCCCGCTCTCCAAGCCGACCGTAGGCGTCGAGGATCTGACGGTTGAGCGTCCCTGCCTCGGCGATCCGGCCCAGGTAGAGGCGGTGGCTGACGTGCAGGTCGATGGTTCGTTCGCTCGACATGGCATGGCTCACTGCTGGGGGTGGGCAGCGCTATTTTACACCGGCCGGCCTAGAATCAGCCCAGGCGGCGGCGCGCAGCCCCGAACCCGCCCCTGTGGCTTCCAAGATCCCTGATCGCCCTCAGCTACGCTAGCGGCGACTCGCCCGTATCGGCGGGCAAAGGCTTCTGCTACGACCTGCAGCTGAACCCGCGCTGGCCGATGCGACCCTGGTTCGACCTCACCATGATGCTGCTGGTGCTTAGCACGGTGGCGATTCTGATCTACGGGTGAAATCCGATCTGGGACCGTTCGCTGACCATATCGAGCGCCTGCGCACGGCGCTGACTGAGGCTGGTTAAACCGGCTGCCAGCCGCGGCTCCCCTCCCGCCTTGTCAATCCCGCCGCCCTATTTGCTCCAACAGAGTCTCCATCCTCTCGAGCCGCTGTTCCATCTGCTCGACATGCTCGCGCAGCCAATGCACCTCGCCCGCCTCGCCACTGCCGGTCTCGCGGTCGAAGGCCTCGTGCTCGCGCTGCAGCACGTCGAGCACGATGCCGATCATCATGTTCAGGAACACGAAGGCCACCACGAAGATAAACGACAGGTAGAACACCCAGCTCAGGGGGTAGACCGCCATGGTCTCGTACATGACGTCGGTCCAATCCTCGAAGGTGGCGACCCGGAACAGGGTGAGCATGGAGATGGTGATGTTCTCCCACAGCTCGGGGTTGATCTGGCCGAAAAAGATACTGCCCATGGCGGCATAGATATAGAAGATGATGAACATCAGCAGCGACACATAGCCCATGCGGGGAATCGCCTTGAGAAAGGCGTTCAGCAACATGCGCAGTTCCGGGACCATGGAAACCAGGCGCAGCACTCGAAAGATCCTCAGCAGGCGCCCGAGCAGGGCCATCTGACTCTCCTCCACCGGGATCAGGCTGGCGGTGACGATGACGAAGTCGAACACATTCCAGCCTTGGCGGAAAAAGCGGCGCAGGCTGCCCTCGGCTACCATGCGCACCAGGATCTCGACCAGAAAAAACAAAGTGATGCCCAGGTCAAGCAGCTCGAACAGGCGCTGCACCAGAGGGTCTATGCGGTAGGTCTTGGCGCCAATCACCAGGGCCGAGAGCACGATCACCAGGATTACCAGGGTCTCGAACCAGCGGTTGCGGCGGAGTTTGAGAAAGCGGCGTTGTAGAGCGGCGGCGGACAGGGTCATGCGGAGATCCGATAGGATTGTTGAAACGGCGGCCGGGTAGGGAACGCCAACTTGGGCGGCCGATTATATCCATTGCATGCCGGGGGGTGAATCGGGCGCTTCGGGAGGCTGGATTGATCCAGATCAATGCCAACCAGATCCACAAGATGTAGTGTTGATGGGGAGAACTAAAACAATATATTGAAATTCTTTCCCTTTGGAGGTCCGTCATGCCCAGCCCAGACCCCGCCTTGCCCCTTAGCCTGCCGAGCACGGTACTCAAGCGCGACGGCTCCCAGGCCCGCTTCGACGGGGCCAAGATCCGCTTCGCCATCGAGCGCGCCGGTCGGGCCAGCGGGGAATTCGACGCCGCCGAGGCGAAGCGCTTGAGCCGCCAGGTGATCAAGGTCCTGGCCCACCGCAGCGCGCGCCGCCAGGCGCCCGGGATCGAGGAGATCCAGGACCTGGTGGAACAGGTGCTGATCGGTGCCGACCACCTGCGCACCGCTCGCGCCTACATCGTCTACCGCGAGAAGCACCAGCAACTGCGCCAGGATCGGCGCACCCTGGTGGATGTGGCCGCCTCGGTCAACGAGTACCTGGAGCGCGCCGACTGGCGGGTCAACGCCAACGCCAACCAGGGCTACTCCCTGGGCGGGCTGGTACTCAACACCTCGGGCAAGATGATCGCCAACTACTGGCTCAACCACGTCTATGCCCCGGAGGTTGGGGCTGCCCACCGGGACGGCGACCTGCACATCCACGACCTCGACATGCTGGCCGGCTACTGTGCCGGCTGGAGCCTGCGCAGCCTGCTGACGGAGGGGCTCAATGGTGTGCCGGGCAAGGTGGAGTCGGCACCGCCCAAGCACATGTCCAGCGCGGTGGGCCAGATCGTCAACTTTCTCGGCACCCTGCAGAACGAGTGGGCCGGGGCTCAGGCCTTCAGTTCCTTCGACACCTACATGGCCGCCTACGTGCGCGCCGACGGCCTCGATTACCGCCAGGTCAAACAGTACATCCAGGAACTGATCTACAACCTCAATGTGCCCTCACGCTGGGGCTCACAAGCGCCGTTCACCAACTTGACCTTCGACTGGGTCTGCCCCGAGGACCTGCGCGAGCAGGTACCGGTGATCGGGGGCGAGGAAATGCCCTTCGTCTATGGCGACTTGCAGGCCGAGATGGACCTGATCAACCGCGCCTATATCGAAGTCATGAGCGCCGGCGACGCCAAGGGGCGGGTGTTCACCTTTCCCATCCCCACCTACAACATCACCCCCGACTTCCCCTGGGACAGCCCCAATGCCCGAGCGCCTGTTCGCCATGACCGCTAAATACGGCCTGCCCTATTTCCAGAATTTCCTCAATTCGGAACTCAAGCCGAATATGATCCGCTCCATGTGCTGCCGCCTTCAGCTCGATCTGCGCGAACTGTTAAAACGCGGCAACGGCCTGTTCGGCTCCGCCGAGCAGACCGGCTCGCTCGGGGTGGTGACCATCAATTGCGCGCGCCTGGGCTACCTGCATCGCGGGGACGAAGCCGGGCTTTACGCCCGCCTGGACCGGCTTCTGGAACTCGCCCGCGACAGCCTGGAGGCCAAGCGCAAGGTGATCCAACGTCACCTCGACGCCGGTCTGTTCCCCTATACCAAACGCTACCTTGGCACCTTGCGCAACCACTTCTCCACCATCGGGGTAAACGGCATCAACGAGCTGCTGCGCAATTTCAGCGCCGACGCCTGGAACATCGCTCACCCCGAAGGCCGCGCCATGGCCGAGCGGCTGCTGGACCGGGTGCGGGCGCGCATGCTGGCGTTTCAAGACGAGACCGGAAATATGTACAACCTGGAAGCGACGCCGGCCGAAGGCACCACCTACCGCTTCGCCCGTGAGGACCGCAAGCGCTATCCCGGCATCCTCCAGGCCGGCACCCCGGAGCGCCCCTACTACACCAACTCGTCACAACTGCCGGTGGGTCATACCGACGACCCCTTCACCGCCCTGGAACTGCAGGAGCCGCTGCAGCGCAAGTACACGGGCGGTACGGTGCTGCACCTCTACATGGGCGAGCGCATCGCCAGCCCCGAGGCTTGCGCGCGGTTGGTGCGCCGGGCCCTGGAGAACTACCGGCTGCCGTACATCACGATCACCCCAACCTTCTCGATCTGCCCGCTGCACGGCTACCTGAGCGGCGAGCACGAGTTCTGCCCGAAATGCGACCAGGAACTGCTGGCGCGCAAACAACAGGAGGCACTGACCGATGAAACCACATGAGCTAGAATGCTATCAGAGGGGTAACGCCGTCCCAGGAGTGCTGGACGAGCGCGAGCGCACCCGCTGTGAGGTCTGGACCCGGGTAATGGGCTATCACCGGCCGGTGAGCGCGTTCAATCCGGGCAAGCAGTCGGAGCACGCGGAGCGCATCTATTTTCGGCAATACGGCCGAACCGATTGAGCAAGAGGGCAGACCAACGAGCCTTGCCATGGGCGACACGGACATCCGCATTGGGGGCTTCACACCGCTGACCAGCATCGACTATCCGGGTGAGCTGGCGGCGGTGCTGTTCTGCCTCGGCTGCCCATGGCGATGCGCCTACTGTCAAAACCCGGAACTCATTTTGCAACGGTCCTCGCGCCAGATCCCCTGGAGCGAAATCCTGGAATTTCTAGAGCGTCGGCGGGGACTGCTGGACGCGGTGGTCTTCAGCGGCGGAGAACCGACTTTGCAGGGTGGGCTGGTGGACGCCCTGCGCGAGGTTCGGGAACTCGGCTTCAAGACCGGTCTGCACACCGCCGGCGCCTACCCGCAGCGCCTGGACGCGGCCCTGGAACTGGTGGACTGGGTTGCCCTGGACATCAAGGCCCCGCGCGACCGCTATCCCCACATCACCGGCGTCGACAACAGTGGCGACAAGGCCTGGGAGAGCGCCCGCCTGATCATCGATAGCGGGGTTCCGCACGAATTCCGGACTACGGCCCATCCGAGCCTTCTCAGCGTGGAGCAGATCGACCATATCGCCCGCGATCTCAAAGACCTTGGGGCGCGCAATTTCGCGGTACAGGAGTGTGTCACCGAAAACTGCCTGCATGTCGGGCTGCGGCATCCGATTCACGCAGGCTACTTGCAGAACCTTTCCGAACGCGGCTACGCAAGCCGCTTCGAGCACTTCAGCCTGCGCCTGCGCTGACGCCGCCCTGATCCGCCTAAACGCAGGTGAACGGAACTACCGGCCTGCCATCATCTCGGATATATTGGCCTGGAACACGGCCTTGTGAACATCACCCAGGCTCATCATACCCACCAGCCGGTCGCCCTCGGCCACCGGGATACGCCGGAAACGGTGCTTGACCATGATCGCCGCGCCGCGCAAGACGTGCATATCTGGGGAGATAGTGACCACCCTGCGGTGCATCAGATCCTCCACCTTGAGGTTGAGCACGTCTTTGTACTGGCCCAGCATGGCGTCGAGATCCACCGATGCCATACCCTCCATCAGCTCTTCCAAGGTCGGGAACAGGCGGTGCAGGACATCCTTCTCGGCAATAAAGCCCACCAGCTGGCCGCCGGCGTCGAGCACTGGGAAGCCGCTGTAGCGGAACATGCACATCTGGGAGGCGACCTCCAGCAGCTTGGTCTCCGGGGTCACCGTCTTCGGGTTGGCGGTCATAACGTCACGAACCAGCATAGTACCTCGTCCTCTGGTAGTTGGCAGGCGGAAAAAGGCTCCACGAATACGCGCCCGCAAGAGCCATCGGCCCCGCGAAAGAGTCTAGACAATCGCCGACCCTGCGTCAGCAAACGGCGGCGCATGCCCAAATCCGCACGCGGCTCCGCACGGTGAACAGAATGCATTTCCCGCGCCACCACAACAATGAGCTGGATCAGGAAACGCAGTCTGCCCGCACCCGGTCTTATAAGTCAAACGCCTAGTAGATTGGAGGAGTTCATGCCCAGATGTTTGCGCCGGTGGCCCTGGCCGCTCGCGGTCCTGCTCTGCGCCTGCGGCTCCGCTAACGGTCTCAATGGCTTCGACCTAGGCAACAGTCTGCTCCCGGCCGAACGCATCGAGTCCGGTGGACCGGGGCGGGACGGCATCCCGGCCATCGACCGCCCGCGCTTCGTCGCTGCGGCGCAGGCGGATTTCCTGGAACCCGACGACCGGGTCTTAGGCCTGCACCTGAACGGTACGGCGCGGGCCTACCCGATCGCGATCCTGAATTGGCACGAGATCGTGAATGACCGCATCGGCACACAAGCGGCAGTGATCAGCTACTGCCCCCTGTGCGGCAGTGGCATGGCCTTCGCCGTGGATGGAGAATGGACCGAATTCGGCGTCTCCGGCCTGCTCTACAATAGCGACGTCCTGCTCTACGACCGCGAGACCGAATCCCTTTGGTCCCAAATCATGGCCCAGGCGGTCAGCGGACCACGGCGTGGCGAGCGCTTGCGCAGCTTGGCGTTGCGCCATACCAGCTGGGCCGACTGGCGCCAGCGTTATCCCGACACCCTGGTTCTATCCACCGCTACCGGTCACCGCCGCGACTACGGGCGCGACCCCTACGCCGGTTACCGGGACAACCCCGCTATCTGGTTCCAAGTGGGCCACCGCGACGACCGCTACCCGCCCAAGGAGTTGGTACTGGGGCTGGAACTCGACGGCGAATTCCGGGCCTATCCATTCTCCGAACTGGCGCGGGTGCCGGCCACCTGGGTAGACCGATTTCAGGGCCATCCTTTGCGGATCCGCTTCGACCCCCAGCACCAGACCGCATGGGTCGAAGACCCGGAGGGCAATGTGTTGCCGAGCCTGATCTCCTTTTGGTTCGCCTGGGTCGCCTTTCACCCGGACACCGAGGTATTCACCGCCGCCCGCGAGGAGGTCGAACAGCTAAGGAGACCCTGAAAAAGGCCCCTTTCTGGCTTTCCGCAGTGCATCTTTCGCAAACGCGGTTTCCGACAGCCTTCATTCTCATTTGCTTGGGCGGCTGGAAATGGCGGGGCATCCTGCCCCGTACGGGAAACGCGATTGAATCGGCGTCTGTCGACGCCTATTCTGGCCATTTGGGGAAAGGCAAGCGTAAGACCTCGACCTTCGGATTCGACAGAAGATACCCCCGTATCCATGTAACCGGATCGAGTACCGGCGCCTCCGCGTAATAACCCTGGTTGATTACGCTATACTGGCCATTATCGCCGCTCGGGGCTTTACAGGCCCTGGGGCTTTTTCTAAACGCGACGCGGCGAAGCAATCCACCCCTCGGGGCATCAATGGAAACGGTGATGTAGTCACGTTTCCGGTGCGGGGCAGGATGCCCCGCGATTTTTTTCTGCCTAAGCGGGTGAAAATGAAGGCTTTCGGAAACCGCGTTCTCGAAAGCCGTGCTGAGAAAATGCCATGAATGGCTTTTTTCAGCATCTCCCAAGGAAAAAGAAAATAGTGCTGTCCCGGGCTTTGTGCAACAGGGTTGTCGCAATCGCGGTTTGTGAACGCCCTCATTATTATCCACCCTGGGCAACCGGTTATCGTAGGGGTGAGCCCAGGCGGCTGCCTGACGGGCCGCAACCGAAGAACCTTATCAAGATCTCGCTGACGCCTGCCTGAATGCTTTCGGTCCCCTAACCTTTTCATCGACCCTAATACATCGCCAAATGAAGAGCCTGAGAAGAACTACCAGAAAGAAGCCGGACCGCCCAATCCAGGTTGTCGACCGCAACTCGTCACGGCAACTAGGTATGGTCGTAAACCTAACCTATGAAGGCCTTCTTCTGTTAAGCCAGGAAGCGCTCCCGGTTCATCAGATATATGAATTAGAACTCGTAATTGAGGGGAGCGAATCGGAATCGCCGGATATTTGCTTCGGTGCGGAAACTGTCTGGTCGGACAGATCAGGAATGCATGCGAATTACCATTGGACGGGATTCAGTATCATAGATATTGCCGATGACACCATATCCATACTAAAACAGTTGACAGATAAATGGGACTCCTGCGACGACTGACCTACAGGTTCAGGCGCGCCGGCTGGCTCGGTCCTAGAAATCCGATTAAGCAGTAGGTCCCATGGAAATGCGCGCTACTGAACCACTCTTGCCTAGCAACTAGATCCGGAACATGGCCAACACTAACCACAATTTTACACGCTTCTCCGAGGCGACAACGGAATGTCACCGCATAGCCTCGACTTTCTTCGATGCCCGCATATCGAAAATGCTCTCAAGCGCCGAAAAGGTATTTATCGGGTTCGCCGAAAAGGCAGAAAGCGACAAGCTGCAAACGCAGTTTATCGACGCTATCAACCTGGTGAGGCATTCCAGCGAGACGATCCTGAGCGCTTTCGATAAGGCGTTCCAACAGGGATTCGACGATCTTGGAATCACCCTGAATCAGGACGAAGAAGTCCCCGCCGGCGATTGGGGCAGCATGGAGGAGTGGTCGCTGATCGAAAATAGTGAATTAAGCGAAAATGTCGTCGCAATGAATATTATCGAAGAAGCGGAAAACACCAACTTCAGTGAACTTTATGCGCTTCACCAACGATTCTCCCTCGCAACTGGAGGCACGGTACTCGAGTACGAAAAAATGCCGGTTGGCCCGCACCGTATTGTAAGTTCCTTTCGACGCGCCATCGACAGCATTGAGCTAGACCAGAGAATACGCCTGGTTCTATATACGTTATTCCGAGACTATGTGCTGAAGGATTTGGGCGCCATATACCCGGGTATGAATCAAACTTTACGAGAGGCTGGGATACTGCCAAACCTGAAACGTGTCGTCAGCAAACATCAATCACCTGCCGTCGCCCGCGATAAGCCGGTGGGCCCCGGGAATGAATTCCAAGGCGACAGCCCGGCGACAACAGAGCAGCGAACGTCCTATAGTCAGCAACACGACCTCGAAACTGCCGCAACCGCACCCTCCAGCGACGACTTATTCGAATCCATAGTCGAGTTGATGTCCCTGAAGAATCCTAATCGATGGAAGAGGCCATCTCATTATTCACGCAGTATCGGCCATAATCAGGGCCCGGCCGGGAACTCGGGGGGCAGCCCGGCGGGTACGGGCACGGCAATCAAAGGGCCGGCGGGCGGAGACGCCCCCTCCCCTAGCGTTGTGGAAACCATAGATCGGATCGTGCAGGAAGGCGCTTCATCGATGTCGTCGGAACCGATCACCGATCAAAAATCAGCCATCGCGCTAGCCCAAGACCCCACCTTTGTCGAAAGGACGATAGAGACCCTCTCCCGCGAGAGAGAGCAGATCATCTCCGCGGTCCCCCCCCAGCAAATGCGACCGCTGGACGTTCAGATCATCGACATTATCGGTATGCTCTTCGAGCATATGCTCAACGACGACCGCCTGCCCAATATCGCCAAGGCGGTGCTCAGCCGACTGCAAACTCCCTACCTCAAAGCGGCGCTGATCGACAAGCAGTTGCTGCACGATTCTGACCACCCGGGCAGAAAGCTTCTCAATCTATTGGTAGAGAGCGGCGAAGATTTCGTCAACGAACAGTCTCCGGACTGGGGCGTGTTTCCCGCCCTGCGCGAAACGGTCGAAGAGATCACCCGAAACTTTAAAAATGACATCCAGATATTCGTCCGCGCTTACGACGATCTAAAACCAAAAGTAGAGGCACAAAAACGCAAAATCAACACCTTTGAATCGCGCTCCAAGCAGATCGCCCAGGGGCGTGATCGGTTCGAAAATTATAAGCAGAAAGCGACCGCACGAATCAATGAAATTATCGGTAAACATTACGTACTCCCGGAAGTCGAGTCTTTTCTCAAGAACGCATGGACCGATCGGCTCGTCTTTATTTTGTTAAGGGATCCGGAGCGGGAGGACGGTGATGAGTGGAACCAGGGCTCTGGCGATTGCAACTTTCCTGGCTGACTTAAGCGCTTTGCCCTCGGAGTCTTCCCAGAGTTCTATCCAGGTGACCGATTCCGAAGAGATTTGGCAGGAAATCGGCAACAGTTTGTCCAGTCTTGGTGGAAAGCAGCCTCCGGAATGGGGCCCGGTAGCAGCCCTGCTCTGTAACCCCAAACTGCTGCTGCAGCGCCTCACTGCGCCTAAAAAACGGCCGGGAGGGTCACGGGCCAACCCTGCAAAAGGTCCTGGCCGATCGATTGGTGCCGGCTTAAAAGAAGCGGCGCATTTCGGTGAAACGGCGGCTTCGCTGCAAGAGCAAAGCATGATGCAGACACTCCAGTCATTGGAATTTGGGACTTGGCTCGAATTCTGCCCGGATCCGAACTCGAAACCGGAGCGACACAAGCTCTCTTGGCATAGCTCGATGACGGGTAGGTGTATGTTTGTGGATCGAACGGGCGTGAAGTCGAAGGAAGCCGACATCTTATGGCTCGCGCGAGAAGTCTTGGCCAAACGGGCAAGAATCGTAGAGGTCGGACGCGAACCGTTTTTCGAAAGGGCGCTGAAGAGTATTCTCCGCATGCTCAAGGGTTCGGCGGACACAAACGGTTAGAGTATCGCTCCCCGAGCGACCGAGGTTACCCTTTGGAGATGCCGAAAAAGCTGCCCCGGCGGCTTCCATCGCCTGGACGATTGAAAATGAAGGGGCCCCCACCGAAAACGTAAAACGTCTCCCGAAGCGAGGAACGGCGCGCCGGAAAGACATAGCGACCTAACCGATGAAACGCGAACCAGCTGAAGCCCGAGCTTCGACTACCCGGGGCGTTGGAAGTGCACGGGAGCGCCGGTTTCGGCGGCGCGATAACAAGGGAGAAGCCTGGGAAAGTTGCTGTACCACCCGGCAGGATGGGAAGCGTCCGGTCTAACGCGGGAACCGAGGTTGTGCCGAACATCTCACCCGGAGACCGCCCCGGGAGCCCAGGGCCAGTCAACAAACAGCGCCAGGGGACGGGCCCCCTGGCGCTAACCCGGATATTTCACCAGGGCGCCTGGCGGCTGATAGTAACCCAATAAGAAATTGGCATTTTTAGCTAATGTTAGGCGGTTCCCTTGCGTAAACACCCTGTATCCCGGCCGCCTGGCTATCGCGCCCCTGGCTGGTTCCTGCACGCCTGGGCTTGCGCTTCACTCAACAGGTAGCTATGGCTACCTGTTTCGCTCCAGATCGGCGCCCAGCCGCACAGGCCCTGCGCCAGGAACGCGATCCCTGGTGAAGTATTCGGGCTAAGGACCGTTCACGGCTTGACATAGCTGTAGCCCAGCCCCTGTAAATAGGCCACCTCTGCGACTCCGCTGGGCACGATATCGGCTTCGCTGGTATCGTAAAGGGCATCCATCGGCACCTTGCGGCCCTTCAGGGTGTTGGCGCAGATATTGAACTCTACGCCCTGATCCTTCAAGCCGGAGATCCTGGCTTGCATCTGCTCGTCCGCGTTAGCTTCCTTCATCTTGGTGCCTTCCAAGGTGTCAGGTTCCATCAGCATCGACACCCCGTTGCCGTGCAGCACCACTTTGAGGTCCAGGTTCTCCGCTCCCACTGCGTTGATATGGTTCTGGATATTGCGCAGGGCGGCTTGCTGCGCCTTGGCGTCATAGTAATTCACGTGGTACACGACCTTCTGTGTGCCATAACGCCCTTCATCCGCCGCGGTGGCGCCGGAGATCAGGCCGAAGCTGGCGGCCAGCAGTAACAGCAAACCGAGGGGGTTTTTGATCATATTCAGTCTCCAAGTAGTTTTTTGGTGGTGGGTCTTATCGGTCTTCGGGCCGTTCGGCCCAGTCCAACCTTAATAGTAGACGAAAAAACTTGGTTATTTACTCCCTGATTGTGCCCCTTGAAAACCACGAAAAGAAAGGGGCTTCCGGAAGCCTTCGCTTTGAATCTCGTCGGAAGAATGAAAATGCCGCGGCATCCCGCCCCACGCTGCCGCCCTTTAGGGTGTAGTCGCGCCCGTTTCCTCTGGAGCGGTAAGCAGAGGGGCATAGATCCAGGCGCTGCGCTTGGGTTGGTGCAGCAGGACATACGCCCAGTCGGCCTTGCGATAGACCTCTAGCACCTCATCGCCCCGTTTCAGTTCGGCAACGATCTCGGTGTCAATACTGGGCCCCGCTCTAACATTGGCGGTTTCCGCGCGCACGCTTGCGCTCTCGCCCACCCAGGGCTCGTCCGCCAGCCGGGGAATCAGGGGCTGAACCTCCGGGGCGCCAGCGGCCAGCTTTTCGCGCAAAATCGCTTGGGCGTCGTCGTTGCCCTGATGGGCCGCCGCGAGCAGCCAATGCACTGCTTTTTCCGGGTCCGGCGGCAAGCCCTCGCCGTTGTTGTAGGCAATGGCCAGCGCGTATTGAGAATCCGCATGGCCCTGTTCAGCGGCCCGGGCCCACCAATACACCGCCTTGCCCATGTCCACCCGGAGTCCGTGCCCATTGGCATAGAACCAGCCGAGGTGGTATTCGGCATCGGTATGCCCCTGCTCTGCAAGGGGACGCCAATGGCAGAAGGCCTCTGCGTAATCGCCTTTCTGCATCGCCTCCATGCCGCGGCGAAAGGCTTCCACCTCACCGCCCTGGCAGGCACTGCAGACCAGCAGCGTCAGGGCCAAGCTGGCGCTCCGCCACCACCGGTCGCGGCCGCCCAGCCGTACCCAAATGGGCTTGGCTCCGCCCATACCGGGCTAGTCGCCGCTGTCCGCGCCCGGCAGGCGCGTCAAATGCACCAATAGGCGGCGCACTTGGGTCATCCCCGATTTCAGGTTGGCATCGATGCCGGCCATGGTGATCGGGCCGTCGCCGCGACCGGCACTCCAGTTGGCCACTACCGCGCAGCAGGCATAGCAGAGTCCGAGTTCGCGGGCCAGCGAGGCCTCGGGCATACCGGTCATCCCGACCATGTCGCACCCATCCCGCTCCAGGCGATCGATCTCGGCGGCGCTCTCCAGGCGCGGCCCCTGGGTGGCCCCATAGGTTCCACCGTCGGCAATCGGCTGGCCGAGGTCGGCAGCGGCGTGGAACAACTGCTGGCGCAGTTCCTCGCAATAGGGCTGAGTGAAATCGATGTGGGTGACGTGGGTAAGGTCGGTATCGAACAAGGTGTGAGAACGACCCCAGGTGTAGTCGATGATCTGGTCCGGAAGCGCCAGGGTAGCCGGCGCCAAGTCGCGGCGAATGCCCCCTACCGCGGCCACTGCGATGACCTGCTCCACACCGATCGACTGCAATGCCCAAAGGTTGGCGCGGAAGTTGATACGATGCGGCGGAATGGTGTGGCCGGGACCGTGACGGGGAAGAAATACGATTTCCCGCTTGCCAAGCACGCCGTGGGTCAGGGGCGCTGAAGAGGGGCCATAAGGGGTGTGAACCACCTGCTTGCGGATGATCTTGAGTTCCTCCAGCTTGTTGAAGCCGGAGCCGCCCACAATCGCCAATTCGGACATGGGGCCTCGCTATGGATTATTGTTGTGTTGACGGGCAATGCCGGAGCAGCGGCGAACATCCAGGCATGGGCCCGCAAGACCTGAACCATAGCACAGGGGCAAGCGCGATTTAAGTAAGCAGTCGGGAAACCAGGCCAATCGGCATAGCAGGCGCCGTAGGCAGTTCAGGGCTGGGGTTGCAGAGGTGGCCCGCGGACGCTGGGGCGGGACCCGCGGACTTTGGGTCGCGGCGGCCTCGACACCGGGCGCAGGGCCAGGTGTCGAGCCGACGGCTCAGCTTAAGCCTGAGGCTGGGAGAACACACCCATCCGCTCGAGCTTCGGCAACAGGATGGTCTGCTCCCGCTCGATGCGGGTTTCGAGCATTTGCAGCATGTCGTCGGTCTCGCGCATAAACGCCTCTGAGAAGGTGAAGTCGCAGTCCTTCAGCCACTTGCGGTGATAGTCTTCGAACATCTTGCGCAGTGGCTTTTCGCCGTTGATAAAGCCCCATGCCACGGACTTGACCTTGGGGTCCTCATGCGTCAGCAGGGGCGGATACAGACCTCGATCCTCCGCCGACAGGTGCTGTTTCATCTTTTCAGCCAGGGAACAGATCATCTCGTATGCCAGCTTGGCATTGGGCTTAATGCTGAGTATCTCGGGGTTCAACATCTTGCGGACGTCGGAAATCATTTCCAGCAAATTGGAATGCCGGTCCTTGACCATATCGATCGAATTCATACTCCATCCTCCAGACTTGTAATTTCTCGGAACG
This sequence comes from uncultured Gammaproteobacteria bacterium, assembly GCA_963753615.1. GTDB lineage: Bacteria > Pseudomonadota > Gammaproteobacteria > Chromatiales > Chromatiaceae > CAVWCW01. The sequence goes on from CAVWCW010000023.1 coordinate 24,495, forward strand.
TCCCGCCTGCGGCCTCGCTTGCGGCTTCCAGCCCGATGCGCGGACAGGGACGTGGTGCCACCCCGACTCACGTCGGGGTTTATTATAGTTTTTCGCATCTTAGCGCATTGGCGAACGAAAAAATAATAAGAAGTTGGTAATTTAATTACATCAATAGGTATCAGCCCATTGACCGGAGAAAACAGGTTTGAATAGCGCCCCTCCTCAATCTTCTGCCACCGCATAGATGCCGTCGGCGTTACGCAGATACCCCCGGTAGTCCATTCCATAGCCGAACACATAGCGATCCTCGACCTCGAGCCCGACAAAGTCTGCGCAGAAACCGTTTTTTCGCTCATGCCTCTTTTCCACCAATACCGCACTCAGCACCTCTCCAGCCCCTCGCTCGCGGCAGTCACGGGCGATTTCGGCCAAGGTAATGCCCTGGTCGAGGATGTCGTCCACCAGCAGCACCACCCGTCCCGCCAGGGGTTGGCTCGGGCGCTGAATCCAGTGCAGACGGCCGCCCGAGGTCTGACCTCGGTAGCGGGTGGCATGCACATAATCCAGGCCGAGCGGAAAGCGCAGGCGCGGCAACAGCAGCCCGGCGGGCACCACACCGCCGGTCATGACCGCCAGCAGCAGGGGGTCCGCGTCGGAGAGGCGCTCGGTGATCGCCGCCGCCATCCGGTCGAGGGCCGAGTCTACAGCGGCGGCAGGGTGCAGGAGATCGGCGTGCGCCCAGGCCTCCGCGGCCTCTCGAGGGGTTATCGACATGCGGGGTTCTCACACAGGGGCTGATCGGAAATCACAGGTTCAACGACAGCGAGGGGGCCTCGTCGAAGGCGGCCAGGATGCGCATCGCCTCCTGCCAGACCGGATCCTGGTGCAGCCGGGCCCGAGCCACCTCGGTACGCCCGTGCATGCGCAGCATTCGCACGTGGCTGGCGGGTTCGTCATAGCCGGACAGGGCCGCGAGCACCTGATCGGCGCCCTCGGGATTATTGCACGCCAGCACCATGTCGCAGCCCGCGTCCAGGGCTGCGCGGGCGCGCTCGCTATAGTCACCGCCCGCGTCTGCGGCGGCCATAGAGAGATCGTCACTGAACACCGCTCCCTGGAATCCCAGGCGCTTGCGCAGTACCTCTCGAAGCCAAAACCGGGAGAATCCCGCCGGCCGGGCGTCCACCTGCGTGTACACCACATGGGCCGGCATGATCGCTTCGATACCGAAGTCGATCATGCGCTGGAACGGCAGCATGTCATCCATCATGATGTCCTCGTAGCGGCGCTCGTCCAGGGGCAGGGCCAGATGAGAGTCGACCGCGACGCTGCCGTGACCGGGAAAGTGTTTGGCCACCACCGCCATGCCGGCGGAATGCACCCCTTTGATCCAGGCCCGGGCCAATTCCGCTACCACTAGCGGACGGGCGTCGAAGGCTCGATCGCCGATCACCTGGCTCACCCCGCATCCCAAATCCAGCACCGGGCCGAAACTGAAATCCACACCGCAGGCGCGCAACTCGCTTGCCATCAGCCAGCCCACTCGCTGCGCCGCCTGGGCCGCGTGCTCGGCACCCCGCCGGCGCAGCTCACCGAACCAAGCCAACGGCGGCAGCCGGGTGAAGCCGTCGCGGAAGCGCTGCACGCGCCCGCCCTCCTGGTCCACCGCAATCAACAGCTGCGGCTTGCGCAAGGCGTGAATCTCGCGGCACAGGGCCTGCAGTTGCTCCGGCGATTCGTAGTTGCGGCTGAACAGGATCACGCCACCGGCGGCCGGATGGGCCAGCCTGTCCGCCTCTTCCGGCAGCAAGGCCGTACCCGCGAGATCCAGCATGACGAAACCGAGACTCATCGTCCCCCCAGAGTTTGCCCGTATCGCACGACGGTGTTGGCCCCCCTTGATAACAGAACGAGTTATAGCAGAACGAGCGACGGGGGCCCAGCTAGCCGCGGGCACCCAACCCCTGCGAGGCCCGCGCCCCGATCCTCGTGTGGATTGACCTCGGACAATTGATTATGCTCTTCACTACCCCTGCAAGCGTTCGGAACCCGCCGCGCCTCATGGACCTCGACACCCTGCTGCCTCTGCTCGTCGGCATCGCCTGCGCCTGGCTGCTTTGGCAGCAGTTACGCCCCCGGCTAATGGCCCGGCGCATGCTCGGCCGCCAGATCTCGGAGCCGTCCCCCGACGAAGGGAGCGGGGCTCGGCTGTATTACTTCTGGAGCCCTCAGTGCGCGATGTGCCGGGGCATGACGCCACTGATCGACAGGTTGCGCGAGACCCGATCGGACCTGTTCAAGATCAACGCAGCCGAGTCTCCGGAACTGGCCAGAGGCTTCGGCATCGCCGCCACACCGACCCTGGTGCTAGTGCGAGACGGCCTGGTGAAGAAGGTATTGCTCGGCGCCCAGAACGAGGCGCGCATCCTGGAGTTGCTGGACGGATGACCAACGGCGATCTGGACGACCGCTTCGGCGGCATTCGGCGCGTCTACGGGACGAACGGGGTCCAAGCGATAGCCGGACTCCATATTTGCGTGGTGGGCATCGGTGGCGTAGGCTCCTGGTCGGTCGAGGCCCTGGCGCGAACCGGCGTCGGACGCATCACCCTGATCGACAACGACAGCATCTGCGTCACCAATACCAACCGCCAGATCCACGCCCTTGAAAGTACGCTCGGGCAATCCAAGGTGGCGGTGATGGCCCGGCGGGTAAGCGAGATCAATCCCGCCTGTTCGCTGCACGCGATCGACGACTTCCTAACCATGAGCACCCTGGAGGAGTACCTGTCCCGAGGCTACGACTACGTGATCGACGCCATCGACAGCATCAAGTTCAAGACCGCCATGATCGACTTCTGCCGACGCCGACGCCTGCCCATCGTCACCACGGGTGGGGCCGGCGGCATGACCGACCCCAGCCTGATCCAAGTCGCGGACCTGAGCAAAACCTTCAACGACCCTCTGGCCTCCAAGGTACGCGCCACCCTGCGCCGGCAGTTCGGCTTTCCGCGCGCGGCAGGCAAGCGCTTCGGCGTCGAGTGCGTGTTCTCCAGCGAACAGCCGGTGTATCCCCAGGCCGACGGCAGCGTCAGCCGCCGCAAGCCGGGCATCCACGGGGTGTCCCTGGACTGCCGTTTCGGCTACGGCTCGGCCAGCACGGTGACGGCGGTGTTCGGTTTCGTCGCCGCCTCGCGAGCCATCAACCGCAGCCTGCAGCGGTTGGCGGCACGCCAGGCTGCGGAGAGCGGCAGCACTGGTTAAGGCGCCGCCGAAGCCAGCAGGCTGTCGTCGGCGATAACCCGGAAGGCGACCAGATCCGAGCGCAGCTCGTCCAACTGAGCGCTCACCTGCTCGAACTGGCTGGCGGTCTGGTGGTGCTGTTGCTGGCGGTAGGCCGCATACAGCAGGCCGCCGGGCATGACCAGTGTGATCACCGCGTCCTTGGCATCGAACCTCGCCGCTTCCTCGTTTAACGAGCGTTCCACTTTTTCGTGACTTAGCCGGGCCTGAAGCTCGGCCAGTCGGGCCTTGAGCTCGTCCCTGGACAAGGCCGGCAGATTGACGGTCAAACCCTCCGAATGCTGGACTTTGAGCCAGCCGCTGGGTTGGATGTCGGCATCCTGCGCGGACGCCATCTGGGCAAAAAACAACAGGGCCGGCACCAGGGCCAGTCGCAGCTTCAGCATGGAGATCTCCTCGGAATAGGGAAGTTGGGGGATCCGGCTGCTGTTTTTTATTACCGGAAAGTCAAAACGCCATTATCCTACTTTCACTATCAACTATTCATTGCGCAATGTTATTGCAATCTGAATTACACATAAAAAAAGCGGTTTTCGGCGCAGGGCATAAAAAAACCGGCCGCGGCACCGGGCCGCGGCCGGCTATTCGGGACCGGGATATCAGACGCAGCCGGTCGGCTTAGGCAGCCCACCATACTTGGTGATTGGCTTCATAGGGCCGGTCATCCACATCTTGAACATGTCTTTTTGGTTCTCGCCTGCGTACTTGGCGAACTTACGGATCGGCGGAACCACCGCGTGCTCATCGAAGTATTCCCGCGCCTTGACGATGTGGCCCCACTTGACGTCGTCGAGCTCCACCCCATCGGCCTCGGCCATGGCGCGGCCGATCTCCGGGGTCCAGTCGCCCATACTCAGCAGGTACCCGTCACCATCTCTTTCCGGCAATTGCATATACAGCTCCTCTTGAAATTCCGGTCGACCACAACCGCTCGGGCGGCCTATCCGCTCGGGCCATTGCGGTGAAATCTTGATCAATTCGGTGCGGATTCTACTAATTACCGAGCATTTTAGTCAAGTTCTTTTTTACCATTCGAAGCAGGGGATTTCCGAACTGACCGAGATCACCGCCAGCGCCTCGACCCAGCCGGGGCAACCGGGGCAAGGCCTATAATTTAAATAGAAACCCGCCCCGGAGGTTGTATGGAAGAAGCGCTCTCCTTCGCCGACGATCTAGGACCGCTGAAGGTCATCCAGGTACAGGTCCCCACGGTCGGGCTCAAAGCGGTGCTGGTGGTGGACAATGTCGCCAGGGGACCCTCGGTGGGGGGTATCCGCATGGCCGAAGACGTGAGCACCGAGGAGTGCTTCCGCTTGGCGCGGGCGATGACCCTGAAGAATTCAGCCGCCGGCCTGCCCCACGGCGGCGGCAAGATCGTTGTCTACGCCGACCCGCGCACGGACCCAGCGCACAAGCAGCGGCTGATGCGCGCCCTGGCCTGCTCCCTGCGCGAGGTCGAGCAGTACATCTTCGCCCCGGACATGGGTACCGACGAAGAATGCATGGCCTGGATCAAGGACGAGGTGGACCGGGTGGTCGGACTCCCCCGGGAGATCGGCGGCATCCCGCTGGACGAGATTGGCGCCACCGGCTGGGGCCTGAGCCAGGTGGTGGACGTGGCGCTCGAGTACTGCGGTTTCGAGCTGCCTGGCGCCCGCCTGGTGATTCAGGGCTTCGGCGCGGTGGGCAAGCACGCCGCTCGCTTTCTCACTGCCAAGGGTGCGGTGCTGGTGGCGGTCGCCGATTCCCGGGGGGCCATCTACAACCCCGAAGGCCTGGAACTGGAACGGCTGTTGGCACTCAAGCACCGGGGCGAGAGCGTCACCGCCTGCAGCGGCTGCCAGGTGCTGGAGCGCGACGCGGTGGTCGGGCTGCCCTGCGACATCTGGATCCCCGCCGCCCGCCCGGATGTGGTGCACGAGGGCAACGTGGCCCAACTCGACACGCGGCTGGTGGTGCAGGGCGCCAATATTCCCTTTACCCCGGGGGCCGAGCGCTACCTGGCCGAGCGCGGGGTGCTCTGCGTGCCCGACTTTATCGCCAATGCCGGTGGGGTGATCTGCGCCGCCATGGAGTACCGAGGCGCCACCGAGTCCCAGGTGATGCAGACCATCGAGGAGAAGCTGCGGCGCAACACCCGCCTGGTACTGGAAGACGCCCGCAGGCGCAACATCCTGCCGCGCCAGGCGGCTGTGGAGCTGGCGGAGGCACGGGTGCGCAAGGCCATGGCCGGCAAGCGCTGGGGGATCTTCTAATGGCCGGCGCCCGCCGCCTTCTGGTTGGCCCAGCGGTTAAGATTGCACTGGGCTAGGTCCAAACCGACACCATGGTGCGGAGGCAACCATGTTTCGCATCCGCTTTCACGGTCGCGGCGGTCAGGGCATCAAGACCGCCAGCCGGATCCTGGGCAGCGCCTTCTTCCTGGCCGGATACGAGGTGCAGGACGCCCCGCGTTACGGCGCCGAGCGCCGGGGCGCCCCCATCTTCGCCTATGTGCGGGCAGACCGGAAACCGATCTGCGAGCGCGGCATTATCCGCCACCCGGATTTGGTGGTGTGCGCCGACGACAGTCTGCTGGGCCTGGCCGCGGCCGGGGTGTTGCAGGGGGTGCGCCCCGGCAGCCTGCTGCTGGTTCGCTCAGACGAGCCGGCAGCGGTGTGGCAGCAGCGGCTGAACCTGCCGCATCCACCCATCACCCTGCCGTGCAGCCCAGAGGAAGATCCCAGCGGGCTGCCCATCTCCGGGGCGCAATGCGCCGGCGCTGCGGCAGCCCTGAGCGGGGTCATCAACGCCAACCAGCTGACGCTGGCGATCGAGCAGGAACTGGCCGGTCTGGCCCCGACGCTGCTGGCCCGCAACCTGGAGCTGGCCCAAGCCGCCTACGAACGCATGGAGCCCGAACGGGGTCGGCTGCGCCCGGGCCCGGAACCAGGCCCGCAAGACACCCCTGCCCCGGACTGGGTCGAGCTGGCCGCCGAGCCGGCCGAGATCGCCGCCCCGGCCATCCATGGAACGCTCACCAGCGGGCTGAGCCAGACCGGCCTCTGGCGCAGTCTGCGCCCAGAGATCGACTACGAACGCTGCGGCGGCTGCTGGTGGGTCTGCTCCAGCTCATGCCCGGACGGCGCCATCAGTCTCGACGCCGACGGCCGCCCTCAGATCGACTATGACCATTGCAAGGGCTGCCTGGTATGCCTGGCCCAGTGCCCGCCGCATGCCATCTCGGCACGGCCCGAGGCCGAGGCCGAGGGAGCGAACCCATGACGCGCCTGCTGCTAACCGGCAACGGCGCGGCTGCCTGGGGCGCCCGCCTGGCCCGAGCCGACTATGTGCCGGCCTTCCCGATCACTCCCCAGACCGAGATCATCGAGGCCTTGGGCCAGTGGATCGACCACGGCGAGATGCCGGCCCGGCTGGTCACCCTGGAATCCGAACACTCGATGGTCACCGCCGCCGGGGCCGCGGCCGCCACCGGCGTGCGGGTGTTCAGCGCCACCTCCAGCCAGGGACTGCTGTACGGCCTGGAGATGCTGTACACGGTGGCCGGCTGGCGCGCGCCCTGGGTGCTGGTGAACGTGTCCCGGGGCCTATCCGCCCCGATCACGCTGGAGCCCGACCACAACGACCTGCTCTCCGCCCGCGACAGTGGCTTCCTGCTGCTGCACTGCGCCAGCTGCCAGGAGGTAGTGGACACGGTGCTCATGGCCTATCGGTTGGGCGAAGATCCGCGGGTGCGGCTGCCGGTGCTGGTCAATCTCGACGGCTTCTATCTCTCGTTCACCCGCGAGCCGGTGGAGTTGCCGGAGGCCAGCGCCTGCCGCGACTGGCTGGGCGACTACCGGGCCGAGAACATCCGCTTCCGGGCCAGCGCCCCGATCAGCCAGGCGGTGGCGGTGCTGGGCGGCGGGCCCTACAGCTACTTCCGCTACCAGATGCACCTGGCGGCGGAACAGGCCCTGGCGGTGCATACCGAAGTCGCCGCCGAGTTCGCCCAGCGCTTCGGCCGCCAGTACCGAGCCCTGGAGACCTACCGCATGGACGGCGCCGAGTACGCGCTGGTGATGATGGGCTCCTTCGCCAGCAAGGCCCAGGCCGCGGTGGACGCCCTGCGCGCCGACGGCAGGCCGATCGGCCTGCTGCGCCCGCGCCTGCTGCGGCCCTGGCCGGAGGCCGAACTACGCGCCGCCCTGGCGCCGCTCAAAGCGGCGGCGGTGATCGACCAGAACCTGTCCCTCGGCCGCGGCGGGATACTGCACACCGAGATCGCCGCCAGCCTGGCGGGGCTGAGCCACGCGCCCCTGCTGCTGAGCTACGTCGGCGGCCTGGGCGGGCGCGACATCGGCCCCGAAGAGTTCTACGCCATTGCCCGCGAATTACGCCATGCGGTAGACCGGGGCCAGGCCCCGCCGCCGCGGCTGCTCTACACCGAGACCGAGCTGCGGGAGCTGCGCAAGCTGCAGACCCTGGCCGGGGCGGAACGCGAGCGCCTGGGAGAGACCCCATGAACGAGACCGCCTACCGCCGCCTGCGCGACCTGCCTTCGACCCACTTGCTGGGCACGGGAACCCCCATGTGCGCCGGCTGCGGGGGATTGCAGGCCCTGCACCAGATCTACGACGTCCTGGGCGAGCGCACGGTGTTCATCAACGCCGCTGGCTGCATGACCCTGCTGGCGGTCTATCCGCTGACCCCGTTTCGCGGCTCCTGGCTCTATACCGCCATGGCCTCGGCCCCGGCCGGGGCCCAGGGCGTGCGCGACGCCCTCGACATCCTGCTCGCCCAGGGCCGCATGGGGCCCGAAGAAGACCTGCTGCCGGTGGTGCTCACCGGCGACGGCGCCGCCTACGGCATGGGGCTGAGCGCCACCTCCGCGGCCATCGACCGGGGGCTGGACTTCGTCTATGTCTGCTACGACAACGAGGGCTATGGCAACACCGGCCAGCAGTACTCCGCCGCCACCCCCTACGCCGCCCGCACCGCAACCAGCAGCCTGGGCCACGCCGGGCACAAGAAAGACCTGTTCGCCATCTGGGCCGCGCACCGACCCAGTTACGTGGCCACGGTGATCGGCGCCGAGCCCCTGGACCTGGCGCGCAAGATCGAGACCGCCAAACGGCTCAAGGGCCCACGCCTGATCCTGGCCCTGGCCCCCTGCCCCACCGGCTGGGACTTCGAGCCCCGGCTCACCGGCGAGATCGGCCGCCTGGCGGTCAAAACCGGCGTCTGGCCCCTGAAGGAATACCGCGACGGACGGGTCCGCCACACCAAGGTCCCCCGCCAGCGGTTGCCGGTGGCCGACTACCTGGGCCTGCAGGGCCGCTTTCGCCAACTGTTCGAGCCGGAACGCCGCCAGGCCGAGATCGACGCCATCCAGGCACGGGTGGACGCCTACTGGGCCCAGGTTGAGACCGGAGACGCGCCATGAGGAGCTATTGCCACCGCGGCGGCGAACCGCCCCTGCTCGGGCGCAGCATCCCCGAGCAGCTGGCGCTGATCGCTGACCAATACCCGGAGCGTCCGGCGGTGGCCGCCCTGCCCCAGGGCCGGCGCCTGAGCTACGCCCAGCTGGCTGCCGAAACCGACCGCCTGGCCCGGGGCCTGCTGGGCCTCGGCTTCGCCAAGGGCGAGCGCATCGGCATCTGGTCCACCAACAATCTGGAATGGCTGCTGCTGCAGCTGGCCACGCGCCCGCATCGGCGCCATCCTGGTCAATATCAACCCTGCCTACCGCCCCCGGGAGCTGGCCTATGCCCTGCAACGGGCCCGGGTGCAGGGGCTGTTCAGCATCCCCGCCTTCCGCCACAGCGACTACCTGGGCATGCTCCGGGAACTGGTCCCGGCCCTGGAACGGGTGCCGGCCGGCGTCCCCCTCGATGCCCCGGAGCTGCCCGAGCTGCGCCGGGTGTTGGTCTACGACCCCACCGACCCGCCCCGGACCCCCAGGCCCGGCCCCGGCTTCGGCACCTGGGGCGACCTGTTGGCGGCCGCCGGGCAGGTGCCGCCGGACCGGCTGGAGGAGATCGAACTGGACCCGGACGAAGCGATCAATATCCAGTTCACCTCCGGTACCACCGGGTTCCCCAAGGCGGTGCTGCTGACCCACCACAACCTGCTCAACAACGCCTGGTTCTCCGCCCAGGCCCTGGGGTTCGGCCCCGACGACCGGCTGTGCATCCCCGTACCCTTCTACCACTGTTTCGGCATGGTGCTGGCCAACCTGCTGTGTCTGTCGGTGGGGGCCTGCGCGGTCATCCCCTGCGAGCATTTCGACCCGCTGGCGGTGCTCCGGGCCGTCGACGCCGAGCGTTGCACAGCGGTGCACGGCGTGCCCACCATGTTCATCGCCGAGCTGGACCATCCCCGCTTCGGCGAGTTCGACTTGCTCAGCCTGCGCACCGGCATAATGGCCGGCGCCCCCTGCGACCCGGCCCTGATGCGGCGGGTGATGCAGCAGATGCACTGCCGGGAGATCCTGATCGGCTACGGCCAGACCGAGGCCTCGCCCCTGACCCACCTCACCAGCCGCGACGACAGCCTGGAACGCCGCACCCAGACCGTCGGCCGCAACCTGCCGCACCAGGAGGTCAAAGTGATCGACCCTGCAAGCGGCCGCTGCCTGCCCCTGGGGCAGATCGGCGAGATCTGTTTCCGCGGTTACCACGTCATGCCCGGCTATTACGGCGATCCCGAGGCCAGCGCCAAGGCCATCGACCCGCAGCGCTGGCTGCACTCCGGCGACCTCGGCAGCATGGACGCCAAGGGCTACCTGCGCATCACCGGCCGGCTCAAGGAGATGATCATCCGCGGCGGCGAGAACCTCTACCCGCGGGAGATCGAGGAGGCGCTGATGGCCCACCCGAAGGTGGCCCTGGCGGCAGCGTTCGGAGTACCCGACGACTACTACGGCGAAGAGGTCATGGCCTGGGTGCAACTGCATGCGGGCGAAGAACTTGACGCGGAGCGACTGCGCACCCACTGCGGCGAGCGCCTCGCCCACTTCAAGGTGCCCCGCTATATCTGGTTCGTGGAAGAATTCCCAATGACCGTCACCGGCAAGCTGCAGAAGTTCCGGATGCGGGAGATGGCCCTGGAGCGAATCCGAGCGGGAGAGGCTGCTTGAGGCCGGGGCCATTCGGGCTCCGCCCTGACGCAGCGCAGATTCGCGCCCGCCTCTCGCCGGGTAAACAACCCGACCAGATCATGCGCGACCTTTTGCATACGCCAACCAAATGACCACATAAAGAAAAGGGTTGTGCTAAATTTACTCAAGGCGGCAGTGCTTTGTACTGCTGCCGCTATAAGGACTCACGCTCGGCACAATGGAGGAAGAATATGAGCGAGCCGCGTTACTTCATCAAGCTCACAGCCCCGGACCGCCAACGGCTCTTAAGCCCCGCATCGAGCGGAATGGACCTGTTCAGCCATACCCTGACAGTTGGTAAAAAGGGCGAAGAAGAAAGGCTAGCCTGAGCCGCTCCAACCGGCGGGGTGCTGGTGCCTGTCGCACCTGCTAACGGGGCGCGACGCCCCGCCTTTCTCATGTATTTCAGCGACCGATGGGATCAGCCCGAACCCGCCATGGGTTCGGGCATGCCTGACAGTCGGGGACGTTGTGTGGGATCATACCTGCACCCGGCCGGCCGGAACCCATACCGACTGCCTCGGCCCCGTACCCGCCCGCAAGGGACCGCCACCAACCCGTGTACAAATACTGGCTCCTGCTCCCCCTTGGCCTGCTGCTGCTGATCGAGCTCGGGCTGCGCCTGTTCTGGGCTAACCCCTACCTGCTCTACGCAGAACCGAATCCCGCGTTTCGGCTGCACGAACCGGGGCTGCTGGCCTATGCGCGGGTGGACGGGGACCTCTACCCGGGCGCGCATCGAATCCGTTTCCGCACCGCCCCCAGCCGGGCCTTGGCGGGGACCGCTCAGCAAGCCCTCAGCGGGGTGCTCGCCCTGGGCGGCAGCACCACCGAGTGCGGATTGCTGGCCGAGGGCAAGCGCTGGCCTGACCTGCTGGCGCGACCGGCCCACAACTTCGGGGTCTCCGGCAACTTCAGCCTCGACAGCTATCACAATCTCCGATTCCTGGTGGAGACGGGCCGGCCGGCCTTCGACACCGTGCTGCTGATGCACGGGGTCAACGACCTCGGCCGTTTCCTGGCCCGTGGCCTGGAGGATTTCGAACGCTGGGCGCCGCGCCCGATCACCAATGTGCTGGTGGAAGCCGACGCCGTAAATCAGCGCCTCCTTTCCCTGCTGCGGGTACGCGACAGCGCCCTGCTCTCGTTCATCCGCTACCAGTCGAACAATCTTAAGGGGCGCAGCTTCTACCGCTCATTGCAGCTGCAGCGGGCCGCCCAGGAGCCGCTGCCCGAGCTGGGGGCGGAGGCCTTCGAGGCGCTGCGGCAACGCCTGGATTCCGAACTGCTGCCGGCACGCCGGCAAGTCTACCGGGACCTGGCTCTACTCAGCCGAGCGGCGAACCTGCGCCTGCTGGTCCTGACCCAGCCCCACGCCTATGCCCCGGGCTATCGCCCGGCCGGACCGGACCTGCGCCTGTTTCCGGTCTACCGGGGGCAGCGCCTGAGCCCGGCACAGGCCAGCACCGTCATGGACCAAATCAACGGCCAGACCCGAACCCTGGCCGCGGAGCTGGGCCTGGAACTGGTCGACGTGGATCGCTGTTTCGCGGAAGGCGATTCGGGGCCCTGGTTCTACGATTCGGTGCACTATACTCCGGCCGGGGCGGAGCGTTTTGCCGCCTGTGTCGACCGCCATGCGGGCTGAGGCCGCCCCTTTGCCTCCCGCCCTTCCCCCAACCCACGCAGCGTGAATCGCGAGAGCAGCCCATGCCAGACCCGTCTATTTCCGTAGCGGTGGCCAGCATGCTCGGCAGCGAGCAGCGGTTGACGACCTTCCTGCGCCAGAATGCCGAGGCGCTGGCGCGCTTCGCCGAGGTGATTCTGGTGATCCAGGGGGCGCGCCAGGAGGCGTTCGAAAGCTCCCCGATGGCCGCCATCATTCAAGAGACTGCGCCTCAGGCCCGCGTGTTCGCCATGCCCGAGTTCGGCATCGGACGCAGCCGCAACCTGGCCCTGGAACGAGTTGCGGGAGATTACCTGTGGTTCCTGGACGACGACGTGCAGATCGAACCGGCAGCCCACCGACGACTGAGCGACGCCATCGCGGCCCGGCCCGCCGAGATCTATTGCGCCGAAATCGCCAACAGCGAAGACGGCAGCCCGTACAAGGATTACGCTCCGATGCGAGACCGGTACTGCCGTAATCCGGGCGAACTGCTCAAACGCAGCTCGATCGAAATCCTGGCCGACACCGATTTTTGCCGCCGCCGGCGGGTCGCCTTCAACGAACACATCGGCGTAGGCACCCGCTATCCGTCAGGAGAGGAGGCGCTGTTCCTGCTCGACGCCTTCCGGGCCGGGGCCTCGACCTATTTCCTAGCCGCCACCACGGTGCGCCACCCCCGGCGCAGCCACGACCTGGCCAAGATCGGCGAGCGCTACCACCTGATGTCGAAGGGGGTCATTCTGCGCCGGTTCGGTTTCTTCTATGGCCTGGGGGTGATCGCCGACTGGACCCGCCAATACGCCTTCAAGGGCATGCAGCCCAGGCACCTGGGCTATCTGCTTGCGGGGTTCCTGCGCTCCAAGCGAATACTCGCCGGCAAGGCCTGAGCCCGAGAGTGGCGCGCCGCAGTCGAACCTCTCGGTGGCCATTCCCGACGCAGCCGGCAATCCGTTGCTCATAGAGTTCACCGATGCTCCCCTTCCGCAGTTAGAGCCAGCGCCGGGGGTTGTACCCCACCAGGGATCTGGGCAGACTAGGGAACTGGCGCCGGTACCGGTGCCCCCATAGGTCGAACGAGCGCCCTCCGATGCCGATCCTGCTGCAAAAGACGCTGGGACTTCTGATCCTGACCGCGGTCATCGGCGGCCTAGGCGTGCAGAGCCTGATTCAAGTGTTCTGAACAGGCCCTAGATGACCGCCCGCCGCTACACCTCCGACCCTCCTAAGCGCCCCCTGGTGCGCGGGCTGCTGTTGCTTCTGCTGCCGCTGCCGCTGCTGATCGCCTTTCTGGCGGCGCTGGCCACCGGGCAACTGGGAGCGGTGCTGGCCAATGGCGCCGGCTTCGGGCTGTTCATGCTGGGGGCGGCGCTGGCCCGGGCCGGTTTCCGCGTCGAGCGCGAGTACCAGCGGCGCAGCCTGGCGCGCGCCCCGCGCCTGCCGCTCAAGGCCCTTGGCGGCCTGGTGGTGGCCCTGGCCGCGGGCTTCACCGCCTTCACCGCCGCCGGTTACGGGCTTCTTACCAGCCTCGCATTCGGCGTTGCCACCTTGATCGGCTACCTGATGTGCTACGGCCTGGACCCACGCCGGGACAAGTTCGACGCCCAGCAGGTCGGCGTCAGCGCCGACGAGGTGCTGGCCGCCTTGGAGGAAGGCGAGCGGGCCATCCGATCGATCGAGAAAGCCCGCGCCCAGCTGCGCAACCAAGAGTTGCGGGCTCGCTTGGGTCGGATTACCGCCCAGGCACGCAAGATTCTGGAGGGCATCGAGGCAGACCCGAAGGACCTGCGCCGGGCCCGCAAGTTTCTGGTGGTCTACCTGGAGGGCGCGCAGCGGGTCAGCGAGGGCTATGCCCGCACCCACGCCAAGTTGGAGTCCGGCGAGCTGGAGGACAATTTCCGTCGCGTGCTTGACAGTATCGAACAGGTCTTCGCCGAACAACAGGCGCGGCTATTGGAAGACGACGCCTTGGACCTGGACGTGCAGATCGAAGTGCTGCAGAAGCAACTGCAGCAGGAAGGCGTGACCTGAGGCCCCGCCGAGCGGAATGACCGCACCTACCCACAACAACCCCACCCAGCCCGGCGCCGGCGCGGACCGCAGCGCCATCGAGCGGCAGCTGGCCGAGATCCAAACCGGCGACAGCGACGCCGTCCTGTTTTTCGGCAGCCGGCCCCAGCAGCGGCTGACCGAGCTGTCCCAGCGCATGCTCGACGGCGTGCTCAACGAAGACATCGTCGGCGCCGGCCAGACCCTGGGCCATATGGCCGAGGCCATCCGCGGATTCGACGTCGACGCCCTGGACCCCAACCGCAAGCAGGGGCTGCTGGCGCGCCTGTTGTTCAAGCCCAAGCCGCTGCAGGAATTCCTGCACCGCTACGAAGACACCCGCAGGCGGGTGGATGCGGTGGCGATAGCGATGGAGCGCCACAAGACCCAGTTGCTGACCAATATCGTCTCCCTGGACCGGCTGTACGCGGCGCAGACGGAGCAACTCCAAGAGCTGGAGCTGTATATCGCCGCCGGCGACGAACGATTGCGCCGGTTCGACGAGGAACAGCTCCCGGCGCTGGAGCGGGAGGCCGCGGAATCCGGGCAAGCCCTCTTCTTGCGGCAACTCGAAGACCTGCGCAATGCCCGCGACGACCTGCAACGGCGCCTGCACGACCTGCGCCTGAGCCGCCAAGTGGCGCTGCAGGCCCTGCCCAGCATCCGCATGGTGCAGGACAACAGTAAGGACCTGATGGCCAAGATCGACTCCACCCTGGCCAATACCCTGCCCCTGTGGCGCCAACAGCTGGCCCTGGTAATCGCCATCTTCCGCACCGACCAGGCCGCCCGGGCCGGGGACATGGATCGCGAACTGGTGCGCTCCTTCGCCAGCCAATTGCAGTCCGCGGGCGCCGAGGTGCAAAGGCAGATCGAGCTTGGAGTCTACGATACCACCCCGGTGAAACAGGCCAACCGGGAACTGGTCGACAGCCTGGAGGAGGGCCTGGAGATCGTGGGCCAAAGCGAGCGGGCGCGGACCGAGGCGCTGGCCAAGCTGGAAGGCGGATTGGCGCCGGCCGCCACAGGTTGAATCTGACGAGGTAACACTATGGCAATCTGGGACAAACTGTTCGGCGAGTTCGTCGACGTCATCGAATGGACCGACGACAGCAACGACACCCTGGTGTACCGCTTCGAGCGCTACGGCAACGAAATCAAGTACGGGGCCAAGCTCACCGTGCGCGAGGGCCAGCGCGCGATCTTCGTCAACGAAGGCGAAGTGGCCGACGTGCTCGGCCCCGGGATGTACGAACTCGAGACCAAGAATCTGCCGGTGCTCTCCACCCTGCAGGGCTGGAAGCACGGCTTCGAGAGCCCGTTCAAGGCCGAGGTCTACTTCTGCAGCACGCGCCGCTTCACCGACCTCAAGTGGGGCACCAAGAACCCGGTAATGGTGCGCGACGCCGAGTTCGGTCCGGTGCGCCTGCGCGCCTTCGGCACCTACGCCGTGCGCATCGGCGATCCGGCCCTGTTCCTGCGCGAGATCGTCGGCACCGACGGCCACTTCACCGTCGACGAGATCAGCAACCAACTGCGCAACCTGATCGTCAGCCGCTTCGCCAGCGTGGTCGGCACCGCCAATATCCCGGTACTCGACATGGCCGGCAACTACGACCAGTTCAGCGAATTCATCCACGGCCGCATCGGCGGCGAGTTCGGCGCCTACGGCCTCGAGCTGACCAAGCTGCTGGTGGAGAACATCTCCCTGCCGCCGGAAGTGGAAAAGGCTTTGGACAAACGCTCCAGCATGGGCATCGTCGGCAACCTGGACGCCTATCTCAAATACCAGTCCGCGGAAGCGGTGGCCAACGGGGCCAACAACCCGGGGGGCGGCGGCATCTCGGACGCCATGAGCATGGGCCTCGGTCTCGCGGTAGGCCAGCAGATGAGCGATGCCCTGCGCAAGGCCCCTTCCACGGCACCCGCAGCAGCTCCCAGCCCCCCGCCCCTGCCGGGCGGTACCCAGTATTACTTAGGCATCGACGGCCAACCCACCGGCCCCTTCACCCTCAGCGCCCTCAAGCAGGAACAGGCCGCCGGGCGCCTCAGCGCCGACAGCCTGGTGTGGGCCGAGGGCATGTCCGGCTGGTCCGCGGCCAGTAAGGTGCCCGAGTTGGCGCCTTTGTTCCGCAGCGCCGGGCCGCCGCCGTTGCCGGGGGGGTCGAAGGACTGAGCGTAACGCTGCGGTGCCCACAGCGAAATTGACAGGAACGATTCGGCGTAGGAGGCGCGCCCTCGCGCCGATTGTACGCCGGTGCCGGCAGCGCGAGACCGAATCGCGCCGAGGCGGCGCTCCTACATTCCCCTGGCGGCCGCCGAGGGTTTAAACGATGAAACCCCGGCTCCGGCCCAAAAGGCGGAATAGACGCGGCGGCGCGTTTCCTGCCTCACCGGGCACTTTCTCCATGCAAAAGCGAGTTGGTGAGCCGCAAAAGGCTAATCGCTAACCGCTAACCGCTGGCGACTTCCGCTTCCCCCAACCCATGCAGAAACCATTCCCCAAACCTCACCGCAAGCACCGCTTCCCCTGCGAGCAATGCGGAGCGCTGCTGAAGTTCGCGCCCGGCAGCAGCGCCCTGGAGTGCACCCATTGCGGCCACCGCCAGCCGATCGCCCCCAGCGACCACCCCATCCTGGAGCACGATTTCGCCCACGCTCTGCAAACGCTGGCCCGAGCCCAGGCCGCCAGCCCCGAGCGGCTGGCGCTGAAATGCAGCAACTGCGCCGCCGACTTCGAGCTGCCTGCCGGCGAACACGCCGGCGCCTGCCCCTATTGCGGTACCCCGGTGGTGGTGGACCCGGCGCTGCTCAAGCCGTTCCAGCCGGAATCCCTGTTGCCCTTCAAACTCGACCAGCGCCAGGCCTGGGACGCGTTCCGCAAATGGCTGGGCTCGCTCTGGTTCGCGCCCGGGGCGCTCAGACGCTATGCCCGGGGGCAATCGCGGCTCAAGGGGGTCTATATCCCCTACTGGACCTATGACAGCGAGACCAAAACCCGCTACCGGGGTCAGCGCGGCGACGTCTACTATGTCACCCAGACCTTTTCCACCGTGCGCAACGGCCGCAGCGTGCGCCAGACCAAGCGGGTGCCGCGCATCCGCTGGACCCCGGTCAGCGGCCAGGTGCAGCGGCACTTCGACGACGTGCTGATCGGCGCCAGCACCACCCTGCCGCGACAGATCACCGAACCCCTGGCACCCTGGGATCTGAGCGCCCTGATCCCCTTCAACGAGGCCTACCTGAGCGGCTTCGGCAGCGAGATCTACCAAGTCGGCCTGGACGCCGGTTTCGACTACGCACGCGGGGTGATGGAGCAGGTGATCCGCGGCGATATCCGGCGTCAGATCGGCGGCGACCAGCAGCGCATCGACAGCCTGCACACCGAGCACCGAAACACCCGTTTCAAGAGCCTCCTGCTGCCGGTATGGATGGCGGAATTCCGCTTTCGCAGCAAGCTCTACCGCTTCGTGGTCAACGCCCGGACCGGCAAGACCCGGGGCGAGCGGCCCTACAGCCACCTCAAGATCGTGCTGGCGGTGCTGCTCGGGCTGGCGGCGGCCGGCGGGCTGCTTTACCTGCTGGCCGAGACCGGGGTGCTGGAGCAACTGCTGGAGGGCTCCGCCTACCTGAATTGAAGCGGCGCCCAAGCCGCGGCCATTTCGGCGATCACCGGAAACAGCGCCCGGCGGGTCGTTTCCAGGGGCATGACGGGCGAGCTTCGGTGACGCCCAATGACCTGCTCCGGCAGCACCGGGATGTGGACGAAGCCGGAGCGCTGGGGCCGCCCCTCGCGTTCGGCGAAATACAGGCTTGAACAGAGCGTTTGAATGCGCCGGTGCCGGCCGCCGAAAAAGCAATCGGCGGCGGGCACGCCAGCCTGCTGCAGGCGCTCCGGCAATCGCTCCAAACTCGGCAGGTCAGCTCAATAAGCTGTCGGCCGAGCCGGGTCGATGACCTCGCGTATGACGCTGTTGCTGGCGATGCGCGCGACCGTCACCTTTTTGTAGCTCAGCACCTGCCTGTCTGGGGACGATGCACGGGAGCGGCCGACGACAGCGCCGCAGGCGATCGCCTGCGGCGCTGTTAGTGGCGCCGCTTGCCTACCAGCGCCCTGTTAGCGGAAGATCGGTGGTCGTTCCAAAGGGCGCGACTAGGTCGATGCCCACATCCCACGCATAGTTCCCGTTCGTATCCAGGTAGAAGCGATAGTTGCCGGGACGCCAGATGCCGATGTCGTCGATGCGGTCGCCGTCCCAGTCGCCGATGACCGGCAGGTCGGTGCTCGCGCCGAAGGGTGCGACCAGATCGGTGCCCGCATCCCAGGTGAGGTTCCCGTTTGTGTCGAGGTAGAAGAGACGGATGGCTGGACGCCAGACGCCGATGTCGTCAATACCGTCTCCGTTCCAGTCGCCGATGACCGGCAGGTCGGTGCTGATGCCGAAGGGCACGATGAGATCGGTGCTCGGATCCCAGCTGTAGTTCCCGTTTGTGTCGAGGTAGAAGCGGCGCGTGGCGGGACGCCAGACGCCGATGTCGTCGATGCCGTCGCCGTTCCAGTCGCCGGTGACCGGTAGGTCGGTGGTCGCGCCGAAGGGCACGACCAGGTCGGTGGCCGGTTCCCAAACGTCGTTCCCGTCCATGTCGAGGAAGAAGCGGCGCGCGGCGGGACGCCAGATGCCGATGTCGTCGATGCCGTCGCCGTTCCAGTCGCCGGTGACCGGCAGGTCGGTGCTCGCGCCGAAGGGCGCGACCAAGTCGGTGCCCGCATCCCAGGCGAGGTTCCCGCTTGTGTCGAGGTAGAAAAGACGGATGGCTGGACGCCAGACGCCGATGCTCGCCGGGGGGACTACACCGGGATCGAGCGGATTCGGGTCGATGCTGTCGGGGAAGCCGTCGTTGTCGTCGTCGTTGTCCTCAGTGGCGTCGCGGCAGCCATCACCGTCGTAGTCGGTGGCGGGGCCGGAGGACCAGCCTGTATCACCCACCGGGCAATCGTCCGACAGATCAAGCACGCCGTCATTGTCGTCGTCGGGATCGGTCGCGTCGGGGATGCCGTCGCCGTCGTGGTCACTGCCGCAAACCGTGGTACCGAGAGATAGCGTGTAGGCGAGGATCTCCTGGCTGTTGTCAAATTGATTGACCTGTGCGAAATAGGTGCCGGCAGGAAGCGAATCCACCCCGCATTGGCGGTCGATCAGCGACAGAAGCCCCGCCCCGCCATCGTCGTTGAGCTCGATTTGTGCGAGACCGGCATCGAAGAGCCTCATGATAGTATCGCCGGCGCTGTCGGTGGTCTCCAGAGTTACCGCGGAGTCGAAGCTAATTGCAAACGTATACCAGTCCGCGTCGCCGACCGGGACGATGTTGTGGACCTGCGGCAGCCCCGGTTCGAGAAGCGTCGCCTGGGTGCTGACGCCGTCCGGCTCGTAGGCGTCGGGACATTGAGCGGTGGTAAGGGACATGGTGTAGGCGGGGATCTCACCGTTGTCGCCAAAATCATTGATCTGTACGAACCAGGTGCCGGCAGGAAGTGCATCCACCCCGCATTGGCGGTCGATCAGCGAATGAAACCCCGCCCCGCCATCGTCGTTGAACTCGACTGGCGTAACCGCCCCATTCGTATCCAATATGTACAGCGTCATCGTGGTGTCGCCCGTGCTTCCGCTGGTTTCCA
Organism: uncultured Gammaproteobacteria bacterium; assembly: GCA_963753615.1. GTDB lineage: Bacteria > Pseudomonadota > Gammaproteobacteria > Chromatiales > Chromatiaceae > CAVWCW01. Next base: position 44,312 of record CAVWCW010000023.1, read on the forward strand.
GAGTTAGCGCGGATTGGTGGCTCAGATCAAACCGATACCAGTCCGTGTCGCCGACCGGGGCGATGCTGTGGAGCTGGGGCAACCCCGGCAGCAAGAGCGTAGCCTCGGTGTCGTTGTTGTCGGGCTCGTAGGCGTCGGGGTCACCCGTGGCTCCCAGACCCACGAGCGCCAGATCCACGTTGATCCGGCGCATATCGGTGACCGTACCGCCGGGCCTGTTGTCGTTGACGGAGGTGCCGGTATTGCGAAACGCTGCCAGAACCCTGTTTACACTGGCCAGCGGATCCGCCTGCTTCAACACCGCCCAAGCGCCTGCCACCTGGGGCGCAGACATCGAAGTTCCGTTGAAGGGGGCAATGCCGCCGCCGGGAACCGACGAGGTGATATCAACCCCAGGTGCGAGAAGATCGATGAACGAAGCGATGTTGGAGAAACTGGCGACATTGTCGGCATCGTCGGTCGCCCCGACGCTGACCGCACTGGAGATACAACCCGGCGCGCCCATGCTGTTCGTGAAACCCTCGTTACCAGCCGAGATAACCGTGGCGATATCTGCCGCCCGCAAATTATCGATGGCCGCCTTCTCCAGGGATTTGGCAGCGTCGCAGCTTGCCTGGTCGAAGAACTGGCCTCCCCCCAGGCTCATATTGGCTGACGCGATCTGGTGAAGCAGGCGCAGGTCGTACACCCGCTCCAGGCCTTTGATCTGGTCGCTGGGAAACGTCAAGGCGCAAGGGGAGGGGAGGCTATTACTGGTGCAAGCGGCCCCGTCAAACCGGGAAAACACCTGCACGGCGATCAGTTTGGCATCCGGCGCGACCCCGAAATTGGGTCCCACACCGTCGTTGCCTGCCAGGATCCCCGCAACGTGGGTCCCATGATCACAGCCGAATACCGCCACGTCGCAGTTCACGCCGGAACCTAGCGCCGTCGATTCGGCAACCCCTCCGGGGCAGACGCTCGTCGAGCCCTGCGCCGCACTAGTGGTGGAGTAGCATGCCTGCGAGACCACCTTCTGCCCGAGAGCGAGGGAGAAATACGGGTGGCTCGTGTCGACACCCGTGTCCAGCACCGCGGCGACGACCCCGACGCCGGAAAACCCGTCGGCCCAGGCGGTATACGAGCCAATCACGGGGTTGCTGCTGGCCAGTGCCGGGGGCTGGGGGACGTCTTCCTGCAGCGAGCGCACGTTCGGCAGCGCCGCCAGCGCCTGGAGCGCGTGCGCGTCCACTTCGATCGCCATACCGGCTAGATACTTGAAGTCCGCATAGACCGCCGCATTCAGTCCCGCCAGTTGCTGGGCGACGGATTGCTGCGCAGCCGCGATCGCGGCGCGTTGGTCTGCCGCGGCGGTCTGGGGCAGCAGGCCTTCCGGCCTGAATGCCCGGCCCAAACCCAGTTCCACCAGCACCCGCACCGTTCCGTTATCTTGGGCCCGGCCGAGAAGCGTGGCTACCGCCGCATCCCTGGCCTTGACGTCAACCGCGCCCTCTTCCCAGGCGGCATCCGCCCCCGACTCGGCCAGAAACTCATCAACCCCTGCCTGAGGCGAGTCATCTTGAGCAAAAGCGGGAGCCTGAGACAAAGGCAAAATGCAGCCGAGAAGAAAACCGGCGAACCATGACCGCCTATGCGGAAAACGCCTAACCAAAGATCCAGCCATTCTTTATCCCCTTGACGGAAACGCTGCATTAATCGAAAAAAGGGGCATCGAAGGACTCGTTACCCTTTGGAATTCATGGGTCGGTAAACCGAAAAACCGATCAAAACCAGTTCTTCCGCTAATTTCAGCCCAAAGCGACTTCCCGCACCGGGTTTCCCCTATCCGCGCTGCAGACAGGATGGATACCCGATCGGCGCGCCTCGCGACGACCCCGTTGGCAGCATCTGCTTCTTCGGCAGTCGCTCAAGCAGGGTAACCGTTGCTGCTGACGGATGGGCCCTACTTCAAGAGGCGGGTATGCCTGCATATTGTCATGCGGGTCGTTGTCAAACCCGCACATCGGCACCTTGTTGCAACCCTCGACCGACCGGGATCTGTACTCGAGATTTCCGCTTTTGATCGCGGCGTTGTTATTCACGCAGCCCTGGGGGAACCCTACCGCTGCGTCGTCAACGCCCGCACCGCCAAGACCCGGGGCGAGCGGCCGTGCCCGGCGGATTCTCGCCCAGGGCGGGCTGGGTCGTCAGCAGCACAAGCAGTGCCGCGATGGGAGACCGTCTCCGCAGCGCGAGTGCGATATGGCTAAGGGTTTTCACGAACGTCGTTTTCACTTGGTCCGTACCTCTGTTTCTTTGGTCGCAGGGCGGAAAAGCGCAGCACCGTCCACCTGTTCGAATTCCCGACAGCGCAAGCTTGACCAGCCTACGGGCTCGTCCACCCGACCGGCTTATTCAGCCTACCCTCGGTCCGCTTCAGGAGAGCCTTCGGGCGGATAGTCGAGGGTGTCGGAAATCTTCTTGCGATACGCCTCGGCGAAATCCGGGAAGGGCAGGGTCTGCGCCGAGGCCCACTCGCGCACCTGCTTCTCGGCGGCTTGTTGCCGCTCGGTATCCAGCCCGCCGTCGCGGGCGTGATACAGGGTCCGCGAAGGAAAGGCAAAGCCGGTTCCGGCCCGCTCGACGATCTCGGCGAACCGCAGGAGGATATCCTCCTGGATAGCGAGAAACTCGTTGTAGCCGGTCGTGCGGACATAGACGCGCACCGCAATGTTCAGGGCGTAATCGCCATAGCCGACGAAGCGCACCCGCACCGGGTCGTCGGCGGTATGAATGGTCTTGGGATGGGCATGCAGCAGCTCCCGCAGCTCCGCCAGCACGAAGCGCAGCTGATCGCGCGTCGTCTCGTAGCGCAGGGCGAGCGTCGTCCTCAGCAGGAAGCGATCGCAGGCGCTCAGGTTGACGATGTTGCGCTGGGCGAACTCGGAATTGGGGATGGTGATCAGGCCGCGGTCGAGGCGACGGATCTTGGTGGAGCGAAGCCCGATGGACTCCACCCGACCGACCGGCCGAAAGGCCGGATCGGACTCCTGATCGAAGCGGCAGAGGTCGCCGACACGCACCGGACGGTCAGCGAAAAGATTGAGTGCGCCCATGAAATTCTCGAGCGTGCTCTTGGCCGCCAGCGCGACGGCGATGCCGCTGACCCCCGCGCCAGCAACGAGACCGTAGACCGGGACACCGATGTCGTGCGCGGCGCGGAACAGGAGCGCGATCACCGCGAGGAAGCCCACCGAGCGCGCGGCCAGCCGAATGAGGTTGGCGTTCAGGCTCTTCGGGTCGATGCGCGGCGAGGCGATGAGGACCTCGCCGATCCAGCTCACGGTGAGCCACACGATCCAAACGGCCACAACACCCTCGGCGACCTCCAGGATGTAATCGGGCCACTGTGCCGCCGCACCCGTCACATTGATCTGTGTCACCGTGAAAAACCAAAAGAGCCCGGCGACCGCGAGGATGGCCAGGGGCGCGGCGAGCCGGCGCAGGTAGGACCCGAAGGAGCCTTCCAGGGGCCTGCTCGGGGTCCAGCGGAACACCCCGATCACCGCCGCCAGGGCCAGCCCGAAGAGCAGCAGCAGGGCGAACCACTTCCAGAACACCTGGCCGGACACCGACTTCCCGGCCCACTCGGGCAGGGCCTGCACCCAAGCCAAGGGTATCATCCACCCGGTGAAAGACTGATTGACCTCGTACACGTCCTCGATGGACATCGGGCGCAGGTAGGGCAGCTCGCGCATCGCCTCGTAGTAAGCCGGCGCCCGTTTCACCGTATCCGCACTGAAGCGGAACTCGCCGGCGTGCGCTCCTTCCTCGATCCGGGCGATGGCGATCTCCGTATCGGGTATTCGCCAAACCATCGGTTTCGTCGGCCGCGTTCTTCGTCTTCTTCAAAGGCGACGGCGTCGGGTATTTCCGCCAGGTCGGGCAAGGCCAGACGGGCTATGACGTCCCAGAGCAGATAGAAGGTCTCGTCGGCAACCTTGCGGGAGGTGGCGGGTGGGACCTGACTCAGGTCCAACAGGCGCATGGCCTTCTCCGAGATCTGCCACAGGGCCTCCTGCGTCGCCGGGCTCGGGGCATCGCGGAACGCGTCGTAGCGTCGCCCGGCCTCTTCGGTCAGCGCCAGGAAGCTCTCCATCGTCGCCCGCGGGCTCGAGGTATCGGGTGGCTTGAGAGGGTGCTCCGCGCCGGCGCTGCCGGCAATCAGCAGGAACAACAGCGCGAGGAGATACCTCCGGGTGAAATCGGCCCGGTCCCGCGCGGAGGTACAAGCCCGGGCAGTGCGCGGCGCCGGATATGGGTGCAGGCGGCAACGACAGTCCGCAGGACTTGATCGCTCGGGCAAGCAATG
>CAVWCW010000024.1:0-90765 GCA_963753615.1 uncultured Gammaproteobacteria bacterium
GGTGCTGGCGACCCAGAACCCGGTGGAGCAGGAGGGCACCTACCACCTGCCCGAGGCCCAGCTCGACCGCTTTCTGATGCAAGTGGTGGTGGGCTACCCGACGCCGCGAAGAGGAACTGCTGATCCTCGAGCTCGACAGCCGCCAGCAGCAGGACGAAATCGGCCCGCCGGCCAAGCGGCTGTCCCAGGCCGACCTGTTCACCATGCGTCAGGAGGTGGCCAAGCTGTATCTGGACCCGAAGCTCAACAACTACATCGTCGATCTGGTGCAGGCCACCCGCAACCCGGCCCCCTACGACAAGGACCTCAGCCGCTGGTGCCGCTTCGGCGCCTCGCCGCGTGCCTCCATCGCCCTCGCCCGCTGCGCCCGCGCCCGCGCCTGGCTCGACGGCGACAGCTTCGTCTCGCCCCAGCACATCCAGGCGGTAGCCCCGGAGATTCTGCGCCACCGGGTGCTGCTTACCTTCGAGGCCGAGGCCGAGGGGGTCAGCACCGACGACCTGATCAACCGCCTGCTCGACCGGGTGGCCCTGCCCTGAACCCGGTCTGCGCCGGCATTCAGTAGTAGCCCATGGCCCTGCACCCACGCATCGACGACCTGCTGGAACTGCGCCACCAGGCCCATACCCTGGGGTTGGCCTCGCACCATCTGGTCAACTCCCATTTCACCGGGCTCTACGCCTCGGTGTTCCGCGGCGCCGGCCTCAACTTCGAGGAGGTGCGGGAATACCGCCACGGCGACGACATCCGCAATATGGACTGGAAGGTCACCGCCCGCACCAACGCGCCCCACTTAAAGGTGTTCCGTGAGGAGCGCGAGCGCAACGTCATATTCTGCGTCGACACCGGCCCGCACATGAGCTTCGGCACCCGGGGCACCTTCAAATCGATCCAGGCGGCACGCGCCGCCGCCCTGCTCGGCTGGGCCGCCAACCGCCAGCACGACCTGGTGGGAGGGCTGCTGTTCGGCGATATGGCTGCGGGGCCCCGATATTTCCGCCCTGCCCGGGGCCGGCGAGCCCTCTGGCAGCTGCTTCACGCCCTGACCGAACCGGGGGCCAAGACCCCCGCCGGCATCGACTGCTTGACCGCCGCCCTGCAAAGGGCGGATCGCGGCGCCGGCAGCGGCGCTTTGATCTTCGTGATCGCGGACTTCAACCGCGACATCGTGCCGCTGGAGCGCACCCTGGGCTCCCTGACCCAGCGCCACAGGGTGGTGCTGATCCCGATCGACGACCCGGCGGACTGGGATATCCCGGACATGGGTCCGACCCTGTTCACCGGCGCCGGCGACGAGCTGCTGGAGGTCGACACCAGCGACCCGAAGGCCCAGCAGGGCTACCTCGACGCCTGGCAAGAACGCCGCGACATGTTGTTCGGCCTGGCCGGACGCCTCAACATGTTGGTATTGCCGCTGCGCACCGACGAGGCGCTCCACCGCACCCTCATGCGCAACCTGGAACGCTACGCCAACGTGCGCCCGGTCTGATGCCTACCCCGGTAGATCAACTGCTCGACATCCGCGGTCTGGACCCCGGCTCCTGGTGGCCGCCAGCCATCGGCTGGTGGCTGGTCGCCCTGGCCGCCCTGTTCGCCCTGGTGGCACTGCGCCACTTCGCGCAATGGCTGCGCCGCCGGCCGCCGCGCTGGCAGCGCGACGCCATGCGCCAACTGCACGGGCTGCGCCGGCGCTGCCGCAAGCAGCCAGCCAAGGACACCGCCGGCGAACTGTCGGAGCTGCTGCGTCGCATCGCCATGGCGCGCTTCGGCCGCGCCGCCTGCGCGGGCCTTTTCGGGCCGCCCTGGCTGGCCTGGATCGAAGCCCGCGATCCCACCGGCTTCCGCTGGAGCGCCCAGGGCCAGCTCCTGTTGGATCTGCCCTACGCCCCGCCGGGCCGCGATGAAGAACACAGCGACCAGCTGCACCAGCTGATCAACGCCGCCCTGATCTGGGTGGTGGCCAGCAAGGAGCCAAAGGGTGTTTAGCTTCCACTGGCCTTGGATGGGGCTTCTACTTCTGCTGCCCTTGCTGGCGCGCTGGCTGCTCGGCGAGCCGAGCTCCGAGCAGCGAGAGCATGTCGAGGGCGAGCGCACCGTGCTGATGCACCCGGCCCTGGAGTACCTGCGCAGCGCCTACCAGTTCCGCACCCCGGGCACCCCCCTTTCGAGCCGCATCCAGAAATGGCTATTGCTCCTGCTCTGGCTGAGCCTGGTGCTGACCCTGATGCGCCCACAGTGGCTGGAGAACCATACCGAGGTAAAGACCGAGGGTTACGACCTGATGCTGGCGGTGGATGCCTCCCACTCGATGGACGCCCTCGACTTCACGGTGGAGGGCGAGCAGGTCAGCCGCATGCAGGTGATCAAGGGGGTCATGGGGCGCTTTATCGAATCCCGCAAGGGGGACCGCATCGGGCTCACCATCTTCGGCAACCAGGCCTACGTGCTGGCGCCTCTGACCCTGGACCGGGGTGCTGTGCGCAAGTTGCTCGACGGGGTGGTGCCGAGCATCGCCGGCCAGGGCACCTCGATGGGCGACGCCATCGCCCTCGGGGTCAAGAAGCTGCGTGAACGCCCGGAGGGATCGCGGGTATTGGTGCTGATCGCCGACGGCGAGAGCACCTCGGGCGTCATCACTCCCCTGGAGGCGGCCCGGCTGGCCGCCTACGAGGGGGTGAAGATCTACAGCATCGGCGTCGGCAGCAACCAGGAACAGGTGCCGATCGTGGAGAACAACCGCCTGATCTACCGCGACGACCTGGGCTTCGACGAAGAGACTTTGCGTGAGATCGCCGAGGCCACCGGCGGGGGCTACTTCCGGGCCACCAACACCAGCGCCCTGGAAGAGATCTACCGGCGCATCGACGAGCTGGAAAAGAGCGAGGCCGAGGCCCGTAGCGTCTACATCCCCAGCCCCCTCTACCGCTGGCCCCTCGGCCTGGCGCTGCTGTGCCTGCTCAGCCTGGGCCTGTTCCCGGACGGGCAGCCGCGGGTACTGAACCGAGGCCGCAATGCCTGATTACGGATTCCACTTCGGCCAGCCGATCTGGCTCTGGGGGCTGCTGGCCCCGCTGGTGGTGCTGCTGTGGCTGCTGCTGACCCGGGTGCGGGCGCAGCGCGGCCCCATCCACCGCTATGCCGACCCCCACCTGCTGCCGCACCTGACTGCGAGCCGCGATCTGAGCAGCGGCGAGCGCTGGGGGCGGCTCCTACGGTGGTGTCTGCTCTGGGGCCTAGCGGTGCTCGCAATGGCCGGACCGCGCTGGGACTATCAGGACATGCGCCTGTTTCGCCCCGGCAGCGAGCTGGTGGTTTTGCTCGACATCTCTCGTTCGATGCAGGTCGAAGACGTGCAGCCTTCCCGCCTGGGGCGGGCGCGCCAGGAGATCTTCGACCTGATCGACCGCAACCCGGCGGTGCGCGTGGGCCTAGTGGCCTTTGCCTCCACGGCTCACGTGATCTCTCCCATCACCGAAGACACCCAGAGCCTGCGCATCGCCCTGCCCTCGCTTTCCAGCGAGCTGGTCAAGCTGCAGGGCAGCCGGGTCTCGTTCGCCCTGGAGCGCGCCGGCCAGTTGCTCGAAGGCCAGGACGAAGACAGCTCCCGGGCAATCCTGATGATTACCGACGGCGACTTTGACGAGCCCAATCTGGAAACCCAGGTACGGGAACTGGCGCAACGGGGCATCCGTCTAATTATATTGGGAGTGGGAACCGAAGAAGGAGGACCGGTGCCGGCCGATGACGGCAGCTGGCTGCTCGACCGGCAGCGCAATCAGGTGCAGTCCCGACTCGATTCGGATTTGCTCGAAGACTTGGCCGAGGCCGGCAACGGCCGTTACCTGGAGGCCGACTACCGGGACTCGGATACCGACCGCATCCTGGAACTGGCGGTGCAGCGCAGCGGCGCCCAACAGGCAAGCGACGAACAGACTCGGGTCTGGAACGAGCGTTTCTACCTGCTGCTGATTCCCCTGATGTTGCTGCTGCTGCCGCGCTTCCGGCGCGGGGTGTTCGGACGCGGGGTCAATTCATGACCGCAGTGCGCACCACCTGGCTGCCCCTGCTCGCCCTCGCCCTCACCCTCGGCGCGGCCCCTGCCGCGGGCGGCTGGTTCACTAATGCCGATCAAGAGGCACGTCAGGATTATGCCCAGGGGCGTTACAAAGAGGCCTCCACCGGCTTCGGCGACCCCTACCGCAAGGGCGTAGCCCAATACCGTAGCGGCGACTACCGCAGCGCCGCCGAGAGTTTCCAGGAAGTGGAGCGCGAAGCGGTGCGCCTGGACGCCCAGTACAACCTCGGCAATGCCCGCTTCCGTCTGGGCGAATACGAGGGCGCCGTCGAGGCCTACGAATCGGTGCTCGGCGAGCGCCCGGACGACCGCGAGGCACGCCACAACCTGGCCCTGGCCCGGGCCATGCTGGCGCGCACCGGGGGCCGCCCCGAGGAGCCGCCCACCGAAGAAGAGGAAGAGCGCCCCGAGGAAGAGCAGGAGCAGGCCCAGGAGGAGGAATCCGAACAGCAGCAGGAGCAAGAGTCCGAGGAGCAGCAGGAAGAATCCGGAGAGCAGGAATCCGAGGAGCAGCAGGAATCCGAATCCGGAGAGCAGGAATCGGAGGAGCAACAGGAGTCCGAGTCCGGCGACCAGGAGTCCGAGGAGCAGCAGGAATCCGAGTCCGGCGAGCAGGAGTCCGAGGAGCAGCAGGAATCCGAGTCCGGCGAGCAGGAGTCCGAGGAGCAGCAGGAATCCGAGTCCGGCGAGCAGGAGTCCGAGGAGCAGCAGGAATCCGAGTCCGGCGAGCAGGAGTCCGAGGAGCAACAGGAAGGCGAGTCCGGCGAGCAGGAGTCCGAGGAGCAGCAGGAAGCCGAGAGCGGAGAAGAATCCGAGCAGCAGAGCGAGGGCAGCGGGGAACAGGAACAGGAGAGCTCCGGCGAGGGCGAAGCCGAGACCGAAGACGAGGGCGCCGCCGAGGGCGAACAGGAATCCGAGGCTGGGGAAGAGGCCGGCGAGGAGCAGCAAGAGCAGGGCAGCGGCGAAGAAGAGCAGCGCGAAGACGCCAGCGCCGGCGACCAGGAAGAATTCGAAGAGGACGCGGAAGCGGGCGAGGAAGAGCTGGAAGACGCGGGCGAAGAGGCCGGCGAAATGGATCCCAGCGAACAGCCCCCGGAAGACCAGGAGGCCGGCGAGGAGCCCACCGAGGAGCCCAGCGACAGCGGCGACCAGGGCGAGCAGCAGGAACAGGAAGGTGAAGGCGAAGAGCCTCAGGAGGAGGAGTTGGTGACCGCCAGCGAGGCGGGGGAGCAACAGGAGCCCGAGCCAGGCCAGAAGGGCGAGCAGGAACCGAAAGAGGCAGGGGAAGAAGAGACCCAGGCCAGCGCCGGCACCAGCGACGAAAAGCCCGAGACGCCGCTGGAACCCGGCAGCGAGTCCGAAGCGGTGGATGAATTCGACCAGCTTGGCAGCAGCCCGGACGAGAGCGCCGAGGAGCCGGGGAGCGAGTCTCTCCCGGAGGCCGGCGCCGAACCCGGGCGCAGCAAGCCGATCCCGCTGATGGAGCAAATGCTCGATCAGGTGGAAGGCGACCCATCGGACCTGCTGCGCAATCAGTTCATGATGGAGGAATACCGTATCATGCAAAGCAACCGCGGCATGATGATGGAGACCCGGCCATGGTAATTCCAGGAGCAAACAAGTTCATGCGACCGATCTCGGGAAGGACCCGCATTTGGGGTCTGCTCGGCCTGTGCCTGTGCAGCGGCCTGGCGCTTGCCGCCGGGCCCTACCCCAATGGCCAACCGGGGTTTATGGAGATGCCCGCGGGCAATTGGCAGTTCCCGCCGGCGCGCCAGCAACCCCAGGGCTTCGGCATGAATCCCCAGGGGTTCAGCTTCGGTCCCGGCCAGAACGCGGGCCCGCGGGCACAGCCGATGCAGCGGCCCGCGGGGCCGGGTGCCGGCCCGGCCCCGGGCTACGGTTATGGCTATGGTTACCCCAACGGAGCCTCCTCGGGCCGCAGCCAGCCTGCGCCGGGCTACAGCCAGCCCCAGTCACGCACCGGAGGCGGGGCGCCTCGCATCGAAGAGCAGCTGAGCGATTCCCGTCCTTATGCCCAGGAGACGGTGATCTACAGCGTTCGCATCGTCAGTGAAGACAATCTCGAGCAGGTCGACATCGAACTGCCGAAGAGCGACGCTGCGGTGTTCAAGAAGCTCGATGGCCCCAATGCCAGAGCTCGCACGCGTGGCGGCCGGCGCGAGATCGTCAACGAATTCCGCTACGCCCTCACCCCACTGCATGCGGGTGAAATCGAGCTGTCACCGATCAAGATCAGCGGCACCAAATCCGCCGCCGGTTACGGACGCGGCGCCCAGCCATTCGAGGTTGCCGGCAAAAAGCGGGGGCACCTCGACGTCAAGCCCGCTGTTCCGGGCGTGCGGCCCTGGCTGCCGCTGCAGCACCTGGCGCTGCGCACCGAGTTGATAGGAGCGGAGGAACCGGCCCCCGGCAAGCCCTTCACTCTGATGGTGCAGATGAATGCGGTTGGCGCCAGCGGCAGCCAGCTGCCAAGCTTGGAGCAACAACTTCAGACAGCGGATTTCCGGGTCTACCGAGAACAGACCCAGGCCGAGGGTGGACTATCCGCAGACGGTCGGCGACTGGAGGGCGTGCGCAAGGAATTCTATACCCTGGTGCCGCAACACGGGGGCGAGCTCAAGCTGCCCCCCCTGCGCCTGGCCTGGTGGAACGTCAGCAGCGAGACGGTGCAGTATGCCTCGGTCCCGACCCGGCCGCTGACCGGATCCGGCGGACTGTTCGGCGGCTACGACTTTCACCTGCCGAACGGGACCTTCTTCCTGGCCGGCTCCTCGTCGGTATTCTGGGTCCCCATAGCCGCCATCTTCGGGCTGCTCGCCGGGTACTGGTTGGCAATTTGGATGCGAGGAAAGCGCGGCGACGAACAGGAACCCTCGCCTTTGGCCCCGTTGTGGCTGCGCCTGCGAGTGTTCGGTGGCGCCCTCTGGCGTCTGCTGTCGCCGGCCCTGGGCCGCATGCGTGAACCGCTGTCGGATGCCGGTACCCGCATGGGCCCGGCACTGGCGGAGATGGGCCGTCAAGCCGGGCGCCAGCTGAGCAAGTTGTCTCCCGTGCCTTATTGGCGGCGCCTCAACGAACTGCTGGTCCAAGCGCTGCCGCGCTCCCTGCGCTTCTGGTTCTGTGTCCGCAGCCTGCGCCACGAAGTCGAGCCCGAGCGTTGGAGCTTGTCCCTTAAGGGCAAGGGCTGCAAGCATTTGGGGCTTTCACCCCAGGTCCCCCTGAGCAAGCTAGGCGAAGGCCTGATCGCCCATCACCCGGGCGCCGACCCGGCCCGGGTCGAACAGTTGCTGCACCAGTTGGACGCTGCCATCTACGCCCGGCACGAGCTTGACTTCGAGCAATGGAAACGGAGTTTCACCCATGAGGTGCGCCCCAGGCTGCTGCCTCGGGGCCGCAGCTTGAAGGCCAAGCGCGGAGGACTGCCGCAGCTGAACCCGGTGCGGGGTTGACCGCTCAGCCGCGCAGTTGGGGGAGCTGAGCGCAAGACGGGGTGGCGCCCGCCCGGGAACAGGCTGTTTCGATTTGCGCCAAGCGAGCAGGTCAACAATAATGTGACGGAAATTCCGCACTGCGCATATTGAAAAGGGGACAATCAAACACTAAAGCCAGCCCGACCCGCTGCCCGATCGGCACCGGCATGCGGGGGCAAGGTACACAGACGCGGATTGCATCGCGTCAGGAAGGGCTTGGCGGGTGGTATCGGCGACAGGATCGCCACCGCGTCAGCAAGACAAGCAAGGTTTCCTTGTGACTGGGCTGGGGGAAACCGGCGGTTTCCGGTCAGCGTTTTGATGGGATAGAGAGGCGAGAGCGATGTCAAAACAGAAGGCTCTATTGGTCGACGACTCCAAGTCAGCGCGTTTCTTTCTGCGCAATCTGTTGCAGAAGAACAAGATTGAAGTCGACATGGCGGAATCCGGCGAAGCGGCGCTGGAATACCTCAAGAACCATCGGCCCGACATCATTTTCATGGACCATCTCATGCCGGGCATCGACGGCTTCGAAACCACCAGATCGATCAAGGGCAATCCAGACACCAGCGGGATACCGGTGGTGATGTGTACTTCAAACGAGGGCGTGGAATACGCCCAACAGGCCCAGGACATCGGCGCCAGCGAGATCCTGCCGAAGCCACCCACCGAGGACAAGTTGCGCTTCATTCTGCAGGGCATCGGCCGACAGGCGGTGACGGCAGCCCCGGCGGCGAGCCCGCCCTCCGGATTGTCGGCCGAGGAGATCGAGACACTGGCCCGCAACGCAGCCCAAGCGGCGGTGGAGCAAGCCCTGGAGAACCTGCTGTCCGCTCGCCTGGCGGAACTGCGCCAGGAACTGCAAGAGCGGGGACGAGCCCAGGCCGAGGAATTGGTGGATGCGGCCATCAGCCGGGGCAGCGCCCAGTTGCGGGACGAAGTCCTGACTGCTGCGCGCCAGGAGTCCGAATCTCTGGCCAGCGCTGCCGCCGAACATGCTGCCAGCGGTCTGCTGGAGTCGCGCGGGCAAGACATCCAGGCAGCAGCGCAACGCAGCGCAGCGGAGAATATCGACGGCTTCCGCAGCGACTGGAAGGCAGAGAAAGACGGCCTGATGGGCGAGGCAGCTCAGCTGCTGGCCGGCGCCAAGGAGGCGGCGGCGGACGCCGCGGAACAGAGCGCCCGGGCGGTCGCGGAGGAAGTCGCCACCCAGGTCGCAGGCGAAGCCGCCACCCAAGTCGTCCGCAAGCAACTAGCGGCGGCCGGCAGCGGCCAGGCCCAAGCCAAGCTGTTCGCCGGCATGGCCGCCTTAGCGGGCATCCTTGCCGCGTTGTTGGTCTATTTCGTCAAATAGTTGGGGCTGTCACACCCGGACGCGGTGTGCCGCCTCCGGGTTTCGATGATCAGTTCGCCTTGGAGCCGGTCAGATCCCAGGCGTAGGTGCAATCGAGGTGAGCAAGCACCGAGACCAGGCCGCTCTCGCCGCTTTCCAGGATCACCGCCAGTGGCGGCCGCCGGCCAAAGTGGCGGTTGGCCTGCCGCATCCAGCGGGCGCGCATCTGCGGATTGGTGGGGAAGGTGGTGCGCAAGGCTTCGGAAATGCGCAGTAGAAACTCGATCCGTTTCATCAATCCGGGGTCCTCGGGAAAGGGGGTATCGTCCCGGTACCTGGCCAGCCCGCGTGCCTTGACGGATTCGGGCATATCCAACACCAGTAAAATCTCCCGCCCCTGCAGGCCCCAATCGTCCATTAATTGCATGGTGCTGCGGGTCAGGACCATGCGCTCCTCTTCGCTCATCTGCGGCATATCGAATCTCCTCGGGCGCTGTTCCCAATCGTCACTCAAAAGCCCGTCAGCTTAGCATGGTTGGCCCCTGCCAATCCCATGTATTGGCAGGGTATATCGGTTCAGGTGGCGAAAAGACGTTGCCACCAACGCCTGCGATTGGCGGGGAGCGGCTGATTGGCCGGCAGGTCGCAAGGCGGGATCAGGCTCATCACCCAGCCGGGCAGGGGCGGATTGTCGCTGTAGCCGCAGGACACCCCGAGGTTGTGGGGGTCGTAGATCTTGACGAAGCCCGGCTGTTGCAGGTCGTCGGCATAGACGATGCCGCAGTAATCTTCCTGGTGCTCATTGCGCAACAGGCGGTCGATCTCGTCGATAAAGGTCAGCACCTGCTCCCGGTCCGCCGGCGACTCCGGCGGCGCATGACCCACCGCATAGAGGTACCATCCGGCATCCGCCCCCTGGCGCAGGCGCTCCCAGAGCGCATCCAAATGATGCCAGCGCAGTGCCGAGGTAAAACTCCCGCGAAACGCCTGCAGATAGGCCTGCTGCCTTGGGTCTTCGATCGCATGCATGGGCCGCCTCCAGGTCCACGATCTCCATGCGTCCAGTATAACCCGAGCGCGCGCAAACTTGCTCCGGCCTCGGAGGTTCGCGGTTATAATCATCATTTTTGCCGGGAAGCTGCGTCCCATGAGCCCATCCTCTGCCCTGTTTGAGTCTTCGCTGCCGGGCCTGCGCCTGCTCAACCGCGGAAAGGTGCGCGACATCTACGAGATCGATGCCGAGCAGCTGCTCATCGTCACCAGCGACCGGCTGTCCGCCTTCGACGTGGTGTTCCCGCAGCCGATCCCCGGCAAGGGGGAGGTGCTGACCCGGGTCTCCAACTTCTGGTTCCGGCGCATGCAGGGGTCATCCCCAACCACCTGCTGGAACGCCCGCTGGCGGAGCTGGTGCCGAATCCCGAGCAGCGTGCCCAGCTTGGCGACGGGCGATCGTCGTGCGCCGGCTGCGCCCGCTGCCGGTGGAAGCCGTGGTGCGCGGCTACCTGATCGGCTCCGGCTGGAAGGACTATCAGCGCAGCGGTGCGGTGTGCGGCATCGCCCTGCCCGCGGGACTGCGCCAGGCCGATCAACTGCCCGAGGCCATCTACACGCCCTCGACCAAGGCCGCCATCGGCGGCCACGACCAGAACATCGACTTCGCCGCTACGGTGGAACTGCTGGGGCGCGAGCTTGCCGAGCAGGTGCGCGAAGTCAGCCTGCGCCTGTATAGCGAAGCCGCCGCCTACGCCCGGGAGCGCGGCATCATTATCGCCGACACCAAGTTCGAGTTCGGGCAGGACGCCGCCGGCAAGCTGTACCTTATCGACGAGGCCCTGACCCCGGACTCCTCCCGCTTCTGGCCTGCGGATCAGTACCGGCCCGGGAGCAGCCCGCCGAGCTTCGACAAGCAGTTCGTGCGCGACTACCTGGAGCGCCTGGACTGGAACAAGGAGCCGCCGGCCCCCCAGCTGCCGGAGGAGATCATACGCAAGACCGGAGACAAGTACCGCGAGGCCGAACGCCGGCTAACCGGCGCCGCCCCGGGGGCGGTTTGAACAAACCCAAGGCGCCGCGGGTACTGCTTTTCAGCGCCGGCCGCTGCGCCCATTGCGCCCGCACCCGGGCCCTGCTGCGGGCCCAGGGCGTACCCTACCAAGAGCTGGACGTGGGACGCTCGGCCGGCGCCGCCGCCCGCTTCCGCCGGCTCGGGGCGCGGGGAGTGCCGGTGCTGCTGGTCGGCAGCCACCGCATCGACGGCTTCCAGCCGGAGGCCATCCGGCAGGCCCTGCGCCAGGCAGGTCTCGCCGGATGAACCCGCATCCCTATCAGGGCCTGGACCCGGACACCCTGATCGGAGCGGTGGAGTCCTGCGGCTATCTGGCCGACGGTCGCCTGCTGGCCCTCAACAGCTACGAGAACCGGGTCTACCAGATCGGCATCGAGGACGCCGCGCCGCTGGTCGGCAAGTTCTACCGCCCGGAACGATGGAGCGATGCGGCGATCGAGGAGGAGCACCGCTTCGCCTTGGCCTTGGCGAGCCGAAGAGATCCCGGTGGTGCCGCCACTGCTGGACGCCGTCGGACGGAGCCTGCACCGCCACCAGGGCTTTCGCTTCGCGCTCTATCCGCGCCAGGGAGGCCGCAGCCCGGAGCTCGAGGACCTGGATAATCTGCGCTGGCTGGGGCGCTTTCTCGGTCGCATCCACCAGCTCGGGGCGGCGCGCCCGTTCGAGCACCGCCGGACCCTGAGCCCGGAAGTTCTGGGGAACCGGGCGGCGACCTTCGTATGCAGGAGGCCAAGCTGCCGTTGGACTACGAGCGCCGCTATCGCGATCTCACCGAGACGCTGCTGCAGGCCGTCCACGAGCGCTTTGCCGAGGTTGCTTACCGCGGCCTGCGGCTGCACGGCGACTGCCATCCGGGAAACGTGCTCTGGACCGATCAGGGGCCGCACTTCGTGGACTTGGACGACTGCTGCAACGGCCCCGCGGTGCAAGATCTTTGGATGCTGATCCTGGGCGAGCCGGAGGAGGTGCAGCGCCAGTGGCAGGCACTGCTCGAGGGCTACGAGACCTTCCGCCCGTTCAACCCGCGGGAGCTGGCCCTGGTCGAGCCCCTGCGCTGCCTGCGGATGATCCATTACGCCGCCTGGCTGGCCCGGCGCTGGGACGACCCGGCCTTTCCCCAGGCCTTCCCCTGGTTCGGCAGCCACCAGTACTGGCAGCAGCACTTGGCGTCATTGGAGCAGCAATTGCCGGCGCTCGACGCAGCGCCGGTCTTCTACTGAAGCCGCCGCCAGTACGTGGAACGCCAGTAATACAGCACGGTGCGATCGCGCCAAGGGTAGCTGAGCGCATAGTCCTCGCCGCGCTGGGGCTGCTCGATATTGTCCAGTTCCGGATCCAGCGGGCGCCAGTCCGGATCCAGGCGATCGCTCCTCCAACGGCGCGCGCGCCAGACCGCGGTTCTTGTGCTGGGCAACTCCGTAGCGGCGGTAGTTCTGCTGGGCGGCGCTCAGGCTCACCCCGTTGGAGATGCTCGGCATCAGGGGGAAGCGAAGTTGCGCCAGCTCGTCCTCCCAGAGACAGATCGGGCAGACTTCGTGACTGCCCGGTTCGCGCCGAAACACGAGGTGGCCGCAGCAGGGGCAGGGGTAAAAATCGGGGGTCCTGGTTGTGCATGCTGGTCCTGAGGACAGCTGGGCAAAAACAAAAGGGGCGCTCAGCGCCCCTTTTTGCAGTTTAGACCGAATTGAGCCCGAAATCAGCCGACCTTCGGGTCCAACTCGCCGCTGGCATAGCGGGCGAACATGACCTCCAGAGATACCGGTTTGATCTTGGAGGCCTGACCGGCACAGCCGAAGGCCTCGTAGCGGGCCTTGCAGATCTCCTTCATGGCCGCGGTGGCTGCCTTGAGGAACTTGCGCGGATCGAAGTTGGCCGGGTTCTCGTGCAGGTGCTTGCGGATGGCGCCGGTGGAGGCCATACGCAGGTCGGTGTCGATATTGACCTTGCGCACGCCGTTCTTGATGCCTTCCTGACGATCTCTTCGACCGGCACGCCGTAGGTCTGGCCCATGTCGCCGCCGTAGTTGTTGATGATCTCCAGCCAGTCCTGCGGCACCGAGGAGGAACCGTGCATCACCAGGTGGGTGTTGGGGATGCGGGCGTGGATTTCCTTGACGCGCTCGATGCGCAGGATCTCGCCGGTCGGCTGGCTGGGTGAACTTGTAGGCGCCGTGGCTGGTGCCGATGGCGATGGCCAGGGCGTCGACGCCGGTCTTCTTGACGAAGTCGGCGGCCTGCTCGGGGTCGGTCAGCAACTGGTCCATGGTCCAGCTTGCCTTCGGCGCCGTGGCCGTCTTCCTCACCCATCTCGCCGGTTTCCAGGGAGCCCAGGCAGCCCAGCTCGCCTTCCACCGACACACCGCCGGCGTGGGCCATGTCGACCACGGTCTTGGTCACTTCTACATTGTATTCGTAGCTGGACGGGGTCTTCATGTCCGCCATCAGAGAGCCGTCCATCATCACCGAGCTGAACCCGGACTGGATGGAACGCAGGCAAACCGCCGGCTCGGAGCCGTGGTCCTGATGCATGACGATCGGGATATGCGGATACTGCTCGATGGCGGCAATGATCAGGTGCCGCAGGAACGGCTCGCCGGCATAGGAGCGGGCGCCGGCGGAGCCCTGCATGATCACGGGGCTGTCCACTTCGTCCGCAGCCTGCATGATCGCATGCACCTGCTCCATATTGTTGACATTGAATGCGGGCATGCCGTAGCCGTTTTCGGCCGCATGGTCCAGCAGTTGACGCAGGGAAATCAGAGCCATCTTAGCCTCCTCGCTATTGAGCTACTCAAAGAAACTCGGGTTGTGAACAGCCGCCTCGCGGCGACTCAATCGTCGCGCGGCAGGCGATGCTCGCCCACCCGCATAATCTTCATGATATTGGTTTGGCCTTCGACCCCGGAGCGGTCGCCCTTGGTGATGATCACCAGATCGTCGCCGCGCACCGCACTGCGCCGCAGCAACTCGTCGATAACCTCTTCGTTGACCTTGGCCACATCGGTGCTGGCCACGTCGAAGCTGACCGGGTAGACGCCGCGAAAAAGAGTTACCTTTCTACGCGTTGCCACATGGCGCGTCAAGGCGTAGATGGGTATCCCGGAACTGATGCGCGACATCCACTGGACGGTGGAGCCCGACTCGGTGAGGGCGGCGATCGCCTTTACGTTCAGGTGGTTGGCGGTGTACATGGAGGCCATCGCGATGGCCTCGTCGACGCGACCGAATACCGAGTCGATGCGGTGCTGGGAGCGCCGCGCCGTGGCCTGCTTTTCCGCTTCCACGCAGACTCGGGCCATGGCCTCCACTACCTTGGCCGGACCCCGACCGATGGAAGTCTCCGCCGAAAGCATTACCGCATCGGTGCCGTCGAGCACCGCGTTGGCCACATCGAACACTTCGGCCCGGGTCGGAATCGGATTCTCGATCATCGACTGCATCATCTGGGTGGCGGTGATCACCACGCAGTTGATGCGCCGCGCACGCTTGATCAGGTCTTTCTGCACCGCCGGCAGCTCGGCATCGCCGATCTCCACCCCGAGGTCACCGCGCGCCACCATGATGGCGTCCGACGCCTCGATGATCTCGTCGATGGCGTCCAGGGCCTCGGCGCGCTCGATCTTGGCGACAATTGCCGCCCTCGCCGCCGGCCTCCCGCAACAGGCGCCGCGCCTCGATGACATCTTCGGCGCTGCGCACGAAAGACACCGCCATGTAGTCGGCTTCGAGTTCCGCAGCGAAGACGATGTCGTCGCCGGTCCTTGTCGGTCAGCGCCGGGGCCGACAGGCCGCCGCCCTGGCGATTGATGCCCTTGCTGTCTGGACAGCTTGCCGCCCTGAACCACCTTGCAGCGCACCCGGCTGCCCTCGACCTCGTTCGACCCAGAGCTCGATGGCGCCGTCGTCCAGCAGCAGGGTGTCGCCGCGCGAGACATCGTCCGCCAGGTCCGGATAGGTCAGGCCGACCCGGCTGTCGTCGCCGCATCCAGCGGACAGCTCGGCGTCCAGTGATGAAGCTGTCGCCGTCTATCGCCAGCTCGGCGACAGCCGTGCGCGAAAGCGACCGATGCGGATCTTGGGGCCCTGCAGGTCCGCCAGCAGGCCGACCTGGCGGCCGCTGCGCATGCGCCCGGTTGCGCACCGTCTCGGCGCGCTGGCGATGGCGCTCATGGCTGCCGTGGGACAAGTTGACCCGGACCACGTCGACGCCGGCGTCGGATCATGTCGTCCAGTACCTTGGGGTCGTCGGTGGCCGGCCCCAGGGTGGCGACGATCTTGGTTCGTCTCGGCATGCTTCGGATTCACTCGGAAACGCTGAAGTGGCGTCTGCAGTTGATCAGCCGAAGCTTCAATGCAGCGCTTAGCGGCAGCTGCGCTCAGGCTCATCGAGCCTGGCGGATCAGCCTGCTCGCGCCGCTCCTCCAGCATGGCCACGGCGGGCAGGGTCTTGCCCTCCAGGTATTCCAGGAAGGCGCCGCCGGCGGTGGAAATATAGGACACCTTGTCGTAGATGTCGTACTTCTGGATCGCGGCAATGGTGTCGCCGCCGCCGGCCAGGCTGAAGCCGTTGGCATTGGCGATGGCCATGGACGACGGTCTTGGTGCCTTCGCCGAACTGGTCGAACTCGAACACGCCGACCGGGCCGTTCCAGACGATGGTGCCGGCCTTGGCGATGATGTCGGCCAGTTCCTGAGCGGACTTGGGGCCGATGTCGAAGATCATGTCGTCGTCGTCCACGTCGCCGGCGTCCTTCAGCACCGCCGGCTCGTTCTCGTCGAACTTCTTGCCGCACACCACGTCCACCGCGATCGGGATGCTGGCGCCGCGGGCGTTCATCTTCTCGATCAGCGCCTTGGCGGTGTCGACCAGGTCGTCCTCGCACAGCGACTTGCCGACGTTCTTGCCGGTGGCCTTGAGGAAGGTGTTGGCGATGCCGCCGCCGACCACCAGCTGGTCCACCTTCTCGGACAGGGCCTCGAGCACGGTCAGCTTGGTGGAGACCTTGGAGCCGCCGACGATGGCGACCATCGGGCGGGCCGGCTTGGCCAGCGCCTTGCCCAGGGCATCGAGCTCCTCGGCCAGCAGCAGGCCGGCGCAGGCGACCGGGGCGAACTTGCCGGCACCGTGGGTGGAGGCCTGGGCGCGGTGGGCGGTGCCGAAGGCGTCCATCACGAAGACGTCGCACAGGGCCGCGTACTTCTTGGCCAGTTCTTCGTTGTCCTTCTTCTCGCCCTCGTTGAAGCGCACGTTCTCCAACAGCACCACCTCGCCGTCGGCGACGTTGCGGCGGCATTGTCCAGGTAGTCCTTGACCAGGCGGCACCGGCTTGCCCAGCTTGGCGGACATGTCGTCGGCGATCGGCTGCATCGAGTTCTCCTCGTCCACCACGCCCTCTTTCGGGCGGCCGCGGTGGGACATGACCATGACCTTGGCGCCGGCCTTCATGCAGTGCTCGATGGTCGGCATGGAGGCGGTGATGCGGGCGTCGGAGGTGACCTTGCCGTCCTTGACCGGCACATTCAGGTCGGCGCGGATCAGCACGCGCTTGCCGGCCAGATCGAGGTCGGTCAGCTTGATGAAGGACATGGGGCGATCTCCCTGTGATTCAGTGATTGAAAAGCATTCAGGTCCAAGGCTGAGCCTTGCCTGAAAGCTCTGCGGGGCAGGCATCCGAGTCCAGGACCGGCGAGTCAGACTGCAGTCCGAGCTGACTCGCCTGACCGCTGACCCTGACCGCTTACTTGGCATACGTGCTCCACCATGCGCAGCATGTTGCAGGTGTAGCCGTACTCGTTGTCGTACCAGGACACGACCTTGACGAAGGTGCCGTCCAGGGCGATGCCGGCGTCGGCGTCGAAGATGGACGGGGTGCCGCGGCCACGGAAGTCGGTGGAGACCACCTTCTCGTCGGTGTAGCCCAGCACGCCCCATGATCGCCGGACTCGGAGGCGGCCTTCATGGCGGCGCAGATCTCGTCGTAGCTGGCGTCCTTGTTCAGCTCGACGGTCAGGTCGACCACGGAGACGTCGGAGGTGGGCACGCGGAAGGCCATGCCGGTCAGCTTGCCGTTGAGCTCGGGCAGCACCACGCCCACGGCCTTGGCGGCGCCGGTGGAGGACGGGATGATGTTCTCCAGGATGCCGCGGCCGCCGCGCCAGTCCTTCATGGACGGGCCGTCGACGGTCTTCTGGGTGGCGGTGGCCGCGTGCACGGTGGTCATCAGGCCGCGCTTGATGCCCCAGTTGTCGTTCAGCACCTTGGCCACCGGGGCCAGGCAGTTGGTGGTGCAGGAGGCGGTGGAGACGATGGCCTGGCCGGCGTAGGTATTGTGGTTGACGCCGTACACGAACATCGGGGTGGCGTCCTTGGAGGGCGCGCGACTGCACCACCTTCTTGGCGCCGGCGTCGATGTGCTTCTGGCAGGTCTCTTCGGTCAGGAAGAAGCCGGTGCACTCGATGACGAGGTCGGCGCCGACTTCGTCCCACTTCAGGTTGGCCGGGTCGCGCTCGGCGGTCAGGCGGATGGTCTTGCCGTTGACGACCATGTTGCCGCCGTCGACCGAGATGTCGCCCTTGAAGTGGCCGTGCACCGAGTCGTACTTCAGCATGTAGGCCAGGTAGTCGGGGTCGAGCAGGTCGTTGATGCCGACGACTTCGATGTCCGGGAAGTCCTTGGCGATAGCGCGGAACACCATGCGGCCGATGCGGCCAAAACCGTTGATGCCGACTTTGATAGTCATTCGATTACTCCTATTGGTCGATAAGAAATAGTTCTCGGAAGGCGATGCGCCCCGCGCCGGCGGCCCGCCGAAGGGCTGCCAGCGCCGGGTTTCGCAGTTAGAGGACGCCGTTGACTGCGGCTACCACATTGTCGACGGTGAAGCCGAAATCCTTGAACAGATCGCCGGCCGGGGCGGACTCGCCGAAGCGATCGATGCCGACCACCGCACCGCTGCTGCCGACGTACTTCCACCAGCCGTCGGTGACCGCCGCTTCCACCGCGACCCGGGCGGCGACCGCCTTGGGCAGCACCGACTCGCTGTAGGCCGCGTCCTGGGCGTCGAACAGCGTCGGTGCTGGGCATGGAAACCACGCGTACGGCCTTGCCGCTCAGGGCCTCGGCGGCCTTGACCGCGAGTTCCACCTCGGAGCCGGTGGCGATGATGATGGCCTCGGGGGTGCCCTCACAGTCGCGCAGCACGTAGCCGCCGCTGGCGATATCGGCCACCTGTTCGCCGCTGCGCTGCCATGTGGGCCAGGTTCTGGCGCGAGAAGATCAGGCAACTGGGGCCGTCCTTGCGCTCCACCGCAAGCTTCCAGGCCACTGCCGACTCGACCGCGTCGCAGGGACGCCAGACGCTCATATTGGGAATCATGCGCAGGGTCGGGATCTGCTCCACCGGCTGGTGGGTCGGGCCGTCCTCGCCCAGGCCGATGGAGTCGTGGGTGTAGACGAAGATGGATTGGATCTTCATCAGCGCCGCCATGCGCAGGGCATTGCGGGCGTATTCGGAGAACATCAGGAAGGTCGCGCCGTAGGGGATAAAACCGCCATGCAGCGCAATGCCGTTCATGATCGCCGACATGCCGAACTCGCGCACGCCGTAGTACAGGTAGTTGCCAGAGGCATCGTTCGGACCGACGCCCTTGCAGCCGCTCCAGATCGTGAGGTTGGAGCCGGCCAGGTCGGCGGAGCCGCCGAGGAACTCGGGCAGCAGCGGGCCGAAGCCGTTGAGGCTGTTCTGGGACGCCTTGCGGGAGGCGATGGTCTCGCCTTTCGCTGCCACTGAGGCAATGAACGCCTCCGACTGCTCTGCCCAGTCGGCGGGCAGATCGCCGGCCATGCGGCGCTTGAACTCTGCGGCCTCGGCCGGATAGGCGGCCTCGTAGGCGGCAAAGCGGTCGTTCCAGGCCGCCTCGGCCTGGGCGCCTGGTTCCTTGGCGTCCCAGCCGGCATAGATGTCGTCCGGTACTTGGAACGGCGGGTGGCTCCAGCCCAGGCTCTCGCGGGTCAGGGTAATCTCATCGTCGCCCAAGGGCGCGCCGTGACATTCTTCCTTGCCCTGCTTGTTGGGGGAGCCGTAACCGATCACGGTCTGGCAGCAGATCAAAGAGGGCTTGTCGGAGACCGCGCGAGCCGCCTCGATGGCCGCCTGGATGGCAGCCGGGTCGTGGCCGTCGACCTTGGAGATCACGTGCCAGCCGTAGGCTTCGAAGCGTTTCGGGGTATCGTCCAGGAACCAGGCCGGGGTGTCGCCGTGGCCGCGCACCTCCCCGTCGATGGAGATATTGTTGTCGTCGTAGAGGGCGATCAGCTTGCCGAGGCCGAGGGCGCCGGCCAGGGAGCAGGCCTCATGGGAGATCCCCTCCATCAGGCAGCCGTCGCCGAGAAACACATAGGTGTTGTGGTCGACGATCTCGTGCCCTGGCTTGTTGAACTGGCCCGCCAGGGCCTTCTCCGCGATCGCCATGCCGACCGCATTGGTGATGCCCTGGCCGAGCGGGCCGGTGGTGGTCTCCACGCCAGGGGCGTAACCGTACTCGGGATGGCCCGGGGTCTTGGAGTGCAACTGGCGGAAATTCTGGAGGTCCTCGATACCGAGGTCATAGCCGGTCAGGTGCAGCAGAGAATAGATCAGCATCGAGCCGTGGCCGTTGGACAGCACGAAGCGGTCGCGGTCGGCCCAGTCCGGGTTGGCCGGGTTGTGCTGCATGTGGTCGTTCCACAGCACCTCGGCGATGTCCGCCATGCCCATAGGCGCGCCCGGGTGTCCGGACTTGGCCTTCTGTACCGCATCCATGCTGAGGGCACGGATGGCATTGGCGAGTTCTCTGCGTGAGGGCATAGATGTCTCCTGAGATATGGATGAGAGCTAGATACGAAACTTTCGGCTTGAATTCCGCGTCGGGACCGGTTGGGCTCCTACCCGGTCTGCGCCAGATCCCGGACCGGCTCCCCCGGTGGCGGCAGCGCACGCTCGCCCCTTTGGTCCTCATGGGGGCGGGCATAAAAAAGGTGCAGTATTCTCCCGCAACTGGCTGGATGGGGCAACACGACTACATTTATAGGGGTAATAAACCCCGTATATCACCTATTTATTAACTTGTGAAATCATTGAGTTACTCCCGCGCTCGCGTCAACCCTGACGCCACTTGATCGAGCAGCCCATGCTGGAAATCTGCTCTTTGGGGCCCTTTCCGGTTTCCGCCACCAGCTTCATGGCCTCGAACAGGTCCCGCCGCACCCCTTCCGGCGCGGCCTCCTTGCGGCTCTCGTCGAGACGCCCCCGGTATTGCAATTCCAGGTCGGCGTTGTAGCCGAAGAAATCCGGGGTACATACCGCCCCGTAGGCACGAGCGATTTCCTGGCTCTCGTCGAGCAAATACGGGAAAGAGAAATCGAACTCGGCAGCCACCCGGCGCATATTCTCGAAGGAGTCCTCCGGATACTCATGCACGTCGTTCGACATGATCGCCACGCTATTGACGCCGAGACTGTGCAGTTCCGCAGCATCCCGCACCAGGCGCTCGCGCACCGCTTTCACATAAGGGCAGTGGTTGCAGATGAACATCACCAGCAGCCCCTTTTCGCCCCGACATTGATCGAGGGTCCAATTGCGCCCGTCAACGCCGGGAAGGGAGAAATCGACTGCCGGCCGGCCAAAATCGCATACTGGGGTTTGCAGGGATACCATTGCACCAAACTCCATCGGGTCGTGGAAAAACTGCCGATCTTACCCTGGTTTTATGAAATTCCAACCCCCAACTGTACAAAATGTGGTGCTTGTGGTTAGAATCCCCGGCTGATTTTTCTCCTCGCGCCGACAAGGCACCGACCCCGGAACGCACACAAAAATGGCAACTGACTTCATATTTACCTCCGAATCCGTATCCGAAGGCCACCCGGACAAGGTGGCCGACCAAGTCTCTGACGCCGTGCTCGATGCGCTGCTGGCGCAGGACCCGCGCTCGCGGGTGGCCTGCGAGACCCTGGTCAAGACCGGGATGGTGCTTTTAGCGGGCGAGATCTCCACCCATGCCTCGGTCGACTATGAGGCGCTGGTGCGCGAGACGATCAGGGATATCGGCTACGACCACTGCGACATCGGCTTCGACGCCGATACCTGTGCGGTGATCTCGGCCGTCGGCAAGCAATCTGCGGACATCGCTATGGGGGTGGACGAGACCGAAGAGCACGAGCAGGGGGCCGGCGACCAAGGGCTGATGTTCGGCTACGCCTGCAACGAGACCGACGTGCTGATGCCGGCGCCCATCACCTATGCCCACCGCTTGGTACAGCGCCAGTCGGAGATCCGCAAGAACGGTACCCTGCCGTGGCTGCGCCCGGATGCGAAGAGCCAGGTTACCTTCCGCTACCAGGGTAACAAGCCGGTGGCGGTGGACGCCGTGGTGCTGTCGACCCAGCACGACCCGGAAATCGAGGACCGGGTGCTCAAAGAGGCGGTGATGGACGAGATCATCCTGCCGGTGCTGCCGCGGGAGTGGCTTCATGCAGACACCCAGTACCTGATCAACCCGACCGGGCGCTTCGTCATCGGCGGGCCGGTAGGAGACTGCGGCCTGACCGGACGCAAGATCATCGTCGACACCTACGGCGGCATGGCGCGCCACGGCGGCGGCGCCTTCTCCGGCAAGGACCCCTCCAAGGTCGACCGCTCCGCTGCTTATGCCTGCCGCTACGTGGCCAAGAATATCGTCGCTGCCGGTCTGGCCGAGCGTTGCGAGATCCAAGTCTCCTACGCCATCGGGGTGGCCGAGCCGACTTCGATCTCGGTGGAGACCTTCGGTACCGGCAAGCTCGATGAGGCACGCCTTACTGA
Organism: uncultured Gammaproteobacteria bacterium; assembly: GCA_963753615.1. Lineage (GTDB taxonomy): Bacteria > Pseudomonadota > Gammaproteobacteria > Chromatiales > Chromatiaceae > CAVWCW01. Next base: position 21,809 of record CAVWCW010000024.1, read on the forward strand.
GCTGATCCGCGAACACTTCGACCTGCGGCCGCGCGGACTGGTGTCTATGCTTGACCTGTTGCGACCGATCTACCGGGCCAGCGCTGCCTACGGACACTTCGGTCGCGAGGATGAAAACTTCACCTGGGAGCTTACCGACAAGGCCGACCTGCTGCGCGATAGCGCAGGCATTTGAGCTTCATCCGGCCGGTCCGGCCGGTTATCCGTGCTCTGAGGAGCGTTGCAACAGGGGACCGACCCCTGCCAGGCTCGGAGCGGCGGTGACGTCAATGCAACGGCGCTCCATGATTGGGAGACCAATACCATGAATGCCGTAGTGGACCAGAATTTTTCCGATTACAAGGTGGCCGACCTAGCGCTCCAGGAATGGGGACGCAAGGAGATCGCCATCGCCGAGACCGAGATGCCGGGGCTGATGGCGCTGCGCGCCAAGTACTCGGCGGAGCAGCCGCTCAAGGGCGCTCGCGTCGCCGGCAGCCTGCACATGACCATTCAGACCGCGGTGTTGATCGAGACCCTGGTCGAACTCGGGGCCGAGGTGCGCTGGGCCTCCTGCAACATTTACTCCACCCAGGATCATGCCGCCGCGGCAATCGCCGCCGCAGGTATCCCTGTCTACGCCTTCAAGGGCGAGACCCTGGAGGAATACTGGCAGTACACCCATAAGATCATGGAGTGGGGCGACGGCGGCACCCCGAACATGATCCTGGACGACGGTGGCGACGCCACCCTGCTGGTTCACCTGGGTGCGAAGGCCGAACAGGATCCGAGCCTGCTGGACAACCCCGAGAGCGAAGAGGAGCGGGTGCTGTATGCGTCCATACGCAAGCGCATGAGCGAGCAGCCGGGCTGGTATTCCCGCATCCTGGGCAACATCCGCGGGGTCACCGAAGAGACCACCACCGGCGTGCACCGACTGTACCAGATGGAAAAGGCCGGTGACCTGCCCTTCCCTGCAATCAATGTCAACGACTCGGTCACCAAGTCCAAGTTTGACAACCTCTACGGCTGCCGCGAGTCCCTGGTCGATGGCATCAAGCGAGCCACGGATGTGATGATTGCTGGCAAGATCGCTCTGGTGCTCGGCTATGGCGACGTCGGCAAGGGTTGCGCGCAATCCCTGCGCGGCTTGGGCGCGACGGTTTGGGTCACCGAGATCGATCCCATTTGCGCCCTGCAGGCGGCGATGGAAGGCTACCGGGTAGTGACCATGGACGAGGCCGCATCCCAGGCCGACATCTTTGTCACCGCCACCGGCAATTTCCACGTCATCGGCCATGACCACATGGCGGCGATGAAAGACCAGGCCATCGTCTGCAATATCGGTCATTTCGACAACGAAATCGATGTGGCCAGCTTGGAACAGTACGACTGGGACAACATCAAGCCCCAGGTGGACCACGTCATCTTTCCCGACGGCAAACGCATCATCCTGTTGGCGCAGGGCCGGCTGGTGAATCTCGGCTGCGCCACCGGCCATCCCAGCTTCGTCATGTCCAACTCGTTCACGAACCAAGTGCTGGCCCAAATGGAGCTGTGGCAGCACCCGGAACGCTACGGCAAGCAGGTATTCGTGCTGCCCAAACACCTCGACGAGGAGGTGGCGCGCCTGCACCTGCAGAAGATCGGGGTCAGGCTGACCCAGCTCAGCGAGCGCCAAGCCGCGTATATCGGCGTGCCGGTCAGCGGCCCCTACAAGCCGGACCACTACCGCTACTGAGCGCTTGCAGCAGAGGCTTTCCGCCCCGCCTCGCGGGGCGGGGCTCCCCATCCGTTTCAGGCCCGCAGCCTCCGGTCCGGCTCCATGCGGGATCGGAGCGGGGCCCCAATTGGAATGCCATGAAATCCCAATCCTCCTACCCCCCCCAATTCAGCTGCGAACTGTTTCCGCCCAAGAACGACAGCGGAATGGAAAAACTGCAGGCCAGCGTGCTCGCCCTCCAGGCCATAGGCCCCAGCTATTTTTCCGTTACCTATGGAGCCGGCGGCTCGACCCAGGAACGAACCTTTGCCGCCGTGGACTGGCTGCGGGAGCAGGGGCTGGAGACCGCCCCCCACCTTTCCTGCATCGGCGCCAACCGCGAACACATCCGACAGATACTTGAGCGCTTCCGTGGCCAGGGCATTCAGCGGCTGGTGGCCTTGCGCGGTGACATGCCCTCGGGCATGCGCGGACCCGGGGAGTTCCGCTATGCCAATGAACTGGTGGAGTTTATCCGCTCCGAAACCGGCGACCATTTTCATATCGAGGTCGCAGCCTATCCAGAGTTTCATCCTCAGGCCGACAATGCGCCGACGGACCTGACCAACTTCGCACGCAAGGTCCGGGCCGGCGCCAATGCGGCCATCACCCAGTACTTTTACAATGCCGACGCCTATTTCCGTTTTGTCGACAGCTGCGAGGGCCTGGGACTGCAGTTGCCCATAGTGCCCGGTATCATGCCGATCACCAACCACACCCAGCTGGCGCGATTCTCCGACGCCTGCGGGGCCGAGATCCCGCGCTGGATCCGCCGCCGCCTCGAGGGTTTCGGCGACGACCTCGCCAGCATCCGTGCATTCGGCCTCGACGTCGTCAGCGAACTTTGCCGGCGTCTGCTCGAACAAGGGGCACCGGGGCTGCACTTCTACACGATGAACCAGTCGACGCCAACCCTGAAGATCTGGAGCAACCTGAGCCGCAAGTCACCGACGCCGACCACGGAGTAAACCATAGCGTCGCGATGCGCATCCCGAGAATCTACACTCCCCAGGCCCTCCAACTCGGGGAGTGCCTGATCCTGGAACCGGCCCCGGCGCGTCATCTGGTCCAGGTGCTGCGCCTGAAGGCCGGGGCCGGGGTGTTGCTGTTCAACGGTGACGGTCGGGAGTGCTGCGCCAGCATTGTAGAGACGGACAAGTCCGGGGTTCGGCTACAGGTAGAGCGCTGCACCTCGGCAACTCCGCCACCACGCCTGGATCTCGTCCTGCTGCAAGCCATCGCCAGAGGCGAACGCATGGATTTCGTGCTGCAGAAGGCGGTGGAACTCGGGGTAACACGCGTCCGCCCGCTGTTCACCGAGCGCACGCAGGTACGCCTGCGTGGCGAACGCCTGGACCGACGCATGGACCACTGGCGACAGGTGGTGATCGCCGCCTGCGAACAGTCCGGCCGAACTCGAGTGCCACAGTTGGAGCGAGCTGCCCGCCTCGACAGCGACGGGCTCGGCGTCGACGCGGACCTGCGCCTGCTGCTCACTCCAGACGCAGGCCACTACCTCGATCAGCTAGCCGCCCCGAGACAGCGGGTGGCGTTGTTGATAGGGCCTGAAGGGGGATTGACGGGTGGAGAGGTTCGACTTGCCGAAGCCGAGGGCTTCATCCCGATTCGCTTGGGGCCGCGCATCCTGCGCACCGAGACCGCTCCGCTGGCGGCGATAGCGGCTATGCAAACCCTTTGGGGAGATTTCTGCAGCACCGGGCTCTAAGCAGCGAACTCATGCTTGGCTAGTCCGGCAGTTGTTGCAACAAGGCCTGTTCCAAGGCATCCAAATCCGGAATGCTCGCTTCTTCGCCGCCTATAAGGACGCCAGCGATACTTCCCGGCACCTGCAAGCGATCCTCGGCGGCCGGTTCCAGACTATCCTGGGTGATCCGAACCAGTCTTGGAATCGACTGGGCGATCAATCCCAGATAAGGCAGCCGGGCATTCCCGCTGGTGGTATTGCAGACCACGATGCGCGCCCTATGTCCAAGCGCCGATTCGGGGATCTGCATCAGGGCCTCCATCGACACCACCGGCAGGATCTCGCCACGCCAACCCATATTGCCCTTCAGCCACGTTGGGGCATCTTCAATGGGCAGCGGCGCTTGGTAATTGACCACTTCGGCCACCAATGCATTGGGCATCAAGAGCTGCTCCCCAGCCAGGGGGATTAGAACGCCGCGAATTTCGCCCGCCACCTCGGGTCGCGCCGGACTCATGCCTGCAGCTCCGACAGTACGGAATAGATGTTATCCAGCAATTCGGTCTCCTGGTATGGCTTGCCGAGGTAGCGCTGCACGCCCAACTCCATGGCGCGCTGGCGGTGCTTTTCGCCGCTGCGTGAGGTGATCATGATCACCGGAATGTTCTCCAGTTCCTTGGTATTACGCATATGCCGGACCACCTCGAAGCCGTCCATCCGAGGCATTTCAATATCCAGAAGCATCACGTCGGGAATCCGCTCCTGTAACTTGGTTACCGCATCCATACCGTCCTTGGCGCTGACGACCTGCATATCGTGGCGCTCCAGCAGGCGGGTGGTAACCTTTCTCACGGTAATCGAGTCGTCCACCACCATCACGGTGACGCCGGCGTGCTCAACCGCCGCATCTTCAACCAGCACCGGTTCCGCAGCTATCGTCTTGGCCGCGTCCATCCGCACCATGGCGTTAAGGTCAAGAATCAGGGCCACCCGACCGTCGCTCAGGATGGTGGCGCCGGTGATCCACTGGATACTGCTCAGCTGCGGCCCCACCGTTTTCACAACGATCTGGCGGTTGCCCAGCAGTTCGTCGACCTGAATCGCGACCCGGTGCTCACCCGAACGCACCAGCAGCACGGGGAACCAGCGGATACCCTCGGCCAGCGCTGCCACACCGGTCCCCAACATGCCGCCGAGGTAGCGCACTTGGTAATCGTGCCCGGCATAGTTATAGAGCGTGCTGTTGTCGCGGTAGAATTCCAACAGATCGCTGCGCGGGATCCGCACCACGCCCTCGATAGTGGCATAGGGAATCGCGTAGATCTCGTCTCCGGTCCTCGCCAGCAGCGCCTCGCTGATAGCCAGCGTGAGGGGCAGGCGGATGGTAAGACTTGTGCCGCGCGCTGCCTGGGATTCCATCTCCAGGGAGCCACCGAGTTGCTTGATGCCGCTGGCCACCACATCCATACCCACGCCGCGCCCGGCCACTTGGGTGATCTCCGAGGCGGTGGAAAAGCCCGGCGCGAGCACAAACTGCATGACGTCGTCGTCGGTGATATCCGCACCGCGCTTCATCAATCCACGCTCGATGGCACGTTCGCGGATGCGTTCTAGGTTCATGCCGGCCCCATCGTCGGCAACGCTGAGAACTACATCGGTGCCTTCGCGCCCGACATAAATCGAAATCCTCCCGGTCCCGCTCTTTCCGGCAGCGCGACGCACCGCCTCGTCCTCGATGCCATGGGAAATGGCGTTGCGCAGAATATGCTCCAAGGGCGCCAGCATGCGCTCCAAAATATTTCGGTCGAGCTCCTCCTCTGCGCCCTTCACGTCCAGTTGCGCCTGTTTGCCTTCCGACTTCGCGGTTTGGCGCACCAAGCGGTGCAAGCGGGGAACTACCTGCGAAAAGGGTACCATGCGGGTTCGCAGCAGACCGTCTTGGAGGTCGGTGGATACCCGCGACTGCTGCAGCAGCAGGGTCTCCATGCCACGATTGAGATCGTCCATGACCTCCCTGATATTGCCAAGATCGTTGACCGTCTCCATGAGGCTTCGCGACAGCTGCTGCATGGTCGAGAAGCGGTCCATTTCCAGCGGATCGAATTCCACGTTGAGGTCCTTCTCTTCGCGGTCGCGCTCGAAGCGGAACAGGATCTGAGCCTCGGTCTCGATCTCCAACTGCCGCAACTGGATACGTAAGCGCTCGACGGTCTGCTCCAGCTCGGCCAAGTGGAAACCGAGGCTGTTGTTTTGCTGATCCAGGCGCGCTCGGTAAATACTCGCTTCGCCTGCGTTGTTGACCAGCATATCGAGCAAATCGGCGCGCACGCGAATCTGCTCCTGGCGCCGCAGGGCGGCTTCTGAGCTCGTTTCCTTGCTCGCAGCCGACTCCTCCCCGGTTGCGGACGCGGCTGCCTCGGCCTCCTCCTTCGGGCGCTCCGCAGCAGCGCCTGGGGCTTTCTCCAGTTCCCCGGCCCGAGCCGACTCCAGGAGAGATATCAGGCTTTCGGCGCTCTTGACCCGATTGTATCGGGCCACCTCGTCGATCTGATTCACCATCCAATCGCTGGTATCCTGCGCCAGATCGATGATTGCCGGTGAAGGCTCGACCTCATCGGTCACGACGCCGGTTAGGAGGGTTTCGAAGGCGTGGCTCAGATCACCGAGCGGCATGATGCCAGCCAATCTCGCCCCTCCCTTGAGGGTATGCAGGGTGCGTTGGAGATCGGCCAAAATCTCTTCGTCCTTGGGACTGCCTCGCCAATCTCGCAGGGCATTGTCCAAAGATTCGAACAGGTCCTTCGCCTCCTCAAGAAAGATCTCTACCAGATCGGGGTCGCCGCCAACGTCAAAGTAGCCGACCTCGAGGGGCACCTCCTCCGCAGCCCGATCCGCCGCGGGCACCGCCAGCAACTCGATCTTGAGGGCGTTTATCCGGTCCACGAAGGCCGGACTGTCCGGCATATCCAGCGTGAGGTCGGTTATGCCGTCGAGTATCTCGCCAAGCAACGCTGCGGCATCTTCCACCAGGTCCGCCACCGCCTCGTTGGGCGGCAGATGCGCCGCGCTCAACTCGTTGACAAACGCCTCCATGGCGCTGCTGACTTCCGCCATCGGATGCACTTGTGCCATGTGCGCACTGCCGCGCAGGGTGTGGAAGGCACGTGCCACCTGCTCCGAAAGTTCACATTGGGCACCACCTGATCGGCAATCGGCGACAAACCCGGTCAACGTGGCCAAGTGTTCCCGGCTCTCGGGCTCGAAGATCTCGAACAGCGTGGGATCGACGTCGAAGCGCAACTCCGCTGGCTCGGGCTCGGCTGTGACCTCAGTAGCCGAGAAGTCTTCCGGCTCGGCGACGGTTGGCGCCGTTGCTTCGGATTCCGGAGTCGCCTCGACGGCCAGCGCCGGAGCCTCCAGCGGGGTGCTAGGCAGTTCGCCAGCGGCAAGAGCAAACGCCCGGTCTACCAGGGGTTGCACGTATTGGGCGGATGATACCCCGGCCTGTTGATCATCGATCAAGCGGGGCAACAAGCCCGCTGCCGAATCCAGTAGTTCCGATAGCTGACTGGATGCACCGATCTTCCCTTCCAACAACTGGTTGAGCAGGTTCTCCACCGACCACGCGAATTCGCCAATCGCGGTGGCTCCCACCATCCGTCCGCTGCCTTTCAGGGTGTGAAACGAGCGACGAATCGCACCGAGGGCCTCCATATCTCCCGGCTTATCCAGCCAGCGGGGCAGGTTATCCTGGATCGCACCGAGCTCTTCATGGGCTTCTTCCAGGAAAATCTCGAGGATCTCGTCATCGATTTCCGACTCGCCGCTGGAGGGTGCGAATTCAGCGCTCGCGACCGTCTCCGGTTCCCGATCGGGAGCTTCGGTCAGCTCCGATTCGGACTGCAAGTCGGCGCCGACGGGTTCGGCTTCAGTGCCCGCAGTCGTCTCAGGTTCCTGATCGGGAGCTGCCGCCAATTCGCGATTCAGGCTCCGTCTCGGTCGCAGCTTCGGCGACCTCGTCGACCTGCGCAGCCAACGGCGTCTCCCCGTCTCCAACGATCGGCCGTGGCGTCGCGGGCTCGGGTTTGTAAGTGTCACCCGCCAGCATGAACGCACGCTCGGATAGCGAATCCACATCGACGGCGGGCTGCTTGCCGGCTTCTTGTGCTTCGATCAGGGCTGGCATCACATCCAATGCAGCGTCCAGCATGCTGAATACGTCGGGTCCCGCTTCGAGCGAGTGGTCGATCACCCGGTTGAGCAGATTCTCCAGTGCCCAGGAGAATTCGCCAATGGCCTCGGCTCCCACCAGCCGTCCGCTGCCTTTGAGGGTGTGGAACGAACGCCGCAATACTATTAGCGCTTCTTCGTCGGCGGGGTCTGCGCGCCAACGCGGGTAGTTTGCGGCCATCGACTCCAGCTCCTCCCGCGCTTCTTCCAGGAAGATGTCCAAGATCTCCTGGTCCACAACCTCGGTGTCCGCAGCGCTCTCAACCGTCTCCTCGACCGAAATCGGTTCGGGCTTCGGCGCCACGGAAGCCGAAGCTGCGGCATGCAGGCGCTCAAGAGCAGCGCGCGCGGTATCGAGAATCTTCCGCTGAGCCGCTTCGCCGCGCCCTTCCACCAGAGACTCGGCGAAGTATTCGACAGCCGATACGGCGTCGGCATAGGCCTCCAGTTGCCCTTGCTCAGGCACTTCTCCGGTAGCGAGGACCCGCTTCTTTAGGAACGCCGATAGCTGATCCAGAAGTTCCGCCGGTTCGGGAAGCTCCAGAATTCGAAAGGACCCCGCAATATTGTATAGCCATGCGGGCACATCGCGAACGGAGTCCAGAAGCTCCGGCTCCGCGACGAATACCATAATCGCATCCTTGGCCCGCATTATTTCGGCCCGGGTTTCGCGCATTATGGGAATAATCAAGGCCGGGTCCCGTCCCGAAGCCCTGGTGCCGTCGCCGGCGCTGCGTAGAGAATTTTCGACGAACAGGATGGCCCCCGCCATCTCCATCAGGACATCCTCATCGGGGACGTACCCTGCCGCCTCCGCTTGGTGCAGATTCTCCAGTTCCTCCAGCAAGCGCACCCGCAGTGCGCCCTGACCGATCATTCCGAGGGTATCGGCAACCGTACGCATCGGTTCCGCCAGCGCGACCAGGTCTTCCATCCGCTTTTCGCGGTCGCGCATAAACAGGTCCAGCCGGTCCTTGACCTTGAGGAGGTCCTCCTGAACGGCTCCGAATACCGTCTTCAGCATTTCCTGGCTGGGCGCCGATAACTCCTCGCGTACCGCGCTGAGAATATCCTCGTTCGGCCGCGCTTGCTCCAGCCCGTAGATTTGCTGAACCGCCTGCACATCGGCGCTTGCCGACTCGGCCCCCGCGAGATAGTACAGCATGGTCTTGGTAAGGTCGGACAGAGACTCTTCGTCAACCCCCGCTTCACCGGCATCGATGATGCGCTTGATCTGCCGATCCAATCGCGCCAGCAGTTGTTTGACCCTCGCGCCGGCTTCGATGGAATTCTCTTCCAGTCCACAGGCCAGCGCCTGAGCCACCTGGAACAATCGGTATACCTGGCCGGTTCCGGCCTGGGAACGAAGATTGGCGATCACCCCCTGAAGTTGCCGTAAACCCTGCTCCGGCTTGAGCCCCCGATACCAATTAAGCTGGGCCCGGTGAAACGCAGGGCGCAGTTGCCGCGCGGTCTCCGGCAGCTCGGGATTCGGTGATCCGGTGACCTCTGGCGGAAACTCCCCTTCCTGCATAGCGGGGAAAAACAGTGCAGTTTCCGCCAGTAAGGGAACCTCGCGGATGGTCCGCAGATCGTTGATCAGCGGCTGTAGTACCAACGGTATGTCAGGACCGCCGGCCTCGAGCTTTTCCAGATAGTCCGGCAGCCGCACCAGGGCCAGCATCAGCGCCTCGCCCGCCTCGTCCCGGCGCGGGAAGGATTCCTCGCCCAGGGCCAGGGCGAGTTGCTCCATCTCGTCGACCAGCATCGCGGCGCCGTAGATTTCGAGCATTCGCAGGGTGCCGTGGACTTGGTGCAAACTGGCGGCACAACTTTGCATCCATTGCGGAGCGCCGTCGCCTTCGATGTACGCCTCGAGGTCATGCCTCGCCTGTGCCAGTAATTCGTCGACGGCGGCTTTCACCCAGGAAAGGGTGCTGTGATCGCGAGCAGTTGTCATGACAGATAGCCCTGTTCTTACCCCGGTCGTCTATTGCGTGCCGGCTCAGCGATCACCGGCGACTCGAAAAGCTTTTCTCGCTCCGAGGCCGGATCCGACCTGTGGCTAGCCGCCAAAACCGCGAGCGCCGACAGCAGCGGTAGCGGCTTCACCTTCAATCGCCCCCTGCGACTGAAGGTGAAAGTTTCCGGGAACCCACGTGTTCGAAAAGCACGCTGAAGAACCCAGGGATTGGCTGTGCTCAACCTTTCCCTAGGAAGTTCAGGCCGGCAGCCGGAATCCGGCGACCGATTTCTGCAGATCGGTCGCCAGCTCCGCCAGATTCCCAATCGACGCCGCGGTGCGGTTGGTTCCATCGGAAGTCTGGGTGGTAATCTGCTGGATCACGACCATCGTGTCGTTCACGCCCGTGGCCGCAGCCGACTGCTGCTGGGCCGAGCCGGAAATCTTCTGGGTCAGGTCGGCAATGTACTTGGATACGCTCTCGATCTCGCTAAGGGCCTCGCCGGCCTCCTCCGCCAGGTTCGCGCCGCTCACAACACCGGAGGTGCTGACTTCCATCGAATTCACCGCCTCATTGGTATCGGACTGAATTGTCTTTACCAGCGCCTCGATCTGTTTGGTCGCATTGCCGGAGCGTTCCGCCAAGCGCTGAACCTCGTCCGCTACCACGGCGAAGCCGCGGCCCGCTTCGCCGGCCATGGCTGCCTGCATGGCTGCATTCAGGGCCAGAATATTGGTCTGGTCGGCGATATCGTCGATCAGCTCAACGATGTCGCCAATTTCCTGAGAGCTTTCGCCGAGGCGCTTAATGCGCTTGGAGGTCTCCTGGATCTGTTCGCGGATCGAGTCCATGCCTTGAATGGTACGGCGCACGGTTTCCGCACCGTTGCCGGCGATCTCCACCGAGCGCTGGGCTACCTCGGCCGACTCGGTTGCATCATTGGACATCTGGTCGATGGCCTGAGTCATGGTGCGGATGGCATCGGTGGCCTCGGTGATCTTCTCCGCTTGGTGCTCGGAGGCCTCGGCCAGCTGCATGGCGGTGGCTTGGGTCTCCTGGGCGGCGGTCGAGACCTGTTCCGAGGTCTGGTTGATGGTGGTCACGAGGTTGCGCGTGGCCTCGATGGCGTAGTTCATGGAGTCGGCGATGGCGCCCGTGATGTCTTCGGTAACCGTGGCGGTAACCGTCAAATCACCGTCAGCGAGATCCCCCATTTCGTCCAGCAGTCGAAGAATGGCCGTCTGGTTTGCGTCGTTCTGTTGCTTGATCACACCCTCGCGGCGCCGTGCGTCTACCAGCAGTTGCAAGCCGAGCAGCACCAAAAATACGGTGGCCAATGCGCCAAGCACGGTGATGACCTTGGGGCTCGCCTGAATCCCGCCCACGGAGAAGCGACCCGGAGATTCGCGGAAAGCCTGAACCAACTCCTCGGCGGCGTCGTTGACGACGTCGGAACTCAGGGTGGCTTCGGCAGCGGCGTCCAGGGCCGGCAGAACCTCCGGCGCCGCCGCGATGATCTCTTCTGCCGAGTCGGCCACGGCGCTGAAAAGCATGGCCGCCTCACGCAGCTTGGTTTCGGCCTCAGGATCGACAATCCGCTCCACATTGAGATCTTCGTCGCCTCGAATCAGGCCTTCCAGGATCAACCCGAAGCGCTCCGCGTCCTGGCTGAACTGATCAACGGCAGTCGCGGATACCTCACCGCCGGCCAAGACTTTGGCCACGTTGGATTCGATGCGCTGCGCCAGCATCATCTGGCTGCTGGCGATATAGATCTGGGATTGGGGCGCCCCCTTGCGCACCAGGATGCGCACCACCTCGTCACTGAATTCCTGCAGCTGAGGGGTCAACTCGGCGACGATCTCGATTAGCTTGTCGACCCCCACGACCGCATCCTGATTGGCGAGAACCGAGTCGGCGTTCGCCCGAAGCTGGAGCCAACTCTCCTCCAGGTCCGCCAGTTCGGGCGCAACCTCGTCCGGGGACGGAGGCAGATCGTCGACCGGCGACCCATCCTTGAGTTCGTCCAAAACGCCTTCAAACTGGTCGCGATAAAGCTGCAGCAAGGCGAAGGCATCCTGATCGCCGCCGGCCGCCGCCAAAGCAAACTTGGCGATTCGTTGGGACAGGATACGTTGCTCTGAGGCACGCAGCAGGTACTGCTCGTCGAACGCATCACGCTGGGAAACGTGGATGAACGTCATCAGGGCGAGAAGGATCGTTGCCAGCAACAGCACCGACAACAGCGCGATCGTCTTATTCGACGCGCCTCTACCCCGGGCGGTTCCGCCGGATTTAGCTTTCATTATTCACCCCCGAAAGAATGCAACTTTTCCACACCAACGATCGTCATCCGCAACGGACCGACCCTGCAATTTCGCTCGTCCCCATCTGAGCCCCACGTTGCCGAATGCTGCGGGCTCAGCCCCCAGTAACGACATAACCCTTCTCGCTGTTCACCGCGCGCCGTTCTGGAATTCCGGGTCCTGCGCCAGCGCCTGCATGCTGAATACGGGCCAGTAGGAGCCGCCCTGCTCGAAGCCAGACACGACGAAACGCCCGGCCCGATCAGCGACTTCGCGCTTGCCGGTCCGGGCTTTTTGATCAAACCGCCGCATCCCGACCATTTCGCCGACCAGCAGTCCAACCAATCCCTCGCCCTGATTGAAAACCAAAACGCGGCTGCGCCGCGTGGCCACCGTAACCGGACCTTCAAAAAAGGCCTGGAGATCGATAATCGGGAGGATGTTGCCGCGGATATTGGCGATGCCCCGCATCCACGGCTTGGCGCCAGGAACCTGCGACACACCACTGGGAAAGTTGAGTATCTCCACGACTTCTCCCGGCGCCACCACCAAACGGGTATCGCCAACGCTGAAGACAACCCCTTCCCAGGCCTCCTCCTGCGCTTGCTGCTGGGGCAAGCCGGCAGCGCGCCCTCTGCTGCGCGCCTCAATCTCAGCGAGCAGTCGGAACAGCTGGGCCCCGTTTCGCACCGGTTGTTCCACCGTGCTCAATTCAGCTTCCTAAAGCGCTCTTGATCTTGGACAGCAAGGCCTTGGCGTCAATCGGCTTCACCACGTAATCGACGGCCCCCTGGCGAAGCCCCCAGCTACGATCGGTTTCCTGGTCCTTGGTGGTAACCATGATCACCGGAATGTCGGAGGTCGCCGGGTCTCTATGCAGCTGCCGTGTCGCCTGGAAGCCATTGAGAACAGGCATCACGACGTCCATGAGAATGAGGTCGGGCTGATGTTCTTTCGCCGCCTCTATGCCCTGGGCCCCATCCTCAGCTGTCTGGACGGAATAACCGTTCTTTTCGAGCAAACCCTTAAGAACATGCAATTCGGTCTGAGAATCATCAATTACAAGAATCGTCGCCATTTTTTAACCCAATCCCCCCTCGACCACCAGTGCCCTGGCACCTGTGTTTGTTAAAGAATGTACGTGTCGCCACCCGGAGCATCGGCGCTACCCTCGCCCAGCAGCCGGCAACCCCATGGCCCACCGAACCCCCACACCCTGTTCAGCCGTCGCTTCACGCGGCGCGCGTGACATGTTCACGAATCGCCCCCAACAGCTCGTTCTTGGTAAATGGCTTGGTCAGATATTTTTCCGCGCCTACGATCCTGCCACGCGCTTTGTCGAAAAGGCTGTCCTTGCTCGACAACATGATCACGGGAGTGCTCTTGAAGGAGTCGTTGTTCTTGATCAGCGCACAGGTCTGGTAGCCGTCCAGACGGGGCATCATGATGTCTACGAAGATCAGATCCGGACGATGGTCGGCGACTAGCGCCAGAGCCTCAAAGCCATCGGTCGCCGTTATCACCTCGCAACCCGCCTTCTTCAACAGATTTTCGGCCGTCCGACGAATTGTCTTGCTGTCGTCGATAACCATGATCTTCAGCCCGGAGAGTCCAATCTCGCCGCCTTCGTTGCTCACATTACCTCCTAACACCCGACCGCTTGGGCGATCCGGGCCGCCTGCCCGAGCTACCGCTGCGACAAATCAGCCCGACAACCGCTGCAACCGCAAACCGGAGCAGAACCGGTCGTAACCGTCCTGCCGCAAAGCTGTTTCGAAAATGAAGCCTAGTTGAGTCGAACCCACGCGCGGCCGATGACTGAACTATCTCGCGCACCGCGTCACGCACCGTTCTCGTCGCGAAGCACGCCTTTTTTGTTCTCTAAACAATAGCAAGGCGGAACCGGAACCGCAACCGCCTGCATCGCTGCAAAATCGGCAGTTTTTGGCCTGCGTCGCAGTTCCGTCGCCGACCCGGTCACAGCTTTGGCTATGCGCCTCTGCACACCGCTTGCCTCCCAAATTTTCGCGGAATTCTGAGCTGCATTTAAAGAACTCCCGGCAATGCCCAAACCACTGCTTTTTGGCTTCTGCCGCCAGCCTCGAATACCGGCCGCTCCGGAAGCATAGCAAAAAGGGCAGACCCGGCAATGTAAACATTTTGCCCGCAGGCGACTTGCCCAAACCGGCACTAGCACGGACAATCCCAATACTGCCCCCCGATATCCCGAGATCCGGGGGGCTCATTCCCAGCGGATTGCCCTACGTAGATGAGTATCAGACTTGGCGTGATCATGGACCCGATCGGGTCGATCAAGATTGGCAAGGACAGCACCTTTGCCATGCTGATGGAGGCCCAATCCCGCGGTTGGGAGTTGCACTATCTGGAGCAGGGCGATCTGTTTCTGCACGGCGACCGCTGTCATGGCCGAAGTCGCGGGCTGCGGGTAATGGATGACACCGCGGGCTGGTTTTCCTTCGACGGCGAGCGGACCGCCCCCCTGGAACGACTGGACGTGGTGCTGATGCGCAAAGATCCACCGTTCGACATGGAGTACGTCTACACAACCTATCTATTGGAGCAGGCCGAGCGATCGGGGTGTCTTGTAGTCAACCGCCCACGCAGCCTGCGCGATGCCAACGAAAAGCTATTTACCGCCCACTTTCCCGAGTGTTGCCCGCCGACTCTGGTTACCCGGCATTCCCGCGACATTCGAGACTTCCTTGCCGAGCACCGGGATATCATTCTCAAACCGCTGGGCGGCATGGGCGGGGCCTCCGTGTTCCGAATCGCCGCGGGCGACCCCAACATCGGAGTAATCATTGAGACCCTCACCGGGCACGGCAGCCAGTTCACCATGGCCCAACGTTTCATCCCCGAGATCAGTGCCGGTGACAAGCGCATCCTGATGGTCGACGGGCAGCCCATCCCCTATGCCCTGGCCCGCATTCCGGCCCCGGGCGAGACCCGCGGCAACCTGGCCGCAGGCGGCAGCGGCAAAGGTGTCCCCCTGTCGGAGCGCGACCGTTGGATCGCCGCCCAGGTGGGGCCGGAACTGCGCGCGCGCGGCATTCTGTTCGCGGGCCTCGACGTGATTGGGGACTACCTGACGGAGATCAATGTGACCAGCCCCACCTGCATCCGTGAACTCGACCGCGAATTCGACCTCAACATCGCTGCCTCACTGCTCGATTGCATCGAGCAAAGGCTGCAGCGATGAGACGCCACGCGTTCGAACATGCCCGGTTCCCCTCGGCGCCTACACCAGCGCCCATTTCCCGACTCGTTTGCGCCGCATTGCTGTTGCTACTGGCGGGCTGTAACGGCCAGGAGCCAGCCTACACCACCCGGTTCCTTGCCTTCGGCACCCAGATCGACCTCACGCTGATTGGCGTCGACCGGGCCAAATTCGATCGCATCAGCGGCGCCATCGAGGCTGACTTCGCAAGCATGCACGCGGCCTGGCACACCTGGCAGCCCGGTCCATTGGGGCGGGTCAATCGACTGTTGCCGACAGGCGAGCCGTTTTCGCTGCCGCCATCCATATACCCGCTTATCGTAAAGGGCAAGGTACTCTCGGCCCAGAGCGGTAACCTTTTCAACCCCGCCATCGGCTCGTTGATAACACTCTGGGGTTTCCACCGCGACGACCCCAGCCGCAGCCAGCCGCCGAGCGCCGACCAGATCGATCGCCTGGTGGCGGCGGCCCCCCGCATGTCCGACCTGATCCTGGATGGCATCCTCCTGCACTCAACCAACCCCGCGGTTCAGTTGGACTTCGGCGCCTTCGGCAAGGGCTACGGTGTGGACCTCGCGGTCGGCCACCTGCGCGATCTAGGGGTCAAAAACGCCATCGTCAACGCCGGCGGCGACCTGCGCGCCATCGGCTCGCGCGCCGGCCACCCCTGGCGGGTAGCAATCCGCCGCCCAAGCGGCGGCGGGGTGTTCGCGACGATTGACATACAGGGCGACGAGAGCGTATTCACCTCCGGCGACTACGAGCGCAACTTCGTATTCGAAGGCCGCACCTATCATCACATCATCGACCCCCGAACCGGGCGCCCTGCGCGCGGCACGCGGGCGGTCACCGTGGTGCATACAGACGCCATTACCGCCGATGCGGCGGCTACCGCCCTTTTCATCGCCGGTCCCGAAGGCTGGGAGGAAGTGGCGAAAGCGATGGGCATCGGTTACGTGCTCCTTCTCGACAGTGCCGGCGTGCTGCACATGAACCCGGCCATGGCCCAGCGCATCAAGCTCTTGGACGCGGGCGTGGAAACCCGCATCAGCGCCCCTCTGCACCAAGACCGACTGGCGCCGCAGACCGAGGGCTCGGACCCGACCCGCCCCGGGACCTGAGTGGGCCCGTCCATGCCCAAGGCTTGGAACCTCCGCAACCGCCCCCGGTTCGTCCTTGCTCTGGTCCTGGCCACGGCACTGCATCTCCTCCTGGTGTTTGGCTTCAGCTTCGAACTCGAATTGGCTAAACCATCGCGCATCCAGCGTAACCTGGAAATCATGGTGGTGCGCCAGGCGCGCCCGACCGCGCCCGAAGAAGAACCCGACTTCCTGGCTCAAACCAGCCAACAGGGCGGTGGCAGCGGGGACGAGCAACCGCGACCCACCCGCCCAGACATCGCCAGCGCCGAGGCTGTGCGCGAACCGGAGCCGGTGCCGGCGGAGTCGCCGCCGCCCGCACCCCCCGACCCCCCGCCGCCGGCCCCGCGCGTAATCAGCGCCGAGCGTTTGCAGCCGAAGCCGGCCCCGCAGGCAGCGCCGAAGCCGCCCCCCGAGCCGGTTCGGCGCGAGCTGCCGAGCGTCTCCGAACTGCTGGCCAGCCGCCGCCAGGAAGCCGACCGCATCACCGCCGAGTTGGCGCGTAAGGCCAAACTCCACGCCAAGCGACCCCGGCGCAAACACATCAGTGCCAGCACCCAGGAATACAAGTACGCTGCCTACCTGGACGCCTGGCGCCGCAAGGTTGAGCGCATCGGAAACCTCAACTACCCGCAGGAGGCCAAGCAGCGAAACCTCTACGGCAGTCTGGTGTTGATGGTGTCATTGCGCGCCGACGGCAGTGTCGAGCGGGTCCGACTGCTGCGCTCGTCCGGCCACCAGTTGCTGGACGACGCGGCAATTCGCATCGTCCGCCTGGCGGCCCCCTACGCCCCGTTTCCGGCGGAAATTCGGCACGAGACCGACGTGCTCGAGATCACCCGCACCTGGCAGTTTTTGAACAGCAACCAGCTATTCTCCAGCGACTGAGCCCGGTCGACTGCGCGCCGGTGCAGGCACTTGCGGCCGGCGCTCGATCGCCGGATACTAACGGCCATGAGCAGCTCGGCCAATCTTACCGACCATTTCCTGATCGCCATGCCGGGTCTGATGGACCCGAACTTCTACCACACCGTCACCTATATCTGCGAGCACGGGGACGACGGCGCCATGGGCATCGTGGTAAACCGCCCCATGAACATCCAACTCGGAGAAATCCTGGCACAGATGCAGATCCCCTGCAGCGCGCCCGAGCCGATGCAGCAGCCGATCTATATTGGCGGTCCAGTGGCCATGGAGCGGGGCTTCGTGCTGCACGCCACGGGTCCACACTGGGGCTCGACTCTGGAGATCACGCCGCAGATCAGCATCACCACCTCGCAGGACATCCTGGAGTCGATTGCAGCGGGGCAGGGCCCCGAAGAACAACTGATCGCCCTCGGCTACGCGGGCTGGGGCGGCGGCCAACTGGAGCGAGAGCTGAGCGAGAACGCCTGGCTCAGCGGCCCGGCCGACCGCGACATCATTTTCCGTCTGCCGGTGGATCGGCGCTGGCACGCGGCGGCACGACTGTTGGGGGTGGACCTGGATAATCTGTCCAATGAGGCCGGACATGCCTGAGCCGGCACCGAGGCATGAGCACCCTGCTCGGCTTCGACTACGGGCCGCGTAAGATCGGCATCGCGGTGGGCCAGACCCTGACCGCCAGCGCATCGCCTCTGACCACGTTACGGGCAGTGCGCGAGCGTCCAGACTGGGAGGCCATCGGCAAGCTGATTCAACACTGGCAGCCAGATGCCCTGGTGGTGGGCCTGCCCCTCAACATGGACGACAGCGAGGCCGAGGTAGCCCCCGCCGCGAGACGCTTCGCGCGCCAGCTCGAAGGGCGCTTTCGGCTGCCGGTGCACCTGGCAGATGAGCGGCTGACGTCGCGCGAAGCCAAGAACCGCTGGGGCAAGCGAGTGCGCCGAATCGAAGAACTCGACGCTTTCGCCGCCAAACTGATATTGGAAACATGGCTCGATGACCATCAATAAACCCTTTCTCGACGCCGCCGAGACCGAGCGCCTGATTCAGCATCTGGCCCAGGACCTGCGCCAACGCCTGGATGTCCGCGCCATCGAACGGCCACTGATGATCGGCATCCACACCGGCGGCGTCTGGCTGGCCGAGAGGCTGCACCGTTTGTTGGAAATCCGAGACCCCCTGGGCACCCTGGACATCTCTTTCTACCGCGACGACTTCACCCGCATCGGCGTCAACCCCCAGGTCCGGCCCTCCACTCTTCCGGTGCCAGTGGACGACCGCCACATTCTGCTGGTCGACGACGTACTGGAAACCGGGCGCACCATCCGCGCCGCCCTGAACGAGATCTTCGACTACGGGCGCCCGGCCTCGGTACAGCTGATCACCCTGATCGCCAAGGGCGGCCGCGAGTTGCCGATCCAGCCCGACCTGGCGGGCCTTCGCCCCCAGTTGCCGGCGGACGGGCACATCACCCTGACCGGCCCCGAACCGCTGACCCTGATCCTCGGCGAGGGCTCCAACCGCAGCTCGCGCCAACAGCAGGGAGCAGGCTGATCCCGTGGGCAAGGCGACCCCCAACCGCGAGATTCAGCTCGACGCCCAGGGCCGGCTGCGGCACTTTCTGTCCATCGACGGCCTCGGTCGGGAGCTGTTGACCGAGATCCTGGACCAGTCCGAGGGCTTCGCCGGCGTCTCGGCGCAGACGGTAAAAAAGGTCCCCCTGTGCCGGGGCAAGATCATCACCAACCTGTTCTTCGAAAACAGCACCCGCACCCGCACCACCTTCGAGCTGGCCGCAAAGCGGCTGTCGGCGGACGTGCTGACCCTGAACATCGGCGCCTCCTCGACCGCCAAGGGCGAGAGCCTTCTCGACACCCTGCGCAACCTGGAAGCCATGCACTGCGACATGTTCGTGGTGCGCCATGCAGACAGCGGTGCCGCCCACTTCATCGCTCAACACGCGGCGCCCCACATCAGCGTGGTCAATGCCGGGGACGGCCGCCATGCCCACCCCACCCAGGCGATGCTCGACATGTTCACGATTCGCCGCCACAAGGGCGACTTCACGCAGCTTCGGGTGGCCATTGTCGGCGACATTCTGCATTCGCGGGTGGCGCGCTCCCAAATCCTGGCCCTGAGCGTCCTGGGAGTGCCGGAGATACGGGTCATCGCGCCCCGCACCCTACTGCCGTCGGCGGTGGGATCCCTCGGGGTCCACGTCTTCCACGACCTGGCTGAAGGCATCCGCGACGTCGACGTGGTGATCATGCTGCGCCTGCAACGCGAGCGTATGCGCGGCGCCATGCTGCCGAGCGCGCACGAGTACTTCCAACTATATGGACTCACCGAAGAGCGCCTGCAGGTGGCCAAGGACGACGCCATCGTGATGCACCCGGGACCAATCAATCGCGGCGTAGAGATGGACTCCCAGGTAGCCGACGGCCCGCGTTCCGTCATCCTGCAGCAGGTGAGCCATGGCATCGCCGTGCGCATGGCGGTAATGTCCATGTGCCTGGGCACTCAAAGCGCACGGATACAGGGTTGACTGCCATGTCAAACGCACCCGACGTCAGCATCCGCAACGGCCGCCTGATCGATCCCGCCAACGGCCTCGACCAGGTCTCCGACCTGCACCTGCGTGGTGGCCGGGTGCTGGCTATCGGCACTCCGCCGGCGGAGTTCACCGCCGACCTGGAGATCGACGCTCGCGGCCAGATCGTCTGCCCTGGTCTGATTGACCTCAGCGCCCACCTACGGGAGCCCGGCCACGAGCACAAAGCCACCATCAGCAGCGAGACCGCGGCAGCAGCCAGCGCAGGCATTACCAGCTTGTGCTGCCCGCCAGACACCGAGCCGGTGAACGACACCCCGGCGGTGACCGAACTGATTCGCCACAAAGCGAAGCTCAGCGGCAAGGCCCGAGTACTGCCCCTGGGGGCCATGACCGCCGGGCTGGACGGCGAGCAATTAAGCGAGATGGCGGCCTTGAAACGGGCCGGCTGCGTCGCCGTCAGCAACGGCCTGCGCCCGATCGCCAACACCCTGGTGCTGCGCCGGGCCCTGGAATATGCAGCCACCTTCGGCCTCACCTCGTTCCTGTCGCCGGAAGACCCGCAGCTGCGCGACCACGGCTGCGCCCATGAGGGCCGGACGGCCGCCCGCCTGGGCCTGCCGGGAATCCCGGTGGCGGCAGAGACGGTCGCGGTGGCCCGCGACCTGGCCTTGGCCGAGCAGACCGGAGCCCGAATCCATTTTCGCGGTCTGTCCGCAGCCCAGTCGGTGCGTATGATCCAGCACATAGACTGCCACCCGGAGCTTGTCTCCGCAGATGTCAGCGCGCACCAACTGCATCTGTGCGAGATCGACCTCGCGGACTTTGACAGCCAGTGCCACGTGATCCCGCCGTTGCGCTCCCCGGGTGATCGCGATGCCCTGCGTCAAGCGGTGGCCGACGGCACCATTGGCGCCATCTGCTCGGACCACCAGCCCCACGAACCAGACGCCAAGGCCGCGCCCTTCCCGAGCACCGCTCCCGGCATCTCCGGCCTCGAGACGCTGCTGCCACTGACCCTGAAACTGGTGGCCGAGGGGGTGCTCGAACTGCCCCATGCCCTGTCCCTCCTGACCAGCGGCCCGGCCCGTATCCTCGGACTTCCGCTGGGAAGCCTGGAGCCCGGCGCAGTAGCGGACGTCTGCGTTTTCGATCCGCACGCTCACTGGGTGCCCGGCATCGATACGCTGGTCAGCCGCGGCCACAACAGCCCCTTCCTCGGCTGGGAACTTAGCGGCCGTGTCACCCACACCCTGCTTCAGGGCCGACTGGTATTTCGCCGATGACGGTAAACCACCCGAGCCATCGCAACAGTATCTTCCTGGAATCCGCCGAGGTCCTGAGCCACGAGGCTTTTGCCGGCCAGCAGTACGTGCTGCGGCTGCAAGCTCCGGAATGTGCTCGCGCCGCCCGGCCGGGCAGCTTCGCCCACCTGCAATGCGACCCACAGCTGCCGATGCGGCGACCAATCTCGATTATGCGTACCGACGCCGAGCAGGGCTGGGTGGAGTTCCTCTACAAAGCGGTGGGCCAGGGCACCGCGTTGCTGGCACGCCAGCCGGCGGGTGCGCGCATCAGCCTGCTCGGGCCCATCGGCAACCCGTTTCAGTTGCATCCGGAGCGCCGTCTACCGCTGCTGATCGGCGGCGGCGTGGGCATGCCGCCCATGGTGTTCCTGGCCGACGACCTGCGCTGTCAACCGGACTTCGAGCCCTGGGTGATCCTGGGCTCGGAGGCGCCCTTCCCGTTCGCTCCGCGCCCGTCTCAGATCATGGTGGGCGGTCTGCCGGAGGGGGTAATCGCCGGAATGCCCCTGTTGGACGACTGGGGGATTGCCAGCCGCCTGGCCAGCCTGGAGGCTCGCCCCGGCTGCTATCAGGGCTATGTGACCGGCCTGGCCCGGCCTTGGTTGACGCGGCTTGACGCCAAGACCCTGGCCGAGGTCGAGCTATTCGCCTGCGGGCCACACCCGATGCTGGAGGCGGTCGCCGCCTTGGCCCGAGAATTCGGCCTGCCATGCCAGGTGTCGCTGGAAGAGTTCATGGCCTGCGCGGTGGGCGGCTGCGCCGGGTGCGTAGTGCAGATACAGACCCCGGAGGGTCCCGCCATGCGCCGGGTCTGCGTCGACGGCCCGGTGTTCGACGCCCACCAGGTGTTCGCCGCAGATTGACCGGGCTCGGGCCGGCAGCAGACGGGCAAAATTTTCCGCAAGCGGGGCTAACTGGCCCTTACCGGCGCGACATCGCTGATCCGGCCCCTCCAATGGCGGGCTCACTCCGAGCCCCGGAACGCTCAGTCGTCCCGCAGCAGCTGGATATCCTGGAAGTCGTCGCTGGACAACCGGTCCAACTGGCCGTTTTCCCCCAGCTTCACCATCAGCCGCACCTCGTTTTCCGAGACCGCGTACCTCAAGGCGTCCTCGTAGGTGATCAGGCCCTTGGTATAGAGCTGATACAGACCCTTATCGAAGGTGGTCATGCCGTGCTCGGTGGAACGCTTCATGATGTCGCGTAGGGTGTCGATATCGCCCTTGCGGATATGATCCGCCACCAGCGGCGTGTTCAAGAGCACCTCGACCACGGGCACCCGGCCGGCGCCGTCGGCCCGGCGCAGCAACTGTTGAGACACCACCGCCCGCAGATTCAGGGATAGATCGAGCAGCAGCTGATCGCGCCGGTCTTCGGGAAAGAAATTGATGATCCGGTCGAGGGTAGTGGGAGCCGTATTGGCGTGCACGGTGGACAGGCAGAGGTGGCCGGTCTCGGCAAAGGCGATGGCGTGGTCCATGGTCTCCCGGGTACGGATCTCGCCGACCAGGATCACGTCGGGGGCCTGGCGCAGGGTATTGCGCAGGGCCGTCTCGTAGGAGTCGGTGTCGACCCCGACCTCGCGTTGGGTGATGATCGCCTTGTCATGCTCATGCACAAACTCGATCGGGTCCTCGATCGAGACGATGTGCCCGGCCTGCTCGCGGTTGCGGTAGCCGATCATCGCTGCCAGTGAGGTCGACTTGCCGGTGCCGGTGGCACCTGCGAACAGCACCAGGCCGCGCTTGACCATGGCCAGTTGCTTGAGTATCTGCGGCAGGTTCAACTCCTCGATGCTGGGGATCTGCGTCTTGATCAGGCGCAACACCATGCCAGGCTCGTCCTTTTGCACGAAGGCGCTGACACGAAAGCGACCAATATCCTTGTGCTGCAGCGCGAAGTTGCACTCACGCTCGGCGGCAAATCGCTTCTGCTGTTCATCGTTCATGGCCGCCGCCACCAGCTTCCGGGTTTCCTGCTCGTCCAGGGCAGGGGCAGTGACCGGATAGATCTGGCCGTCGATCTTGAGACAAGGCGGTTTGTTGACGGTAATGAACAGGTCCGAGGCCTGTTTCTTGGCCATCAACAAGAGTAATGCGTTCAGGTCCACAGCTACCTCCCAAGGGCCGGCGAGGCGGCCCGATTGTGCCGAGCGGGGCTGGATCGGCCAGCGCTCAGCGGAACTGCTCTTTGTTGACCGCCTTGAGCCGGGCGTCGGGCTTGGATACCAATCCCTGCTTCACCAGTTCCAACAGGTGCTGGTCCAAGGTCTGCATACCGAAGGCCTGGCCGGTCTGGATTGCCGAATACATCTGCGCCACCTTGTCCTCGCGAACCAGGTTGCGGATGGCGGGGGTGCCGACCATGATCTCCCAGGCCGCAATGCGGCCGCCGCCAGGCTTTTTTAGCAGCGTCTGGGCGATCACCGCGCGCAGGGATTCCGAGAGCATGGAGCGAACCATGCTCTTCTCCGCCGCCGGGAAGACGTCGATAATGCGGTCGATGGTCTTGGCCGCAGAGCTGGTGTGCAGGGTGCCGAATACCAAATGCCCTGTTTCGGCTGCGGTCAGGGCCAGGCGGATGGTTTCGAGGTCGCGCATCTCGCCCACCAGGACAATGTCCGGATCCTCGCGCAGGGCCGAGCGCAGGGCCTCGGCGAAGCCCAGCGTATCTCGGTGCACTTCGCGCTGGTTGATCAGGCACTTCTTGCTCTGGTGCACGAACTCGATCGGGTCCTCGATGGTAAGGATGTGACCGTAGTCGTTTTCGTTGATATGGTTGATCATCGCCGCCAGGGTGGTGGACTTACCCGAGCCGGTTGGCCCTGTGACCAGGATCAGCCCGCGCGGCACGTTAATCAGTTCCTTGAAGCTGGTCGGGCAGTTCAGGTCCTCCAGCGATTTGATGATCGATGGGATGGTACGGAACACCGCGCTGGCCCCCCGGTCCTGGTTGAAGGCGTTGACGCGAAAGCGCGCAAGACCGGGCACCGCGAACGAAAAGTCGGTCTCCAGGAACTCTTCGTAGTCCTTGCGCTGCTTGTCGTTCATGATGTCGTACACCAACTGGTGTACGGTCTTGTGCTCAAGGGCCGGGACATTGATGCGGCGGATGTCACCGTCGACCCGGATCATTGGCGGCAGACCCGCCGACAGGTGCATATCTGACGCATTGTGCTTGACGCCGAACGCCAGCAATTCCGTTATGTCCATGAGAGCTCATCCCCTTGGTTACTGCCATCGCCGCCGGCGCGGCGCAATGGCGGCGGACACCGGAAACGGGCTCGGTTATCATTTGTTCTATCCCTCGAGCAGATTTTAGTATAGTCGAGCCGACCTTGACGACCGCGATTGCCCAACGCCTGGACACAATCCGCCGGCGCATCGCCGAAGCAGAACGCCGCTACGGCCGCCCCCCTGGATCCGTACGCCTGCTTGCGGTCTCCAAGACCCAGCCGACGGCGGCCATCCGCGCCGCCCACGCCGCCGGCCAGGACTGTTTTGGCGAGAATTATGTGCGAGAGGCTCTGGACAAGGCCCGCGAACTCGCCGACCTGAGCTTGGAATGGCACTATATCGGTCGCGTCCAGGGCAACAAGACCGCCGCAATCGCCACCCATTTCTCCTGGGTGCACTGCCTGAGCGAGGCACGCCATGCCCGGCGTCTGAGCCAGCAGCGCCCCAAGAGTCTGCCGCCGCTCAAGCTTTGCCTGCAGGTGAACATCAGCAACGAGGTGAGCAAAGGCGGGCTGGCGCCGCAAGCGGTGGCCGACCTGGCAGCCCTGGTGCGGGAGCTGCCGCGGCTGGAGCTGTGCGGTCTGATGGCAATCCCGGCGCCGGCCCAGGGGCTCGAGGCCCAGCGCCAACCGTTCGCCGAACTGCGCCGCCTGCGCGACCGCCTGGCTGGCTCGGATTTGCCGCTCACCACCCTCTCCATGGGCATGTCGGCGGACCTGGAAGCGGCTATCGCCGAGGGTGCTACGCTAGTACGGATAGGCACCGCCATCTTCGGCCCCCGGCCTGGCAATCAACGTCGCTGAAAAGCACTTGGAATCTCTGGAACCTAGATTATGAAGTCGATTGTTGACAACACCCAGATAGCATTTATCGGCGCCGGCAATATGGCCTCGAGCTTGATCGGCGGCCTGATCGCAGACGGTCACGACCCGAACCGCATCCAGGCCAGCGACCCGGACCAAGAGCAGCTGGGCCGACTGGCCGCCCGTGTTGGCATCCGCATCGCGGCCGACAATCATGCGGCACTGGCCGGTGCCGGCGTGGTGGTGCTGGCGGTCAAGCCTCAGGTCCTCGAGACAGTGGCGCGGGAACTGGCCCCCGGCCTCCGGCATCAACGCCCGTTGCTGATCTCCATCGCCGCCGGGGTTCGCGAGCAGGACCTACTTGAATGGCTCGGGGGCGGTTTGCCGCTGGTGCGCGCAATGCCCAACACCCCGGCAATGGTGCAGTCGGGGGCGAGCGTACTGCATGCCAGCCCGAAGGTCAGCGAGGCCCAGAAAAACCTGGCCGAAAGCATCTTGCGGGCGGTGGGCATTACCCAGTGGGTGGACGACGAGGCGCTGATGGACGCGGTCACCGCCGTTTCGGGCAGCGGCCCGGCTTACTTCTTTCTGATCATGGAAGCCATGAGCCAGGCCGGCGAAGAGCTGGGGCTGTCCCGCGAGACAGCCCACCTGTTGACGCTGCAGACCGCCTTGGGGGCGGCCCGCATGGCGATCGAGAGCAGCGAGACCCCGGAACGTCTGCGCCAGCGGGTGACCTCCCCCGGCGGCACCACCGAACGCGCCCTGGAGGTGCTGGAGCGGGGCGGCATCCGCGCCCTTTTCCGCGATGCCCTGCAGGCGGCCCGGGACCGCTCCCGGGAGCTGTCGCAAATGCTCGGGAAGCACTGAAATGGACGGCTCCTACCTAACCAACCCTTTGGCCTTCCTGGTCCAGGTCCTGCTTGGACTCTATGCCCTGGTCGTGTTGCTGCGGTTCCTGCTGCAGTACCTGAGGGCGGATTTCTATAACCCGGTGTCCCAGTTCGTAGTGCAGGTCACCGACCCGCCACTGCGTCCCCTGCGCCGCTTGGTGCCAGGCTGGGGTGGCTGGGACCTCGCTTCGCTAACACTGGCCTGGTTGGTCAAGGCGGTGGAGTTGATGCTGGTTCTAATGATCAAGGGCCACGGCCTGCACCTGATCGGCCCCCTTCTATGGGCGCTGCCCGAGTTGGTAGCCCTGGGCATTAATGTCTTCCTGTTCGCGCTGGTGATACAGGTAATCATGAGCTGGCTCAACCCCGGCGGCTATAACCCGGCGCTCGACCTGGTAGAGCGCCTGACCAGGCCCCTGCTGACGCCGGCCCGACGCCTATTGCCGCCGATCAGCGGTCTGGACCTTTCGCCAATGCTCGTAATGCTCGGGTTGGTGGTTCTGGAGATGCTGCTGCTACCGCCCCTGCGCACGCTCACCGGCAGCCCTTTTTGAGCTGGTACCGTTGGGACGGCGCGGACCTGCTGCTGGATCTGCGGGTGCAGCCCCGAGCCGCCTGCGACTCGTTCGGCGACCCTGTGGGCGGGCGCCTCAAGCTGCGCCTCACCGCCCCGCCCGCGGAGGGCAAAGCCAATGCGCGACTGACCCATTTCCTGGCCAAGGCCTTCGGTGTGCCGAAGGCCCAAGTGCAATTGGAGAGCGGTGCAGCGAGCCGTAACAAACGGGTAAGGATTCAGGCCCCGGCGCGGCTGCCGCTTGGATTAGAACGGCCCTGAACTCGGCATTGTCCCCATTGCCGCCGCCTCGAATGCGCTATATGCTTGGCATCCAAGAAGCAGTTGATCATAAAGCCGGTCTGGCCATACTCAGCACGGCTTTCGAAGCTGGGGTTTCCGAAAAGATGTTTTGGTCGCCCAGGCAACCCCGAGAACCGCACGTCGGAGTTGCGGTCTCAACCGTAATTGATCGGCAGCAACAAGACTGCCAACCAAGCCGAGGAGTATCGATGAAAAATTTTGCAGCAATCCTGGCCGCGCTGGCCCTTTTCTCCCTGCCTCTGAGCGGCCAGGCAGAGAACAGCACCAATATCCCGGGCTACGTGATACACCATAACGCCTTCACCACCGACACCCTGTCGCCGGAGGTCGCCCGGCACTACAATCTGACCCGGAGCAAAAACCGAGGCATGCTCAATGTCAGCGTGATCCGCGGGATTCCCGGCCAGGTCGGGCAATCGGTGGCCGCTGAGGTGAGCGTCCAGGCCACCAACCTGACAGGCCAGAGCCGCGGAATCGATATGCGCGAGATCCGCGACGGCGAAGCCATCTACTACATCGGCGACTTCCGCATTACCAACCAGGAGACGCTGAACTTCGATATCGAAGTCACGCCGGAGGGCGAATCCTCCCCCTACCAGGCGCGCCTGAGCCAACAGTTCTACATTGATTGAGCGCGAGACGGGGCCCTGGAGCCGTCGGGTTCCAGGGCTCACCAAGCCTGCCAAAGGGTGAACAGCCCGAACCCCGCGACCATCCCCCCCGCCGCCTGGCGCACGCCGCGCCTCCGCAACCAACCGGCCAGACTGCCGGCGGCAATCCCCATCAACAGCAGATTCGGCAAGGTGCCGAGCCCGAACGCCAGCATCAGACCGGCTCCGCGCAGCGGGCTGCCGGCAGACAGCGCCCAAACCAGCGCGCTGTAGACCAAACCGCAGGGCACCCATCCCCAAAGCGCCCCCAGCACCAAGGCCTGGGACGGCGAGCGCACCGGCAGCCAGCGGCGGGCCAGGGGCTCGATCCGCCGCCACAGGGCGCCGCCCAGGTGCTCGATCCGGTTTAGGCCGAACCACCAGCCCCCCAGGTACAGTCCCAAACCCAACATGAATAGCCCCGCCAACAGAAGCAGGGCTCGCTGGGCGTACCAGACCGGCAGGCTGGTGGCCAACAGCATGCCGAGCCCGCCTGCCAGCAGGCCGGCCAGACCATAGCTGGCGATGCGCCCCAGATTGTAGGCCATCAGCAGGGGCAGCATGGCGCGGGGATCGCTGCGCCGCGACTCCGCCAACCCAAAACTGAGGGCAGCGACGATGCCGCCGCACATACCCACGCAGTGCACCCCGCCGAGCAGGCCGACTACGAACGCCGCCGCGTAGGAAAACCCGGACTCCATCAACCCGCGGCCACGGCGCGTGCCCCGGTCGGAACATAGCGGGCCGCCAGCCAGATCAGCAGCAGCACCGGAAGCCCGATCAAGGCGGTGATCATAAAGAAATTCTGATAGCCAATGGCATCGACGATGGTTCCGGAATAGCCGCCCAAGAACTTGGGGACGAGCAGCATCAGGGAACTGAACAGCGCATACTGAAAAGCGGTGAAGGAGACTTGGGTCAGGCCGGAGAGATAGGCCACGAAGGCAGCCGCGGCGATACCGCCGCTGATATTGTCGGCAGAAATCACCAGCACCAGCCAAGCCACATCCGGCCCCTGTTGGGCCAGCACCATAAACAGCAGGTTGGTGCCCGCGGACAGCAAGGCGCCCAGGAACAGGATCCGCATCACCCCGTAGCGCAACGCCAGGGCACCGCCGAGGAAGCCGCCGAGCAAGGTCATCAACAGACCGAAGGTCTTGGTGATATCGGCGATCTGGTGCTTGTCGAACCCGAGGTCGGTATAGAAGACATTCGAGATCACCCCGAGCACGATATCAGAAATCCGATAGCAACCAATCAGCAACAGGATCAGCAGAGCCATGCGCCCATAACGCCGAAAGAAGTCCCGGAGCGGGTCGAGGTAGGTTTCGCGCAGCACCGATCCCGGCACCAACCGCAGCGCGACCACCAGACGCCCGGCCCACCAGGCCGCCGCCAATGCCAGCAACAAGCGCAGCAGCCCCCAGAGAAAACCGCCGAAGTGGCCGGTCTCCACTTCGAACCAATCCCGGAAGCCGCGTTCGAAACCCCAGAACGCAGCGACGAAGGCCGCCACCACCAGCAGAAACATGCCGAGGAACCGGAGATAATGCGCCAGGCCGTTGAGATAGGGGCTCGGACGAGCCTCGGTCTGGGGCTCCCGGATCACCAGCGTGGTAACTACCCCTACCAGCATGGTAGCGGCCATGCACAAATAGGCCAACCGCCAAGCCTCGTAGGCATAGACGTCAGCGGAGCCGAACCAGGCCGCCAGTTTGAGACCGCCGGCGCCGGCAGCCAGCATACCAATGCGGTAACCGGCGATATAGGTAGACGACATCAGGGCCTGGAGATCGGCGGGTGCCGACTCGATGCGGTAGGCGTCGATGACGATATCCTGGGTGGCGGAGGAGAACCCAAGCAGAACGGCCGCCACGGCCAGGGGCAGTAAACTGTCGGCGGGGTCATTCAGGGCCATGGCCAGGATGGCACTGATGATGGCCGCCTGGGACAACAGCAGCCAGGCGCGACGCCGTCCCAAGCGCCGGCTCAACCAAGGCAGGGGAAGCCTGTCCACCAGCGGCGCCCAGACGAACTTAAAGCCGTAGCCCAGGCCGGCCCAACTCAGGAAGGTGATGGTGCTGCGCTCCAACCCCGCCTCGCGCAACCACACCGACAAGGTGCCGAAGATCAACAACAGCGGCAGCCCGGCGGAAAAGCCGAGGAAAAGCATGGTAACCACCCGCGGGTGGCCATAGGCGACCAAGGTCTGGCGCCAGCTTCTTTGGGAGACGGAACTGGGCATCGAACCTCTCTCGGCGTGCGTCGCAGGCAAAACCGCGATGATACCTTGCATCCGGGCCGACCGCCCCGGAAAATGCCCGCAACAGCCGTTGCGGAGAAACCGTCATGCAGGACTACCAACGAACGTTCCTCGATTTCGCCCTCGCCGCGGGAGTTCTTCGCTTCGGCGAGTTCACCCTCAAATCCGGTCGGGTCAGCCCCTATTTCTTCAACGCCGGACTGTTCAACACCGGCGCCAGCCTGGCCAACCTCGGGCGCTTCTACGCCCGGGCTGTCGTCGACTCCAACATCAGGTTCGACCTGCTTTTCGGCCCCGCCTACAAAGGCATTCCGCTGGCCGCGGTCACTGCCGCTGCCCTTTACGATAAGCACGGCATGGATATCCCGTATGCTTTCAACCGCAAGGAGGCCAAGGACCACGGCGAGGGCGGCAGCATCGTCGGACACCCCATGGAGGGCCGTATCCTGATTATCGACGACGTCATTACCGCCGGCACGGCGGTGCGCGAATCAATGCAGTTGATCTCCGCACTCGGCGCTGAACCGGCCGGGGTATTGATCGCCCTCGACCGCCAGGAGCGCGGGCAGGGCGAACGCTCAGCCATCCAGGAGGTGGAGCAGGACTACGGCGTCCCGGTAGCCGCCATCGTCCGCCTGGCCGAACTGGTGGAATACCTTGAAGGCCGCAGCGGCAACGGCCAGGATCTGGCGCGGATTCGGGACTATCGTGACCAATACGGAGTATGAGGCCCCGGCGCATTCGTGAAAGGGGGGGCTGAGGCAGCGAGAGATTTCCACCAGCCCTGCCTTGATCTTGTGCTCCCCAGCAACGCCGGATCCTCTCGAATCCAAGTTCGATCCAGGCGTTGCCCTCGGCGACGGACCGGCGGGCCTACGATATTTGCCGGCGATACCTCGCCAGGCCGCCCCGGGCAGGGCCGGCGAAAGCCGAGAACCGATCGCCGCCGGGGAAATGAGAAACCGGACACACTGGTCGCACCGGGCAAGCTTCGCAGCGCAGTCAAACCCGCACTATAATTGGATGCTCGAGAATAGACCGGACAAGGGTGATGCATGTCAAATGCTCGTAAACGGCTGATCGCCGCCGCTGTGCTGCTGGCTGGCAGTTTGGCCGCAGGCCCGCTGCCCGCGGGCAAGCTCTACCGCTGGGTCGACGATGAGGGCAATATTCATTTCACAGACCAGATGCCCGCTGAACAGGTCGATAAGGGCCGCACAGAACTCAACGACCGGGGTCTGGCGATCGACCAGGTAAGCCCTGCCAAAACACCGGAGGAGCGGGCCCGCGAAGCCGAGTTGGAACGCTTGCGCCGAGAACAGCAACGGCTGCGCGAGAAGCAGGAGGCGGAGGATCGCGTCTTGCTGCGCACCTTCCACAGCGTGGACGACATAGCGCTGGCACGGGACGGCAAGCTGGCCGCGGTGGACGTATTGATCCGGGTGTCCGAGCGTAACAACAAATTGCTTAAGGCGAAGCTGGCGGAAGAGGAAAAGCGGGCCGCCAACCTGGAGCGCGCCGGCAAACCGATCCCCGAGAAGTGGCAGAACGAAATCGCCAGCAGCCGTAGCTCCTTGAACGACGGTTACGCCAACATCCTGCGCCACCAGGAGAACAAGGCCATCATCCGACAAACGTACGGCGAGGATATCCGCCGCTTCCGCACGCTCAAGAACATGCAGGCGGAGGAAACCGATGTCGGTCACGACAAGGAGTCCGGAAAAGCCAACTTGGCCAATGTCTATCGCTGCGAGGACGCCGTCAGCTGCGACCAGGCCTGGAGCCGGGCCCAGGCCTTCGCCGAAGATTTCGCCACCACCGAGTTGCAACAGGCCACGAACGATCTGATCATCACCAAGCCACCGCTGCAGCACAACGACATCAGCGTCACCATCGCCCGCTTGCGGGAGGCTGAAGGCGATGCCGCCACCCTGTTTCTCGATGTCCAGTGCCGCGGCAGCACCGACGGTCGGGAGTTCTGCGAAAGCCGCGAAGTGGAACTGATAATCAGCCGCTTCAGGCCCTATATGCGGTTCCAGATCCACCAACCCTGAGGATTGCCGGCGGCGATGGGACGGCGTTCAAAGCGATGTCGGGCCGCCGCCAAAGCTAACCGGGGGGCGGGAAACGACTTGTCTCGCGCCTGATGCGCGGTGCATCAGCGGCGAGGGACCATCAAAACGGGCGATGCGTCGGCAGGCGGCACCGTCGCTGACTGGCCGCCCCACTCGCAGCCTCGACAGGTTCTTGCCCACCCCGTTACCAATGAACCTGTAGATACCTTTCACCGGCTGAGTTCTTCTAGCTCGACACCCGCAAACAACCCCAGCGCCAAAGCCCCCCAGTGCTCCTCCCAATGACGCAGCGGGGATAGCCCAAAGCGGCTGCGCAGAAACTGGTGCATGCGCCCTTCTACCCAGGCCAGCATCAGGCCGGCGGCTTCCTCCGCCGGCAGCCGGCAATCCACGTCCTTGCGCAGCTTGCTCTCGCGTAGGATCTGCTTGAGCTGGGTCTCGATACGGGCGAAGAATTGCTCTACCCGAAGCAGCAGGCGCGAGGTCTCCCCCACCAGGGCGTCGCCCATCAGCACCCGGGTAATGCCCGGGTTACGGGCCGAGAAGGCGAGCAGCAAGTACAGCATTTGCGCGCAGCGCTCGCGGGTACCGGGTTCCTCGGCCAAGATCTGGTTGACGCGGACGAACACGCTTTCCTCCGCAAACTCGATCAGGGCCTCGAACATCTTGGCCTTGCTGGCGAAGTGGCGATAAAGGGCCGCCTCCGAAATCCCTGCACTGCGAGCCAGGGCGGCGGTCGTAACGCGCGCCCCGGGCTGCTTCTCGAGCTCCACGGCCAGGCTCTCCAGAATTTCCTGGCGGCGGTTGGATGATTTTGGCGTGGCCATTCAGCCCACCGAACTCAGCGACGCCGAATCAGGGTGCCAACGCCCTCGTCCGTGAACAGCTCCAACATCACCGCATGTTCGACTCGGCCATCGACGATATGGGCCATCTGCACTCCATTGTTCACCGCGTCGAGGGCACACCGTATCTTCGGCAACATGCCCCCGTGGATGGTGCCATCGGCGATCCAGTGCTCCACCTGCGCGGCGTCGGTATTTGCCACCAACTCGCCCGCGGCGTCGAGCAGGCCCGGAATATTGGTCAGAAGCATCAGTTTTTCCGCCTGCATCACCTCGGCCACCTTGCCGGCCACCAAATCGGCGTTGATATTGTAGGACAACCCGTCCGCGCAAACGCCGATGGGAGCGATGACCGGAATAAAGTCGCCGCCGGCGAGCATGTCGAGCACCCGAACGTCGATGCTCGCCACCTCACCGACATGGCCCAGATCAATGATCTCCGGCGCATCCAGCTCCGGAGAATTACGGGTGACGTGGAGCTTGCGCGCCCTGATCAGGTCACCGTCTTTGCCCGACAGCCCCACGGCAGCTCCGCCGTGACGGTTGATCAGGGTGACGATCTCCTTGTTGACCAGGCCGCCAAGCACCATTTCCACCACATCCATGGTTTCGCTGTCGGTAACCCTCATGCCGTCGACGAACTCGGTGCTCTTGCCCAAGCGCTGCAGAAAGCTGCCGATTTGGGGGCCGCCACCATGCACCACGACCGGATTGATACCCACCAGCTTCAACAGCACGACGTCACGGGCGAAACCGCGCTTGAGACGATTGTCTACCATGGCGTTGCCGCCGTACTTGATGACCACCGTCTTGCCGCGGAAACGACGGATATAGGGGAGCGCTTCGCTCAGCACATGGGCGATGGTATGGGCGGAATCGATTTTCAGGCTCATTACTGCTCCCTGTGGGATTCGGTTGGAGCGGGTCGACGGCTCAGAAGGGCAATTTCAGACCAGGGTAAAGGGTCAGGATCTCTACTCGGAAAAGGTCCTTGAGTTCCTCCAGCCGGGACTCGCTGTCGGCCTCGAAGCGAAAACTCAGCGCGGGGGTGGTATTGGAGGCCCGCATCAGCCCCCAACCATCCGGAAATTCCACCCGCAGGCCATCCAGGTGGTTGATCTGGGCCCCGTCAAACCGGGTTTCGCCGATCAGGCGCTCCATCAGCGCTTGGGGCTCGCCTTCGTCGAGATCCAACAGAAGCTCGGGCGTGGAGGGACTCTCAGGCAAGTCGGCGAACACCTCTGCGGAGGGGCGCGGATCCAGGGCCAAGACCTCCAACACCCGGGCTGCCGCATAGAAGGCGTCGTCGAAGCCGTTCCAACGGTCCTGGAACAGGATATGACCACTGAGTTCGCCGGCTAGCGGGGCCCCGGTCTCCCGCGCCTTCGCCTTGAGCAGCGAGTGGCCGGTAGGGCACAGCACAGGGCGCCCGCTCAGAGACCGTATCTGGTCGGCCAGGTGATGGCTGCTCTTGACGTCGAAAAGGATATCGGCGCCCGGGTTCATCGCCAGAACCTGCTCCAGCAGCAGCATCAACAGGCGGTCGGGCCAGATGATCTTGCCGCTGGAATCCACCACACCAAGGCGGTCGCCATCGCCGTCGAAAGCCAGACCCAGATCGGCCCCCTGAGCCCCCACCTCCATTATCAGGGGCAGCAGATTACCCGGTTGACTGGGGTCCGGGTGGTGGTTGGGAAAACTGCCGTCAACCTCGCAAAAAAGCTCTACCACCTCGCATCCCAGTTCTCGCAGCAAGCGCAACACGACCGGCCCTGCCACGCCGTTGCCACAATCGACCACCAGCCGCAGTGGGCGGGCCAACTGCACATCGTCGCTAACCCGGGCAATATAGTCAGGCACCAGATCCTGCTCAAGGCAACTGCCCTCGCCCCGACGCAGATTCCCTTCTTCGATGCGAATACGAAGTGCCTGCAACGCCGCATCCGCCAGGGTCTCGCCCTGCAATACCAGCTTCAGCCCATTGTAGGCCGCAGGGTTGTGACTGCCGGTAATCATGGCCCCGGAGTCGCTGGCGAGGAATTGGGTGGCAAAGTACACCAGCGGGGTAGGCACCTGGCCAAGGTCGATCACCTGGGCGCCCGCTGCCTGCAGCCCCTGACAAAAGGCCGCGTGCAGTTCCGGACTGGAAAGGCGACCGTCACGCCCGACCACCAGGCTGCGTTCCCCCAGGTCCAAGGCCTCGCTGGCAAAGGCCTGACCGAGCAGGCCGAAGATTTCCGGGGTGAGGCTCTGTCCCACCAGTCCCCGGATATCGTAGCGACGGAAAATCTCGCGCGGCAGCGATGCGGGGGCCCCCCCATCGTCCCCGCCGCCTGGCGCCGGCGCCGCTACCATATCGGCTGCCGCCGGTTTATTCGACGGCGGGCGTTGGGGCGAGGACACCGGCGCCGGTGCTACGGCTTCTGCTGCCGCCGTCGGCCGACTCAGCTGTTGCAGCCGTTGCATGGTCAAGGCCAGTTCGCTCAGTTGGGGCTCGCGCGCCGGCGGCGGACGACCGTTGAGTTTGCATTTGGCGGTTTCCACCAGCGTATCCAAGTCGGCCGCTAGATCACGCCCCAATCGACGGTAATGGAGCAACATAATCGCTGCCAACAGCAGCCACCCCAGCGCCAAGATGGCCGGAGGCCAGAGATCACCGAACAACGACTGCCGGGAATCGGGTTCGGCCGCATACCAGTAGACCAGACGCCAGATGCTGTCGCCAATCTTCACTACACCATCAGGAGGCCTGTCCTGCTCCTGACCAACCGCCGCCAGCCGCAGATTGGAAGCTCCGCCCGGTCGCTGCTGCAAGACCAGCGTCCCAGGGAAGTCCCGTTGGAGGCCGAGCTGCTTCCGTAACTGAGACAGCGGCAGGCGCACCAAGATCAAGCCCAGCGCCGAACCCTCACCGCTTGCCGGCACTCGCGATGCCAGGGCGATATGCGCCTCCGGCGAACCGAACTGGTGCACTTCCAGCGGCGGCACCCGCTCCCCGCTCTCGGCTGCCCTCAACAGGTCTAAAGCGGCGTAGCCGATCTTCTCCGATTCCTTCGCGGCGGCGCCAACCGCCTCGACCGGCATCAGTTCAAGGCCCAGCCCTCCAGGGAACAGGGGCGCCAACACCCGTGCCCGCTCGGCCAACCCCTGGCTGTCACGCTCTTGAAACATCCGCGCTAGTTGCGGGTCATCTGCGATTGCGCGGATCAGGGCACGCTGTTGCGAGCCCCACCCGTACAAACGGGCGGCAACGGATTGGGCCTTGGTGGTGGCTTCGAACCTGACGCTGACTTGCCGCAGGTGCTGCGAGTGGTAGATCAGGGTACCACCGAGAGTCAGCATCAACGCGGTCACGGCAACCAAAGCCACCAGATAGTAGTGCGCCAGGGGCCGACCGGAGGTTCTTTGCGCCGCCCTGGGGTCCTGCGCAGGCGCCGGCCCCGAATCCGGTTCGGGCTTGGTTCTCGCAAACAACCGCCGTATGTTCATGTCAGACGCATATTGATCTTCTGCTAAGAGGCGCTCAAGAGGGCCCAGAGGTCCGCTGCGACCCCGCTCGCGCAAGTCGGTAACGCTCAGCTACCACGCGGGCCAACTCCCGCGCTAGGCGTACCTTGGGCGCCATTTCCAGATCCCGTCCTCCTCCTTGCCAAAACAGGCTGAGAGCATTGCGCTCGGAGTCGAATCCCCCGTCGGCGCCCCCGACCCGATTGGCCGCAATCAGGTCCAGGCCCTTGGCCTTCATCTTGGCGGCGGCGTTGGCCGCCAGGTCCTGAGTCTCGGCCGCAAATCCCAGGGTAAAGGGCGGATGGGCCAGGGCCGCTACCTCAGCAAGGATATCGGGGTTTCGGACCAAGCTCAGATGCAGCCGTTCGCGCTGCTTCTTGAGCTTCTCCGAGTGTATATCTTGCGGCCGGTAATCGGCTACTGCAGCGGCAGCAGCGAACAGGTCGCAGGCTTCCACCCGCGCCATTACCGCCCCATGCATCTCGAGGGCGGTCTCGACCGAGACCCGCACCACCCCTGGCGGCGCAGGCAACACCACCGGGCCACTGACCAGCGTCACCTCGGCCCCCAGCTCCCGCAATGCCGCGGCCAGGGCGTAGCCCATCTTGCCGGAGCTGCGGTTTCCGACGAAGCGTACGGGATCGATCGGCTCTCGAGTCGGTCCCGCGGTGACCAGGGCCCGCACTCCACTCAACGGACCGACCATCCACAGCGCCGCCACCCGCTCCAGCAGTTGCTCGGGCTCTAGCATCCGCCCAGGGCCCTGTTCCCCGCACGCCTGGTCGCCGGAGGCCGGACCCCAGCAGTGCACGCCGCGCCCTGCCAAAAGCGCCAGGTTGTCGCAGGTTGCCGGATGCTCCCACATCTGCCGATTCATGGCAGGCGCCACCGCCAGAGGAGCGGCACTGGCCAGGCACAAGGTGCTCAGCAGGTCGTCCGCCAACCCGTGGGCGATGCGGGCGAGAAAATCAGCGCTCGCCGGGGCCACTAGGACC
Organism: uncultured Gammaproteobacteria bacterium; assembly: GCA_963753615.1. GTDB lineage: Bacteria > Pseudomonadota > Gammaproteobacteria > Chromatiales > Chromatiaceae > CAVWCW01. Next base: position 59,058 of record CAVWCW010000024.1, read on the forward strand.
AGTTCCGCCCAGCGAGCCAACTCGATATGGCTCATCGCGGACTCCGCCTCCGGATCCAGCAGCTCGCGCCGCACGCGCCGGCCGGACAAGGCCTGCAGGGTCAGCGGGGCAATAAAGGCCTCCGCGGCCCGGGTCATCACTACCCGGACCTCCGCTCCGGCGCCCCGAAGCAGGCGTACTATGGTTGCCGCCTTGTAGGCCGCAATCCCGCCAGTGACCCCGAGGAGCACCCTTCTCTGGCTCAAATCGAGCATAAAAAACAGTAACCTGTCATACAAACTCCAAGGGTACTCGATCGCCCTCGGGGAGCAAAGCATGGGATGGTGGTAGAGTCTGGCCAAGGGCCGTGTTTCTGGCCTATGCTCTCGGGCTCGGGGCGAAAGGAGAAGGACGCGATGACGATCAGGGACTGGCCGGCCGACGAGCGGCCAAGGGAAAAGCTATTGCGTTACGGCCCGCAGACGCTCTCGAACGCCGAGCTGCTGGCCATCTTCCTGCGCACCGGCACCCCCGGGAAGAGTGCGGTGGACCTGGCGAGAGAACTGCTCGACGAGCACAAAGGGCTGATCAACCTGCTGGCGGCGGACCTCAAGCACTTCTGCGCCAGCCCGGGCTTGGGCACCGCCAAATACGCCCAGCTACAAGCCGCGCTGGAAATGAGCCGGCGCTATCTGCGCGAGCGCCTGGAGCGCGAGGCCAGCCTGACAAGCCCGGAGCAGACCCGAAACTACCTGCAGTCACGCCTGCGCAGCTACCCGTACGAGGTATTCGCTTGCCTGTTCCTGGACAGCCGGCACCGGGTGATTGAATACGAAGAACTGTTTCGCGGCACCATAGACGGGGCCAGCGTTCACCCGCGGGAGGTGGTGCGCCGAGCCCTGCACCACAATGCGGCGGCAGTCATCCTGGCCCATAACCACCCCTCAGGGGTAACCGAACCGAGCGCCGCCGACACCCGTATCACCCAACGCCTGAAGGAGGCCTTGGCGCTGGTGGACGTGCGGCTGCTGGATCATTTCATCATCGGTGATGGGGTGCCCACTTCGCTTGCCGAACTAGATCTGCTGTGAGCAAAAAAAACGCCACAGCTCGGGCTGTCGCCCGAATTGTGGCGCTGGGGACTCCGATGAACTTAGATCAGGCGGAAAAAGAGGAGCCGCAGCCACAGGTGGTGCTGGCGTTCGGATTGCGAATCACGAACTGTGCCCCCTGCAAGCCTTCCGTGTAGTCGACCTCCGCCCCCATCAGGTACTGCATGCTCATCGGGTCAATCAACAGCGTAACCCCATCGGTTACCACCGACGTATCGCCTTCCGCTACATTCTCGTCGAAGGTGAAACCATACTGGAAGCCGGAACAGCCGCCACCCTGGATATAGAGCCGCAGCATCAGTTCCGGGTTGCCCTCCTCCTTGATCAGTTCCGACACCTTGGCGGCGGCGCTGGAGGTAAATACGACCGGGGCTTCGTTGACGGTCTCTGCGGTGTTCATGGCAACTGCTCCTGACGGATCTTTAAGAAAATTTCTTCAGCGAAATTATCGCTTTTCCTAGTGGTTTAGTCAAGTATTGCCAGCGCCCGTTCACGGCGAAAGGGCTACCTGCTCCAAGCCCCGAGTTTCGGCCATGCCGAGCATCAGGTTCATATTCTGGACCGCCTGGCCGGCGGCACCCTTTACCAGGTTGTCAATCACCGAGGACACCACCAGAGTATCGCCGCCTTGCGGGCGGTGCACCGCCATGCGGCAATAGTTGATCCCGCGCACGCTTCGAGTCTCCGGATGGGAGCCGGCCGGAAGCACGTCGACGAAGGGTTCGCTGGCAAAGCGCTGCTCGTATAAGGCCTGCAGGTCACCCGGGTCGCCGGGCCGCAAGCGTGCGTACAGGGTCGCTTCGATGCCGCGAATCATCGGCACAAGATGCGGCACGAAGGTCAAACCCACGTCGCCACCGGCCACCCCGGCCAACGTCTGGCGAATCTCCGGCAGGTGCCGATGACCCGGCACCGCATAGGCCTTGAAACTCTCCCCAACTTCCCCCATCAGGCCTGGCACGCTGGCCTTGCGGCCGGCGCCGCTGACCCCGGACTTGGCGTCCGCCACCAAGTGGGTTGTGTCCAGCAGTCCGGCTTCGATCAGGGGCAGCCAGCCGAGGGTCACGGCGGTCGGGTAACAACCGGGATTGGCCACCAAGCGGGCACCGACGATCTTCCGCCGGTTTAGCTCGGGCAGCCCGTAGACCGCCTCGGACAGCAGTTCCGGGCAGGCATGTTCCACCCCGTACCATTGGCGCCAGAGGGCCGGGTCGCGCAGGCGGAAGTCCGCAGCCAGGTCGATCACCCGGGTGCCGCGCGCCAGCAGGTCCGGAACCATGCCCATGGCGGTGCCGTTGGGGGTGGCGAAAAACACCAAGTCGCATTCGGCCAGTCGCCCCGGGTCGGGCTCACTGAACGCCAGGTCGAGGTGGCCGCGCAGGCTGGGGAATAGATCCGCCACCGGCCGCCCCGCCTCGGAACGGGAGGTGATCACCGCCAGATTCACCGCGCCATGTCCCACCAGCAAGCGCAGCAGTTCGACCCCTGTGTACCCGGTCCCCACCAACGATACCCAGTCTCATTCAGTCGGCTCCCAAGCAAATTCAAAAGCGTATTATTGTATAGCCACAGAACACCGACACACCAGGCGAAGGTCGTAGGATGGGCTGGAATGGGAAGAGAAGGATTGTTGCCCGAATACAACGGACAATAAAAAAGCGGCTAAAAAGCCGCCTAATGCTAGGAGTGACGTATTTTTGTTATGCCTTTACCGTTGATGACCAACGGCCGCCACAAAGGTGTTGTGAAGAAGTTACTCGCCTCACCGCAGACTGTCAAGGGATTTTTTCATTAAAAAACAACTGGGTATATTTAGCGGTTTCGTATATTAACAAATACTCAAAATCTTTAAGGGTTTTCCCTAGCCCGCATCAGGGTGATCTCCCATACATGTTGCATTGGAGCAACATAATTACCGCAATCAGACCATCGCCGATGGCCCTAACCGATCGAAGAACTGGCACGAAAAAACCCGCCAAGGCACGCCTTGACGGGTTCTTCATCCCATACGCCGACCGGAACCGGCCAGCGCAAGCCGGAAAGCGTCGACGATCTACTCAGCCGCAGCCGCCACCCGAAGAGCCGCAGGTGCCGCAGCCACCGCCGCCGGCAGGCTGCAGATTGTTGAAAACAAAGCTGGCGTTGCCGTCGCCACGATCCTGGAAATCAATCTCGACGCCCCGCAGGTAACCCATGGTGGCATCGTCCACGATCACCCGGAAGCCATCGCACTCCAACACCCCGTCACTGGCATCGATGGTGTCGGTAAAGGTCATACCGAAGCTGACGCCACTGCAGCCGCCGGGGCTGGCATACACGCGCACCCCCTCGATATTGTCGTCCACCTGCCCGATCAGTTCCGCCATCTTAACCTGGGCGATCTGGGTCAGGCTGATATCCTGTTCCGATAAGGCATTTTGAACCGTCGCGGTCATGCAATCCTCTCCTCATGAATCAAAGCGAAAAAGGCGACCAGAATACCACCAAACTCATGCTCAAACCAAGCAGGCAGCCGGCCGAGGCAGGGTCAAGTGCCTCCCGCTTATACATTGGAGCGAAATTTCAGAAGGCAAGTTCACCGCGCGCCCGCAGGGCATACAGATGCCGCTCTGCGTCCACCAGGTGCTGCCCCCAATGGGCCTTGTAACTGCGGCGCCAGCCGTCGAGCGCCAAGTCCGGTTGCGGCGGGTTGGCGTCGAGGAGGCGCAGACCGTGCTTGAGCTCGCAATAGATATCGGTCAGGTCGTCGGCCAGGCTGCCGCTCATGCACTGCTTGTCGTGGGCGGCGTCAAACTCCATCCAATAGGCGTCCAGGTCCCCGAGCAGCTTGCGCAGATAGCCGTAAAGCTCGAATCGCGCGTCCAGGTCCGCCACCAGGGTGTGCTCCAAATCGTCGGGCACCCCCCCCAGAGCGGTAATGGCCATATGCAGCCTCGGCAACAGCCCCGCCACCTCCTGGATCCAGGTTTCGTCGCGCTCACTGGCGGCCTCCACCAGCTCACAATAGCTGCGCGCCAGATCCTCCATTTCCCGCAACTGAGAACTCATTGCACCTTCTCTCCACCGCGCCCCTTCGGCTTTACACATTGTAGTAGAGTTTTTTCACGCCACCGGGAAATGGGGCGGGACGGGAAGAGCCGCGGACCAGGGATACCCGGCCCGCGTTATCGGAGACCGTTTAGATCTCCATCATCTCGAAATCCTCCTTGCCGGCACCGCATTCGGGGCAGACCCAGTTGAGGGGAACGTCTTCCCAGCGGGTACCCGGGGTAATGCCCTCATCGGGAAGCCCGTTGGCCTCGTCGTAGATGAAGCCGCAGATCACGCACATATATTTTTTCATTTCGTCCCCGCAGTGGGTGGTTGGGATCAGCGGCGCATTCTGCCATGAACCCCGATCGAACTGAACCTTGACCCAGAGCACGATCTGAGGGACTTTCGCCTCTCGGATCATCAGCCACTGAGACCAGGTTCCCAGATGCACCATGCGTCACGAATACCCCAGATCCTATGCATATCGGGACACGATCCCGGCGGTGGAGCCGGCATACAGGCCGATATCGAGGCGGCAGCCGCCAATGGCGCCCATGCTTGCACCATCATCAGCTGCCTCACCGACCAGGACAGCTGCGACGTCCACCGGCTGCTGCCGCAGCCGCTCCCGCAAGTGCTGAATCAGGCCCGGCGAGTGCTCGCGGACAGTCCCATCGCGGCGCTCAAAATCGGCCTTCTCGGCGACGCCGGCCTGGCACGAGGCCTCGGCGAGCTGCTTGCGGAGCGGCCCGATCTGCCAGTAATACTGGACCCGGTGCTGGCCTCCGGCGCCGGCACGGCGCTGGCGGACCGAGCCCTTCAGCAAGCCCTGCGCGAGCTCCTGCCCCGGGTGGGCTTGCTGACCCCAAACAGCCTGGAGGCGCGCCGGCTGGCCGCCGCCGGCGACGACCTCGACGCCTGCGCCGAGCGACTACTGGAACTGGGGGCTGGGGCGATACTGATCACCGGCACCCATGAGGACGAGGATGAGGTAGTCAACTGCCTGTACCGGCGCCGTTCAGCCACGGAGCGCTGGTGCTACCGGCGTCTGCCGGCCAGTTACCACGGCTCCGGCTGCACCCTGGCTGCCGCCATCGCTGCGCGACTGGCCGCCGGCGAGCCCCTTGCCGAGGCGGTTCGCAGCGGGCTGGACTATACCTGGCACAGCCTGGAGGCGGGCTGGCAGAGCGGGCGCTGCCAACCGATCCCGGACCGTCTATTTTCGTTGCGGCGCGGGGGCCGACCATGAGGCCCGAGCGCCCCTGGGGCGGGCTCTATGCCATCACCCGCCCAGCCCCGGTCGGCGGGCAGGCCTTGAGCGAAGAGGTGGCCGGCGCGATCGCCGGCGGTGCACGCTGGGTGCAGTATCGGGACAAGGGCGAGGACCAGGCGCGCCGGCGCCAGGAGGCTGCAGCCCTGGCCCAGCTCTGCCGTCGCCACCAGGTGCCGCTGATCGTCAACGACGATCCTCGGCTGGCCGCCGAGGTGGGAGCCGACGGGGTGCACCTGGGGCGCGACGACAGCGCCCTGCGCCCGGCCCGGCGGCTGCTCGGCCCGAGCGCGATCATCGGGGTGTCCTGTTACGACCGGCTGGACCGGGCCCGGGCCGCCCAATCCGCTGGGGCCGATTACCTGGCCTTCGGCCGCTTCTTCGCCTCCCGCAGCAAGCCCGGTGCGGTGCCCGCCGGGATCGAACTGCTGCGCGCGGCGCGCCGGGAGTTCTACCTGCCGCTGGTTGCCATAGGCGGCATAACCCCGGAAAATGGCCGCGCCCTGGTGTGCGCCGGGGCCGACATGCTGGCGGTGATCCATGGGATCTTCGGCCAGCCGCACCCGGGCCGCGCCGCCCGCGCATTCGACCGCTGCTTTCACCCGGAGGACACCGATGAGCCGATCCCATGACCTGTTTCAGCAAGCCCAGCAGCACATCCCCGGCGGCGTCAACTCGCCGGTTCGGGCGTTCCGCGGCGTCGGCGGCGATCCGGTGTTTATCGACCGGGCGGCCGGCGCTTACCTGTTCGACGCGGACGGCCGGCGCTATGTCGACTACGTGGGCTCCTGGGGCCCGATGGTGCTCGGACACGCCCACCCGGAAGTGATCCAGGCGGTACATGCCGCGGTGGACCGGGGCCTTAGCTTCGGGGCCCCCACCGAGGGCGAGACCCGGATGGCGGACCTGGTGTGCGAACTGGTGCCGTCTATGGAGCTGGTGCGCATGGTCAGCTCCGGCACCGAAGCCACCATGAGCGCCATCCGCCTGGCCCGCGGCTACACCGGGCGCGACAAGATCGTCAAGTTCGAGGGCTGCTACCACGGCCACTCAGACTCCCTGCTGGTGAAGGCCGGATCCGGCGCCCTCACCCTGGGCGAGCCCAGTTCCCCCGGAGTCCCCGCGCCCTTGGCCGAGCTGACCATCACCCTGAATTACAACGACCTGGAACAGGTGGAGCAGACCTTTGCCGCCGTCGGCGGCGAGATCGCCTGCATCATCGTCGAGCCGGTGGCCGGCAATATGAACTGCATCCCGCCGCAACCGGGCTTTCTCGAAGGCCTGCGTCGAGTCTGCGACCAGTACGGCGCCCTGCTGATCTTCGACGAGGTGATGACCGGCTTCCGAGTCGCCCTGGGCGGGGCCCAGGGGCTCTACGGTGTGACGCCCGGACCTGACTACCCTGGGCAAGGTGATCGGCGGCGGCATGCCGGTGGGGGCCTTCGGCGGTCGGCGCGAGGTGATGGAGCGAATCGCACCCCTGGGCCCGGTCTACCAGGCCGGCACCTTGTCCGGCAATCCGGTGGCGATGGCCGCCGGTCTCAAGACCCTGGAGCTGATCTCGACCCCAGGCTTCTACCAGGACCTGGGCGCGCGCACCGAACGCCTGGTGGACGGCATGCTGGCAGCCGCCGCTGCAGCAGGCATCCCCCTCAGCGCCAACCGGGTCGGGGGTATGTTCGGTATTTTCTTCACCGACGCCGGTCCGGTCAGCGACTTTGCCGGCGCCACTGCCTGCGACCAGGCGCGCTTCCGGGGCTTCTTTCACGCCATGCTGGAACGGGGGGTGTATTTCGCGCCCTCGGCCTTCGAGGCCGGGTTCGTCTCCGCAGCCCACAGCGAGGGCGATATCGAAGCCAGCCTGGAAGCGGCAGCCGGCGCCTTTGCCGCGCTGACCGCCTAGGGCCGGCTGCGGCGCCGTGGGCGCCCTGTTCGACCAACTGCTGGCCTGGGTCGCGCTACACCCGATATGGGCCGGGCTGATCGTATTCCTGGTGGCCATGGCCGAGTCCCTGGCCATCGTCGGGGTGATCGTGCCGGGGGTGGCGATGATGTTCGGCATCGGCGCCCTGATCAGCGCCGGTGCCCTGCACTTCTGGCCCACCCTGATCTGGGCCGTGGCCGGGGCGGTGCTGGGCGACGGGCTCAGTTTTTTCCTCGGCCGCCACTACCAGCAGCAGCTACGGGGTTTCTGGCCCTTCTCCCGCCACCCGGAAATGCTCGATCAGGGAGTGCGCTTCTTCCAGCGCTACGGCGGCAAGAGCGTGGTTTTCGGCCGCTTCGTCGGGCCGGTGCGGGCGGTGGTACCCCTGGTGGCGGGAATGCTGGGCATGTCTCCGGCACGCTTTCTGGCCGCCAATATCGGCTCCGCCCTGGCCTGGGCCCCAGCCTACCTCCTGCCGGGGATGGTTTTCGGGGCTTCTCTGGAGCTTGCGTCCGAGGTCGCCTTCCGCCTGGTGGTCCTGCTGGTGATGCTGATCGCCCTGCTCTGGTTCGTGGCCTGGCTGGTAAAGCGGGTGTTCCGCCTCATTCACCCCCGAGCCGGAGCCCTGGTGGGCCGACTGTTGCTCTGGAGCCAACTGCATCCCAAACTGGGGGAGATCGGCAATGCGCTGGCCAACCCCGATCACCGGGAAGGCCGCGGCCTGGCCCTGTTCGCCAGCCTGCTGCTGACCGCCACCGTGCTCTTCGCCCTGGTGCTGACGGCGGTGCTCGGAGCCGGCGAGGGCCAGAGCCTGGACCAGGTGCTGTGGCAGGCCCTACAGAGCCTGCGCACCCCCTGGGCCGACCATCTGTTGGTGAGCTTCAGCCGTTTGGCGGACCTAGCCCCCATGCTTGGCCTGGGGGCGGCGGTGCTGGTCCTGATGGGCTGGCGCCGCGACTGGTCCAGCGCCGGGCACTGGCTGGCGGCGCTGGCCTTCGGCCTGCTGGCCGCGCCCTTGGTAAAATATCTGGTGCAGATCCCACGCCCGGACAGCGGCGTTGCGGCGCTCGGGCCCTACGCCTTTCCCAGCGCCCATGTGTTGCGGGCCACGGTGATATACGGCTTCCTGGCGGTGCTGATCGCCCGCGACGTGAGGCCGCGTTGGCGCTGGCTGCCCTATGCAATGGCGGGGCTGGCCACCGTCAGCGTGGCGGTAGCGCGCTTGTACCTGGGGGTGCACTGGCTCTCGGACGTACTGGGCGCCCTGACCCTGGGCTTGATCTGGATCTCCGCCCTTGGTATCGCTTATCGCCGCCACAGTCAATTGGCGACCGGTTGGCCGGCCCTGAGCGCCGTATCCGCCGCCGCCCTATGCGTGGGGCTCGGCCTCCAGAGCGGACTTTACCACCAGCAACAAGTTGCGGCCTACACGCCACAACGTAGTCTGACCGAAATGGCCTTCGCAGACTGGTGGGAGGACGGTTGGCGAGAACTGCCGGGGCTGCGCGCCGACATTCGGGGCCGGGCCGAGCACCCGTTCAACCTACAGTACGCCGGGGACCTCGAGACCCTGCAACAAGCCCTCGAGCCCGCCGGCTGGCGGCCCGCACAACCGCTTGGCTGGCACAACCTGCTGCATTTGCTCAGTCCGTCCCTTGCTTTGAAAGACCTGCCTGTGCTGCCGCAAGTCCACGATGGGCTCCACGAATCTCTGGCTTTGGAAAAGCCGTCGGCCGACGGCGGCCGCCTGGTCCTGCGCCTGTGGCCAGCCGACGTGCTCCTGCAACCGACCGCCCAGCCCCTATGGTTAGGTAATGTTTCGGCGCAGGGCCGACGCCGCATGCTTGGGCTATTCAACTTCCCCCAGACCCTGGACGGGTTTGACGATGTCCGCGCTCTGCTGACCGCCGACAGCCGGAGTCTGCGCCAACGTTTGCCCGAGACCGAAGCCATTTACCGCCCCTTGCTGATTGACGGAACAAAAGAGGCGGCCGCGCACCCGTTACGGTCAGGAAGCTCCCGCCCCCTGCCCTTATGACAGGGCACCGCCCCCCCGCCTTGGGTGTTTCCGTTTTCGGGCGCCCTCCTGAGATGGACCGGGTTACTGCCCCGAATGGCGCTTGACGACCCGCCCTCGGTTACCTAAAGCCGCTCATCTGGTTGTCTCGAGATACACGACGAAGATTGAGGTTGCCGCCGCGGAGCATGCGGAAAGAAACCATTTAATCCGCTGGAACAGGCGTGCTTTCAGCCCGCTTGCAGTATATTTGCTGGTCATTTCCTATCCCTCTCCATTCCCGACCAAAATAGTCGGGTATATGGGCAATGTAGACCCTCCGACGGGAGATGCAAGGGGGATAGACAGGGTCTTTGTAGGGTTTTCAGCCGTTCGCTGCGAAACGCTCGATGGCAAAAGGCGCGATCGGCAGCTCGCTGCGCCCGTCCAGAATCAGCTCGGAGAGGATCCGACCCACGATCGGCGATAGCTGGAAGCCGTGGGCGCAGAAACCGAATGCATGCCAGGCTCCGGCGGCCGTGCGGCTGGGACCGATCACGGGGATGCCGTCCGGCATAAAGGCCTCGATACCGGCCCAGGCGCGCACGATGCGCACCTCCGGCAGCTGGGGGAACAGGGCCAGGGCACTGCGCGCGCTGACCGCCAGCTTGGCCCAATCGAGGCGGGTGCGACCGCGGGCGAAGTCCAGCTCCGCCAGGTGGGCGCCGCCGATCAGCAGGGTGCCATTCTGCATCTGCTTGAACGACAGCTTGCGTCCGGCCGCGCCCAGCACCGGCTCAATGAATCGGGGCAGCCTTTCGCTGACCATCATCATGGGTGCAGCCGGGCGCAGCGGCACCGGGTCGCCCAACTGCTCGGCCACCCTCCCGGCCCAGGCGCCGGCGCAATTGACCAGCAGCGGGGCTCGGAAGGTCCCCGCCGGGGTGCTCAATCGCCATTCCTGCCCAACCCGTTCGACGGCGTCCACCCGCGCCCCGGACCGGTACTCCACCCCCAGGGACCGGGCCTTGCGGCGAAAAGCGGTCAGGGCGTGAAAAGGCCGCCCGTAGCCATCGCCCCGGCATACCAGAGCCCCCTGGCAGTGACGGGCCAGGGCCGGCACCAAGCGATAGAGTTCGGCGCGCCCGATCAGCTCTTCGTGATCATAACCCAGGCCGCGCACCAGCTCGGCGCGCTCGGCCAGGCGCGCCATCTCGACCTCGTTCTCCGCCACCCGAACCTGGGCGCTGAACTGGGCATCGCAGTCGGAGTCGACCAGGGCCTCGATACGCGCCCAGACTTCGGCGGCGGCAACGCTTAGTGGGATCTCCGCCGGGTGCCGATTGAGCCGGCGCAGGCCTCCCGCGTTCACCCCCGAGGCATGGCGCCCGGGGCTATCCTTCTCCAGCACCAGGCTGCGCACCCCGCGCCGGGCCAGGTAGAGGGCGGTGGAAGAACCCATCAGGCCGCCGCCGATGATCAAGGCGTCGGCCTTCATTCGGTCTCCTCAGGATACAGCGCCGCCAGCTGCCCCAGGCTGAGGGGCTTGGCCGGCGGGCGCACCCGGTAATGACCGGACTCACTCACCGGCAACCCGAGTTCGGCCGCCAGCACCTGGGCCACAGCGTCGGCGCATTGGCGGCCCTGGCAGGGCCCCATGCCGCAGCGGGTGAGGAACTTGACCTGGTTGCTGTCGAGATGGCCGTCCGCCGCCGCGGCCCGGATCTGGCCCGCGCTTACCTCCTCGCAGCGGCACACGATGGTGTCGTCGTCCGCCACCTGCAACAACCGCTCCGAGAGGCGGAACAGGGACTCGAGGAACGGCCGCACATGGCGGTCAGCCCTCAGCCAGCGGCGGTCGGCGGCGGCCAGCCGATCGCGCTCGGCACGATCGACCAGACCCAGCGAGCGCAGGGCCTCGCAAACGGCCAGGCGCCCGGCGTGCTCGGCGCTGCGGGCGCCGAAGATGCCGGCGCCGTCGCCGGCCAGCAGCAGACCCTCAACGTTGGAGCGGCCCCAGTGGTCGCTGCGCGGGCGCCAGCATTGCTGGGCTCGATCCCAACCGTGGGCGCAGCCGGCGGCGCGGCTCAGGTGGGTGTTGGGAACCAGGCCGAAGTGAACCAGCAGCAGTCCGCAGTCGAGCTGGCGTTGCTGGCGCCCGCGGTGAAAGCCAACCGCCTCCAGGCGCTCGCCGCCCAGAGCGCGCAGCCCGTGCACACCGCGCAGAATCGGCACCCCGGCGCGCTTGAGGTCGCGCTCATAACCCAGGCCCTTGGCAATGTAGTGATGGGTCAGCAAGGCCCGGGGCAAGCTCGGCAAGGCGCGCAGACGGTTGGACGGCGGCGCCATATCGAGAATGGCCTGCACCCGCACCCCGCAGCGCAGGTACTGCCAGGCCAGTAGCCACAACAGCGGCCCGCAGCCGGCGATCACCACCCCGTCCTCGGGCACCAGGCCCTCTGCCTTGAGCAGGATCTGACCGGCGCCGGCGTTCATCACCCCGGGCAGGGTCCAACCGGGGAAAGGCAGCGGCCGCTCCATGGCCCCGTTGGCGAGCAGCACCCGCTCGGCCTGCACCACCCGGGCCCGGCCTCGCTGCTCCAGCCCCAGCGCCAGGCCGTCCGGGCCCGGCTCCAGCGACCAGACCCGGGATTCGGGGAAATAATTCCCGCCGCCGGCCCGCATCGCCTCGACCAGCGCCAGGCCCCGGTCGTATTCGCCGCCCAGGGTATCGGCCCGAGCCTTCGGCACCGACTCGATACCTCGGAAGATCTGTCCCCCCGGCGCCGGCTGCTCGTCGAACAGGGCCAGTTCAAGCCCCTGACCAGCAGCGAGGGCGGCGGCCGCCAAACCGGCGGGACCGGCGCCGACGATGGCCAGGGGATAGCGCTCAGTCATCCATCGCCTCCGGCGGCGGGGGCCAGTCATTTCCCGCGCCCTGCTGACGCTCGATGCGCATGCCCTCGGACACCGCCACCTGACAGGCCTGGCGGTTGGGTTGCCCGTCGATCACCATCAGGCATTCGAAACAGACCCCCATCATGCACAGAGGGGCCCGCGGGGAACCCAGCTCGGGGGTGGTGCGGGTGGGGACAAGGCCCAGGGCCAGGGCTACGGCGGCTACGCTCCGGCCGCGGGGCACCGCCACCTCTCGGCCTTCGATGGTCACTGTCACCAGATCCTGGTGCTGATCATGCAGGGGTCGAAACATGACAACGGCTCGCGCGGCGGCCCGCAGGCCGCGGTTACTGCGGAATGGTCCCCCGCCGGCCCGGGGGTCAGAGGCGTACCCGGGTCATGATATCCGCATGCTCGAAGATCATGCACTGTTGCAGATCAAGTTCCTGCCGACACCCGCCGAAACGGCGCGCCGGTACATGGCCAGTGCGATGGCGACATCGATATAGGCCAGACCCACGGCATTGAAATAGATACGTTCATCGTCGGATTCACGCCCCGGCATGTGGCCCGAGACCAACTGGTGCAGATCGGCGTGGATATCGTTGCCTGCTGATCAGTCCTTCGCCGTACATGCGGCTCAGCGTCTGGGTGCGGTGGCAGACGGTGTCCCAGTCATCACAGACAATCTTGTCGCACTGCTGGGCCACCGCGTATTCGTCCTCCCAGCCGCCGATATGGCTGTAGAAGGCACCCGGCTTCATCCAAGCGGCCTTCAGCAGGGGCGCCTGGGCGCTGGTGGCGGTAACCAGGATATCCGCCCCGTCCATGGCGGCGCGGCCATGAGTGTTGGCGGCGACGAATTCCATATCGGGAAACAGTGGCGAGAGTTCGGCGATAAAGCGCTCCTCTTCATCCAGGGTCTTGGCCGCCACCCGGCATTCCTGCAGGCTCGGGCGCACCAGCTTCATCGACAGCAGGTGCATCTTGGCCTGCTCGCCGGCACCGATGAAGCCGATCGTTTCGGCTGTCCTGGCGCGCCAGGTGCTTGGCGGCGATGGCGCCCATGGCCGCGACCCGCATATTGGATGCCAGCGTGCCCTCCATCACCGCGATCGGGAAGCCGCGTTCGATCTCCGACAGACACGAAGATGGCGGACAGGTTCTGCACCCCGTGGCGCTCCGGATTGTGCGGGAACACCGAAACCCACTTGACCCCGCACACCTGCTCATCGAGCAGGGTCGCGGGCAGGCAGTTGATGCGCTCCTGGCTGGCTTGATTGAAGATCTGCACGATCTTTTCAGGAAACAGGATGCGCTGGTCCTCGAACGCCAGCATCGCCTTTTCCGCCACCTCCATCGCCATACGGATATCGAAGCAGCCGGCCTGCAGCAGGTCCTCCTGGGACAGATAGCGAAAACTCACGCGATGTGGATGCATCTCTCCTCCCCCGGGTGGCGCTTGGCCAACCTTTCTATTTTTAGTCGAGATTATGCCGGAGCAGTGCGCCGGAGTCGAAAAAAACCGGGACCGAAGCCCCGGATCAAGCGACGCGAAGACCGAACATTTCGCAGGAGCGCCCGATCACCGATGGCTTCGGCTCCGGGCGGCGGCACAGGGAGGGGAATGCCATTCCGAACCGACTCGCGTTTCGAGTGGCGACCCGCCGAGCGAGGGTCAAGCTCCGTCTAGACAAAACTACAAGCGCCAGATTACGGAAGGATTACGGCGGGCGCCATTTCCGCCCTACGACGCTATCCGGCGGCCCGCTTCGCCGGCTTCCGCTACGGCGAGGAGCTGGCCCGTTTATTTTGCGGCGACCGACGTGTTCGTGTTTCCCAGCCGCACCGACACCTTCGGACTGGTGATGTTGGAGACCATGGCCTTCGGGGTGCCGGTGGCCGCCTTCCCGGTCACCGGCCCGATCGACCTGGTGCAACCCGGACGCACCGGCGAACTGGACCCGGACCTGGGTACCGCGGTGCGCAGTGCGTTGTGCTTGGACCCGGCCCCGGCCCGGGACTATGCCCTGACCCACTCGTGGCCCGCCGCCACCGAGCAGTTTGTGGCGCGGCTGGCGGTGGAGCCGGCGCGCCAGCAAGGGGCCGGGGCGTGACAGGCAAGGAAGATCCTTGGTGACAGCAGCAAGCTCAATCCAACAGGATCAGCCCCCAGGTGCCGGCGGACAGAATCAGGGCCCCCATGACCGCAGCCGAACCCAGGTCCTTGGCCCGGCCGGCCAGCTCGTGGTGTTCGCTGCCGATCCGGTCAACCGCCGCCTCCACCGCGGAATTGAGCAGTTCTACGATCAGCACCAACAGCCAGGAACCGATCAACAGGACCCGCTCTACCCCGGTATCGCCCAGCCAGGCGCCGAGGGGCACGGCCAGCAGCAGCACCCATGCCTCCTGCCGGAACGCCTGCTCGTGGCGATAGCAGGCGCGCACCCCCTTGAGCGAGTATCGGGTGGCGTTGACCAGGCGTTGCCAGGGGTCGACGTCTTGTTGATTCGGCATGCTTGGGCTCCGGAGGAACCGCCGGCCGGGCGGTCGGCGGCAATCGGCCAATATTGGCGGTCGCAGACCGTCGTTGTTATACGGTTGCGGCCGCGGCCTCAGGCGCGCTTATCCAGCGGCAGGTAATCCGCCAAGGCGTCCCCGGTATAGATCTGGCGCGGGCGGGCGATGCGCCCCCCGGGACTCTGATGCTGCTCCCACCAGTGGGCGATCCAGCCCGGCAACCGGCCGATGGCGAACATCACGGTGAACATGTCGGTGGGAATGCCGATGGCGCGCAGGATGATGCCGCTGTAGAAATCCACGTTCGGGTACAGTTTGCGCTCGACAAAGTACGGGTCTTCGAGCGCGATCTGCTCCAGCTCTGCGGGCGATGTCCAGCAGCGGATCGCGCTTGCCCAGGTGGGCCAGCAAGCCGTTCGGCGGTAGCGGCCAGCATCCGGGCCCTGGGATCGAAGTTCTTGTAGACCCGATGGCCGAAGCCCATCAGCCGCACCTTGCTGTCCTGATCCTTGGCCAGCTTGACGTATTCTTCGGGGGTGGTGTTGCCCTGATGGATTGCCTCCAGCATCTTGAGCACCTGCACATTGGCCCCGCCGTGCAGCGGCCCCCAAAGAGCGCATACGCCGGCGGCGCAGGAGGCGAACAGGTTCGCCTGGCTGGAACCGACCATCCGCACGGTGGAGGTAGAGCAGTTCTGCTCGTGGTCGGCATGCAGCAACAGCACCAGGTTGAGGGCATCGCGCACGGTCTCGCTGCACAGGTGCTGGTCGTAGGGCCGTGAAAACATCATGTGCAGGAAGTTCGGAACGTAACGCAGGTTGGGGTCCGGGTAGATGTAAGGCAGGCCGTGAGAGTGGCGGAAGGCGTAGGCGGCGATGGTGCGCACCTTACTGATCAGGCGCGCCGCCGCCGAGCGGAAGCGGCCGGGGTCTTCCAGTTCGTGGAACTCCGGGTAGAAGCAGGACAAGGCGTTGATCATGGCCGAGAGGATGGCCATCGGCGGCGCCGAGCGGGGAAAGCCCTCGAAGTGATGCTTCATCCCCTCGTCGATATTGGCGTGCTCGTTGAGGAAGTCGGCGAATCCGGCATACTCGGGTTCGGTTGGCAACTGGCCGAAGATCAGCAACCAGGCCACCTCGACGAAGTTGGGGCTCGCGGCGAATTGCTCGATCGGGATGCCGCGATAGCGAAGAATCCCCTGCTCGCCGTCGATAAAGGTAATGTCGCTGGTACAACTACCGGTGTTGCCGTAGCCCGGATCCAGGGTGATGTGGCCGGTGCTGGCACGCAGCCCGCCGATGTCGATGGCACGCTCGCCTACGCTGCCCTCGACAATAGGCAATTCATAGGCTTGATCGCCGATGGTCAGGGTGGCATGGTCGGTCATGGTAGCCTGCTCCTATGTGACGAACCCGCATTCGAAGCGCCGTCCGCAAGTATTTGATAATACTCCTGGGCACAATGGCTGTCAGCCCGAACAACCGCTACAATCGCCCCTCCCCACCCCACCACCGGACGCCCCATGCCGCCAGACTCCAGCATCGATCGCCTGCGCCAGGACATCTCCTTCAACGAGCGCCTCCGGGGGCATGAATACCGCTTTGTCTCCACCTGGGGACTGTTCTCGCCGCGCAGCTTGGACGAGGGCTCGCGCCTGCTGCTGGAGCAGATGCCGGTGCAGCCGGACGATGACTGCCTGGACCTGGGCTGCGGATACGGTCCGATCGGTATCGCCATGGCGCATCAGGCGCCGCGGGGCAGGACGCTGCTGGTGGACAAGGACTTTGTGGCGGTGGAATACGCCCAACGCAATATTCTAAAAAACCATTTGGGCAACTGCGAGGCGCGACTGAGCAACGGCTTCAGCCAGGTCGGCGAGCGCCGCTTCGACCTGATCGCCTCCAATATCCCGGCCAAGGTGGGCAAGGAACTACTGCTGATCCTGCTGCACGACGCCCACGCCCACCTGCGGCCAGGCGGGCGGCTGTACCTGGTCACCATCAGTGGGCTGCGCAAGTTCATGCAGCGCTACCTGGCCGAGGTATTCGGCAACTACGACAAGGTCAAGCAGGGGCGCCAGTACACGGTGGCGATGGCGGTGCGCGAGGCGGATTGACAGCGTGTGGGCCGGCGGCTAGTTTCTGGGAACCCACACTAAGGAGAACCCGGATGGCCGACATAAAGCTCTACCAGATCCCCCGCTCGATCCTGGCACAAGAGCCGAAGCCCATACTCGAGATCGATTTTCTCGAAGAATTGCAGGCCGAAGGCTTCACCCCCAGACAGTTGGAATCCCCCCAGACATTGGCCCTGATCGGCAATGTGGCGGCCCGGGTGGCGGAACGCCTGGGGCACGCCGCCAAGACCAACTACGGGGTACTGTCGGTATTCGACCAGGCGCAGATGAGCGCCTACAAGGCGCTGCTGGAAGACTACCGTATGAACCCCGAACCCGCGACTTCCAGCGGTGAGGGCAAAAAGAAGAAAAAGAAAAAAAAGAAGAAGAACTGAGGCCGACCTCCCGAAGGTCTCTCGACTCAAAATCACTTGGGGCTGATATTGAAGCCGGAAGTTCCTTCCCGATGTGACATCGAGGTGATAACGCCCGCGGAATGGGGAAGATTGTTCGCTGGCAACGCGGTGCTATCCGCGATCTTCTAACTCTGGTTTGCCCCTTAGGCAGTTCTGCCATACCCGATCGATGACGGTTCGCGTGACGCCGCTCATTGCTCACGCCTATGTGGCTTGTAGACTGGGTGCGTTGGTTGCGCCGGCGGGTTCGACAACCGCCGGGTGGGCCATACTTGAAGGCAAAGCAGAATCGACACCGCTGCGACAGAAACGGAATCCGCCATGGGTAAGCGATCGGTACGCGCCATTATCAGCCTCCTGTTGCTGGCCAGCGCCGTCGCCGGTGTCTGGTACCTGACCCGGCCCAAACCGGTGGCAGTGCAGTTGGCAACGGTGGAGCGGGGGCCGGTGGAGGAGACCGTGGCCAATACCCGGGCGGGCACGGTCATGGCCTGCCGGCGCGCCCGGCTGTCGCCCAGCGTAGGCGGCCAGATCGCCCGGCTGGAGGCTCATGAGGGCGACCGCGTCGAGACCGGCCAGCTGCTGCTGGAGCTGTGGAATCAGGACCTGCAGGCCGGGTTGGAGCTGGCCGGCAGCGAGGTGCAGGTAGCGAAAGCCCGCGGCGAGTCCGCTTGCCTGAGCGCAGAAGTCGCCCAGCGCGAGGCCGACCGCCTGACTCGACTGAGCAAGACCGGCGCCGCCTCGGTAGACCAGACCGACCGCGCCGAGACCCAGGCCAAGGCCAACCGGGCGGAGTGCGCGGCGGCCCGGGCCGAGGCCCTAGTCAGCGCGGCCCGGGTGCGGGTGGCCGCCGCCAAACTGGATCGCACCCGGCTGCTGGCGCCGTTTGCCGGGGTGGTGGCCGAGATCAATGGCGAGCTCAACGAGTATGTCACCCCCTCGCCGATAGGCATCCCTACGCCGCCGGCGGTGGACCTGGTCGACAACACCTGCTTCTACGTCAGCGCCCCGATCGACGAGGTCGACGCATCTCAGGTGGCCACCGGCCTGCACGCCCGCATCAGCCTGGACGCCTTCCGCGACCAGTCCTTCGAAGGCCGGGTTCGGCGGGTAGCCGACTATGTGCTGGACTTGGAAAAACAGGCCCGGACGGTGGATGTGGAGGTGGAATTCATTAACCCGGAAGATCTGGAACGCCTACTGGCCGGCTACAGCGCCGACGTGGAGGTCGTGCTGGATGCCCGTGCCGACACCCTGCGCATCCCCACCGAGGCGGTGCTGGAGGAGAAACGGGTGTACGTGTTCCAACCCGAGACCGGGCTGCTCGAGAGCCGGGAGATCCGCATCGGCATGGCCAACTGGGATCACACCGAGGTGCTGTCGGGACTCGGCGCGGGCGAACAAGTGGTCACCTCGGTGGACCGCGCCGGGGTCGAGGACGGCGCCCGGGCGGCGGCGGAAACGCAGCAGGATTGACGCCGCCATGATCGAGCTGGAGGGCATCGCGCGCAGCTTTCAGGTCGGCGACGAGGAGGTACACGCCCTGCGCGACATCGACTTGCGCTTTCCCCCCGGCGCCTATGCCTCAATCATGGGCCCCTCGGGCTCCGGCAAATCCACCCTTTTGAACATCCTGGGGCTACTCGACCGCCCGGACCGCGGCGTCTACCGTGTCGATGGGGCCGATACCACCCAGCTCGACGACCGCCAACAGGCACGCATCCGCCGCGACCGGATCGGCTTTGTATTTCAGGCCTTTCACCTGATTCCGCGCCTGAGCGCGGCCCAGAATGTGGAGCTGCCGCTGACCCTGGCCGGCATTCCTCCGGCCCAGCGCCGTCCCCGGGTGCAGGCGGCGCTGGCCGCCATGGGCCTGGAAGATCGGGCCGGCCATCGCCCGGACCAGCTCTCCGGCGGCCAACGCCAGCGTGCAGCCATCGCCCGCGCCACCATCATGCGCCCGGAGTTGGTCCTGGCCGACGAGCCCACAGGAAATCTGGACCATCACTCGGGACGCAGCGTTATCGAGGCCCTGGAGACCCTGAACCGCCAGGGCATCACCCTGCTGATCGTCACCCACGACCCGGCGATCGGCGAGCGCGCCCCCCGGAACATCCGCCTGGTGGACGGCCTGATCGCCGCCGACAGCGCGCCGCAATGAGGAACCGCGATCTTGCTCAGTTCAGCGCCCGCGCCCTCCGCGGCTACCCGACCCGCAGTCTGCTGATGCTGCTCGCGATGGGCATCGGCGTGGCCTCGGTAATGCTGCTCACCGCCCTGGGCGAAGGGGCGCGGCGCTATGTGATGGGAGAATTTTCCGCCCTCGGAACCCACTTGGTGATCGTGCTGCCGGGGCGCTCCGAGACCGTCGGCGGTCCCCCGCCACTGCTCGCCAACACCCCCCGCGACCTTACCCTGGACGATGCCCTGGCCCTGTTACGCAGCTCCGCGGTGCGCCGCGTGGCCCCGATCTCGGTAGGGTCGGCCCCGGTCTCCTACCGCCAATTGGAGCGCGAGGTCAGCATCGTCGGCTCGACCGCCGAGCTGGCAGAAGTGCGCCAGCTGCGCATCGGCCAGGGCAGCTTTCTGCCCCCGGGCCACCCCACCCGAGGCGCAGCGGTATGCGTAATCGGCTACACCGTCAAGCAGGAACTGTTCGGCGGCGCCAGCCCCCTCGGTCGCTGGCTGCGCATCGGCGACCGCCGGTTCCGGGTGATCGGTGTGTTGGCGGAAAAGGGACAGTCCCTGGGCCTGGATATGGACGATTTGGTGATCGTACCCCTGGCCTCCGCACAGAGCCTGTTCAACACCGAGGCCCTGTTCCGCGTCCTGGTGCAGGCCGACGGCCGGGAAGCGATCCCCCGCGCCAAGCGCGCCATCGTCGAGATCGTGGGAGAGCGCCACGAGGGCGAGGACGACGTCACCGTGATCACCCAGGACGCGGTGCTGGCCACCTTCGACCGTATCCTCAACGCCCTTACCCTGACCGTAGCCGGCATCGCGGCAATCAGCCTGCTGGTAGCCGGCATCCTGATCATGAACGTCATGTTGATTTCGGTTGCCCAGCGCACCGCCGAGATCGGTCTGCTCAAGGCCCTGGGGGCGGGCCAGGGTCAGCTGCTTCAGCTGTTTCTGGCCGAGGCGGCGATGCTGTCGCTGCTCGGCGCATTGCTCGGGCTGGGCCTGGCCCTGACCGGCACCTGGGTGCTGGGCCGAGCCTTCCCCGAATTCCCGGTCCAGATCCCGCTCTGGGCCCTGCTCGCCGCCCTCGGTGTGGGCCTGGGCACCGGGCTCTGCTTCGGCGTGCTGCCGGCGCGCCGGGCCGCACGTCTCGACCCCGTGCAGGCCCTGGCCGGACGCTGAACAATGCTAATCACCGACTTCGTCCGCCTCTCCACCGGCGCCGTGCTCGGCCAGCACGTGCGCAGCCTGCTCACCGCTCTGGGGATCGCGGTGGGCATCGCCTCGGTGGTGCTGCTGACCGCCATCGGCGAGGGGGTGCACCAGTTCGTGTTGGCGGAGTTCACCCAGTTCGGCACCAATCTGATCGGCATCACCCCGGGCAAGTCCACCACCGTCGGCCTGTCGGGGGCCCTGGTCAGCAATGTGCGTCCGCTCAGCATTGACGACGCAGAGGCGCTCAAGCGCATCCCCGAGGTGCTTGCGGTGGTGCCAATGGTGCAGGGCAATGCCGAGGTGGAGGCCGGCGGGCGCAGTCGCCGCAGCATGATTATCGGCGCCGGGGCCCGGGTGCCCGAAGTCTGGCAGATGCACATCGCCTCTGGGCGTTTCCTGCCCGACGACGACCCGCGGGCGGCCCGCGCCTTCGCGGTGCTCGGCAGCAAGCAGCGCCGGGAACTGTTTCCCAACGCCAGTCCGCTCGGGCAACGGGTGCGCATCGCCGGCGAGCGCTTCCGGGTCATCGGGGTAATGGAGCCCAAGGGCCAGTTGCTCGGCTTCGATCTGGACGACACCGTGTATATTCCCGCCGGCCGGGCCCTCGCCATGTTCAACCGCGAGAGCCTGCACGAGGTGGATCTTCTGTACCACCCCGATAGCGGCGCCCAAGCGGTTGCAGAGCGAGTGCGGGCCCTGCTCACCGAACGCCACGGCCGCGAGGACTTTACCGTCACCACTCAGGAGGAGATGCTGGAAGTACTGGGCTCGGTACTCGAAATCCTTACCCTGGCGGTGGCCGCCCTGGGCGGCATCTCCTTGTTCGTCGGGGCGGTCGGCATTCTCACGATCATGACCATCGCGGTCACCGAACGCACTGGCGAAATCGGCCTGCTGCGGGCCATTGGCGCCCGCCGCAGCCAGGTGCTGGGTCTTTTTCTGGGCGAGGCGATCGCCTTGGCCGCGCTAGGCGGCCTGGCCGGTCTGGTCTTGGGAGTGGGCAGCGCGGGGCTGCTGGCTCTGCTGGTGCCTGCCCTGCCGGTGCAACTGTCCTGGGGCTACGTGCTTATGGCCGAGGCCCTGGCCGCCTTGGTCGGACTGCTATCGGGAGCCTTGCCGGCGAGCCGGGCCGCAGCCCTGGACCCGGTGCAGGCTCTTCGGGCCGAATAGCGCGAGTTTCACGCTGGTTCACAACTCTCGCCTTTGATTCAGCGTATAATAATTATTAAATGGGCGAGATCGGCAACAAAGCGTTGAGCGAGAACCGTTCAATCTTAACCAAGAGGAATCACCGAGTGAAGCACCCCATCCCATACCTGCTTGCCGGACTGGGGTTGCTCGTACCCCAGGCTTGGGGCGCGGGCCTGGGAGGCGAGGCGCCATTTTATACCATCGCCCCGGCGCCGACCGTTGAACGCTTGCAGTCCGGCGGTTCCTGGCAACTGACACCCAACCAACGCCTGGATTTCGGGGTGCATGCCCCCAATCGAGCCTTCGCAGCCGGTGTTGACGGAATGGACCTCCGTCCGGACTACGCGTTCACCGGGTCCGCAGCGGACCGGGACTTTGACTTCAGCATCTATCGCTTCGACTACGCCGTTTCTTTCCTGCGGAGCAGCGATTGGGATCTCTGGGGCTCCCTCGGGCTACAGGTACTGGACCTCGACCTGGCCCCGGGCACCGAGTCTGACGCCGGGGCCCGCGCTGCCGGGCTTCCGCGTTCACTGCCGACCTTCGGCCTGGGCGGACGCTATGCCTTCAATCCGAAGTGGAACCTGCGCGGTGACCTGCGCTACTTCAGCGGCGGCGGGAACGACTGGCAGGGCAATCTGGTAGACGCCCAACTCGCGGTCGAGTACAGCCCCTTCGACCAGGTCGGCATCGGCCTCAAGTACGACTTCGTCAGTTTCGACGCCCAAGACGGATCGCGGTCGGCGCAGGACGTATACGGCCTTCGGTTCGACCGCCTGGGCGTTTACGCCAGGCTGCCGTTCAACTAATCGCGAGCAGAAGCACCGAAAAATCCGTTTTTCGCGCGGCAGGATGCCCCGTCCTGTACAACCCCCCGAAGCGATAAAGACCCACGGCCGCGCCTCCGCGGCCGAGCCGGTGGATTTCAGACCCGTTGCGCGCTGCTGCCCGGCCCCAGGGCGCTGGCAATCAAATGCGCCGTGCGCAGTGGCTCCGGCATCCTCCCGTTCACCGCCAGGCGCGCGATCAGCGCTGCCGCCTCCGCGGCATCGATGCCGGCGCGCTGCACCTGCAACCCTGCCAACGGCTGCATTGGGCCGGCCCGCTGCAACAGGCGCCACTTGCGCAGCCCGCCCGGCACCGCCCCCCGCAAAGCGCGCTCGATGGCGGCCAGATCCGGCGCCCGCCGGGCAATGGCAAGCACTGGCAACCCCAGGCGCTGGTGCAGCCCCGGCAGGTCCACCACATTGAACCCGGCCAGGGCGATACCCT
The DNA here is from genome assembly GCA_963753615.1 of uncultured Gammaproteobacteria bacterium. Lineage (GTDB taxonomy): Bacteria > Pseudomonadota > Gammaproteobacteria > Chromatiales > Chromatiaceae > CAVWCW01. The sequence continues at coordinate 82,181 of CAVWCW010000024.1, forward strand.
GCAGCAGCACCGCCTGCAGGTGGACGCGAAAGCGCGATTGCTCCAGCAGGCGCACCAGCTCCCGGGTGGCGTTGGCGCCGTCGCGGCGCGCCTTGCCGCGCAGGACGCCTTCCAGCCGGGTACCGCAGAACACGGCCCCCACCACCGGCACGTCGCCTCTGTGCTCTGGGGCGAAAGGGGCGTCGTCGAAGCCTACTACATGGGAGATGGCGCCCATTGGTCGCTGCCCCCGCGTTCGGTGAACCAGGCGCTGATCAGGCGCGCCGGAGTGATATCGAAGCAGGTATTGCGCAGCAGGATCCCGGGCCGCTGCGTCTCAGGCATTGAGCTTCTTCAGCAGCGGCTCGATCAGGTCCATGGGCAGGGGGAAAACCACCGTGCTCGACTTGTCGCTGGCGATCTCGGTTAGGGTCTGCAAATAGCGCAACTGCATCGCCTGGGGTTGCCGGCTGAGGATGACGGCCGCCTCGGTCAGCTTATCCGCCGCCTGCATTTCGCCTTCGGCATGGATCACCTTGGCGCGCCGGGTGCGCTCGGCCTCGGCCTGCTTGGCAATCGCCCGGATCATGCTGTCGTCCAGGTCCACGTGCTTGATCTCCACATTGGAGACCTTGATACCCCAGGCGTCTGTCTGCTGGTCCAGGATCGCCTGCACGTCCGCGTTGAGGCGCTCGCGCTCGGCCAGCATCTCGTCGAGTTCGTGCTGCCCGAGCACCGAACGCAGCGTCGTCTGGGCCAGCTGGCTGGTGGCCGAGAAGAAGTCCGCCACCTGGATGATCGCCTTTTCAGGATCGATGACCCGAAAGTAGACCACCGCATTGACCTTGACCGAGACGTTGTCGCGGGAAATCACGTCCTGGCTCGGCACGTCCATCACCACCGTGCGCAGATCCACCCGCACCATCTGTTGGACAATGGGTATCACGATGATCAGTCCCGGGCCCTTGACCCGCCAGAAGCGGCCCGAGCAGGAAGATCACCCCGCGCTCGTACTCGCGCAGAATCTTGAACATGGAAAACAGGAACAGGACGATCAGGCCGAAGACAATCGCAAGGGTATAGGCGGTCATGGGTCATTCCTCCAGGAAGCGGTCGGCCCCAGCAGCAGGGTCAGGCCATCGCGGCCGATTACTTCCACCAACTGACCCGGGCGCAGCGGCTGCTCGCTGCGGGCGGTCCAGTCCTCGCCGTGCAGGTGCACCCGGCCCCGGCCGGGAAAGCCATCCAGCACTCGTGCTGTCGCCCCGACCAGTTCCTCGGCACCGCTCACGACCGGTCGTCCGCGCGCCTTTAGCGCAAGGCTGATGGTCAGCACCACCGCCAGCCCAAGGACCAGGGTAACCGACAGGATCAGCGGCAGGGCGATGCCGTAGCCCGGGGCGTCGGTGTCGATCAGGATCACCGAACCAATCAGAAACGCCAGCATCCCGCCGATGCCCAAGGCGCCGAAGCTGGGAACGAAGGCCTCCGCCGCCATCAGGCCGAGGCCCACCACCAGCAAGGCCACCCCGGCATAGTTGACCGGAAGCAGGTGGAAGGCATAGAGCGCCAACAGCAGGCAGATGCCGCCGACGGTGCCCGGCAGGACGGCACCCGGATTGGAGAACTCGTAGATCAGGCCGTAGATCCCAATCAGCATCAGCACATAGGCGATGTTTGGATCGCTGACGATGGCCAGCAGGCGGTTACGCCAGTCCGGCGGCAGACTCTCCTGGCGCAGATCGCCGGTGTTCAGCAACCGCTCCTGGCCCAGGACCGATACCCTGCGCCCATCGATCGAGCGCAGCAATTCCGGCACGTCCGCAGCCACCAGGTCGATCACCCCCAGTTTCAGCGCCTCCTGGGCCGGGAGGCTGGCGGCCTCGCGCACGGCTTTTTCCGCCCAGTCCGCATTGCGCCCGCGCATCTCCGCCAGGCCGCGCAAATAGGCCACCGCGTCGTTGACCAGCTTCTGCTTCATGCCGGCCGGTTCGGAACCAGCCGATGCGCCGGCTTCGTCGCCCTGCTCGGGGCTGGGCAGCCCCCCCATTTGCACCGGCGTGGCGGCACCAAGGTTGGTGCCCGGCGCCATGGCCGCGATGTGGGCCGCGTACAGCAGGTAGGTGCCGGCGCTGGCCGCCCGGGCTCCGCTGGGGGCCACAAACACCGCCACCGGCACCGCCGAGGCATTGATGCGCTTGATGATGGCCCGCATCGAGGTGTCAAGGCCGCCCGGGGTATCCATACGCAACACCAGCAGCGTCACCCCCTGGTCGGCCGCCTTGTCCAGGGAGCGCCCGATATAGTCCTCGCTGGCCGGGCCGATGGCTCCCTCCACCTCCAGTACCCAAACCACGCCGGACGCCGCCACGCAGGGCAAGGGCACGACGGACAAAAATCCGACCGCGGCGACCAGCAACAGGGTGGTTACATAGGCCCGAACGGCCATGACTAAGACTCCCGATTGGCTCTCCTTCAAGCATAGACCCGAGCCCAAGGTTGGCAAATCGGGAGGCGTTTAACAAAATCGCAACATTTGGTGTAAGCTAAAAAGATAAGCAGTTTCGTCCCTTTTGCTTCTCTCGTTGCCGTTTCCCTGCCGTCGGGGCTCTGCCCCCGGCGACCGGACCACTCGTCAGCAGAGGGGGAGACCATGCAACCCAAACTTAATTACATCTTCGATCTACCAGCGGGATTCGGCCTGGACGAGCTACGCGGTCTGATCTCCGGCAATCAGATCCCGATCGAAGACCCCCTGTTCAACGTCCAGCGCCAGTACCTGGATACCTTCGACTGGCGCCTTTTCGCCCACGGCAGCGTGCTCGAACTGGCCCGCGACAGCAATGGCCAGGGCCTGATCTGGCGCAGCGTCGGCAGCGGCGAGGTGCTGCTGCAGCAGCGCATGCCCCAAGTGCCCCATTTCGCCTCTGATTTCACCGCCCCGGCCATCCGAGCCCGGCTGGAAGCAATAACCGGGGTGCGTGCCATGCACCCTAAGGTGGCCCTCGACAGCGAAGTGCGAGGCCTGCGCCTCGTCGACGACGAAGGCAAGACCATGGTGCGACTGGAACTGCGTCGAGACCAGATCCTGCTGCCCCAAAGCACCAAACAGATCAGCCTGCCGCAGCGCCTTTATCTGTTCCCCTATCGCGGCTACGCCAAGGCGGCGGCCAAGCTGCAACGAGCTCTTGGCGGCAAGCGCGGGCTTCGCCCCGCGCGCGAAGACCCTCTGGCATCCGCCCTCCATGCGCTTGGCTTGCAGGCCGGGGAGTATTCCAGCCAGCTGCGCTACGCAATCAGCCCCGGCATGGCCGGCAGCCATGCCGTGGCGCGGGTGCACCTGCAACTGCTGGAGCACCTGCAGACCAACCTGGACGGCGCCTGCCGCGACCTCGACAGCGAGTTCCTGCACGACCTGCGCGCCGCCGCCAGCCGCGCCGAGCTGCTGCTGAGCAAGCTGCCGGGGGCCTTTCCCGGCGTGGACACCCGGCGCTACCTGGAGGAGTTCGCCTGGCTCGAGAAGGTGTCCCGCCCGACCCGCCAGCTGGACGTCTACCTGATGCTGCTGGAAGAGTACAAATCGCGTCTGCCTCCGGGCCAAGACAGCTACCTGGAGCCGTTCCGCAGCTTCCTCCGCGACCACAAGCTCAGCGAGCACCGGGACCTGAACGTGGCCCTGCGAAGCCCTCGCTACCACCGCCTGGTGGAGGGGTGGCGAAAGCTCCTGGAGCATCAACTGGCGCGCCCCGAGGACCCGGCCGAGGCGCCGGTCGAAACGCTGGCCGCCGGCCTCGTCGGCCCCGCTTATGAGGCCCTGGTGACCCAGGGTCGGAAAATCAGCGACAACACCCCGGCCGCGCCCCTGATCGAGTTGCACAAGGCGTGCAAGGAACTGCAGTACCTACTCGAATTCTTCCATCCCCTGTGCCAGAAAAAGCGCCTGAATCAGGTCAAGCGGCGCCTCGACCGGCTGGAAGATAACCTGGAAACCTTCGAAGACCTGGAACTGCAGCAGCAGCGGCTGCGCCGCTTCATTGCGGAGATGCGCGCAGAACAGCGCCTGGTCCAGCAAACGGCACTGGAGGCCATGGACCTGCTGATCAGTGATATGGCCGACCGTGAGGTCAAGGTCCGCAAGGGCTTCGCCAAGCGTTTCGCTAAGTTCAGCGACGACGAATCTCAGACCCGAATGCAAGCGCTGTTTTCCCCCCCGGCGGGGCTACAGCCGGAGACCCCATGAAGATCCTCGCGACCTACAACCTAAAAGGCGGCGTTGGCAAGACCAGCAGCGCCGTCAACCTGGCCTACCTGGCAGCCCGCGACGGCTACCGCACCCTGCTCTGGGACCTGGACCCGCAGGGCGCGGCGAGCTTCTATTTCCGCGTCAAGCCGCGCATCAAGGGGGGTGTGGAGCGCCTGGTGCGTCGCAAGACCCTGCTCGACGACGCCGCCAAGGCCACGGATTACGAGGGCCTGGATCTGATCCCGGCGGACTTCTCGTTCCGCAACTTCGACCTCGCCCTGGGAGACAGCAAAAAGCCCACCAAGCAGCTGATCAAGTTGCTGTCGCCGATCAACCGCGAATACGATCTGCTGTTTATCGACAGCGCTCCCAGCATCTCCCTCGTATCCGAGAACATTTTCTACGCCGCCGACGCCCTGCTCATCCCCCTGATCCCCAGCACCCTGTCGGTGCGCACCTACCAGCAACTGCTGCGCTACTTCAAGAAGGAGCGCTCGCACCACCTCAAGCTGCTGCCCTTCTTTTCCATGTACAACAAGAACCGCCGCCTGCACCGGGAAACCGTCGCTAACCTGCCTCAGGAATTCCGGGAACTTCTCAAGACCAGCATTCCGGATTCCAAAAAGGTGGAACTGATGGGGGAGATGCGCGCTCCGGTGGTTCACTTCGCCCCCGGAAGCGGCCCCGCCAAGGCCTATCGGAAGCTTTGGCGGGAGATTCATTTGAAGGTTTAAGCTAGGAGGTCGATAGCTTCAGACTGCCGCTCCTCGACCAAATGTTGACGGCTGGCGGGCGAGGACATCGGTTTTTTGCTAGGCTCAAGAGCGACGTTTCGAAAGGCTGCGAAAGAGCAGCCACGGATGGCTTGGTTCAGCCTTTCTCCGACTCACCCCACCCCCAGGAGCCAAATTCATGCCCAGCAACTCCCGTACTCCGCTGGTCGCAGCGGTCTTACTCGTGACTGCGACAATCGCGCCGGCGTTTGGCGGACCCATGCATTCCGCGACCGTGCTCGAAACCATGGACGGCGGAGGCTACACCTACGTCAAGGTGGACGAAGACGGCGCAGTCTATTGGGCCGCCGCCCCCGCCGCCCAGATCGCGGTCGGCGACCAGGTGGATTTCAGCGAGCAGATGATGATGCAAAACTTCACCAGCCGCAGCCTGAACCGCACCTTTGACGAGATCATGTTCATTGGCGGCCTGAACGGCGGCTCGGGGGCCCCGGCCGCGCCCGCGATAGCAGCCACCCCGGTCGCGACCGCTCCGATGGAGCCTATGGAAAAGGCCGAAGGCGGATACACCATTGCCGAGGTGTTCGCCGGCAAGCAGGATCTGAAAGGTAAGACCGTCCGCGTCCGCGGCAAGGTGGTCAAGGTCTCCCCGAATATCATGGGGCTGAACTGGGTCCACCTGCAGGACGGAACCGGCGCCGCGGGGAGCGATCGGCTGATCTTCAGATCTGCGACCGAAATCGCCGGCATCGGCGAAATCGTTACCGCCGAGGGCACAGTGGATACCGACAAGGACTTCGGCTTCGGCTACCAGTATTCGGTGTTGGTCGACGACGCCAGCTTCGCCCAGTAAGGGCCAGCGACCACGACAGACCGAGCGGTCCAAGTTCCTGACCCGAGGACCGCTTGGCCTGCAACCATCGAGCCCCCGGCCCGACCGCCTGCGGACGCGGGTCACCGCGCAGCGCTACCGGCGCCGCTTGGGTTCGGGATTGGCCGGGGCGTCCAGAACCGCCTGATAAAGCCGGCGCGACACCCAGGCATCGATCGCCGCATAAGTAATCTGCCGCGGGGTCAGCGGATCCCGCGCCCAATTGGTTACCTGCGCCCCCTTGCCGACTCTTTGCCCCAGCAACAAGGCCGCCAGAGGCCGCAACCCGGTGTTGCGAAAACCCTTGGTCTTCGCCATCTTCCCGACGTCGCAAAATCCCGCCGGCTCGAAGGGGTGCAGGCCCTGCAACTCGGCTTGGTCGGCACGGATGGAGATTCCGGCCTTGAGCAGACTCGCATCCTCCAGCAGGGAAAACAAAGGCCCGAGATCTCTCAACTTCCTGAGCTGAAACAGGTAGACCGCGTCGCGCCCCGCCAACTGCAGCAGGCTCGGCAGGTAATGCTGTCCCTTGCGAAAGGCCGGACGGGTTTCGGTATCGAACCCCAGCAAGTCGTTTTGTGCCAAAGCGGTGAGCGCCGCTTCGACCTCGGAATCCTCCCGAACGACATGAACGGCTTCGGAGAATTGCAGCAGCGGCAGCTGGTTGATCTCTGCCTTGGAGATGGCGTATTGCATGATTTGCGGGGCCTTGGTTTCGCAGCCAGGAAAACGCGGTTGCATAGCGCTTCCCCCGAGCCCGTTTGGTGGCGGACGCCGCTAGATGGAGCGGAATATTCGTTCCCGGAAGACCCGCGCGCCGGCGAAGTATGCCGCCTAACACCCCGCCAGACAATGCCCCCGGGCATCGAATTCCATGGTGCGCCCGCTCAAGGGCAGGTGCACGGGCACTTTGCTGGTCTGGATGAAGGTCTCGGTGCGGGTGCCGGGGATGGGCTTGCCGCCGGCGGTGGCCGCCTCGTTGGCATGGGAGGCGATGACGGCGGCCGGCCGGATCAGCTCGTTGACCACGAAGGCGGCTTCCTCGGGGCCGGTGGTGAAGGTATCGCCGATATTGATCACCGCCAGCCGGGCCCGGTAGTGGCGGCGCACCACCGTATCCTGCTCGGCGGTGATGCCGGTATCGCCGGACAGGTAGACCACCAAGCCATTGGAGAAGGTCAGCACATAGCCGGTAGGGGGGCCTGCATAAGCGGTAAGGCCGGCGGCATCCAGCATCGTCCCGAGCTCGCCGCCGATCAGGGCCCCGGCGACGCCGTTGGAATGCACCGCGGGGACGGTGGTTACGCGCACCCCGCCAACCTGGCGCGAGCCGCCGAAGCGCACCAGCTGAGCCGCCGCCGGGTCGCCCCCGAGGGCCTTGAGCTTGGCGGCGAAGAACTTCGGCATCTCGCTGCCGGTGACGATCTTGGCCCCCTTGGCGAGGGCAATCTGTGCGCTGGTGGTATCGAGAGCGGGCTTCAAGGCAAACTCCGGCTCGGCGCAGCTGCCCGCATTGACGAAGGCCAGGTGGCGGTCGCCCACGTGGTCGCCGTGCAGGTGGCTCACCAGCACCGCGTCGATATCGCCGAGCCTGGGGTCGTCGGCGCCAGCCAAGGTACGGCCGGCGTCGTACAGCAATCGGGTCCCGTCCGGGTCCTCCAGGATCAGGGCGCGGTCGTAGCGGCAGAACTCTCCGTCGTGGCTGCCGAGCGGGGTGATCTTTACCGTCTCCGCAGGGGCCGCCTGGGTTGCCGCCAACACCAGGGCGGCCGCCAGGCCCAGGTTCACCGATAATTTCGTCGCCATCCAGCCTCCTCCTCTACTCCGGTTGCAGCCCCAAATCGAAACGCACCTTGACCTCCAGGGCGATGGGCTCGGGAGCAGCCCATTCGCCGCTGCCAATGCCGAAGGCGCTGCGGTCGAGCACCAGTTCGCCGCTCAAGCGGGCGCCGGCCGGGCCGGTATTCCAGACGAGTTCCAGCGGCAGCGGACGACTCAGCCCCTTGAGGCTCAGCTCGCCGGCGGCCCGGTAGCGGCCGGGTCCGAGGGGCTGGATGTCGTCGGCTCGGTAGCGGGCCTCGGGGTGGCCGGCGAAGTCGAACCATTCCGGCTCGGCCAGGGCGGCGTCTACGTCCGCCAGTTCGGTGGCCAGGCTGGGCACCTCCACACGCACCTCGAGCGAGGTGGGGACCCCGGTCCCGGGGTCGGCTTGCAGGCGCACGCTGAAGCGGCGGAACTCGCCGGGCACCGGACTGCCCTCCCAGCGGGCCTCGAAGGCGAGCCGGCCCTGCCCCGGATCGCTGAGCCAGGATTGGGCCCAGGCCAACCCCGGCAGGCACAGCCAGACGGCCAGCAGCCAGCCCCTCACCGCCAGCTCCCCCAGGCCGGAAGCATGCGCCGCAGCACCCGGTCGCGGCGCCGAAAATGATGGTCGAGGGCGGTGCCGATATGCGCCAACAACAACCCGGCCAAACACCAGAAGCCGATCAGGTGCAGCAGCTCCAGGTTCGCCTGCAGGGCCTTGTCGGGGCCGACCAAATGCGGCAGCGGAAACAGCCCGAACACGCGGAACGGAAACTTGGCCGCCGAGTTGATCAACCAGCCACTGAGCGGCATCAGCAGCAACAGCAAGTAGACCAGCCCATGCAGCGCCGCGGCGGCCCGCCGCTGCCAGCCTGGCAGCTCCTGGTCCGGGGGCGGCGGCCGCAGCCAGCGCCAGAACAGGCGAAAGAGCGCCAGCCCCAGGGTCAGGATGCCC
>CAVWCW010000025.1:0-13850 GCA_963753615.1 uncultured Gammaproteobacteria bacterium
TGAAATGCTGCTTTCACCCGCCGAAGAATGGTGGCGTCCCCAATTATTCATCAACCAGATACTCTCCCAACTCAACACCAAAGAGGCCTGCGCAGCACATTCCTAGTTGCTCCCCTCTGTGGTGCCACCGCAGACGAGTTTGTTCTGATCAATCAGTTCCCACTCGACCCACACCACTGGCGCTGACCCCCATGGGCGAGGCACGGCAGCGCTCGGCCTGACCGTCAGAATCCGTCCCAAATCGCCTTCGCTTGCGGACCATTTCCCGGCTCCAGAGGCTGGGATTCCGGCCGATATCGCGTCGCAGGCAGGTTGACGGCTGCCTGACGACCGGAGGATACCCGATGGATCAGGGATCTGGGGGGAAAGGGCGTTTATGCGCCTATACTCAACGCACAGCGCGGTCGATCACCGGTGGCCAAGCTATCCGAGGGAAAGGCCGGTTTAGTGATCGTATTCAGTTAAATGGTGACCCCGATCGTTCTGTGACCCTGATCGTTCTGTATGCGACTGGCGCCTACAGCTACAGCGAGATAGCGGAGTACTTCGGCATCCACCTGGCAACGGTAGGCAGAGTGTTTAGGGGGCGATGCTGCGATGCGCGACCTGACTCCGATTCCCGTGACCCCGATTCCCCGTTCTCCACGGTGCCCGTTTTATCCCAAACAGGTCGGTGGATGACCGATTCGGGATTGGCCTATCGATATCTCTGGTCTATCGTTTTAAGGGTAACCTTAAGCCTGTCGATCCGAAATCATCACCGGAGCCCTGTGGACCCGGCGGACGGCCTCAGGTCTTGGCCCTTGGTGCTGGTGAATTATCGGCCTTCCGCTATCCTCGGGGAGGCGCAGGAAAACAGCCTTTCCGGGCCGTCTACCGCGGCAGCTGAAGCAGCGACGGAGACAGCGTGGATTTTTTCAAGATCTTTTTCGACACCCAGACTCTCCTCGATACGCTGATGGGTACAATCTGGGATGTCTTGCCCATCGTGGTCCTGATACTCTTATTCCAATACCTGGTTATTCGGCGGCCCCTCCCGCACCCGAGAAAGATCCTCCTCGGATTCATCTATGTGCTGATAGGTCTGGCCTTTTTTCTCGAAGGCTTGGAAATGGCACTGTTCCCGTTGGGTAAGCTCATGGCCCAGCAATTGACCAGCCCCGAATTTATTTACGGTGCCGGAGCGGCTGTGCTGGAATCCGTACGCTGGCAGGATTACATCTGGGTTTACCTGTTCGGTACCGCCATCGGGTTCTCGTGCGTAATCGCCGAACCAGCGCTGATTGCGGTCTCTTACAAGGCGGAAGCCGTCTCGGGCGGTGCAATCCGGAGTTTGGGCTTGCGGGTGGCTGTCGCTATCGGTGCCGCCGCAGGAGTCACCCTCGGCACCTTCCGGATCGTTACCGGCATGCCGCTCCACTACTTCATCATAGCGGGCTACGTCGTAGTGATTATCCAAACCATTTTCGCGCCGCGCCTGATCAGCGCCTTGGCATATGACTCGGGAGGGGTCACAACCTCGACCGTCACGGTCCCCGTTGTGGCGGCCCTGGGATTGGGATTGGCCTCCACCATTCCCGGCCGCAGCCCACTGCTGGACGGTTTCGGTATCATAGCGCTGACCGCCCTGTTTCCCATCATTACGGTCCTGGCATACGGTCAGATCTCACACTGGCGGGCCGGGCGTAACGCCTCGGTCGACACCCCGCTTCACCGCGCCGCCTTCGACGGAGACAAGGTCCGAGCCGAACGTCTTGTTGTCCAGGGTGACGACATCAATGCCCGGGGAAGCACGGGAGGAACACCGCTGCACTACGCCGCATTTAAGGGCAATCTCCCGGTCGTGGAATTGCTGCTTGCCCACGGCGCCAAGATCAATGCCAAGAACCAGGACGGGCGGACGCCGCTCCACCGCGCCGCCTTCATGGGCCGCAGGGACGTGGCAGAGACCTTGATCCGCCACGGAGCCAAGGTTGGGGCCCGAAACAGGGAGGGTCGAACGCCGCTCCACCGCGCCGCATTCAAGGGCCACGTCGGTGTTGCCAAATTGCTAATCGATAGTGGCGCCGACGTCAACGCCAGAACCAAAGATGGGTCTACACCTTTGCACCGGGCCGCCGTAAACGCCCATTGGACGGCGGCGAAGCTTCTCCTCGAGCGCGGGGCCGACCTCAATGCCAAGAACAAGCGGGGGCTGACACCCCTGGACGAGGCGGCCGCATACGGCCAGAAAAGATTCCTCGAAGTTCTGCGCGAAGCGAATGTAATGCGCCCTTCCCCTACCGATGATGACGAATGAGGCCGATGTGCGCAGCGGGTGCAGAAGGGAAAGCGGTCAGCGCGGACTGACAGTGACTAAGCAACGTCAGGTCTCGCACTTTAGTACGATGCGAAAACCCGAGCCGCATGGACCCCGAGCCGCAGACAGAGTCGAGCCGAACCACGTTCAGCGGTGCCGCGCCTCCGAATGATCTGAGCCTGATTTGTCCGTGTCCCTAAGGTAGTGCCAAAGTCTACCCCCGTGCATGAGCATGTGGACGGCGGCGAGGCAGAGTGTCGTGTAGGCCGCCCAACGGTGGGGCACGAATCTTCGCAGTTCCAGCTGCGTCTGGATAAAGCCCAAGGTCCCCGTAGCGATCAGGGAGATCAGCCTTCCACATGCTGTTCCTGGATGGGGTCTATGTCGTGGGGGCCAATAGGAAGGTCGAGTGGTTTCGCTGGGTGAGGGCCCCGACCACCACCAAGTTCGCCGAACTGACCCACACGATCGCGGAGCGTGTCGAGCACTTTCTGTAGCGCCAGGGTTTGCTGGAGTGCGACGCCGAGCAGCGCTTCCTGGCCGCCGAGGCCGCGGAGGAGGGGACGATGGATCAACTGATGGGCAACTCGATCACCTACCGCATTACCGTTGGGCCGCAGGCGAGCCGCAAGGTATTCACACTGCAAACCCTGCCGGCCAGCGAAGAGCCGTTCGACGACCCGGTGGGCCAAGTGGCAGGGTTCTCGCTGCATGCCGGCGTCGCCGCCAAGGCCCATCAACACCAGAAGCTATAACGGCTGTGCCGTTACGTTGCCCTACATGGATGTAGGTTACTTAGACGCTTAGGGCAATTGCGTCTGCAGCCGCTCGGCGGTCTCGGAACAGCGCCTGCCGCTCACGCCCGATGGCAACGTCCGCTACCAGCTCAAGACGCCCTACCGCGAAAGCTTGCCCCGCGAGCGCAGCGAGTGTTGTAGGCATGGCACCACCCATGTCATCTTCGAGCCGCTGGATTTCGCCGCTCCTGCGCATCCTGCGCCCGTGGCATTAGTGCATCCGTGCACGCCATCGCCCGACTCACCGCCCTGGTGCCCGAGCCCCGGGCCAATTTGACGCGCTTCCATGGCGTATTTGCCCCCAACAGTCGAGACCGCGCCTCGGTGACATCGGCGAAGCGGGGGAAAGGCGCCAAAGCCAAAGCCTTCGTGGAGAAGCAAGACAAAACGCCGGCGCTAAACGGGCGTCCGCTATCGCGGCCTAACAGACGCTCCTTTCACTCACAATTTTCCAAGTCGTTGTGTTGCTGCTTACTGTCAATGGAAGATAACAGGGGCAGGCCATGAATCCTTTTTTGGCCGTCGCCAACACCTCATGCGCTAGGCTGTTTTGCCATGAAACACGATGCGCTGTCCCTCCGGCAGACACCTGACTCGGGTTAGCGACGCATAGGGGACTTCGAGCCGGAACATCGCCTGTGGTGGCGTCTCCAAAATCCGGCTGCAAATGATACGAATAACAGCGCCGTGGGCGACTACCAGCAGATGTTTGCCAGGGTTCCGTGCGATTAGGTCGTCCCAGGCCGCATGTACTCGTCTCTGGCATTCGAGCAGCGGCTCTGCACCCGGCGGCGTGTTGTTAACCGGATCTTGGAAAAATTCCCAAAAGGCTTGGTGATGTTTCTCCTGCATGTCCTGGTAACTGACCCCTTCCCATTGGCCGAAAGCGATCTCTCTCAGTTCGGGTTCGACTTCGAGCGCCAAGCCGTGCCGGTCCGCCAATTCGGAGGCGAACTCCGCGCAGCGCTTGAGCGGCGAGGTAATGATCAAGTCCCAGGGGGCGACCCCGTCGACCGTGGTCCGCATCTGTTGCCAGCCGGTCTCACTGAGAGGGTCATCCAGGGCGCCGCGAAAACGGTCTCCGCCGGCGGGTTCACCGTGGCGCAGGAGGTCGACGAAATGGGTTGAGTCGGTTGCGGGCATAGGAATCGGGATCAGATTCGAGCTGGTCAAGAGAAACTGAGAAACATCGTATACCCGGAAAGATATCGGCCGGCGTCAAATGGCTCCAGTTCGCCTCGAAAGCGGTCCGGAAAACAGCGGCGGTCTCGTAGCCTGAGCTGGACTTACGGCTGCTGGGGTGCCGGCTCCGGGGTGCTTTCGGATTCTGTCGCCTCGGCATTTTCCCGATAGTAATAGTCGAAGCGGCTGTGCAGTTCGGAGGTGAATTTCCAGGCCTCATTATAGGACAGCCCGCTGTTTTCGGGGAAGATCACCTTGATGTAGAGCCCGCCCGGGTGTTGGCCGTCGAGGCGCTCGAGTTCGCGCTCCAACTCGGCCCGAGTCAGGTCGCGGAAGCTCTCCTCCCCTTGGGGTCGGAAGGCGATCAGGGGTCGTCCCCCGGGCTTTGAGTACCGCACTTCCACCAGGAAGCGGCCGCGGGCCGAGCGGGCGGGCTTGATCAGCTTGTCGTATTTTTGCTTGAGGTCGGCGTATTCGGTCTCGGCATTGGCCAGCAGCAGGTCGGCCTCCCGGAGGCGGGCGCGGGCGCCGCTCAATTCCTGCTCCTGACTGCGGACGGTCTCGCGTAGCAGGTCCAGTTCCTGGCTGCTGCTGGCATAGCGGCCGCGCAGGCGCTCGTAGTCCTGCCGCAGTCCTTGCAGGGAGCGTTGGCTGACGCGGAAGCGGTCGCGCAGTTGCTCGTTTTCGCCGCTTAGCTGGCGGCTCAGAGCCATCAGGTCGTCGCGCTCGCCGCTCACCCGGGATAGCTGTCGCTGCTGGCTGGCGATGGCGATTTCCTGCTCCTCGCGCTGTTCCTCCAGGCGCATCACCTGCAGGCGCAGCATGGACAACTCGTTCTCGGTGGCGATTAGCTGCAGGGTAAGGCTTTCTTTCTCTTCGCCGGTGGCCCGGGCCAGCGCGGCGGCACTGCGCTCGGCCTCCATGGTAGCGCGCAGCTCGTTGACTAGCTCCATATTGCGAACCAGCAGCACCACCATGGCGAGCAGAAAGATCATCACGATCACCGTCATGATGTCGGTGAAAGAGGGCCAGAAGCTATCGTCCGCCGCGCTCTCTTGACGGCCTACCCGCAGGTCGACAAAGCCGCCGCCGAGGTTCATTCGTCGGCGGGCAGGCGGAAGCCGGTGCGCAGCAGGCGCTTGAGCGCGCCCATGTCATCGGATAGGGAATGCACCTTGCTGCTGTAGGTGTCGAGGGTGTTGACCAGGTGCTGCTGGATCGCCTCGAAGCTGTGCTGGGAGTTCTCAATTTGGTTGACCAGGCTCTGCAGGGAGCGGATGAGACCGGAAAACTCGTACAGAATATTGTCCGCTTCGACCTGGAAGCGGGGCACCAGGTACTGGGCGGTGACCTGCTCGACGCCGGCGATCAGGTTGGTCTGTACGTCGTTGAGCTTGAGGTAGAAATAGCCGAAGTAGAGGTAGCAGACGATGGCGGTAATCGTGGTCGAAAGCGCCGTCGACATGCCGTGCACCACCATTCCCATGCCACCGACATTGACCGTCGATTCGAGCAGGTCCGAGGCCCCGATCAGGGCGATGGAGAGCGATACGATGGTGCCGAACACACCGGTCAGGATCAGGGTGTTGTAAATAAACTTCGGCAGGCTGTTGCGGGTGCTCTCGGCTGCCACCAGGGTCGAGGCCAGGGCGCCGTGATTGATCGGCGTATGCGCCTCGCGCAGCCGCTCCATGATGCGGTAGCGGCGGTAGATGATGGAACGGTGGGGGATCCGGTACAGAGCGTCGTTGGGGACTTCTTCCAGGTTGTCGAGGAAGCGGCGCAGGGCTCGTTCTTCCCCGGCGTAGCTGAACAGGATACCGATCATGCGCAGCAGGCCGAGGGCGAACAAGGCGAGGATGGCGCCGTTGATGGCCAGTCCGGTGTAGGTGAGCTGGTTGCGGAAGTAGACGTCGTTGATCAGGTCCAGCTTCCAGTACAGAAGGCCGGCTCCAAGTCCTGCCAAAACCAGCATCCGCAACAGCACATTGCGGCTGAAATTCCGGCGTAGATGCAGACTTTCCAAGTCGATCGGCCTCAGGCGGGGTTTAATCGGCGAATTTTACCACAATCGCCGGGGCTGTCCGGATGCCGCTGCCCTTGAATAGCGGGGCCTGGGCCGAAATAATGGACGTCCGGGGCGCGATTTGACCCCCACCAACAGGAGCCGCCCGCCTTGACCGCCAATCCCCAGCAGGACCTGCTCGACATCTTTCAGGCCGCTCTGGATAGAGTTGGGGGCGCCCCCGCGGTGAGCGCCGCCCTGCACGACGAACGCCGGACCGGGCCGCAGTACCTGGTGGCGATAGGCAAAGCGGCTCAGGCCATGGCGGAAGGGGCTGCCGCGGTCCTGGGACGGGACCTTGCCGGCGGGTTGGTTATCTCCAAACCCGGGCACCTCGACCTGCCGCGGTTGCAGCGCCTGGGTCTGCGCGGGCGCGAGGGTGCCCATCCGCTGCCGGACGAGACCAGCCTGGCTGCCGGCGCGGAGCTGGCGGCCTTGCTCGACGCGCTTGGACCCCGGCAGCCGCTGCTGTTCCTGATCTCCGGCGGCGCTTCAAGCCTGGTGGAGCTGCCGGTGCCCGGGGTCGGCCTGGAGCAGCTGCAACGGGTGAACCGCTGGCTGCTGGGCTCAGGATTGGCGATCGGCGAGATCAATCTGGTGCGCAAATCCATCTCCGCCATCAAGGCCGGGGGCCTGATCGCACGCCTGGGCGGGCGCCCGGCCTGGGGCCTTTTGATATCAGACGTGCCCGGTGACGACCCGGCCGCGATTGGCTCGGGGTTGCTGGTCCCGGACCCGGATCTGGACGCGCGGGTGCGTGCCCTGGAACTGCCGGAGTGGCTGCTGGAACTGGTGGAGACTGGGCTGGCCGAGCGTGCCCGGCTGCCCGAGCCGAGCACGCCCGAACTGCGGATTGTCGCCTGCCTGGACGACGCCCGCCGGGCCGCTGCCGCTCGGGCACGGGAGCTGGGCTATGCGGTGCAGGAACACGCTGGCTTCCGGGGTGGCGAGGCCGAGCGGGAGGGGGTGCAGATGGCCCGCCAGCTCCTGAGCGGCCCCGCCGGGGTCCAGATTTGGGGCGGGGAACCGGTGGTGCGATTGCCGCCAGAGCCCGGCCGGGGTGGCCGCAATCAGCAGCTGGCGCTTGCTGCGGCTCAGGAGATCGCCGGCCGGACCGGGGTCTATTACCTCTCCGCCGGCACCGATGGCAGCGATGGTCCTACCGACGACGCCGGTGCCCTGGTGGACGGCGACAGCATCCGGCGCGGCAGCGAGCAGGGGCTGGACGCCGGCGATTGCCTGGCCTTGGCGGATGCCGGCAGCTTTCTCGCCGCCAGCGGCGATCTGGTGAATACCGGCCCCACCGGCACCAATGTGATGGACCTGATGCTTGGGCTCAAGCTGGCCGAGGCCGCGCCATGAGCACCGGTGGGAACCTGTTCGAGCGAGCCGGCGAGTGCTTGTTCGCCAGCGACCCCGACGTCAAGCTGGCGCTGACCCGTGCCGCGGCGGCGGACTGGGAAGCCGGCCGTCTGGATCTGGGCCCGGCCCCGGATCCCGAGCCCGCCGAGCGGGTCGGCCGCCCGCAACGGCCGGAGCTGGTGCATCCCCGGCAGCTGGCCCGGCGCGGTATCGGCAGCGAGGAAGGGCGGGCGGCCCTGCTGCACGCGGTCGCCCACATCGAGTTCAATGCCATCAACCTGGCCTGGGACGCGGTCTACCGTTTTCGCGGCCTGCCGCGGGAATACTATGGCGACTGGGTGCAGGTGGCCCTGGAGGAGTCCCAGCACTTCGGGTTGCTGCGCGAGCGCTTGCGCGACCTCGGGCGGGCCTACGGCGATTTCCCCGCCCACAATGGTCTCTGGTACATGGCCCAGCGCACCGCCGAGGATCTGCTGGCACGCATGGCCATGGTGCCGCGAGTGCTCGAGGCCCGGGGCTTGGACGTGACGCCGCCCATGATCAGGCGCTTCCGCCAGGCCGGCGATCCAGCCAGCGTGGCGGTGCTGGAGGTGATCCTGGCCGAAGAAGAGGGCCACGTCGAGGCCGGCAGCCGCTGGTTCCGCTATCTGTGCCAAGAGCGCGGCCTCGATCCCGAAGCCACCTACTTCAAGCTGATCGACGACTACCTGGGCGGCGAGATCCGCTGTCCCCTGCATCGGGAGGCCCGGCTCCGGGCGGGCTTCAGCGAGCACGAATTGACCCGATTGGAGGAACTATGCAAGCGATCCTGAAACCTGCCCGGTGCCTGCTCGCCGGCCTGCTGTTGCTCACCGCGGGTCCGGCATTGGCCGGGACTCCGAGCACCGAGGTGGGATTGCTGGTATACCGAGTCGAGGAACCGGAAAGCATCCCGCAAATCTCCCGCATCATGGTTACCCCCGAATACCTGCGTATGGACCAGGGCGGCGGTCACGAAGACACCGGTTTCGTGCTCTACGACCGCGGCCAACAGACCATTTACTCGGTGGACCACGAGGCGCAGAACTGTGCTCGAGCATGCGGGCCACCGGCGCCCGGGCCAGAGACCCCGACCGACCTGCTGCCTCAGCGAGCGCCCCTTCGAGCCCGGCGACGCCCCCGAGCTGAGCGGCGGCCGGCCCGTGGGCTACCAACTGTTCGCCAACGAGCAACTTTGCACTCGCCTGATCGCCGCCCCCGGGCTGATGAGCGATGCCCTTGAGGGATTGCGCGAGTTCCGCACCGCCCTGGCCGAGCAACAGGCCGCCGGCCTGGTGGGTCTGCCGCCCGAAATGACCAGTCCCTGCGACCTGGCAATCCACGTCTATGCCCCGGTGCGCGACCTGCAATACGGGCTCCCGGTGGAGCTCACCGACCCCGGGGGTCGCCAACTATTGGTGGATTTCAAGCCGGATTTTGCCGTCGATCCGGCCCTGTTTCGCCTGCCTGAGGGCTACCGCCGGCTATCCATGGATCAGATTCGCGGTGCATCCGGGCCTTGATAAAGAGGCCCCGCCTGGAGCCCGGGCAGACCGGCTGCCGGCTCAGGCGTTCCCGCCTGCGGGTTCTACCCGTAATCCCTGAGGCCCGGCGCACAATACTTGGCCCCGGTCCTGGTGCCACTCGGCCAGCACCAGACGCTCGGCGGATTCCCCGTCGAGCTGGAACGCGTGCCGGCCCGGGCGATGGGTATGGCCGTGGATTAGACGCCGCACACCCTGTTCGCGCATCACTTGCTCCACTGCTTGCTGGTTGACGTCCATGATGTCGTCCGCCTTGAGCGAGGTGGCCTCGCCGCTGCGGCGGCGGTAGTCGTCGGCGATGGCGCGGCGCTCCGGGATCGGACGGGCCAGGAATTGCTGGGTGAAGGCCGGTGAGCGGATCTGGCCGCGCATCGCCTGGTAGGTGGTATCGTCGGTGCAGAGCAGGTCGCCGTGCATCAGCAGTGTCGGGGTGGCGTAGAGGTCGATCCGCACCGGGTCCGGCAGCAGCTGACAACCGCTGGCCTCGGCGAATGCCTGGCCGATGAGGAAGTCCCGGTTGCCGTGCTGCAGGTAGACCGGGGTGCCGCTGTCGCTGAGCGCCCGCAGCCCGGCGATCACCTGTGGATTGGGCGGGGCCGGGTCGTCGTCGCCGATCCAGGCGTCGAACAGGTCGCCCAGAATATACAGGGCATCGGCATCCCGGGCCCGGGCCGCTAGGAACCCGAGCAGCAGTTCGGTGCAGCCCGGGCGAGTGGCGGACAGGTGCAGGTCGGAGATGAACAGGGTCTCGCTCACGCCGCCGGGCTCCGTTCAGTCGACGATTTCGACCTTGTCGATCACCATGTCGTTGGTGGGCACGTCCTGGTGGCCCATGGCGGTGCCTGTCGGCACGGCCCGAATTTTGTTCACCACGTCCATGCCTTCCACCACCCGGCCGAATACGCAGTAGCCCCAGCCGTCCTGACCCGGGTAGTCCAGGAACTGGTTGTCCGAGACATTGATAAAGAACTGGGCGCTGGCGGAGTGCGGCTGCGCGGTGCGGGCCATGGCGATGCTGCCGGTGAGGTTGCTGAGGCCGTTGTTGGCTTCGTTCTCGATCGGGTCCCGGGTCTGCTTGGGGATCATGCCGGGGCGGAAGCCGCCGCCCTGGATCATGAAATTGGGTATCACCCGGTGGAAGATGGTGCCGTCGAAGAAGCCGTCGCGCACGTACTGCTCGAAGTTCTCGCAGGTCTTGGGGGCCTTGGCGTGGTCGAGCTCGATGCGGATCTCGCCCTGGTTGGTGGTTATTACGATCATGCTGGCTCCTATTCGGCTTTGGCTTCTGCGGGAGATTCGTCGGCCGCCGGCGCGGCGGTTTCGGGCTCCCCGGTCTCGATGCGGCTGGCCCGTTCGATAATCACCGGCGCCTTGGGTACGTCCTTCATGTTGTTGACGACCCCGGTAGGCACCGCGGCGATGCGGTCGACTACCTCCATGCCCTCCACCACCCGGCCGAACACGCAATAGCCCCAGCCGCGGCCGCTCTTGGCGGTGTGGTCGAGGAAACCGTTGTCCGCCAGATTGATGAAGAACTGGGCGGTGGCCGAGTGGGGGTTGCCGGTGCGCGCCATGGCAATGGTGCCGCGCTGGTTCTTGAGGCCATTGTCGGCCTCGTTCTGGATCGGGTCGAGGGTCTCCTTGCGCTCCATCTCCGGGGTGAAGCCGCCGCCCTGGATCATGAAATTCGGGATCACCCGGTGGAACAGGGTGCCGTCATAGAAGCCCGCGTCCACATAGGCAAGAAAGTTCTCCACCGTCTGCGGCGCCGCTGTCGGGTCCAGTTCTACGCGAACATTACCCTCGCTGGTTTCCAGGAGGACCTGGGGCGCGGCCTGGACGGCGCTCCAGGCGCCAATCAGCAGCAGGGCTGCCAAGGTGAATTTAGTAATCGTCGCTTTCATTGTTCGTTGTGCTCCTAGCCTCTTCGGAAGCGGCAATGATACTGGCTCAGTCCCCGCACCGAAACCCCACCTGATCGCGGGCGCCGCCTTTGTGGAACAGGGGGCTTTCCGCTAACATGCCGCAGATTCAGGCGCCGGCCTATCAGGGTGTGTCCATGCTCAAGATCCACAACAACCTCAGCAATCAAAAACAGGAATTCCGCCCTATCGAGCCGGGCCGGGTGCGCATGTATGTATGCGGCATGACCGTCTACGATTACTGCCACCTGGGCCACGCCCGGGTGTTGGTAGTGTTCGACGTAGTCTACCGCTACCTTCGGGAGCTGGGGTTCCAGGTGGACTACGTGCGCAACATCACCGACATTGATGACAAGATCATCAATCGCGCGAAAGAAAACGGCGAGCCCTTCCGCGCGCTGACCGAGCGCTTTATCCGGGCCATGCACGAGGATTCGGATGCCTTGGGCGTGCTGCCGCCCAGCCAGGAGCCCCGGGCCACCGGCTCATATGGACGAGATCCTGGCCATGATCGGCAAGCTGATCGAACGCGGCTTCGCCTACGAGGCCGGTAACGGCGACGTCTACTACGCGGTGAGCCGTTTTCCAGGATACGGCAAGCTCTCCGGCAAGGCCCCGGAAGACCTGCGCGCCGGCTCTCGGGTGGAGGTGGAAGAGGCCAAACGCGATCCCCTCGACTTTGCCCTTTGGAAGGCGGCCAAGCCGGAGGAGCCCCATTGGGACTCGCCCTGGGGCCCGGGGCGCCCGGGTTGGCACATCGAGTGCTCGGCCATGTCGACCTGTTGCCTGGGAAACCATTTCGATATCCACGGCGGAGGCATGGACCTGCAGTTCCCCCACCACGAGAACGAGATCGCCCAGTCCGAGGGGGCCACCGGCGAACCCTTCGTCAACGTTTGGATGCACAACGGCTTCGTGCGCATCAACGAGGAGAAGATGTCGAAATCCCTCGGCAACTTCTTCACCGTGCGCGAGATCCTGGCTCGCTATCGGCCCGAGGAGGTGCGTTACTTCATCCTCACCAGCCAATACCGCAGCCCGCTCAACTATGACGAGGAGCACTTGGAAAACGCCCGCGCCGCGCTGACTCGCTTCTACACCGCCTTGCGCGGTCTGCCGGAGGCTGAGCCGGCCGGCGGCGAGGCCTTTGGAGAGCGCTTCCGTGCTGCCATGGACGACGACTTCAACACCCCCGAGGCCCTGGCGGTGCTGTTCGACCTGGCGCGCGAGATCAATCGCTTGCGGGATCAGGACCCGAACCAGGCCGCCGCCCTGGCGGCCGAGTTGCGCCACCTGGGCGGCGTGCTGGGGATACTCCAGGACGACGCCGAGGCGTTCCTGCGCAGCACCGCGGGCGAGGCCGAGGGCCTGAGCGATGACGAGATCGAGGCCCTGATCGGGCAGCGGGTGCAGGCCCGTAAAGACCGGCGCTGGGCGGAGGCGGACCGCATCCGCGATCAGCTCCAGGAGGCGGGGATCCTGCTCGAAGACGGGGCCGGCGGCACCAGTTGGCGCCGCGGGTAGCTTGGCTCAGCCGGCGGCGCCGTGCAGTTCCGCTGCCTGCAGGGTGTTCTCCAATAGGCTGGCGATGGTCATGGGGCCGACGCCGCCCGGCACGGGGGTGATCCATCCGGCCCGCTCGCTGGCGCCGACGAACGCCACGTCCCCGCACAATTTGCCGTTCTGCAACCGGTTGATGCCGACGTCCACCACCAGGGCCCCCGGCTTCACCCAGTCCCCAGGCACGAACTCGGGCCGGCCGACCGCCGCTACCAGGATGTCGGCAGCGCGCGCCTTGTCTGCCAGGTCTTTGGTACGGCTGTGGCATACGGTGATGGTGCAGCGGGCCGCCAGCAGCTCCAGGGCCATCGGCCGGCCGACGATGTTGGACTGACCGATGATGACGGCATCCAGCCCGCTCAGCTCGCGGCCGGTGCGCTCCAGCATGGTCATCACCCCCTTCGGCGTGCACGGCCGCAGCACCGGCATGCGCAGGGCCAGGCGCCCGACGTTGTAGGGGTGAAAGCCGTCCACGTCCTTGGTCGGCAGGATGCGCTCGATCACCGCCTCCTCGTCGATCTGCTCCGGCAGCGGCAGTTGCACCAGGATGCCGTCGATCTCGGCCTTGGCATTGAGCCGGTCGACCAGGTCCAGCAGCTGCTGCTCGCTGGTTTCGGCGCCCAGTTCATGTAACTCGGAATAAAAGCCCGCCTCGGCGCAGGCCCGGCGCTTGTTGCGCACATAGACCTGGGACGCGGGGTTTTCCCCCACCAGCACCACCGCCAGCCCCGGCGCTCGCCGGCCGGCGGCGACTCGCTGCGGCGACCTTTTGTTTGATGTCCTGGCGGAGATCGGCGGCGATGGCCTTGCCATCGAGAATCTGAGCGCTCATGCAGGTGCTTCCATTGGGTTTTCCGGTCAATGGCGCGAATCATAGCGCGATTGCCGATTGCTTGTAAGCGCATCGGTGCGACCGAAAAACCCGGGCCGGGGCGTTGACGCCGCCCCCCTGGATGCGTATGATTGCCGCTCTTCGCCCGTGGGGCTTTTAGCCCGGAGCCGGGGTATGGCGCAGTCTGGTAGCGCGCCTGCTTTGGGAGCAGGATGTCGGGGGTTCGAATAGCAATACGTAATCTGTTCTCAAGTATAAGAACATAAACA
>CAVWCW010000026.1:0-20940 GCA_963753615.1 uncultured Gammaproteobacteria bacterium
AGCGATCGGAGATCCACCGAAGATTCCCCCCGGAGCGCACCGATGCATGGGACGCGGGCGGAGACGCCTTCAGATCCCCCTGCCCATCCCGGAGAGGCGGATGCTCCAAGCCGGGCGCCGACATCCCCGCAACAGCCACTGGGCGCACCACCAGCCGGCCCACATACCCAGCGTCATGCCGGACACCATGAGCAGGAGCATGGTTGGCGCCGCCGAGGTCGCGGCGATGACGAACGCGAGATCGGCCATCACGAACTCCGCCAGGAGCATGCCTAGGATCATCCCGCCGTTGCATGCCAGGTACAGCAGGACCGGGGTGAGACGCCGCGCAGCGGTAGGACCGAACAGAAAGGACGATAAGACCATACCCAGGTTGCACGCGACCAGCATCCCGAGCGTAGGTCCAGGGAGCGAGCCCTACCCTGGTCCAAACCGCGTCCAGGCTCAGGGCCGGCAGCACGCTGCACCACCCGGTCAGGGTCACCAGGCCAAACGGCCCGAAGTCGATCCTCGCACCGATCAACATCCCGATGCCCCCCATCACCCCCATGAAGACCGCCATATGCAAGCAATGCAAGCCCCAGCGACGGGCGAGAAGGGCCAGCAATAGCGCCAGCGGGCAGCCAATGCAGATTAGAATGCGGAAAACGGCAGCATCCACCCCCATGCCGATGGATTCCACCAGGACAAACCCCAGGACGACCGTCAACCCCGGCAGCAACCAAACTTCGGCGGGCTGCCAGGCTGGAACATCAGAATGCGGCGATGGCATCGGCCAGGGCCTCCCAGGACAACAGCACGCAGCGTCGGCGCGCGGGGTATTCGCGCACGGCCGCCAGGGGCTCCAGTTCCTCAGGCGCCTGTTGCAGGTCGCCGCCGGAACCCTTCCCGAACCAGTCTTGCATGGCCTGGTGCAGGTGGCGCGCCTCGTCGGTCCGTCTTGCCGCTGACCGCCTCGGTCATCATAGAGGCGGAGGCGATGCAAACGGAGCAGCCGCGCCCGCGGAATCGCACCTGGTCGATGCGGTTACCCCGGAAGTAGACCCCGACCTCGACCTCGTCGCCGCAGCGCGGGTTGCTGCCCCGGCGCACCACGTCCGCACCGCTCAGGTCGCCCTTGTTGCGGGGGTGATGGAAATGATCCAGCAGGACGGCTTTATATAGGTTCTCGCTCCGGCATCGCACCCTCCTAGCGGAACAACCGCAGGGCGGCGTGGACCGCTTCGACCAAGCGCCTCGATGTCCGCCGCGGTCGTTGTAGAGGCCGAAGCTGGCCCGCACGGTGGCCGCCAGCCCCAGATGCTGCATCAGCGGCTGGCAGCAATGATGCCCGGCACGCAGCGCGACCCCACGCTCCCCCGCGACCTGGGCGAGGTCGTGGGGATGCAGCCCCGCGACATCGAAGGAGACGATGGAAGCGCGCGGAGTTGCGGCGGGCGGCAGCAATCTCACTCCGGGGATCACGGCGAGCGCGGCCACCGCCCGCTGCGCGAGATCCGCTACATGGGCCCCGACCCTTCCTATCCCGGCCGCAGCGAGCCAGTCCGCCGCCGCGGCAAAGCCCAGCGCACCGGCCAGATTGGGCGAACCCGCCTCGAAGCGCTCGCGGGACCGGCGCCCACGCGGCGTCGTCGTCGCGCGACCAGATCCACCATGCCGCCGCCGACCAGCAGGGGTTCCATCTCCTGCAGCCGCTCGGGGCGGCCGAACAGGGCACCGATGCCGGTCGGGCCGTACATCTTGTGGGCCGAGAAGGCGAGAAATCGCAGCCCAGCGCGGCCCACGTCCACCGGCATGGTGCCGACCGACTGGGCGGCGTCCACCAGCACCGGGATGCCGGCGCGGCGGCGAGCCTCGCGCGACCGCGGCCACCGGGTTCTCCACCCCGAGCACATTGGACACCTGGCACAGCGCGATCAGCCGGGTGCGCGCGTCAAACAGGCCGTCGGCGCCCTCCAGGTCCAGCGTGCCGTCGTCGTTCAGTTCGATGAACCGCAGCTCGGCGCCGCTCTCCCTGCAGACCCGCTGCCAGGGCAGGAAATTGGCGTGGTGCTCCATGCGCGTGACCCAGACCTCGATCGCCGGGCCGCAACCGCGGGCGCAGCCAGCCCTGGGCCACCAGGTTGATGGACTCGGTGGCGGAGCGGGTGAACACCAGCTGCGCCGGCGTCGGCGCGCCGATGAAGCGGGCGACCCGCTCCCGCGCGCCTCTCGTAGGCCGCCGACGCCTGCTCCGCGAGCGGATAGAGACCGCGATGGACCGGCCCCTGGCCCGCTCGTAGCCAGCCGGCTCATGGCCTCGATCACCGCCGCCGGCTTCTGGGTGGTGGCCGCATTGTCCAGGTAGTGCAGCGGCGCCTCGGCGGTCGGCCAGCGCCGGAAAATCCGCGCCTGCCACGCCGCTGCGCCGACGGTACGTCCCAGTCCCGCGGCAACGGCGACGCGGCACGCGTCAGGCTACCGCACCGATGCAGTTTGCGGCAGCCCTTGCTTCCGCCCGCAGTTTGTCGCGCATGCGCATGCCGGTGCCGCCGCGGCGCACCAGCACGATCTCGCTCATGACGCAGAGCGCGATCTCCTCCGGTGTGCGCGCGCCCAGATCCAGCCCGGAGGGCGCCATCACCCGGTCGAGCTCGGTCTTCGGCAATCCCTGCCCGCGCAGGTAGTCCAGCACCAGGCGCGAGCGCTTGCGGCTGGCGATCAGCGCGATGTAGCGGGCCTCGGAGGCCAGCGCCCGTTGCATGGATTCGTGGTCACCCTTGTGCTGGGTGGCGATCACCACGAAGTCGCCGCGGCCGGGTTCCAGGGCGTCGTAGTCGGGATCGTCGGTGACCAGACGCGAGGCGGCGGGATAGCGGTCCCGATCCACCAGCGGGTCGTTGACCACCACCTCGAGTCCGAGCATGTCGCCCATGCTGCACAGGCATTCCGCCACCCGGCCGTGGCCCATGATCCACGAGGCGCGGCCGGGGCAGCACCGGTTCCACGTATACCCGCATGTGGCCGCCGCAGGGCATGCCGGCGCCCAGCACCTCGTCGTCCAGATCGATCTCGAGCACCGCCGTCTGCCCAGTCTCCATGCACTCCAACGCCTGGTGGCAGGTAGCGGATTCGGCGCAGCCGCCGCCGACCCAGCCCGCCACCACCCGGCCCTGCTCGTCGACCACCGCTTTGGACGCGGTCTTGGCCGACACCGAGCCAACCGTCTCCACCACTGTGGCCACGGCAAACGGCCTGCCGCTCGCGCGCAGGTCCTGGATCACATCGAAGATCTCTGTAGCCATAAATCAAGCCTCTTGCAGGACCGAGACTCTGCGCCGGCCCCTGATTAATTTCAGCGACCCGGACAAGCAGCCTGGAGTAGTCCTCGGGCGTGTCCAGGTCGAATACGCAATGGTCATTGGGCATCGGATAGGGCCAGACCAGATCCGGATTGCGTTCGATCAGGCGCTTGCAGCCCAGGTTGCGGTCACCGGCCAGGATCGCCTCGCGATGGCGATGGGCGAGCACGATGGGGTTGCCGCGCCGGCCGTGATAGGTGGGTACCAGAACCGAGCGCGGGCAGTCTGGAGAAAGGCGTGGATCAGGATGGTCCATGTCCGCGGTGTCGAGCAGAGGCTGGTCCGACAGGCAGACCATGACCCCGTCGCAGGGCTCCTGCAGGGCCTGCATGCCGCAGTGAACCGAGGTCATCTGCCCCTCCGCGTAGTGCGGGTTTTCAACCAGTTCCAGGGGCAGGCCCTCGAGCAGGGACTTGGCAGTGTCGGCCTGATGACCCAGCACCACCACGATCTCGTTCAGACGGGCCCCGAGCAGGGTCTGGGCGGTGCGCCGCAGCAGGGGCAATCCCCCAACATCCAGGGTCAGCTTGTTGGTGTCGCCCATGCGCCGGGACTCGCCCGCCGCCAGCAGGATGGCCGAGACGCCGCGGCCGCTCAGCGGGCGTGCCGGCGCCGGTCAGGTGCTGCTCCGGCGCCTTGTCGAAACTGTGCTGACAACCTCCGCAGCAGAAGTAGTAGCTCTGTCCGGTACTCGCTGCGGTATTCGGCCCTGGCGATGTCCACGGTCATTCCGCACACCGGGTCGATGGCGCCGCCCGTGCTGCGCGGCAACTGGCGGCTTCGCCGTGCTCGCAGAATCCGGCGGAATGTGATTCTCGCGGACGCTCGGCAGCAGGGGCCGACGCCGGTTCGACGCCCTCGCGCCGGGCCTGCACCAGCCCGGCGAGCATCGACAGAGCGATCTCTTCCGGCGTCACGGCGCCGATCTCGACCCCGGCCGGCGAGACGATGGCAGTTCACCCGGGCCGAATCCTCGTGCCCGCGTTCCTTGAGATAAGTCCCGCAGCTTTTCTGCCTTGCGCTCGACTGGCGATAAAGGCGATGTATTCGGCGCCGCTGGTCCCCAGGGCGGCCTCCAGCCCGGCTCGTCCCGCTTGCCCTGGGTGGCAACCACCACGAACCCGGGCGTTCTGCAGGCAAGCGCCGGAGGTCGAAACCGTCGATGGCATTGGTTGGCGTCAGGGAATATCTCCGGATCGGCCCCGGGAAAGGCCGCGTGACATCGAAACCCAGTCGCCGAGCCAGCCCGGCCAGGGCCTGGGCCGCGGGTGAGGCACCGACGATCAGCAGGCTGGTTGCGGCAGCAAGGGCTCAATGAAAATGTCCAGGGTGCCGCCGCTGTGGCAGGTCATGCCGAAATCGATGATTCCCTCCTCCACCGCGCCGCCCTTGGTGGGGCTGACCCGGATCAGGCGCGGTTGCCCGTCGTGCCAGCGCCTGTTTCGCGGTGGAGATCACCGCCGGCTGGGCGCAGCCGCCGCCGATCCAGCCCGTGATCGACGCCTTCGCGCATGACAATGGCTTTGGCGCCGGGCTTGGCCGAGGTGGGCGACTCGCAGCGCACGACCGTGGCCAGCACGAAATGGCGTGCCCGCGGCCTTGAGCGCCGGCGCGCCTGTTCCAGGTGTCGTCATCGGATGCATGATGACTACATTCTCACTGTCTACAGCTCCGCCAGCGCAGGCTCCAGCGCTGCAAGACTCTGTAGATTGTGCGCCGAGGCGAAAAGGTCGAATGCGGCAGGGCCGCCAGCATACCTCCGGTCCTGGGCTGGTAGCCTTGCCTGCCCAGCAGCGGATTGAGCCAGATGAGCCGGCACAGCGCCCGTGCAGGGACGCGAGCTCGCGTCCCAGCAGCGCCGGCTCGCTGGTGTCGAGCCCGTCGCTGACCAGGATCACCTTGGTCCTGCCGTTCACAGTCTGCCGTAGTCGCGATTGAAGCTCGCCAGGGACTTCCCGAGCCGGGTACCCCCGGACCAACCCTGGGAGATCAGGGCCAGGCTCTGGGTGACCCGCGTCGGGTCCGGTTGGCGCAGGGCATCGGTGATGTGCACCAGACGTGTGTGGCAGACGAAAGCGTCCGCGTCCTGGAAGGCGGTGACGATACCGCGGGCGAAACGCAGGAACAGAAAGCTGTACATGGCCATGGAGCGACTCACGTCCAGGATCAGAAGCAGCCCGGCGCCCTCCGGCGCCGCTCGCGAAGGCGAGCTCGCAGGGGCGTGCCGCCGAAGGGCAGGCTGTTGCGGATGGTATGCCGCAGGTGCAGACGGCGCCCCTTGCGCTGGATCCGCTCCCGACGCACCAGGCGCCGGCTCATGCGCCGGGCGAGGGCCTCAACCAGCCTTTCCATCTCCTGCATCTGCCCGTTGTCGGCTGGAGACTGGAAGTCGCTCTGCTCACTTAGTCTCGCGCTGACTGGCTCCGTCGCGGGTACCGTCCTGGCCTGCATCCGGCGCATTCCCGTCCTGGGCTTGGTCCGGCGGGCCGGCCTCGCCGCGGCCCGCTCGCGCCTGTTGCCTGCCTGCCGCCCGATACCGCCGGTGCCGACGGACACGGGAGTTGGCGTTGGGTGGCAGCCAATATCGGCATCGAACAGTGCATCGAAACGCTGCCAGTCGTCGCGGTCCAGCACAGCAGATCTGCGCAGGCCCCAATGCAGTTGCTCGCTGTTTGCTGAATGCCGCCGCTCGGCGATGCTGAGCGTCGATCTCTTCCGGCATGCCGAGCCGAAAGTCGTTGTGCCGGCCATCCGTACAAAGTCCACCAGGCGCTCCTGACCAAGCGGGAGCGGGACTCGATTCCGCGGGCGTCGGGTCATAGGCGTCACAATGCCCGCGCCACCAGCCGCTGCAACCTCGGGCGGTCAGCGCTCTCGCTGTCCTCCCGGGTCTTGAGCAGGCAGACCAAGGAATCGATCAGCGTCTCTGGATCCTGATCCAGGCTCTGCACCTCCGGCGGACCAAGGCGGCCGCCCAATCCAGGGTCTCGGCGATGCCGGGGTCTTGCGCAGTCCGTTTTCGCAGGGCTTGCACAAACCCACCACCTGTCCCGCCAGCCGCGGGACCGATCTCCGGCAGCCGGGACAGGACAATGCTCAGTTCTTTGTCGAAGTCCGGGAAGTCCACGTAGTGATACAGACAGCGGCGGCGGAGCGCATCGCTGAGTTCCCGGGTGCCGTTGGAGGTGAGAATCACATACGGCAGGAGTTGTGGCCTTAATGGTCCCGAATTCCGGGATGGTGATCTGGAAGTCCGACAGCACCTCCAGCAGATATGCCTCGAACTCCTCGTCAGCGCGGTCGATCTCGTCGACCAGCAGCACCGGGGACTCGGGCTGGGAGATGGCCCGCAACAGCGGGACGTTCCAGCAGATAGTTGGCGCTGAAGATGTGGTTCTCGGCGTCGTCCGGGTCGTAACGTCACGCTCCAGTAGTTTGATGGCCAGGAGCTGGTGCTGGTAGTTCCATTCATAGACCGCGGAATTGACGTCCAGCCCCTCGTAGCATTGCAAGCGGATCAGTGGGCAGGCGAACAGCCGTGCCAGGACCTGGGCCACCTCGGTCTTGCCAACGCCGGCGTCGCCCTCCAGCAGCAGAGGGCGCCCCAGCTCGGAGAACAGGACCAGGGTGGCGGCGAGGCTGCGCTCGGCAATGTAGCCGGCCTGCTCCAGCCGCGCCTGGAACGCGCTTACCTTGGAACCGTTGGAGTGGGACAGAGCGCCGTTCACGGACCGAACCGCCACCTCAGTTCGCGTTCGTCTGTTTCTTGCCGAACAGGCTCTTGACGAAGCCGACGATAACCGACCAGGCGAAGGCCAGGCCATTGATGGCCTGAGGCTCTTCGGCGCCTGGCGCGGCTCTGCCCCCTCGGCCTCGGGCGTCCCCGGCGAGCGCCGCTGCCTTGGCCGCGAAGCTCTTGCCGAACTGGTTGAGGATCTGGTCCGCCACCTGGGTCATCATGCGTCCGCCCAGACTCGCAAGTTTTGCCGTTGACGGTCACCGTCGCCTCGCCCTTGAGTTCGCTGCCGCCGGACTCGCCCTCCAGGATGCAGGCCGTGAGATCCATCTGGGCGCTGGAGGTCCCCTTGGTGTCCTGCCCTTTGCTGGTCAGACGCAGCTCCCGCTTCTCCGGGTCGACGCCCAGGACCTCGATGGTCGCCGTCGAAGGTCATGCGTGGCGGGGCCGACCTTGGCCTTGACCCGGCCCTTGTAGTGGTTGTCGTCAAGCTGCTCGGTGACTTCCGCCCCGGCATGCAGGAGGCCACCGTTTCGATGATCGCTCGAGGATCTGCCAACTGCTGGCGCCCGGCGCCGTCGATGGGAAAGGACTTGTCGAGCTTGACTTGCATTGAATGTCTCCGTTGTCTGCTGCTCGGGATAGCGCGAGCAACCGCCCGCGCACCCGGCTTGGTGGGTTAGCCTCGTTTGTCCAGGCCGAGCTCGTGGATGGTCCTCCAGACGTTATAGGCGCTGTGCGGCATGGTCATATGGGTGACGCCGAGATGGGAGAAGGCGTCCACCACCGCGCTGCTGAAGCAGGGGATGCTGCCCACGTGGGGCGATTCCGCCACGCCTTTGGCGCCGATGGGATGGTGCGGCGAGGGGGTGACCGTGTAGTCGGTCTCCCAGCGCGGGGTCTCCATCATGGTGGGCACGAAATAGTCCATCAGGGTGTTGCCCTGAATGTTGCCGCGTCTCGTCGAACACCAGCTGCTGTCCCATGGCGACCGCGAAGCCCTCGGTGAGACCGCCGTGGATCTGCCCCTCGATGATCATGGGATTGATGCGGGTGCCGCAGTCGTCCAGGGCATAGAAGCGCCGGATCTTGGTCTCACCGGTGTACTTGTCGATGTCCACCACGCACAGATAGGCGCCGAACGGGATAAGTGAAGTTGGGCGGGTCGTAGTAGTCCACCGACTCCAGGCCCGGCTCCATGCCCTCCGGCAGGTTGTTGTAGGCGGCCCAGGCGATCTCCTTCATGGTCTTCTCCTGGCCCGGCACGCCCTTGACCTTGAAGCGGTCGATGTCCCACTCCAGGTCGTCGTCTGCCACCTCCAGCAGGTGGGCGGCGATCTTGCGCGCCTTGGCTCTTGATCTTGCGCGCGGCTTGGGCGGTGGCCGCGCCCCCACCGGCGTGCTGCGGCTGCCGTAGGTTCCGAGACCGTAGGGAGCGGTGTCGGTGTCGCCCTCCTCGATCTGGATGTCCTCCGACGGGAATACCCAGCTCGGTGGCGATGATCTGGGCATAGGTAGTCTGGTGTCCCTGACCCTGGCTGATGGTGCCCATGCGCGCGATGGCGCTGCCGGTGGGGTGGATCCGGATCTCGGCGCTGTCGAACATGCCCGACGCCCAGGATGTCGCAGGTCCTGGTCGGGCCGGCCCCGACGATCTCGGTGAAGGTGGTAGATGCCGATGCCCATCAGCTCGCCGCGCGCCCGCTTCTCGTCCTGCTCCTTGCGCAGGCCCGCGTAGTCCACCGCATCCAGACCTTGCGCAGGGCGGTCTCGTAGTCCCCGCTGTCGTACTCCCAACCCAGCGCCGAGTGGTAGGGGAATTGCTCCTTCTTAATGAAGTTCCGCAAGCGGATCTCCGCCTTGTCGATGCCGAGCTTCTGGGCCAGGACGTCGATCATCCGCTCGACCAGATACACCGCCTCGGTGACCCGGAAGGAGCAGCGGTAGGCGACGCCGCCCGGGGCCTTGTTGGTGTAGACCCCGTCCACCCGCGCATAGGCCACCGGGATGTCGTAGGAGCCGGTGACAGATGTGGAACAGGCCGGCCGGGAACTTGGACGGGTCGGCGCAGGCGTCGAAGGCGCCATGGTCGGCGATGACATTGACCCGCAGTGCCTTGATCTTGCCCTGCTCGTCCGCCGCCAGTTCGCCGTCCATGTGGTAGTCGCGGGCGAAGGCGGTGGTGGAGAGGTTCTCGATGCGGTCCTCGATCCATTTCACCGGTCGGCCGAGCACGATGGAGGCCACGATGGCGGCCACATAGCCCGGGTAGATGCCCGACCTTGTTGCCGAAACCGCCGCCGATGTCCGGCGAGATGATCCGGATCTTGCTCTCCGGCAGCCCGACAGCATGGAGACCACGGTGCGCACCACGTGGGGCGCCTGGGAGGTGATGTAGACCGTCAGGTTGCCCTTGACCTTGTCGAAGCTCGCCACGCAGCCGCAGGTCTCCAGCGGGCAGGGGTGCACCCGCGGGTAGGGCATATGCTCGCTTGACGGTGACGCGGCGCGGTCTCGAAGACCCGGTCGGTGCCCGCCTTGTCGCCCACATCCCAGGTGAAGATGTGGTTGTGGTGGGTGCGCTTGCTGTGCGCCCCTTCGGTCTTGCCCGCCAGGTCTTCGCGCAGCACCGGGGCGTCCGGGTCCATGGCCTTGTGCGGATCGACCAGCACCGGCAGTTCCTCGTACTCCACCTCCACCAGCTCCGTCGCGTCGGCGGCGATGTAGCGGTCGTCGGCCACCACCACCGCCACTTCCTGCATCTGGAAGTGGACCTTCTCGTCCGCCAGCACCGCCTGCACGTCGCCGGCCAGGGTCGGCATCCAGTGCAGTTTCAGGGGCTTCAGGTCGTCCGCCGTCAGCACCGCATGCACCCCGGGCAGGGCCAGGGCGCGCTCCTTGTTGATGGACTTGATGCGGGCGTGGGCATAGGGGCTGCGCACCGCGTCCATGTAGAGCATGCCGGGCAGCTTCACGTCGTCCACGTAGTTGCCCTTGCCCTGGATGAAACGCGGGTCTTCCTTGCGCTTGCGGGAGCAGCCCACACCCTGGATCTTGTCTTCGCGTTCGAGTTCGCTTGCTGGTGTTGCCATGTTCGTCGTCCCCTCAGGCCGCCTGCGGTCTTGGATTGCATGCTTCTCGGCCGCGTACTGGACCGCCTTGATGATGTTCTGGTAGCCGGTGCAGCGGCAGAGGTTGCCCGCCATGCCGTAGCGGATCTCCTCTTCCGTCGGGTTCGGGTTCTCCTGCAGCAAGCGGTAGGCCCGGATCAGCATGCCGGGTGTGCAGAAACCGCACTGCAGGCCGTGCTCCTGCATGAAGCCCTCCTGCACCGGGTGCAGTTCGCCGCCCTGCGGCCAGGCCCTCCACGGTGAGCACTTCGGCGCCATCCGCCTGCACCGCCAGCAGGGTGCAGGACTTCACCGATTCGCCATTGATGTCCACGGTGCAGGCCCCGCAGTGGGAGGTCTCGCAGCCGATGTGGCTGCCGGTCTGCTGTAACTGCTCGCGGATGACGTGGATCAGCAACTCCCGCGGCTCCACCAGGGTCTCCACTGGCTGCCCGTTCAGGTTGAATTGGATGTGTTTCTTGGCCATGTTCAGTTCCCCTTCACCCGTTGCAGTGCCTGGCGGATCGCCCGGCGCGTCATCTCGCCGGCCATGTGGGTCTTGTATTCGACGTCGCCGCGCAGGTCCTCGGCCGGTTCGCAGATCGCCATGACCTTCGCCGCGGCCTCCTCGATGGCCGCCTCGTCGATACCCTGCCCACCAGCGCCGCCGCGGCGTCAGTGGCGCTCAGCGCCATGGGTGCGACGTTGGTCAGGCCGATGCGCGCCTCGGCGCAGACATCGCCGTCGAGCCGGAGCACCACGGCGGAGGCGGCGGTCGCCCAGTCGCCCTGCTTGCGCTTGAGCTTGCAGTAGGCGTAGCCGGTGCGCGGCCCGAAGGCGGGGATCCGGATCTCGGTCATGATCTCGTCCGCCTCCAGGGCGGTCCAGTAGGTGCCCAGGAAGAACTCGGCCGCGGCGACCGTCCGTTCGCCGTTGGGTCCTCTCAGCCGAATCGGCATTGCAGGCCAGCATCAGGGCCGGGTGGTCGTTGGCGGGGTCGCCGTGGGCGATGTCGCCGCCGATGGTGCCGCGGTTGCGCACCTGGGGATCGGAGATATTGCGCGCCGCCTCCGGCAGCAAGGGACAGTGCTCGCGCAGCAGATCCGAGGTCGATGATGGCGTTTTCCGTCGTCATCGCCCCGATGCGCACGCCGTCGCCGTCGATGCGGATTCCCCGCAGCTCGGGGATGCCGTTGATGTCGACCAGATGCGCGGGTTCCGCGAAGCGCAGCTTCATCATGGGCAGCAGGCTGTGGCCTCCGGCCAGCAGCTTGGCCTCGTCTGCATACTCAGCAAGCAATTGGACCGCTTCGTCCACGCTTTTGGGCGCGTGGTATTCGAATGCGTTGGGTATCATTCCGGGGTCTCCGTGGTGGTTCGAACTGGGCTGGGCGTTTGCGGATTGCCTCCGCACGCCTTCTTTTGCGTAGATCTACCAATATCCTAGCAGCGCACTGAGAAATAGAACTGCTCGCACACGAAACGACGAAATGAGTACGCGAGTGGTAGCCAGGGCGAACGGACGGGGCTATCCGGGGGGAGTCTAGGGCTCGTGCAGCGGCCAAGGCGATGAGGTGACACCGCAACCAACCGGAGTCCATTCATCCCCTGAGTAGGACAGGCTGATCATCCGACCCCCAACAGGGATTTCAACTTGGCCACATGGGACCTGCTGATGGGCACCCGCAGGCCGTCTTCGCGATCCAGAAGCAGATGACATTGATCGTCGGACTTTTCGAACGCCTTGGCGAAGTGCAAATTGACCAGGTAACTCCGGTGGACGCGCACAAAATGGCGGAGCGGGATCCGGTCTTCGAGGTCGGACAGGGCAAGGTTGCAGAGATAGGTGTCGTCGTCGGTGTACAGGGTGGAATAGTGTCCTTCCGCCTTGATGCAGGCGACCCGTTCCAGCGCGATGAGCAGCACTTTGTTGTTTTTATATACCGGGACCTTGAACAGCTGAAGCCGGCCGGAATGCCCCTGCTTCGCGGCTACGTCATCGACCGACGCTCCGGCTAGGTCGGTCACATCGTAGAAGATCATACAGGTGCCCAGTTGCCCGCCGCCAGGACCGCACATTTTCGAGACCTTGATCAGCAATACCCGCTCCGGGATATTGATCATCATGGTCACCGGCGGCGGCGACGGGGCGGGACAGGAGGCCTGATCGAGCAGAAACTTGACCTTCTCCCGGCTCTTCTCGGGGTGGATCTGCAGCACTTCCTGGCCGATCAGCCGCCCGGCTTTATCCCCGAGGGTTTCGGCCGCCACCGTATTCATGGCAGTGATGGTGTTTTTCGCGTCCAACCACACGATACCCGGGTCGAACTGCTGCAACTTGTGCTGGATCGTCTCCGCCATTCGTCACCCCAAGAGCCTTGTTCGAGCCTGTTTTTATTGCGGAATTCCGGCGTCCCGTGACCTCTTTGCGGGCAGCAATGGCTGCCGAAGCATGCGCCGGCCGTTGGGCACACGAAAACCGCCTGGGCTGGTCAACCTCAGGTCGCGAACCCCGCCGGTATGCACCCACCCGGCAAACCCCAAATACAGCGACCCTAGCCCAAGCCGCCGGGTGCCGATGCCATAAGACAGGGATACAAATCGCGTACCAAAGCGGAGGGATAAAGCCGTCCGCATTTTTTATTTAGCTTCTTGCGGAGCACCTCACCAAGGCTAGCGCACAGAGAACCCATACGCAATGTCCCGTCCGCGCTGAAGATCACCGTCCCGGGCCGGTTTTCAGCCCGATGGAAGAAGACCACAGCAAGTGTTTCGGCTGCTTAGGGAATTGCAGTCCAAACTCGGATCAGGGCCCCGATCTGCCGCGGCGCCAGCAGACCCCGGGAAGGGCGGCGCAGTGCCTGATCTCTTTGGCGCGACGCCGCTTGGAGCACACCGGGGAAACGATTGTGAACGTTTCCCCAACGGTGTCCTTGTTTTTTGCTTTTACCTACCCGACCAAATAAGCGGCCGCGACTCCCGATGCCGCCAATGCGCCTGTGATCGGAAGCATCGTCCGGCGCATGGATGGGGCTCCCAGCCAGATGGTCATGCCGCACTTGACCATGGTGTTGGAAATCACGGCAATCACGATCGTTCGGGCAGCCGCCCCGGAACTGGCCGGGTCCTGCTGCGCAAGATTGGCCATGGAAAGCGCGATGGCGTCTACATCGGTCAGGCCCGCCAAGGCACCCGCCAAATACAAGCCGGTGTCTCCGAAATAGACCTGGGCCGCACTGGCGACGAAAATGACGACGGCGAAGAGTCCGCCGAACTTGATCGCATCTCCAAGCTCGAACGGATTGTGGCCAGCCTCTACCTCAGCCCTCTCCTTGCTGCGTCCGCGCCGCCAGAGCAGAACACAGATCACGAGGCTGACCGCGCCCATCAGAACCATCCCCAACGCCAGATCCTTGGCCAGGGCGAAATTTACCACCCCAACTTCCACCACCACCCGGAAAAACATCACGGTCCAAGCCAATAGAATCGCCAGCGCCAGAACCGGCGCCAGATCCGGTTCGATTCGACTGCGTTGCGAAAAGCTCAGCGTCACCGCGGTACTCGACACCAGGCCTCCCAGAAGCCCGGTGATCCCCAGCCCGTGTTCGCGGCCCACCACCTTGACCAGAATGTAGCCAAAGAAATTGAGGCCTGCGATCAACACCACCATCAGCCAGGTCTTGTAAGGATTGATCACTTCGAGCCCGGCCGGGCCGTAGTTGGTGTCCGGCACCAGCGGCAGCACGATGAGCGTGATAATGGCGAACTTGAGTGTCGCCTCCACATCCGAGGGTTCGATCCGTTTGGCGAGATTGTGCAACCAGCCCTTGATCGCCAGCAGCAGCATGGTGACCACTGCGACAGCACCGGCAATACCGACCTGACCCCAGGCGCACATGCCGCCGATAAAGAAAGTGATCAAAACCGAGACTTCGGTCGTAGCCCCGATATGGCCGTCCTTCGACGTTACTTGATACGCCGTCACCACCAGCGCCACGACCCCTAGAAATACCAAGGCAACGATCCAGGGAAGCCCTGCTTGTTCGCCGGCATACACGGAAGTCGCGCCGAGCAGCGCGACCAAGGAGAAGGTTCGCACACCCGCAAAGGTCCGTTCCTCGCCCCGGGTGCGCTCGCGCTCCAGACCGATAAGTATGCCCAGGCCGAGCGCTGCGGCAAATTGCCATGCCGTACTTAGTTCCACCGACTACTTACACCTCTTCAGGCCGCTTTTTTCAAGCATTGGAATGGACTCGTTACTGCGGAATCGATAACGCTGAGAAAGCCATTCCTGGCATTTTCCAGCACGGCTTCCGAAAACACGATTGCCGCAAGCCTCGATTTCCGAACGCATCAGGCGCTTGCCGATGGCGGAGCATCCTGCCCCGCTCACGGGGTACGCTACAAACCCACGCTGCCTTAATCTTTCTTCGGATCCGGGTTGGCAATCCAGTACGCAATAAAGGCCAAGAATTGTAGGACCGCCGCACCCAGCCAACCATATTGAGCCGCTGTTTCCGAAACTTTGTCTGCGGATTCACCAACCATCCTCTGCGCATCAGCCGTTGCTTCATTGACTGCCACGGCTGCGCGCTCAACCGCATCACCAATTGCGGGGTTGATTGCGCTCAAATCCGGCAATGCCAGCGAAAAACTTGTGTCTTGCCCGGAAACCAAGCCGTAGGTAATGATGGTCACAATCTGTAGCGCAATCGCCGCAATCGCTGCAAAGAAGTCTTCAAGGCCGATCGACTCATCAGACCTCTTGGTAAGAAACCGAAGGATAATCACCGCAATCATAGTGATGGCGACCGGCACAAGCAATACTGGCAAGTACCGCGTCACATTCTCCGCAACAGGTATAACAAACTCGAATCCGGGAACGCTGATTAGAAACAAACTTAAGAATGACAACGCAAGTAAAAGCAATACCAGTCGATTTAAGTGATATAAAGTTTTTGCTAGACCTGCCATGATATAAAATCTCCAAGACGATTTAGAGGATTAGGATCGAAGAACCCGGTCCATCGAATAGTTTGCGCCGATAGAGGGGCGAATACAACCGCCCTACCGAAACGCTAATTATTAGTGTTTGGGTAGCGCGGACAGGATGCCCCGGAATTTCCGGTGACCACGCATAGAAAATGCCATGGATGGCTTTTTTCAACACCTCAATAGAGCTTCCCGAGTTCTTCGCCGGACAACCAAGCTCGAGATGCCCACCCTTTCGGATTCGTGTGGGTGCGTCGCCGGAGACGGCCTAAGGGTTCTGCTGCGCCGCATCAGGGCACCGAGGCACGCTCAGAACGGCAAGCGCAGGCTGGAAACAAGCAGCTCAAACCGACAGAATGGAGGCTGGAACCTGCGCCATCCCCGGTGATCCCTAATGCCCATCCACCCCCTGCAACAGTGGCAACACGCCCACGACTTTCACCTCGAAGCCCGCGAAGGCGAGCGCCGCACCCTTCTGGTGGTCTGGCTGACCGGGATCACCATGCTGGTGGAGGTGACCACCGGATACCTGTCGGGCTCCATGGCGCTGCTGGCGGACGGCTGGCACATGGGCACCCACATGGCGGCCCTGTCCATCTCTGTGTTCGCCTATCGTTATGCGCGCAAGCATGCCCACAGCCCCCGCTACAGCTTCGGCACCGGCAAGGTGGGGGCCCTGGGCGGCTTCGCCAGTGCCATGGCGCTGGCGGTGGTGGCCCTGCTGATGGGGGTCGAGTCCCTGCATCGCTTGGTGCAGCCACAGCGGATCCACTTCGACGAGGCGATCCTGGTGGCGGTGCTGGGCCTGGCGGTGAATCTGCTCAGCGCCTGGCTGCTGCGCGGTGGACAGGCGCCCCACCATCATCATGACGCCGAGTCGGGACACCATCAGCACAACCGGGATCACAATCTGCGCGCCGCCTATTTGCACGTGCTGGCCGACGCGCTGACCTCCCTTCTGGCAATCATTGCGCTGAGCGCCGGCAAGTACCTGGGCTGGACCTGGATGGACGCCCTGATGGGCCTGGTCGGAGCCTACCTGATCACCCGCTGGGGCATCGGCCTGCTGCGCGAGACCAGTGGCGTGCTGCTCGACCGCGGCCCCAACCCCGCCAACGTGGAAGCGATAAGAGAGGCCATCGAGGCGGACGCCGACAACGAGATCGCCGATCTGCATGTCTGGCGCCTCAGCCCCGGCCACTTCGCCGCGATAATCTCGGTGGTCACACACCGCCCGCGGGACCCCGAGCACTACAAGGCCCTGCTCGCGGGCCACCCGGAGCTTTCCCACATCACCGTCGAGGTCAACCGTTGCGACAGCGCCTGTGGCGCCCGTCTCGAGGGGTTAGAGACGGCCGGCAGTTAGGCCGGGGGGAACCCTAACCAGTATTTGCGCAGCTGAACCGAGTCGACTCAATGCAGTTGCCGTTCGGACTCCTCTGAAGCCGCTGGGCCAGGCACCATCGGCAACGAGGCATGGTGCAATTGCAGTCGCCAGCCCTCCCCTTCGCGGCGGTAGACATTGGTGGCCAGCACCCGCGTCGAATCGTCATCAGCGCCCCCCGACGGGCTGATCAGCTCTTCGACCAGGTGCACTCGGGTGGCGGCGTCGCCCTGCGCCTGCAGCCGGCGGAACGCCAGGCCCGGAGGGCGGGCACCTTGCAAGATCTGGCGCCAGCTGTCGAGCACCGCGGGCGCCCCCAGCAGCAGATCGCCGCCCGGGTGCAGGCAGGCGACTTGGGCTCCGACGCCCCACACCTGGTGCATTAGGGCCAGATCCAAGGTCTCAAAAGCGAGGTAGAAAGCGGCTTCGGCCTGCTCGGCGGTGTCAAAGGGCGGCTCGGGCATGGAAATCGGTTCTGGGTTGGAGGCGGACGCTTGTTATCCCACTCCCGCCCCACCCGGGTCAAGATGGGACCCACCCAGAGCGGCCCGCGTTGAACCCGGCTGCCGGCTCCGGGAAAATCCCTCCCCATATGAATTCGTGGATGCGCCCCCTGCAGTGCTGAGCAGCTATCTGGAACCCCGCCTTGAGGCGGAAAACCTCGACCTGGAGGCGTTCCGCGAGCTGTTGATCCGGCTCCTCAACTATGGCGTTCTGTGCCGCGGCGAGAGCCAGGTGGAGCAGCAGCTCTATGACCGCTACCTGCGTATTGCCCCGCTGATCGAGGAGTATCTGGAACTGATTGGGGTCCGGGTGCTCCACGACGCCCGCTTCGAGTACCTGCGCCTGTACCCCCCGGGGAGCCGGATCCCGGGCATGGACGAGGCCGACGATGTTTCTTAAGCGCTTCGTCTTCGTCAACTGGGGCAATATCCCCAACCTGGAGTTCGAGCTGGGGCCGGTCAACCTGTTGGCTCCGGAAAGACCACCGGCGCCGACGCCATCCAGACGGTGATGACCGCGGCCCACGAGAACCTGTCTCAGTACAACCCGGGCCAGGACGAGACCACCCAGCGCCGGCGCTTTGCGGATGATCCGCCGGCACCGGAGCATCCCAACCTCGTCGAGGCCATGCGCCATCGGCTGAAGACCTTTGAGGGCAAGGCGGTCCACGTGCGGGGCAAATCCCCGGCTCCCGCGCCATTCTTTTAGATTTTGGGGCCTTGGCGAACGATGTCACGACTTAAATCCGACAGCCCCCTAGAGCTGTCTCCAGGGCCGCCATAGCCGCACCTACGTTTTTAGGCGCCAGCTGCGCGCAGCGCTCCGTCATCCGCACCCTGCTGTGTCGGAGTAGTTCCCTCAGCTCGATCAGCGGAACCCCGGCTTGGTCCAGCCAGGCTGCGAAGGTGTGCCTCAAATCTTGCTGGTGAAAATCCTCCAGGCCCGTCTTCCGGCACGCACTCGCGAAGCGCTTCTTCACGGAGCCGATGAGGTTGCCGCGCCGATCGCAGAACACTCAGGGAGACGACGGACAGTCGAGTTGCCGGGATTCGGCCTGGGCCTGGATCGCAATCCACGCCTCCTGGTTCAGCGGCACGCTCCCTAGCTGTCCGCTTTTGTTGGGTGTGCCGCGCCCAAATAGATCAGCCCCGACCCCGGGTCCGGGCGTTCCCAACGAATCCTAGCATCTCACCCATACGTACGCCGGTGTTCAGTCCAAGCAGTATGAGATCGGGCAAGTGTGGCGCTTGCGGTTCGGTGCGCGCCGCTGCTACGCGCAGCTCCACGTCGGCTTTGCTGATCCAGCGAACCCTCCCCGGTGGCTCCTCACGTAGAAGCAAATTTTGAGTCAACCGATAAGGATTGCGTATCACTGAGCGTCGACTCGATATCGGACACAGGCGCTCACCAAAGGCGCCCTGTGCCAACCGATGGTCGACCTGTGGCGCCCTTGGCTCGTGAGCGTATGGGGAGGATGAAACCTGCAAATCGCTCAGGTGGGCCTCATACAGAGAGGACAATAACAAGACAACCACCACACCCTGAAATTCGTGACCGAGTCCGCAAATTGGCTGTCTCGACAGACTGCCTGTGATCAACGTCACGGACGAGTCGACGCCTTGGGGGTTACTTTGCACTCGGGTCGTCGAGCCCTTCGAGGGCGAACACAAATCGCCCGATTACCGCCCTTGGACAACCGACAAATCACTCTTTCGCCCGACTTCGCGTGTGGGTGTGCGTTGTTTCAGACTACTTTTTTGGGTATTTCCTGATGGCATTGGATACTGGCATTGAACGTCGAGCCACTGGCCGGCTTGCGCTATCAAGCCTCCTGTATTTGCTAGCGCTTGGCGTTATTGCCGGCGCGGCCACCGCCGGCTCTGCAACCCTCGGCGACACCGGCGCGGCGACGGGCATCGAGCTTCGGGCGCTCGAGCAGTCGATCAATCTGCAGTGGGATCCCGTGACCAGCGATTCGCGCATTGTGGGCTACGAGGTGCATTATGGCCTGGCGAGCCACGCGTACACCGCGAGCGTCGACGCGGTTAACAGCGGCGCCGCCACCAGCACGGCAACCGTCCCGAACCTTAGCGACGGGACCAGCTACTACTTCGCGGTACGCTCCCGCAACGGAGACCGCAGCCTGGTGAGCGGGTTCTCCGACGAAGTATGCGCCACCATCGGGGAGCCCGCCGACGCAACCGCAGACTTCATGGCCAACACCATTTCGGGGCAAGCCCCGTTGGCG
Organism: uncultured Gammaproteobacteria bacterium; assembly: GCA_963753615.1. GTDB lineage: Bacteria > Pseudomonadota > Gammaproteobacteria > Chromatiales > Chromatiaceae > CAVWCW01. The sequence goes on from CAVWCW010000026.1 coordinate 19,316, forward strand.
GTGGCCTTTACCGCACAGGTCCCCGGATGCACCACCGGCTGGTTGTGGAACTTCGGCGATGGCGAGAGCAGCACCGAGCCGCAGCCTACCCACGTCTACCAAGCCAGCGGCACCTTTACGGTGAGTCTGACGATAAGCGGCCCGGGGATTGCCGACACCGCGACCAAGACCGCTTACGTAACGGTATCGGCTGGAGTACCAGGGGACGGTGGGCCTGTTGAAGGCCTAGTCGCCGCCTACGGCTTCGACGAAGCCGGGGACGTCCTGGCATTGGACACCTCCGGTAACGGCAATGACGGGGTGCTCTCGGGGCCGACCCGCACGAGCGCGGGTAAGTTTGGCAGCGCCCTTTCATTCGACGGGATCAACGACTGGGTAACGGTGGACGACCACGCGACGCTCGATCTCACCAGCGGCATGACCTTGGAGGCCTGGGTCAAGCCTTCAGCCCTGTCGGGTTGGCGCACGGCGCTCATCAAAGAGGCGGCATCCGGCCTGGCCTACGCCCTCTATGCACATGACAGCAGCCCCCGCCCGGCGGCATACATCCGCATCGGTGGCGATCTGACGACCCCCGGCAGCGCGGCGTTGCCCACCAACGCCTGGACCCACCTGGCATCGACCTATGACGGCACGCGGCTGCGCCTGTTCGTGAACGGCGTCGAAACCAGCACAGCGGTCTCGGGCTCGATCGAGCAGTCGGCCCGACCCTTGCGCATCGGCGGCAACGCCCTCTGGGGCGAGTACTTCAGCGGGTTGATCGATGAGGTTCGGGTCTACAATCGCGCCCTATCGGCCGCCGAGATCCAAGCCGACATGAACGCCCCCGTAAGGGGAGCAAGCGATTCCATCGGCGTCTTCCGGCCCTCCAGCCGAAGCTTCTTCCTCGATCTCAACGGCAACGACGTTTGGGACGGCATGGGCATTGACGCTACGACCCATCCTTTGGTATAGCCCAGGATATTCCGTTAGTCGGGGATTGGAACGGCGATGGCATCGATGAAATCGGCATCTTCCGGCCCTCCAGCCGCAGTTTCTTCCTCGATCTCAACGGCAACGACGTTTGGGATGGCATGGGCATTGACGCTACGACCTCATCCTTTGGTATAGCCGAGGATATTCCGGTAGTCGGGGATTGGAACGGGGACGGCATCGATGAGATCGGCATCTTCCGACCCTCCAGCCACAGCTTCTTCCTCGATCTCAACGGCAACCGAATTTGGGATGCCGGGATTGACGGGGTATTCCCCTTCGGTACCAGTACCGATCTCCCCGTCACCGGAGACTGGGACGGCGATGGCATCGACAACATCGGGGTCTGGCGCCCGGCCACACGAAGCTTCTACCTGGACACGAACGGGAACTACACTTGGGAGTGGGGCACCGATCTCGTTGCGCCCTTCGGCATGAGCACCGACTTGCCGATTATCGGCGACTGGGACGGCGACGGCTTCGACGAGATCGGCATCTGGCGCCCGAGTAACCACCGATTCTTCCTCGACACGAACGCCAACGACGCCTGGGATGTGGGCATCGACCTCATCACCGGTTTCGGCGCCAGCACCGATCTTCCGTTGGCCGGGCGCTGGTAGAGGGACGGTGCGGGCACGGTTTGCGTGCCCGCG
>CAVWCW010000027.1:0-223567 GCA_963753615.1 uncultured Gammaproteobacteria bacterium
ACGACGAATATGCGCCGAGGAAAAGGGCCCTGGACGTCATTCCCAGATTGGCCCGGTTCACCCGGCCAGCCCACTGTCGAGGGAGGACTCTATTCATACGAGCGGGCGGTCGTATCCCTTCCTATCGCTCAGGACGAATGGGTGACGCTCGGTCCGCCCTACTCTTCAGAGGCGCCGCGCCAACGGCGGCCGTTCAACAGGCTCACCGTCCCGATCAACGCAAAGAAGATCCCGCTGTACCATCTCCTAAGGCCGCTGGCGAACACCAAGGATTATCAGCGCCAGTACGATGCAGAATACCCGAATAACCAGGGCCGCTTTTCCAAAACTGCTTTCTCTCATTGCTGAAACCACCCTCCGGGTTGCGGGGACACAACCTTATCTAACCCTAGCAACTATCCTCTGCAACTATCCTGTGGGAAGGGAGGACGCAGCTTTTGCCCGGAGTATGAATAGGGAGGCACCAAGTTCCCCTGGTGGGTATCGGTGAGGGAGGTCCCTCAGACGTCCCCCCTCAAAAACCTCTCTTGAAATTCGCCTTCATCCATCCTGAGGTATTTCACCGCCTCGAAGATTTCGATGATTGAGGGGATTCCGGTCCAGGCGAACATCATGTAGAGGACGCCCAAGCCTGGCTTGTCCAAATAGAACTTGTGCGCGCCGATTCCGCCGAGAGCCAGGGCGAGGCCTACCGAAATCGTCTGGCTCTTCCTTTCCCCGTAGTAAACTGGCGCCAGCGGGGTACCGGGATTCGGTCGAACGGAATACCCTGTCGCGTCCGTAACCCCACAATCGGCGCAAAAACCTCTTGCGGCCCATTGATTCCTCTATCGGAGTACCGCAGGTCCGGCAATTCCGGCTGATCCACTCCCCGCAATTGCTGCACTTCTTCGCCGTGGGACTGATATCGGTCTCACAATAAGGACAAACAGCCGTCTCGGTCATTCAGACCCCCACAGGGTTCAAGGACCTTAGCCCTCAGGAAACCACCCCGTGAATATACTCCGAAAAAGAAGAAGAGCCCCCGCCGTGCGGAGGCTTTCAGAAGTACGCCGTCAGGGAATCGAACCCCGCACCCTAAGGATTGACCGGACTCTGGCTACCGAGTTTCAGTCGGACAATCCGGGCCGAGTCGTGGACCCGGATTTCGAAAACTCGCGGGTTCACGCCTCACCCACAAAACACAGCTGCACTCAGAGCCGTCACCCATGTTCCGTCGTCATGCGCCTCGGAAACGGCCGTGTGGTTCTGTGATGTCACTACGAGACCCGACATATGCCATTGTTCTCGACGTGCGTCCCAAGCCTCCCCCGGATCGAAAGGAAATCCAAGGACCGTAGCGAGCATGGAGGCCGCCAGATCCTCAGGCGTAGTCGCCGGCGACCTTCTCACTCTGACCGAATGCGTGGTGCTCGGAAATGTACCCGTACTTGGCGCTGTCAGCCTGGGACTGCAAGACCGATGGAAGCAGCCACCCTCCGACCTGGTTCGTTCGTCGCAGCTTCGCTGAGAACACAGAAGACCACCTGGCCCGGCGTAAGCAGCTCGCTTCCCTCTTCCTGATCAACGATCTCGCAGTGAGGAGGAAAGATGGAAGACACTCGGACCAGGTTGTACCTCGCGATGCGCGCAGCCCTGAGAGCCATCTCAAAGCTGGTAAGCTTTTCACGGTGGACCCCGGTGCCCTTCGTGAAGAACATCTTTCGAGGGACGAATTGGCTTCCCTGAAGCATGGTCCAGGCACCTCAGTGGGATGGTATCGGTCTCAGGAAACCGGAAGTGAGTGAGGCGTGGTGGAAAAAATCAGGCACCTCAAGACCGACGACTCCCTCAGCTCAACCGAGAACCGGCGGAGCTGCGCGAGCGCATCCGCTGGGCCGGCATCGTCGGCCTGGGGGGCGCCGCCTTTCCCACCGGGGTCAAGGCCAATCCGGGGGCGGATCGGCCGATCAACACCCTGATTCTCAACGGCGCCGAGTGCGAGCCCTACATAAGCTGCGACGACCTGCTGATGCGCGAACGCGCCGGGCGGGTGATCGCCGGTGCGCGCATCCTCAAGTACCTGCTGCAGGCCAAGACCTGCCTGATCGGCATCGAGGACAACAAGCCCGAGGCCATCGCCGCCATGGGCGAGGCCTTGGCCCAAGGCCACCTGCCGGACAGCGAACTGGTGGTGATACCCACCCGCTATCCGAGCGGCGGCGAGAAGCAGCTGATCCGCATCCTCACCGGCAAGGAGGTGCCCAGCAACGGCCTGCCGGCGGAGATGGGCATCGTATGCCAGAACGTGGCCACTGCGGCGGCGGTAGCGGACGCGGTGCTGGACGGCCGGCCGCTGATCTCGCGCCTGGTCACCGTCACCGGCGACGGGGTGGCCCACCCGCGCAACCTGGAGGTGCCCATCGGCACCCCGGCGTCGCACCTGATCGAACATTGCGGCGGCTACACCCCCTCGGTGGCGCGCCTGATCCTCGGCGGGCCGATGATGGGGTTTGCCCTGAGCAGCGACGCGGTACCCGTGACCAAGGGCGCCAACTGCCTGCTGGCGGCCACGCCCGCCGTGGCCCCGGATCCCGGGCCCGCCAGCCCCTGTATCCGCTGCGGGGAGTGCGCCCGGGTATGCCCTGCCAACCTGCTGCCCCAACAATTGTACTGGAACACCCGGTCCAAGGACCTGGACAAGGTGCAGGACTACCACCTGTTCGACTGCATCGAATGCGGCTGCTGTGCCCAGGTCTGCCCGTCCCGCATCCCGCTGGTTCAGTATTACCGCTTCGCCAAGACCGAGATCTGGGCGCGCGAGCAGGAAAAACAAAAGGCGGACCTGGCGCGGCGCCGCCACGAGGCACGCCAGGCCAGGCTGGAAAGACTGGAAGCCGAGCGCAAGGCGCGCCTGCGTAAGCGCAAAGAGGATCTTCAGAAAAAGACCGGGGCCGGGGCCGAGCCCAAGACCGACCCCAAGAAGGCCGCTATCGCCGCCGCCCTCAAGCGGGCAGCGGCCAAAAAGGCGGCGGCCGAAGTACAACCCAAGAACATGGACAACCTGACCCCGGAGCAGCGCGCCAAGATCGAGCAGGTCGAGGCGCGCCGGGCGGCGCAATCACGAAGAGCGGAATAGCCAATGCAGTTCGCCACCGCCAGCTCACCCCACGCCCCACTGTCCAACAACGTGCAGAAGGTGATGCTGCAGGTGCTGTTGGCCCTGGTGCCGGGAGCCTTTGCCATGGGGTTCTACTTCGGCATCGGGGTGTGGATCAACATCTGGATCGCTTGCGTCGCCGCCGTCGGCTTCGAGGCGCTGATGCTGCGCCTGCGCGGGCGCTCCCTGGCTCCGCTGGGAGATCTGAGCGCCCTGGTCACCGCCGTGTTGCTGGGCCTGTCGGTGCCGCCCCTGCTGCCCTGGTGGCTGACCGTGCTCGGCGTCGGCTTCGCCATCGTGGTGGCCAAGCACCTGTACGGCGGCATCGGCTACAACCCCTTCAACCCGGCGATGGCCGGCTATGCCTTGCTGCTGATCTCCTACCCGCGGGAGATGACCAGCTGGCTGCCGCCGGAAATGCTGAATATGAATCCCCTGGGTCTGACCGACACCCTGGGAGCCATCTTCACCGGCTCGCTGCCGGCGGGCCTCGGCTGGGATGCGGTCACAATGGCCACCCCGCTCGACGCCATGCGCACGGGGCTGGACATGGGCCAGATGATCAGCGAGATCAGGCAAAGCGTGCTTTGGGGCGATTTCGGGGGCCGCGGCTGGGAGTGGGCGGCTAACTGGTATTGCATCGGCGGGATCTGGTTGATCTACCGCCGGGTAATCAGCTGGCACATCCCTCTGGCCATGCTCGGCAGCCTGCTGGCAATCGCCATGGTGTTTTATCTGCTCGATCCGGAGAACCACCCCTTCGGCCTGTTCCACCTGTTCAGCGGCGGCGCCATGTTGGGGGCGTTCTTCATCGCCACCGACCCGGTGAGCGCCGCCACAACCACCAAGGGCAAGCTGATCTACGGCGCCTGCATCGGGGCGCTGGTGTTCGTCATCCGCACCTGGGGCGGCTACCCGGACGCGGTGGCCTTTGCCGTGCTCCTGATGAACATGGCCGCCCCCACCATCGACTACTACACCCAGCCAAGGGTCTTCGGCCAACGGGAGTCGGCCGATGACTAGGTACCCGACCCTGATTGCCGCCCTGCTGCTGACCCTGTTCGGAGTGCTCGGAACCAGCCTGGTGGCCGTTACCCACGAGCAGACCAAGGAGCGCATCCTCGCCAACGAGCGCCAGGCGCTGTTGCGCAGTCTGCAGGCCCTGGTGCCGGCGGCGCAAGTGGACAACAACATGACCGACGACAGCATCCTGGTGCACGACCCGGAACTGCTGGGCAGCCCGGAAACCCGGGTCTACCGTGGCCGCAAGGACGGGGAACCGGTTGCGGCGGTATTTACAACCGTCGCCCCCAACGGCTACTCGGGCCCGATCCGCCTGCTGGTGGGGATACACCGCGACGGCACCCTGGCCGGCGTGCGGGTGGTGGCCCACAAGGAAACCCCGGGGCTCGGGGACAAGATAGACGAGCGCAAGTCGGACTGGGTGCTCGCCTTCACCGGGCTGTCCCTGGGCGAGCCACCGCCGGAGCGCTGGAAGGTGCGGCGCGACGGCGGCGACTTCGACCAGTTTACCGGCGCCACCATCACCCCCCGAGCGGTGGTCAAGGCGGTGCGTCGCACCCTCGAATATGCCCAGCGCGAGGGCGCCGAGCTCTACGCACCAGCCCCGGCAACAGACGGAGCCTAATCATGAGCGAATACCGCAAACTGATCCGTGACGGGCTCTGGGACAACAACCAGGCGCTGGTGGCCTTGCTCGGGCTCTGCCCGCTGCTGGCGGTGACCAGCACCGCCGTCAACGGCCTGGGGCTGGGCATCGCCACCACCCTGGTGCTGACCCTGTCCAATGTCACCGTGTCCCTGATCCGCAATCTGGTGCGCCCTGAGATCCGGCTGCCGGTGTTCGTTCTGGTGATCGCCTCGTTCGTCACCGCAGTCGAACTGACCATGAACGCCTGGTTCCACGAACTCTACAACGTGCTGGGTATCTTCATCCCGCTGATCGTCACCAACTGCGCCATTATCGGCCGCGCCGAGGCCTTCGGCTCCCGCAACCCGCCGTTGCCGGCGCTGCTCGACGGGCTCAGCATGGGCCTGGGCTTCACCTCGGCCCTGGTCGTACTGGGCGGGCTGCGGGAGTTGGTGGGACAAGGCACCCTGTTTTCCCAGGCCCACCTGATGTTCGGCGAGGGCGCCCGCGACCTCACCCTGAGCCTCGGCGATGCCTATCCCGGGCTGCTGATGGCGATCCTCCCGCCCGGGGCCTTTATCGGCCTGGGGCTGATGATCGCGCTGAAGAACGTCATCGACGCCCGCCGCAAGCGAGCTGAGGCGGCCAAGGCCGTCGCCGAGCCGGCCACAGCGGAGCCCAAAGCGGCTTGAACCTAGATTCCTCAGTTGATCGCTCCTTTCTGATGGTAACTCGTTGAAATGAAGTTAATTGGTTTTAAGCCAGGCCTTCACTCTCTGGGTGAATCACGCTACACGATGCATTGCATCCAACTGAGGATTCTAGGTTGAAGACGGGATGAACCGGGCCATACGCCAGGAGATCTTCGAGAGATTGCGGGCGGAGAACCCCGAGCCCACCACCGAGCTGAACTACGCCACCCCGTTCGAGTTGCTGGTGGCGGTAGTGCTCTCGGCCCAGGCCACCGACAAGGGGGTGAACAAGGCCACCGCCCGGCTGTTCCCCATGGCCAACACCCCGGCGGCGATGCTCGAACTGGGGGAGGAAGGTCTGCGAGAACAGATCAAGACCATCGGCCTGTTCAACAGCAAGGCCAAGAACCTGATCAAGACCTGCCGCTTGCTGCTGGAACGCTACGGCGGCGACGTGCCATGCTCTCGCGAGGCCCTGGAGGCACTGCCTGGAGTCGGGCGCAAGACCGCCAATGTGGTGCTCAATACCGCCTTCGGCGAGCCCACCATCGCGGTCGATACCCATATCTTCCGGGTCACCAACCGCACCCGCATCGCCCGCGGCAAGAACGTGGACGAGGTCGAGCAACGGCTGCTGCGGCTGGTGCCCCGGGAGTTCCGCCAGGACGCCCACCATTGGTTGATCCTGCACGGGCGCTATACCTGCATCGCCCGGCGCCCGCGCTGCGGCGCCTGCCTGATCGAAGATCTGTGCGAATACCGGGACAAGAACCTTGATTGAACGTCGCCCAGGGCCCCGCCGTGTACGGAACTGACCGCAGCGCCATGCGGAGGATCTATACAGAGGCGTGGCGCAAACACCGAGCGCGCATGCCGCTGCAGCCGCTGGAACAGCTGATCGCCGAGGTAGTGACCCAGCATCCGGAATACCACCCCTTGCTGGAGGCCCCGGAAGCGGTGCTTGAGCGGGACTTCAGCCCCGAGTCTGGTGGTGGAAACCCGTTTCTGCACCTGGCCATGCACCTGACGCTGCGCGAGCAACTGACCACCGACCGCCCCCCGGGCATTGCCGACCTGCATCACCAGCTGTGCCTCCGCGCCGGCAATGCCCATGCGGCCGAACACGAGCTGATGGAATGTCTGGCGGAGATGATCTGGGAATCCCAGCGCGCCCAACAGCCGCTCGACCAGCACGCCTACCTGGCGTGTGCGCGCACGCGCTTGCAAAAACTCTCCCCCGCCCCGAAATAAACTCGGGTAGCGCCCGGTCTCTGATCACGAAGCCGCCGGAAACGGACCGGAAATTCCCGACCGTTTTGGTTGGTACTTTCTTCCCTACTGTGCTAAATATGCGCCCAAGGGAAGGGCGGAAACCCAGTTTCCGGACAATATGACCCGAAGCGAATCACACTGAACCACTAATTACCTAGGAGAACTCACGATGAGCAAGAAAGAGATGAACAAGCCCCTAGCCGCCGCCATCGGCGCCGCCCTGGCGGGCACCCTGAGCGCCGGCAGCGTATTGGCCGCCGAGAACCCGTTCGGCCTGCAGCCCCTGGACAGCGGCTACATGCAGCTCGCATCCTCCCACATGGAAGGCAAGTGCGGCGGCGAGAAGTCTGATTCCGAAGGCAAGTGCGGCGGAGAAAAGTCCGAGGCCGAAGGCAAGTGCGGCGGCGAAAAGTCCGAGGCCGAAGGCAAGTGCGGCGGCGAAAAGTCCGAGCTCCGAAGGCAAGTGCGGCGAGGGCAAGTGCGGCGAGGGCATGAGCGATAAGTCTGCCGCCGAAGGCAAGTGCGGCGGCGAAAAGTCCGAGTCCGAGGGTAAGTGCGGCGAGGGCAAGTGCGGCGGCGGCAAGTAAGCCTCCCCGGGTAACCGAGCCATGAGCACACCGCACGACTACCCGGTGCATGGCGCGGGCCTCGGCCTGCGGCGGGCCTTTATAGGCCCGCTGGCCGAGGGCCCACCCCAGCCGGTCGACTTCTACGAGGTGGCCCCGGAAAACTGGATGGGTATCGGTGGCCGCTATGGCCGCCTGTTCCGCCAACTGACCGAGCGCCACCCTTTTGTCTGCCATGGGCTGTCTCTGTCCATCGGTAGCCCGTCCCCTCTGGACGAGACCTTTCTCAGGGACCTCAAGCGCTTTCTGGACCAACACCGGATACGCGCCTACAGTGAGCACCTTAGTTTCTGCAGCGACGACGGCCACCTCTATGACCTGATGCCGATCCCCTTTACCGAGGAGGCTGTGCACTACGTTTCGGCGCGCATCCGCCGGGTACAGGAGATCCTGGAGCGGCCAGTCGCCATGGAGAATATCTCCTACTACGCCGCCCCCGGCCAAGCGTTGAGCGAGATCGAATTCCTCAATGCGGTGTTGGACGAGGCCGACTGTAGGTTGCTGTTGGACGTCAACAATATCTACGTCAACAGCATCAATCACGGCTACGACCCGCTGGAGTTCCTGCTGGCCCTGCCGGGAGAGCGCATCAGTTACTGCCACATCGCCGGCCACTTCGAAGAGGCAGCGGACCTGCGGGTGGACACCCACGGCGCCGACGTGATCGACCCGGTATGGGCCCTGCTGGAGCAGGCCTATGAAGCCTTCGGAACCTTCCCCACCCTGCTCGAGCGCGACTTCAATATCCCGCCGCTCGCGGAGCTGGTACAGGAGGTTCGAACCATCGACCAGTTGCAGCGCAAATGGAGCCGAAGCGAAGATGTCCGCAGCGCCCGATCGTGAACCGCCGGCGTTCGCGCGCCGCCAGTACGAATTCGCCGCCCACATCCGCGACCCGCAGGCCAATCCGGCCCCGGCGGACGTGGAGGAACGGCGCATGGCGATCTATCGGGAGCTGTTCTATAACAATGTGGAAGGCTTCCTGGCCAACGGTTTCCCGGTACTGCGCAAGCTCTACGACGACCGGCGCTGGCATGCCATGGCCCGGGACTTCCTCTCCCGCCACCACTGCAAGACACCTCTGTTCGCGGAGATCGCCCAGGAGTTTCTGCACTACCTGCAGCAAGAGCGGGGCAAAGTAGAGGGCGACCCGCCGTTCCTGTTGGAACTGGCCCACTACGAGTGGGTGGAACTGGCGCTGGACATCAGCGACGCAGATCGGGTGGTACCGGCGGCGAACCCCCACGGCGACCTGCTGGCGGAAACCCCAGTGTTCTCGGCCCTGGCCTGGAACCTGTCTTACCACTATCCGGTGCATCGCATCGGCCCCGAATTCCAGCCCCAAGCGCCAGACCCCGAACCCAACCATTTGGTGGTGTACCGGGACCGCGACGAACGGGTGCATTTTCTCGAGATCAACGCCGTCACCCAGCGTCTGATACAACTGCTGAAAGAAAACCCGGACTGGCGCGGTCTGGATGCTGTAACCCAGATCGCCCGCGAGTTGCAGCACCCCAGCCCCGAAGCACTGCACCAGGCCGGGCGGGAACTGCTGGAACAGCTACGCCAACGCCATATCATCCTCGGCACCCGGGCGGCCTGAACCCTAAACCTTGGCCCGCCTTGCCGGCGCCAGATCACAGGAGCCCCTCATGCTGAAGCTGTTCAACGGCCTGCAGACTCTCATGGACGCCGTCGTCCGCGGCCTAGACTTTCTCGGCCCCCTGGCCCTGCGCGTCTATCTGGCGCCGATCTTCATCCTGGCCGGCTACAACAAGCTGTCGCACATAGACGATTTGGTACCCTGGTTTGCCAGCCTGGGTCTGCCGGCCCCGGAGGTCATGGTCTGGCTGGCGGCCCTGACCGAGTTCGTCGGCGGCATCGCCCTGCTGGCCGGGCTGGCGGTCCGCTGGTTCGCGGTACCCTTGATGGTGACCATGGTGGTGGCCGCCACCAGCGCCCATTGGGACAATGGCTGGCACGCCCTGCCCGAGACCCAACTCACCATGCCCTGGGAATGGCGCAGCGACCTGATCGAAGATGCGAATATAGACAAGGAGCGGGCCAAGGGCATCTTGCGCGAATACGGTGACTACGAGGCGATCACCTCTGCCGGGAGCATCACCATCCTCAAGAACGGCATTGAGTTCGCCGCCACCTATTTCGTCATGCTGTTGGCCCTGTTCTTCCTCGGCGCCGGGCGCTTCTTCAGCCTGGATTACTGGATTGCCCGCCGCTTTCGGGAATGAGCCTACGCCCCGCCGGCTTCTCCTGGGCTATCTATAATTGAAGGGGAGCCAGGCGCATTACGGATGTTCCCTAAACCGGAATTGCCCTGGAAGCACGCAGGAACCAGGAGGTAGAAGTCGATGAAAACGAGATGGTTTTCGGTATTTTTTGGGCTCCTGATGGCGGCCGGCAGCGCCCAGGCCTGGTACGGCGCACCCGGCGGCCCCGGGTATGGCTATGGCCCTTACGCCTATCCCTACGACTATCCGCCGCCCCCCAGCTACGGGCGCAGCTACCAGCGCGGTCCGAGCCTCCGGGTGAGCACGCGGCGCGATGCCGACGGCTATCTGGTGAATATTCAGTTGCAAGGCCTGGAGCCGGCAGACGTTACGGTGGCCCGCTCCGGGCGCTGGCTGATCGTGCAAAAGATGAGCAGCGAGACCGAGAGCGAGCAGGCCCCCGGCAGTTACAGCTACTCCCACAGCTTCGGGGGCGTTAGCCGCAGGGTAAGCCTGCCCTCCAACGCGGACCTCGACGCCATGATCCGCGAAGACAGCGAAGGCGAGATTCTGCTGCGCATACCGTTCTTGGAGCGCTGAAGACCACCCGTAGCCTAGAGCGGGGACGGCCCCCTTCCCCGGCTTCACGACCGGGGTTGGGATCTGCAGGCGCGTCCCCTCGAACGCCGACCCGAATACCCCCTCGCTTCCGCCACCGGCCGGGGCGGGCTATGATTGCCCCCCAATCCACTAGCCCCCCGGAGCCGACCCGATGGAGAACCGCTGGGACCAAGCACAGGCCTCCGCCTGCGCCGACGAACTGGAACTGCGCGCCTATTCCTCGCGCCTGCTGGGCCAGGACCCGAGCCTGGTGCTGCACGGCGGCGGCAATACCTCGGTCAAGCTGCGCCAGACCAACCTGGTGGGGGAGGAGCGAGGAGATCCTCTTCGTCAAGGGCAGCGGCTGGGACCTGGCGGACATCCAGCCGGCCGGATTTGCCCCGGTGCGCATGGCCCATCTGCTCAAGCTGGCCCGGCTGGAGCGACTCAGCGACCGCCAGATGGTCAACGAGCTGAAGACTCAACTCACCGATGCCTCTGCACCAACCCCCTCGGTGGAGACCATCCTGCACGCGGCGCTGCCCCATCGCTACGTGGACCACACCCATGCCGACGCGGTGCTGGCGATCAGCGACAGCCGCGACGGCGAGGCCCGCATCCGCGCCTGCTACGGCGACTCGGTGGTGGTCATCCCCTACGTAATGCCCGGTTTCGAGCTGGCGCGGCTGGTGGCCGAACGCTTCCCCGCCGAGGCCCATGCCGGCACCCGCGGTATGGTGCTGCTGCAGCACGGCATCTTCAGCTTCGGCGCCAGCGCCGAGGAATCCTACAACCGCATGATCGAGCTGGTGGCCCAGGCCGAGGACTACCTGCAGGCCCAAGGCGCCTGGGACCTCCCCGCCCCACCTCCCGCCGACCCCGCCGACCGCGGCCCTGGCGCCGGAACTGGCGGCGCTGCGCCGAGCGGTCTCCGAGCAGGCCGGCTTCCCCCTGCTGCTGTGCAGCCGGCGCGACGCCGAATACCTGGCCTTTGCCCGTCACCCGGATCTGCGTCGCATCGGCCGAGCAGGGCCCGGTTACCCCGGACCATGTAATCCGCACCAAGCGGCTGCCCCTGCTGGGGCGCGACCTCGACGCCTATGCTGACGCCTACCGCGACTACTTTGCCCGCCAGGCGGAGCGGACCCAGGCGCCGGTCAAGATGCTGGACCCGGCCCCGCGGGTGATCCTGGACCCGGAGCTGGGCCTTTGCAGCCTGGGCCGCAGCGCGGGCGCGACCCGCATCGTCGAGGACATCTACCGCCGCAGTATCAGCACCATGCTGCGCGCCGAGCGCCTGGGCGGTTACCGGGCCTTGCCGGAAGCCGACATCTTCGACGTCGAATACTGGGAACTGGAGCAGGCCAAGCTCGGAAACGCCAGCCCGCCGCCCTTCGCCGGCGAGGTGGCGCTGGTCACGGGCGCCGCCTCCGGCATCGGCAAGGCCTGCGTCGACGCCTTCCTGGCCCGCGGCGCGGCGGTGGTGGGGCTGGACCGCGACCCGGCGGTGGCGCAACTGCACCAGCGCCCGGACTGGCTCGGCCTGCACTGCGACCTGACCGACGAGGCGGCGGTCGCCGCCGCCCTGGAGCAGGCGGTGCAGCGCTTCGGCGGCCTCGACATGCTGGTGCTCAACGCCGGTATCTTCGAGGCCGGCACCCGTATCGAGGCCCTGTCCGGAGAGGTCTGGCGGCGTACCATGGCGATCAACCTGGACGCCAACCTGAGCCTGCTGCGGGAGTGCCACCCGCTGCTCAAGCTGGCGCCCCAGGGCGGCCGCGTAGCGGTGATCGGCTCCAAGAACCTGCCGGCCCCCGGGCCGGGCGCGGCGGCCTATTCCGCCTCCAAAGCCGCGCTCAACCAACTGGTGCGGGTGGCGGCCCTGGAGTGGGCGGGCGACGGCATCCGCCTCAACAGCCTGCATCCGGACGCAGTGTTCGACACCGGCCTCTGGACCCCCGAAGTGCTGGAGGCCCGGGCCCGGCATTACGGCATGAGCGTACAGGCCTACAAGACCAAGAACCTGCTCGGGGTAGAGATCCACAGCCGCGACGTGGCCGAGCTGGCAGCGGAGCTGTGCGGCCCGCTGTTCGCCAAGACCACCGCCGCCCAGATCCCGGTGGATGGGGGCAGCGAGCGGGTGATCTGACCCGCCGATGCGGAATCAGGCCCGTTCCAGGGCGCGCAATTCGAGCCAAACAAAGCTTGCCAGGTCCCCGGAAAGCGGTGGTAAAATGGCGCCGCCTGCCGCGCGCAGGCAACTTTCGGGGCCGTAGCTCAGCTGGGAGAGCGTCGCGTTCGCAATGCGAAGGTCGGGAGTTCGATCCTCCTCGGCTCCACCAATACAATCAGTGGGCTACCCAGCATCACCCACATCTTCCAAGACTGGCGCCGTGACCCAAACGTGACTCGGTGCTTTCCAGCCGTTTTACCGCTGCCCCCATGTTCTCCTGCGCCAGGTGGGCAGAGCGCTGGGTCACATCTGCGTCGAGGCGTGGCACCACTCTTCGCTTACCTCGGTCAGGGGCGCGCCGCATCAGCTCAGAACCCTTTGAGCGAACCGACGACGCTGGTCTAGCTCCCCTCAGGCTGTCTGCCAGCGCCCTGGCCATTGAGCCCAAAATGCCCACGCGCCACGTTTGCGAACCGGAGCGCGATCGCCGGGCATTGACGCCGCAACGACAGGATAAACAGGGAGAGCAGCCCTGCCAGCATCGTCAGGCGTTTGCCGATCATCGCGATCCTCCGAGGCAGTGTAGAGGTCCGAGCCAAGACCGCCGCCCCTCTGGCCCGTGTCGTCGGAACCTATCTCTCCTGTCCTTGTGGCACTGGCCCAGGTCCCGTCAAGGCCCACCGCCGGGCCATTTGCGTGATTTATAGCAAATAAACGGTTGCTTTATTAAGTATTCACTAATATACTTATCACCATTGACGGCCGGCATCGGTCGACAACACCTAAATGCCAAATATCCAAACGACTTTCGAGGAGATGCAACCAATGAACAAGCTCACCAAGATTTCCGCCGCGGCCGCCCTGATCGCCGCTTCCGCTTCCGCGTCCGCCTGGTGGGGCGGCCCGGGCAACAGCAGCTTCATGGACGACTTCTTCGGCGACGGGTTCGGTGATTTCAACATGAACATGAATACCAGCACCCGGGGTTGGGGACGCGGCTACGGCCAGAATTACTACGCCCCCTACTACGGGTACGCCCCCTACACGTATGGCGCACCTTATGGCTACGGCGTGGCTCCAGTGGCCCCGGTTGCCCCGGTGGCTACCGCCGCCCAGTAAGGCATCCGCTACGGGCGTTGCAAGGCGCCCGCAGCGACGTGTTCACAAAAACCCCGTTCCGACCAAATCCAGTTTGAGGACCAGAGCATGAAGACCCTTTCCCATATCATTGCCGCCACCGCCCTGATCAGCGCCAGCGCTGCCGCCGTCGCCACCGAGGCTCAGCCGGCAACCAATTTCGCCCCGATCGCCCCACACGGCTTCTACGCCCCGACCCCGGAGCAAATGGAGCAGATGGCCGAGCAGCAGCGCGCCTTCTTCGAGCAGCAGCAGGCGGCTATGGACCAGGCGATGGAGGCCCAGCGCCAGTTCATGGAGCAGCAGTTCCAGGCCATCCAGGCCCAGCAGCCGGCGTTCCCGACTGCTCCGGTCGCCTTCGATATGCCGGAAATGCCGCCTATGCCGGAGATGCCCAGCTACGAGATGCCGAGCTTCGAGATGCCCGAGATGCCGGCCGCGCCTGACCTGAGCAGCTTGAACCCGGAGCAGCGCCGCACCGAGATGCGCAAATACTCCGAGCAGCTGCGCGCTGCCAGCCAGACCCGCCGCGACGAGCTGCGCAAGGTGATCGCCGAGCGGCGCGAGGCCGCCAAGCAGGAGCACGCCAAGTACCTGGAGCAGATCGGCCGGGTGCGCCCGGAGGTCTGAGCGGCGTCGAGCCCCTGACCTAGGAAACGGCCGGGCCGGCGGAGCAATCCGTCGGCCCGGTCTTTTCGTGGAATCGGCCGTCTGAACCGGCCCGGCTCCGCAACTATCCGCCCTAAGGACGCAGCGACCCAGGTCGCGTGCGGCGCTGCAGATCCTGGTGCAAGCGTAACTGCCGATTCTGCTGCTCCACCCGCTGGCGTTGCAGTCGCTCCGGCTGAGATGGAGCCTCCACGCCGCCAATGCGCCGGCGCTGCTCCAGCCGCATTTCCTCCTGCAACTGGCGGTTGAACTGCTGCTCCTGTTCCTGACGCTGGCGCCCCAGCAGGCGTTCGGTTTCCGCTTCGTTGGCGGTATCGGACGCCAGACCGCCGTCGCGCTGTTTGCGATACTGCGTCTGGTCGGTCTGCAGGCGCAGGCGTTCGCCCCGCTGCTCCAGGCGCAACCAGTTGTAGCCAACGCCCGCCGGCTCCGCCACCCATCCCGGCGCCGCCCAGCTCCCCAGCCAGAGCGACAGGCCCAGGCCGATCCACTGTTTCCTGCCGAAGATCATATGACGTACCCCGCAAACCCAAGCGCCGACGGTTTCTTTGCTACGGCCTCCCACCTATACTGGCTGGCGCAGGACCCATAAGCAAACCTTAGGAGGAGGGGTTATGTTCAAAAAGAACCAGAGCGCAAACGTCGAGCCCGGCAAACCGGCGCCCAAACCGACCCAGAAGCCATCCCAGCAATCGACGCTAAAGTCGACAGAGGCCGGCAAGGTTCGAGCGGTAATCGGTCCCAGCATCGTGATCAAGGGGGACCTCTCCGGAGACGAAGACGTGCTGGTGCATGGCAAGATCGAGGGCACCGTTCAGCTCAGGAACAACAACCTGACCGTGGGCACCGAGGGGTCGGTCAAGGCCAATGTACGGGCGCAGGTGCTCAACATAGAAGGCACGGTGGAGGGCGACCTGATGGGCGACGAGCGCATCATCATCCACCAGAGCGGGAATGTGCGCGGTAACCTGATAGCCCCGCGGGTGATCATCGAAGACGGTGCCAAATTCAAGGGCAGCATCGACATGGATACCCCGGACGAAAATCGCCATCCGGCCCCACTGAGGGCGGTCAAGGAGGAGCCGACCAGCGCCAGCTGAAGCCCAGCCTTCCCGTCGGGCGACCCCGCGGCAACCAGGGTGGGGCGCCCTCCCCAACCCGGCAGCACACGAGATTCCGCCCGCCATGTTCCGCAAAGGCCGTCCGGCCCGCCGACCTGCAGCCGCCGCCACACCCGCCGACTGCGGCTCGATGGGCTTGGCGCGGGTGGCCGAGCACCTGGCCAGAGGGGGCAAGCACCAAGTGCTGGACCTGGGTGGTGCGCTGCAGCACAATCTGGATTTTCTGTCCCAGTTTCCAACCCGGCTCTTCTTCGAGCCGCTGGAAGACGCCTTGGCCGACCTGCACACCGTCGGTCCTGAAGCGGAGGCCGATTCAGGACCGCCACCGCCGCCCTTCGCCGGCCTGTTCGCCTACCCGGGCGACGTCAGTTTCGACCTGGTCCTGGCGTGGGACCTCTTCGACTACCTGGAACCGGAGCATATCGGCGCCCTTCGCGAGCGACTGGCTCCCCACCTGGCACGCGATTGTCTGCTGTTCTGCCTCACCAGCAACCAGGCGAAAATACCAGCCGAACCCCAGCGCTACCGAATCCTGGCCGAGGACCGTCTGGCCTATGAACCGCAGGGCCCCCGCCTCATCCAGGGGCCCCGGCACGGCGCCATGGAACTCAAGGCGGAGCTGCGCGATTTTGCCCTCGAGCGTAGCTTTCTGCTCCAGAACGGGGTGCAGGAGTACCTGTTTCGGTACCGAGGTTAGAAATGAAGAAAGTGACGAGGACTGAGTGCTGAGGACTGCGTAAAGAGCCGTCAGCGATTGGAGAGAAGCCAGTCCTCAGTCCTCAGTCCTCAGTCCTCAGTCCTCAGTCCTCAGTCCTCAGTCCTCAGCCCTCAGCCCTCAGCCCTCGGAACTAACCAACTCCACCCGAATACGCACCCGCCGCCAGGGATTGTCGCTCTCCAACAGCCGGATCACCCGGGCGTCGAGGCGCTCGCCGCGATCCATCAAGCGGGCCAGCATCGAGTTATCGCGGCGCGGAACATAGCCCAGATGCTCATTCCTGAACCAGACCCCGATGGCATTGATGTCATGCCGGTTGAACGGCTCGCGCCGCAGGCTTAGCTCTGCGTCCAGGCTGAGAAACGGCCATACCCCGGGGCCACGATGGTGGTCGAAGCCGGCCAGGGGCATCTCGTGCAGGAGTATGCGACGCGCGCGGGCCGTCGCGGTGCGGCGTCGCGGCAGGCGCGGCGGAAGGTGCAGCAAGCGGGACAGGGTTCGGATCAGTTGCATGGCGGCTCCTCCAGGTTGGATGGACCCCCAGTGTAGCCAGGGGGGTGGCTCAAACCGTGAGCCACCGTCGCAATTCAATCCAACGGCGGGGGCAGCTCAGCCGCCGGCGTAAAGGGCGGCGGCGGCGCGCAGTTGCCCGGCCACCGCTTGGCGCAGGGCCTCGGGGGCCAAGACCTCGACCTCGGGACCGTACTTGAGCAGGTCCATGATCAGCTCCCGGGGGTCGTGGTAGGGCAGGCGCAGCTCGTAACAACCATCGGCGCACCAGCGGCCCTGCTGCCGGGAGTGCCAGCGTTCCTGGGCCACCCAGCGCGCCCGTTGCGGACGGAAGCGCAGCACCGCGGTCTGATCGGCATGGCCGGCGAAGATGCCGTAGGCGCTGCCGAAGTGATCTTCCATCTCGGCTTCGTTCACCTCCAGGGCCGGCTCGGGGCTTACCTCGGCGACGCGGATGGCGTCCAGGGCGAAGCTGCGCAGGCCGTCGCGCAGGTGGCACCAGGCGTCCAGATACCAGTTGTCGCGGTAGTGCACCAGACGCTGGGGGGAGACCAGACGCTGGCCGGTCCGGTCCTTGGCCCGACTGTAGTAGTCGAGCCGCAGGCGCCGGCGCTGGGCCAGGGCGCCGGCTACCTGCTGAAAGCAGTCGCCGGCCGGCCGGGCGGCCATCTGGACGATGCGGATGCGCCGTCCAAGCTGGACGCTGCCGGCGTGCTGGGTGGCGAGAATGGCGTCGATGCGCCGCACCAGGGGGCCAAGCAGGGAATCCATGAGCCCGGGCTGGGCGCTGGCCAGCAGTTGCTGGGCGCTGAGCAGGGCGTAGAGTTCAGAGTCGTTGAACCAAAGCCCGGGCAGCTCGTACAGGGGCCGCTCCCTGTGATCGTAATAGTAGCCGTTGCGCTCGGGGTCGTAGCGAATGGGAGCGCCGAGGAAATCGCGCAGGTCTTCGATGGCGCGCTTGACGGTGGCGCGCGAGCATTCTAGCTGGCGCTCCAGCTCACGGCGGGGTATCGGCTGCCGCGCGCCCTGCAACAGCTTGTTGAGCTGGAAAATGCGGTCGAACCGGTCCACGCCGGGCCGGGGTCAGCGGGCGTCCCCGGCCTGACTGCCGGTCTCCGTGCCGTTCAAGGACCAAAGCCGTTCCAGATGGTAGAAGTCCCGCACCTTCGGCAGCATGACGTGCACCACCACACCGTTGAGGTCCACCAGGGCCCATTCGCCCTCGTTGGCCCCTTCCATGCCCAGCGGCATCTCGCCGGCGGCCTTGGCTTGGTAATAGACCGCCTCGGCCAGGGATTTGACGTGGCGGTCGCTGGTGCCGCTGGCGATCACCATGATGTCGGTTATGCTGGTCTTGCCGCGGACGTCGATAACGATGATATCCCGGCCCTTCATGTCTTCGAGTTCCTTGACGACCAGATCCCTGAGTTCTTCGACTTGCATAGAGTTTCCTGTGGTTGGCGCCGCTAAGGCGGTAGGAGGTTCGGGACGACCGGTGTCCGCGTTCCTAGACCCAAGCATACCCGATCTAGGCGCGCCCAGCGTAGAGGCCAGCGGCCCGGATGCGGGCCAGCACCGGGTCCGGCAGCAGGAAACGCGGGCTCAGGCCACGGGCCAGCAGGCCGCGGATGCCGGTGGCGGAGATCTCGAGCTGGGTGACCTTCACCAGGTGCAGGTCCCCAGCCGGGCTGGCGCGCAGGGCGGCCGGGCCGTCCTGCCGGCGCTCCGCCAACAGCCCGCGCAGGTAGGGCTCGTCGGGCAGCACCGCATCCGGCCGGTGCATGATCACCAAATGGGCCAGTTCCAGAATCCGCTCCGGACGGTGCCAGCTCCGAAAGCCGGCAAAGGCGTCCAGCCCCAGCAGCAGACAGATCGGCAACCCCTCGCCCAGTTCCTGGCGCAGCGAGGTCAGGGTATCGACCGTGTAGGAGATGCCCTCGCGAGCCAGCTCCCGGCGATCGAGCACGAACCCCGGCTGATCGGCGATCGCCAGTTCCACCAGCTCGGCGCGCTGCTCCGCCCCCAGCCGCGGCGGCTCACGGTGGGGCGGCCGGCGCAGGGGGATAAAGCGCACCTGCTCCAGCCCCAGGACCTGCTGCACGTCCAGGGCGGTACGCAGGTGGCCATAGTGGATGGGGTCGAAGGTGCCGCCGAGGATGCCGATCATGGATTATCAATGACGAGGACTGAGTGCTGAGGACTGAGTACAAAGCGATCGGGGATTGGAGATAAGCCGCGCGTCGGTCCTCAGTCCTCAGTCCTCAGTCCTCAGTCCTAAAGCTTATCACTGCCGGATATGCCCGTCGCCCAGCACCACGAACTTGACCGAGGTCAGGCCTTCCAGGCCGACCGGCCCGCGGGCGTGGAACTTGTCGGTACTGATGCCGATCTCGGCCCCCAGGCCGTACTCGAAGCCGTCGGCGAAGCGGGTGGAGGCGTTGACCATGACCGAGCTGGAGTCGACTTCGCGCAGGAAGCGGCGGGCCCGGGTGTAGTTTTCGGTGACGATGCTGTCGGTGTGCTGCGAGCTGTGGCGGGCGATGTGCTCGATCGCCTCGTCCATGTCCTTGACCACGCGGATCGACAGGATCGGGGCCAGGTATTCGGTGTCCCAGTCGGCGTCGGTGGCAGCCAGCGTGCCCGGGGCGAGGCGCTGGCTGGTTGCGCAGCCGCGCAGCTCGACGCCCATTTCCTGATACATCTTGGCCAGTTCCGGCAGAACCTGCTCGGCAATGCCTTCGGCCACCAGCAGGGTCTCCATGGTATTGCAGGTACCGTAGCGTTGGGTCTTGGCATTGAAGGCGACTTGGATCGCCTTGTCCAGGTCCGCCTCGTCGTCGATATAGACGTGGCAGATGCCGTCCAGGTGCTTGATCACCGGCACCCGGGCATCACGGCTGATGCGCTCGATCAAGCCCTTGCCGCCTCGAGGGATGATGACGTCGATGGATTCCGGCATGGCGATCATCTCGCCGACTGCGGCGCGATCGGTGGTGGCCAGCACCTGCACTCCGTCCGCCGGCAGGCCGGCGGCCTCCAGCCCCCGGTGGATGCCGGCGGCGATGGCCTGGTTGGAGTGGAAGGCTTCGGAGCCGCCCCGCAGCACCGTCGCATTACCGGACTTGAGGCACAGGGCGGCAGCGTCGGCGGTCACATTGGGCCGGGACTCGTAGATAATGCCCACCACCCCAAGGGGCACCCGCATGCGCCCGACCTGGATACCGCTGGGGCGGTAATCGAGGTCGTTAATGGCGCCGATGGGGTCCGGCAGCGCGGCGATCTGGCGCAGGCCTTCGACCATCGAGTCAATGCGCCCCGGGGTCAGTTCCAAGCGGTCCAGCAGGGCTGGCTCCAGGCCCTTGTCGCGTCCGGCGGCCAGGTCTTTGGCATTCTCCGCCATCAGGGCCTCGGCATTCGACTCCAGTTCCGCGGCGATGGCCAGGAGGGCGGCGTTCTTTTCCCCGGTGCTGGCCCGGGCCAGCAGCCGGGAGGCTGAGCGAGCGCGCCGGCCCAGGTCGGCCATGTAGGCGTGAATATCGGTGATGGGGTTGTTATCTGCGGTCATGTCTCTCGTTACCTATATAGTCTCGATGCTAGGCCAGGGGCGGCAGGCCGGCCATGTGCGCGGTGAGCCGGCGCAGCGCCTCCCAGGGGTCGGCCCCGGGCTCCCGGCCCTTGATGATGCGGTCGATCCGGGCACAGCCTCGCAGCAGGCCCCGCCACTGGCGGCTGCCGAAGCGCCGAAGACCCTGGCGCACCAGCGGCTTGCGCTTGTCCCAGACCCGCAGCTCGGCGAACGCCCGTTCCAGCGGCTGCCCCTGCTCCTGAACCCGGGCCAGGCGGGCCAGGATACGGATCTCCCGGGACAGGGCCCAGAGCACCACCGGCGCCGGCACGTCTTCGGCGCGCAGCCCGTCGAGCATGCGCAGGCAGCGCCCCGCCTCGCCCTGCAGGGCGCTGTCGACCAGCCCGAACACGTCGAAGCGGGCGCTGTCCGCCACCGCCGCCAGCAACCGCTCGGCGTCCAGACGGCCTGGGCCGTGCAGGAGCAGGAGCTTGTCGATCTCCTGGGCGGCGGCCAGCAGGTTGCCCTCGACCCGCTCGGCCAGCATCCCCACCACCTCGGGCCCGGGTTGCAGGCCGCGGCCGCGCATCCGGCTCTCGATCCACCGCCCGAGTTGGGGACCCTGTAGCGGCCAGACCTGGATCAACACCCCGGCCTGGTCCAGGGCCTTGACCCATTTGCTCTTGAGCTGAGCCGCATCCAGCTTCGGGCCGGTGATCAGCAGCAGGGTGTCCACCGGCAGTCGCTGTACATAAGCACTCAGGGCCTGGCTGCCGTCGGTACCGATACGGGCGCTGGCCAGCCGCAACTCCAGGATGCGGCGCTCGGCGAACAGCGACAGATTATCCGCCTCGGCGGCCAGGGCCTGCCAGTCGAAGCCTGGGCCCTGCTCCAGCACCTGGCGGTCGCTGTAGTCCTGGGCCCGGGCCGCGGCGCGCACCGCGTCCGCCGCCTCGCCGCGCTGCAAGGGCTCGTCGCCGACGATCAGGTAGACGGGGCGCAGGCCTTTGGCCAGCTGGCCGGGGAGGTCGTCGGCACGCAGTCGCATAGGCCCCGATTCAGCGCAGGCGGGCGCGGATGCGGGTCAGGATGCGGCCGCTGACCTCCTGTTCCATGTCTTCAAGCAGCAGCATCGCCTCCTGTTGCTTGCCCAACACCTCCACGTCAGGGTTGACCTGAGCGCGAGTCACCACCACCCGCTGGCGCGGCACCCATTCGGCACCGGCGCTGTCGAGCACATCGAATTCTAGTTGGTAGATGAGTTCGCGCTCCAGCACCTTTCCCTGGCCGTCCACCGCCAATACCCGAGTGCTGGATTTCTCTTTGAACAGGCGGATCTGCGACCGCGCCTGATCCGGTGCCGCAGCCAGCTGGATGCCGCCGTCCGCCAGAATCTCGCGCAGGTTATCGGCCACGCCGCTGTCGGCCTCGCCCTGGACATAGACCGGCATCAGTTCCTCCGGCGCAGAGACGGCCCCGCGCAGATGAAATCCGCAGGCGCTCAGGCCCAACACCACCAGGAACAGACCCGTCAGAACGTAGATTCGCAGCATAGGGATTACCCACTCACGATATTGACCAGTTTGCCCGGCACGACGATTACCTTTCGCGGCGGCTTCCCGCCGGTGTAGTTCTGTACGTTTGGGTCCGCCAGCGCAATCTCTTGTACCTGCTCACGGCCCGCATCCACCGCCACCTCGATGCGCGCCCTGAGCTTGCCGTTGACTTGCACCACGTACTGGATGCTGTCCTGGCGCAGGGCCTCCGGATCGGGCTGCGGCCACTCGGCCTGGAGTATATCCGAACCATAGCCCAGGTCGACCCACAAACGGTGGCTGATATGGGGGGCGACCGGCGCCAGCAGACGCAGCACCAATCCCAAGCCCTCCCGCAGCAGGGCCAGGTCGCCCGGACTGTCTCCCAGCTTATACAAGGTGTTGACCATGATCATGCCCGCGGAGACCACGGTATTGAACTGCTGGCGCTCATAGTCGAAGCCGGCCTTGGCCAGGGCCTGGTGCAGTTCCCGTCGCGCCGCCTTTTGTTCGGCATCCAGGGCGGAAAAGTCGCTGCCGGCGCTGCTCAAGTCGTCGGAGCGATCGGCGGCCAGGGTCCAAAGGCGCTTGAGAAAGCGGTAGGCCCCCTCCACGCCCTCGTCGGACCACTCCAGGGACTGCTCCGGGGGGGCGGTGAACATGGTATACAGGCGCACGGTATCAGCGCCGAAGCGGTCGATCAGGTCCTGGGGATCGACCCCGTTGTTCTTCGACTTGGACATCTTCTCGATGCCGCCGATTTCCACCGCCTGGCCGTCGGCGGCCAGGCACGCGCTCAAGGGCCGGCCCCTGGCATCGCGCTCCACCTCCACTTCGGCCGGATTGAACCAATGCTTGTGGCCGCCCGCCTCGTCCCGATAGTAGGTATCGGCAACCACCATGCCCTGGGTCAACAGCCGGGTGAAGGGCTCGCTCGAACTCACCAGCCCGGCATCGCGCAGCAGCTTGTGGAAGAAGCGGGCGTAGAGCAGGTGCAGCACCGCGTGCTCGATACCGCCCACGTAGTGGTCCACCGGCAGCCAGTAGTCGGCGCGCTGATCGAGCATCGCCTGATCCGCCCCCGGGCAGGCATAGCGGGCGTAATACCAGGACGACTCCATGAAGGTGTCGAAGGTGTCGGTCTCGCGCTCGGCGTCACCGCCGCAGCTGGGGCATTGGGTCTGGCGCCAGGCCGGGTCCTGCTTGATCGGGTTGATGGTGTGCTGATCGAAGGCCACATCCTCGGGCAGGCGCACGGGCAGCTGGTCTTTGGGCACCGGCACGATGCCGCAGTTCGGACAGTGCACCATGGGGATCGGGGCGCCCCAGTAGCGCTGGCGCGACACGCCCCAGTCCCGCAGCCGATAGTTGACCGTCTTCTCGCCGCGTCCGCGCTTGCTCAGCCATTCGGCAATGGCGTCGAAAGCCTGCTCGGAGGTCAGGCCATCGAATGGGCCGGAGTCGAGCAGCACCCCCTTGTCGGTGTGGGCCGCGGCCTGGATGTCGATGCCGGTACCGTCCGCCGGGCCGATCACCTGCCGGATCGGGATGCCGTATTTCAGCGCGAAGGCGTGGTCGCGCTCGTCGTGGCCGGGGACCGCCATCACCGCTCCGGTGCCGTAGCCCATGAGCACGAAGTTGGCGGCGTACACCGGCACCGGCTCGCCGCTGACCGGGTGCACGGCCTGGATGCCGAGCGCCATGCCCTTCTTTTCGATGGTCTCCAACTCGGCCTCGGAGGTGCCGCCCTGGCGGCACTCCTCGATAAAGGCGGCCAGCTCCGGGTTGTCCTTGGCGGCCGTCAGGGCAAGCGGATGCTCGGCGGCCACGGCCACGTAGGTGACCCCCATCAGGGTGTCCGGACGGGTGGTGTAGATGCTCAGGTGCTGATCGCTGTCGGCGATGGGGAAATCCATCTGCACGCCGTACGGAACGCCCGATCCAGTTGCGCTGCATGGTGCGCACCTGCTCGGGCCAGCCGTCGAGACGCTCCAGCTCATCCAACAGCTCGTCGGCATAATCGGTGATTTTGACGAACCATTGGGGAATCTCGCGCGCTCCACCAGGGCGCCGGAGCGCCAGCCCCGTCCATCGATGACCTGCTCGTTGGCCAGCACCGTCTGATCCACCGGGTCCCAGTTCACCACCGCGTTCTTGCGGTAGACCAGGCCCTTTCTGAACAGCTCGGTGAACAGCCACTGCTCCCACTTGTAATATTCCGGCTGGCAGGTCGCCAGTTCCCGGTCCCAGTCGTAGCCGAAACCGAGGCGCTGGAGCTGGCCCTTCATGTACGCGATATTTTCGTAGGTCCATTGGGCCGGTGGTACCCGGTTCTTCAACGCGGCATTCTCCGCCGGCAGGCCGAAGGCATCCCAGCCCATGGGCTGGAGCACGTTCTTGCCCAACATGCGCTGATAGCGGGCAATCACGTCGCCGATGGTATAGTTGCGCACGTGCCCCATGTGCAGCTTGCCGCTGGGGTAGGGAAACATCGACAGACAGTAGAATTTTTCCCGGACCGGGTCTTCGCTGACCCGAAAGCTCTGCTCGTGCTGCCAGTAGGCCTGGGCCTCGGATTCAATCTTGGCCGGATCGTAGGTCTGTTGCATGATGCGTGCGCCGGGTTCGGACCCGAGAATCGGGTCGGCGGAAAACCCGTAAGGATAACCGAGGCGCGCTTGCCCTGCATCATTTGCTATGCTCTTGGCGTCCCGCAAACTTCGACAACCAAATAAGAACCAGCAGCCACCCGGCTCCCCCCAACCGGGCGGCGGAAGGAGCGCACAATGAGCAACGAACGTCCAAACGACGCCATCGGTCGCATGGTGGCTGCCTATGAGAAGATGCTGGAACGGGTGCACGAGACCCTGGACCGTGCCGAGCAAGAGACCATCCCCCACCTCAAGCAGAATATCGACCAGGCGAGGGAAAAGGCGGTGGAACTGGGCGAGCTGACCCGGGAGGAGGCGGATAAGGTGGCCGGCTACATCGAGCGCGACGTCAAAGACGCCGCCAGCTACCTGCACGAGAGCCAGGAGCAGTTTTCCCAATGGCTGCGTTTCGACCTGGACCAGATCGAAAACCGCCTGCTGGAGATGTTCGCGGACGTGGCCGACCGCACCCAGGTGGAACTCAGCAAGTTGGCCGAGCAGGCGCGCCGGGCCCAGCTCTATCACACCGGCGAGGTCACTGGACCGGGCACCCTGGTCTGCCGCTGGTGCGGAAAGGCGATGCACTTCCGCAAAGCGGGACACATCCCGCCCTGCCCCAAGTGCCGGGGTACGGAGTTTCGGCGCACCAGCGACGAGGGCCAGGAAAACGATAGCTAGGTTTCCGGTACGGGGCGAGGGGCCCCACCGCCAACCCCGGCTTTTTTAGGGAATTAACAAATTCCATACCGGTATCCAAGTTTTGGATTACCCCCTGACAAGCCCTCTGCTCTATGATATTGGCCCCGTAAAAACGCGCGCTTGCGCTCACGCGCCTTACTCGAGCGACAAGGGCTAGCCGAATCGCCCCAAGATCACTGGGAACCGAGATGCCAGAGATAGCCGACATCAACGACACCGAACTCTGGACCGTCAGGACCACGCTCAGGGAGCGCTACGGCGAGGAGCAGGAGATCGAGCTGCAGATCGCCGACAGCGAGATCCGGCTGCTGCCCTCGGACCGCGAGCTGACCCCCTGCCCGGTATTTTACTGGACCGAAGGGGGCTGCCATTTCGTCATCTTCAAGGCCGGTGACCGCAAGTATCGCAGCCAGTTCTTCTACAAGCCCTACAACCAGTTCAGCACCGGGCGGCGCGAATACGACGACCTCGCGGAGTGCGTAGTCGCCACCCTCCAGGCCCAGGCCGACCACGTGGCCCAGGAAGCGGGGGCAATCAAGAAGACCCGCCGCTAGCCGCCGCAGCGCCCGACGGCCGGCACGAATCCACAGACCAAGACCAATTAGGTACTCAAGGGAGTCAGTATGAGCAAGAAAAACGCCTTTTACGCCCAGTCCGGCGGCGTCACCGCCGTCATCAATGCATCAGCCTGCGGCGTGATCGAGACCGCCCGCAAGCACGGCGACAAGATCGGCAATGTCTACGCCGGCCGCAACGGCATTATCGGCGCCCTGACCGAAGACCTGATCGATACCTCCCTGGAATCCGATGCGGATATCGCCGCCCTCAAGCACACGCCGTCCGGCGGCTTCGGATCCTGCCGCTTCAAGCTCAAGAGCCTGGAAGAAAACAAGCGCGAGTACGAACGCCTGATCGAGGTTTTCAAGGCCCACGACATCGGTTACTTCTTCTATAACGGCGGCGGCGACTCCGCCGACACCTGCTACAAGGTGTCCCAGCTATCCGAAAAGATGGGCTACCCGGTGCAGGCCATCCACGTACCCAAGACCGTGGACAACGATCTGCCGATCACCGACAACTGTCCCGGCTTCGGCTCGGTGGCCAAGTACATCGCCACCTCCACCCTGGAAGCCTCCTTCGACGTACGCTCCATGTCCAAGACCTCGACCAAGATCTTCGTGATCGAAGTAATGGGCCGCCACGCCGGCTGGATTGCCGCCGCTGGCGCCCTGGTGGCGGACCAAGGCATCCCGGTGGTCACCCTGTTCCCGGAGATCGAGTTCGACCAAGAGGCTTTCATGGCCAAGGTCAAGGCCAACGTGGAGGAGCACGACTTCTGCACGATCGTGCTGTCGGAGGGCTGTCATTGGCCGGATGGCCGTTTCCTGGCCGAGCAGGGTACCCGGGACTCTTTCGGTCACGCCCAGCTGGGCGGCGCCGCCCCGGTGGTCGCCAACATGATCAAAGACGCCTTGGGCTACAAGTTCCACTGGGCAGTAGCAGACTACCTGCAGCGCGCCGCGCGCCACCTCGCCTCCAAGTCCGACGTGGAGCAGGCCTACGCCCTGGGCAAGGCCGGCGTTGAGTACGCGCTGGAGGGCCACAACTCGATTATGCCCACGGTGGTGCGCAAGTCATCCGATCCTTACGTATGGGAGATCGGCAAGGCGCCGCTGTCCGAGGTGGCTAACGTGGAGAAGTTCATGCCCCGGGATTTCATCAGCGAGGACGGCTTCGGCATCACCGACGCCTGCCGCGAGTATCTTTACCCTCTCATCGAAGGCGAAGACTATCCGCCCTACGAGAAGGGCATGCCCAAGTATGTCACCCTGAAACTACAGTCGGTGGCGCGCAAGCTCGACAACTTTGAGCTGTAATCTCAAGGAAAGGGGGGCCTAGGCCCCTTTTCTTTGTATGACCCAGGTCAATGCTATGACCCTGAACAAGGCACGAGAATTGATCGGCACCCAACTGCAGTTCGGCGGTGGCTACAATCGCAACGCCGTGCGCCTGATTCTGGGCGAGGTACATCGGGAACACGGTCAGCTTGCGGTCGACGAGCTGATTCGGTCGCTGGAGCTGGAGCAGGCTTTCGACCTGAAGCCGGGCACCGACTTTTCCAGGTCCGGCCGCTGAATAACGTCAATAAATCAAGAGGATAAGAGTATGTCAGAAGGTCTCATTTTCGCCTTGGTCAGTGCCTTGGTGGCGCTCGCCTACGGCATCGTATCCATCAAGTGGATTCTGGCGCAGCCGGAAGGCAACGAAAGGATGCGAGAAATCGCCGGCGCGGTGCAGGAGGGGGCCATGGCCTACCTAAACCGCCAGTACACCACCATCGCCATCGTCGGCGTCGTGGTTCTGGTGGTCATCTTCTTCGGCCTCGACAAGGCCACCGCCGTCGGATTTGCCATCGGCGCCATCCTGTCCGGCGCCACCGGCTACATCGGCATGAATATCTCGGTTCGGGCCAACCTGCGTACCGCCCAGGCCGCCCACGACGGCATAAACGCCGCGCTGCAGGTCGCCTTCCGTGGCGGCGCCATTACCGGCATGCTGGTTGTGGGCTTGGCCCTGCTGGGCGTGGCCGGTTACTACGCAGTCCTCAACGCCATGGGCGTGAGTGACGCCGATGCCCTGCACGCTCTGGTCGGCCTCGCCTTCGGCGGATCGCTGATCTCCATTTTCGCCCGACTGGGTGGCGGCATCTTCACCAAGGGTGCGGATGTGGGCGCCGACATCGTCGGTAAGGTAGAAGCCGGTATCCCGGAGGACGATCCCCGCAACCCGGCCGTCATCGCCGACAACGTGGGCGACAACGTGGGCGATTGCGCCGGCATGGCCGCCGACCTGTTCGAGACCTATGCGGTCACCGTCGTTGCCACCATGCTGCTGGGCAGCCTGCTGGTCACCGGTGCGGGCAACGAGGCAGTCATCTATCCGCTGGTCCTGGGCGGCGTTTCCATTATCGCCTCAGTCGTCGGCACCTACTTCGTCAAGGCGAAGGAAGGCGACACCAAGATCATGATCGCCCTCTACAAGGGGCTGGCCGTGGCCGGCGGCGATCTCCGCCGTGGCCTTCTATTTCGTCACCGACTGGATGATGGGCGAACGCGACCATCACCGTTGACGGGGCCACCGTAGCCAACCCGGTAATGGCGCTGTTCGGCGCCTCCATGATCGGCCTGGTGCTGACCGCCGCCATGGTGATGATCACCGAGTACTACACCGCCACCGAGTTCTCCCCGGTACGCCATATCGCCGAGGCCTCCACCACCGGTGACGGCACCAACGTCATCGCCGGTCTGGGCATCTCCATGAAGTCCACCGCCGCGCCGGTGCTGGTGATCTGCGCCGCCATCTGGGGCGCCTACGACCTGGCCGGCCTCTACGGCATCGCCATCGCCGCCACCTCCATGCTCTCCATGACCGGTATCATCGTCGCCCTGGACGCCTACGGCCCGATCACCGACAACGCCGGCGGCATCGCCGAAATGGCCGAGATGGACGAGAAGATCCGCAATATCACCGATCCGCTGGATGCCGTGGGCAACACCACCAAGGCGGTCACCAAGGGCTATGCCATCGGCTCCGCCGGTCTGGCCGCCCTGGTACTGTTCGCCGACTACACCCACAGTCTGGAGTCCCACCTTGGTCACGCCGTCAGCTTTGACCTCTCCAACCACATGGTGCTGATCGGTCTGCTGATCGGCGGCCTGGTGCCCTTCCTGTTCGGCGCCATGGCCATGGAAGCGGTGGGCCGCGCCGCCGGCGGTATCGTCAACGAGGTGCGCCGCCAGTTCCGCGAGAAGCCCGGCATCATGGACCATACCGAGAAGCCGGACTACGGCAAGGCCGTGGACATGCTGACCAAGGCCGCCATCAAGGAGATGATCATCCCCTCGCTGCTGCCCATCGCGGTACCGCTTATCGTCGGTCTGACCTTGGGCGCCCAAGCCCTGGGTGGTCTGCTGATCGGCACCATCGTCACCGGCCTGTTCGTCGCCATCTCCATGACCACCGGCGGCGGCGCCTGGGACAATGCCAAGAAGTACATCGAAGACGGTAATTTCGGCGGCAAAGGCTCCGACGCCCACAAGGCCGCGGTCACCGGCGACACCGTCGGCGACCCCTACAAAGACACCGCCGGCCCTGCGGTCAACCCGCTGATCAAGATCATCAATATCGTGGCGCTGTTGATGGTGCCCCTGCTCTGATGATCCCGACGGGAGGCGCCAAGGAGACGCCATAGATCGGCGTTTCCGCAAGCGCCCTTGTCAGACCGCTCGTCGATCGACGAAAATGCAGGGAGGCCGGTATCTTGCCGGCCTCCCTGTTTTTTTGCGTCGATATCGAGAACGGCATACCGGCGCTTTTGCTACGAACGCTTACCGCACCCTGCCCCCGCGGGGCACAAATCCAACCAATAATGCGACTGGAGACCAGCAGATGAACCTCGAACACGTCGACTCCGGAGAAAATGTCCCCAACCAGTTGAATGTCATCATCGAGATCCCGGCCAACTCCGACCCGGTGAAGTACGAACTCGACAAGAAAACCGGAGCCATGTACGTGGACCGCTTCATGACCACCGCCATGCACTACCCCTGCAACTACGGCTATGTGCCCCGCACGCTGTCCAAAGACGGCGACCCGGTGGACGTCCTCGTGCTTACCCCATACCCGCTGATTCCCGGCTCGGTAATCCAATGCCGGCCCGTGGGGGTGCTGAAAATGACCGATGAATCCGGCGACGACGCCAAGGTATTGGCGGTGCCCATCGACAAGCTGTGCAAGACTTACCGGGGGGTGACCAATTTCCGCGACATCGGCGGCGAGACGCTGAACCGGATCGCCCACTTCTTCGAGCACTACAAGGACTTGGACGAGGGCAAGTGGGTGCGGGTCGACGGCTGGTACGGCCTCGACGAGGCCAAGCAGGAGATCCTGGAGAGCGTCCAGATGTACCAGGATGCCCCGGAGAAGCCCAACTTCTGACCGCTCGGGGAAAGCCGAGAAGCGTCATCCCCGGCTTGCTCCGGCACAGGACCTCTTGCCCGGCACTAACAAAGCCGTAAATCACCGTTTGCCCTGAGAACAGCAAGCCCCAACCCCATCGACGCTAGCGGAAGGACAGGCGACCCATGAGTAAGCTGACCCATTTCAACGCCGCCGGCGAGGCCGAGATGGTGGACGTCGGGGCCAAACCCGAGACCCATCGCAGCGCCCTGGCCGAGGGTTGGATCCGCATGCAGCCCCAGACCCTCAGCCTGATTCAGGAGGGCGGGCATAAAAAGGGCGACGTCCTGGGAGTAGCCCGCATCGCCGGCATCATGGCCGCCAAGCGCACCGCGGATCTGATACCCCTTTGCCATCCTCTAGCCCTGACCAAGGTTGCGGTCGAGTTCGAGCCCCGGCCGGAGCAGCAAAGCGTTTACTGCCGGGCCCGGGTTGAAACCCGAGGCCCGACCGGGGTGGAGATGGAGGCCCTATGCGCCACCCAGGTGGCGCTCCTGACCATCTACGACATGTGCAAAGCGGTTGACCGGGGCATGAGCATCGAGCGAGTGCGGCTGCTGGAGAAGGAAGGGGGAAAATCCGGGCGTTGGGTAAGAACAGAGGGAGCAGGGCTGCGGACTGAGGACTGAGGACTGAGGATGATTGCGCTAGATCAAGGTCTGGCTCACCCAGCACATCGTGGAGCGCGACAACGCCTATTCCCTCCCTTTCATCAATGCCGGGGCCAACCCGAAGCTGAAAAATAGGTCCCGGGCCGGCAAGCTCTGGCATTCCCGCTACCACTGAGACGCGGCGGTGACGAGCAGGTGCTATGCTAGGCCCCATTTGGACGGGGCCGAAGGCCCCTAGACTCGGAGGGTTGACCCATGCCGGCGCTGCAGGCCCATTTCCAACGCGCGACCTTCCTCACCAGTGCAGGCGACATCGCCCAGTCTCCCCCGGACGAAGGCCTCGAAGTGGCCTTTGCGGGCCGTTCAAATGCCGGCAAGTCCAGCGCCATCAACGTGCTTTGTCAGCAGCGCGCCCTGGCCCGTACCAGCAAGACCCCGGGGCGCACCCGACTGCTTAATTTCTTCGCCCTGGACGACCAACGGCGCCTGGTGGACCTGCCCGGCTACGGCTATGCGAAGGTGCCCGAGGCGGTCAAAGTGCAGTGGCAGCGCCTGCTGGAGGACTACCTGGTGCAGCGCACCAGCCTGCGCGGTCTGATCTTGCTGATGGACTGCCGCCACCCGCTGACCGATTTCGACCGCCAGATGCTCGACTGGGGCGCGCACCACCGGATCCCGGTGCATGTTCTGCTCACCAAAGCGGACAAGCTCAAACGCGGTGCCGCCAAATCGAGTCTGCTGCAGGTGCGCAAGGCGCTGGAGCAGTGGGATGGGGAATTCTCGGTGCAGCTGTTCTCCGCCCTCAAGCGGGAAGGGCTGGACCAGGCCTGTCAGGTGCTGACTGGTTGGCTGGCATTGGAATAACCGGGAAAAGAAAAACCCCGGCACCCAAAGGGGAAGGTGCCGGGGTCAATGATCCCGGCTGGGGAAGCCGGGAGGGCGAACTGCCAAGGGAGGGAAGAGCAGTACGCACCTTGCTTGCACTTGATATGACGAGTATAGCTCAAAAAAGTTCAACCCAGGAAAAATCCCTAACCGATAAACGGGATTACCCTAAGCGCCAAGGATAGCCCCATGAAATCGCACCCCCACTGCCTCGCCGCCGGTCTGTTCGGTCTTGTTGCACTGCTCCTGCCGCTCTCCCCGGCAGCCATAAGGGCCGATTCCCGCGGGCTCGATGAGGCCGCAGCCCCAGCATTGATGCTGGCGGGGACCTACCGACCCGGCATCGAACTGAACGCCTACTGGGTAAGCGAAAAGCTCGACGGGGTACGCGCCTACTGGGACGGCCAAAGCCTGATCTCGCGTCGAGGCAACCGCTACCGGGCACCGGCCTGGTTCACTCGGGACTTCCCCCCTATCCAGCTGGACGGCGAGTTATGGAGCGGCCGAGGGCGCTTCGAATCACTATTGAGCAGCGTACGCAAACAAACTCCGGTTGAAGCCGAATGGCGGCAGGTGCGCTTCATGGTATTCGACCTGCCGCAAGCCCCAGGCCCCTTCGGCAACCGCCTGAGGGTATTGGAGAATCTATTCGCCGACCTGGACAGCCCCTACTTGTCCCTGGTGGAACAGACCCGCGTCTCCGGCCACCGAGAACTCATGGAGCGCGTGGACAAGGTGGTGGCCGCAGGCGGCGAGGGGCTGATGCTGCACCGGGACGACGCCCCCTACCGTGCCGGCCGTTCCGGCGATCTTTTGAAGGTCAAGCCTTACGCGGATGCCGAGGCCCGGGTGATCGGCCACGTCCCGGGCAAGGGCAAGTACGCCGGCCTGCTGGGAAGTCTGGAGGTGGAGACCCCGGAGGGAAAGCGGTTTCGCATCGGCACCGGCTTCAGCGACGCCGAGCGACGCGACCCGCCGCCCGTGGGAAGCCTGGTGACCTACCGCTACCGAGGCTTCACCGGGGCCGGCATTCCCCGTTTCGCCAGCTTTCTGCGGCTGCGGGAAGACTTTTGAACCTAGAAAGGGCAGTTGACCGCTCCGTTCGGACACTAAGGCACTGAAATGTGGGAACAAGCCTTCGCTTCGTGTCTTCACCGATTTGGTGATCCAGGCTACGGCGCGCATGGCACGCTTGCGGGGGCGTATGGTCCGCTCCTGTTCCAGACAGAACCTGACATTTCCCACATCCCTGTGGGTCGCTGCGTTGCAACTCCCTGGAATAGATTGACTATTCCGCGTCGTTGCGCCTTGCCCTGCACCCCCGCAAGCGCACCCTCCACTCCGTCCAACCGTTCTTTCTTGGTTGAACCAGGTCAGCGCCTGGTCGAAGCTTATGGTTGGTTCGCCCGCTAGCGGCCAGCGGTAACCAGTTGCGCCAAGCCCAGACGCCGGCGCAGCTCAGCCGCTCAGATAAACGAGGGTGCCTGGGCCGAAGCCCCGGGGCTCGATGCCGAACCCTTCGCGCAGTTCTTCGGGCCCGCAGCAGTTGCCCTCCAGCAGCATATCGATCTGGTCGCGGGTGACGGGAAAGCCGTCGAAGCGCTCGAAGATACGGGCCGCCAGGCGCACTGCCCAGACCGGAGCCGGCACGGTCAGCTTACGGGAACCGCCGGCTTCGGCGATGATCCGGATTAGGTCCTTCCAGGCCAGGCACTCGGGACCGCCTAGGTGATAGATCCGGCCAACCGCCTCGGGCCGGTCGAGAGCGGCAACAAAGGCGCCGGCCACATCTTCTACGTGCACCGGCGACAAGCCGAAGGCGCCGGCACCGAAGGGCAGCAGCCCGGGGTGGAACAGCGGGGCCGGCAACGGCGGGCGAATCAGGTCTCGCTGCAGTTGGGTCGCGAACTCCAGATTTCCGCGGGGATCGCCGAACAGCACCGAGGGGCGAAATATGGTCCAGTCCAGGCCGCTGGTCTGCAAATACTGTTCGGCCATGAACTTGGTCTTCTGGTAGCCGGTGCCGTCGGCCCGTGCGCCGTTGGCACTCATCAGCAGGAAGCGACCTACCCCAGTCTCGCCACAGAGATCGATAACTCGCTTGGCGCCCTCGAAATGCAGGGCCTGGTAGCTGATGCCACGCTGGGGGAACTCCCGCAGGATGCCTATGTTGTAAATGGCCGCGTCACAGCCTTCCAGACAGTCTCTGACCGCTTGAGCGCCGGCGATGTCACCACTGACCTGTTGGCAACGCCCGGGCTGGCGCAGCTTGTCTTCACTGCCGGGGCGGACCAGCACCGCGGGCTCGTGGCCCTGCGCCAGGAGGGCGTCGATTAGATAGCCTCCGACAAAGCCGGTGGCGCCGAAAACCGCAACTTTCATACTTCTACCCTCGTGGTTTGAGTCGACGCGGGAGCGCCGAACAGGTTGGCGAAGACTTCGCGCCGGTAGTCGAAAATGCGCTCCAGAGCGGGCCGGATATAGAGGCTGTGCAAGGCGCCTTCCAACGGCCCGCGGGCCGCCAAGGGTAATGCATAGCGGATCCGATCAGTCAGCAGGGTGCCGCCGTCTTTGGACTCGAAACGGTGCTCGTGATGCCAAAACGAGTAAGGCCCCAGCAATTGCTCGTCTACGAACCGCTCGGGCGGAACATAGCTGCTGATCAGGGTGCGCCAGCGCACCGGTAGCCCCATTACGCGGATACTGTAACCGGTCAACCGCCCCTGAGACCTTTTCACCGGACTGGGGGTCAGCAGCCTAAAACCGAGCTCGGGCGGGGTAATCAGCCCCAGGTTCTCCGGCTGGGCGAAAAAACGGAACAGCCGATCTCGGGGCCTCGGAACCCACTGCTCGCGTTGCAGTTCGAACAAGCGCATGCCGATTCTCCGTCAGCCGGCGGCACAGCTACCCGAGCCACAGCGCCTTCGCAGGCGCCAGCGGGCGAACGGACGGTAGGCGGCATCGATCAGGGGCAGCAGATGCAATCCCCGCACCAGCCTAGCGAGCCAGCGGTAACCGGGGAGACGCTCCCAGATGGTGGCAAATCCCCAAGCCCCAATCTGCCAGCGGCCCTGCCCGTCGAGCACGTGCAGCCGCGCCATGGCCTGTTCCGGGGTGAGTCCGCATGGGCTTCAAGGGCTCTGCCGATCCCGGGTGATATCCACCCAGGCCAGGGCTTCCGCCCGGTCTCGGCGCTGGTAGTGCTCGATCTCACGCCGGCACAGGGGGCAACCGCCGTCGTAAAAGACGAGCGGCTCGGGCCGGGCAGGCCGGGTTGTCGTGGGTCCATAATACCTCGCCTTGGTTTTCTCGCTGCAAGCTGTATAATGTTTGTATCATTATCTTGGACCCTGCAGACCAGGAAGTTCAAGGTAAAAACTGACCACGGCCACAGAAAAGAGGATAAGCATGATGCAGCGGCAAACTGCGATCGTAGGCGGCAGTTCCGGCATTGGCCAGGCCCTGCTCCAGGCCCTGGACGCCGATGGACACAGCCTGTGGAACCTGTCGCGGCGGCCGCCGAGCGGCCCCCCTGGGGTTCGCCATCTGCCCTGGGACGCCACCGCGCGGCGAGCCGGAAGGGGATCTTCCCGAGCGCCTGGACGGCTTGGTCTATTGTCCCGGGCAATATCCGCCTGCAGCCCTTCGCCCGCACCAGCGACGAGGACTTCCGGCAAGACTTCGAGCTCAATTGCCTGGGGGCGGTACGGGCCGTGCGCAGCCTGCTGCCGGCCCTGCGCAAGTCTCCCGCCGCCTCGGTGGTGCTGATGAGCACCGTCGCGGTGCAGACAGGCATGCCCTTTCATGCCTCCATCGCCGCCGCCAAGGGCGCGGTGGAAGGCTTGACGCGCTCCCTGGCAGCGGAGCTGGCACCGCGGATTCGGGTCAACGCCGTGGCGCCCTCGCTCACCGATACGCCCGCTCGCGGCAGCCCTGCTCGGCAGCGAAGACAAGCGCAAACAGGCAGCCGCCCGCCATCCCCTGGGACGCGTCGGCAGCGCCGGGGAGATCGCCGGCTGCATACGCTTTCTGCTGGCACCGGAGGCGGGCTGGATCAGCGGCCAGGTGCTGGCAATCGACGGCGGCCTGGGCAGCCTGCGCCTGTTCAAATAGGCACCCGCAATGATCGCCTACCTGGGGGTGGACGGCTGCCGCGGCGGTTGGTTCGGCATTCAGCTGAGCGGACCCGATGCCTGGGACTTCGCCCTGGTGGAGCGGGCCGAATCGCTGCGTTGAGCGGTTCCCGGAGCCGGCCCTGATCCTGATCGACATTCCCATCGGGTTGCCGAACGAATGCGAGCGGGCGCGGACCTGCGACCGGATGGCGGCCCGGCGGCTCGGCCCGCGCCGGGCCAGCGTGTTCCCGGCCCCCTGCCGGCAGGTCCTGGCCGCCGCCGACTACCCGGCAGCCCTAGCTCTGAGCCGAAGCCTCACCGGCAAGGGCCTTTCCAAGCAGGCCTGGAACATCGGTCCGAAGATACTTGAGGTGGACCGCTGGCTGCGGGCAAATGAGGCGGCCCGGGGGCGGGCGCGGGAGGTACATCCGGAGGTCTGCTTCCAGGCCTTGAACGGCGGCCAAGCGATGGCCGCCGGGAAACGCAAGCCCGCGGGAGAGCGCCAACGCCTCGAATTGCTCGCCGCCCGTTATCCGGGAACGCCAATGCTGTTCGACCAAGCCTTGAGGGCCCACCCGCGCCGGCTGCTGGCGCGCGACGATATCCTCGACGCTCTCGTCAATGCCGTGAGCGGCTGGCTCAGCGGCGGCCGGCTTGGGGGCCTGCCGACCAGAGCCGGAGCTGGATCCCCTGGGACTGCCGATGCAGATCTGCTACCCGCTGCTGAACAACGGCCAGGGAAACTCGGATTGAATGCGTCTCCTCAGCGATCCCGGGACTCAGTCGAGCACCGGCACCCAGCCGGGACCGGGGTCATAGGCGTCGATCGCAGCGGCCAGGGTTTCGGTCTCCGGGCCCAGGTCCCGTTGGAACATCAAGCCGCGGCTGTCGACGATCAGGGTCATGATCCCCGAGCGACCATATTCCGCCGGGTAGGCGACGAGGGCGAAGCCGCCAACCATGCGCCCATCCTGCAGATAGCTGCGGGCACCGCCCGGGGCATGCTCGCCCTGGGCCTCGAGGATACGGTAGTAGTAGCCGTGATAGGGCGCGCCGCCGCCGCTGCCGCCATAGCCTTCCCGCACCGCTTGGGCCACCAGCGGGCCCAAGGGACTCTCGGGCGCGCCCTCGACGGCTCGGCCAGTACAGGCCGTCGCGCTGGCCCTCACTACTGCCGAAGCGCCGGGCATACTGGTGTCGGCCGGAACTCTCAGGGTCTTGCGCCGCGTATTCATGCTGGGCCTCCACAATGGCCCGGGCGGTGGCGATGGTATGCAGTTCGTTGCGGCCGATCCTGCGGTTGGCAAGTTCTTCCAGGCCGGCGGCGGTATCGAAGCGCCAGCCGCCGTCCTCCTTGACCAGGGGCACTGCGAACGGCCAGTCTTCCGGCCCGATCAGCAACTCGGCCCGATCCTCACCCTGCGTTTGAACCCGGTGGCCGGCTGCCGCTTGGGCCAGAAACCGGCTGCGCGCTCGTCGCGTCGGCCACCGGATCGCCGGAACCGAGCTCCTGGGTGTTCGGGCCGAAAACCGCTTGCAGGGCTGCAGGTTGCTCGGACTCGACTGCCGCCAGCAGGGCTTGGACCGCCTGTTCCGGGGTGGGATACAGCTCCTGGGCAGACGCCGCCGCGCCCGCCAGCAGCAGGATGGCGCCCCAGGCCCAGCGCAGCCGGCGCCCGGCGTTCTGATTCACTAGCATTGCTGTGTTCTCCTCGTGGATCCGAATCAGCGGCGCGAGCCGCCACCGCCGCCCCGGCCGCCGCCGCGCGAACCGCCACCGCCTCCTCCCAAGCTACCGCTGCGCCGGCTGCTGGCGCCGCGGTTGCTGGCGGCGCGGTCGAAGCCCCCGCCACCTACGTCAAACGCCCCGGAGCGGCCACCGCTGCGGCTAGCCGGCTCCCTTTTAGCCGAGGCGCCACGGGAACGGTCGGTGCCAACCGAGCTATCGCGGGGCTTGAGATCGAGGTCTCGGGTCGCCTTGGGCTTGGCGTCCCGGGACTGGGCCGTCTTGAGGTCTCTGGACTCGGCAGTCTTGCGATCCCGGGTCTCGGAACGCTTGCGGTCAGCGGTTGCGGGGCCTGCCAGATCCTTCTTGCCGGCACGGTCGAAGCCGCGGGCGGTGTCTCGGTCGATGCGTGGGGTGCGGCCTGCTTCCCCCGCCCGCTCGAAGCGCTGCTTGCTGGCATTGTCGCGGTAACGCACACCGCCGCGATGGCTGGGCTTGTGCTCCCACTTGCTGAAGTTGCCGCCTCCGCCCCGGTTGCCCATCTTGACGTTGCGGGTATTGATATTGCGGCTGAAGTTAAAGTTGTTGTTGATGGTCACCCCGCCCCGGCGCCAATCGCAACGACCCCAGTTCCAGTTGCGCCAGATGGCCGCCCCCACCGCCACGCCGATACTGAAGGAGATGATGTTGGAGGCGGCATAGCCGGGCGGATACCAGTAGGTGCGGGGGTAGCCATAAAAGGGGTAATACCAGGTCGCCGGCGCCCAGTAGCTGCCGTAAACCACCGTGGGGCTGTACGCCGGCACATAGACCACCTCGGCGGCGGGCTCCACCACGATGATCTTTTCCTCGACGATCACCTTCTGCTCCTCGGTGGTCTCCAGGTTGCCGGCGTCCTTGGCCAGGTGGCGCATGCGCTGGATCGCGTCCATCACCTCACCCTCCTGGGCCAGTACCGCATCGCCCAGGTCCTGGGTCCAGTCCAGATTGTCGTTCATGCGGGTGAGCAGGTCGGCGAAATTGGTCAGGGCTTTGACGCTGGGGTCCCAGGTCTGGTCGGCCAGCGCCTGCTCCAGCGCATCGCCCTCCAGCTCGTCGTGGTCCTTGCGCCAGCGCGCCGCCTGCACGATCTCCAGCGGGTAGGTGGAGGCCATCAGGATTTGGGCTACCAGGCTGTCGGGGTAGAGCGCGATGGGGGCCACCAACTGTTCCAACTGGTCGGGCGAGAACAGAGGTTCCGCGGCGACCTCCGGTTCTTCGGCGCGCAGGTTCCCAGCGGCCAACAGCCACGCACATCCCAGTAAGGCCAGGGTCCAAAGAGGCAGGCGGGGCATGGACTATCCTCCGTCGGGGGAAAGGGGGCGGCACCGGGGCGCCCCGGGGTTGCGTCGAAAAGCAGGCTATACAGCGAGTTTATAGGCTGCCGGCGCCGGGCGGTCAAGCGCCGCCTCCGGTTCGGCCGGGGGCCGGGGGGTGCCTCTGCCCGGTCGCGACCACCGGTCTTGCTGTTGTATGCTCTGCTGGAGCCTCTGCTTAACCCGGCTTCGGGAGTGAGGCGAAACAGCAACTTCCCAGGAAATCTGCACCATGCCAAAGAAACTGTCCCTGTCGCGGGCCGCCCGACTGGCGAACGTCTCCCGGGGGGACCTGCAGGCGCGACTGCGGGATCTCCAGTTAAATATGTTCGAGGGGGAGATCAGCGTCGCCGATCTGCTCAAGGCCTATCCGGAGATCGACATGGAGCGGGACCCGGTGCTCGAGCGGGTGGCGCTGGTGCGCGAGGAGGCGTTCTCCAAACGCGGACGCAAAGACAGCGCCCTGCCCGACCCGGAGGTGCTGATGGCGCGGCTGCACGATTTTCAGACCGTGCTGATGAAGACCAAAGCCTCGCTCGACGCGGCCGAGGAGTTGGTGCTGCAGCTGCGCGGCGGGCTGGAGCAGGCTCTGCAAGACCAGGACGCCGGCCTGCGCAATCGGGTCGAGGCGCTGTCCCGCCAGTTGGGCCGGGCCCTGCCGGCGCCGAACCCGGCGCGGGAGCGCGAGGCGGCGCTGTTCGCCAAGGACGTGCTGCTGAGCCTGATCAGCGCCACGGTGAAGCTGCTGCCGAGCGGCCACGATTTCTTCGTTGCCGGCCAGGACTCGATCCTGGAGGCCGCCGTCAAGTCCGGCCTGCACCTGAAATACGGCTGTGCCAGCGGCAATTGCGGCAGCTGCAAGGTCAAGTTGCTGTCGGGCCGGGTACGCAAGATCCGCGACTACGACTATGTGCTGAGCGCCGCGGAGCAGGAGCAGGGCTATGTCCTGTCGTGCTCCCATACGGCGGTCACCGACCTGCTGATCGAGGCCCAGGAGGCCCACGCGCCGGAGGATCTCCCGCATCAGAGCGTGCGCGCCGTGGTACGCAAGCAGGTGCCCATCGACAACGAACTGACTCTGCTGCAGGTGCAGACGCCACGCACCCAGACCCTGCGCTTTATGGCCGGACAACGG
Source organism: uncultured Gammaproteobacteria bacterium (assembly GCA_963753615.1). Taxonomy (GTDB): domain Bacteria; phylum Pseudomonadota; class Gammaproteobacteria; order Chromatiales; family Chromatiaceae; genus CAVWCW01. The sequence goes on from CAVWCW010000027.1 coordinate 39,833, forward strand.
GTCAGGCTGACCAGCGACGACGGCATCGCCCGGGAACTGCCGATAGCCAGCTGCCCCTGCGACGCGCGCAACCTGCAGTTTCTATTGCGGGGCGGGGCAGACGATCCGCTGCGTTCGAGCCTGGCCGCGCACAAGGCCCCGACCCTGCTGATCGAGGGTCCGTTCGGCGATTTTCTGCTGCAGGAAGAATCCAGCGCCCCCGCAATCTTCCTTTCGGTGGGCGACGGCGTGGCCCCGATCAAGAGCCTGATCGAACACGCGATCGCCATCGACCGAGCGGTCACCCTGCACCTGTTCCGGATCGACGACATACCGGCAGGCAGCCAGATCGGCAACCTCTACCGCTCCTGGCACGATGCCTTGGATAATCTCAGCTACACTCGGCTGCCCCAACACACCGCTCCGACGGACGCGTTGGAGGCCCTGTTGCAGCGTTTCCCGCGCCTGTCCGGCTGCCGGCTCTACGCGGCCGCCCCGGCCCCCTGGCTGGGGGAGTTCCGCGAGGCGCTGGCGGCGAGAGCGGATCTGGCTCCCGAGGGTTTGCATCTGGCGACGGTAGAATAAGCCGCCGCCGTCACCCGCCGCCGCGTCCAGAGGTTCTACCGAACACGAAAAAGGGGGCTTGCGCCCCCTTTTTGTCAGTTAACCGCCGTATCGACGGCGTTCCCTAAGGCTCAGGCCGCTTCGGATTTACCCTCGATGAGCCGATCTGTTCCGCCGCCGATCTCGATTCGGCGTGGCCGCATGGCCTCGGGGATCTCCCGCACCAGTACGATATGGAGCAGGCCGTTCTTCAGTTCGGCCCCTTCCACCCGTACATAGTCGGCCAGCTGGAAGCGACGCTCGAAGCTACGGTTCGCAATCCCACGGTACAGGAATTTGGCTTCGTCTTTGCTTTCTTCCTTGCGACCGCCGGACACGTTCATCACGCCCTCCTTAACCTGGATATCCAAGTCTTCCTCAGAGAAGCCGGCAACCGCCATGGTTATGCGATAGTGGTCTTCGCCCAGCAACTCAATGTTGTATGGCGGATAGGCGGTAGGCTCGCCTCGATAGGCGGCCTCCAGGGTGTTGGCCAAGCGGTCGAAGCCGATCGCGGTACGGAACAGGGGAGAGAAATCAATGGTCGTCATGATCATATCCTCGCTCTGAAGCAATATGAGTGTAGGTTGCGCGTTCACATGAACCGCGCGTTGCTGCGAACCCTTACGGCGCCCGCATCGAAGATATTATGACCCCCACCAGATTTTTCAAGGGGGCGTCAGGACGTTTTTCCGCTCCTCACTCCACTTGGATGATCCCGCGCATCGAAGGATGCAGGCTGCAGACGTATTCGTAGCTACCGGGCTCGTCAAAGCGCTGGCTGTAGCGCTGACCGCGACCCAGGGTAGGAGAATCGACCGTTTCTGCAGTCCCTGGAGATCAGCCGATGCGGCATGGAATCCTGCTGGGTCCAGGTCACCTCGTCCCCTGCCTTTACAGTAAGGGTGGTCGGCGAGAAGCGCATGCCGTTGATGTCGATCCGGTGGCCCTCGCCGGCTGCAGCCTGATCGCTGGCCTGGACCGGGCTCTCCGCTTGGGGCCTGGCCGGCTGGCCATAGCCCGGGTAGGCGGGATAACCCTGCAGGCGCTGGCCCGGAGCGGGATAGGCCGCGCCGGGCTAGCCATAGCCGTAGCCGTAGCCATAGCTGTAGGGGCCCTGGGCCCAGGCTGCAGCGCCGCCGAGCAGCAGGCAGGCGGCGGTGATCGAGGGGGTCAGGCGTAACTTCATGGCGTCTTCCTCCTGGCGAATCGGGTGGCTTGAAATCTGTACTGTGGGCGCGATGTACAATTTTTCAAGCGTTTTTCTATACAGATGTATAGAGACCCCGCCACCCTGCCAAGACCGCCTGACCCCGGGGCGGCCGACTACACCGCTGGACCGGCGTTGCGCACCGCCTCCGACACCTCGTCGGCATACTTGGAGAAGTTCTCGTGAAACATGCCCGCCAGCTTGTGCGCCTGGGCGTCGTAGGCGGCGCCGTCGGGCCAGGTCTCACGGGGGCGCAGCACTTCGGGCGGCACGCCGGGGCAGCATTCCGGCACCTCGACCCCGAACACCGGATCCCGCCAGGTGGGCACGTCGTCGAGTTTGCCGTCCAGGGCCGCATTGACCATGGCCCGGGTATGGGGGATCTCGATGCGCTTGCCGGTGCCGTAGGGGCCGCCGCTCCAGCCGGTATTGATCAGCCAGACCTTGGCGCCGTGCCGGGCGATGCGCTCGCCCAGCAGTTCCGCGTAACGGCGCGGGATGCAGGGGCATGAAGGGGGCGCCGTAGCAGGCGCTGAATACCGGCGATGGCTCGGTGACGCCCTTTCTCGGTTCCCGCCACCCGTGCGGTGTAGCCGGAGATGAAGTGATACATGGCCTGCTCCGGCGTCAGGCGCGACATCGGCGGCAGCACCCCGAAGGCGTCGCAGGTCAGAAAGATGACGTTTTCCGGCTGGCCGCCCATGCCGTCCAGCGTGGCATTGGGAATGGCGCTGATGTGGTAGGCGCCGCGGGTGTTCTCGGTGAGTGAGTCGTCGTCGAGGTCCAGGCGCCGCGGTCCAGGCTATCCATGGTGACGTTTTCCAGCACGGTGCCGAAACGCTCGGTGGTGCGCGTAAATCTCCGGCTCGTTCTCCCGCGACAACTTGATCATCTTGGCGTAGCAGCCGCCTTCGAAATTGAAGATGCCGTTGTCGCTCCAGCCGTGCTCGTCGTCGCCGATCAGGGTTCGCGAGTTGTCCGCCGAAAGGGTGGTCTTGCCGGTGCCGCTGAGGCCGAAGAACAGCGCCGTCTTGCCGTCGGGGCCGATATTGGCGGAGCAGTGCATGGGCAGCACGCCCTTGTCGGGCAACAGGTAATTCATCACCGAGAAGATCGATTTCTTGATCTCGCCGGCGTAACTGGTGCCGCCGATCAGTACCAGGCGTTTGTGGAAATTGACCAGGATGAAGGTCTCGCTGCTGGGTGTGGTCCTGGGCGGGAATGGCGTGGAAAGCGGGGCGAATTGATGACCGTGAACTCAGGGACGTGATCCGCCAGTTCCTCCGGCTGCCGGCTGGATGAACAGATTGCGCGCGAACAGGCTGTGCCAGGCATACTCGGTGATGATGCGGATCGGCATGCGGTAATCGGGGTCGGCGCCGGCGAAGCAGTCCTGTACATAGACGTCCTTCATCTGCAGGTAGGAGGCCATGCGCTGGTGCAGGATGTCGAAATTCTGCTTCGGGAATCGGCTTGTTGATGGTGCCCCACCAGATCTGGTCGTGGCTGTCCGCCTCGTCGACGATGAACTTGTCGTTGGCCGATCGTCCCGTATGGTGCCCGGTGCGGACCACCAGCGGTCCCAGGTGCGACACGGATGCCCTCGTGGCGCAGAATGGCCTGCTCGTAGAGTGCCGGCGTAGGCAGGTTCCAGTAGACGCCCCCGAGGTTATAGAGCCCGTGGTTATCAAGCTCAAAGCTGCTGTGTTTGTATCCGAACTCGCGCATGTCTGGCTCCTCAGGAATAGGCCGCTGTTGATTAGTGAATGGCAAATGGTTTACACGGCGCGCCCCGATATCGTGCGGGGTGGCTGCCGAGCGCCGCATTCCGGTGCGCCGCTGCCCAGATGCCGCGCTCAAAAGTAGCATGATAGGCCGTATCGCAAGATATTTGCCAGATTCGATAGTGGGTGCAAGGGCGCCGATTTGCCGCCGGCACCCGCCCAGGGGACAATAACCCGGATGAACGACAACTCAAACCGGCTGCCGATCTCCGCCCGGGTGAGTATCCCCCTCGGCGAGATAGAACTGAGCGCGGTGCGCGCCGCCGGTCCCGGGGGGCAGAAGGTCAACAAGACCTCCAGCGCGATGCACCTGCGCTTCGATATCCGCGCCTCGTCGCTGCCGGAGTTCTACAAGGGGCGCCTGCTGGCCCTGGGCGACAGCCGAATCGGCCGCAATGGGGTGCTGGTGATCAAGGCCCAGGAATACCGCAGCCAGGAGCAGAACCGGGAGCAAGCCCTGGCTCGCCTGCAGGAACTGGTGCGGCGGGTGGCGGTGAGCCGCAAAAAGCGCATCCCCACCAAGCCGAGCCGCAGTTCCCAGCGCAAGCGCATGGACAGCAAGACCAAGCGCGGGCGTACCAAGGCCCTGCGGGGGCGGGTTGAGGAGTAATCGGCACCGCCTGGGGAAACCCCCCCCGCATGACCGGTAGCTCATTGCAATCCGGCGTTCGCAGCATCCCCGGCCAACACCGAATCTCAGATCGCCGCGCCCCGGGGCCCCACCTCCGAGCTGCGAAAGGTTTGTCTCGCATTTCCACTGGATCGCGGAGCCCCGTTTGGAGACCTCGGGAGTCAGGACAAGGTATTTCCCGTCCTCAAAGGGGGGCGCCGAATCCGCCTGAACCGCACCGTTGTCGAGTATGGAAAAAGCGGAAAAATCTGCGTCTGCTGCAAGCGATTCGGGGCCGAACTCGGCAATGAACTCTCGCTCGGCACTCGGAAACTTACCAGCCCGAGGAACCATCTCAGCCTTGCCTACCCTCCAGCGCCTCCCAGCGCCGGTAGGCCTTGCTCAGCTCGGCCTGCAGTGCCTCCGCCCGCTGCTTGGCGGCGGCGATTTCGGCCTTGTCCTGCTGGTAGAAAGCGGGGTCGGCCATGGCCGCGTGCAGGTTCTCCTGCTCGCCCTCCAGTGCCTCGATGCGGGCCGGCAGGGCGTCCAGTTCGCGCTGGTCCTTGTAGCTGAGCTTGGCCGGCTTGGGCTTGGGGGCGGCCGCGGGCTTGGGCTGGCTGGGCTTAGCGGGCTTCGGGGCGGACGCAGCCGGCTCCGGGGCGCGCTGGCGCAGCCAGTCGTCATAGCCGCCTACATACTCGGCGACCCGGCCCTCGCCCTCGAACACCAGGCAGTTGGTGACCACGTTGTTGAGAAACGCGCGGTCGTGGCTCACCAACAGCAGGGTGCCGCTGTAGTCGAGCAACAGTTCTTCCAGCAACTCCAGGGTCTCCACGTCGAGGTCGTTGGTGGGCTCGTCCAGCACCAGCACATTGGCCGGGCGGGTGAACAGGCGCGCCAGCAGCAGGCGATTGCGCTCGCCGCCGGACAGGGCCTTGACGGGAGTGCGGGCCCGGTCGGGGGAGAACAGGAAGTCCTGCAGGTAGCCGATGATATGCTTCTTGCGACCGTTGATGTCGACCTGGTCGCTGCCCTCGCCCACGTTGTCCTGAACGCTCTTCTCCTCGTCGAGCTGGGACCGCATCTGGTCGAAATAGGCAATCTCCAGGCGGGTGCCCAACTTCACCCGGCCCTGCTCCGGCTGCAGGCGCCCGAGCAGGAGGTTGAGCAGAGTGGTTTTGCCCACGCCGTTGGGGCCAATCACGCCGATGCGGTCGCCGCGCACGATGGTGGTGGAAAAACCCCGTACGATGGGCGTGCCGTCCCAGCTATAGCCGATGTCCTCGGCCCGCGCCACCAACTTGCCGGACAGCTCCCCGGTCTGCAGCTGCAGGTTGACCTTGCCCAAGTGCTCGCGGCGCCGGCGGCGCTCCTCGCGCATCGACTTCAGGGCCCGCACCCGGCCCTCGTTGCGGGTGCGCCGCGCCTTGATGCCCTGGCGAATCCACACTTCCTCCTGAGCCAGCCGTTTGTCGAAGCGGGCCTGTTCCTTCGCCTCCGCATCGAGCAACTCCTCGCGCCGACGCAGGTAATTCTCGTAGTCGCCGGGCCAGTCGCTGAGTCGGCCCCGATCCAGTTCGAGGATGCGGGTGGCCAGCCGTTGCAGGAACATCCGGTCGTGGGTGACGAACAGCAGGGCGCCGGCGTAACCGAGCAGGAACTCCTCCAGCCAGGCGATAGAGTCGATATCCAGGTGGTTGGTGGGCTCGTCCAGCAGCAGCAGGTCCGGCTCGATGACCAGGGCCCGGGCCAGCAGCACCCGCCGCTTGAGACCGCCTGAGAGCTTGCTGAACTCGGCCTCGCCGGGCAGGGAAAGGCGCGAGATCACCGTTTCCACCCGCTGCTCGGTGCTCCAGCCATCCGCCGCCTCCAACTCGTGCTGCACCCGGGCCAGCCGGGTCAGCAGGCCCTCGTCGGCCCCTTCCTGCAGGCGCAGACTCAGGCGGTGGTACTCCTTCACCAGCTCACCCACCGCCCCCAGCCCCTCGGCCACCAGGTCGAACACCCGGCCCTGCATGCGCTCCGGCACCTCCTGCACCAGGCGCGCGATGCGCACCCCTTGTCCGAGCACCCGGTCGCCGTCTTCGGGCTGGATCTCGCCGGCGATCACCTGCATCAGGGTCGACTTGCCGGCCCCGTTGCGCCCGAGCAGGCAGGCTCGGTCGCCGGGCTCCAAGGTCAAGTCGAGGTGGTCGAGCAGCGGCGGGCCGCCGAAGCTGAGTTGAATATTGCGCAGGCTGATCAGTGGCATGGTCGACTCTGGGCGTTGGCGCCTGGGCCTTGGGGCGGCGCGGCGAAATCCGGCATAATTGCGGTCTTTGCTGCGCGATGGTACCACCCGGGCCGGTGCCAAGGCAGCCACCGAGGTAGCGCAACCATGCAGAACCTACGATTGCTTCCCCTGCCAGTCCTGCTCCTCGCCCTCGGCGGCTGCGGACCGGTGTACGAGTTGCGGGACCACTATTCACCGCCCCTGGACCCGGTCGGCCAGCAGTGCATACGCGGCTGCGAGACCCAGCGCAGCGGTTGCCGCCTGGACTGCGACCGCGCCTATTCGAGTTGCGCCCGGGAAGCCGACATCGAGGCCAAAGAGGCCTACAGCCGGGCCCTCGAGGTCTACGCCGCCGAGATAGAGACTTACGGCGCCGAGCAGGCCCTGTACGACCGCGACTACCAGGACTACCGGGACCGAAAGGCCGAACTCGACCAGGCCTACGACCGAGCCAAGCAGCGCTGCCGCCAGCGCGAGCCCAAGGCCTGTGGGGAAGAGGACCGCCTGGACGACCGGCGCGACCGGCTGCGCGACGACTACTACGGCACCGGCGGCCCCCTGAATCATACCCCCGAGGCGCCCGAGAAGCCGAGCCTGTCCGAGGAGACCGCCCGCGTCCGGGCATTGCGTTGCGATAGCGAATGCGGCTGCCAGGACGGTTTCAAGGCGTGCTATATCGGCTGTGGCGGCCAGGTGGAGACCCTGCGCTACTGCCTGGAAAACTGTGACGAATAGGCGCTCTCGGAGGGCGGGGCAAGGCCCACCGGCCTCAAATTAACAGCGAATAGCCGAGACCGGTGGCAGCACAGGCGCCAATCACGGGGATAATGCCCCACCGCAGACGCCAGAGGGCGAAGAAGGCGGCCAGCGTGATCAGCAGTGCAAACCACTCGAAGCGCCCGGACAGGGGGGCGTCCGCGCTCGCCTCCGGCCACAGAACGTGCCCGGCGAAGAACACCGCCAGATTGATAATAACGCCGACCACCGCCGCCGTAATGGCGGTCAAAGGCGCCGTGAACTTGATGTCATGCCGGGTCGCCTCCACCGCCGGGGCGCCCACCAGGATAAATAGGAACGAAGGCAGGAAGGTAAAAAGGGTAGCTACACCGGCGCCAGCGATACCGGCCAGCGCCAGGTGATCGGGACCGAACACCTCCGTCACCCAGCCGCCGACGAACCCGACGAAGGCCACCACCATGATTAGCGGGCCCGGGGTGGTCTCGCCGAGGGCCAACCCGTCGATCATCTGGGTACCGGTCAGCCAGCCGTATTGCTCGACCCCGCCCTGGTAGACATAGGGCAACACCGCATAAGCCCCGCCGAAGGTTACTAAAGCCGCCTTGGTAAAGAACCAGCCCATCTGGGTCAGCGGACCCTGCCAGCCGTAGGCCAGAAACAATGCCCCCTCGACCAGCACCCAGATAGCCAGACCGATCGCGGAATGCACCAGGGTGGCGCGCCAACTGAAACGGGCCCAGGCCGGTGGCGGGCTTTGGTCGTCGATCAGCGCCGGGCCGAACGACTTCTCGGACCCGTGATCGCCACCCCCGACTCGAAATTTCTCCGGCGCAATGCGCCCGCCGACGAAGCCGGTCGCCGCAGCCAGCAGCACGATATAGGGAAAAGGGACTTGCAGCGCGAAAATGGCGACGAAGGCCGCAGTTGCAATCGCCCAGAGCGCGCCATTGCGCAACGCCCGGGACCCGAGCCTATAGGCCGCGAACACAACGATTGCGGTCACCGCCGGCTTGATCCCATAGAGAATGCCCGCCACCACCGGCAAGTTTCCATAGACCAGGTAGACCCAGGTCAGTGCGATCAGGATCCCCAGCGACGGCAGCACGAACAGGACCCCCGCCATAATCCCGCCGAAGGTCCCGTGCATCAGCCAGCCGATATAGGTGGCCAGTTGCTGAGCCTCGGGCCCCGGCAACACCATGGTATAGTTCAGCGCATGCAGAAACCGGTGCTCGCTGATCCAACGCCGCCGCTCCACGAGTTCGGTGTGCATCATGGAAATCTGCCCCGCCGGCCCGCCGAAACTGACGAAGCCAAGCTTGAGCCAGTAAACGAAGGCTTCCCAGCGGGTGACCGCCATCGGCGGCGCAGGTTCCTCTGCAGGCGTTCCAGTTTCACCCGACAAGTTCATTTCGCCTTTTCATCGATTCGAATCCACTGCAAGTAAGGCTCGGCGCGGAAAACGCAACATCGGCATCCCGCAGCGCCAGGTCAGCTGTCCCGGGCCTTAGCATAGCCCGGGCCAAGCCGGTGGCACCAGAGGGAAGTTGCCGCGGCCTGGTCAGGTAGAGCCCCACCCGAGATTATGGGATGATATGCACCACATTAGAGCCGACATAAATCGGCCACAGAGGGTTTTGATTCGCCGGAGGAGGCGGAGGAAACGGCATGCTGTATACGACCGAGTCCCATAGGACGGGCCCCGCGCCCGACAACAGCCGTAAAGGGGCTTCGACATGAAGTCTGTGGCCCTGAAAGATGCCTGGTCCGGCGAGGCCGACTGCCGTCATTGCGCCCTACGCAAATCGGCGTTATTCGCCGGCCTCGAAGAGGCGGATTTCGAGCATATCCACGACCCCATCGACCAGTACACCCTGTCCCCCGGCTCCCTGCTCTACCGCACCGGCGACCCGAGCGATTTCATGTATACCGTGCGGACAGGGATCTTGAAGCTGGTACAGTACCTGCCGGACGGCGGCCAGCGCATCGTGCGCCTCGCCCGCAGCGCGGACGTGCTGGGGCTGGAGTGCCTAGTGGAGCCGACCTACCATCATCACGCGATAGTGCTGCATTCGACACAAGTCTGCCGCTATCCGACAGCGGTGGTGTCCCAGCTCAGTGCCGACAATCCGGCCCTGCACCAGGAGCTGATGAAGCGCTGGCAGCAGGCCCTGACAGAGGCCGACGCCTGGCTGACCGAGTTATCCACCGGCGCGGCCAAGCAGCGGGTGGCGCGCCTGATCATGCGCCTGAGCAACCAGAGGACCAGCCGCTGCGAGCTGTTCAGCCGCGAGGACATGGGCGCCATACTCGGCATCACCACCGAGACCACCAGCCGCATCGTGGCGGAACTCAAACGCAAGAGCCTACTGGTGGAAACCAGCCCCAATATCTTTCTGATCGACCTGCCCAACCTGCGGCGCCTCGCCGAAGATTAGGCTGGTTTTCCCCCGAATCAGTTCTGACGGTCGCAGTGCCCGGCCGTTTCGCGGCTGAACACCAGCGCTCAATCAGAGCGCCGGGGGTTCCCCAGCAAACTGCAAATGGTCTCCTCCGGGCGCACCCCGGGGCGGCGCAGTTGGCCGCATTCGATGGGCAGGGCGGCCTTGGCCAGCAGAGTGAAGAGCAACAGCCCAATGCCCCAGATGCCGGCGCTCACGGCGATCTCCGCCAGGCTCGGGGTGTATTCGTAGATCTCGCCGATCGGGGTCGGCACATAAGCCGGCACCACCATCCCCATACCCTTTTCGATCCACACCCCGACGATGGTCAGCAGGCAGGCCAGATTCATCGACACGGGCGTTGCGCCGCAGGGCATGGATGCTGCCGATCAGGGTGGCGACCGCCAACAAGGGCCAGAGCGGTCCAGATCCAAGGCACCAGGGCGTTATGGCCGCCAAGACCGAAGAACAGGTAGCGGATAGAGGCGGCATGGTGACCCTCGTTGTAGAACTCGGTAAACAGCTCGACGCCAATGAAGAACAGGGTGATCTGCAGGGCGAATGCCATCACCAGGGCCAGGTGGTCGATCACGCTCTGGCGAATCGGGTAGCCGCCGAAGCGCCGCACGAATTGCAGGCCGATGATCATCAGCGCCGGTCCGGAACAGAATGCGGAAGCGATAAAGCGCGGCGCCAGCAGGGCGGTGACCCAGAACGGCCGCCCGCTGTTCGCCGAATACAGAAAGGCGGTCACGGTATGGATGGAAATGGCCCAGAAGATGGCCAGGATCACGAACGGGAAATAGCGGCTGGTTCGCGGCTGGCAGTCGCGGTAGTGGTAAAAGATGATATAGAAAGAGATGCCCAGGTTGAGCAACAGGTAGCCGTTCAACACGATCACATCCCAGGCCAGCATGGACTCGGGAAAGTTGAAGCGCCCGATGAAGGGGATCAGATGCCAGAACCGATCCGGCCGGCCCAGATCCACCACCACAAACAGGATCGCCATGGTCACGGCCGCAATCGCCATGGTGTCGCCCATCAGCACCACGTCCTTGATGTCATTGCGATTGAAGATATACGCGGGCATCACCAGCATAACCGCCGCCGCCGCCACGCCGACCAGGAAGGTAAAGTTGGCGATATAAAAACCCCAGGAGACCTGGTTGGTCATATTGCTGACCACCAAACCCTCGCGCAGCTGGTAAAGGTAAAACCAGCCGCCCAGCCCCATAACCGCGAGAAGAGGCCACCCACAGACCAGTACATAGGTCTGCCTCGCAGCATGGTCCCAGGCTGCTGACGCAGAAGGAGAAGGAAGCGCGTGGGCTCAGGCTGGGTCCGTGGGTTCACTCATCGCGGAAGTACCAGAATTTGGGTTCGGTGCCCAAATCCTCTTTCAGCCGGAACACCGCCTTGTGCTCCAGCACGTAGCGGATCTCGCTGCCGGGATCTAGCAGATTGCCGAAGATGCGCGCGCCGGTGGGACAGGCCTCCTGGCAGGCGGGCTGCCTGCCCTTGCGGGTGCGCTGCACACAGAAATGGCATTTCTCCACCACGCCCTTGGGCCGTGGGCGGTTGCCGAGATAATGGGTCTGCGTATTGATCTCCTCCGGTGGCCAGCTCCGGCGGCCCCAGTTGAAATGCCTTGCCTGGTAGGGGCAGGCCGTCATGCAGTAGCGGCAACCGATGCACCAGTCATAGTCGACCACCACGATACCGTCCGGCTCGCGTCCAGGTGGCCTCCACCGGGCAGGCCTTCACGCAGGGCGGGTTGTCACATTGCATGCACTGCATCGGCAGGTAGTATTTATCCTCTGCCGGCACCTGGGCCCTGTCGTAGTAGTGATCACCGTGATGCAGATCCGTATTGTCGCGATCCATCTCGATCACACGGATATACTTGCGTGTCCCGGCTCAGATTGTTCTCTTTCACACAGGCATGTACACAGTCTCGGTACCCGCGACACTTGGATATATTGATTGCATAGCCGAATACGACACCTTCCTGACGGCGGGGTGTTTTCGCACTGAATCTCCACGCCATAGCGGCGTTTCGCCTTGCGTTCGATACGCGCCATGGTGTCGCGTATCTCCTCTTCGGTCATACGTTGATAGTGCTGCTGGAAAAAATCGGCAAAGGCATCGGACAGGGTGCTGCCACCCCAGGCACCGCGGGTCGCGACGGCCGCACCGGCACCGGTTGCCAGAGCCAGGCCCTTGAGGAATTTGCGACGGGCCTGGTCGTTGACAGATCTGGCGTCTTCTTCTTTAGGATTTTTCGTCATCGCCCTGCTCCTGCGAGCCCAACTGTTGCCGGTCGCCCTCCTGGTCCACATCCTTTTTCGGCGGGCCGATCTGCGCTTCCTTCCAGCCGGCGTGATTGCCATGATCCGGTGGCGAACGCAGGTCCTGTGCCACCCAGTGCGAGGGTCTGTCGAGACCCATACGGATGCCAGGCCCCGGTTTCGGCTCGCGGGGTTTGAAAGCAGGCCTGTGCTGGTAGTGACAGGCGGTGCAGTTCAAGACCTGGCGCTTGCCCTGCCAGCCGCTGACACGTTTGCCATGCGCACCGTACACCCAGTCCCGGGCCTGTTTCGAATGACACTGACTGCACAGAATATAGGCGTCGTTGAAACCCAGCTTCTCACCTTCCAGCGTCTTCAGGCCACGGCGCCCTCCAGATCATGGCAGGTAAAACACCAGAATTTCCCCTTGCCATGCAGACCATGCTCGAGCTTGAAATTGTCATGCGGTTTTCTGAGGTTGCGGACCTCGGGATTGCTCTTTACCCACTGATGGCAGCTGGAGCAGGGGTGCAGCCGCGATCACGTTGGCTGGGGATGACCTCGAAAGGCGCGGCGTCTTTGTCTTTGAAGACAGCTCGAGGCCTCGCGCGGCGCTGCGGCATAGTCCGGCAAGGCATTTTCGTCTCGGCCGGTGGCGCACCTCGACCTGCGCTTGCGGCTGCCGGCAGAGCGGGCTATGACGGGTGCATCGTCCGTCTTCGGCCTCGACCGCACTCCAGTCCCAGTCGCGCCAGGATCCACCTCGGCGGCCGGCGCGGCTGCGGCGGCCAGCCCGCACCCGGTCGACGCCGCAGGACGGCCCAGCCGAAGAATCTCCATTGCCGCTTACCCACGCCGAGCGCTCCCTGCTATGCCTGGGTCGGTCAGTACAGCCTGATTTCGGCAGATGCGGCCAGTTTGGGCTGCATCAACTCGTCGGGCAGCTTGCCCTTCATCTTGGCCTTGATCGGCGGCAACAGCAGATCGTAGAGGGCCTCGGCTCGGACGATACTGGTATCCGCTGACACCGGGATATCGTACTCGAGGGTACGCTCCTCGTTCGGCTTGAGACGCGAGTCGCTTCAGCACCTGGGTAGCCTTGGGCGGTGACGTCGGCTTGCCTGCCTCATCACCCAGGGTGTACCAGAAGGCGGCCTTGGGGTCGTCCTTGATCGGGATGGACCTTGTAGTTCTTCCACAGCATCTTGCCGTCTTTGTCGTAGGTCGCGACCCGGATGAAGAAGTTGCGGAATGGCGCCCCCGTCGGATAGGCATGCGGCAGACGGTTGCGTACCGTTATCTTCGCTTTCAGGGTATCCCCCTCACGCACCGTATCCATGCTCATCGCAATACCGCGGGTGATCATCTTGCCATCGTGACCACCGGCCATCGTGTGGTCCGGAATGGTTACCGTTTCACCCGGCACGACTTGACCGTCCTTCATCTTCGGCACTGTCACGATCGCCATATGGCAGGCCTGACAGCTGACGAAGTTCTTCGAGTTACGGTATTCGTCACCGGTACGGCACAGCGGGGTGCCATGGAAATTGTTGCGTTTTTCGTGGCAGCCCATGCAGGCGTCATTGCTCTTGAACAAGGGTCTTGTTACCCTCGATCGGCACCGGGTGATGCACCGGCGTCGGCCATTTTGCATCTTCCGGCATGCGCTCGGTCGTGTAAGTGATGCCCGAAGGTCCGTGCAGACTGGTCGGTATCTATCTCGTAGGCGTCGATGCCGTAGGCGGGTTTGCCGTCTGGCTTGTCGATACCCTTGAACGACGTGAAGGAATGACAGGTGGTACAGCTGATACCCGCGCCATAGGCGGGCTTGGCGGCCAGATTGGTTTTCTTTTCGAGTGCGGCGACAGGTGCGTGACACTTCAGGCAGACCGGATACTTGCCATTCTTTCTGCAGCTCTTCCTCGGTCGGGCTGCCCATCACATTCTTGTAGAAGGCGCCGTGAATGGGGTCTTTGAGTGCCGAGCTGTTGGCATGCATGGAGCTCGCCCATTGCGTGTAGATCTCCTCGTGGCACTGTTTGCAGGACTCGGGGGCACGTGGTGCAGCGATGGAGTCTCCCCCGCCGCCTGGACCGAAAAGGCGGCCGGGATCGTTAACAGGGCTGCGCAGAGCAGGCGATTGAGCAGTTTTTCCATGACCGGTCTCCAGTTGAAATCGAATCGCGTGGTTGTCCGACAGCGATGGCTGGACCGAGTCATCAGTCACGGGCGCGCCCGGAGCGCTAATCTACTGCTTGTCTTCCAGGGGGCTCGAGATGCCTCGGCGAGCGCCGCAAAGGCGCCTTCTTATCACCGACATCAGGTGTTACGACTATACCGGGAAATCTCTGGGTTTCCAGATAGACGATTTGACCTAAATCAATACAGTGCCCGAATCCCATCATCCAAGGGGTTTCTGGGCCATAAAAAAAACCTTTGCTTATTCCTGAGGCAGTCTATAGACTACAGTCCATGCAGTGTTCTTGTAGTTAATTCGGCAGTTCCCTCTCGCAGTTCGTGGCAGACTCTTCCGTAAGTACTCGACACACACCTGCATACACCCACGTTCAATCATTACCTTTGAGGTAACCGAAATGGCTACAGGTACAGTTAAGTGGTTCAGTGACGAAAAGGGCTTCGGCTTCATCACCCCTTCCGATGGCTCCAAGGACGTCTTCGTCCATCACAGCGCCATCCAGGGTTCCGGCTTCAAGTCCCTGAGCGAAGGGCAGACCGTGTCCTTCGGCGTCGAGCAGGGTCAAAAAGGCCCGAGCGCGACCAACGTCGTACCCGAATAAGTCGGGACGGGTGCCAGGCACCCGACACCAAAGCCCCGCCCCTGGCGGGGTTTTTTTTGCCGTAAGAATCAGCCAGCCGCTCCAGGCTCAATTTTCGGTAAAGGTCAGAAGGATATCCGCGTACCGGGCGCAGTTTAGGCCAAATGCCCCATCCAACTCCTGGTCGCGGCTGCCCACATCCAAGCGTGCCGGTTGCACGCCCAGCAGCATCCAGGGCAGATCGCCAAGCGCCGGTGCCGGCTCGGCCACACGCATCACCACCGGAGCCCCGCTGATTGCCCTGCGGGCCCGGGCATCCGTAAGGACGATAAGCCTCGCCCTGGAAACGCAGACCGTAGGAATCCATTCTGGGCGCGGGACACGACGAGCGTCGAGACGAGGGATCATCTTGGCCAGGATCGTACCACCCGGTGGCCCGGGCCTGGGACAGCAACGCCTTTGCCCTTCCTGCCGCCATTGACATTCTTCAATGCGCCCGAGCCTCTATCCAACGTAAGGTTCCAGTGAAAGCGCCGCGACACCTTGCCGGCAGCGGGAGATGCAACAGGCTGCGCAGTGGCGGGCAGGATGGCGCTTCGGTGGGAGCACCCCGGCATGAAACGAACTATGCAAGAAGCGGCCTACCCGGTATTCGTGCTCGAATTTAACCGCAATGAAACCGACTTCGACTCGTTGGACGCAATCATCGATCATCTAACGAAGCAGATCGAGGCTTCGGAAATGGGGCGGTTGATCGGGGTATTCGACCACTATCGGCACACCCGGCGCCTGCGCCTGGGGCAGATCGATACCGACATCCTGGCAGCCAAGAACATCCTGTTTTGCTTTGGCCTTTCTTTGCCCGAACCCTCGGCTCTGGCCCTGCGGCCCCGTTCTCTGGGAGTGGCCGAGACCAGTACCGGATTCGTCGTCAGCTTTATGGAAGCGCCGATGCCGGTGGTTAATCAGGCACTGGAAGACTGGGTGATGGCCCTGGCCAACTACCAACCGGCTTGAGCCCAAGAGCGAAGACAGTCTCGCAGCGGAACCACTGAGCATTGCTAAGTTCTCCCCCAAGGCTTCAGGGACGAAGCCAACCTGTTTGGATCACCATGGCAGCATCGGATAAGCATCGGTTGTAGAATGCCGCAGGTGCCATTGCCACGGCCCATACCCGGACACCAGGGAGTCGACCATGGACCAATTTCTGTTTGCCAACGCCCGCGACCAGGCACCGAAGCAGTTGCTGGCCGACTGCCTGGAGCAACTGGGCACGCCGCCGGAGCATGCCAACCTGGGCTTCGTATATGCCAGCGATCACTTGGCCGACGACCTGGAACAACTGGTCCAGAAACTACAGCAGCGCCTGCCGGCAGTCCAATGGGTGGGCTCGGTCGGGACGGCCCTTTGCGCCGGCGACGAAGAAGTATACGACCATGCGGCCCTTGCACTGCTGGTCGGGGCCTTCCCGCCCGGTAGCTTCCGCCTGCTGCCTACTATCACGCAGGGCCTGCGCGAAGCGCCGGACGAGCTCAAGGCCTGGTGGCTCGAGCAGGAATACCTGTTTGCCTTGCTGCACGGCGATCCCGGCAATCCATCCACCCCGGAGCTGATGGAGAAGCTGGCCGCAAACACCGGCAACAGCTTCTGCAACGGTGGCATCAGCTCGTCACAGGGACAGACCCTGCAGGTGTGCGGTGGAGTGACCTCCGGGGGGGTATGCGGGGTGCTTTTCAACCAGGACGTGGCGGTGCTGACGGACCACACCCAGGGCTGCAGCCCTATCGGCCCGCCCCATCGCCTGACCAAGGCCCAACGCAATATCGCCGTGACCTTGGATCAACGTCCGGCCTTGGAGGTGATGAAGGAGGAGATCGGCGAGATCCTTTCCCGGGATCTGGGCCAGATCGGCGGCCTGATCTTCGCTGCGCTGCCCGTGCACGGCTCCGATACCGGTGATTATCTGGTGCGCAACCTAATGGGTGTCGACCCGGAGCAGGGGCTGGTGGCGGTGGGCGACTACCTTGAAGGCCAGGAGCAGCTGATGTTCTGCCGCCGCGACGGCAATACCGCCCGGGAGGATCTGCAGCGCATGCTGGA
Source organism: uncultured Gammaproteobacteria bacterium (assembly GCA_963753615.1). GTDB lineage: Bacteria > Pseudomonadota > Gammaproteobacteria > Chromatiales > Chromatiaceae > CAVWCW01. The sequence continues at coordinate 56,635 of CAVWCW010000027.1, forward strand.
ACGCCTGCGCCAAAGGGTCGGCGACCGGCCTATCCGAGGCGGCATCTACATCTCCTGCCTCGGGCGCGGGCGCAACCAGTTCGGCGACGATTCCCAGGAACTGCGCTGCATCCAATCCGAACTCGGCGACTTTCCCCTGGTGGGCTTTTTCGCCAACGGCGAGATCTACAACGGCCGCCTGTACGGCTATACCGGTGTGTTGACGCTGTTCCTCTGAGGCGCGCTTGGTCCGGGTCGATTTCCTGATCGCCGGCCAGGGCCTGGCCGGCAGCCTGCTGGCCTGGGAGTTGCTGCAAGGCGGGGCCCGGGTGCTGGTGGTGGACGCTGCCGACCCCAGCGCCGCCTCCCGCATTGCCGCCGGTTTGATCAATCCGGTAACCGGTCAGCGCCTGGTTCTAAAGCCCGCCGCCCGGGCCCAGTTGATCGCCGGCCGCCGGCTCTACTCGACTCTGGAGCAAGCCCTGAGCCAGCGGCTGTACCGGCCGCTGCCACTGTTACGGCTCTTTCGCCGCCCGGCCGAGCGGGCCCGGTGGGAGCGCCGACTCGGCGAACCTGGCTACCGCGATTACCTGGAACCGCTAGCCAGCGCTCAGCCCCCCGGGGTGCGGGCACCCTACGGCATCGGCGTGCAGCGCCAGACCGGGCAGCTGGACATCCCGATTCTGCTCCGCAGGCTGCGCGACTGGTTGCAGGCCCGGGACGCCTGGCGGCGCGGCAGGATCGAACCCGCTGAGTTGGAATTCTGTTCCTCAGCAGTGCGCTGGGGCCAGGTTCGCGCTGGCCAGCTGATCTTCTGTGACGGATGGGAGGCCCGGCAGCACCCCTGGTTCTCCCGACTGCCCTGGCAACCGGTGAAGGGGCAAATCCTCGACCTGCGCCTGCGAGCCCCCGCTCTGGAATCCTCGATCCTCAACGCCGGCTACTGGCTCCTGCCCCGGGGCAACGGCCGCTTCCGCCTCGGCGCCAGCTACGATCGGGAGCGCCCCGATCGCCGGCCGACCCCAGCCGCCCGGGAGCGGTTGCTGCAGGCCCTGGACCAACTGCTCGACCCGCTACCCGGGTTCAGCGTCGAGCGCCAGCTGGCCGGAGTACGTCCAGCGACCAGGGACAAGCAACCGTTCCTCGGCCTGCACCCCCGCCAGTCCCGGCTAGGAATCTGCAACGGCTTCGGCTCCAAGGGCGGCCTGATGATCCCGTTCTATGCCGAGCGCCTGGCCGCGCATCTGCTGAGAGGCACCGCGCTGCCCCCGGAGGCGGACATCGTCCGCCACGCCGAGCTGCTCACCTGAACGCAGACCGGGTGAAACCGGCAAGGAAGACACTCGCCCGAAACAGTGGCCGCCCGGACCGCCGGCGCGAACACTCGAATGGTCGTGATTGAAGAGAGCCTGAGCCGAGACCCGGACGGGACCGACCGGCGGGGAAACCCGCTCAGAAATCGTGGCGGTATCCGGCGCTCAGATAGAAGAAGCGGTCATCCCGGTCGCCGCCCAAGTCCTCGTCGGTGCGGCTGAACTCAACCCCTGCGTCGAGTTCCAGGGAGGTTCGCTTGGTCAGCCGGTAGCGGGTGAACAGACTGGGGATCAGCATGCGCTGATCGTTGCCTCCGTCGCGATCGCGAAAATCGATTCTCAGTTGTGGGGTGACCTTCCAGCGCTCGGGCACCGGCACCCGGGCCCGCAGCAGCACCGAGGTGACGTCCATGCGATCGGCGTCGGTGTAGCGCAGGCCGGCGGAATACAGATCACCCGCCTTGAACAGACCGGTTCCCATCACCTGGCCGTAAACATACCAGTCGTCACTGTCCAAGCTGTCGCTGTCGGGGGCGCTGCTATCGTCGCGCAGGCTATAGAGACCGCCGTCGAGCAGCAGCTGCCAACGGTCGTTCAGCTGCTGGGTCAGCGAGGCATAGAGGGAACGGTAGATCAGGCTACGGTCCTCGGCCAGCCGTTTCAGCTCGTCGTCGGACAGGTCCGGACCCAGGTCGTCGAAGTCGTCGACGCCGAGGCTATATAACGCATTGCTCAGGGCCAGGCCGGGGCTGCGCCGGTAGTCCAGGGTCAGGCTCGCCACCGTGCCTTCCTGAATGCGCCAGGTGCCGAACAGGTAGAAGATATTAAGTTCATCGAAGTAGGTATCGTAGTCCAGCAGGGAGTACGCGGTGACCGTATCGCCCAGATAGCGCCCCTCGGCCCCCAGGGCACGGCGGTCGGTCTCGCCGTCGAAACGCTGGTAGAGCCCATACAGGCTCAGCAGCCAGCGTTCGTTCGGGCCGTTCAGATCCCAGGCCAGGCCGTTGAACCAGCGATCCGTATCCACGCCGTCGGTGGTCGAGCGCATCGGCGACCCCGCCACGTAGCGCAGGGCCTGGCGGTCGCTGTAGCTGAATTGATATTGCAGACCGTCGAAATACCCCAGCACCCCGGACCCGGGCAGGCGCTGGCGGCCCAGGCGCCCCTCATGGCGACCGTCTACGCTGGCCAGATCCAGATACAGATAGCTGACCCGGGTCAGGCTGTCGCGCTCGGACAGGAAACTGTAATCGTAGCTGCCGGAGAAGCGTCCGCTCACATCCAGGTTGCCGGTCCGGCCCTGCCAGTTGAGATTGGCCGAACTCAGTAGACTGGAGCGGTAGGTCTCACTGTCCTCGCCCTCGATCTTGCCCCGGTCCAGCAGGTAGAACTGATCGAAGCTGCCGAATACCTGCAACGGCCGACCCGTCTCCGCCAAAGGCGCGGCGGCGTCTGCTGGCGCCTCCTCGCGGGCCAGCAGGGCCTCAAGCAGGCGCTCCACGCGCCGGGTCTCCGGGCCGTCGGGATAGTCTTCCAGGTAGCGCTCGAACTGGGCCCGGGCCTGGGCGTCCTGGCCGCGCTCGGCCCGGGCCACACCCAGGGCGACGATGGCCTCGCGCACATAGGGCTCGATGCCGGCGGCGATGATCTTGTCGTAGATGGCATTGGCGCGCTGGTACTGGCCGGCATTGAAGGCCAGGCGCGCCTCGCGGAACAGGTCCGCGAGCTGGCGTTCTTCGGGGGTCGTGCCGACCGGCACCCGGGCCTCGGGCAAAGGCTCCGCATCGGCCACGGGAGCCTCGGGCTCGATCAGGATGTCGAGGCTGCGGTCGTTGCGCCCGGCCCGCACCTCAAACCCGCGCGCCCGATCGAAGCGAATACTCACCCCAGGGTCGGTATCCAGGTTCCCGCTGGCCTGGACCGAGCGAATCGGCGACGGCTGGGCCGGCGTCAACTGCTTGAGCCCCTCCCCCAAGGCGGTGGCTACCAGCGCCGGCATCGCCGCCCCGGGGGCGCGCAGGCGGACCTCCACGCGTTCGCCGAACTCTGACGGAGTGTGCGAAAGGTATTCCAGGCGCTGGATGAAATGCACCGTCACCACCAGCCGGTCGTCCCGGATCTCGCTCGACAGGCGCTCCAGAAAACGCTCGCTGCCCAATGCCTGCGCCCCCTGAACCCAGCCAAGCAGCAGCAACACCAGCAGCCAGCTTAGCCGGTTCGCGCAAATCAGGCCGGTGGGTTTCATTCGCACAACCCCGGCCGGTCCTGCACCGGCTGGCTGCACCAACCCCCTTCCGGCGGCGCCACATGGCATTGGATACAGTCCTGCCCCTGGGGATGGTTGTTGCCGGGGGGCGGCCGATCCGGCTCATGGCAGCTGGCGCACTGGCTCTGGGCCAAGGGAATCTGGGTGTGGTCCACCCGAGAAGGGCTGACCTGCCAGCTAAAGGTACTGTGACAAGCGGCGCAATCGTTGGTGGTGGGAATATGGCTCGGCGGTTGCCCCTCCGCGATCTGACCGTTGTGGCAGCCAACGCAATCGCCCAGCGCCTCACCGTGATCCATGCGCAGCAGCGGCACCCAGGCCAGGGTGCGATGGCAGGCCTCGCACTGGTTGCTGGTGGGGGGGTGTCCCAGGGGCTTGCCCGGGGCCAACTGCCCGTTGTGGCAGCTGACGCAGCCGGAGGCGATGCCCGTGTGATCGAACACCGCCGGCACCCAAGCGGTAGTGGTATGACAATCGTCGCACTGGTTGCTGGTCGGCAGGTGCTGGGGCGGCTTGCCCTCGGCGATACTGCCGTTGTGGCAGCTGAAGCAGGTCCCCAACACCTCGGCGTGATCCATCCGGAGCACCGGCGACCAGGCGCTGGTGCGATGGCAGGCCTCGCAGGCGTCGCTGCTGGGGATGTGTCCGGGCGGCTTGCCCGGGGCGACGCTGCCGTTGTGGCAGCTTACACAGCTCCCCGTGAGCTCGGAATGGTCGACTCGTGACGCCGGCGCCCAGTAGCTGGTGCTGTGGCAGGCATCGCACTCGTTGGAGCTGACGATGTGATCCGCCGGTTTGCCCGGAGCAACGCTGCCATTATGGCAACTGAAGCAGGTCCCGAGAACCTCGGCATGATCCACCCGCGTCACCGGCGACCAGCGGCTGGTGCTGTGGCAGGCATCGCATTCGTTGGAGCTGGCGATATGGTTCGGCGGCTTGCCGGGCGCGGTGCTGCCGTTATGGCAGCTGAAGCAGCTGCCCAGCACCTCGGCATGATCCACCCGCGCCACCGGCGACCAGTAGCTGGTGCTGTGGCAGGCGTCGCACAGGTTGCTGCTTAGAATATGGTCAGGCGGTTTACCCGGCGCGGTGGCGCCGTTATGGCAACTGGCGCAGGCCCCCAGCACCTCGGCATGATCCACCCGCAGCACCGGCGACCAGGCGGTGGTGCGGTGGCAGGCGTCGCACTCGTTAGTGCTTGGAATATGGTCCGCCGGCTTGCCCGGCGCCGTGGTGCCGTTATGGCAGCCGGCGCAGCCCCCCAGCACTTCGGCGTGGTCCACCCGCGTCACCGGCGACCAAGCCGTGGTGCGGTGGCAGGCGTCGCACTGGTTGGAGCTGGGAATATGGTCCGCCGGCTTACCCGGTGCTTGAGCCCCATTGTGGCAACTGGCGCAGGGAGCGGTGGCGGTGAAATGATCGAAGCGCGCGACCGAGAAGGTCCATACGTCATGGCACTCGTCGCAGTTAAGATTGGTGCGCACGTGGTCCGCTGGCTTGCCGGGGGCGAAGATGCCGTCGTGGCAGATCATGCAGCGTCTAGGTGTGCCCCGGAAGACCTGGTTGTGGTGGCAGTCACCGCAGACCACGATCCGGTGGGATCCCTCCAGCGGGAAGCCGGTGAGATCGTGATCGAACTGGGTGGCGCGGGTCCGGCCCAGGGGAATACGAAAGCTGGCGGTATTGTGGCAGGCGTCGCAGTTCTCGCTCACCGGCATGTGGCCGCTCGGCACGCCCAAGGCGATACCGCCGTCATGACAACCCAGGCACTGGGTCGGCAGGTCTTCGTAGTTGTCGTCGACGTGGCAGGCCTCGCACTCCAGGCCCACATGGGCGCCTTCGGCGGGGATGCTGGTGGTCTCGTGGTCGTAGCCCTCGTCGTCCTCGTCGCCCTGGCCGAGTGCGTTTGGGGCCAGCACGAGCCAGGCGAGGGCTGCCGACAGCAGCACCAGAATCGCGAACGGAAACCGGGCCCTAGCACGGGCCGGAACGGAACCAGCCATCAAACACCAAACTCCCAGGATAGTTGGCCGGTGCGCGTTAACGCACTAATTGTATGGATTCTACGCCTGGGGCGGGCCGCGCTTCAACCAAGCGCTAGCATCCGGCATTGACTCGCCGGGCCGTCCCTGTTGCGACGGCCCGGCGACAAAAGGGCTGGGCTAGGGAAACACTGAAATGAAAAAGGCCGCCCGCGGGGGGCAGGATGCCCCGCAAATACTAACCGACCAAACGGCTAGAAATGCAGGCTTTCGGAAACCGCGTTACCGAAAGCCGTGCTACCAGAACGTCATGGATGGCATTTTTCAGCATCTCCCTAGAGCGACATCTCCAGGTCGTCGATGACCGCATCGACACCGGCTTGGGCGCATTCCTCGTCGGTCTCCCCAGCAGGGGCGCCGCTCACCCCGACCCCGCCCAGCAGTTGGCCCCCGGCCTGGATCGGGAGGCCGCCCGCTGACATGATAAATCCATCCCTCCGGCCCACCGGGGTATCGGCACGACTGGTGAGCTGGGATGTGGGGGCATTGAAGTTGACCGCGGTATAGGCCTTTTCGCGGCTGATCGGGACCGTGATCGGGGCGGCGATGGTATCGCGCAGGGTGACTTGCACCACGCCGTCGCGGTCCACCACGGTGACCCCAATCTGAATGCCTTGCTTGCGGCAGGCCTCCACCGCGGCCTGGGCGACCTGGGTGGCGGTGGCCAAGGTCAGGCGCTTGAGCGAAACGGTGGGCGCATCCTCCGCCAGGACCGGGGCGGCGAACAGGGCGGCCGCCAAGCCAAGGGCTATGGTTTTCTGCTGCATTTTGGTTCTCCCGAGATGAGTTGCTGGATTTCGCCGTCCCGGCAATCAAGCCGCATAGTGGCTGCGGACGTAGTCCTCTACGATTTGTTGAAACTCTTCGGCGATGCGCTCGCCCTTGAGGGTGACGCCCTTTTGGCCGTCCACGTACACCGGGGCCACCGGACGCTCGCCGGTGCCCGGCAGGCTGATGCCGATATTGGCGTGCTTGCTCTCGCCGGGGCCGTTGACCACACAGCCCATGACCGCCACCGTCATCTCCTCCACCCCCGGGTACTGGCCGCGCCAGACCGGCATCTGGGCCCGCAGGTAAGACTGGATGTCTTGGGCCAACTGCTGGAAATAGCTGCTGCTGGTACGCCCGCAACCTGGGCAGGCGATCACCATTGGCGTGAAAGAGCGCAGCCCCAGGGACTGCAGGATCTCTTGCGCTACGATCACCTCCTGACTGCGCGAGCCCCCGGGCTCCGGGGTCAAAGAAATGCGGATGGTGTCGCCGACGCCCTCCTGCAGCAGCACCGCCAGGGCGGCGGTGGAAGCAACGATGCCCTTGGACCCCATACCGGCCTCGGTCAAGCCCAGGTGCAGGGCATAGTCGCCGCGTTCGGCCAGGCGGCGGTAAACGGCGATCAGGTCCTGCACCCCACTCATCTTGCACGACAGCACGATCTGGTCGCGCCCGAGGCCCAGCGCCTCGGCGCGGCGGGCATTCTCCAGGGCCGAGACCACCATGATCTCGCGGATCACCTCATCGCTATCGAGCGGATTCGGGAGCCGGGCATTTTCGTCCATCATGCGCACCACCAACTCCTGGTCCATGCTCCCCCAATTGACGCCGATGCGCACCGGCTTGCCGTAGCGGCAGGCGATGTCGATCATGGTGGCGAACTGGCTGTCCCTGCGCGCGCCGCGGCCGACGTTGCCCGGATTGATGCGGTACTTGGCCAGCGCCTGTGCGCATTCCGGGAACTTGCTCAACAACTTGTGGCCGTTGTAGTGGAAGTCGCCTATCAAGGGGACTTCACAGCCCCGTTGCGCCAGGCGCTCGCGGATCGCCGGCACGGCGGCTGCGGCCTCCTCGCTGTTGACGGTGATGCGCACCAGCTCCGAGCCGGCCCGGGCCAACTGCTCGCACTGGTCCGCCGTAGCAACGGCGTCGGCGGTATCGGTATTGGTCATGGATTGCACCACTACCGGGGCGCCGCCGCCAATGAGGATGCTGTCCACCGCCACAGCCTGGGTGCGGCGGCGTTGGATTTGGGAGGCTGTCATAGGTCAGTCTTTGGAGATGCCCATCATCTTGAGCACGTAGCGGTCGTATATCTGCTCGGAGGTGCCATTCTTGATCTTGCGCATAAAATACTTCTCGAACGCGACTTTGGCCAGGTGCACCCAGCGCCCTTGCCTGAGCCAATCCAGTTCCCGCGGCGGCATCTGCGGCACGGCTGCGAAGGCGATGCCGTTGGCCCCCATATCCATCAGGCAGACAGCGTGGCAGTCGGCCTTGGCGGTGGGTTCGCGCTGCGCCAGCTCGTCGCCGATATTGTGCACTACTACGTTGACCATGCACTCGATCATGTAGCCGCTGACCGGGGCCCGAGTCGGCACCGGCGTGTAGGCGTCCACCGGCGGCACCGAGACGCATACGCCAAGGGCATAGATGCTTGGGTATCTTGGGCTGCGCTGGTGCTCGTCGACCAACACAAAACCGCGCTCATCGGTCAACCCCTCGACCCCCGCCAACAGGCCTCCTCCCCGGAACGCCGGCATCAGCATGGCGTAATTGAACGGCAACTCGATGGGTTCCGGGGCGCCACCCGCCGGGTTCAATTGCTCCAGCTTCACGCGCCCATGCTCGACCTCGTTGACCCGGGCGTTGATGACCCAGTCGATGCCGCGGCGGACCATATTGTGCTGCAACAATGCCCGGGAGTCTCCCACCCCACCCAGCCCCAGGTGGCCGATATGGGGCTCGCAGGTAACGAAGGTGATCGAATAGCGCTCGCGGCGGTGGCGTTTGCGCAAGTCTGCATCCAGCATAAACACGAACTCGTAGGCGGGCACGAAGCAGCTCGCCCCCGGCAGGGCCCCAACCACCAATGGCCCTGGTTCTTCCAGCAGGCGCTGGTAGGCGGTCCAAGCCCGCTCTGCATGCTCCAGGGTGCACACCGACTGGCTATGGCCCGGCGCCGGTCCGGCGCCGGGCACCTCGTCGAACGCCAGTTCAGGGCCGGTGGCCAGCACCAGGAGGTCATACTCTAAATCCTGGCCATCGGCCAGTTCCAGGCGTTTGGCTGAGGCGTCGATGCGGGTGACCGCGGCGAGAATCAGATTGATCCCCTTGGCCTCCAAGTGCGGGCGCAGGGGGACCGTGATGCTCTGGCGGTCGCGCCAGCCCACCGCCAACCAGGGATTGGAGGGCACGAACTGGAAATAATCGAGCCGGCTCACCAGGGTGACCTGGTGGCGGATGTCCAGCTCCGCCCGTAACTGATATGCCGCCGGCATCCCGCCGATACCAGCACCGACCACCACGACGTGCGCCATCGCTGCTCTCCCCCGGTATGCCTGTCCCGGCTGTTGTCTGCTTTCCCTCAGCAAGAAAAGTATAACGCCAACCCGCACTGTCGGCGCAAAAAGCGACGGATCGTTGATCTATTGCAATTCGATCTCGAACGACAGCTCTTTTGCGCCGAAGAACAGCCGCTGGCGTTCCACTGCCACCTGGACCCGCTCGCCGGGCGCGCGCCCGAGCAAGGCCAGACGGATGTCCGAGTAGGCGCCGATCTCCTCGTCGTCGATGCGCAAGATACGATCGAGCTTGCGCACCCCGGCCTCACGCGCCGGGCTGTTCGGGATGAAGCCCTGGACCTGCGGTCCGTCGGCCCCGGAGGCCAGTCTCACCCCAAGCACCCCGGCCGGCGGCAGCTCCCGGGGTTCGGGTAACAGCAGGTAGTCGGCCAGATCCGGATCCAGATCGTCGCGCAGGCCATTGATCACGACCGCTTGGGGATCACCCAGGCGCCGCTGCAGGCGATCCGGGATACCATCGCCGTATTCGAGATGGCCAGCCCCGGCGAGGATTACCATACGCTGCTCCGGGTGGTCTTGCAGGTAGCGGGCGGCTCGCTCGGCCATCCCCTCGTCCCACAGGAGTTGGGCGTCTAGGAAGCGTTCGAAGCCGCCCTCATCCACCGATGGATGTTGCTCGAACACCCGGCGCAACCGGTCCTCGTAGGCCGTGTTGCCGCGCTCGATCTCCACCGGCACCCATTGCTGCTGTTCCTCGTCCAGGGACTCCAGCCCCTCACGCGCCACCTTGGCCGTGACCTCGCCCGGGACATTCAGCGCCACTACGGGGAGGCCCTGCGCCCGCGCGAACTCCAGGATCGGGCGATACAAGCGATAGTCGAAACGCCAGCGTTGAAAGTACTCGGTGCGCCGAAGAAACTCCCGCTCGTCGATTTCACCGGCCACAAACTGGTCCAGATACTCTTGGAACGGCTGCTGGAAGAATTCCAGGCCAATGGCCAATTTCGGGTCTTGTTCGTACAAACCGCGGATGATCGCCAACTGGTTAAGGTGGTGCTCGTAACGGTCGTGGCGCTCGCCCACCAGCACCACCCGGGTGTCGCGCAATGCCTCGACCAAGCGCTCCAGGTCGCTGATGGCCCCCAATTCCAACACCGGGCTGTCCCAGGGCGGCTCATCGGCAACGGGATCGGCGTGGGGGTGAGCCGTCACGCCCGCGGCGATCAACAGCCCGAGGCCGCCGGCCAGGCGCAACCAACGGTGGCCAGACCTGGGCCTGATAGCAGTCGTTATGCTTGGGTTCATTCGTTTCTCCCGCTGTTCCGGGGCCTGCCCCGGCCTGGATTGACCGAAAGCGACAGCTCGGCGACGTTTTCGGCTTCAGCGCCCTATGCGCCCTTGCGGGCAAATCTGTGGCTCGGTTAGACGGGAGATTGGGACGAAACGGGCTAAACCAAAGCCACCGCCAGCGGGCCGCCGACCGACCAGGGTTTGCAGCGCATCGCCAACCGCTACCTCACGTTCTGCTTGAACGCCGGAATCTCCGCGTTGATTGCCTGGGAGAAATTGGCGAAGGTGATATTGACCGTCACCAGCGGCACGCCAGCGAAATTGGCCCCGGCCACCTCCGCGTGGCGAAGTACCGAACCCATCAGCAGGGCGTTGCTGAGATCCGCCCGCGTCAGGTTGGCATGGTGTAGGTTTGCATCGCGCAGGGAGACCCCGCGCAGGTCCGCCTCCACCAGGCTGGCTTCGCGCAGATTGGCCAAATTGAGCACCACCGGCACGCAGCTATCGCCGCCGAATCGGGTCCGATCCATTACCGCCCGCACCAGCTTGGCCCCGTTCATATGGGTATGGCAGATTCTGCTGTCACTAAGGTCGGCCCCGCTCAGGTTGGTCTCGATCAACTGGGAATTGTCGATCTCGCAACCCCGCAGGTCGGCGTCCTGGAGAAACGCATTGCTCAGATCGGAGCGGGTGATTCGGACGCCGGCCAACTGGGCGCCGTGCAGTTCGGTATAGCGCAAATCGCTGTTGTCGATCAGGGCCCCCTGCAACTGGGCGCCCGTGAGCACCGCGCCGCTGCCCGGGGAGCCGTCGCTGAGCCGGGCGCCGACCAGGCTGGCGCCCTGCAGATCGGCCCGATCCATACGGGTGCGCACCATAATGGCATCGTCCAGCCGGGCCTCACGCAAATCGGCATCGTGCAGGTCCGTCTCCTGGAGCCAGGCCCCGCTCAGGTCCTGGCCACTGAGATCGGCACCGTCCAGGATGTCGTCTCGCAGATCGGCCCCCACCAGGCTTTCTGCATCCAGGGTGCGCAGGACCTTGCCGCTGCTGCGGTGACGAATCTCGATCACAGGTCGCTCCCTTTAAGCCGAATGCCCCGCCGTTTGCCGCGGCCGTTTTGAGTCTCGGTGTTGGAGCCGCGGGACGAGGGGGCAGCGGGGGGCGGATCCCCGCCGGCGTCAGCGCTCTTATCGGCGGCCTCCGCCAGTCGCGAAAAATCCTCGTAAGCGTCGGCTGCCGCATCGCCGCCGAGGGACTCTGGCTTTTTCGGGGCGGATTGCGCAGAGCGAGCCCCGTTCTCGCCGGTAACCGCGGCATCGGCGCCGGGCCGACGCTGGCCGAATCTCGAGGCTGAGGGAGCGGCCTTCGGGTTCGCGGGAGCCACCCTTTCCGAGGTTCCTGCAATACCCTGAGCGGCGCCTCTTGCCGGTGCGGTGTCTGCGCCCTGACGCCGGCCTGATCGCTTCTTGAGCGGTGCCGGCGAGGCCGAGACGGAAACCGCCTCGACCGCGGCCGCGGCCGGTTTGGACGGAGTGCGGCGCCTGGCCGTCTTGGCACTGGCAGCGGCGGCTACGGTCTTCGGGCTGGTCTTGCTCGCCGGCTTTTTCGCCGCGGCCTTGCCGGTGATCGCCTTCTTGCCTGCCGATTTCTTGGGAGACCCGGCGCTGGCAGCGGCCTTCGCCGGGGGAGGCTGCTCGGCGTCGCCGCTCCCCATGGGCGCAGAGGCAGGCGCGGTTGCGCTCGGCTTCGTTACGGCGGCCGGCTCGGTCGACGTCTGGCCGGGCGAAGCCTTCTCGACCTTCTGCGGAGCAGCAATAGAAGTTGCCGACTGGCCAGCGGGCTGGGCAGATGCAGCCGCGCCCGGGGCCGCACCACCGCCCGCCGGTGCCGGGGGCCCACCCGGGGCGCGGCCACCGCCGGGCGCGCTACCGGGTGCCGGGCCGCCGCGCGGCGGCAGAGGCCTCGGCGCCGATCGAGCGGCCGGACGGAACTTGCGGTAGAGGCCGATAATGAGTTGCCAAAGGATGATACCGATGGCACGCAGGATCTGGAACGTCCAGCTCAAGATCGAGAACGTCAGGCCCCAGACCCGCATCCACAGCGGGGTGCCGCCGGCCACCCGAGGCTTGGCACCGGCGGTCTCCTCGACTTCTGAGTAGCGGCCGCTGAGCTCGATCTCGCCGCTCTCGGTCTCTTCCAGGTAGAACTGCTTACGAGCGCTGATGCAGCCCAGGGGAATCACGATCACCGCCATCACAGTGGCCACCCCGGCGCCAAACAGCAGGCTCACCGCCATGCCCTGGAAGATGGGATCGTTAATGATCGCCCAGGCCCCGGCCATCAAGGTGAGCGAGGTGATGAAAATCGGCCGCATGCGGATCTCGGCACCGGCGACCGCCGCCTCGCGGACACTCTTGCCCTTTTCCACCTCGAGCTTGACGAACTCGACGATCAGGATCGACTGGCGCACGATAATGCCGCCCAGGGCGATCATCCCGATCATGGAGGTGGCGGTGAACTCCGCCCCCATAATCAAGTGGCCGGGAATGATGCCGATCAGGGTCAGGGGAATCGGCGACATGATCAGTCCGGCCAGGGCAAAGTTGCGGAACTCCCAGACGATCAGCCCATAGATCAGCACCAGCGCGGCCATAAAGGCCAGGCCCATGTCGCGGAAGGTTTCGTAGGTAACGGTCCACTCACCGGTCCACTCGAACCCGGACTCGGCGTCGTCATCGGGCGGGCCGATCAGGCCCCAAGGCATGCCGGTGATCTGCACGCCGTCCGGCGTGACATAGTCTTCCAGCAGGTCCTCCACCGCGTACATGCCGTAGATGGGCGCCCCCAGCCGGCCCTCCATCTCGCCCACCACGTACTCCATCGGGCGCAGGTCCTTATGATAGATGACCGGATCCTCCTCCTCCTGGATGAACGAACCGAGTTCCGTCAGCGGCACCGTGCGGCCGTCACCAGCTCGGATCGGCAAGCTACCCAAAGTATTGATCTGGGAGCGATAGGACAGCGGGATCTGCATAACGATATAGGTCGGCTCCAAAACGGTGCCGCGCTTGACGTCGCCCACCTGGAATCCGCCCATAGCCATGGCCAGATTCTTGTTGATGGTGTCTACCGAGATGCCGCGCCGCACCGCCTTTTCGGTGTCGACCTCGAAACGCCAGTAGCTGTATGGCTCGGCCATGTAGCTGTCGACGTCCACCACGCCCTCGGCCTGCTCGAACATCTCCATCATATCGGCGGCGACCTGGCGCCGAGTCTCGGCAGTGGGGCCGTAGATCTCGGTCACCACGGTCTGCAGCACCGGGGGGCCCGGAGGCATCTCGACCACCGCGATGCGGGCCCCCAGTGCCTCGGCGACCGGGGTGAGAATCTGGCGCGCCTCAACGGCGATGGCATGACTGCCGCGCTCGCGCTCCTTCTTGTCGATCAGCATCACCAGCAGGTCGCCTTCCCAGGGCCGCTCGCGAAGATAATAGTGCCGCACCATGCCGTTGAAGTTGAACGGCTGAGCCGTGCCGGCATACCCCTGCACCGCGGTAACCTCGGGGATCTCGCGCATCTTCTGGGCCAGTTGGCGCACCACGTTGGCGGTCTCCGGCAGGGCGGTGCCCTCCGGCATGTTGACCACCACGCTGAACTCCGGCTTGTTGTCGAAAGGCAGCATCTTGACCGCGATGGTCTTGGTGTAGAACAGCACACAGACCAGGGCGGTGGTGACGATGGTGCCGATCAGGAACAGAATGCCGAGCGTGCGGTTCTGCACCAGCGGCAACACCAGCGGCCGATACAGGCGGCTGACTATGCGACGCGTTTTCTCCTCGCGCTGTTCAGCCTTTTTCAGGGCCGCCATGCGCGGGCGCACCCGTAACGCAAACCAGGGCGTGAAGATGAAGGCGGCGACCAGGGAGAAGAACATGGCCGAGGCCCCGAGCACCGGGATCGGCCGCATGTAGGGCCCCATGAGACCGCTCACCCAGCCCATCGGCAGCAGGGCGGCGATGATGGTGAAGGTGGCCAGGATGGTGGGGTTGCCCACTTCGTCCACCGCCCGGATGGCATGGGAGATCGACGTCTTACCCACCTCCAGCCAGTGGCGGAAAATGTTCTCCACCACCACCGTGGCGTCGTCCACCAGAATGCCGATGGAGAAGATCAGGGCGAACAGGCTGACCCGGTCGATGGTGTAATCCACCATCCAGGACCACCAGATCGTAAGCAGGATCACGACCGGAATGACCGTAATCACGACGAACGCGGCGCGCGCGCCCAGGCCGACGAGGCACAGAATGGCGACGATCACCGCCGCCTCGAACATCGCCTGGAGCAGTTCGTTGACCTTGTCGTTGGCGGTCTTGCCGTAGTCACGGGTGATCTCGACCTGCACATTCGAGGGGATCAGCACGCCCTTGAGCTTCTCCAGCTTCGCCAATACCGCCTTGGCCACGGTGACCCCGTTAGTACCCTCTTTCTTGGCGATGGCGATGGTCACCGCCTGGGCGCCGTCCGCGGCATGCAGGCTGGTGGAGGCGGGGCCGGTGAAGTGAGTGACCACCCGCTTGGCGTCCTCCGGCATGTGCCGCACCCGGGCCACGTCACGCACATAGATGGGGCGGCCGTCCCAGTTGCCCACCACCAGACGCTCGACGTCGCTGGCATTGCGCAGAAACGCCCCGGAGTAGACATTGAAGGACTCGCCGCCGGCCTCGGTGCCACCGGTGGCCAGTTCCGCATTGGCGCTTTGTATGGTATTGGCGATCTGATCCAAGGTGATGCCGTAGCCGGAAAGGCGCTCCATCAGCACCTCGACCCGGATCTGGTCGGCGCGCCCACCCACCGCGAAGCCCTTGCCTGTGTTCTTGACCTCGCCGAGTTCCTGCAACACGTCCAAGGCCAGGGTGCGCAACTGGCTGTCGTCGACTTGATCGGACCAGAGGGTGGCAGTGACCACCGGCACGTCGTCGACCCCCACCGGCTTGACCAGCGGCATGCTCACGTCCGGCGGGATCTTGTCCATATTGGACTGCAATTTGTCGTGGACCTTGACGATCGATTCGCCCATGTCCTCGCCCACCAGGAAGCGCACCGTGACGATCGCCTGACCGCGCATGGTGGCGGAGTAGACGTGGCGCACCCCGGGCATCTCCTTCATGATGCGCTCGAGGGGCTCGGTGACCAGGCTCTCCACCTGCTGGGCGGTAGCACCCGGGTACTGCACAAACACGTCCACCATCGGCACCGAGATCTGCGGATCTTCCTGCCGCGGGGTGAAAAACAGGCCCAGGATACCGAGGCACAGGGCGCCGATCAGCAGCATCGGTGTTACCGGGGTATTGATGAAGGCGCGGGCAATTCGACCCGCCAGGCCGAGGCCTTGCTCCGGCTCTCCGCCCAGCGCCAAGTCCCGATCGTTGTCAGGTTCCGGCGGCCGGCTGCTGCTGTTTGCCATGGGTTTTCGCTACCTGTTATCTAAACTCGCGGTTGGGATCTATGCAGTGGCCCCGAGCTGAGCCTGCCCCATTCGGATGAGTAGTCGCGGCCGGTACCGGCGCTTTCTGCGCGCATCTACCCTATTTGGCCGCCTGCTCGGTTATTAGTAAAAGGTAGAATATCAGCGCCGATTCCTCAAGCAGAATCGTCCGCACCGGATCGGTTGCCGGGCGCAGGCGGGGCCGGGCTTCAAACCCACGGTTATTGGTGCTAGCGTGCCGCACACTTGGGGCAACTCCACCCTGCCGGCTCTTGAGCAGGCGCGGCACGGAGTCCGTGGCCCGTGCCGATTCTCAACGACGCCAACGGCAAGGACAATGCATGGGACAGTATCAGGGGCTTGTGGGGGTTTTCGTGCTCATCGGCATCGCCTGGGCGCTCAGCGAACGGCGAACGGCGGTACGCCCGCTGCGAATTGCCGGAGGCCTGGGCATCCAATTGCTGCTGGCCCTGCTGTTGCTCTACCTGCCGCCGATGAAGGAGCTGTTTCTCGGGCTGAACCGGCTGGTCCTCTTACTCCAGGAGGCCACCCAGTCCGGCACCGGCTTTGTATTCGGCTACCTGGGCGGCGGCGATGCGCCCTTCTCGGTGGAGCATCCTCGGCACAGCTTCATACTCGCCTTTCAGGCCCTGCCCCTGGTGTTGGTGGTAAGCGCCCTGTCGTCACTGCTTTTCTACTGGCGGGTGCTGCCGCTGCTGGTAAACGGGCTGTCCTGGCTGCTGCAAAAGGCGTTCGGCATCGGCGGCGCCCTCGGCTTGGGCGCGGCAGCCAACGTTTTTGTCGGAATGACCGAGTCACCGCTGCTGATCAAGCCCTACCTCTCGCGGCTTTCCCGCAGCGAACTGTTCGCGCTGATGAGCTGCGGCATGGCGACCATCGCGGGCACCGTTATGGTGCTTTATGCGAGCATCATCGGCAGCCTGATCCCGGACGCCATGGGGCACATCCTGATCGCGTCCTTGATTAGCGCACCGGCGGCGCTGGTCTTCGCCCATATCCTGGTTCCGGAAGCCCCGGACCACCAACCGGCCCCGGCTGCCATTGAGCCCCAAGCGGCCAGCACGATGGACGCGGTCACAAAGGGCACCATCGACGGCCTGCGGCTGCTGCTAAACATTATTGCCATGTTGGTCGTACTCGTGGCCCTGGTTCACCTCGCCAATCTCTTGCTCGGGCTGCTACCGTCGGTGGCGGAACAACCGCTGACCCTGCAGCGCCTGCTCGGATGGCTGATGGCACCGCTGGTGTGGCTGATCGGCATCCCCTGGCAGGAGGCTCAAACCGCTGGCGCGCTGATGGGAGTGAAGACCGCGCTGAACGAGTTTCTCGCTTACCTGGAGATGGCGGAATTGGGTGCAGACCAACTGAGCGACCGCAGTCGCCTGATCATGACCTACGCGCTTTGCGGCTTCGCTAATTTCGGCAGCCTGGGGATCATGATCGGCGGCCTTGCCGGCATGGCCCCGGAACGAAGGCCAGAGATCGTGTCCCTCGGCACCAAATCAATTATCTCCGGGACCCTGGCAACGCTGATGACCGGTGCCTTTATCGGCATCCTGAACTAGATATTGCATCAACGCTCTTGTTCTCAGCGCCGAGCCCCTGCGGTCGAACGGGGCTCCCGGAAAACGCGAAAAGGCTCGGTGCCTGATATTTTGTTCCACCACGGCATAAGAACAAGCGGTTTCTAGACCACTTTGATTTCGTTTCGCGCGGGGCGATAGAAAATGGCGCGGTAACCTGCTCGGCACGGAAAACAATCTGCAAAATGCGTCTCCCCGGGATGGGTGGATCGCCCTGGGTGCTGACAAACGGACCCAGCCCGATCCCTGAGAGGTAGAGTAGGGGTGCCTGGAATAATGCCTGGGTTAAAGTTGCCGTTGGAGTTAAAGGGCAAGCTGGAACGAAACGGGGCCCAAGCGCGGCGGCATTGGCCGTCGGCGAGCTTCCAAGAGGCTTTTCTACTCTCCCTTCAACAGCGGCGATTTTCTATTGTACCTCGCTGGCCGCCCGCTGATCCGGCAAGATACTCGAGCCTGCCAGATCCGATGTTTCGCAGCGCCGAATTCATACAATTTGGTTATCTAGCTCTGTCAGAAACGCCGATTCAATCGCGTCTCCTTTGCGGGGCGGGACGCGCCGCCATTTTCAGGCGCCCAACCGACTGAAAATGACGGCTTTCGGAAACCGCGTTTTCGAAAGCCGTGCTGCAAGAAGCCAGGGCGGGCTTTTTTCAGCGTCCCCAAATCCCGACCCTTTGAGACGACCCAAAATAGCGCCCCCGGGCTCCGGGCGAAGCGCCATTTGCTCGCGTTCCCCGAAACAGGACGAATTTATCGGCAAAGCCCGATCCATGGTGAGCTTTGGCAAATCGCATAAGCCGGCTAACGATCAAAGGAAAACTTCCGGGCAGAAAAGGACTCAACTGCAAAGAAATGTTCGGAACCTGAAAAATCCACAAAAACATTTCACAAATCGAATTCGTTGAATTACAATCCGCAAGGCTGCAATTCCATGCAAACCATTAATATGAAAGCCTGCGAGGAGGAATAAATTGGCCAAGAAAGACGTGAATGAACTAAGCGCCGCAGAACTCTACAAGTTGGCAAAACAAAGAGAAGTAGAAGAACAGGAGAAAGAACGCGCCGCATTGGCGAAGGACATCGAAAAAGTCAAGGCGGAGAAAAAGAAACTGACCACCGACTACCGTAAGCAGATGCGGGCGCTGGATGCCAAATTGCAGGCCATGACCGGACGCAAGACGCGGCGCCGCAGCAGCGTTGGGCGCGGCAAGATTACCGAGCGAATCCTTGAAATCATCAGTGAGCGAGGCGCGGTCTCTACCAAGGACCTGCGCGCGCAGTTGGACGCCGACGGTATCCAGGCGGCAAACCTAAGCCAGCTGCTCGGCACCTTGAAGAAGAACGGCCGTATCGTTTCCCCGGAGCGCGCGGTTTACGCGCTCGCAGCCTAAACCCAAACGAGTACTCAGGGCGAGAACCAGAGGCGCTTGGCCAAAAAGCGAAGCGCCTCTTTTGTTTTCGCCCCGCCCCCCAGAACTCCCGGGGAACCTGGAACTAAAATTATTCCCCACTATTTTGCAGCCGGGAGACGGCACTGAATTCCGTGTTTCCCTTTGTGTCCGGCCGCCAACCTGGGGTATAAAAAAGATCCAACGTCGTAACGCTTGGAAACCGAATCCCCATGCACCGAATCACCATCGTCGGCAGCGGCTTTGCCGCACTTACCGCAGCCCGCCGCTTGCGCAAATCCGGCATTGATCTGGACCTAACCCTGGTCAGCCCGCGCCCGGAGTTCATCTACCTGCCGGGGCTGATCTGGATCCCGTCTGGCTTGCGCAAGGCACAAGACCTGTGTATCTCGCTCGACTCTTTTCTGCGCCGCATGCGCGTCACCCACCTCGGCGCCGAGGCCACCGGGCTCGAGGACCAGGGCCGCACCCTGCTTACCAGCGCCGGCGCAATAAGCAACGATGGTTTGATCATCGCCTCAGGCGGGCGCTTTCTCAAGAAGCTTCCGGGTATCGAGCACGCCATCACCCCCTGCGAGGGTATCGCAGCGGCAGAGCGCATTCGCGAACGCCTAGCGGCGCTGCAGGGCGGCACTATCGCCATCGGTTTTTCCGGCAACCCCAAAGAACCCCAGGCCATGCGCGGAGGGCCAATGTTCGAATTTCTGTTCGGGATCGACCGCCAGTTGCGCGACGAGGGAAGGCGCGAGGACTTCCGGCTGGTGTTCTTTACTCCGGCGGAGAAACCCGGCGCCCGTCTCGGCCCGAAAGCAGTCGACCGACTGTTGGGAGAGATGAACCGGCGCGGCATCGAGACCCACCTCGGCCACAAGTTAACGGGCTTCAGCGCAAGCCAGGTAATGACCGAGGGCGGCAGCTTCGACGCGGACCTGATTCTGTTCATGCCGGGCATGACCGGCAACCAGTGGTTCGACCAGACCGAACTCCCGCGCTCCCCGGGCGGGTTGATCCAGGCCGACGCCCAGTGCCGGGTACCCGGTTTCGAGCGGGTCTACGTCGCTGGCGACTCGGGCAGCTTCCCGGGGCCCGAGTGGATGCCAAAGCAGGCCCATATGGCGGACCTGCAGGCCGCTGCTGCGGCGGACAATCTGCTGGCCGAATTGGCCGGGCGCGAACCCAGGGCCGGCTTCAAGGTGGAACTCCTGTGTATCGTCGACAGCAACCGCAGCGGCATGCTGGTAGCCCGCACGCCGAAGCACAACCTGATGCTGCCGGAGCTGCGCCTGTTTCACTGGCTGAAGCGCCTGTTCGAATGGTGGTATCTGCGCCCCTACCGCCGATGAGCCCAGCCAAACAACCGCCCCACCCCGAAGGAGTTTCGAGATGTCAGAGCCCATCCTGATAGGCCGGAGCGAACAGGCCGTCCACATACTCCCGCGCATGGCGAACCGCCACGGCCTGATCGCCGGCGCCACCGGCACCGGCAAGACGGTGACCTTGCAGCGCCTGGCGGAGGCCTTCTCGCGCAGCGGGGTACCGGTTTTTCTGGCCGACGTCAAAGGCGACCTGGCCGGTATCAGCCAGGCCGGCGGTAAGCATCCCAAAGTGGCGGAGCGGGTCGCCGAGATGGGCCTGGAAGACTTCACCTACGCACCTTGCCCGGTGACCTTCTGGGACATCCTGGGCCAGCAGGGACACCCGGTGCGCACCACCATATCCGAGATGGGACCCCTGCTGCTGGCGCGCCTGCTCAACCTAAACGAGACCCAGGAGGGCGTGCTTACCATCGCCTTTCGCTTGGCCGACGAGAGCGGCTGGCTGCTGCTGGACATCAAGGACCTGCGCGCCCTACTGCAGCATATCTCCGAGCACGCCCGGGAGCTGCGCAGCCAGTACGGCAATGTCTCGTCCGCCAGCGTGGGCGCCATCCAGCGCCGCCTGCTGATGCTCGAGGAGCAGCAGGGCACCAAGCTGTTCGGCGAGCCGGCGATCTCTCTCGACGACCTGATGCAGACCGACGAACACGGCCACGGCATGGTCAATGTCCTGGCCGCCGACCAGCTGATCCACACGCCGGCCTTGTATTCCACCTTCTTGCTCTGGCTACTTTCGGAGCTGTTCGAGCAGCTCTCGGAAGTGGGCGACCGGGAACAACCGCGGCTGGTTCTGTTCTTCGACGAGGCCCATCTGCTGTTCAACCGCGCCCCCCGAGTGCTGCTGGAAAAGGTGGAACAGGTGGTGCGGCTGATTCGCTCCAAAGGTGTGGGCGTTTACTTCGTCACCCAGAGCCCGCTGGACATCCCCGAGAGCGTGCTCGGCCAGCTCGGCAATCGGGTGCAGCACGCGCTGCGCGCCTTCACCCCCAAGGACCAGAAGACCGTGCGCGCCGCCGCCAATACCTTCCGCCCAAACCCCAAGCTGGATACCGAGGCGGTCATCAAGGAGTTGGGGGTGGGCGAGGCCCTGGCCTCGGTGCTGGACGCAAAGGGCAAGCCGACGCCGGTGGAGCGCATCCTGATCGCCCCGCCTGGCAGCCAGCTCGGGCCGATCACGCCGGAGCAGCGCCAGGCCCTGATGCGACGTTCCCTGGTGCAGGGGGTGTACGAAAACGCCGTCGACCGGGAATCCGCCTACGAGATTCTGCAGCGGCGGGCCGAGGCGGCGGCAGAACTGGCTGAGCAGGCGAGCACCGCCAAGGCCAGCCGCAGCGGCGGCGGGCGCCAGCGCCAGGGGATGTTCGAGGCCTTCGCCAAGAGCGCCCTGCGCTCCATCGGCAGCCAGATCGGCCGCCAGCTGGCGCGCGGCATGCTCGGCTCGCTGCTCGGCGGACGCAAGCGCTGACCCGGGCAAACTGCCGGCTTGATTCGGCGCTTGGCAATGAGAATTGCCGGCCGTCCGGGGAAACCCCCCCGATGATTGCCCCAACTCCGCTACGGCGACGAATCGCCGCCGCTGGCGCGACCTGCGTTCTATAATGCAATTGTGAACCTGAGGGTTTTCCTCGGGCTTGGTGAAACGACTCAGTTCAGTAAGGAGGACACTGGAATGTTACACCCGATCAAGTACGCAGGTTTGTTGGCCCTGACCACTCTGCTGGCCGCCGGCGGCTGCGCCAGCACCTCGGAGATGGACCAGCTTCGCGCCGATGTGGCCGCCGCCCAGGCGATAGCTGAGCAAGCCTCGGCGGATGCGGCCGCTGCCCGTCAGGAGGCAGCAGGGGCCACCGCCACCGCCAACACCGCCCTGGGCACCGCGGAAGCGGCCAAGGCTTCCGCCGACGACACCGAAGCCCGCATCGACCGCATGTTCAAGAAGGCGATGTACAAATAGCCCCGTCGGCCGCCGCGGATTGCGTCTACGGCAACGGCTTGCAATCAGCGTTTCCCTAACGCGATATCGGCAGCGGAATCCCCTGGGGCCAGACTACCGCCGCCTTGAGCGCCGCGCCGTCGACTTCTAGCGGCAGGCCGTCGGCGAAGGCATAGATGCGCTCGAGCAACGCCCGCAGCAGGGGTGGCCCCTGCTCTTCGTCCTCGTCAAGGCGCGGATGCACTTCTACGAACAGGGTTCCCGCGTGCCAGCCGAGTTTGATCGGCTGGTTGACGATGTGAACCGGGGTGCCCACGGGCACCCGCGGGTATAGCTGCTCGATGTCTTCCGGATACATGCGGATGCAACCGTGCGTCACCCGCATACCCACCCCGTAGGGCTTGTTGGTACTGTGAATGAGGTAGCCGGAGACCCCCAGGTACATGGCGTAACCGCCGAGGGGATTGTCCGGTCCCGCCGGCACCAGCTCGGGTAGCTCGCGGCCGTCCGCAAGAGCCTCTTCGCGGATCGAAAGCGGCGGGCGCCACACCGGGTTTTCAGTCTTGCGGGCGACGCGGGTCTGGCCCAGCGGAGTACTCCAATCCATGCGCCCGACGCTCACCGGGTGGGTGATTACCAGCGGACGCCCCTGCTCGTCACGTTCGCCATAATAGTAAAGCCTCATTTCCGGCAGGTTGAGCACCAGCCCGCGGCGCGGAGCGTCGGGCAGGATGTAGCTGGTAGGCAGCCGCACCTCGGCGCCGGTTTCGGGCAGCCAGCGGTCGATATCGGGGTTAACCAGCAGGATTTCGTCTTGGCCGACGTCGAAGCGGCGGGCGATGTCGAGCAGGGTCTCCGCCCGATCGGCTCGGGTGGTCTGCAGCTCGCCAACCAGCGCCAGGTCCGCGGGCGGCAGGACGAAACTCGCCGCCCCCGCCCCGCCCAAGGCGCACAACCCCGACACCAGCAGGGCCAGGCCCCGCCCCCAGTGCCGCAGCCCGAGCTTTACCATTGGCAACCCCATTTTCTGATTTCCCGCATCTTGCACGCAGAGCACCTTTTAACCTAGAAAGAGCAGTTGGACGGGGTGTAGGGTGTGCTTGCGGGGGTGCAGGGCAACGCATGGATGCAGGAGGTAGAGCGACGCAGGAAGCAAAGCGAGGCGCAACGACGCGGAATAGTCAATCTATTCCAAGGAGTTGCAACGCAGCGACCCACAGGGATGTGGGAAATGTCAGGTTCCGTCTGGAACAGGACCGGACCATACGCCGCCGCAAGCGTGCCATGCGCCCCGTAGCCTGGATCACCAAATCGGTGAAGAGATAAATAGAAGGCTTGTTCCTGCATTTCAGTACCTTACTGTCAGAATGGAGCGGTCAACTGCTCTTTCTAAGTTTAATCCAATGCACGCCGATGGCTGTAGTTTCAACCGGTGGCGTCGAGCTTCGGCTCGTTGTCTGCGTCGGCGCAACAGATTGCTAAGCCCCGGACTCATCGGAGCGCCAAACCCAGCGGCAAGTCCTTGCCGTTGACCCGAAGCACGCCGTTGTCGAGCCGCAACCGGGCCTCCAGACGTTGACCCTGCGGCTCCAGCAGGCCCTGGTTGAGCAGGGCCTTGAACTGGAGGTCCACCACACCCGCCAATTGCCGCTCGAAGGTCTCCGGATCGAACGCCGGCTGCGCTCCACCCGCTGGGACGCGCCGAGCCCGGGCCGCCAACAAACGCTCGCGGGTTCGGGCCTCGACCAGGGCCCGAGCTAGCGGCTCCGGCAACCGCAGTTCGGCCGCCCCCTCCAGGCCCCTCAGGGCCTGGGCCGCGTCGATTGGCCGGCGCAGGCCGCGGGCCCGCAACCGCAGGTTGGCCTCGACGCTGCCGTCCGGCGTCATCAACTGCAGCCCCTCCAGCTGGATCACCGGGTCGCTGCGCAACAGTTCTTGGGCCAGGGGCGCCAACGCCCCGCGGCGCTCTCCAAACGCCGGTTGCGGCATCGTCCCCTGAGCAAGGCCTTTCGAGAGGACGGGCCACAGCGCCGCGAGGACTGGCGGTGCCAAGTTGTCTCCATACAGCCGGGCCCGGGCCGGGCCATAATCGGCCGACCCAAGGGCCAAGGCCTCCAGCTCAGTGTCCAGCTCCAGCGACATCAGCTCGCCGTTAGGCTGGAGCCCGACCCGCAGCGCCAGGCCGGCAAGCTCCAGGGACCGCGCGGCGGCGCTGTGCGGGACCGTCAGCCATGCCAAGCTCAGCCCCAACTCGCCGCGCGGTGCCGCAGCCGTTTCCTGGCGCAGTTGCCAATCCAGTCGCAAATCCTTTAGGCCGCCAGCGCCCGGCCCCGGCCAGGCCAGCTCCGCAATCTGCAGCCAGCCGGCGGTAGCGCCACCCAGGGCGTCGAAGCCGAGCTCTCCCTCCAACCCGGCCCAGTACGGACCCCCGCCATCGAACCGCAGCGCGCTGGGCGCCAGCCGGATGCTGCCGCAACCGGAGAAGCCGACGCGGGTCCGCAACGGCGCAGACAGCGGTTTGGCATCTACCCGCACCCAGGTCTCCATCAAGGCCAGCAGCCAGCCGCCTCCGGGCGTCCAGGGACCGTGCTCGATCTGGCTATGCAGCTCGATGCGCACGGGAGGCGCCGCCACGGACCCGGCAGGGCCATACGACAGCTCGCTGCGGACCTCGGCCTGGAACCAGCCGCGCCTGTAGTTCTGGCTCAACAACGTCAGCCCGCCCTGCTGGAGCCCGGTCAGCGCCTTATGGTAGCGCTGCTCGGCCTGAACACCGATCAATCCCGGCGCCGCCAGGCCGCCCAGCAACAGAAAAACGGCCAGTAGGATCAGCAATCGTCGCATTGGATCATGGTCCGAAAAGATCAGTTGACCGCTCGCTTCTGATATTCAGGTGCTGAGATGATGGAGCGGCCCTTCCCTTCACGTCGTCGTCGATTTGGTGACCCCGGCTACGGGGCGTATGGCACGCTTTCGGCGGCGCATAGCTGCGTTTCAACCCCTTGGAATCGTTTTATTATTCCGCATTTTTGCACCTTACCCCCCACCCCAGCCAACCGCTCTTTCCCGAAAAATATCCTGGCTGGGCTCGTGGGACGGACCTGGATTCGATCATCCCACCGCGTCGCGCCGGTATCAATCCGGAACCACAATCGGCTATGGTTACTCCAGAGCAGAAATAAGCGCCGAGGCCAAGGGCCACCGATGCGATATTCTAATCGCCGAATCTCAACAAAGGAGACATCTCAAATGAAACAGCTATTCGCTTTCTTGTTCGTCGTCGCGCTCGCCGCACCCGGACTGGCGGCCGCTGAAGTAACCGGACTGGTAGTCAAGCCTAGCCAGTACAGCGTCAGCGAGACCATCGACCGACTCGAAGCGGCCCTGACCGCGAGGGGTATCGGCATCGTCGTCCGTTGGAATCATGCGCAGAAGGCCGAGGAGGTGGGTATTCCCCTGCGCCCTACCGAGTTGCTGCTATTCGGCAATCCAAAACTCGGCAGCAATCTGTTCACCAGTGCCCAGAGCGCAGGGATCGACCTGCCAATGAAGGCCCTGGCCTGGGAAGACGCGGACGGCAACGTCTGGCTCGGCTATAACGACCCAGTCTACATCACCGAGCGCCACGGCATTACCGACCGCGAGGAGGTGGTAAAGAAAATGAGCGGGGCACTCAACAAATTCTCCGACATCGCCACCGGCGCCGCCGAATAGGGAAACGCTTATTCAATCGCGTCTCCCGCGCGGGGCAGGATGCCCCGCCATTTTCAGGCGCCCAACCGCCTGAAAATGAAGGCTTTCGGAAACCGCGTTTTCGAAAGCCGTGCTGAAAAAATGCCAGGGAGGGCTTTTTTCAGGGTCTCGATAGCGGGGCCATGCATCGGATTTGGGCAACGCCGCCCGGATCGCCCTGATTTGGAACGTAATATTCGGGTAAAGATCCGAGGGCAGAATAGCGCGCTGCCGCTGCCGGCGGCGACAATCCCGACTGGCCTCGATCTTGCAATCTCTAGCTGAAGCGCCCTGCGGTTCCGAACCTATCGCTTAGGGCAAAGGAACTACGTATCATTGACGCCTGTTCGCGGCCGGCGGCGGTCGGCCCGGGGGTTCATCCTAAATTGTCACCGGAATTACAGGTATTACTACAGCGGTCATGCAACTATCATTGATCCCAAGCCGCTCAGCCGGCATCACCTCCGTCGCACCGGCCGCCAGGAGAGGCAGCCCGTGCTGATCAAGATTTCCAAGGGCCTGGACATCCCGATCTCCGGGGCGCCCGAGCAGCGCATTTACGATGCGCCGGAGGTGACCCAGGTAGCCGTCCTGGGCCAGGACCAGCGTGGCCCCAAACGCGCGCCGAGCGTGCTGGTGAAGGAGGGTGAGCGGGTTAGCCTGGGCCAGCCCCTGATGCGCGGCAAGCGGTACCGCAAGGTGCTAACCACCGCCCCCGGGTCCGGCGTGGTGGAGAAGATCTCCTACGGCCAGCGCCGCTTTGCCAACTCCATCTGCATCCGCTTGGAGGGGAATGCCGAGGAGACCTTCAATGCCTACCGGGCGGAGGAATTGGCCGGTCTGAACCGGGATCAGGTCAAAGAGAACCTGCTCGCGTCCGGTCAATGGCTGGCCCTGCGCACCCGCCCCTACACCATGGTGCCGCACCCAGACGATGAGTTGGCCGACCTGTTCGTTACCGCCATCGACACCAATCCCCTGGCTCCGGACCCGCAGGTGATCATCGCCGACCGGGCCGAGGCCTTCGGCAACGGCCTGCGGGTGCTGCGCAAGCTCAGCGCCGGCAGGCTCTATGTCTGCACCGCCCCCGGGGCCGAGGTGCCGATACCGGAAGACAGTCACGCCACCCAGGCCGAATTTGCCGGCCCCCACCCCGCAGGGCTGCCCGGCACCCACATCCACTTCCTGTCGCCGGTGCATGGGAACAAGACGGTGGCCTATGTGGGCTACCAGGACGTGATCGCAATCGGCGAACTGTTCACCAGCGGGCGCATCTCCACCCAGCGGGTGGTGTCCCATGCCGGCCCGGTGGTGCCCCGCCCGCGCCTGTTGCGCACCCGGCTCGGCGCCAGCATCCCGGAGCTGCTGGCCGGAATCCCGGAGAGCGAGGGCGCGCCCAGCGACTGCCGCATCATCTCCGGCTCGATACTGGCGGGACACCGGGCCGTGGGTTCCCTCGGCTATCTGGGGCGCTTCCACAACCAGATCTCGATCCTCAAAGAAGGAACTGAACGGGAACTGCTGGGCTGGATGGCCCCGGGACGGGATAAATTTTCCGCCAGTAATGTGTTCCTTTCCGCCCTGTTCGGCAAGCGCCGCTTCGCGCTCACCACCACCCAGAACGGCAGCCCCCGGGCGATGGTGCCGATCGGCTCCTATGAGCGGGTAATGCCGCTTGACATCCTTCCCACCCAGCTGCTGCGGGCCCTGGTGGTGGGCGACAGCGACAGTGCCCAGACCCTGGGCTGCCTGGAACTGGACGAGGAAGATCTGGCCCTGTGTTCGTTCGTCGACACCGGCAAGTACGATTTCGGGCCGATCCTGCGCGACACCCTGGAAAAGATCCGTAAGGAAGGCTGATGTCACGTCTCAGAAAACAGCTCGACCGCATCCAGCCCCTGTTCACCAAGGGCGGTCGCCTGGAACGATTCCAGGCGATGTACGAGATGGTGGACACCTTCTTGTTCACCCCCGGCGATGTGACCAGGGGCTCTCCCCATGTGCGCGACGCGATCGACCTCAAGCGGGTAATGATCTTCGTGGTGCTGGCGGTCACCCCGGCGGCCCTGATGGGCATGTACAACGTCGGGCTGCAGGCCAACACCGCCATGGCCGCAATGGGCGTGACCGAGGTCGACAACTGGCGTTGGGCGGCGCTCCACTTCTTGGGCATCGGCCACGACCCGACCAGCCTGTTCGACAACCTGGCCCTGGGGCTGATGTACCTGTTGCCGATTTATATAGTCACCATGGCCGCCGGCGGCTTCTGGGAGGTGTTGTTCGCCCTGGTGCGCAACCACGAGATCAACGAAGGCTTCTTTGTCACCTCGCTGCTGTTCACCCTGATCCTGCCCCCGACCATCCCCCTGTGGCAGGTGGCGCTGGGCATCTCCTTTGGGGTGGTGATCGGCAAGGAGGTGTTCGGCGGCACCGGCAAGAACTTCCTCAACCCGGCCCTGGTGGGGCGCGCCTTCCTGTTCTTCGCCTATCCGGCAGCCATCTCCGGCGACAGCGTCTGGACCGCCATCGACGGCTTCAGCGGCGCCACTCCCCTGGCCCTGGCCGCGGTCGGCGGGGTGCAAGCCGTGGTGGAGTCGGGCATCACTTGGTCCAGCGCCTTCCTGGGCAACATTCAGGGCTCCCTGGGCGAGACTTCGACCCTGGCCTGCCTGCTGGGGGCCGTCTTCCTGATCTACACCCGGGTCGCCTCATGGCGAATAATGGCCGGGGTATTGCTGGGCATGGTAGCCAGTGTGCTGCTGTTCAACTTCCTCGGCAGTGATACCAACCCCATGTTTGCCGTGCCCTGGCACTGGCACCTGGTGCTCGGCGGCTATGCATTCGGCCTGGTGTTCATGGCCACCGACCCGGTCAGCGCCGCGATGACCGACCCCGGGCGCTGGGTCTACGGCGTGTTGATCGGGGTAATGGTGATCCTGATCCGGGTCGTCAATCCAGCCTACCCCGAAGGCATGATGCTGGCCATCCTGTTCGGCAACGTGTTCGCGCCGCTGATCGACTGGTTCGTGGTCCAAGCCAATATCCGCAGAAGGAAGCGCCGCCATGCCCACTGAGCCCGCATCCCGTCCGCCCGTGGGCGGCCTGCGGGGCCTGCTGGCCCTGCCCAACGAAGACCCCCGCAAGCTGGTGACCCTGGCCCTGACCCTGTGCCTGGTGTGCTCGCTGGCGGTAAGCAGCGCCGCGGTGCTGTTGCGTCCGCTGCAGGAGCAGAACGCGGCCCTGGCCCTGAAGCGAGAGATCTTGTCGGTGGCCGACCTGATGCAGCCCGGAGCCGACATCGAGGCCCTGTTCGCCGAGCGGGTGGAGACCCGCATTCTGGACTTGGCCAGCGGCGAGTTCACCGCCCTGGACCCGAGCGGCTTCGACCAGCGCCAGGCCGCCCGTGACCCGGCCAGCAGCATTCAGTTGCCGCCGGAGCAGGACATCGCCCGCCTGCGCAGCCGCGCCACGCAGGCGCCGGTCTACCTGATCCGCAGCGACAGCGGGCTGGAGCGCATCGTGCTGCCGGTGCACGGCGCCGGCCTCTGGTCCACCATGTACGGCCTGCTGGCGCTGGATGCGGACGGCCGCACCATCCAGGGCATGAGTTTCTATGAGCAGGGCGAGACCGCTGGCCTGGGGGCCGAGATCTCGAGCGCCGGCTGGCTGGGCCAGTGGCGCGGCAAACAGGCCCTCGACGAGCAGGGCCAGGTGCGCTTCGAACTGGTCAAGGGCGGGGTGGACCCCAAGTCGCCGGACGCCCGCTACCAGGTCGACGGCTTGGCCGGCGCCACCCTTACCGCCAACGGAGTTACCAACCTGATCCGTTACTGGCTGAGCGACAACGGCTTCGGACCCTACCTGGAACGGGTCCGTGCCGGCGGAGGTGATGCATGACACCGGAACAACGAAAGGTCCTGACCGAACCCCTGGTCGACAACAACCCCATCATCCTGCAAATGCTGGGGGTCTGCTCGGCCCTGGCGGTGACCGCCAAGCTGGCTCCGGCACTGATTATGTCGGTGGCGCTGACGGTGGTGGTTTCGCTTTCCAGCGTTTTCATCAGCCTGCTGCGCAACCATGTGGCGAGCAATATCCGCATTATCGTGCAGATGACCATCATCGCCTCCCTGGTAATCATCGTCGACCAGGTGCTGAAGGCCTTCGCCTACGAACTGAGCAAGCAGCTCTCGGTGTTTGTGGGACTGATCATCACCAACTGTATCGTGCTCGGCCGGGCCGAGGCCTATGCCATGGAGCACGGCCCGGGCAAGAGCTTTCTTGACGGCCTCGGCCACGGCCTCGGCTACAGCCTGATTCTGATCGTCGTCGCCACGGTGCGCGAGCTGTTTGGCTCCGGCAGCCTGCTCGATCATCAGCTCTTCCCCCTGGCCAAGGAGGGCGGCTGGTACGAGCCCAACGGCCTGTTGTTGCTGGCCCCTGGGGCCTTTTTCCTGATCGGGCTGATCATCTGGGGGGTGCGGGCCTGGAAGCCGGCCCAGGCGGAAAAACCCGAATACCGGATCCAGGTGGTGCACCGCACCGAGGTAATTTGAGATGGAAGCCTATCTGAGCCTGTTCGTCCGCTCGGTTTTCATCGAGAACCTGGCGCTGTCGTTCTTTCTCGGCATGTGCACCTACCTGGCGATCTCCAAGAGGATCGAGACCGCCATCGGCCTGGGGGCGGCCGTAGTCGTGGTGCAGACCATCACGGTGCCGGTGAACTACCTGATCGTCACCTTCCTGCTCGCCCCCGGGGCCCTGGCCTGGGCCGGCCTCGGCGAGGTCGACCTGAGCTTTCTCGGCCTGATCACCTATATCGGCGTAATCGCCGCCATGGTGCAGATCCTGGAGATGGTCCTGGACCGCTATTTCCCGCCCCTGTACCACGCCCTGGGTATCTTCCTGCCCCTGATCACGGTCAACTGCGCCATTCTCGGCGGCTCCCTGTTCATGGTCGAGCGGGGCTACGACTTTGGCCAGAGCCTGGTCTACGGCTTCGGCAGCGGCTTCGGCTGGGCGCTGGCCCTGGTGGCCCTGGCCGGGGTGCGGGAGAAACTCAAGTACAGCGATGTTCCCGCGGGCCTGCAAGGACTGGGCATCACCTTTATCAGCACCGGGCTGATGGCGATGGCCTTTATGTCGTTTTCGGGCATCCAGTTGTAAAGCCTCGGGGCCGGGATTTTGCACCACAGAGGCGCAGGCAACACAGTGAACGCAGCTTGCGCCGGGCCGACTCCAGGACCGGAATCAAACGCCAAGAAGACACCAGCGCAATGAATCAAGCCAAGTTGAACGCCGTTTCTCCGCCCCACTGCGGAGCCGCTCGATCGGTTGGCCGCAAGCCGCGAGCCGCCGCGGATCAAACAAGACCTACCCGGATAGGATACTGAAGCATGTTGGAAATCGGCCTCGGGGTACTGCTATTCACCGCCATCGTGCTGGCTTTGGTCGGGGTAATCCTGCTAGCCCGCTCGCGCCTGGTGCCCAGCGGCGAGTTGGACATCCTGATCAACGAAGAGCGCACCATCAGTTCCCCGGCGGGGATCAAGCTGCTGGGAGCCCTGGGCGAGGCCAAGCTTTTTGTCGCTTCGGCCTGCGGCGGCGGCGGCAGTTGCGGCCAGTGCCGGGTGCGGGTCCTGGAAGGCGGCGGCAGCATCCTGCCCACCGAGACGTCCCACATCAACAAGCGCGAGGCCGCCCACGGCGAGCGCCTGGCCTGCCAAGTGGTGGTCAAGCAGGACATGAAGATCGAGATCCCACGCGAGGTGTTCGGGGTCAAGAAGTGGCGCTGCCGGGTGCGCTCCAACGACAGCGTCTCCACCTTCATCAAGGAACTGGTGCTGGAACTCCCCGAGGGCGAGGACATCGCCTTTCGCGCCGGCGGCTATATCCAGATCGAGTGCCCAGCACACCATATCCGCTATCAGGACTTCGACATCCCCGAGCGCTTCCGGGGCGACTGGGACCGCTACAACCTCTGGCGCTACGATTCGGTGGTCAAGGCCCCGGTGGTGCGCGCCTACTCGATGGCCAACTACCCGGGCGAGAAGGGCATGGTCATGCTCAATGTGCGGGTCGCCACCCCGCCGCCCAGCAACCCGGACGTTCCGCCCGGGGTGATGTCGTCCTATATCTTCAGCCTCAAACCGGGGGACGAGATCACCGTATCGGGCCCCTTCGGCGAGTTCTTCGCCAAGGACACCGAAAACGAGATGATCTTCGTCGGCGGCGGCGCCGGCATGGCCCCCATGCGATCGCATATCTTCGACCAACTCAAGCGCCTGGACTCCAAGCGCAAGATCAGCTTCTGGTACGGTGCCCGCAGCAAGCGCGAGATCTTCTACCACGAAGACTTCGAGCAACTGCGCCAGGAGCACGACAACTTCAAGTGGCACGTGGCCCTGTCCGATCCCGTGCCGGAGGACGCCTGGACCGGCTACACCGGCTTCATCCACCGGGTGCTGCTGGACAACTACCTGGCCGAGCACCCGGCCCCGGACGAGTGCGAATACTACCTGTGCGGTCCGCCGATGATGACCGCCGCCGTGATCAAGATGCTCCTCGACCTGGGGGTGGAGCGGGAAAACATCCTGATGGACGATTTCGGTGGCTGAGGAGACACCGAGAAAAGCCACTCCCGGCTTTTTTTCACCTCTCCCGTGGCGCCGCCTCGGCCTGCTTGGCAGCCTCTGCCTGCTGCTGGCGGCCTGCACCGGCCCAGCAGAGGAGACCCTTCTGCAGGGCTCCACCATGGGCACCGGTTACAGCGTAAAACTGGTGGAACTACCCCCCGAGATCGATCCGCAGACCCTGCAGGGGGCACTGGACCGGCTGCTGGAGCAGGTCAATGCGGCCATGTCCACCTACCGCTCGGACTCCGAGCTCTCGCGCATCAACCAGAGCCAAAGCAAAGACTGGGTCGCGGCTTCGCCGCAATTGCTGGGCGTTCTGCAGGCAGCTCAAGAGGTCAGCCGGGTGTCCGACGGCGCCTTCGACATCAGCGTCGGCCCACTAGTCAATCTATGGGGCTTCGGCCCAGGGGCGCGCCGGGAACAAGCTCCGAGTCCACAGGAGATCCAGTCCGCCCAAGCGCGGGTCGGCTACCAATTCTTGGAACTGCGCGCCGATCCGCCGGCCCTGCGCAAGAACCATCCCGACCTCTACCTGGACCTGTCCGCCATCGCCAAGGGCTATGCGGTGGACCTGCTGGCCGCTTATCTGGACTCCCGGGGCGTCGCGAACTACCTGGTGGAAATTGGCGGCGAGGTTTGGGGCCGCGGCCACAACCGCCACGGCCGACCCTGGCGCATCGCCATCGAGAAGCCCGACCCGGGCAGCCGCAGCGTGCACGACATCGTCGAACTCGACGGCCAGGGCATCGCCACCTCCGGCGATTACCGTAACTTCTTCGAGCAAGGGGGCCGCCGCTACTCCCACAGCATCGACCCCGCCAGCGGCCGCCCAGTGGAGCACGATCTGGCCTCGGTCACCGTGCTTGCCCCATCGGTGATGCGCGCCGATGCGTTTGCCACCGCACTGCTGGTGCTGGGTCCCGAGCGAGGCCTGGCCCTGGCGGAACAACAGGGACTGGCGGCGTTGTTTATAATGAGAGAAGGGGAAGGATTCAGCACACGCACCACCCCCGAATTTGAACGCTACCGGGTGCAGCCGACATGATGACCTTCGTAATCGCCTTCGCCGTATTCGCCCTGGCCTTGCTGGGTCTCGGTCTAGGACTGCTACTGAATCGCGGGCCGGTGCAAGGCAGCTGCGGCGGCTTGGCGCAGATGCCCGGCATGAGCTCCGACTGCGGCGGCCTGTGCCGGCGTGGTGGCGGCGAGCGCAAATGCCCGAGACGCACCGCCGTCGACGCCGAGTCCGCGGACCGCACATGAGGAGATGCTGAATAATGCCATACAGAGCATTTTTCAGCCTGAGCATCCTGTACCGAACGGGAAACGCGAACACATTGGCATTTCCCTGACACAAACAAGGCGGAGACCAGCCGATGGAAAAATTCACCGCACAGGACTTCATGTCCGCCAACCTGATCACCCTGCACCAGGAGATGGAGGTCATGGAAGCGGCCCGCATCCTCACCGAAAAGCGCATCTCCAGCGCCCCGGTAGTGGACCACACCGGCCATTTGGTCGGCGTGCTAAACGAGGCCGACTGCCTGCGGGCAGTGTTTGGCGCCGGTTACCATGGCGAATGGGGCGGCCGGGTGGATGAGTACATGCAGCCCGGGGCGCGCCGCGTCGAGGCTGACGTCAGCGTCGCCGACATCGCCCAGCAATGGCTGCAGAGCGGCGACTCGCGCGGCTTCACCGTCACCAAGGAGGGACGCCTGGTGGGTCACTTTTCGATCCGCGACGCCCTCAAGGCCTGCGAAACCCTAACCAAAGAGAAATGACCCCGAAACCGGGCACTGGGAAGCAATTCCGATGAGATTCGAGCAGACGAAAGATGTACTGGAGCACGCCCGCAGCTTCCATCAGCGAGTCGGCGACTTTTATCACGACCTCAGCGACCACACCGAACAGCAGCGCCTGAAGCTGCTGCTCGACTACATGGCCGAGCGCGAGCAGGAACTCGCCAGCGCCCTGGAGCAGTTCACCGAGGGCAGCTCACGGGAGGTGCTCGACACCTGGTTCCAGTTCTGCTGCGACGACGAAACCCTCAAACTCTGTCCCGACGCCCTGTTGCACAAGGATATGACCCTGGACGAGATCATTCGCGCCGGAGTAGCCTTGTCCCAGTGCTTTATCGACCTGTTCCGCGAGATCGCCAACACCGCAGACTCTGAGCAGGTACGGGCGGTATTCCAAAACCTGCTGGAGAGCGAGCAGCGAGAGCAGAAAAAGCTGGTGCGAAATGTAGAAATGTTCACGGATTTGTAACCGTAACCCGTGCCCGGGATTGGAATAATGAGCGAACATGAGCCGAGGGTGACCGCCGATACCCTTTTCGCCTTCTCCTACCAGGACTTTGTAGGCGCCCTGGAGGACTGGAAGGCGCAACAGCTCGCGGCCTACCCGCACCAGGCTGAACGCATCGAAACTACCGCTCTGGCGATGCAGGACCTGATGCACTCGAACTACGTCATCGAGCACAAGCTGGTGGTTCGACAAACCCTGACCCGGGACTGAGTGCAGGCAAAGCCGCGCCACGAAGACGTAGTAGCGGAAAGATTGAGCTTATGTTGATCCTGCTCAGTTTTAGGAGCGAAAACTGTCGGGAAACCAAGGACCGAGTTCTATGGGCTGCTTATAATTGGCGGCTCAGGTGTTTGGCAGCCGCTTCCGGGGCCAAGGGCCCGACCCCAACAGCCCGGGGCGGGATCGCCCCGGGGCTCGGCCCGAGCAGTCGCAACGAACGGCAGCCGCTGAGACAATCGGTGCGCGCACGGCTCTAAAGGGAGGGGTGGCGAAAAGCCATCCCGGGCTTTTTGTGGCGGGGCACCCTACCCCGCACTGGAAACGGACTACACCAGTGTCTCCTTTGAGAACGCTTAGACCCGATCACGCCGGCCCCGGCCGGAGCCCCGATTGCTCCCGATGCTGGATGCATCGGGACAGGTAGCCTAATCCGCACCGCAGTCGCCGCTCCTCAGCGGCCGCTGGCGGGCTAACCAACCAAGTACGCTATCGATACGGAGAGAACCATGTTGAAACGTCTCAGCCTCCTGACCCTGACCTTCGCCCTGATGGCATCCGGTCCGCTGCTGGCGGATACGGTCAAAGGCCGGATCATGGACATATCCAAGAAGGCCAGCACCATTCAGATCGACATCAAGGGCAAGGACCCGGTCGTAGTGGGCTTCGATGCCGACACCAAGTTCATCGAGGCCGCGGGCGTCGAAGACCTGGGCCCGCCGGACCTGATCAAGGTCGAGTTCGAACCGGGCAAGCCGGCCACCAGCATCACCAAGGTGGTTTTCAAGCTACCGCCCGGAGTAGAAATCGATATCCAGCAAATGCTGAGCATGCTCATCGGCAAGGAGCCCTACGAGCTGTTCGACGCCCGCCCCGAAAAGCCCTATCTGGAAGGACACGTGCCCTCCGCCAAGCATGCCTTCCCGGACGACCCGGAATTTCTCGCCAAGCTGCCCCAGGACAAGTCCAAGATGGTGATCTTCTATTGCGGCGGCCCCACTTGCCCGTTCACCGGCAAGGCAGTGGAGGCGGCGAGCGCCAAAGGATATACGAACCTGAAGGGCTTCCAGGCCGGTATGCCGGGCTGGAACAAGGCCAAGCTGCCGGTGCATTCCAGCCCGCAGTGGGTCGAGGGCATACTCGACCCCCACCACGTGGTGCTGGACGTGCGTGACCTGGCCGCGAGCACCGCCGCTCATATCCCGACCGCAGTGGCCATGCCCACCGCCGAGTTGCAGGCCCTGCGCGACCAGTTCGTGGCCAAGCAAGTCAAGGCCGCCCTGCCCGGGGTCTCCGACAAACGCGCCCGCATCGTCCTCTATTCCGACACCCACACCCGCCGCAATGTGCTGCTGGCCTACAAGGAACTGCGTGACTGGGGCTACAAGAAAGTCAGCATCCTCGAAGGCGGGTTCGACCAGTGGAGCGCCGACGGCCGGCCCACCGACATCGGGGCGGCGCCACGCGAGATCGTCTACGTCAAGAAACTGGCCCCGGGGGCGATCTCGGTGGAAGAGTTCGCCAAACTGGAGAGGTCCCGTGACGGCGTCTTATTCCTGGACGTGCGCACCGCCAAAGAGGCCGCCAACGGCGTGCTCAAGGGCGCCAAGCAGATTCCGCTGGACTCCCTGGACGCCAATCTCGACCAATTGCCCAAGGACCAGGAGATCGTCGCCTACTGCGCCAATGGCATCCGTGCGGAAATGGCCTATCAGAAGCTCAAAGGGCTGGGCTACAAGGTTCGTTTCCTGAACGAAGAGATCACGGTGGCCGCCGACGGCAGCTACAAACTCTAACCATCGCCCCAACCGAGCGCGCCGCCCCGCGAGGGTCGGCGCGCTCCTTATTCTGCGGTAACCCACCATGAAGCGACGCCAATTCCTCAAGCTTTCGGGACTGCTCGGTGCCGGCTCCGCCCTCCCGGCCCTGCTCGGCGGCTGCTCCGCCTCCAAACCGCTGCCGGGAAGCGGTCAGGTCAGCCATAGCCCGACGGTGTGCAATATCTGTTTCTGGAAATGCGCGGGCCGCGTTTACCAGGAAGACGGCCAGCCCTGGAAGATCGTTGGCAATGCCGAAGACACCCACAGCGGCGGGCGCCTGTGCACGCGCGGCAGCGGCGGCCTCGGAAGCTACGAGGACCGCGACCGCCTGCGCCAGCCCTTGCTGCGGGTGGACGACGGCAAGGGCCAGCGGTTTCGGGAGGCTAGCTGGGAAGAGGCCCTGGACCACATCGCCGAGCGTATGCGCAGCATCGGCGAGCGACACGGAAACGACCGCCTGGCCCTGTTCTCCCACGGATCCGGCGGCAGCCATTTTCACCATCTGCTAAAGGCCTATGGCTCCCACGCCTATGCCCACCCGTCCTTCGCCCAGTGCCGGGGCCCCCGCGAGGTTGCCTTCGCCCTGACCTACGGCGAGGGGGTGGGGTCGCCGGACCGCACCGACATGGAGCACTCCCGATGCATCGTGCTGATCGGCTCCCATATCGGAGAGAACCTCCATAACGGCCAGGTCCAGACCCTGACCCAGGCGATCGACAACGGGGTCACCCTGATCACCGTCGACCCGCGTTTTTCGGTGGCCGCCGGCAAGTCTCAGTATTGGCTGCCGATCCGCCCGGGTACCGACATCGCGCTGCTGCTGGCCTGGATGAACGTGCTTATCAACGAGGGCCTGTACGACCGCGACTACATCGAACGCAACGCCCTGGGCTTCGACGAGCTGGCCGAGCACGTGCAACCCTTCAACCCGGAGTGGGCCTACCTGGAGACCGGTCTCGAACCGGAGCTGATCCGCACCACCGCCCGTGAGATGGCGGCCAAGGCCCCGGCCACCCTGGTGCACCCCGGCCGCCACACCACCTGGTACGGCGACGACACCCAGCGCGAGCGCGCCATCGCCATCCTCAACGCCCTGCTCGGCTCCTGGGGACGCGAAGGAGGCTTTTATTTCCAGGAAAAGGTGGATCTGCCCGCCTACCCCAGCCCGAAGCCGCCGAAATCCGCCAGCGACTGGAAGCAGCGCGTGCAGGGCCAGTTCCCGTTCGCTGCCAGCGGGCTCAGCAACGCCCTGATCGACGCCTCGGTGGGCGAAGACGCCTTCATCAAGGGCTGGTTCGTCTACGCCACCAACCTGCCGCTGACGGTGCCCAACGTGCGCGCCAAGCTGGAGCAGGCGGCCCAGGATCTGGACCTGCTGGTAGTGGTGGACACCATGCCGGCGGAGATTACCGGCTACGCCGACGTGGTGCTGCCCGAATGCACCTATCTGGAGCGCTACGGCGAACTGCGCAATGCCCCGGAACGGGTGCCCAGCCTGGCGGTGGCGGTGCCCGCCTTCGAGCCCAGCCACCAGACCAAACCCGCCTATTGGATGGCCAGGGAGCTGGCCCTGCGCCTGGGGCTGGAAGAATACTTTCCGTGGCAGGACTACAGCGAGGTGCTGGACTGGCAGCTGCAACAGGCCGGCAGCTCCCTGGACGAAATGCGCCGTCTCGGGGTCAAACGCTTCCCGCGCAGCAAACCGATGTACTTGGCCGCGGGGGAGACGTACCCATTCAAGACCCCGAGCGGCAAGATAGAACTCTATTCCGCAGCCTTGGCCGACGCCGGCTTCGATCCCCTGCCCCGGTATACGCCCCCGGAAACGGCACCCGAGCGCCACTACCGGTTGATCTATGGGCGCGCTCCCGCCCACACCTTCGGGCGCACCACCAACAACCCGCAGCTGTTCGAGCTGATGCCGGAGAACAACGTTTGGGTCAATCCGTTGGTGGCGAGCGAATGGCGCCTGCAAAGTGGCGACTACGTGCGGCTCAAGAACCAGGACGGGGTGCTCAGCAACCGGATCCGGGTGCGGGTGACCGAGCGCATTCGTCCGGATTCGATCTTCATGGTGCACGGTTTCGGCCACAGCGATCCGCGCCTGCGCCTGACCTACAATGTGGGGGCGGACGACACCGCGCTGATCACCAACGTCAAGCTGGACCCAATCATGGGCGCTACCGGCATGCGTGCCAATTTCGTAACCTTTGTAACCGGGGAGGCCTGAGGTGACCCGATATGCCATGGTGATCGACACCCGCACCTGCATCGGCTGCGGAGACTGCGTGGTGGCCTGCAAGACCGAGAACAAGGTGCCCGCCGGACTCAATCGGGACTGGGTGGTTGAGGCCACCGCCGGCCGTTATCCGGACCTGCGCACCGAATTTCGTTCCGAGCGCTGCAACCACTGCTCTCACGCCACCTGCGTCACGGCCTGCCCCACCGGCGCCAGCCACTATTGGCAGGACAGCAATATCGTGCTGGTTGAGCCGGGAAAATGCACCGGCTGCAAGGCCTGCATTGCGGCCTGTCCCTATGACGCGCGGCTGATCATGCACCCGGGGGGCTATATCGACAAATGCACCTTCTGCCACCATCGGGTGGAGAAGGGGCTGGACCCGGCCTGCGTCTCCACTTGTCCCACCCACTGCATGCACTTCGGCAACCTGGACGACCCGGCCACCGAAGTCGCCCGCCTGCTGCGGGAGCGCAACTACAAGGTGCTGCTGGCCGAGACCGGCAACCAGCCCAATGTCTATTACCTAACCTGACGCGGAGGTCGCCCAGCCATGTTGGAAGAGGTCCTGGCAACCGCCAGATACAACCCCAAGATCGACCCCGTTCTCGGCATCTGGAGCTGGGAGATCCCCACTTACCTGTTCCTGGGCGGACTCACCGCCGGCATCATGTTCTTCGCCGCCGCCCTGGTGCTGAGCCGGCGCGAGCAGGACAACCCGTTCGCCGCCTACCAGCTGCCCCTGTGGGCCCCGGTGGTGCTGTCGATCGGCATGGGAGCGCTGTTTCTAGATCTGGAGCACAAGCTCTACGTGTGGCGCTTCTATACCACCTTCCAGCCCACCTCGCCCATGTCCTGGGGCTCCTGGGTGCTGCTGCTGATCTATCCGGTAAGCCTGCTGCAGCTGGCCGCCGGACTG
Organism: uncultured Gammaproteobacteria bacterium; assembly: GCA_963753615.1. Classification (GTDB taxonomy): domain Bacteria; phylum Pseudomonadota; class Gammaproteobacteria; order Chromatiales; family Chromatiaceae; genus CAVWCW01. The sequence goes on from CAVWCW010000027.1 coordinate 96,499, forward strand.
CGCAACGGCTACCCCAAGCTGGCCAGTCTGGTGGAAGGACTGCCCCTCGGGCGCCAGACCCTGGACTTCGCCTACAGCCACCGCCGGGCGATCGCCAACTGGGCCCTGGTGCTGGCGGTGGCCCTGGGCATTTACACCGGGATCCTGCTCAGCGCCTTCAGCGCCCGGCCGTTTTGGAACACCGGATACCTGGGCCCACTGTTCCTGGTCTCGGGCCTGTCCGCCGCCGCCGCGGTGGTGATTCTGGCCAGCCGGACCCGGGGGGAGCGCCAGTTGTTCACCCGCATCGATCTTATACTGCTGGCGGTCGAACTGGCGATCATCGTGCTGCTGCTGGTGAACCTGAGCACCGGCGCCCGGGTCCAGTTGGAGAGCGCCGAGTTGGTGCTCGGCGGTGCCTTCACCCAGACCTTCTGGCTCTGGTTCGTGCTGCCGGGCCTGCTGATACCCCTGGCGATGGAACTCTGGGAACTGCGCATCGGCCACCGTGCCTGGATGCTCGCCGCCCCGCTGCTGGTGCTTTACGGCGGCTTTATGCTGCGCTTGGTCACGGTCGAGATTGGCCAGACCTCCAGTTGGACCGACTACGCGGTCCAGTTCGATCCCGCCCTGCTCCAGTTACTGCCATAAACTTGACCGTACGAGAGGCACACCGCCAATGCACTACCGACCGCTCCGCTTTCTGCTGCCCCCCTTGCTCCTGGCCGTCGGCTCCGGCTGCACCCCGGCCCCGGACGCAGGCTTGTCCGACGGCAAGCTGGGCCCCGTGGCCCGCGCCATCATCCGGGGTGAGGACCGCTTCGCCGTGGCCGACCTGGCCCCGGCCCTGATCCAGGGCCGGGCCGACCTTCTCCTGCTCGACCTGCGCCCTGGCGATGCCTTCGCCTCGGAGCATATCGACGGCGCCGAGAGCCTGCCTCTGGACCGCCTCCTGAGTCAGGCCGGGCTCGCAGCGCTTCCGAGTGACCGCCGCCTGGTGCTCTATGCAGAGACCACAGCGCCGGCCGCCCAGGCCGCCGCCCTGCTGCGCCTGGCCGGACTCGACGCCTATGCCCTCGAGGGGGGCTACCGGCACTGGCTCGACTACACTACAAACCCCCAGGCTGCCGCCGATGCGGATCCCCAGACCCGGGCCGAGCGCCAGGCGGTGGCCTGCTACTTCGAAGGCGATTATGTGGCCGCGGCGGGGCTGGCGGTGAAGACGGATGGGGGCTACCGCCCGCCGGTGACCCCGGTCGGTCAGACCGAGGCCGACGCCCTGGGCCTGGGTCTGGGCCTCGGGCTGGGTCCTGAACCTACTCCCGAGCCGGCACCTGCCGCCGAGGCCGATGCCCTGGGGTTGGGACTCGGCCTGGGTCTGGGACCCGCGGATGCCCCCAAGCCCGCGGCGGCCCCCAAGGGCAAGCTGATCATCGGCGAAGGTTGCTGAGCCCGGCCCGCGGTGCCCGCTACCGGTCTGCGGCGGCCAGCCGCCTGGCTGCTCTCCGGTCTGCTGTTGACCAGCGGGCTCGCGCCGGCCCATGCCGGCTGCCTGGATTGCCACGCCGCCGAACTGCCCGCCCAGGACGACCCCCACCTTAGCCTTGGCGCCGGCTGCGGCCTGTGCCACGGCGGCGACCAAACCGCCAGCGACCAAGAGGCCGCCCACACCGGCCTGCGAGCCTTTCCCGGCCTGCTCGACAACGCCGAAATCAGTTGCGGAGGCTGCCACCCGGCCCAGGTGGAAAGTGTGGGCGAGAACCTCATGCACAGCGGCCGCGGGCTGGTGCACATCACCCGCTTCGCCCTGGGCGAACACCCAGCCCCCGGCGGCCCGGGGGATCTTGCCCAACTGGCCGGCTCGCCCGCGGATTCCCTGCTGCGCAAGCTCTGCGCCTCCTGCCACCTGGGCCAGCCCAAATCCCAGCACGCCCTGGACCCGGTACGAGATCGCGGCGGCGGCTGCCTGGCCTGCCACATCAACGCCTACCCGGAGCCAGGACATCCGGCGCTGAGCGCACGGGTGGAAGACGCCCGCTGCTTCGGCTGCCACTCCCGCTCCGGGCGCATCTCGCTGAGCTACGCCGGCCTGGCCGAGATCGACCCGGAGGCCCTGACCCACCCCGACACCCGGCACCCCGCGCGGCTGGCCGACGGCCGCTTGCTGGAGCGGCGTCCACCGGACCGGCACCACCAGGCCGGCCTGGCATGCATCGACTGCCACACCGCGGTTGGCCTGATGGGCTCCGGCGCCGGTCTCGACTACGCCAGCCAGGCGGTGGATATCCAGTGCGGCGACTGCCATGACCCGGGGCCGGCCATCGGCAGCGACGACTGGCCCCAACCGCACCGGGCCGCCGGGCAGCGCATCTCCTACCCGACTGCCCCCGGCCAGCGCTTCCTCGTCACCGCCCGTCAGGGCACCCCGCTCTGGAACATCCGCGTCGGCAACGACGGCAACTGGCTCTATCCAAAGCTCGGCGGCGCGCCATTGAAGATACCGCGGCTCACCCCGGCCAGTCACCCGTCCGAGCCGGACCACCAGCGCCTGACCTGTCAGGCTTGCCACAGCCAATGGGCCCCCCAGTGCCACGGCTGCCACCTGGAATACGATCCCCAGGGCCTGCAATGGGACCATACTGAGCGCCGCGGCACCCCTGGCGCCTGGCACGAGACCCGCTCCCTGGTGCGCAACGACGCCCCGCCCCTGGGCGTGACCGCCGACGGTCGCATCGGCCCCCACGTGCCGGGGATGATTCTCAGGGTGCAGCACCCGGACTACACCAGCCCCCTGTTCCGCCGCCTGTTCGCCCCCCTGCCGCCGCACACCAGCGGCAGTTCCCGCAGCTGCCGCGACTGCCACCGCAACCCCCGGGCGATCGGTCTGGGAGCCGGAACTCTGGGGCGGAGCGAAGATGGCGACTGGCGGTTCACCCCCAACCAGCCGGCTGCCGCGGACGGCCTGCCCGCCGATGCCTGGACCAACCTCGATGCCAGCCGCCAAGGCGCAGCCAGCCACGCCGGGCATCGCCCCTTCTCCAAGGACGAAATGACGCGAATCCTCGACGCCGCGATTGACTGAAAACCGATCGATTGCGCTTCCGCCGCAGGACAGAATGCACCGCCATTTTTTTGTCCCAAGCGATTGATAGCGAATAGAGGTTCCTGCGAACGCTTTCCGAATACGAGGAATACATGCGCCAAACGGGCTTGTTGTGGCTGCGGATTCGCGGGGCCCTATCCGGCTTGGCCGCCTACCGTCATGGTTGAACGTCGCTTTATAAAGCTTTTCTGCGCCCACTTCATCGAATTGCAGCGGGTTTCCGAAACCCTTTAGCTAGGGCGAGCCAAAGCCCGAGCACGGGGTTGCGACCAGACCACCGACTGCGCCACGGAGGCCTGAGATAGATCAAGATTCGGGCGCCGCCCGATTGATCGACGGGGAGCGAGCTGGGATCATGTCGCCCAGACCACGCAGCTTTCCATCTCAGCCAGGAGCAGCACCATGGCCAAGCCTACCAACAAGCGCCGGGGCATCAACCTCGATCCCCGGGCCGATACCGCCGCACCGCTCGACAAAATGACCTTTCAGACGGCCGACTTTCCCGCCACCGCCCCTACCGCGCCCCCCGCCGGCGCCGCCCCTACAGCGATGCCGGAGGTGCTGGGGCAGCTGCGGCGCATGAGTTCGGACCTGGACACCCGATGGCAGCGCCAAGAGCAACAGTTACGCCAGCAGCGGCAGCAGTTGGAGCAGCAGCGGGACCAGATCGCCCAGCAGACCCGCCAACTTAGCTCCCTGGAGCAGGCCCGCAAATCGACGGCCCGGCTCGGCGTCTTGCTGACCCTACTGGCCGTAGTGGGGATCTCTGCGTTGGGCTTTCATGGCTGGCCTCGACTGCAGGAGGTCGCGGGCAACCTAAGCCGGGTGAACACAGGGGTAAACGGCATCGCTCCTGAGCTGCAAGCCATCCAAGGGCAACTGACCTACTTAGACTCCGGCATGGGGCAAATGCGCGGCACCATAGCCTCGCTACGGGAGGAGGTATCGGGCTTGCACTCCGACTTGGGTTCCCTGCGCAAGGCCGTCGACAGAGCGCCACCCGATCAAAGCTCAGAGCAGGCCGATAGCGGCGCCACCCGTCAGGTTGCCCACACCCTGCGCCGCGAGCCGAGCGCAACGAGCGCCCGGTACCAGAGGATCCATCCGATGCGGCCCTGGTAGGGGCGCGCCAGGAAATCATTTCGAGGCGCGTTCGGGACACAAAACAACTACTTCAACCTAGAAACCGCAGTTGGACGACCCCCGGGGTGCGTCCCGCGTGGTGTCTGGCAAGGCACAACGAGGCGGAATAGTTATTCTATTCCAACGAGTTGTAACGCCGCCAGGCGCCGCGCGGGGCGTGCACCGGAGGTCGTAGCGGCCTTCACCCTGTGGGTAAGTTCTCTGTGCAGATGAAATGTTCTTGGTTTCAAGATGTTGGGAACAGCACAAAGCGGTCAACTGCGGTTTTTAGGTTCAAGCGAACTTGATTGGTCGACCAGCACATCGTTGGGCAATCCAAGCAAACGCCGGTGTAAGCGGCTCCAAGACTGATACCGGTGCCTCAGGGCTCCACAACGAAGGGGGTCAGCCGTGGATTTCGGTCAAGAGACGGCTACCAGGGCACGGGCGTCCTGCAACAGTGTCTGCACCAAGGACTCCGGTAGTTCCGGTGCCTGGGCGAAGGCCTGGGCGCGCATCAGGGCCGCGGCCTGGACGTCGCTCAGCAGTCCCTTAGGCAAGATTTCGGCGTGCAGCCAGACGCCGGCCTGCCGCGGTGCGGGGGCATTGGGCTGGCCGGCCAGGTCCGCAACAGCGGCCAGCATGGCCGAGAGCAGCAGTTCCACGGCCGGGCCCAAGGCGCCCTGCTCCAGCAGCAGTTGGGCCGCCCGCAGGCGGTCTTCGGCCTGCCGGCGCAGAAGCGAAGGGACAGTGGGTTGCGGCTGGTCGGCGGCATCGAAATGGACCTGTCCGGCGGCGAAGGGAAAGGCCTCGCCCAGACGCCTGAAGGCCGCACAGGGTCAGGGGATCCACCACGGCCACGGGAACTGTTTCGGACAGATTTTCCGCCAGTTGCGATGCCACCTCGTCCACCCGGTCGATCACCACCAGCAGGCGGCCACCGCTGCCGAGAATGCGCTCGATGCGGGGACCGAGTTCCCGTTGCAGCGTCTGGATGCAGTGGGTGAGTTCCGGGGCGTCGTTAGGTGCCGAAGCCTGTCTCGCGGGATCGGTCTCGGGCCGGCTGCCAGGTTCGGCCTTCTCCCGCGCCGGCGGCTCCTCCCGGGGGGCCGCGGCGGCGACCGTTTGGGTCTCTGCCAGATCCTCGACCAGGGTATCCAGCATGCGCTTGGAGACCCCTACCACATCCTCCGCCGCATCTGGATCGACCACGTTGTCGAACAAGTCACGCTTACCGGCCACGAGGGCCAGCACCCGCTCCTCGTAGGCTTCGGCGGCAACCATCAGGATCACCTGGACCTTTTCCTTCTGCCCCAGCCGGTGTACCCGGGCGATGCGCTGGTCCAGCACCGCCGGGTTCCAGGGTACGTCCAGGTTCACCAGCACCGAGGCGCTCTGGAGGTTCAGGCCGATGCCGCCGGCGTCGGTGGAGATGAACACCTGCACCGAATCGTCGTCGCGAAACCGGTCCATCAGATCGCCGCGTTTCGCTGTGGGAACGCCGCCGTGCAGGCGTACGCAGCCCAGGCCGAGCCTGCGCACCCGCTCCTCCACCATGGCGGTCATGCGCTCCCACTGGGAGAACACCACCGCCTTGAGGCCGCCCTGCAGGCACAGTTCGTCCAGCACCTGGGCCAGCTCTTCCAGTTTGGGCGAGCCTTCGGTGACCTTGTCCACGAGGCCGGCCGCATCGCAGGCCATGCGGGCAGATTGCAGGGCCGACATCATGCGGTTCTGTTCGCTCGGGGTCAGCGGGCGGCGTTTGGCAATGGCCGCCAGCCGGGCGGCGGCGGCTACCGCCGAGTCGTGCAGCTCCCACTGGATTGGGGTCAGCTCGATGTCCAGGCGCTGCTCGATCCGCTCGGGCAACTGATCGCTGACCAGGCGGCGGTCGCGGCGCAACATGACCGGGGCCAGGCGGCGGCGCAAATCGCTCAGGTTGCGGTAGCCCAGCACCTTGCCGCGTTCGTCGGTCAGGTGATAGTCCGCCAAATAGCGCCACAGGGGGCCGAGCAAGCGTTGGTCTACCACCTGCATCAGGCTGTACAGGTCCTCCAGCCGGTTCTCCAGCGGGGTGCCGGTCAGTACGAAGGCGTATTGGGAGGGAATCCGCTTGACCGCGGTGGCGATCTTGGTGCGCCAGTTCTTGATCCGCTGGGCCTCGTCCAAGATCAGCAGGTCCGGGCGCAGGATCTCATTGACCTCAGAGTGGTCGCGCAGGATCAACTCATAGTTGAGCACAGCGAAGCCGTCCACCTTGCGGTATTGGGCCCGGCGAGCCGCGGGCGGCCCCTGGATGATCTGCACCGGCTGGCCGGTAAAACGTTCGATCTCGCGCGCCCACTGGTGCTTAAGGGAAGCGGGACAGATCACGAGGGCGCGCGCTACGCCTTCGTGGCGACGCAGCCAGACGGCGGCGGAGATGGCCTGCAGGGTCTTGCCCAGCCCCATATCGTCCGCCAGCAGGGCACGACCGTTGGCTGCCAGGAAAGCCACCCCTTCGACTTGGTAGGGATAGAGCCGGGCCTGTACCCCGGGCAACCGGCCGCCGGTCTCGGCGATTCGCTCGCGGATCTCCGCCGCCCGCACCCTGTGGCTAGCCTGCTCGGCCAGGCGCCGAACATGATCGATCGCATCGCCCCCCAGATCCACGTCCTCCCGCTCCGAAAGAACCTCGCTCAGTCGGAAGAAATCGTCCGGCAGGCGGCCGCTGAACAGGCCGGACGCGTCGAAATATGCGTCCAGCAGGGATTGCAGCCGCTCCTGCACCTGCCCTGAGCGGAACAGACGGATGCACGGCGCATCCGGGGCGTTCCAGTCCAGATAGATATAGGGGTGGGGAGCAGACTGGCCGGCCAGTCGTTTGTAGTCCTTGCGCTTGCGGATGGCGTGCAGGGCCGCCTCCACGTGTTTGCAGGTGCCGAGCTGATTGACCGCGAAATCCGGACAGGTGCAGTAGTTGGCCGGCTGGTGCAGGGAGCGGATATGCACCCGGTAGCTGCGGCCGAAACGCGGGTCGGCACCCACCGACTGGGCACGCCAGGTGCCGAACCAGGGTTCGCCGCCCAGTTGCTGCACCCGCACCTCGCCGCGGCCGGCCTTGCGCCTTTCCTCCAGGGCACTCTCCCGGGCGCTGAACAGGGTCATGTCCGCTGCGCCGGACTCGGCGCCATGGGCGCACAGAAGGGCCACGGCATGGGCACAGCAACCTTCGCCCAGCGTCTCGCAATCGCAGCTCACCAGAAGATTGCCGGTATCGTCATAACCGAGTTCGGTGCTCGAGGGTTCATCCCCGTCCGGATCGTCGACGTAGCCCCATAGGCGGGTCTCGTCCCCACCGAGATCAGTCACCCGCTTCTCCTTGAACCAGCGCAATCCCAACTCCACCACAGACACCGGTGCCAGGGCATGGAGTTGGTCGGCATCGTAGAGGAAAAGATCGAATTTGGGCTCGGGGCTGTTATCGGTCATGACGGCGATTGCTCAGATAGCAGGGAAGACCGAAGAGATGATATCAGGCAGCCAGTCCGTGTCGACCCGGAATTAGCATGCCGGCGGAGATCGGCGAATAGCCCGGAGGCGCAAGCCGAGGGGGTGCGGAAGCCCGGATGAACTTGAAACAAACGACCAGCTGACCGAAGCGGCTGGAGCGGGGCAGAACCGAAGGCTCACAAGCTGGTCCACCTTGGTAATCCGGTTATGGGATAATGGCCGGGAGCCTGGCGAGGCAGGCCGCACTCGCCTCCCGCCCCGCCATGCCGGTCGCAGCGCTATGCATAAGTCCAGCTTCATCATTGCCGTCGCCATCACCGCCCTGACGATTATGGCCTGGGCACTCTACAACCAGCCCGAGACCGAGCCCGCTTGGCCGGAGCGCATCCAGGGCTTTGCATTTTCCCCCTTCCGCTCCGGGCAGGGGCCGATCTGGAACCAGTATCCCAGCGTCGAGGAAATCGAGGCAGATATCGCGCTGCTCGAGAACAAGGCACACGCCATCCGAACCTATACCGTCGACCAAGATTTCGGGGAAATCCCGCGACTCGCACAGAAGCACGGCATCAATGTCGCGCTCGGAGCCTGGGTAGACTCCAGTCACGAGAGGACCGCCAGCGAACTAAGCCGCATGCTCGAAATCTCCGTGCGCTCGCACAACTTGGTGCGGATCATTGTCGGCAACGAGACGCTGCTGCGCGGCGACATCACGCCCAAGCAACTGATCGCCTACCTCGATATGGTGCGCGCCCGGACCGATGTGCCCGTGAGCACCGCGGAACCGCCTCATATCTGGAAGAAATACCCGGAGCTGGTCGAACATGTGGATTACCTGGCCATCCACCTGCTGCCCTACTGGGAGGGAATCGCGGTGGAGGACGCCGTCGATCATGTCGTCAACAAGGTCAACGAACTCAAACAACTCTACCCCGGCAAGCCCATCGTCATCGGCGAGGTCGGCTGGCCGAGCAATGGGCGCAGCATCAAGGACGCCGTTGCGTCCAACGCCAACGAGGCAATCTTCCTGCGCCGATTCCTGGCACGGGCAGCCGAGGAAGAATACACCTACTACCTCATGGAGGCCTTCGACCAGCCCTGGAAGCAAGAGAACGAGGGCTCGGTCGGCGCCTACTGGGGGGTATACGACGTCGAGCGCAAACCCAAATTCCAATTCACCGAGCCCATTGTGCAGATTCCCGAGTGGCCGGTCCTCGCCGGCATCTCGGCCGTCATCGCCCTGGTGATCTTTGCCTTGCTGCTCATCGACAGCAGACACCTCGGTGCGCGCGGTCGTGGTTTCCTGGCGCTGATTACCTACGCCGCTGCGACCACCGCCGTCTGGATCATCTACGACTACACGCACCAGTACCTGACGCTGACCAGCGTTCTGGTCGGCCTCCTGCTGGCGGTCGGCATGATCGGCGTCATCGTCGTGCTGCTGGCCGAGGCGCACGAGTGGGCGGAGGCGCTGTGGATCAAGGAACACCGTCGCTTGTTCACACCGCTGCAGGTCGCCGACGCGACCCTGCCGATGGTATCGGTGCACGTGCCGGCCTACAACGAACCATCCGAGATGATGATCGAAACCCTAGACGCGCTCGCAGCGCTGGAATACCCGCGCTTCGAGGTCATAGTCATCGACAACAACACCCGCGACCCAGCCGTGTGGCAGCCGGTGCGCGAGCACTGCGAACGGCTCGGCCCGCGCTTCCGCTTCTTCCACCAGGACCCGCTGGCGGGCTTCAAGGCCGGCGCACTCAACTTCTCGCTGCAGCACACCGCTCCGGAGGCGGAGATCGTCGCCGTCATCGACAGCGACTACCAGGTCCACCCGCAATGGCTGCGCGATCTCACGCCGCAATTGCTGCAGGAGAAGGCCGCCATCATGCAGGCGCCGCAGGACTACCGAGACGCTCGAGAGAACGCCTTCAAGGCCATGTGTTACGCGGAATACCGCGGCTTCTTCTACATCGGCATGATCACACGCAATGAGCGCAACGCGATCATCCAGCACGGCACCATGACCCTGGTGCGCAAGTCCGCCCTGCAGGAAGCCGGCGGCTGGGCCGAATGGTGCATCACCGAGGACGCCGAGCTTGGGCTGCGCATCTTCGAACAGGGGCTGGAGGCGAGCTACGTGCCGAAAAGCTACGGCCGCGGGCTGATGCCGGATACCTTTACCGACTTCAAGAAACAGCGCTATCGCTGGGCCTTCGGCGCCGTGCAAATCATGCGCCACCACGCCGGCAAGCTGCTGTTCGGCAGCAAGGGCAAGCTGACCGCGGGCCAGCGCTACCACTTTCTCGCCGGCTGGCTGCCGTGGATCGCCGACGGCATCAACCTGCTGTTCAATATCGCGGCCGTCTTCTGGTCGCTGGGAATGCTGGCCGCCCCGCGCTATATCGCTCCGCCGCTGCTGATCTTCGCCGTCCTGCCGCTGGCGCTATTCCTGTTCAAGCTGGGCAAGCTGGCCTACCTGTACCAGACGCGGGTCGGGGCCACGATTGCGCAGACGCTGGGTGCGGCTCTGGCCGGCCTGGCGCTCACCCACACCATCGGGCTGGCCACGCTGACCGGCTTTTTCGTGGCGAGCAAGCCCTTCTTTCGAACCCCGAAGCAGGCCCACAAGCACGCGCTGTTCAAGGCGCTGGGCGCGGCGCGCGAGGAAGCCCTGCTGGGCAGCGCGCTGTGCCTCGCCGCCCTCGGCATCATCCTGGTCTTCGGCACCGAGTCGCTGGATCTGCTGATGTGGACCATTATGCTGCTGCTGCAGGCAGTGCCCTATGCCGCCGCCGTGATCGTCTCCATTATCAGCGCCCTGCCCGGACTGCCCGCGAGTTGGATCGGCGAGACCGGCAGCATGCAGCAGGCCGCCCACAGCCTGCTAGACCCGCCGGCCGCCGCGGGCAAACCCTAGGAGACGCGCCCGCATGTTCACCGATGCGCGCGAACTGCCTGAAGGGACCACCATCGACGCCGACCTGGCCATCATCGGCGGCGGGGCGGCCGGCATCACGCTGGCCCGCAGCCTGGCCAGTACCCGCATCCGCGTCTGCGTCGTCGAGGCCGGCGGATTGACGCCCGACCCGGCGGTGCAGTCGCTCTACGAGGGCGACAGCACCGGGCTCAGCTACTCGACCATCGGCACCCGCCTGCGCTACTTCGGCGGCAGCAGCAACCACTGGGGCGGCTACTGCCGGCCGCTGGACCCGATCGACTTCGAAGCACGCGACTGGGTGCCCCACAGCGGCTGGCCCTTCGGGATCGACGAACTAGCGCCCTGGTATGAACCTGCGAGCGGCATCGTCGAGGTCTCTCCCGGTCGCTTCGACGACGCAGACTACTGGCAGCGGGTAACGGGCCAAGCCTTGTTCGCAATGGTCGGCGATCGGCTGCGGCTGCAGTTCGTGCATTTCAGCCCGCCGACCCGCTTCGGCAGCCGCTACGGCGGGGACTTGGAGGCCGCGGGCAATGTCGAAGTGCTGTTGAACGCCAATGTCACGCGCATCGTCGCGGCGGGAAATGGCGCCAGCGTGCAGGAACTGGAGGTCCGAACCCTGACCGGCAAGCGGCACAGCGTCAAGGCGCGGCGCTACGTGGTGGCCGCGGGAGGACTCGAAAACGCGCGCATACTGCTGCTCTCGAACGACGTCGCGAAGGCCGGGTTGGGCAATGACAACGACCTTGTCGGGCGCTTCTTCATGGAGCATGTGCACGTCTCGGGTTTCGCCGAGGTGGTGGTGAGACACCCCGAGCACCTGCCGAAGATCCTCTACCAGCGCGTCGAGGCGGAGGGCCGCTCGGCACAGGCGGCGTTCAACCCCACGACCGCCGTCCTGCGCCGAGAGCGGCTCCTGAATGCGACGTTTATGGTCGGCATGGCCGGCAGTTACCGCGACGACATGAAGCCCGGTATTGGGGACGACCGGGCCCTGGCGCACCGGGACATGCTGCGGGCGGCGCGCCCCCTTTTTGCAGGCAGCCAGGCGGCTGCCGACAGCGATTCACAGACGCTGGGTGGCTGGCTCGGCATGGGCGGATCCTGCGAGCAGGCGCCCAACCCGGACAGCCGCGTCGGTCTGTCTGAACGGCGTGACGCCCTCGGGCTGCCGCGCATCAGCCTCGACTGGCGCCTGACCGAACAGGATCGGTTGAGCTTCTATCGCCACCTGCATTCCGTAGCGCTCGAGTTCGGCGCCCTCGGATTAGGCCGCATGCGCAAACTGGTGCCGGATGAAAGCGATTGGCCGCAGCCGGTCGGCGGCGGCAGCCACCACATGGGTACCACGCGCATGAACGACAATCCGCGGCGCGGCGTGGTCGACCGCAACTGCCGGGTCCACGGCATCGACAACCTATACCTGGCCGGCAGTTCTGTATTCCCCACCTCCGGCGTTTCCAACCCCACGCTGACCATCATGGCACTGACGCTTCGGCTCGCCGACCACCTCGGGGGAGAGATGCAATGAAGTCCACCGGCAGGCCACCTCCGCAGGCCCTTGGCGGCTGGACGCGCAGGAGATTTCTGCGCTCGCTGCTGCTCGGCATGCTGGCCGGAGCCAGCGGCGCCTGCCGCAACCCCGGCGACGGCCATGGGCCAAGCCAGCCGGACGCGCCCGCATGGTTGGCCTCGGCGATAAGCGCGCCGGAATCCGCTGCGCGCCTCGGCCGCAGCTATCTCGAACTGCATCCGGAGGAAGGCCCCGGGGAAAGGCTGCTGGCGGACATCGAGGCCGCCCTCGCCAAAGAGAATAGCGCCTTATCCCGGGACATCGGTGCAGACCGGATCACCGCTGCCCTGCGGCGCGTCGTGCGCGGCGAGTATACCCGCGACGAAGTAGTTGCCGTCTCGGGTTGGGTGCTGAGCCGCACCGAGGCGAGGTTGTATGCCCTGGTCAGCCTGGATGCGGAGACCACTGCGAAGGCAGAGTCCTAGGGCGACAACGACCGGCTGACTGCAGGTCCATGGCGCCAGCGCATTTGATCAGACCCTTGCGCTGGCCCACAGGAAATTACGCCGCTTGGTACCCGCCCGTGATATCGTTCCGCCCTATCGGCGGGCTATCTACCGCATCAGCCGGCGGGCCGCTCCAGCGCTTGGCGCAACCCACGGAAACGCTTGCGGTACTGGGCCGGGGTCACGCCGACCTTGCGCCGGAACAATCGTCCGAAAAAGCTGGCGTCCTCATAGCCCACCTCGTTGGCCACCGCCTCGATCGGTTGAACCGTGGTCTCCAGAATCTGCTTGGCCTCTTCCAGACGCAGGGTATGCACATAGTCCATGGGAGTGAGGCCGGTGGCTTTGGCGAAGCGCCGTTTGAAAGAGCGTTCCGCCAATCCGCTGATCTCCGCCATCGCCGCCACCGGCGATTCCCGGTCATAGTGCTCCGCGAGCCAGGCTTGACAGCGGCGGATCACCGCGTCCTCAGACTGACGGGCCGAGATCAGGGAGGCGTAGGGCTGCTGCCCCACATGGTGCCAATCCACCAGATAGATCTTGGCCATGCGCATCGCCTCTTCCACTCCTAGGAAACGGGCAATAAGGAACAAGGCCAGGTCCTGCCAGGAGGTGCCGCCGCCGGCCATCACGATCCGTTGCTCGATGCCAGTGACCACCAGGGCGCGTTCCGCCCGCATGTGGATATCCGGGTAACGGCTGCTCAGGGCATCGCAATAGCCCCAGTGGGTGGTGGCGTCCTGACCATCGAGCAGTCCGGCCTCGGCCAGTAGCACGGCCCCTGAGCAGGCCGTGGCGAGGGTGGCGCCGGCCGCATAGCAACGCTTCAGCCACTCGATCTCCGCCACATAGCGGCCGCTGAGATCCTCCTGGGGCGCCACGAAGACCTCCGGCACACAGATCACATCGGGAGTCGGACAGTCCGCCAGATCGACATGGGGCTGGATCCATACCCCATTGGCCACGGCGAAGCCTTGGCGCTGCCGTGCAACGATGGTCGAGCGGATGCGTGCTGCGCCGGGCACCCCTTTTACCAGAAAGTCCCAATCCCGCCCGGCGCTGGAAAACAGATCGTGCATTCCGTAGAGGGTGGAAGCGGTGATCTGGTGAATCGCCAGCAGCGCCACGGTCAAGCGGTCCTCGGTGTTTCGCATGGCAGATTCGTCCGGTTTTCGCCCGATTCGGCTTTAGTGCCTCCGTTGTTGGCAGGATAGCCTAATCCTCGACGGGCCAAAATGTTCGCCGCACTTAGCCAAATGAGGAGCCGATCATGCCGAATCCAATCGCAATCCTGCTCGACCCCGTATCCCTGCTCGTGCTTGCCGTGTATGCCGGGGTCATGCTCTGGGAGTGGCTCGCACCGGGACGCCGGCTGCCGACCGTCCGCTATTGGAAACTGCGGGGACTCACCGCCTTCGCTCTGTTCTTCTTTCTCTCTACCTACCTGCCTCTGTTGTGGGACGGTTGGCTCGCACAATATCGGCTGTTCGACCTGAGCGGACTCGGCACCCTCGGAAGCGCCGTGATCGGCCTGCTGGTATACGAACTGGCGGCCTACTGGTGGCATCGCGCGATGCACGGCTCCGACAGACTCTGGCGCGGCGTGCATCAGATGCACCACAGCGCGGAACGCCTGGATAGCTACGGCACCTTCTGGTTCAGCCCGATGGACATGCTCGGCTGGACGCTGCTGGCCAGCCTCATGCTGGTGCTGGTGGTGGGAGTGACGCCGACGGCAGCGACCATACTGCTGCTCAGCATCACCTTTCTGGCCATGTTTCAGCACGCCAATATCCGGACTCCCCGTTGGTTGGGCTACCTTATTCAGCGCCCCGAGAGTCATACCATCCATCACGGCAAAGGCATCCACCGCTTCAACTACGCCGATTTGCCGGTCTTCGACATCCTCTTCGGCACCTTCCGCAACCCGTGCGACTACGAAGTGGAAACCGGGTTTCACCCGGGCGCCTCCTCGCGGGTAACGGAGATGCTGCTGGGGCGGGATATCAGTCGCTCTGCTGAGGAGAGGCTCGGTTCGGAGCTCACCGCAAACCAAGTTCGATCGAGGAATGGAGCGTCGAAATGACCCAACACAGAGATCGGCTTTCCCTACTGTCAGACCGGTTGTTCATCACCGACTAGGGCCTGGAAACCACCCTGGTATTCCAGAATGGGTTGGAACTCCCCTGCTTTGCGGCCTTCGATCTGCCGAAGGACGAGGCGGGTCACCGTCATCTTCGCGGCTATTTCGAGGACTATCTCCGGATGGCCAGACAGCATGGTGTGGGCATTGTGCCGGACAGCGCCACCTAGCGGGCCAGTTCGGACTGGGGCCAGCAACTCGGCTACTCCGAACAGGAACTGGCGCGACTCAACCGCCGGGCCATCGACTTGCTGCACCTGCTGCAACTAGACGTGGCCTGGGTGCAGCGCATCCGGGCCGTGCGCGCCAATGCCTCCAGCAAGAGCCATGCAGAATTGGACGAGTCAAAAACCCTGGATGCCGGGAGCCCACTCGAACTGGCCGATCAGTTGAGGCAACTGCAAACCATGCTGCCGAGACTGAATGTGCTTGGCGGCTGTTGCGGTACCGACTGCCGGCATATGGAGGCCATTCGCTCCGCCTGCGCTGCGCAATAAGCAGGGACCGACATGCCGCCCACAGGGGGGCGTGCCCTTTTCCGTTCCGAGGCACGCGCCCCATGCCTGGCTCGAGGGTCTGATCCAGTCTTTTCACGCCAGCCCGGATAGAGGTGCTAGTATCAGCTTCAGTTCACTCCCCGACAACACGAAGCAGCCCAAGATATGCTCAGCCCGGCGCAGATTAGTCACCTCCACCGGCTTCGTTGGACCGCATTCGTTGTCGTCGGGCTGGCCTACATCCTCTCGTTCTTCCACCGCTTTGCCCCGGCTGCGATCTCCGCCGATCTGCAGCAGACTTTCGATGCCAGCGCGATGGCGCTGGGCGGGCTTGCCGCCACCTACTTTTACGTCTACACGGTGATGCAGATCCCCACCGGCGTGTTGGTGGACACCCTGGGCCCGCGCAAAACCGTCACCGTCGGCGGCATCGTCGCAGGGATCGGATCGATCCTTTTCGGATTGGCGCCAACCCTTGCCCTGGCTTCGACTGGGCGATTGCTCGTGGGCCTCGGCGTATCGGTAACCTTTATCGCCATGCTCAAGCTCAATGCCGCCTGGTTCCACGAGCGGCATTTCGCTTCGCTGAGCGGGCTCACTATCCTGATCGGAAACGTCGGCGCGGTACTGGCGGCCAGCCCCCTGGCCTGGGTTCTCGGGTTCGTCTCCTGGCGTACGGTGTTCGTGGCCGTCGGCTTCCTCTCTCTGCTGTTGGCTGTCCTCGCCTGGTGGCTGGTGCACGACCACCCGGGCCGCGCGGATCTCCCGACCATGCGGGAACTCGACGGCAAACCCGCCCATCCGCCCCACCATGGCCATTGGTGCGACGGCCTGTTGCTGGTATTGAAGAACCGCGACACCTGGCCGGGCCTGTTCGTCAACCTGGGCATCGGCGGCACCTTCTTCACCTTCGCAGGACTCTGGGCGGTGCCTTTGCTGCGCGACGGGTACGGCCTCGACCGGGCCGCCGCGACCGCCCACACCAGTCTGATGCTGGCGGGCTTCGCGCTGGGCGCGTTCTTTATCGGGACGCTTTCGGACCGCCTGGGCCGGCGCAAGCCGGTCGTCTTCTTTGCCGGTGGTCTCTATGTGCTGTGCTGGCTGCCGCTGGCTGCGGCCTGGGACCTCCCAGCCGGCGCAAGCCACGCGCTGTTCCTGCTGATGGGGCTAGGGGCGTCCGCATTCACGCTCACCTGGGCCTGCGCCAAGGAGGTTAACCAACATGCGCTGTCGGGCATGGCCACCAGCGTCGTCAACATGGGGGCCTTCCTGGGTACCGCCATCCTGCAGCCGCTGGTCGGATGGGCGGTCGACATGGCCAGCCGCGGGAGCGATCTCGGCGCGGAAAGCTTCATCCCGGGAGTTCTGATCTTGACCGGGGTCGCCGTCCTGGGGCTGGCATCGGCGTTCGCGCAACGAGAGACTTTCTGCCGCTACCTGGATAGCGAACCCCACTGACCCGGGCGCACAGCGCGCCGGGACCGGACCCGGATAGGGAGATATCCCGGAGAGGCGGCAATCGCCCCCCCAGCCGCCAGGGTTGAGGAGTCCAACGGTTGTAGGCAGCGCCACGCCTCACTGCCGAGAACCGCTCGAAGCTTGACCGAGGCTCCAGCCGATCTAGACTCCCGGGAGGGGCCGGGGGTTGGCAATAAGCGCCTGAGAGACTCCGGGGCCCCGCATAGATTGTTCTTTCAGCAACGGGAGCCCGTGACCTAGACAAACCGGCATTGTTGAGAAACGCTTCGTCAGCGCCGCGGTGCTGCAGCTACCGGTGTCCAGCCCGGGCTGTCCGAAACGCGATTCCCGGCTGACGCGCTCACTTTCCCTGGCCCCCGGCTACCGTCTGGTTCGGAACACCCACAGCGAGGTCTCAGTATGGCCCTGTTCGAACGGTTCGCATTGGTTTTCCTATCGCTGCTGTCATTCAGCTTGGCGACCGGCTACTCGACGCGGGCGGCAGCCGGCGAGTTCAACGACGGGGAATATACCCATGTCGCCTATCCCGATTGGTTCAACGACAGCTTTCTGGATTTGCGCGAAGATCTCGCGGAGGCGGTGGCCGCCGACAAGCAAGGCCTGATGGTATTCTTCTCCACCGAGGGCTGCTCCTATTGCGGCCTGTTCGTGCGCGAAAGCCTGGGCAATCCCGCCATCGCGGCGGCCACCCAGGAGCGTTTCGCGGCGGTCGGGCTGGAAATCTTCAGCGATGCGGAGATGACGGATCCACGGGGAACACCGATGAGGGTCAAAGAATTTGCGACTGCCGAGGGCGTCGAGTATGCCCCGACTTTGTTATTTTACGACGCGGACGGGCGGCGGACCCTCCGCGCCGTGGGCTACCAATCGCCGGCGCGCTTCCAAGCGATTCTCGATTATCTCGGCGACGACCATTACCGCACGACGAACTTACGCGACTTCATGCAGCAGCGCCAGCCGGGTAGCGACACCTCCAATACCGGTCGCCTAAACGACGACCCGCTTTTCAGCAGCCCGCCTTACGCCCTGGATCGCAGCCAGTTCGACGCCGAACGACCTCTGCTGGTGATCTTCGAGCAGCGCAGGTGCCATGAATGCGACGACTTCCACCGCGACGTGCTGGCGCTCGAAGAGGTGCGCGATCTGCTTGAACGTTTCGAGGTCGTGCGCCTCGACGCCGAGGACGATCAAACCGGGATTCTGGCGCCGGACGGCAGTCGTCTGACCCCGGCCGCCTGGTTCCAGCAGGCGAACTTCAGCCGGGTTCCAGCCCTCCTGTTCTTCAACGAACAAGGCGAGCAAGTTTTGCAGACCGACGCCCTGGTCAAGCGGCAGCGGATGATGAACTCCTGTTTTTTCGTTTTGGAAAAGGCCTACGACAAGGGTTGGACCTACCAACGGCTGGCCCGATCCAAGGCGATCGAGCGTGCCCAGCAGAAGCACTAAGGGGGCCAGCCGCAGGGACATGCTGCGGATTCAACTGGTCGCTGCAACACCCTATTGTCTAAGCATTGACGGAGGTGTTGCCGATGAAGCAGAGGCCACGGATATATTGTTCAGAAGCCCAGAAAGCGGTGATGTGGGACCACTGGCAGAATGGGGATTCTCTCCACGAGATCGCGAGACTGTTTGGTCGGGACCCTGCTTCAGTTTCCCGGATTCTCGCTGAGACCCGCGGTATCCGCGCACCGCATAGGAAGCGTTTATAGCGGGCGCTGACTTTTGCGGATCGAGAGAACATCTCGAGGGGGCTGGCGCGGGGGCTGAGGCCACGAAGTATTGCGGCTCAGCTGGGTCGTGCTGCGGCGCTGCGCAGCCTGCTCCGGGGCGGGCTATGATTGGGAGATAATCTTCGGCGACCCATCAGAGCGGAACATGCCATCCTCACATACGATTCGCCAGCAGATCCTGTTCTTCGAGCTGGCGTTCATCTGCCGCGCCGCCTTTCTCAAGCGGATACCGTTACTACGCAGGCTGCATCGCGGCGTCACCGCAGATATCACCGTCCTGGGAGCGCAGCATCGCGGGGCGGCAATCAGGGTCGACTTCCGCTCCCCGTACTTCGGCCTCCCGGTATCTGTAGACGAGGCCCAGATCGGCGCAGCCGATCTGGGCCGAAGGCTGCGTCCGGCGGCATTTCGGTTCTTCGATTGGCAGACCTGGACGCATATCGACGGCAATGTGGAATGGCGTGGTGAGCGAGGCGTGCAGGTAAAGGGCAACGACGTCGACTTCATTACCGGATTTGTATACCGGATCCCCGAACTACCGAGGGTCATTGGCAACTTCGGTTTGCGATTGGCGGAGGGCGTCGAAGCTACTGTGCGGATTGCCTGCGGAGAGAAGGTGGCTCGGGTGCCGTTCGAACCGGTGTGCTGGCTTCTCGAGGACACCCCGGAAGGTTTTCGTCCAGTTCCGATCCAAAGCAACAAGTTGATGGGGTTGATTGTGGCGCTGTTTGATCTCGGGAGCGACGAGCCAGGGGTTTTCGCAAACGCGGTAAATCGCCTGCAGCAATGGGCCGAGCTTAATCTGGACAGCCGAAAGCCGTTCCGGCGCGTATCGCTGTTCCTCAGATACATCCGCGACTGGGGGCCCCTCGGGCGGACGCCGATGTTTCTTGGCGTCGTGTTGGCGCTCCAGCGGTTGCAGGTGCAGGAACCCGCCCGGCACTTGTTCGATTTCTTCGCCGACAATTGGGGAGTTCGGAACAATCCTAGCGGACGTTTGCTGGCAGTGCGGCTGCTCGAGGCTTTGGCTGACGAGCGCTCACAAGGTGCTTTACAGGCGATCCTCGAATTGGCGAGCAACCAGAACATCGCGCCCCGTGAGCTGGAACTCATCCACGCAGCAATCAACACGGGCGCAGCGGGGACGCCGCCCAAGGGGCGCGGCGGTGGCTGACCGGTTCGAGCGCTGCGCCCGATGCGATCGAGAACGCGGCGGCGTCCGCTCTGATTGGGGTCCGCCTAGGTCGACCAGGCGATAGTAACCTTGTCCCTTCCCGGAGCTTATAGACTTTTCCGGGCAAAGGCCGGGCGGACACAATACCCGAGGAAAGATTCCAGCACCGAATCGAGGGTTCGGCGCAATGATGTCGGCATGGAAGGTCGAATGGCTTTGGGGTGCCTAAACGTTGTGGGACTATCGTGACGGGCTGCTAAGCCCTCGCGGCATCCGTGGATCGGATCGAAGGATCAACGTATCACCTACCGCGAGTGCGCGGCAGGATCGGTATCTTACGGAACTTGTCGACTAGATGTTGGAGGCTGAGTAGCGGGTGGCGAAACAGCATCCTCGGCCCCGAGTAGCGCATCACCCCTTGCACTCTGGCGCGCATTTTCGGAGAAAAGCAGTGCACCGTGCAGCGGTTGCAGACGGGCTTGCCCGCCTGAAAAGGGCAGCCGTCGAGGCGCCGTTTGGCATAAGCCAGGAGTTCTTCACACTCGCCGCACAAGCGGTCCGCGCTCTGGTGGTGGTCGGCGCAATAGTGACTAACCATGGCCTCGATCGTTCGTTTCTCCCTGGCGATTCGAGCACCGTCAGCGTCTCGATTTCTAATATACATGGCAGTGGCGGCCGGCGAAGCAACCGGTGAGCGCCCGGCGGAGCCCAGGAGTCCGGTGCTCCTCCGGGCGGGGAGGAGAGGCGTTATTTCATCATTTCCATAGCCTTGTCCTTGGCCATGCCTTTTCCGCTGTCCGTGGCCTTGTCGATAGCGGATTCCATGGCGGCATCCTTGGCGGTATCGCTGGCCACGTCTACCGCAGCGGCCGCGGGGTCGGTGCCAACCGACTCGGCGAGCGTGGCGGCGGTGTCACCCCCGGTCAAATACTCCTTGGCCTGCTCGTTGGCCATGTCACCGCCTTTCTCCACTGCCGCGTCGACAGCTTTCTCTTTTGCCATACCGGAAGCCTGATCCTGAGCCACGTCGGAGACCCCCGATGGCAGATCCAGAGCGAAGGCGTTTGCGGTTATAACGAAGTTGAGAAGTGCGCATGCCGAGAGCGTTATCCAGATCTTGTGCATGATCGTTTCCTTCTGGTCGTTGGTTGAGTGTCGTGCACGCTCGGGCCGGAACCCAAACGGCCGCTGGCCGGATAACGGTGGCATGCTACGCCGGACGTATCGACTGTTCAAGCTGATTTGGCTGGGACACCCGAGTGCCGAGTCCGGCGGGACAACTTGATATGTGTGCCCGCCGCTACAGTGCTACCGCCGACCGGCACGGGCATCGCACGAAGCGGCTCGATTTCCTGCCCGGCGACTGCGCCGATGGAAGCCGGGCAGGACGGGCCAGCGCCGGTGCACCCGAGAAGTTCAGCCACCCCAAGCCAACGGCGGTTCACGATAGATGCGGGGTTAATGCAGCAAAGCGGCTTTGGTAACGAATGCTTGGCGCTGAAAACGGCCGGTAGCCGGCGGGTTCCCTGGGTCGCAAATGTTGACGCCCCCAATTACTCGCGAGCCGGTTGAGACGGACACCTGCGCCGGTCGTTCCCACTATAGGATGGAATACTCATATAAAGGTGACACCGCTGCACCGGCGGCCGTTGTTCACCGAGCCTTTCAAAGAGACCGGCCTATTCGATACGTGTCCAGTGGAGTGTCCGCGGCAGAGAGTGAGCCCCGACGCGCTGAATAAGCGCTAGGTGCTGGGCTCCGTAGTGCCGTCGACCCTTGCAAATCACCGACGCCACCCGCAAACCAGTGCAGCGAGCGGCGACGATATCAACCCAAAGCTGTTGGGATTGGACAAGGGGTGAGCGAATACTCGGTTGGGGCGAGTTTCGCCCGGTTGGAGGCACCGGACGGGGTCGAGCGCGGCATAGGATCGGGGCAGGATATAGCCCGAAAACGCGGGCTTAGGGAAGCGCTTACATCTGATTTAAAGCGTTTCCCGCGCAGGGCAGGATGCCCTGCCATTTTCAGCCGCGCAAGCGACGGAGAATGAGGGCTTTCGGAAACCGCGTTTTCGAAAGCCGTGCTGAGAAATGCCAGGGAAGGCATTTTTCAGCGTCTCCCTAGTTCTACTTTGTCACATTTAAAGGTCTGATTTCACTGGAGAATGGATTCGAATAGGTTGGGTGAAAAGGCGCGAAGAAATGGCGAAGAGGATGAGCCGAAGCCCTCCGGATATCAACCCGAACAAAGAGGATTCCCAATGCAAAAAGCCCGCTCGAGGCGACGGGAAGACGCTTCGCGGCATTCTGTGCTGGGTTCAACGGGCATTTTCGAGTGCGGACCCGCAGTGTGCACACGCAGTCCAAGCAGTATCTGAGCGGGTTGATGCAGGCGCGCAAAAAGAACATGGAACGGATGGCGAAGTGCCCATGTGATGGCTTCACCTTTTCGGTTTTCCCGACCGCTTCTGAGTCCGGGGAAAGACCGAAGATTCATCGGTAGACTCCCGGTCCATACCGCCCCGCGGGCATTTAACGATAACCGAAGTCTCGCTTGAAGAAGTTGGATCTCGGGTGCTAGACATGATGTTTCACCAGGCCGCCAGGCGGCTGGTTCGTTGGTCGAACCCGGGCTGCGGGTTGAGGGGCATTTGGAGGTCCAATGCCGGCTCGGGCTGAAACGAACTATGTGTCCGAGATTGGCGCAGACGTGAATGTCCGGAATCTCGTATGATCCTGGGGTCGCTCAGGCAACGCCCCCTCCAGCACATTACCCCCGGCCGGCAAACTGAGGCGGCCAGCGGCGCATGGATGCTTGAAACAGGCATCCCATCGAATACAACAGAGGCATGCGGTAGAATCAAACGCTGTCGCAAACGGTGATTTAGAAATTGCTCTGACCGGCTGCCACCCCAAGTGGCGGGCCGGGCGAAGCGCGGAATACAAAGGAGTTGGCACGTGACTTCAACAAAATTCTTTGCGGTCGTTTCCATTTTGCTGGGGACCGCCGCGATCGTCCTCCCCTACTTTTTCGGAACCTTGGCGGTGATCGCGCTTGGTGGTGTCATGCTAGCCAGTGGCGTCGTGGCCTTACTCTACGTGAATGATGTACGTAAGCAAGGGTTACCCATCAGCGTTTTGGGCCCTTGGGTGCACATGATCGTTGGTGCGGTGATCTTGATCTGGCCGGAATTGGCTTTATGGTTGATAGCGGTGCTTCTGGGCGGCGGCCTTATTCTGAGCGGCATCTCGGGATTGGCGGCCCTGCGCGACTCTGGTGTGGTAAACCCGCCGTTACTTCGGAAGATCGGGCTCTGGTCGAGCATAGTATTCGGAGTGCTGCTTATCGTGATGGGTGGCTTCGGTTCCGCCATTCTGCTTGGACTGGTCCTTGGCATAGCCTTGATCAATGGGGGTCTTCAACAGTGGCGTGATGCGGACTTCCGAAAATGAACGAGCTACAGACCCAAAGCGCCGAGCCGCAACCCTGCGTCTGAGAGTTTTTCGGACCACAGCGATCGCCAGATCTGTCGTCCCCGCGCGCGGAGACGACGATCCGCTGCGATTTGGCGGATCACAATACGCGCGACGAACTAAAGGCCGCGCTTGGGCCGGGGTGCCACGAGCTTGGCATCGAGTTCCAATCCATTGCCGTAATTCTAGTTGCCGACGCTGCCCGGTCTAAGTCGCCCGCCGCAAACAGGTCAACCCAATAGCCGCGCCTCGGCGGCATCGAGGGCATCTTGGGGGCCCTGAATAACCAGAGCGTCGCCGCTACGAAGCGTCATCGAAGGATCCGGCTGATCTCCGCAGATTCCGGCACGGCGAACTGTGATGACCTGTACCCCGAGTGTATTCAAGGCCAGCGCGGCAATCGGTTGTTCCACTGCATAGGCATTCGGGGGCAATACAACGGTATGGAGCCGGAAGCGGTCCAAATCTTCGAATTCGGTGATTTCCTCGCCATGGAAGTAGCCTCGCAGGCGGCGATAATGGTCGGTTCTGGCTTGCTCGACGACCCGCGAGATTTCGTCGATATCGACCCCAAGTTGGTGCATCAACCTGGTAGCCAGTACCAACGCGGACTCCACGGATTCCGGTACGACATAGGTCGCTCCCGCCGCCTCCAGGTCCTCCATGCGGGCGTCGTCGTGAGCGCGCACAATGATTGGAATCTGCTGGCTTAGGCGACGCGCGGAGCGGGTGATGCGTTCCGCTGCATGGCTGTCATCGAACGCAATGACCAGTGCCCTCGCCCTGTGGATGCCCGAGGTTTCGAGGATCTCCGGGTGGGTGGCATCGCCGAAGAACACCGGTTGGCCGGCTTCCCAGGCTTCCCGAATCAGCGCCGGGTCCATATCCAGGGCCACGTAGGGGATGTCTTCTTCCTTCAGAAACAGGGCTAGATTTTGCCCAATACGCCCAAACCCGCAGACGATGACGTGTTGATCGAGCCGCCCGGACTCTTCCGCCAACTGAAAGGCGCTGACATCGGCGTTCTGGCGGTAGCTGGAGCAGGCTCGTTTGGCGATACTGCCATTGTAGCGCACCAGAATTGGCGCAATCGCCATGGAAATGACAACCGCTGCGATCACCGGTTGGCTGTCAGCCGGACTGAGCAGATTGTAGCCTAGGGCTAGGGCGAGCAGCGCAAAGCCGAATTCACCGCCTTGGGCGAGCACGATCCCGGTACGCAAAGCAACACCGCTTTCATCACCACCGAGCTTTATCAGCAATGCGATCAGCAAACCCTTGCCCAACACCACCCCGGCCACCAGCAGCAGCGCCCAATGCAGGAACTCGGGCAAGGCCAGAAGGTTGAGTTGCATGCCCACGGTGATGAAGAACAGCCCCATCAGCACGTCTCGAAACGGGCGGACTTCCAGTTCGACATGATGGCGGTATTCGGTATCACCAAGCAGCATGCCGGCAATAAATGCACCGAGTTCCGCCGACAACCCGACCGCATGGGTGACCCAAGCCGAGGTCAGCGCTACCAGCAGTACACCCAAAGTGAATAGTTCGACCGAGTGGGCTTCAGCGATCCGGTGGAAAAGTGGGCGCAGGAACCATCGTCCCGCGGCAAGCAGCCCCACCACTACAAAAACCCCCTTTACCAGGGCGATCCCCAGCGCAGCGCCGAGACCGTTCTCCGCGCCGCCGCCGAGTATCGGAATAATGACCAGGAAGGGAACCACCGCCAGGTCCTGGAACAGAAGGATGCCGAACGCCAATCGCCCATGACGGGATTGCAGTTCCAGCTGTTCGGTAAGTTGGCGAGCGACGATCGCCGTCGAGGACAGCGCCAGGGCGCCACCGACAACCAGGGACCCTTCCCAGGAGATACCGCTCCACCAGGCGATACCCATGACAATCAGGGTCGTCAGAACCATTTGTGCGCCGCCAAATCCGAGCACCGCATGGCGCATGGAAAGCAGATGCGGAATGGAGATCTCCAAACCGATCATAAACAGCAGAAACACGACGCCGACTTCACCAACCAGGTGAATCGCGTCGCTTTCGGGAATCCAGCCCAGGGCGTGAGGGCCGGCGATCAGGCCTACAAACAGGTAGCCAAGGATCGGCGGCAACTGCACACGACGCACAATCGCGACTGCCAGGACCGAAAGGGCCAGTAAAATCAGGACTTCATTCATCGCGGCGTAAGGCTCTTGGTGGGCATTCAGCAATCAACTATAACGGTGGCGCAGCCCGAAGTTCCAGCCAAGCGTCGCGGGAAATCAGCCCGGAACCCCCTATAGTCAAGGACCAACAAAGGGGTTTTCGGAGGCGAGGACACGGGTTACCCTGGCGACCGACTCGTTCGGTCCGTTTGGGCGGAAACCTGAGCCACCCAGTCAAAACCCCGCACCGTAACGGCACCGGTAATCTTGTCTCGAAACCGCGTATCAATCCGGGCCGATCCATGGTCTACGGGCGCCGAACCGGAAATACAGCGTATCGCTACCCCCTTAGAAACGGGGCTGAGAAGCCGACCTGAGACGCCCTATGACGGGGGAGATAAAACGCCGGCCAATCGCCTGTCCGCCATGACGTAGGCATAGCGCTTGAAGCGAGTGTTTCGATGCGACGTCGATGCTTCTAGAGCCTGCGGCAACGCATTGAAGATCACATAGTACGCATCGAAGACCGTACGGCCTTTGAGAACACATTATCCCCGACCAATCGGTCGCCTCTGCAGTAGCCTCCAGACCGCGGTTCTGTCGAGCGGCGGTTCACCGCTGAGGTCGCGGTCCGGCCGCAGTAAGCTCCGACCACCTGAATCGAGTTTGTAGGAGCCTGGTAGGCAACGCCATTCGCTTCAACGCCCCCGAGCGGGCGCAAGACTCAACTCCATCCCTCGGTTGCGCTCAGCAGCCCTCGTCCGTGATCAGCCCGGGGGGCGCTGTCGACGGCACCAGTGGGCCCATCGGAGGCAGCCAGGCCGCCGGCGACGATGTAGTATCCGGCTCATTCGGATTTAAAGCGGGAGGTGATTCGTCTTCAGGCAGGTAGCTAGCGGTGGGGAAGAAGGCCAATCCTGCACCGCCCACGACCAGCACGAATATCGCCAGCGGTTTCGCACACTTTAGTTTCTGCTCGGGTTCAATGGAGTCGCCCCAGAAGTAGTGCTGGCCCGCCCGCATCAATAGGCTTCCGGCGATAGAGAGCGCGACCATGATCAGGATCATCGGACCTAACTCGACGCCGAAAAGCTGGTCGAGACGAAATACGCCCCGATAATCGCTGTTGTAGAACTCGCCCCACACCGGGAACAGGTCGCCGAAGACCATGGAACCGATCAGGAAGCCGAGTACGAATACAACGGCATCGACCCTTCCCGTGGCGATGGCCCCAACGGCCGTCCCGGGACAGAATCCCCCGATGACCATACCGATACCGAACAGCAATCCACCGATTGCCATGGGCAACAGATAGGTGGGGAGAAAGTACATTTTCTGTGGATCGAGGAACCCGATCAGGATCAGGAACCACAGCCCCAGCATCCCGGTGATGATGGCTGAGAACATGACCACCGGCACCCCCACGTCTTTGAGGTAGAAGGCCTGAGCGATTTTTCGGCAGTCGGTGAAGCCCGCATGGTAGAGCCCGAGGCCGAAGAAAAAACCGATAGGTACCGCGAGCCACAAATTGACCGTCTCGGAGATGACACCGGTCTCGACAAAAGGGGCGATCATATCCATTGTTTCCTCACAAACCAGGCGGCTGCGAAACCACCGATAAAAATGCATAGCATGAAAACCCAGGAACCGACCGAGAGTTCAGCGCCGCCCACCAGCCCCATCCCGCTGGTGCAGCCGCGCGCCAGACGGGCGGCGAAACCGGCGATTACCCCCCCTATCAGCGCATAGATCAAGCGCCCGGCCGCGTTCATGCGCGGCCCGCGCCGCACTTCGACACAAAAGTCTCGGCAGGAAACTGATCCGGTAAAAGCTCCCAACAGCAGACCGAGCATCAGGTAGGTCAGGTAGTTGTCGAGCGGGTCGGTGCCATTGACGAAATATTTTCCGAAATAGGCGCTCTTTTCAGTGAGTTCAGGAAATATCCAGTGCTGTACCGTTGCCACCAGGCGTGACATCACGCCGCTGACGCCGATGCCGCGTCCCGCGGTGACAAAGGTTGCCAGCATGGTGGTGCCGAGCAAAATTCCGGCAAGTACCGGAGGCCAGCGATGGCGTAGGTGCATTCGTTTACTCCTTAACTGTGTACGCGAAAGCGGTCGGATAACCGCTCTATAACAACACGCGTGCCTCGAACCGCAGGAGGCCGGCAGGATTGCACGTTATGGGTGCGTTCTCGGACTATACCCGTGCGCGCCGAACCACCCCAATGCGGCACATTGTCACGCCGAATCGATCAAGGCCGACCGGCTGACACGCTTGCCGCACGCAGCGGTTGCGACCCGGGATGGCGCGATGCCAAGCAGTGCAGGTATTCAAGGTCGCACGAGTCGGCCGAAGAATACCGAATCCGCATGACGATGGCTTTGCAATGATCGCGCCAATCTATGGGACGGGAGGGTCGACTCCCCATCGCAGGCGGGTTCCGGCGCGCAGATTCAGCGGACCTGACATCCGCAATCCTCAGAAGACCATTCACGATCGGCCGCTGTCGTCTCTTTGAACCGACCCAGTGGGAGCCTTATCGCCGGCACGTCTCCTCTAGACGGCGCGGCTGTTCCTGGTTGCCGGCGCCAGGCCGGGCAACAAGACGGGGGATCGGATAGGCTGGACAACCTACCCCGTTTGCAGTTCGGGCGAGGGCCAGAACACTATTCGAAATGGCGAATAACGAAAGTGATAAAGGCCCACATCAAGGCCATTGCGCCGAGCGCGTACACCGCAACTTTGATCAAATGGATAAAATCAGGGTCGTCATCCCGCTTTTGATTCATGCCACAGGCTCCGGGCAGGGTTGAAAGGTCACCGTGCGTGCTGTTCATTGCACCGGCGCTCGGATTGACGCACCTTTCCGGAGCATTCGAGCGTGCCAGCGTCTGCTCGGAGCACGTCACGTCCCTCGCTAAGACCAGGACACTCGGAAGCCCGTTGGGGAAAATCGGAAAACGCCGCTGCTGTCCTTAAATGCGGGGATGCGCAATCGCCCGGTACATCCAGAGGCGCCCCAATCCCGGCCAGGCAATGCTCCTGTCGTCGTTTCGGCGGCGTAACCACTCGACGGACCTGCAACGCGCTCGAAATAACGAACCGCAGCGTGTGGGGTGGCGTAGCGTTCGCGAGCAATTGTAGCTCGATTTTTGCTCCGGTCGATGGCGGGGCTCTCTTGGCTTTGTTCGAACACGCCTGTCGGGGTACCTGGGAGGAGGACCCCGCCCCTGCGAGATTGCTAAGCGTTGGACCGCTCTGGCCCAGAACGCAGCGTCCGTCCTTTGCGACGCCTGGCCACTGCGGGGACTCCAGGACGAGTCTTGCTCACCGGCCCCTGACACAACTGAACTCAAGGTATCGTCTCGGTTTAGCGTCCATAGGAATCAGGCATTACCGGCCCGCCAACATGCCAATAATGTGAGTTGCATCACATAACAATAGTTGACTTTTTTGGTGAGCGCGCTGGTTTATTATTGATTTCAGACACTCACTGCAAGGGGGAGAGCAAAATGTTTGAGGACAAGAAGACGATTGCTGCTACGAAGAGTCACGCCGGATTTGATCCGATTGAATATGGATTGATCACAGGCGCCGTGTTGGTGGTGAGTACGCTCATCATCGCCGCGGGTCTCCTTGGTACGCTGCCGGGGTTCTGAAGGCCCATCCACCTTGGCCGTCGATAACCGCGGCGCTATTTTTTGCGCCAGCGAAGGCCGGCCTTAGGGTTCAAGTATCTGAACCTGTTCGAATAACGAGGAATTACAACGCTGGCGTTTGCAGACATCACGATGAAGAACGCCGAGAATGGCGTTTGATTCCGGACGTCGGGGACGCCCCCCCTGCTAGTCATTCGGATTGATACCGCACCTCGACGGCCGGCCTGCGCTTGCCCCCGAGGCAGGTCTGCACTGACCAGGAGTAAATGCTCCGGGGATTGTGCTGGGCGACCAAACCCGAGAGCCTTTCGGTGGAAAAGGGTACAATCCTGCTGTTGCACCTTCGCCCCGAAATTTGGAACACCAACCGCCCGCTTTATGAAGACCAGCGCTCTCAGTAATTTGGGCTTCTTCGGTATTCTTAACCTGTTTGTCGGGCATACGCCTTTGACACCGCACGATAGCGTCTGGTCGAATCTGAGCGGAATTAGAGCGTCACGACGTGGTTCTCCCGCGGCAGTATGCCGTGGCTCGGCGTATATACCCGAAGCAACGGCGAGATAACCCCCCGGCAATACCGTTCGGAACCTCTGCTTGCCACGATCAACCGGTTGGACGATGTGGACCTGTACGATGAGCTTGAACAATAGCGATAAAGAAACTGGAAACATGAATGAAACTCCAGCCAGAAGCGCTCTGAAGCATGGCCCCGTTATTCTCCAGTCGGAAGACCTCCTTCCGGATGAGAACCGAGCGAAGAAGGATCTCACGCTAGCGGAGCTCAACCATATTTTCAAAATGTATTTGCAGGAACGCGAATCGGATAAACGAGATATCTCTATTATCGGCCAGTTCTCGGTCATCTTTAATGATCCGATGTTTTCGGTATGGCATACCCTGAGTAAATCCGCTCAAAGCGACTCTCTGTCCAAGCAGGTGATCATGCCTCCGGTCTACGACGATCTGATTACTCCCATCGGAACCACGGCCGGTGACTCCCAGATCATTAAAGGCGTAGTGAAAGATGCGGTTCAGAATGCTATCGACAGCTTTTCCCACGCTGCTTTCTTGCAGAAAAAGTACGTAACCCGCTTCCCCGGAATCAAGATTATTCTGTTTGTCGACCAACTCAACAAGCTCATGGTCCTGGCCGTAATCGACAACGGTTTCGGGGCAAAAATCACCAAGCCAAAGAAGTCATACACTGGCGAGGAGTATGGTGACGACTTCGGGTCCCGGCTAGTCGATTGGGCGATTCGGCGCTTCATCGAGAAGGACGAAGGAGAGGTGAGACGCGATATCGCCTATACCGGCGGTCAGGGCATGGCGATGAAGAAACTAAAGGTGGAGTTGCAACTGGACGTAAACGTCCTTTTCCTCGCATCGGGGGCCGTATTCGAGCTGAAGTTGAAAAACTATTTCTGATAATCGCTGGCCACAACAGCCGGAGGCCGCCCAAACGCATACTTTGGAGCGGTTTTCGGAGTGACTGAAACGGAATTGCACGAAAGTACCTTTTGGAGCTGCCCAAGATCAGAGAACCGGAGCCATCATGGCTCGGCGAGAAAGAGCCGGCGGGCAACCAACAGCGGATTAATCGATTTCGCAGATTCCGGTCAGTGAGTAGGTGCAGACGAAGCGCGATTCTTCCTCACCCCGATATCAGCTGCCACCCGTCTTTGACCAGGACGGTCGCAAAAAAGAGCAATGCCCCTCCCAGGATGCGGTTGATCCAAAGGTACCATCTGCCCTGGAGCATTCTGCGCCACCGGCCGACAAGCACAGCCAAGACGATCTTTGTGCCCACCAGCATGGAATAGAACCCGGCCAGCCATAGGATCGCAACCGGCGGGCCGGCGGCCCACGCCTTGTGAAGCAGCGGCGTGCCGACGGTAATCCAGAAAAGATAGGGGTGAGGATTTAGCACATTGGCTATGACGCCCCGTTTCACCGATCTAGGTGCCCGGACAGTTTCACCGGGCACAATCGGTTTTGCGGCCATGTTCTCCCAGGCCAAATAGGAGAGGTACGCGGCTCCGGCCAGGGAAAGCACACCCAGAGGCAAGGGCGCGGTCACGCGGGAGCCGAGCACAAGTGCCGCAACGATGATCGGGATATCCGTGATCAATGGGGCCACTGCCACCTTGATGCCTTCGGCGATGCCGTGCGACAAGGACTGGGCGATCACCAGGGTGAGCAGGGGGCCGGGGGCAATTCCCGCGGAGAATCCCAATACCAATCCGGTAAGCAACTGGTATGTTGGCAAAATGGCGCCTATCAGTCGGTAATCACGCTGTTCAGCGAGAATCTACGGAATCTATGCGTCGGATCTTTCCATTTACCCTCCACAGATGCGAGCGCGTGAAATATCTTTCTCCCTTGCATTGGGTTGGACAATAACTCCAGCCGGCGCGATACACCAGCGAACAGGGTCGCTCGAACTCCCCGGAAAAGGCCACCATACCGGAGGCTGACATGCCGTAGTCGAGGTCGAAGGTGATGGCCTCGGCGGAGTGCCGCTGCTCCGCGCCGACTCGGCCAAGTGCAATTCTGTCACCCCCGCGGCGCTGACCTTGCGGATGTCCGCTCCGGCGATAAAGGCGGCCGCCACAGGGCCAGGCGTGGTGTACGCCGGCTCGGCGCGCGCTGATCTCCTCCGCGGGCGGTCGTAGCACGTGGGGTTGAGCTTGCTCGGGCCCCAGTGCGCTTGTTGGTACTTCAGGGCGGTCCAGCCCAGATACTTTCTGGCCGCTTGCTTGCAACCCCTTTGAGTTCGATTTCTGATCGAAGCGCGTTATAGTTGGCCGGTAGGTACCGTTCCGCAGGGAGGCGGTAAACTATGGGCATACCCCGTCAAATCCTCGGGGCATTAAAAGGACAGGAACTCTTGCCCCGGTATTTTTCGATGCAGAGCAATCCAAGAACGAAGTTTTTGCTTCCCACCCCGATTTTCGTTGCCACCGGCCTGCTGCTGGCTAAATTGCTTCTGCTTCCGCCACGCCCGGGGCCGTCATCCGTCGGCGCTCTGTTCGGCTCGGACATCGCTCTGTTCGGCGCAGTCTTGGTAGCGGCAGTACTGATTCCGCAGGTCGCCGATCGGCGCCTGCGTCTGGGAGGGCACCTATTGCTCCTCCTGCTGCTGATCAGCTACGGTCTGGACACGATCCTGCGCATTGTCGTCAATCAGCCGCTGAATCCCGCCGACTTGCTGAAATATCTCGGCGAGTGGCGGGCAATCGCCAGTTTCATCGGCTGGCAACACCTGCTGATATTGCTAGTGATCATTGCGACCTGGCATAGACGGCTCCCTGTAAGCTCCGGTTCCAACTCATCCTGGTTTGCACTGGGCATCGCTTCAACCTTGTACGGACTCGCCAGCGTGCCTTGGGCGGCGCTAGTGGAGGAGAGCCCGAGGCAGCGCTTGAACTTTATCGCAGCTCACCCCGAGGCCAACTTCTACTCGCCCGAAACTATCTCCGAGCTAAGCAGGGACTGGCCCGGACAGCACCAGCTCGATGTGCCCAAAGAAATCCGGCAGATCGTCCTGGTAGTGGTGGAGTCGCTATCGGCCGAAGACTCCTTACGGACCTCGGGCTTGGGCCACCGTCTGCCTCGGCTGGATCAACTCTCGCGGGATGGCGTGCTATTCGACAACTTCCTGGCGAATTACTCCGATACGGAGGGGGGGGTAGTCTCCCTGTTCGGCGGCTTTCCACCCATCCCATACCCCGGGGGCAACCGCAGCCTCTACAAAGCCTTCGAGCACGGACAATCCGCAGTGGAAGGACTCAACTGGATGGGCTTTC
The DNA here is from genome assembly GCA_963753615.1 of uncultured Gammaproteobacteria bacterium. Lineage (GTDB taxonomy): Bacteria > Pseudomonadota > Gammaproteobacteria > Chromatiales > Chromatiaceae > CAVWCW01. The sequence goes on from CAVWCW010000027.1 coordinate 129,266, forward strand.
ATACCGAGTTCCTCACTACCGGACCCTTGTCCTTTCTCAGCAAAGGGGCCTACTTGAGGGAGATCGGCATGCAGCGGGTACGCGGGCTCAACGAGGTCGAGGACTTCGCCGCGGCGCCCAGGCACAGTTTTGACGCGCCCGCCGATGCCCTCCTTTACCGAGAGGCGCTGCGGCGCATCGAGGCGTTGGAGCAGTCGACCCGCCCCTACTTCCTGGCCCTGCTTACGGTTACCAGCCATCGCCCACCGCGCGATCCGGACGGCCGCGGCAACAACCAGGATCTTGTCTGGGAGTATGTCGACCGCCAGCTGTTCAGCTTCTACCAGGAGTTGCGCCACCAAGGTTTCTTCGAGGACGGCCTCCTGCTCATCACTGGCGACCATCGCAAAATGTACCCCATACCTGACGAGGTTCAGCGCCATTACGGTGACAGCAGTGTGGCGAGAGTCCCCTTGGTGGCCGTTGGCCCCGGCCTCCCCGCGGGTCGCATCGACCATCGGCTGTTCCAACAATCGGATCTGTTGCGGAACCTGGGTGGCATCGCCCGCGAAGATCAGCCCCTGACCGCAATGGCGACCTATGTCGAGCGCTACACGCTGCATTACACCGAGACCTCGGCCTACGGCGGGCTGCGGGTGATCGATGCGCAAGGCCGGGTATTTCCGGCGCGGGTTTTCGGTAATCGGTTGGTGTGGCAGAGCGAGCCGCCTCAGCAGGCCGCCAGTTACGAGCTCGAACTAGCATAGTCAACGCAGCGAACACCAGGTGCGCAAGCAAAACTCCCAACTGGCGTGGCGCCCCCTGTTCGAGCCACCGAAACCGCTACCAGGGGAGGCCAGTTCCCGACCCGGTTTGGTTCTCGAGGTCTACCAGGGCACCGAGATCGACCAGCGCCTGCACCCGGGCTTGCCCCGATTTCTGCACAGTAAGCAGGTAAAGCAACTGGACTTTCCAAACCTTTCCACCCTGCTGTCGGAACCGAGCAGCAATTATGCCTTGAGGGTGAGGGGTCGGTTGCATTGCCCAACCGGCGGGCGATACTGGTTCCGGCTGGAATCGGACGACGGCGCGGGGCTGGCGATTGATCGCGCGGTGGTAATCGACGCCGATTACCCTCGCGCCTTCGCTCCCGAGGATGGGGTGGTTGCGCTTGAAGCCGGGGAACACGACCTGGAACTCCGATTCTTCCAGAACGGGGGAAGGGCCGGGCTTCGGCTTTCCTGGAAACGCCCGGGGGATCGCGATTGGAATCCGATTCCAGAGGCCTCCCTCTCGCACCTATCGCCCACGCTCAACCGCCGGCGGTTGAATTGAACCGATGACGGCATCGGAATCGCTAGCGTCGACTTCGCCCCCTGAACCCGCTCGGACCGGCAGGAGCCAACGGGCCCTGCCCAACCTGCATATTTCACCAGGCCGCCAGAATCAACTTGCGAGTCTGCGAGACACGGCTGAAAGGGGTGCCGGAAACAGATTATCCGGTAGCGTCGAGCCTGCCGCTGCTGCCGCAGCAGCCTCTCCCTCAGTGTGCCTGCTCCCAGTTGTCGCCCACGCCAATATCCACCAACAGCGGCACGCGCAGCTCGGCGGCGGCCTGCATACGGGTGCGGATCTCGGTTTGGATCGATTCGAACTGGTCGGGACGGACCTCGAATACCAGCTCGTCGTGCACCTGCATGATCATTCGCAGGGCGGGTTGCTCTCTTTGAATCCAGGCGTCGACCTCGCGCATAGCGAGCTTGATGATGTCGGAGGCGGTGCCCTGCATGGGAGCGTTGATGGCGGTGCGCTCGGCGGCGGCCCGGCGCTGGCCGTTGCGGGCGTTGATCTCGGGAAGGTAGAGCCGGCGACCGAATACGGTCTCCACGTAACCCTGCTCCCGCGGCCTGGCTCGCGGGTGCGTTCCATGAAGTCCTTCACCCCGGGATAGCGTTGGAAATAGAGATCGACATACTCCTGGGCGGCGCCGCGCTCAATGCCGAGCTGACGCGCCAGACCAAAGGCGGACATGCCGTAGATGAGGCCGAAGTTGATGGCCTTGGCGGAGCGCCGCTGCTCGGCGCTGACCTCATCAAGCGCCACACCGAACACCTCGGCGGCCGTGGCCTGATGGATGTCGGCGCCCGCGGCAAACGCCTCCACCAGGCCCTCGTCGCCGGACAGATGGGCCATGATCCGCAGCTCGATCTGCGAGTAGTCGGCGGCCAGCATACGGTAGCCGTCCTCGGGGACGAACGCCTGGCGGATACGCCGCCCCTCTTCGCTGCGCACCGGGATGTTCTGCAGATTGGGGTCGGACGAGGACAGCCGACCGGTGGCGGCCACCGCCTGGTGATAAGAGGTGTGGACCCGGCCCGTGCGCGGGTTGACCTGTTCCGGCAGCTGTCGGTGTAGGTGGACTTGAGCTTGGTCAGGCCCCGGTGCTCCAGGATCAGGCGCGGCAGCTCGTAACTCCTCGGCCAGTTCCTGCAGTACCGACTCGGCGGTGGAGGGCGCCCCTTTCGGGGTCTTGGCCTTGACCGGCAGACCCAGCTCGTTGAAAAGGATCTCGCCGATCTGTTTGGGCGAACCCAGGTTGAACGGATGCCCGGCATGCTCGTAGGCGCTCTGCTCCAGCTGGTGCATGCGTTCGGCCAGTTGCTTGCTCTGGGCCGCCAGCATCGCGCTGTCGATGCGCACCCCGGTGCGCTCCATGCGCGAGAGGACCGGCACCAGGGGCATCTCGATCTCCCGCAGCAGCCGGCTCAGGGTCGCATCGCGCTCCAGCTCCGGCCACAGGCGCTGATGCAGACGCAGGGTAACGTCGGCATCCTCCGCCGCATAGGGGGCGGCGGTCTCCAGCGGCACCTGGTCGAAGGCGAGCTGCTTGGCGCCCTTGCCGGCCACCTCCTCGTATTTGATGGTGGTCCAGTTCAGGTATTTTCTGGCCAGGGAGTCCATGTCGTGGCGGGTGGCGGTGCTGTCGGTGACATAGGATTCGAGCATGGTGTCGAAAGCGATGCCGGCCAGCTCGATGCCGGTATTGGCCAGCACGCCCATGTCGTATTTCAGATTCTGCCCCACCTTGGGCGCTCGGGGTCCTCGAGCAGGGGGCGCATCCGTTCCAGCACCCGCTCCCGATCCAACTGTTCGGGAGCCCCGGGATAATCGTGGGCCAGAGGCAGGTAGGCGGCCTGGCCGGGCGCCACCGCGAACGACAGGCCCACCAGTTCGGCCCGCATATAGTCGAGGCTGGTGGTCTCGGTATCCAGAGCTAACAATTCGGCCCCCTGCAGGCGTTCCAGCCAGGTTTCGAAGGCGGCCCAATCGAGGATGGTCTGATAGTCTTGCCCGCCCGCCGCAGCGGCAGTGGGACTCGCGGCAGCGCTGTCGCCGGCGTCGTCCAGGGTCGCCAGCAGGCGCTCGGATTCGATCCACTGATAGAGCTCGCGCAAGGTCGTCCTGATCCGGCGCGCCCGGACGCAGCGCCTCCGGGCCGAGCTCCAAATCCAGGTCGAGCCGGATGGTCACCAGTTGCCGGGACAGGGGCAGTTGCTCCAGGCTGGCGCGCAGGTTCTCGCCCACCTTGCCTTTTATCTCGTCGGCGTGGGCCATCACCCCGTCCAGCGATCCGTAAGCCTGCAGCCACTTGACCGCGGTCTTGGGGCCGCACTTGGGCACCCCGGGGATATTGTCGACGGTGTCGCCGACCAGCGTCAGATAGTCTACGATGCGCTCCGGCGGCACCCCGAACTTGGCCACCACTGCCGTCCCGGTCCAGATAGCTGTCGTTCATGGTGTTGACCAGGGTCACCCGCTCGTCCACCAGTTGCGCCAGATCCTTGTCGCCGGTGGAGATCAACGTCCGCATTCCCTGGCCGCTGGCCTGAGTGGCCAGGGTCCCGATGACATCGTCTGCCTCCACATCCGGCACCACCAACAGCGGCAAGCCCATGGCCCGGACCCAGCGGTGCAGGGGTTCGATCTGCTCACGCAGGTCGTCCGGCATCGGCGGCCGATTGGCCTTGTACTGGTCGTAGAGATCGTCGCGAAAGGTCTTGCCCGGGGCGTCGAACACCACCCCGACGTGGGCCGGCCGATGCTCGTCGATCAAACGCCGCAGCATATTGATAACGCCGACCAGGGCACCGGTGGCTTGGCCCTTGGAGTTGGTCAGCGGCGGCAAGGCATGATAGGCGCGAAACAGGTAAGAGGAGCCGTCTACCAAGACGAGCAGGTTGTCAGCGGTCATGGGTGGGGTCCGGGGGCTGGGAAACGCCAGGGATTATAGCCCAGACTTGCCGCCGCCCGCCCCTGCCCATACCATAAGGCACGCTTGCGCCACCGGGCGCACCCGCAGCCGGAAGCATAAATCCTAAGGAGTCATCCAAACCATGCCTGAGCCACAGATCCCCCAGAAACAACCCTTTGCCGCGGAGTTGGAGCCCGGCGAATACTGGTGGTGCGCCTGCGGGCGCTCGCAGAACCAGCCGTTTTGCGACGGCTCGCATCAGGGCACCGGCTTCTCCCCGGTGCAGTTGGAGGTCAGCGAGAAGAAAAAGGTCTGGCTGTGTGGATGCAAGCATAGCCAGGACCCACCTTTCTGCGACGGCAGCCATAGCACCTTGGAAGGCTGAACGGCGGCAAAAGAAAACGGGCGCACCAGGCGCCCGTTTCTAGTTGCTTGATCGGCCGTCCGATCAGGAGGCCGAGCCTCGGCTGCCGGTGAACTCGGGATAGGCCTCGAGGCCGCACTCGCCGATGTCCACACCCTCGTACTCCTCTTCCTCGGAGACACGGATACCCATGATCATGCTTGATGATCAACCAGGTCACGAAGCTGACGCCGAACACCCAGACGAAGATGGTCGCCATGCCGACCAACTGGCCGACGAAGCTCGTGCCGTCGTTGGTCAGGGGCACCGCCAGCAGGCCCCAGATGCCGACGGTGCCGTGCACCGAGATAGCACCCACCGGGTCGTCGATCCGCAGCTTGTCGAGGGCGACGATCGAGAACACCACCAAGAAGCCGCCGACGCCGCCGATCAGGGTGGCGGCCAGCGGGGTCGGCGTGGAGGGCTCGGCGGTAATCGCCACCAGACCGGCCAGGGCGCCGTTCAGGGCCATGGTCAGATCGGCCTTGCCGAACATCATGCGCGCCACCAGCAGGGCCACGATCAGGCCGCCGGCGGCCGCCGCATTGGTGTTCAGGAACACCATGGCCACCGAGTTGGCGCTGGCGATGTCGCCCAGCTTAAGCACCGAACCACCGTTGAAGCCGAACCAGCCCATCCACAGGATAAAGGTGCCCAGGGTGGCCATGGGCATATTGGCGCCGGGGATGGCGTTGATGCTCGCCGTCCTTGCCGTACTTGCCCTTGCGCGCGCCGAGCAGGAGCACACCGGCCAGGGCCGCGGCGGCGCCCGCCAGGTGCACGATGCCGGAGCCGGCGAAGTCGGAGAAGCCGAAGTCGTCGCCCAGGGAGTAGAGGCCGAATACCGAGTTACCGCCCCAGGTCCAGCTGCCTTCCATCGGATAGATGAAACCGGTCATCACCACCGCGAAGACCAGGAAGGCCCAGAGCTTCATGCGCTCGGCCACGGCACCGGAGACGATGGACATGGCGGTGGCCACGAACACCACCTGGAAGAAGAAGTCGGAGGCACCGGAATAGACCGAATCGCCGTCGAAGCCATTCTCCGTCGGACGCGGCCAGGGCGTCGGCCACCAGCGGTCTCACCGCCGGCGATGCCGGCCAGGAAGAGGCCGCCGCCGTACATCAGATAGTAGCCGACGATCAGGTACATGGTGCAAGCGACGGCGAACAGGGCCACGTTCTTGGTCAGGATCTCGGCGGTGTTCTTGGACCGCACCAGGCCCGCCTCCAACATGGAGAAGCCCGCCGCCATCCACATCACCAGGGCGCCACAGATCAGGAAATAGAAGGTGTCTATGGCGTACTGAAGTTCAAAAATCTGATTTTCCACGATTAATTACCTCCGCACCGGGTTAAAGGGCATCCGGACCGGTCTCGCCGGTACGGATGCGAACTACCTGGGCCAGGTCGAAGACGAAGATCTTGCCGTCGCCGATCTTGCCGGTCTTGGCCGCCCCGCTGATGGCCTCGATCACCTGCTCGAGCAGGGAGTCGTCGATCGCGATCTCGACCTTGATCTTGGGCAGAAAGTCCACCACGTACTCGGCCCCGCGGTAGAGTTCGGTGTGGCCCTTCTGGCGCCCGAAGCCCTTGACCTCGGTCACGGTGATGCCGGACACGCCGATGTCCGACAGCGCCTCGCGGACGTCGTCGAGCTTGAACGGCTTGATGATTGCGCTGACTAGTTTCATTGAATTCTTTCTCCTGACTGTGTCCGGGCCGCCGCGGGCCCGGACCTTTTGGCTGTTTTGGGGATGCGTGACGGGGATCAGAATTCCTTGTTCCAGCCGACCCATAGCTTGGCGTCGTCGTCGTAGCCAGTCGTCGTCGCCGCCGTCGTTCTGGTCGTAGTTCAGGCTGAAGGTGCCGAAGTCGCCCACGTCCTTGCTCAGGTAGACGCCCCAGTGGGTATAGTCGCTCACCCTCGTCGAAGTCGTAGTGGCCCAGGGTGGCGCCGAGACCGAAATCCTTGGGCAAGGGCAGTGTCCAGGGAGCCGTAGTAGTAGAGGTCGCCGTCGTCGAAGGGGCCGTCCTTGACCTCGCCCCAGACGGTGTAGTTGCAGGCCCAGGGTGATCATCTTCCAGGTGCCGGAGCCACCGATCTCCCAGAAGTCGGCGTCGCCGTCGGCATCCGGATAGGCGTAGTAGATGGTGTTCAGGTCGTAGCTGAAGTCGCCCACTTCGCCGCCGAAACCGCCGTAGAGGTCCACTCGTAATTGGGCTTGGAGGTGCCGAAGTCGACATTGGAGACCCAGGTGCCGACGTAAAGGCCGTTTTCCAGGGCGTAGTCGAGGCCGCCGGAGACGGCCGGATCGTCCTGGGTCTGGCTGATGCCGCGCCAGATATAATTGGAGGCCACGCCGATATTGGCGCTCAGGGTGTTCTCCGCCATGACCACCGCGGAGCTGCCCAGGGACAGGCAAACGCCACATGCCACGGCCAGTTTCTTCATCTTCATCTTGCTCTCCTTACTCAAGCTCGGTTGCTGTTATCGGGATGCCGCTCGAGACGGCTTTCAGAATCGCTCGTCCCGAGATAATGCAGGCAGCGTGCCAACTTGGTTTATCGGGATTTCCCTGAGCTTTGGCACCAGAAAAAGGGTTTAGAAACTACTGATGCACCAAAATAGCCCGAAAGCAGCCACCCCTGGGCAGCCAACTGCATCGATTTGGTGCAGTGATCAGTGCGCAATTCACCACAATCGCCAGGCTTTGTTGTCTATCCCAACAGATCGCTCGCCCTGTCGCGGTAAGCTGTCGGATCGACACGACAGTCCGGTGCGTCCGCGCACCGGATGGCCAGCTGCGCCCGGCCTCTGGACAAGCCCGAAACCCGGGAGTAAGGTTCCGGCATGATCGACCCCAAACACCTAGACGACCTGGCCCGGCGCCTCAGCGCCGGCCTGCCCTCCGGCATGCAGACTGCTGCAGGACGACTTCAAGCGCAATCTGCGGGCCGTCCTGGAAGACGGCCTGCGCCAAGCTCGACCTGGTCAGCCGCGAGGAATTCGACGCCCAGGCCGCCGTACTGGCCCGCACGCGGGAGAAGCTGGAGCGCCTGGAGCGCCAGGTGGCCGATTGGGAGCGCCAGGCCGACGCCCCAGACCGACACCGACTGAGCCCCTCCCGCAGGCCAAGGACTGCCGCCCCGTGTCCCTCGCCGTCATCGCCAGCCGCGCCAGCGTCGGCATCGAGGCGCCGCTGGTCGACGGTGGAGGTGCACATCGCCAACGGGCTGCCGGCCCTGTCCATCGTCGGCCTGCCGGAGATGGCGGTGAAGGAAAGCAAGGACCGGGTGCGCGGCGCCCTGCTCAACAGCCGCTTCGAATTCCCCGCCCGGCGCGTCACCATCAACCTGGCCCCGGCCGACCTGCCCAAGGAAGGCGGCCGCTTCGACCTGCCCATCGCCCTCGGCATCCTGGCCGCCTCCGATCAGATCCCGCGCCAGGCCCTGGCGGAGTACGAATTCGCTCGGCGAGCTGGCCCTGTCCGGCGAACTGCGCCCGGTGCGCGGTCGTGCTGCCGGTGGCCCTGGCGGCCCGCGACGCCGGGCGCGCGGCTGGTGATTCCGGCCGGCCAATGCCGCCGAGGCGGCCCTGGTCAGCGACCTGCAACATCTTTGCCGCCGAGCACCTGCTGGACGTCTGCGCCCACCTCAACGGCAGCCGAGATCTGCCCGCCGGCGTGGCCCCCGAGCCGCCGCCGCGAACCCCTGGACGCCCCCGACCTGGCCGACGTGCGGGGCCAGCAGCACGCCAAGCGCGCGCTGGAGATCGCCGCCGCCGGCGGCCACAGCCTGCTGATGATCGGCCCCCCGGGCACCGGCAAGACCATGCTCGCCAGCCGCCTGCCCGGCATCCTGCCGACGATGACCGAGGCCGAGGCCCTGGAGAGCGCCGCCGTGCGCTCGATCAGCCACCAGGGCCTGGACGCCGCCCACTGGCGCCGCCGCCCGTTCCGCAGCCCCCACCACACCGCCTCCGGCGTAGCCCTGGTCGGGGGCGGCAGCAATCCGCGCCCGGGCGAGATCTCCCTGGCCCACAACGGGGTGCTGTTCCTGGACGAACTGCCGGAGTTCGACCGCCGGGTGCTGGAGGTGCTGCGCGAGCCCCTGGAATCGGGCCAGATCCACATCTCCCGGGCCGCGCAACAGGCCGAGTTCCCGGCCCGTTTCCAGCTCCTGGCGGCGATGAATCCCTGCCCCTGCGGCTACTTCGGCGACCCGGGCGGGCGCTGCCGCTGCAGCCCGGACCAGATCGCGCGCTACCGCGGGCGCATCTCCGGGCCCCTGCTCGACCGCATCGACATGCATGTGGAAGTGCCGCGCATCCCGCCGTCACAGTTCCAGCAACCGATCGCCGCAGACGAAGAGACCAGCGCCGAGGTACGCGCCCGGGTGGAGCGCGCCCGCAGCCTGCAGTGGGCGCGCGCCGGCTGCCTCAACCGCGCCCTGCAGAGCCGCCGGATCGAGCGCGATTGCGCCCTGGATCCAGCCGGCCAGCGCCTGATCCAGCAGGCAATGGAGCGCCTCGGACTATCGGCCCGGGCCTATCACCGGATACTGCGCCTGGCCCGCACCATCGCCGACCTGGCCGGCGAGGCCGCGATCCAGGTCCCGCAACTGAGCGAAGCCATCGGCTACCGCCGCCTCGACCGCAAGCACTGATCGGAAGCCGGATCCCGAAAACCCGAGTCAAATCGACGAGCCCATAAGCGCCGCATCGGCTTCCCGGCCCTGGTACACTCGCCGCCATGTTGAAATTCGACCAACTCAGCCTGCGCCGGGGCACACGCCTGTTGTTCGAGGACGTGAGCCTCAGCGTACACCCGGGCCAGAAACTCGGCATCACCGGGGCCAACGGCAGCGGCAAATCCAGCCTGCTGGCCCTGGTGCGCGGCGAACTCAAGCCGGACAGCGGCGATTTCTCGCTGCCGGCGCGCTGGGTAATCAGCCAGGTGCTGCAGGAGATGCCCCACAGCGAGTCTCCCGCCATCGACTTTGTAATGGACGGAGACGCCGAGCTGCGGGAGGTGCAAACCGCGCTCGCGGCGGCGGAACAGGCAGGCGACGGCACCCGCCAGGCCCAGCTGCACTCACGCCTGGAGGCAATCGACGGCTACAGCGCCCGCAGCCGGGCGGCGCGCCTGCTGGACGGACTGGGCTTCGCTCCGAAACAGGTGGAGTGGCCGGTGGCGCATTTCTCCGGCGGCTGGCGCATGCGCCTGAACCTGGCCCGGGCGCTGATGAGCCGCTCCGACCTGCTGCTGCTGGACGAGCCGACCAACCATCTGGACCTGGATGCGGTGATCTGGCTCGAGTCCTGGCTGCGCAGCTACCCGGGCACCCTGCTGCTGATCTCCCACGACCGCGAGTTCCTGGACGCCGTGGCGAGCCAGATCGCCCACATCGAACGCGGCCGCATTCAACTCTATGGCGGCAACTACTCCGCTTTTGAAAAGGTTCGTGCCGAGCAACTATCGCAACAGCAGGCGGCCTATGCCAAGCAACAGCGCGAAATTGCCCATGTCCGCAGCTTCGTCGACCGCTTTCGCGCCAAAGCCACCAAAGCGCGCCAGGCCCAGAGCCGGCTCAAGGCCCTGGAGCGAATGCAGGAGATTGCGCCGGCCCATGTCGACTCGCCCTTCCACTTTGGCTTTGCCGAGCCCGAGGCGCTGCCCCACCCCCTTCTGCAATTGGAGCAGGTAAGCGCCGGATACGGCGAGCGCCGAATCCTAAGCGATGTCGGTCTGACCCTGGCGCCCGGCGACCGCATCGGCCTGCTCGGGCACAACGGAGCCGGCAAATCGACCCTGATCCGGGTGCTAGCCGGCGAGCTTCAGCCCCAGAGTGGGCGCCTGAAGCCGGCCAAGCACCTGCACATCGGCTACTTCGCCCAACACCAACTGGAACAGCTGCGCCCGCAGGACAGTCCCCTGCAGCATCTGCTGCGGCTCGACCCCAAGGCCAGCGAGCAGTCCCTGCGAGACTTCCTGGGCGGCTTCGGTTTTGCGGGAGAGCGCGCCCTGGAGCCGGTGGCGCCGCTGTCCGGAGGCGAGAAGTCGCGCCTGGTTTTGGCCCTACTGGTCTACCAGCGCCCCAACCTGCTGCTGCTCGACGAACCCACCAACCACCTCGACCTGGAAATGCGCCACGCCCTCGCCCAGGCGCTGCAGGATTTCAGCGGCGCCATGGTCCTCGTCTCCCACGACCGCAGCCTGCTGCGCAGCACCAGCGACCAATTACTACTGGTGAGCGGCGGCCAGGTTGAGCCCTTCGACGGCGACCTCGACGACTACCCCAAATGGTTGGCCGAGCAGCGCAGCGCCGGTGGGGAAGCCGAGACCACAGAGACCAAGGCGCACAGCGCCCAGGCCCGGCGCGACCGCAAGCGCCAGCAAGCGGAGCAACGCCGCCGCCTGCAGCCCTTGCGCGACCAACTGCAAAAGCTGGAGCAGGACCTCGACCGCCTGCAACGCCAACAAGCGGCGCTGGAGCAGCGGCTGGCCGATCCCGGCTTATACGAAGAAGCCCGCAAACCCGAGCTGAAGCAACTGCTGGCAGACAAGGCGGAATCCGACCGCGAATCAGCGGCCGCCGAGGCGGCTTGGCTGGAGACCAGCGAGGCGTTGGAACAAAGTGAGGGAGAAGAAATCAGGACCGAGGACTGAGTGCCTGGGGCTGAGGAGAAAACCCCTGCCTTCAAACCCTCAGTCCTCAGTCCTCAGTCCTCAGTCCTCAGTCCTCAGTCCTCAGTCCTCAGTCCTCAAGCAGTTTCCAGCACCTCCACCCCATCGCCAACCGCCAGCCGTCCGGGCCCGTCGTGAATCAGGTTCTGGCCAAAGTAGACCTTGTTGCCGCGCTGGCGGTATCGGCTCAGGGTGGCCAGGGGCTCACTGCCGTCGCGTTCGCCGGTGGCAGGGTCGATGCTGGGGATGATGCAGCGGGAGCAGGGCTTGACCAGCCGGAACTCGACGGCGCCGATCCGGATTCGGCGCCAGTGGTCCTCGGCATAGGGCGCGCACCCGCGCACCACCAGGTTGGGACGGAAGCGCCGCATCGGCAGCACGCGGCCGATACGCCGGTTGAGATCGGCCAGGGATGCCTCGGAGATGAGCAGAAAGGGAAAGCCATCGGCGAAGCCGGTCTGGTCCCCGGGCCTTGCGTAGTCAGGGTCCAGTGGGCGCACGCCGCCCTCGGACATGGACACGAGACGCACCGGTCGTTCCAGGAAGCGGCTGAACCAGGCATCGGCTTCGGCACCCCAAGCCAGGGCCTGGCAACGGTCGCTCCAAAGCTGCACCTCCAAGGTCTCGCCACCCCCGGGCGGGGCGTCGAGCTGCAGCGGGGGCATGCCGGGGGCGGCCAGGCGCAGCCCGGCGGCTTCCACGGCGCACTCGATCAGGGCCATGCGCGGCTGTTGGCGCTGAGTGACAAAGCGTCCGGCCGGGTCCACCAGCATCCAGTGGCGGTCCAGGCGCAGGCCGCGCGCGTCCGCTTCGGCCGCCGGCAGGGACAGACCACGCAGGGATTTCACCGGGTAGCAAAAGAGGCCGGACAACTCGATGGGCATGGGCTGGCTCCTGGTATTCGGTTCAGGTTGCCAGAATACCCAATCCCCAGCCGAGCCGACAGCAGAAGCGGAAGCGGTTCAGGTTTTGCGAGGCGGCGCCATGCACTAAGGAGCCCGGCAGTGTATAGTTCGAATATCTGCGGCCCAAGGGTAAGCGAACTTAGAATCGTGCCCATACCATAACGGTTACGAACGCCCCTTTCTGAATTACGGAGGAACCATGGATATCGTCCCGTACCTGAAGCTGATGGTGCAAAAGAACGGCTCGGACTTGTTCTTTAGCACGGGCACCAATGTGCACCTCAAGACTGAGGGTAAGACCATGCCCATCGCCAACACGCATATGGAACGGGGCCAGGTCCGGAAGATCGCCTATACGGTGATGAACGAGGAACAGATCAAGGAATTCGAGTCCACCATGGAGTGCAACTTGGCCATCTCCGTGAGCGGACTGGGGCGTTTCCGCGTCAACGTGTTCAAGCAACGCGGTGACGTCGCAATGGTCCTCCGCTACATCAAAGGCGACATCCCGCCGGTGGAAAAGCTCAATCTGCCGGTGATCCTTAAAGACCTGGTCATGGAGCCCCGGGGCCTGATCCTGGTCGTCGGTTCCACCGGCTCGGGCAAATCCACCACCCTGTCGGCGATGATCGAGCACCGCAATCAGAGCATGACGGGGCACATCCTCACCATCGAAGATCCGATCGAGTTCATTTACACGCACAAGAAGTCGGTGGTGGACCAGCGCGAGGTCGGACTGGACACCCTGAGCTACGCGAACGCCCTGAAGAACGCCATGCGCGAGGCCCCGGATGTGATCCTGATCGGCGAGATTCGGGATGCCGCAGGCATGCAGCACGCCATCGCCTATGCCGAAACCGGCCACCTGTGCCTGTCCACCCTACACGCCAACAACGCCAACCAGGCCCTGGACCGAATCATCAACTTCTTCCCCGATACCGCCCACCGCCAGCTCTACATGGACCTGTCGCTGAACCTCAGGGCGGTGATATCTCAGCGCCTGGTGCGAGGCAAGGACGGACAGCGGGTGCCGGCGGTGGAGATCCTGTTGCTGACCAGCTACATCTCCGACCTGATCAAGAAGGGCGACATCCACACCATCAAGGAAGCCATGGAGCAAGGTGGCGAGCGGGGCATGCAGACCTTCGACCAGTGCCTGTTCGACCTCTACAAGGGGGGCAAGATCGATCTCGACGAGGCCCTGCGCAATGCCGACTCCCAGAACAACCTGGCATTGCGCATCCGTCTATCGGAGAGCCACGGCGATATGGGTGGCGACGACCTGGCGTTGCACGACGACGGAATGGGCTAGCCCAACTGCTTCAGTACCCGCCGCCGAAAAACCCGCATCTCCTTCGCCGCCTGGATGTCGCCACGCGCCTCGGCGGCGGCGATGCCTTGGGCATACGCCTGCTCGGCCTCCGCCAGGCGTCCGCTCTCCGCCAGCAGTTTGCCATAGAGCTTCCAGGCCGCGGAATAAGTCGGATCTAGCGCCACGGCCCTCGCCAGGTGCTCGGTGCCGACCTCGAACGCCTCCCGCTTGTAATATTCGTTGCCGAGGCTGTAGCGCAGCAGGGCGCTGTCCTGGCCCCGCGCCAGCATCGCCTCCAGATTGTCGATCACGGCCATCGCCGAGTCCCCCTATTTGCGCCAGAATGCTGGACTCAGCAACACCAGCAGCGTAAAGATCTCCAATCGCCCCAACAGCATCGCAAAGCACAGTATCCACTTCGCCGGAGCGTTAAGGTCTCCGTAGTGCGGCCCCACGATCCCCAGCCCGGGACCCAGGTTGTTGATGCAGGCAGCGACCGCCGAGAACGAGGTCATCAGATCCAGACCGGTCAGGGCCAGGGCCAGATACATTAAGATAAAGCTGCCCACGTAGAGGGCGAAAAACCCCCACACCGCCTCCACCACGCGCGGCGATATGATCTTGCTGCCGACCCGGATCGGGATCTGGGCATTGGGGTGAATCAGACGTTCGATCTCGCGTAACCCCTGCTTCAGCAGCAATAGAAAGCGGATCACTTTGATGCCACCGCCGGTGGAGCCGGCACAGCCGCCGACGAAGCTGGAGAACAGCAGCAGTATCTCCAGAAAGCCCGGCCAATAGTAAAACTCGGTGGTTGTGAAGCCGGCGGTAGTACCGATCGAAACCACCTGGAACAGGCCCTGGGTCAGGGCATCGTCCCAGAACAGATAGGTATCGGTGAGGTAGAGCACCGGCACCACGAACAGGGTAACCAGTCCGAGCAGCCCGAGGTAGAAACGAAACTCACTGTCGCGCCAATAGATCGCCAGGCTGGCCTGCCGCCAGGCCAAGAAGTGGAGCGCGAAATTGCCTCCGGCGATGAGCAGGAAGACCACCGCGATCATTTCGATCAGGCGGCTGTCGAAATAGCCCATGCTGGCGTCGTGGGTCGAGAAACCACCGATCGCGATGGTGGAGAAGGAATGCCCCACCGCATCGAACGGGGTCATGCCGGCCGCCCAGTAGGCCAGGGCACAGGCTACGGTCAGTCCCAGGTAGACGTACCACAGGGCCTTGGCGGTCTCGGTGATGCGGGGCTTTAGCTTGGTGTCCTTCATCGGGCCCGGGGTCTCGGCGCGGTATAGCTGCATGCCGCCGATGCCGAGCATCGGCAGCACTGCCACCGCGAGCACGATGATGCCCATTCCCCCGAGCCACTGCAGTTGCTGGCGGTAGTAGAGGATGGAGCGCGGCAATTCGTCGATGCCAACGATCACCGTGGCGCCGGTGGTGGTGAGCCCGGAGATCGATTCGAACACTGCATCGGTAAGGCTCATGTTCGGACTGTGGGCGAACATGAACGGCAGCGAGCCGCTAAGCCCGAGCACGAACCAGAACATCACCACGATGACGAAGCCGTGACGCGAACGCAGCTCGCGCCGGGTGTTTCGCACCGGCAGCCAGATCACGGCTCCGACGGTGAACACCACCATAAATCCGAACAGGAACGGGGTTGCGGCCCCGTCCTGGTACCAGAGCGAGACCAGCACCGGCGGCAGCATGCTGAGACTGAACACCATCAGCAGTATGCCGAGAATCCGCTGCACCACCGATAAGTGCACGTCCGCGCCTCAGTCTGCCCGGCGCCGGCTCACAGGAAGGTCACCCCGACCTGGAACAGCTTCTCCACCTCGGAAATGCGCCGCTTGTCGATCACGAACAGAACGACGTGGTCCTCGGACTCGATCACGGTGTCGTGGTGAGCGATCAGCACCTGCTCGCCGCGCACGATGGCGCCGATGCTGGTGCCCTTGGGCAGGTCGATGTCTCCAACCTCCCGGCCCACCACCTTGGACGAGGAACGGTCTCCGTGGGCCACCGCTTCGATCGCTTCGGCGGCCCCACGCCGGAGCGAGTGCACCACCTCCACATCGCCGCGGCGCACATGGGTGAGCAGGCTGCCGATGGTGGCCTGCTGGGGCGAGATGGCGATGTCGATGCTTCCGCTCTGCACCAGATCCACATAGGCCGCGCGATTGATCAGGGCCATTACCTTGCGTGCCCCCAGACGCTTGGCCAGCATGGCGGAAAGGATATTCGCCTCATCGTCGTTGGTGACGGCGCAGAACACATCGGTATTCTCGATGTTCTCCTCGAGCAACAGGTTCTCATCGGCGGCGTCGCCGCACAACACGATGGTCTTCTCCAACTCCTCGGAGATCAGGCGCGCGCGCTTCTGGTCCCGCTCGATCACCTTGACCCGGTAACTGCCCTCCAGGGCCTTGGCCAGACGTCGGCCGATATTGCCGCCACCGGCGAACATCAGACGCCGGAACGGCCGCTCCAACTTGCGCAGCTCGCTCATCACGGCGCGAATATTCTCGGCCGCAGCGATGAAGAATACTTCGTCGTCGGCCTCGATCACGGTATGCCCCTCCGGCTGGATGGCCCGGTCGTGGCGGTAAATCGCGGCCACCCGGGCGTCTACATCCGGCATGTGCTCGTAGAGCGCCCGCAACTCGTGACCGACCAGAGGCCCTCCATAGTAGGCCCTCACCGCCACCAGTCGTACCCGTCCCCCGGCGAAGTCCAGCACCTGCAGGGCCCCCGGATGCTCAACCAGGCGCATGATGTAATCGGTGACCAGTTGCTCGGGACTGATGATTACGTCCACCGGCACCGCCCCCGGCAGGAACAGCTGGGGATAGCGCAGATATTCCGGGGCCCGCACCCGGGCGACCTTGGTTGGGGTGTGAAATACGGTGTAGGCGACCTGGCAGGCGACCATGTTGGTCTCGTCGCTGTTGGTGACTGCCAGGATCATGTCGGCGTCTTCCGCGCCGGCCCGGCGAAGCACTTCGGGATGGCCGGCATGGCCTTGCACTGTGCTCAAATCCAGCCGATCCTGGAGCTCGCGGAGCAGTTGGCCATCTCGATCCACCACAGTGATGTCGTTAGCCTCGCTGACCAGGTTGTTGGCCACAGAGGTGCCCACCTGACCGGCTCCCAATATGATGATCTTCATGTCTCGGGCGTCGGCGACCAGTGGCAACCGCTAGCGCCGCTCCTTGATTTCGATGCCGAGAGAGCGCAACTTGCGGTACAGATGGGTGCGCTCCATCCCCACCGCCTTGGCCATCTTGCTGACATTGCCGGTGTTCTTACCCAGCTGGTACTCCAGATAGGCCTTTTCGAACTGTTCCCGGGCTTGTCGCAGGGGTTGATCGAAGGTCACTAAGGACTCCAGGCCGCTCTCCGGTCCCGGCGACCGGGCCCCCATCGCACCCTCGATCTCCTCCTGGGTAATGTCCTCCCCCGCGCCCAGGATCAGCAGCCTCTGCACCAGGTTCTTGAGCTCGCGTATATTGCCCGGCCAGCCGTGATTGCGCAGAAAGTTCTGGGCTCCCACGCTGAACCGCCGGTACGCCAACTTCTCGTGGTCGACGAACTGGCCGACATAGAAATTGAGCAACTCCGGTACGTCCTCGTGGTGCTCACGCAGGGGCGGGATGTGCAGCGGCACCACGTTGAGATGATAGAACAGGTCCTCACGGAAAGTGCCGGCCTGCACCGCCTCGTCAAGATTGCGCTGGGTGGCCGCGATGATGCGCACGTCGATCCGCACCGGCTCGGCTCCGCCGACGCGCAGGAAAGAGCCCGTGTCCAAGGCCCCCAACAACTGGGCCTGGGCCTCCAGATCCATGTCCGCCACTTCGTCCAGGAACAAGGTGCCGCCGCTGGCGTTCTCCAAAGCCCCGTATTGGATGCGGCTGCTGTCCTCGCTGCCGAACAGCTCGCGCGCGGAATTGCCCTTGGCTATGGACGACACCCCCATGTCGATGAACGGGCGATCGCGGCGGGCGCTCTGGGCGTGCAGGTAGCGGGCGAAGGTCTCGCGCCCGCTGCCCGGCTCGCCGGTGATGAGCACCCAGGTATCGTGCTGGGCGATGCGCTTGACTTGTTCCCTCAGGCGCTGCATCACCGCACTCTTACCAACCGGCTCGATAGCCGTGGGGCCGCGCCGACGCAGACCGATGTTCTCCTTGTGCAGCTTGTCAGCCTCGAACGCGTGCTGCACGGTGAGGATCAGCTTGGCCAGGGACAGGGGCTTTTCCAGAAAGTCGTAGGCCCCCAAGCGCGTCGCCTCGACCGCGGTCTCGACGGTGCCATGGCCCGACATCATGATCACCGGACATGGCAGACCCTCTTCGCCCTCGGCCCATTCCTTGAGCATGGTGATGCCGTCCACGTCGGGCATCCAGATGTCGAGCAGGATCAGGTCCGGGCGCCGCTCGCGCAGGGCGCGCCGGGCGCTGGCCCCGTTCTCGGCGGTGCCGACCTCATAGTCCTCGTCTTCCAGGATCTCTTTTACCAGCCCACAGATATCGGGCTCGTCGTCCACTACCAGGATGTAGGGGGCACTCATTGCGTGTACTCCGAGTTAAGGGATGCACGAAATTAACAGCATCCCGTCTTGCTTGTCTTACGCTATGGCTGTTTCAACACGCCGAGGACTGCGCAGCTGGCCGTTGCTCGCACTGGAGTGACTCTAATCTGAGCCGCAATCCCGCCGTATTCTGGGCCTCTCATGGTTGCCCGGTCCGTTTACATTCTCGCCAGATCGATGTCGGCATTGCGCGGTGCCTGCCCAACCGCCGGCAAGCGTATTATGACACAGGCACCGGGTCCGCAATTCTGGGCCAGGATAGTGCCGCCATGCTCCTCGACGATCTTTTTAACGATCGCCAGCCCGAGTCCAGTACCCCTGGCCTTGGTGGTCACATAGGGCTCGAACAGGCGCGGCATCACCTGAGCGTCGAAGCCGGGCCCGTTGTCGACTACCCGCAGCTCTACAAACCTTAGCTCGCCTTCGCTGTGCACCTGGGTTTCGACCTGCACCCGGGGCTCGGGCCGACCGGCGATCGCCTCCTGCGCATTCTTGACCAGATTATGCACCACTTGACGCAGCCGCAGGGGATCGCCTTCGACCCGCAGTCCCCGCCCGGCCAACGCCATCTCCAGACCGTCGACGCCTCGGTAAAGCTCCAGCACCTCCGCGATCAGTTGATCCAGATCCAGGGGCTCAGCCTGCATCTTGGGGGGGCGGGCGTAGTCGGAGAAGGCGTTGACCATCTCCTTCATCGCTTCGACCTGCTGCACAATGGTGTGGGTGGCGCGGTCCAACACCCTCGCGTCCGCCTCCGGCATGGTCTTGAGGTACTTGTGGCGCAAGCGCTCGGCGGAGAGCTGAATCGGCGTCAGCGGGTTCTTGATCTCGTGGGCCAGGCGCCGCGCCACTTCTCCCCAGGCGGCGTCCCGCTGCGCCTTGATCAAGGCCGTAATGTCGTCGAACACGAGCACGTGGCCCTTGTGCTCGGCGTCCGGCTGGGCGAAGGGCGTACTGCGGCACAACAAGACCTGGCGCCCATCGCTGCCGTAGAGGGTAACCTGCTCGCGCCACTCACGCCCGACCTGGGACAGGGGAAGGCTGACCGCCTCGATAAACTGGTGCATGCGCACCGAGATCTCCCCCAGATCGAGCAGAGACCGCGAAACGTAGGGGGAAAGGTCGACCCCCAGGATATGGTGAGCAGCGGGATTCGCGGTGCGCAGGTGGTGCTCGGAATCGAATGCCATGACCCCGGAGGACAGGCGCCCGAGCACCGTTTCCAGATAGCTGCGCTGCGCCTCGACCTGCTGCTTGCTGCGCGCCGCCTCGTCACGGGCCTGCGCAATACGCCGGGTCATGGCGTTGAAGGAGGCGACCAGGAACGCCAATTCGTCCCGGGCCCGCGGCAGGGGCAGCTGTTTATCGTAATCGCCGGCGGCCACCGCGCGGGTGCCTTTGGCGATCGCAGTAATCGGCTCCACCAAGCGGCGCGCGGAGTAGAACGCAGCCCATACGGCGGCCAAAAAGCTGAACATCAGCACCAAAGTGAGGGTGAGGGAATAGTTCAGCTTCAGGGATGTGCGCAGGAACGCCAGCTCCTTATAGCGGTTGTAGGCGTCCTCCAGCTGGCTGGACAGGTTGCTGATCCGCTGGGAAGTGGAATACAGCCCGTGCAGTAACAACGGCCGGCCTTTGGGGTCATTGATCAGCACCCGGATCAGCAGATCATCCACCCCCTTGGGCGACAGGCCTACATAATCCACGCCTCCGCGAACCTGCTGCATCACCTCGGCCCCTGGTTTGTCCGGTACCAGAATGGTCGGATTTGCGTTGCTCGACGCCAAGACCTGACCGGAGGGGGTCAACAGCGCCAGCTCGCTGGCCCCGGATTCCTCACGCAGTTCCGACAGACTCAGCGCCAAGGCGGTCTCTGAGACGTCTTCCACGTCGCGCAACAGGCGTTGAGTGTATTTCAGCAGTACCCGTTGATTAAGCCCGAGGGAGGCCTTGCTCAACTCCAGGGCATCCTCCATCGCCTGATCGATCTGCACGTCGAACCAGCTGTCGATGCCGCGCAACAGGAAGGTCAAGGAGTAATAATAAACCACCGTAACCGGCGCCAAGGAGAGCAGCACGAACAACACCACCATGCGCAGCCGCAGCCTCGACCCGGCGCTGCGGTTACGGTACTCCCGCACCATGCGCCCCAGATTGGCGCCAATCAGCATCACCAGCGCCACCAGTCCGAGCAGGTTGACCACCAGCAGGGGCACAAAGATGCGGCTGAGCTGGGCCGAATTCTGGACTGCGCCGCTCATCAGGTCGAGGGTGACCAGGAGCAGCACCATCAGGCCGATCACGGCCCAGGTACCGGTGCCGAAACGGCTCAGGGCTGCAGGGGCCATGTACGCCAGTCGCTGGATAATTCCCAGGCCGGGGAAAGGTACGCCAGGGGGCGCATCGGCAGTGGCAGAGCGCCGATATCCAGGGCCGCCCGCAGGCGCACCTGATAGCTAAACTCGGGGACCAGCTCATCCGCCGCAATCAGCTTCAGGTCGGAGAGTTCGCCGAGAGCCGAAATGGCAGCCTGTCGGGTTGCGAAGTTCTCCTGCACCTCGCGTTCGAGATCGTTGACCTGGAACAGTTCGGACAGTGGCTGAAAGCGGATCATGTAACGCAAGTGCCGATTCACCGGCGAGCGCTCCCAGAACCAGGCGTCTTCTCGCCGCACCTCCACCTGTACGTCAAGATACAGCGGCACCCCGTTGTCCAGTGCCTCCAGGGCTGCCTCGCTGAACTCGTAATCGATGCGGGCATCGAAAAGGTATACGCCGTCGCGCAGGCGGACGCTCAGACTGTCGATCTCGAAGAGTTCGGCCCGGGCCGCCGGGGCAACCAGCAACCCGGCCAGCAGCCAGGCCGCCCAGTCGCGGAACCGCTTCTTCGATGTGGCGGCCAGTAGGCTCAAATTTTCTCCAGGCAAGCATAATAGAAGCCATCCATCTCCGCCTCGCCGGGCAGGGTTTGGCGGCCGACGGCCCGGGCATGCCCCCAGGACGCCGCGATCGGCCGCTCCCGGGCCTCCGGGCAGCGCTGCAGGAAGGCCTGCAGTTGCCGCTCGTTTTCGTCAGGTATCAGGGAACAGGTGGCGTACAACAGTATGCCCCCGGGCGCCAGCAAGGGCCAGACCGCATCGAGCATCCGGGTCTGGCTCCGGGCCAGCCCGGCAAAGTCGGCCTTGCGCCGCAACAACCGGATGTCGGGATGGCGCCGGATGACCCCGGTGGCGGAACAGGGGACGTCGAGCAGGATGCGCTGGAAAGGCTTAGCCGCCCAATCCCCGGTCGGGGCCCCGGCGTCGCCTTGACAGACCCGGGCCTGCAGACGCAATCGCCGCAGGTTGTCGTGCACGCGCTGCAAGCGCTGGGAGTCCAGGTCCAAGGCTACCAGCTCGGAGAGCCCCGGCTCGGCCTCCAACAGGTGCCCGGTCTTTCCGCCCGGGGCGGCACAAGCGTCCAACACCCGCTGACCCGGCGCCAGATCGAGCAGGCCTGCGGCCAGCTGAGCGCCTGCGTCCTGCACCGAAGCCGCTCCCTCCGCGAAGCCGGGCAGGCGTTCCACCTCTACCGCATGCTCCAGCACCAGGGCGCTCGGCGCCGGGTCCAAGGCCCGCGCCGGAAGCCCGGCCTCGGCGAGGCGTTCTAGGTAAGCGTCACGGCTGCCCTGGGCGAGGTTGACCCGCAGGGTCATGGGCGGGCGCTGATTGCAGGCATCGAGAATCGCCTCCCAACGCTCGGGCCAGGCCGCTTGAAGCGCCTCCAGCAACCACGCCGGCGAGGCATGCTGGAGAGCTGGATCGCGGTCGGCGGCGGCCAGCAGCTCCGCACGCTCGCGCTGGAAACGCCGCAGCACCCCGTTGACCAGCCCCACGGCCCACGGCTTGCCGAGCCGACGCGCCAACTCCACCGTCTCGGCCAGCGCGGCATGGGGCGGGATGCGGGTGTAGAGCAGCTGGTAGAGGCCGAGTTGTATAAGCAGCCCCAGGTCCCGATCCCGGGGCTTCAGGGGCCGCCGCAGCATCGCGCCGGTCAGGCCCTGGAGGCGGAAGTGCCAGCGCAGGCAACCGTAGCAGAGTTCCTGCAACAGGGCCCGGTCCGCGGGAGCGGGCAGGCACTCCTGGGCCGCCGGCAGCAGGTCGTTCAGTGACTGGCCGCCCAGGACCACCCGGCTTAGCAGCTGGAGTGCCAGCAGGCGCGGGTTGCCGCCGCTGCCG
Source organism: uncultured Gammaproteobacteria bacterium (assembly GCA_963753615.1). Lineage (GTDB taxonomy): Bacteria > Pseudomonadota > Gammaproteobacteria > Chromatiales > Chromatiaceae > CAVWCW01. The sequence goes on from CAVWCW010000027.1 coordinate 151,628, forward strand.
CCGGCGACGGGCTTGGGCGCTGCCTTAGCCAAAAGCCGCCCCTTCCAGGTCATGGGCATTCAGGAAATCGCCAGCGGCCAGGGCCTTTTTACCCGGCAACTGCAGGCGCCGAATCAGCAGCCGGCCATCACCTGTGGCCACTTCGATTCCCGCCCGCCCACCATTAAGCACCTGCCCGGGCGAATCGTCGGGTGCTCCTGGCAACGCACGGGCCTCCCAGATTCGCAGTACCTTGCCAGCGTAACCGGTCTGCGCCACCGGCCAGGGGTTGAAGGCCCGCACCTGGCGCTCGATTTCCAGCGCCGGGCGCGCCCAGTCGATCTCCGCCTCGGCCTTGTCGAGCTTGCGGGCATAGCAGGCCCCGGCGGCATCCTGCTGCACCGGGGTCAGGGACCGATCTGCAATGCCGGGCAAGGCCTCCATCAGCGCCCGCGCGCCCAACTCGGAGAGCCGGTCGTGCAGTTCGCCCCCGGTCTCGCCGGGACCGATTGGGCAACGGAGGCGATACAGCATCGGGCCGGTATCCAGCCCCTCGTCCATCTCCATGATGGTGACTCCGGTCTCAGTGTCGCCGGCCAGCAGCGCGCGCTGGATCGGAGCCGCCCCACGCCAGCGCGGCAGCAGGGAGGCGTGGATATTGACGCAGCCCAGGCGCGGTGCCGCCAGTATACGGGCCGGCAGCAGCAAGCCGTAGGCGACCACCACCATCAGGTCGGCCTGCAGCGCTTCCAGCGTGGCCAGGTCGGACTCGGCGCGAAAATTCGTCGGCTGGAAAACCGCAAGCCCTCGCTCCAGGGCCAGCCGTTTGACCGGGCTCGGGGTGAGCTTGCGGCCTCGCCCCGCCGGGCGGTCGGGTTGGGTGTAGACCGCCGCCAACTCGTGGCCGGCGTCGAGAAGGGCCTGCAGCGGCGGCACCGAAAACTCCGGGGTGCCGGCAAAGACGACGCGCAGCGGTGGGTTCATTACGCGGACTCCCCTATACAGCGGGCGACGGGCTGCCCATACCGGGACCAAAGTCGCAGCAACGGCGACCCGCGCGGGCTACCCTTAGAAGTGTAATTTGAATCAGATCGCTCGGCGGCCCGCTGCGGGCGCGGCGCTGCCTTGGCGCTCTTCCTTCTCCAGTTTCTTGCGGATCCGCTGGCGTTTGAGATTGGATAGGTAGTCGACGAACAACTTGCCGTCGAGGTGATCGATCTCGTGCTGGATGCAAACCGCAAGCAAGCCGTCAGCGTCCATTTCGAAAGGTTCGCCGTTGCGGTCCAGCGCACGCACGCGCACCCGTTCGGCGCGGGTGACGCTATCGAACACGCCGGGGACCGAAAGGCAACCCTCGTCCGTGACCTCGGAGCCCTCCGCCAGCAGGATCTCGGGGTTGATCAGGGAAAGAGGCTCACTCTGGTCGTCGGAGACATCGATCACGACCACCCGCTTGGCGACATTGACCTGGGTCGCCGCCAAGCCGATGCCGGGGGCTTGGTACATGGTGTCGAACATGTCGTCGACGAGGGCGGCGACGGCGGTGTCGACCGTCTCTACCGGCGCGGCCCGGTTACGCAGACGCGGATCGGGAAATCGGAGAATATCGAGAATTGCCATTTGGTTTTCCGAAAGCCTATGGAACAAGGATAGAAAATTGCACTAAGATTATGATGATACAAGAAACGCGACGGGAAAATAACTTTGAACCTGCATTGGTTTTGTCTACACTCGACCCGTTGAAATCAAAAAAAGGGCTGTCATGGGGGCTGTAATGGATAGAATTCGTCACTTGGTTGCAGGGCTCTTGTTGTCCCTGCTCACCTGCGTACCGGCCCTCGCAGCGCCGGCCCTGAACCCGGATCACCCGGACCACTACGTGGTACAGCGCGGCGACACCCTTTGGGACATCGCCTCCAGCTTCCTGCTCGAGCCCTGGCGTTGGCCGGAGATCTGGCAGGTCAACCCACAGATCGCCAATCCGCACCTCATCTATCCTGGCGACGAACTGTCCTTGGTCTACTTAGACGGGAAACCGTTGCTGCAGGTGCGCCGCGGCAAGGCGCGCCTTTCCCCGCAGGTCCGCCGCAGCCCGCTCGATGGAGCGATTCCGGCCATCCCGATCGACGCCATCAAACAGTTCCTGTCACGCCAGTACGTGGCCGATGCGGCGGAGTTGAACGCCGCCCCGTATCTGGTCGGCTTCGTCGACGAACATATCGTCGGCGGCTCCGGCGATGCCATCTACGTGCGCGGCATCCCGGCCGATGACAGCCAAACGTCGTTTCAGATCGTCAGACCCGGAAAGCCGTACAAAGATCCCGATACCGGCGAGATCCTGGGCTACAAAGCCGTTTACATCGGGCGCGCCGAATTGGAGCGCGGCGGCGACCCGGCCAAGCTGAGGGTAGAACGGAGCCAGTTGGAGACCGCTATCGGAGACCTCCTGTTTCCGGACACCGAGGAGATCCCACTGACGGCCTTTCACCCCAAGGCGCCGGACCAGTTCGTCGAGGGCAAGATCATCGACGTGCTGGGCGGCGTTACCGAAATCGGCCAGTACCAGACGGTGGTGCTCAACCGCGGCGCCGACGACGGACTGCAGAACGGAGACGTGCTTGAGGTCCTGCAAGGCGGTTTCCGGGAGCGCGACCGGGTAGCCGGAGGCAGTTACCGGCGCCCGCTGGAAGAGGCGGGAATCCTGATGGTGTACTGGACTTATCCGCGTATCAGCTTCGGACTGATCATGTACGCCAACAAGGCCCTGCATGTGCTGGATACGGTGCGCAGCCCCGATCTCTGAGGTCTTGCCTGTATCGGGAATCCGCTACCGGCATGAATGACCGCCCCGTCCAGAGGGGCGGCCCAGACGACGCCGAAAGCTGGCTGTTTCTGCTTCACGCCCCCGGCATCGGCAGCCGCACCTTCGGGCGCCTGCTCGCGGCCTTGGGCACGCCCGCGGCGATACTGGCCAGCCCGCGCCGGGAACTGGAGGCACTGGGTTTGAAGGCGCCGGCCCTGGATTACCTTTCGGCCCGCGACCGCGACAGCCTGCGGGCCGACTTGGACTGGCTCGAACAACCCAACAACCACCTGCTGACCCTGGAACACTCGGACTATCCCGACCTGCTCAGGGAGATCCCGGACCCGCCGCCGCTGTTGTTCGTGCACGGAGACCCGGCCATGTTGAGCGCCCCCCAGATCGCCATCGTCGGTACGCGCAATCCATCGACCCCGGGGCGCGAAACCGCCCAGGGTTTCGCCCGCTTACTGGCCGGAGCCGGGCTCACGGTGACCAGCGGCATGGCCCTGGGCATAGACGCCGCCGCCCACGAGGGCGCGCTTGGCGCCGGCACGACCCTGGCGGTCACAGGTACCGGCCTGGACCGGGTCTACCCGGCCCGCCACCGGGAATTGGCCCACCGCATCGCCGCCAACGGGGCCCTGGTGTCCGAATTTCCGCCCGGCACCCCCCCAACTGCCCAGAACTTCCCGCGCCGCAACCGCATCATCAGCGGCCTCAGCCTGGGCACGCTGGTCGTCGAAGCGGCCCTGCGTAGCGGCTCCCTGATTACCGCCCGTTGTGCCGCCGAGCAGGGCCGGGAAGTATTCGCCATCCCCGGCTCTATCCACAACCCGCTGGCCCGAGGCTGTCACGCCCTGATCCGTCAAGGCGCCAAGCTGGTGGAGACCGGCGCCGACATCATAGAGGAGCTGGGCGCCCTGCTGGGGGGGCTCGACGCCGCCGCCGACACCCCTGCGACGGAGCCGCCCGCGGCCCGCGAGCTGGATCCGGAATACCAGCGACTGCTGGAGCAGCTCGGCTACGACCCGGTTCCAGTGGATCTGCTGGTGCAGCGCACAGGATTGACGGCGGAAGCGGTTTCCTCCATGCTGCTGATCCTTGAGCTGGAAGGGCAGGTGGCTGCGCTGGCCGGCGGCCGATACTGCCGCAGCCGGGGCGGATGAGCCACGGGCGGGACGTTTCCCGCCCTGCTGCCGTGAAACGAGGACAGCAAATGAATGATTACGTGGTCGATGTCCTGATTTATCTCTACGAGAACTACATGGGCGGCGAGGAGACTCCCCCCCCGGACCAGAGCGAGCTGCACGACGAGCTCGCCGAAGCCGGCTTCCCGCAGGAGGAGATCGAAAAGGCCTTCCAATGGCTGGACGAACTCGCGGACCAGCAACGCACTCCCAGCCTGGTGGCGCCTCGCCGCTGGTCGTTCCGCCAGTTCTCGGCGCAGGAGATTCGGCGCCTGGATACCGATGCACGGGGATTGCTAATGTTCCTGGAGCAGAACGCAATCCTTGATCAGGAAGGACGCGAGATGGTGATCGAGCGCGCCATGGCGCTGGATTCCCCGCAAATCACCGTCGAGGAGCTGAAGTGGGTGGTCCTGCTGGTGTTGATGAACCGCCCCGGACAGGAGGCCGCCTTCGCCCATATGGAGGATTTGGTATACAGCGAAACCCCTGCATACCTGCACTGACTCAAGCGCACCCCAACCCGCGGCTACCGACCGGAGCCACGGACGGCCGCCCTCCAACCGGCTAGCAAATACCATGAATCTGGTAATCGTCGAATCCCCCGCAAAAGCCAAGACCATCGAGAAATACCTGGGTAAGGACTTCTCCGTGCTGGCCTCCTACGGCCACGTGCGCGACCTGGTGCCAAAGGAAGGCGCAGTGGACCCGCAACAGGGATTTCGCATGCAATATCAGGCGATCGACAAGAACGACCGCCACGTCCAGGCCATCGCCAAAGCAATGCGCAAGTCCGACGCCCTATACCTGGCGACGGACCCGGACCGCGAAGGCGAGGCGATCTCCTGGCACCTGTTCGAATTGCTCAAGGCGCGGCGCATCCTCAAGGACAAGCCGGTGTACCGCGTGGTGTTCAACGAAATCACCAAGCGCGCCATCCAAGAGGCCATGGAGCACCCGCGGGAACTCTCAATGGACCTGGTCAACGCCCAACAGGCGCGCCGGGCCCTAGACTACTTGGTCGGCTTCAATCTATCGCCCCTGCTATGGAAGAAGGTGCGGCGCGGCCTGTCCGCGGGCCGGGTGCAGAGCCCGGCGTTGCGCCTGATCGTCGAACGCGAGCTGGAAATCGAGGCGTTTGAGCGGCGCGAATATTGGACCATCGAGGCCGATGCGGCCCAGGGCGAGCGCCCGATCGGCGCCCGCCTGACGCGCTACCAGGGCGAGAAAATGGAGCAGTTCAGCATCACCGACGAGGCCGCTGCGAGCAGCGCCCGGGGCCGACTGCTGGAAGCCGGCAACGGCGAGTTGCTGGTGCACAAGGTGGAAAAGAAGCAACGCCGGCGCAATCCGGCGGCACCTTTCATCACCTCGACCCTGCAGCAGGAGGCGGCGCGCAAGCTCGGCTACACCGCCCAGCGCACCATGCGCCTGGCCCAGCAGCTGTACGAGGGCATCGACATCGGCGGCGGTGCGGTCGGCCTGATCACCTATATGCGCACCGACTCGGTGCACCTGGCGGACGAGGCGGTGGTCGAGATCCGCGGCTACATCCGGGAACGCTTCGGCAATGATGATCTACCGGAGCAGCCGCGTCAGTACAAAACCAAGGCGAAGAACGCCCAGGAGGCCCACGAGGCGATCCGCCCCACCTCGGTTCTGCGCACCCCTCAGGAACTGCAGACGCATCTGACCAAGGATCAGTTCCGCCTCTACGAACTGGTGTGGAAGCGCTCCGTCGCCTCCCAGATGATGCACGCCACCATCCACACGGTAGCGGTGGATCTGGCCTGCGGCGATCCCGGCAACCTGTTCCGCGCCACCGGCTCCACCATCGCCAAGCCAGGCTTTATGGCGCTATATCTTGAGGGGGTGGATGACGCACAGGCGGGCGACAGCGACGAAAAGATGCTGCCGCCCCTGCGCGAGGGCGAAACCCTGACGCTGCGCGGCATCCGCCCGGAACAACACTTCACCGAGCCGCCGCCGCGCTACACCGAGGCCAGTCTGGTGAAGTCTCTGGAAGAACACGGCATCGGACGCCCCTCCACCTACGCCTCCATCATCTCCACCCTCCAGGACCGCGAATACGTGACCTTGGACAAAAAGCGCTTCGAGCCCACCGACGTCGGGCGCGTGGTCAACCGCTTTCTCACCGATTACTTCCAGCGCTACGTCGACTATGACTTCACCGCCAAGCTGGAGGACGAATTGGACGCGGTGTCCCGGGGCGAAGGGGAATGGGTGCCCCTGCTGCAGCAGTTCTGGACCCCGTTCAAATCGCAGATCGACCACACCGAGGAGAACGTCAAGCGCAGCGACGTCACCCACGAGGCGATGGACGAAAAGTGCCCGGAATGCGGCAGCCAACTGTCGATCCGACTCGGCCGCCACGGCCGCTTCGTCGGCTGCACCAACTACCCGGAATGCAGCTATACCCGGGACCTTAATCCGGAGCGCCAGGCGGCCCAGGAGCCGGAGGTGGTCAAGGATCGCCAGTGCCCCGAGTGCGGCTCGGAACTGCTGATCAAGACCGGCCGCTACGGCAAGTTCATCGGCTGCTCCGGCTACCCGAAATGCCGCTTTATCGAGCCGTTGGAAAAGCCCACCGAGACCGGGGTCCCTTGTCCCCAGTGCCAAAAGGGCAGTCTGCTTAAGCGCAAATCCCGGCGCGGCAAGATCTTCTACTCCTGCTCCACCTATCCCGATTGCGACTACGCGGTGTGGAACGAGCCCCTGAGCGAGCCCTGCCCCCAGTGTGGCTGGCCGGTCCTGACCCTCAAGACTACCAAGAGCCGGGGCACGGAAAAGGTCTGTCCGCAACGCGATTGCAGCTATTCCGAGTCGGTGGAGGCCGACGAGGCGGGTTGAACGGCAACCGCTCTTAGTCTGCGCCCGCGGTGAGCCAGCCAGCGCCCCCCTACTCCCCCCCGTCCTGGCGGCTGCGCCAGGCTGCCCGTGTCCTGGCCGGCGGCGGTATCCTCGCCTACCCTACTGAAGCGGTGTTCGGCCTCGGCTGCGACCCCGACGACGCCTGGGCGGTGCAGCGCCTGCTCGCGCTCAAACAGCGCCCGGTGGAAAAGGGCCTGATCCTGATCGCCTCCGACTTCTCCCAGCTGGCTCCCTACGTACAGACGCTCCCCGAGCCGCGCATGACCGAGATCCTGGCCGGCTGGCCCGGGCCCGCGACCTGGCTGCTACCGGCAGCCCCGGAGACCCCCTACTGGCTGACCGGCACCCACGAAACGCTGGCGGTGCGGGTCACCGCCCACCCCCTGGCCCGGGCCCTGTGTCGCGCCTGGGGCGGGCCCCTGGTCTCCACCAGCGCCAACCCGGCTGGCGCGCCCCCCGCGCGCGGCGCGCTGCAGGTGCGCCGCTACTTCGGCGACCGCCTGGACCTCGTGCTCGCGGGCGCCCTGGGCGCTTTACGCCGGCCCACCAGTATCCGCGACGGCCGCAGCGGACGCCTGCTGCGGGCCTGAACCCATGCCCGATAAGGAGAACCTCCGATGACCGACCAGCCCGACATCCAGGCGGTGAAAGATTACCTGCTGACGCTGCAGGAGCGCATCTGCAGCGCGGTCGAGCAGGCCGACGGCCAGGCTCGGTTCCGCGAGGACGCCTGGGATCGCGCCAACGGCGGCGGCGGACGCACCCGGGTCCTGAACGATGGGGCGGTGTTCGAGCAGGCCGGTATCAACTTCTCCCACGTCTTCGGCGAGCGCCTGCCGCCCTCGGCCAGCGCGCAGCGCCCGGAGTTGGCCGGGCGCGGTTTTCAGGCCATGGGGGTGTCCCTGGTACTGCACCCGCGCAATCCCTATGTGCCCACCTCCCACGCCAATGTGCGCTTTTTCATTGCCGAGAAGCCGGGGGAGGCCCCGGTCTGGTGGTTCGGCGGCGGATTCGACCTCACCCCCTATTACGGCTTCGAGGAAGACGCCCGACACTGGCATCAGGTGGCCCATGACGCCTGCGCCCCGTTCGGCCCGGAACTCTACCCCCGCCTCAAGCGGTGGTGCGACGACTACTTCTACCTGCGCCACCGCGACGAGCCCCGCGGCATCGGCGGGTTGTTCTTCGACGATCTCAACGAGGGCGGGTTTCGCGCGCTGCTTTGCGATCACGCGCAGTATCGGCGACCACTACCTGCCGGCCTACCTGCCGATCGTCGAGCGCCGCAAGGACACGCCCTACGGTGCCCGCGAAACGGATTTCCAGCACTACCGGCGCGGGCGTTACGTAGAGTTCAATCTGGTCTACGACCGCGGCACCCTGTTCGGGCTGCAGTCCGGGGGGCGCACCGAGTCGATCCTGATGTCGCTGCCGCCACGGGTGAGCTGGCGCTACGACTGGCGGCCCGAGCCTGGCAGCCCCGAGGCGAGGCTGTACGAGGTGTTTCTCAAGCCGCGGGACTGGTACGCCGAGGGTTCGGACTGAGGACTGAGGACTGAGGACCGAGGACTGAGGACTGAGGACTGAGGACTGAGGACTGGCAATATACTTCGGGCAGCGTAGTACCGGAAACGCGCGGGACTCAGGCGCCGGCATCCGCCAGCCGATCGCCGGCGTGTTCTTCGATCCAATCGCGGATCCAGTGGCTGGCGCGGGCGCCGCTGAAGCGTCCGAGTTCCTCGCCGTCGGCGAACAGGATCACGGTGGGAAAGCCGCGCAGCCGGTAGTGGCCGGCCAGGCGCATATTGTCGTCCACTTCCACCTTGGCCAGTTTGACGGCCCCCGCCAGTTCCCCGACCACCCGCTCGAGGTGCGGTGCCAGGCCGTGACAGGGCGCGCACCAGTCGGCCCAGAAATCCACCAGGACCGGCCGCTGTCGAGAGGCCTCGATCACCTCCGCCGGAAAGCCCTTTTCGTCGACGTCGAAGATGTGCTGGGATTTGGTTTTCAAGTGCATGGCGAGACCTCCTGCCGGCGCGGACCAGACTGGAGCGCGATTCTACCAGAGCCGGCCCGGCGACGGAAAACGCCCGCCCCTCAGTTCCCCGGATACCTGCAGGGGCGCTTCTCGCGGTACAAGAGCAGTAACGGTTGCAGGCGCTCGGCGTCGGCCAGACCCAGTTCTCGAGCCTGTTCCAGGGCCCGCTGCTGGGCCGCGGCGGCCTCTTCGCACTGGCCGACTTCGGCATGGGCCATGGCCAGTGTTTGCAGGTACAGGGGGCTGGGATCGGCCGCCGCCGCGTGCTCGGCCAGGGCCAAAGCCTGCTCGCCGTTGCGCAATTGAAGGTCGGGCACGCCGGCCCGCATCTTGGCCAGGGCGTGCGCAATGCGAAGGCTGTCCGGCAGTGCCCGATGAGCCTGCTCCAGGACATTAATGGCCTCGCCATAGCGCTTCAGGCGCACCAGCAACTGGGCGCCTCCCATCCAACCGCCCGCGGCCCGCTGGTTGAGGCGCACTGCCAGCTTATAGTGCTCCAGGGCGGCGTCGACGTCCCCCTGCTGCTCGCGGGCCTGAGCCATCAACTCCTGAGCCTCGGCGTCCTCGGGCTTGGCGGCCAGCACCGGCTCCAGGTGCTCCACCGCCGCCGCGCCCTGGCCGGCCTTGACCAGGATATGGCCAAGGTTGTAATGGGCGGTCAGGTTGTCGGGTTCCAGGTTGAGGGCCTGCCGGTATTCCTCCTCCGCCTCTGCAGGGCGGCCCAGGATTGCCAGGGTGGAACCCAGGTTGATGCGGGCCCGCGCGCTGTGCGGGTTGGATTCCAGGGCGGCGCGGAAGTCCTGTTCGGCGCGCTCGTAGTCGCCCATGGAATAGGCCAGCTTGCCTTGCAGCAGGTACAGGCGTTCGCCGCGCACCAGGGTCTGCAATTCGTCGATCAAGGCGTCCGGGAGGTTTCACCCCGACCGGGCCGCTCAAGGCCAGGCTTTCGCGGGCGGCCTGTTCCTGGCCCAGTCCGCGCTGGGCCATGCCCAGGGAGTAGTAGAGCCGGTTGGCTTCGAGGGTTGGCCGCCAATACATTCGAAAGATATTTGATGGCGAGTTCGAAGCGCTCTTCCTCCAGGGCCAACTCGCCCAGGCGAGCCAGCAGAGCGCTGGCGCCAGGCTGCAGGAACAGGGCCCGCAGGTATGCGGCCTTGGCCTCGTCGTGCCGGCCCTGCAGGTAATGCAGGTCGCCGATTCGGGTCTCGGCCAGAGCCGGCTCCGGGTGCAAATCGGCGGCGAGGCGGTAGTAACGCAGGGCTGCTTCGACGCGCCCGGACTGCTCGTGTAGGTAGGCCAGGTAGTAGTTCCAGTCGTAGGCGTCGGGCTCAAGCACAAGGGCATTTCGGTAGCAGATTCCCGCCAGCTCATCCAGCCCATAGACTTGATACAGCTTGCCCAATTCACCGTATGCAGCGCTCAGCCGGACGGGATCGGCGGACTGCCCATGCAGCGCCTGCAGCGAGGTCCGGGCCTGCTCGATCTGGGCCGCCACCACCGGCTCCAGGGCAGCGGCATCGATCGGCGGCAGGGTCACCAGGGTGGCGGGCGGCGCCAAGTCCCGACCGGGCTCCGCAGCCGCCCCAAGGGCCCCGGCCACGGCCGCGCCTTGCGCCCCGAGCCAAAATGCAACGCAGAAAAGGGCCCGCAGGCCAACCCGGCTAGTCTGCATGCTGCTGTCGCTCCCCTTGGCGGATCTGATGATAGGTCCCATCTAACGCCAACTCGCGCTCCTCGACCGCCCCATCGGGCCAGTGGATGCGCACGCTGGCCTGGGCCGCCGGCTCCGGCAGGCCGATCAGCACCCGCGGGTCGTTGGCGGCGCAGTAGCTGCCGTCACTGCTGGACCGGCGCCAGAGATTTGGCCCGTCGTTGCGCAGCAACTCGACCCGGGTGCCGAGGCGGTCGAAACGGCCCTCGGCATCGAGCAGTCTCAGGCCAAGCCACGGACGGTCCTGGCCGATTTGATTGAGCAACAGGCGCACCGGACCGTTGTTGTCGAAGGCCACCAGATCGGTGTCGCCGTCGTTGTCGATATCCCCGAAGGCGGCACCGCGGCTGACGGCAGGCCGGCGCAGCGGCGAGTCCGTCGCATAGTCGACCTCCCGGAACCCCTTCCCCTGCTGATTCCGGAACAACTGGTCCGGCTGATCCAGAGGATATCGATCGCCGGCCCGGGCCAGGGCTTCGACGACCTGCACTGCGCCGTTGAGCACCAGCAGATCGAGCCAGCCGTCGTTATCATAGTCGAGCCAGGCGGTGCCGAAAGCGGTATAGGGAAAGCTGCCCGCGGCCAGCCCGTATTGAACGGTGCGGTCCTCGAATAGACCCTGGCCGTTGTTGACGTAGAGGGTGTTGGTTTCGCCCATCAGGTGGGTGATGAACAGGTCCAAGTCGCCGTCGTTGTCGAAGTCGCCGGCATCCAGCCCCATGCTGGCCTCGGCCTTGCCCTCGCGGTTGACCGCGGTGCCGGAAAACAGGGCGTCATCGACGAAGCCCCGGCCCTCTTGATTGAGCCAGAACTGGTTGGCCGCGCCGTCGTTGGCGACGTAGAGATCCGGCCAGGCGTCGCCGTTTAAATCGGCGCCGAGCACCCCGAGACCGGGCCCGGGACGATAGCCCTTGAGCAGTCGGTCGCTGACCTCGGCAAACCGCCCCTCGCCCAGGTTTCGGAAGAGACGGTCGTGGACGGGTAAGAAGCCGGAAGGACCGCAATAGTCGCGACGGCTGCTCTTCCCGTAGCAGACCTTGTTCTCGGCCACCGAGTAGTCGACGTAGTTGGCCAGGTAAAGGTCAAGCCGGCCGTCGCGGTCGAAGTCGACAAAGCTGGCGCTGGTGCCCCAGGCATCATCGCCGGTGCCGCTGGCCTCGGTGACGTCGGCGAAGCGCCCGTCGCCCAGGTTCCTGAGCAGGCGGTTGCCGCCGTAGTGGGTAACGTAAAGATCGACCCAGCCGTCGTTGTCGTAGTCAGCGGCGGCCACCCCCATACCGTAGCCCTCGAGCCGAATGCCGCTGGCCTCGGTGACGTCCACAAAACGGAGGCTGCGGCTGCCGTCTGGATCGATTTGGAGATCATTGCGGTACAGGCGATCCCGGGGCGGGCGGTCCCGCGGCGGAAACAGGGCATCGTCGAGGGTTTTGCCCGGCCCCAGCATGGACCCCTGCACGAGATAAAGATCGAGATCGCCGTCGTTGTCGTAATCGAACAGGGCCCCGCCCTGCCCGGTCATCTCTACAAAGAAGTATTGTCCCGACATGCCATTGAAATGAACGAAGTCGAGTCCGGCCTCGGCGCCCGCGTCGATGAACACCGGCTGTGCCTGCAGCAGACCGGGCAAGCCGGCCACAAGGAACAGCGATTTGGCGTAAATGCACTTGCTCACTGATGTACCGCCGTTAACGGTTAGGGCTGAGAACTGCACTGGCCCGCAGCGCGCCCAGGCCCCCAAAAAAACCAAAGGCGCAAGCCGTTAACAATGGCAGAATAGGGAGCCATGAGCAATCTTCGAGTATTCGACGGCAAGCACCCGAGGGTCGCGCCCGATGCCTGGATCGACCCTACCGCGGTGGTCATCGGCGATGTGGCGATCGGGGCCGGTTCCTCTGTCTGGCCGCAGTCGGTGGTGCGCGGGGACATCCAGGCCATCCGTATTGGCCGTGGCAGCAATATCCAGGACGGCAGCGTACTCCACGTAACCCACGACAGCCCTTACTCGCCGGGCGGCCAACCTCTGCGGGTGGAGGACGGAGTAACCGTGGGCCACCGGGTCGTGCTGCATGCCTGCGAGATCGGCGACCACTGCCTGATCGGCATGGGGTCCATCGTGCTGGACAGGGCTGTGCTGGAACCGCGGGTAATGCTGGGGGCGGGCAGCCTGGTGCCGAGGGATAAACGCCTGGAAGGCGGCCATCTCTGGCTCGGCTCGCCGGTGCGCCGGGTCAGAGCCTTGACGGAACAGGAACTGGCGTACCTCGAATACTCCGCCCAGCATTACCAGCGCCTAGCCGAACGCCACCGCCGCTCCGTGCAGCGGCGCGGCTGATCGTCAGCCGCGCAGGGCGCGGATCACCGGCGCGGTGTCGGGACGCAGGCCGCGCCATAGATAAAATGATTCGGCCGCCTGCTCCACCAACATGCCCAGGCCATCCAGACTCTTGACCGCCCCGTGGGCCTGGCCCCAGCGCACGAAGGCGGTGGACTGGTCGCCGTACATCATGTCGTAGCACCAGCCGCCGGGATTCAGCAGATCTTCCGGGATCTCCGGAACCCGGTCCTGCAGGCCGGCGGCGGTGGCATTGACGATCAGGTCGAAGCGCCGCCCGGCCAACCGCCCCAGGCCCATGCCCTCGACGCGGCCCAGCTCCGCGAGTTCGGCGGCTAACTGCTCGGCCCGGTCCGGGGTGCGGTTGGCGATGGCGATGGATGCCGGCCGGCAGTCGCAAAGGGGCCCCAGCACGCCGCGGGCGGCGCCCCCGGCCCCGAGCAGCAGCAGGCGCTTGCCCGCCAGCTCGGCTCCATGGTTGACCCGGAGGTCGCGCACCAGTCCGACACCATCGGTATTGTCTGCGCGAACGCGCCCGCCCGGCAGCGGATATCAGAGTGTTTGCCGCGCGTGCCAGGCGCGCCCATGGGCTGCGTTCATCGGCCAGCTCCCAGGCCTCCAGTTTGAAGGGCACGGTGACATTGAGGCCCTTTCCGCCGTTGGCGAAAAACCCCCGGACCTCCTCGGCGAAGCGACCCGGGGTTCCGAGCAAACGGACGTATTCCAGGGACTCGCCCAGTCTGCGCGGCGAAGGCGGCGTGAATCTGCGGAGACTTGCTGTGCTCGATGGGATTGCCGATGACGGCGTAGCGGTCGGTCATCCCCCGAATCACCCTTCCCGCAGCCAGGCCGCGGCCTGCTTGGCGAAATAGGTGAGTATCCCATCGGCCCCGGCGCGCTTGATGCTGAGCAGGGACTCCAATACCACGCTGCGCTCGTCCAGCCAGCCGTTCTGGGCCGCCGCCTTGAGCATGGCGTATTCCCCGCTCACCTGGTAGACGAAGGTCGGGGCCCGGAACTCATCCTTGACCCGGCGCACGATGTCCAGATACGGCATGCCAGGCTTGATCATCACCATGTCCGCCCCCTCCTGGAGGTCGAGGGCGACCTCATGCAGGGCCTCGTCGCTGTTGGCCGGGTCCATCTGGTAGCTGTATTTGTTGCCGCCGCCGAGATTGGCGGCGGAACCCACCGCGTCGCGAAAGGGGCCATAGAAGCTGGAGGCGTATTTGGCGGAATAGGCCAGGATACGGGTGTGAATCTGCCCCGCCCCCTCCAGCGCATCGCGGATAGCGCCAATGCGGCCGTCCATCATGTCCGAGGGGGCCACCACGTCGGCCCCGGCGTCGGCGTGGGAGCGTGCTTGGCGGACCAGCACCTCTACCGTCTCGTCGTTCATGACGTAGCCGGTGGCGTCGATCAGGCCGTCCTGGCCGTGGGTGGTGAAGGGGTCGAGGGCCACGTCGGTGATCACCCCGAGTTCCGGTAACGCCTGCTTCAGCGCCCGCACCGCGCGCTGGGCCAGTCCCTCGGGGTTGTAGGCCTCGCGCGCATCCTCGCTCTTGGCGGATGCAGGGGTGACCGGAAACAGGGCCAGGGCGGGCACTCCGAGTTCGGCCAACTGCTGCGCCTCCCCCAACAGCAGGTCGATGCTGACCCGCTCCACCCCCGGCATGGAGGCCACCGGCTCGCGTTGATTCTGTCCCTCCAGCACGAACACCGGGTAGATCAGATCCGCGGCGGTCAGGGCGTTCTCGCGCATCATGCGGCGCGAGAACGCATCGCGCCGCATGCGACGCAAACGGGAAGTCGGAAACTGGCGCACATGGGGCTGGGGGCTTGGCATGCCGGTCGCTCTCCTTGAGGGTGCATTGGAAGATCAAAGCCGGCGTGGACCGGCGGTCTCGGGCAACGCAGTGTAGCCTTTCCAGCACATACAGGAAAACTCGGGGCTGGGCCGCGACCGCAACCGCCGCGCTTGTCCGCTTCGAAAACCCGAAGCCGACAGGGCTCCCCCGGTACCCGCCATGATCTGCCGCGCCTCACGCCCGTGTGGGGCAGTTGCGCCAAGCAGAGGACCATGCTGATCCCTGGCCGTCTTGGTCGCAATCGGCTTGGCTCCCGCCCTGGAGAGTTCCAAGCGCAAAGGCGATGTCAAGTCGCTTGGGTGATTGCTGGGACTGCCGGGCCAGCCGGCTCTGCTCGGAGAACGCCGATCGGCAAGGGTCGGCTCGAAGCCAAATGCGAACACTTAGCACTTGCATTCCGCAGGAACCTTGCACTACCCTTCAGCATAGGGGAACTTCTATTAATTGGTTCTCACAATGGCCTAAAAAGGCCAGCAGCTAATAATCACCCGGTAACATTATTGGGTCCCTAGCGGACCAAACCCCCCAGGAGGGCGACATCGATGAAATCTTACGGACTTAAGGGCGTGCGCACGACCCTGGCGGCGGCAGGCGCCTTGCTGCTGGGTACCGCTGCCTCTGCGCTGGCAGATGCCGGGGGCGAGCCATTGGCCACCCTCTACGTGGCGAACGACGAGGTCTGGTGGGATCCGACGCCGGAACTGGCGGGCGCGAACGCGGTGCTCACGGTGTCGGCTCCGAACGGCAATGTGACCAAGGAAACTTTCCCCGCCGGCTCGCCGCCTTACTACGCGATCGCTGAAGACGGCGTGTACACATACGAACTCTATGGCATGCCCCAAATCCGCCTGGTTGCCAAGAGCGCACGGTCCGACGGGTCGCCCGGCGCGATCGACGCCAATGGCCGCCCGGTATCCGCGTCGACCACCAGAGGGCCGAACCTGCCGCAGGTTGACGCCACAGTGCAATCCGGTTCGTTCTCCGTGGCCGGCGGTGTCCCGGTAGACCCGAGCCAGCAGGAGGAGTGATCCAATGCAACTGAACAAGAATACTATTTCCACGGAGACCCCCCCGAAGATGGCGCTCAAGAAACAACTCCCGGTCAGCATCGCCGCCGCCCTCCTGGCCCTCGGAGCCGGCTCGGCCAGTGCCGATATCGTCCACCCGGATGACGTGATCATCCAGGGCAGCCTGTGCGTGGGCTTCGACTGCGTCAACGGCGAGGCCTTCGGCTTCGACACCATTCGCATGAAAGAAAACAATATACGCCTCGATGCCACGGACACCAGCAACAGCGCCAGCTTCCCCACGCGCGATTGGACGCTCATCTTCAACGACACCAGCAACGGCGGTTTGACCAGGTTCTCGGTTCAGGATGACGACGCCGGACGCCTCCCCTTCACCATCGAGGGCAATGCTCCCAGCAATTCCCTGTACGTGGAAGACGGCGGCCGCATCGGGTTCGGCACCAGTACGCCGGTCGTCGAACTTCATGTAACGGACGGAGACACCCCGACGCTGCGCCTGGAGCAGGACGGCTCCTCCGGCTTCACGCCCCAGACCTGGGACCTTGCGGGCAACGAGACCAACTTCTTTATCCGCGACGTCACCAATGGCTCCAGGCTCCCGTTCCGCATCCGGCCGAACGCGCCAACCAGTTCCATCGATGTTGAGGGCACCACCGGCGACGTAGGTATAGGCACCGCCTCTCCGAACGCTGCCCTGCACGTGCGCCGCACCGCCGGCAACAGCGGCATAGCCCCACTGCTTAACGTTGAGAATAACGGCGCCCTGCAAGTTGCGTTGACGGACACGGCGGGTTCAACCTGGGCTATGCAAAACTCGAACGGGACCTTCACCAACAACCGCATCGGGAGCGGGATAACCGAGTTTCGGATTTTCAGCAACGGGCGAGTCCAGATGGGGGTCGGCGGGTCGACCACGGCTTTCGACCTCTTTCCGTCCGGCGACCTGACCATAGCGGGCGGCCTCACGACCGCCGCAAGCTCCTACCCGGATTACGTCTTCAAACCGAGCTATGAACTCCGCTCGCTGGACGAACTGGCCGGCTTTATCCAGGAAAACGGGCATTTGCCCAATGTCCCGTCGGAGGAAGACGTTGCCGCGCACGGCGGAATCAATGTCAGCGAACTACAGGTCGCTCTGCTGGAAAAAGTGGAGGAACTGACCCTGTACACGTTGCAACAGCACAAGAAGATCAACGAGTTGCAAGAGCGCCTTTCGGCCCTTGAGCCGGCGACTCGATAGCCGTTTCGTGTCGACAAATCACTAGCCTTTAGCCACGCAGTGGCTGGCTGGTGACTTTCAGTAGTTAGCCCCGATATTCGGGGCTAATTTTTTTGTTAACCCGGCACGGGATCACCAACGCGACGTCTAACCTTCAGCTTTCCGCCTAAACACGCGGCGGACAGCATGAAGGCCGGAGGATAGGCCCCACGCCACCAAGCGGCCCGTGGAATTCTTGGAAAGCCGCCCATTGGCCTAGCCAACCTCCCCGCCCTCCTTCCTATCCCCCGTCTCCGAGCGACCGCACATCAGCATTTCCGGAAGCCGAACGCGCCCCCCGCCTGGGCGCGCGATCCCGTGCCGGCATGCGGCAGGAACGCCGCTCAAGCGTCCCGTCGCCGCCCCCCTGCTCGAAGCGCTGGCTTGGCGCCGGAGTGGCCGACAGAAAAGACGAGGACGAGTCGCCAAACCCCGGATACCGCAGTCCGTCGGTAGATCCCCATGGCGAGACGCGCAGCCGTGATATCCTTGCATCGAAAGCCGACAAGGACGCCCTTTTCTCAACAACCCGAGATTCAACGACCCACCAACCCTGCCGGTTCCAGTAAGACTTGATAAATAAAATCCTCACAAGGCTCAAAGGCGCAGACCGTCACTCGAAAGAGGTCCTGCGTGGCAGCAGCATCGCCATTATCGTGAAAGTCCTCGCGGGCGGTTCCATGTTTGGTATGAACCTGGTTATCGCCCGGCAACTTGGCGCGGCTGAATCCGGTTTGTTCTTCCTGGCGTATTCGATCATTTTCATTGCCGCCGCGATCAGCCGCCTGGGGCTCGACGAAACATTCGTCCGCTTCATGGCCTCACATCAAGCAACCGAAGACTCGGCACAGATCAACGCCCTTTTCCGGTCCGGCATCCGCTGGTCCCTCATCGCTTCCCTCATAGTAGCAACGCTATTTTGGTTATTTGCGGACACGCTCGCCAATCACGTCTTCAACCTGCCGACCTTTGCCGATGTAATCCGAGTCATGTCGCTCGGCATCCCTTTTATGGCTTTGTTTATTCTCTATGCGAAGGCCCTGCAGGGGATTAAGCGGATCCCGCAGTCCACGATTGTGTTTAGCGTATCCGCTCCGCTGATATTGCTTGTCCTAGCTCTGCTTTTGGGCCCACAGAAAACTACTACGGTCGGCTGGTTATTTGTCCTTGCCAGCGGCCTGACTTGGATTCTCGGTGCTTTTTGGTGGAGCAAGCGTTCGAACAAAGAAACGACTGCCGCTCGCATCGACCGCTCCGAAATTCTGGCGAGTTGTATTCCACTGCTCGGTATCGCCATTCTGGTACAAGTGACTTTCTGGGCGTCTCAGATCATTCTTGGTGTATGGGCAAGCAGTACTGAAATAGCCATTTTTAACGCCGCCCAGCGTACTGCAATGCTGATCAGTCTGGTTCTCGCCGCGGTTAATAGCATCGCGGCCCCGAAATTCGCCGAACTTTATCGGTTAAAGCAATACGACTCCCTCCGCCAAACTTCCTACCATGTCACGCGTCTAATGATTACTTTTGCGCTTTTTCCACTCGCGCTAATGCTGTTTTTCCCGCAACAGGTTCTTCAGCTTTTCGGCCCCGAGTTTAGCGCAGGCGCAACCGGTATGCGGATTCTCGCAGTCGCTCAATTTATTAACGTAGCAACCGGTTCCGTTAGCTTCCTTTTGTCCATGACAGGGCACGAGAAACTCCTCAGACGCAACGTTCTGATATCTGCAATCTTAACGATCGCACTCGGGCTTGGGTTAATCCCCGGGTATGGAATGACAGGAGCGGCCATTGCAACCGCAACGGGGATCGCGACCAACAATCTGCTCGGCATGTGGCAAGTCCGGCGCATACACGGATTCAACACACTTGCGATTTGGCGCTGACGGCTTTGGTATTTTCGCCCCCTGACCGCGTCGTCCTCTCCCCCTTTATCTTACTGATGCCGGGTTTACAACTTCGCGTTATCAGACTCGAGGTCAAACTATCCGCGGTTTTCTGACCCTTTCTCCTCCGGATCAGGCCAACCAAAAGTTCTGCGGCCAGCGCCAGTCCCTTTTCAGCGCGAAGACACCTATCCCCGGCCAGCGGGGCAAAGGGCTTGTTTGTTGGAGTGCGACCGGCTATGCTGTGCCCGACGAGGTTGGGCGCGTTGTTGATAATTCGCGCCAAATTCGACCGCGTAGTACGGTGCGATTATCAACATCGAACCAATCCGCAATGTGAGACAGAATCCGTCTACTACCGCAGTTAATTCTCCAACCGAATCGCTAAAGGCGCCGCTACAGTCCGCGAGGAAAATCATGTTAGGAAATCGAAGTTTGACTCAAATCCTGAATGGGATCACGGGAAGGCAACACTATATCGCCTTTGCCAACATGTTCCGCAATTATCCGAATTTCCTCGAAAATACATATCGATACCTAACAGCGAGGGGAGAATACCCCTATAGCATCAAGGTCAGGACCCCCGTCGGGTTGATAGAAATAATATTGTATACCCATCACGACATATTGACAGTGAACGAGATTTTTTGCCGGATGGACTATCCGGCTGGCGACCAAACCAAGGTAGTCGTCGATTTGGGGTCTAATATAGGCGTTAGTGCATTGTATTTTCTAACTCGGAACAACGAATCAAAATGTTATCTTTTTGAACCAGACGCGAGGAACATTGAGAAGCTAACCAGGAGCCTTTCCAGCTTCTCGGATCGGTACGTATTACAAGAAAAAGCAGTGTCTTATGAAAGTGGCCAGCTAGAGTTTGGTATTGAACCAACAGGACGATATGGCGGCATTGGCGTTGCCACGGAAAAAACGATTACTGTTGACTGTCTGGAAATCAACGAGGTACTGAAGAGTATCCTTCTTCATGAAGAGCATATCGACATTTTAAAGATTGACACGGAAGGCGTAGAAATACAAACCGTCGAAGCCATCGAGAAAGAGATACTCAAGCGTATCAAGAGAATCTATCTGGAGGCGAAACCAAAGCGGAATCTACACCCAGACATGTTTACGCAAAGACAATACGGATCGGTTTGCCAACTCGCCAATATCGAAACCGAGGCGTAAGAAGAACGACCAACTCGCGCGCGCCAACCTCTGTCAGCCGGCACACCTAGACCATGCGTCCCAAAACGGCTTGCTTGAGTGCAAACCCAGGCAAGAGGTCATTTGGTACAATCCCCCCGTGAACGCCAAATATACACCGGGACAGCACCGCGTCGGGTGCATGGGTCGATTGCACACAGGCCGAAACTCGATTGTCGGCGAGAGCACGCCCAGCGCACATCGGGGCATCCATACTGATCATCGATGGCTAGATGACGGATTTTCTGAAGAACATCCGCCAGCGCATCAACGGACATATCGGCAACCCAAACCGCCTTCTCCTTTGCCATATTGCCACGACATCAATCCCGACGATACGCCATGGTCCATTCTCGAACGCGAACTCGTACAGCGTCACCACCGACGTCAGGGACAACGCGATGAACGAATCAGGCTACAGCATATACGAATCTGCCGACCCCATAAGGCTCCCGTTTTGTAGCAAACGGTAAGGCGTTATCGCCTCCGATCTTCATGGGTAGCATTGACAAGACAACTTAGCGCCAGATTGACGCCCACGCTAGCAGTGCGACGACGCCCCTTTTCAATTCGACATATTGATAAATGGCCGACGAAAAAGGCAACAAGCACGCCAACACTTCTTTCATTCACGAAAAAGGGAATCTTTTGCGAAATGTAATCGTCGTCAACGACCATGCCTACGTTAATGGAGGGCAAGCCAAAGTCGCCATCGAATCCGCCAAAGAACTCGCGGCCAGGGGTGTTAACGTCACTTTTTTTTCGGCCTGCGGACCAGCAGATACGACCCTAGAGTCGGCGGGCATTAATGTCGTTTGCCTCAACCAAGCGGACATACTTGCTGAGCCTAACCGAATAGCAGCAGCATCCCGTGGCCTGTGGAACCGCGGTGCAGCAAGGGCTCTGCGCGAACTTATTGGTAATTTCGATCCGGCCTCGTCGATTGTCCATTGCCACGGTTTCGCCAAGGCGCTTTCACCTGCGATCGGCCCGGTAATCACCGCGGGCCCCCTCGCTCATGTCTTTACAATGCACGAGTATTTTCTAGCATGCCCGAACGGCGGCTTCTACGATTATAAGAAGCGAAAGATATGTATTCGTAAGGCGCTTCGACCTTCTTGTCTCGCAACGAATTGTGACGTGCGTCATCCTTCGCATAAGGCTTGGCGCGTCGCGCGCCAGGCAGTATTGTGGAGCATAGGTGCCATGCCCCGGAACTTGCAGCATATAATCTACCTATCGAAAAAACAGAAGATGATTATGGCGCCATACTTGGATTCGGCAACCCAACTCCATTATGTCCCCAATCCCATTTCAGTGGAATATGGCGCCCGCGTGGACGCTGAAAGTAATGATTTTTTCTTATACATCGGTCGCCTAGACCCAGAGAAGGGAGCATTGGTATTTGCGCAAGCGGCGCAGCGTTGCGGTGTAAAAGCTGTGTTCGTTGGGGAGGGGCCAGAACGTGACGCTATTCAAGCTGCAAACCCAAACGCCTTGATAACAGGATGGGTGAAGCCACATGAAGTTTCCGAATGGTTGGCGAAGGCCCGCTGCTTAGTATTTCCGAGCTTGTGGTACGAAACTTTTGGTCTTGTCGCTTATGAAGCGCTCGCGCGAGGCGTGCCGGTTATTTGTGGTGCCTGGAACGCGGCGGCGGAAGCGGTCGAAGACGGCGTTACTGGCGTGATCGTCCATGACGGCGGCGTTGCCTCTTGGAGCGAAGCCATTAATAGCGCGTCACAACAAGTGGATAGTTTATCGAAGGCCGCCTTCGAAACCTACTGGAAGAATCACGCGCAATCGCCTACTCATAGCGAAGTCTTGGACCGTGTTTATACCGAGATCCTGAACGACCGGGCTCCACTAGGGAAACGCTGATCAAACCGCGTTTCTCGCGCGGCGCAGGATGCCCCGCTATTTTTTGGCGTCCTACCGCCTGAAAATAAAGGCGTTCGGAAACCGCATTTTCGAAAGCCTTGCTGCAAAATGCCAGAGAGCGCGTTTTCAGCGTCTCCCTAGGAAAAATAGACCGCCCAGGCAACGGAAATATCAAGTGATTATTCCACTATTGTTCCTTTCGTTAGCGTTAGCAATAGCTTTTTAAGTTAGTTTCACAAGGTGCTGGCTGCCTGAGCCAGCTGAGCAACTCCACAGGTACGGTTCGGCTTGCACGCGCAAATTTTCATCTCATTTTGTTCTGTTGCGGTGTTTGCGCATGTGTAACGACAAGGGCGCGCTAGATTTATACATGCCCACCCGGATCACGGCGCCGCCGAGATAATCATCCACCTGCTGCTGGACAACCGCAAAGTACCAGGTCGCCCGGGTGCCGCAAGCGACTGGCGACCCGCAATCCGGGGTGGTCTCGGCATGGTCGGCGCACACACCGCCCCGCAGTCAGGGGGGCGCGGGGAATGGTTCGACTCCGTGGAGTTTCTGCAGACGTCGCCCTGCTTCCAGGTCAAACCATTCACCACTCACAATAATCCGGGCCTTTCATTCGCGAACGCCGGGTGAGAACAACCCCGCTGCTTTCAGCCGCGCACCAGCACCGCGACATTGATATACTGGCCGCATGAATGATCTTCACAATCGAGAATCGGTTCTGGGGACGTTCGAAGCGGTCGACGCTCCGGCGTTAATTCGGGCACGTATTCGGGCAGTCCCAGTCCGAGAACGAGTGACCCAGACCCAGGGCTTCTCCTGCGACGCTCGATCTGGGAAGGGCAGAACGCCATCGATTAGAATGGCGAGGAGCATGCAACTCGATATCGTTGCCCGAGAAACCGCCGACACGGTAGGCCTGGAGGCGGCGGGGGGTTTTCCGCCTTGTGACCAAACGCGCCCCTATGCGGTTTGAATTTGAGCCTTCCCTGTGGGCGCGTAGCCCGTATCGCGGGCCGACACTAGAATGGCCCGATATCAAGCTCGTTTCGGGGCCATCTCAACCATCTAGGCCACGCCAACACTC
This sequence comes from uncultured Gammaproteobacteria bacterium, assembly GCA_963753615.1. Lineage (GTDB taxonomy): Bacteria > Pseudomonadota > Gammaproteobacteria > Chromatiales > Chromatiaceae > CAVWCW01. Next base: position 174,787 of record CAVWCW010000027.1, read on the forward strand.
GTGCCGAAATCGCATAATGCCCCTGATCTTCTTCGTGCCAAGCCATGCGCGAGATTCCCAAACGAATTCAAGAGCAGACCCGGCGGGACAACATCTTGGTTGATAGCACTAAGAACCCTTTCGTTGGCTGTCGGCGTCGTGACTTGCAGCTCGCCCTGACCTTCACGACCTCGAACCGGCTTCCGATGCCCAATCACCACGTAGGCGCTCGCTGCCGGCGAACCCGTGCTCATCGGCCCCGCTTAAAGGATGCCGGTCAGGCAAAAATCACCGGAATGACGATCGTTTGAATCGAGGAAACACGGAAAAGCCCCGCCATTTTCCTGTCAATCGCGGACTCGGTAATCCATGTTACAGTTGCGTGTTACGGCGCCCGCTTAGCCCATCGCCCCCATATAGGGCTTAGCCTCTTGTTTAGTTGCTAATATGACGAATCTAGCCTCAAAACCGGATATTGACACCGCGCGTCGGTATGGATTTTTCCTGCTGATTGCGGTTGTCACAATTGCCCCTCTCGCTACGACGGGACTGTCTTCCCTCATTACTACGACATTGCAGGCCACGTCTCTAGTTTTATTGATATCGCTGCTGTGGACCCGATCTAGGCTAGCGCTTCCTCGTCATATTGTTGTCGCCGTTATAGCGATTCTGTTATTACCGGCCATATACTTAATACCGCTGCCAGAATATTTTTCTTCGTTACTGCCCGGGAGGTCCTTGCTTGAGACACCCCTTCCTCAATGGGATCTAAACACTGCTTCTGTTTTTTTGTCTGTAGTCCCCACCGAAACAACCGCTGCCTGGCTGACCCTCATACCCGCTGCTGCGGTTTTCCTAAGCGTATCAACCTTGACCGACCAGCAACTTTCTCGCTGTTTGCAGTTAATAATTATCTTTGCAGTTCTGCAGAGCCTTCTTTCTCTAACTCAGTATGGTTCAGGAAAAGAAAGCGCACTGTATCTCGGAATGGAGCACGCTCACTTCGGTAGCGGCGTAGGCACTTACACCAACCGAAACCACCTGGCGGGTTTCCTCAATATGGTAATACCCTTAACACTCGCTCTCCTCGCCAAATTCCTAGTAGATTTTAACCGCACCCTACATGGGCGCGACTCGATGATCGCTCGCTTTACTTTTTTTGGGAGTTCCAAAGGGATTACGGGAGTTGCATTGGCGGGAGCGTTCGTTTTGTTCCTGGTTGCGGTTATTTTCAGTCGCTCGCGCGCCGGGATCGCTATATGCGTTTTGTCCATCTTGCTTTCGATGTTTGTTTTCGCCGCCGGCTCTGTGGACCGGAAAAGAATAAGGGCATTTGTATTTCTATTTCTTGCTGCTTTGTCCCTAGCATTAATTATCGGTGTTGAGCCGGTATTGGATCGGTTTTCAGCGAGCGACCCGTTGACCGATGGGCGCTGGACCATCTTTTCCGGGAGCATTGACGCTATCCAGCGATTCTTCCCTGTCGGAGCCGGGCCCGGCACGTTCGATGAAATATACCCCCCTCACCAAGAAGTAGTTCACGGGCGTTGGATAATCAATCATGCACACAACGATTACCTTGAATGGATCGTTGAAACTGGAGTGTTTGGGCTTGCTCTAATACTTTTTGGCTTGGGAGCATACCTAGCTCAATGGAAACGAGTTTGGCCTCGTGGCCTTCGTTGGTCGAAAGCCAACTACATTCAAATAGCGGCTGGAATTTCCGTCCTTTCTATTCTAGTTCACAGCGGCGTAGATTATAATTTGCGAACGCCAGCCAATGCCGTATTCTTTGCATTTTTTGCTGGCATCTTCTATCGAAGGGCCAAATCATCCAAGTCACTCCCCGACGACAAACCACGGACTCGTAGGCGTCGCGAAACCTCAGATTTCCAGTCGCAAGCAGATGCGAAAAAACGCGACAATACCGCCGAATCGCAGATAACAAATCCTTTTCTTGGAAATGGAAAACCGTAAAAACCTTACGCAATACCATTTCTCCGTGACACCCGTTGCCTGCCGAATCTTCGCCGAACCCGTTCTGTGGCGACACCAAGCGCAAGCTGAGACAGGTTCTGGATTTAAGACAATTCTTCGAACCCGCGGACATCGGCCGGTCAAACCCGAGGAGACGCTTGAACTCACGACTCGGCAATCCGATAGGGAAACGCTTTATTTATTGCGCTTCCCTAGCGCGGCAGAATGCCTAGGCATTCTCGATCGCCCTAAGCGGTTACAAGTGAGGGCTTTCGGAAACCGCGTTTTCGAAAGCCGTGCTCAAAAAATGCCGAGGAGGGCTTTTTTAGCGTTTCCATAGGGCCCCGCCGGCGAACAACATAGAGGCCAGAGCATCAATCTCCAACTGGCCTGATGTAAGTAAGACTTCGCTCGATTCTCATCGGCCTCAGCTTTCACTTGCCAAACGGGCGGTGTCCATGTAACCGTCGCCCTGAGCGTACCAACGCCACCCCCTCTCTTTGGTAAGGACGGCACCCGAATGCACTCACCTCCAATCATCAGGATTTTCTTGCTTCCAATCGCGAAACGCCTCTTCAAGAGTATATTGATACCGATACCCATTATCGACCAAGTACTTCGGAGAGATGTTGTTTGATCTCACAAGTTTTCGCACCCGAACTGGACTAAATGGATTCTGTATCCGAAACGGCTTCGTCAAAAAGTCTATGACATATGCAGCGGAAATTATAATTATGAACGGAATTTCCGGGATCCATCGTTTGGCTTGGATTGTCTGACAGACCGCCTCCGTATACTCTTGTACGGATGGACCAGGGTTCATAGAGAAGTTATAAAAGAAGAACGCCGCCCGATTGTTTATGCTGACGCTCTAGCGCCCAAAGCATTGAGGAAACCAACTCTTTTACATACCCCCCGGCTTTTCTAATACTCCTGTTCGCCATAAAAACGAAATATCTCTTGCTTACCGCGCGAACTAAACGCGTAACGTTCCCGCCTTCTCCCGCCCCAAACACGACACCAGGCCTCACAATGACGAGGCGATTCCTGCCCTGGTCCTTAAGTTGCCACTTCTCGTGAACTTTCTCTGCCACTAACTTAGACGCTCCGTACGCCGAGACTGGCACCGGGGTTGATTGCTCGGATTTTTCCAGCTCCGACGGCCCGTACGGGGCTATGCTGCTCGTGAATATGATCGTCGGACACCGAACTCGAGTGGCATAATCACAAACGTTCTCCGCGCCTTTGAGGTTTGTTTCGAAATACTCTCCTATCTCATGTCCTGGTTCTCTGTGGACCGCGGCGAGGTTCACAATCAAGTCAACCTTATCCGTTGGAAGCTCACTACTAATAAGCGGATCCCGGACATCCGCCTTTACAAAGAAAACTTTTTCATCAGCAACCAGATCCTGGCAAAACCGAAATCTGACAGAATCAAATTCAGCGATATCGACAACAATTACTTTGTTCGCTAACTTGTTGTTGATTAGATGCCGGGTGAGATGAGTACCAATGAATCCACTTCCCCCAAAAATAACCACCGTATTCAGTTCCACTTCCCCCCCCAGTGTCGACGTTCGCTTCTAAAGAAGATATTCACTATGTTGAATTTTCCAAATTACCCCGAAAAACCTTCGATCTCGATGTAAAAGCCCTGATCAAGGCCATTCGAACACCGAATTAAATCCCGCGCGGGACCTAGGGAAGCTGTTTAAACCGTTTCCCGCGCAGGGCGAGATGCCGTGCTGAGAAATGCCAGGGAAGGCATTCTTCAGCGTCTCCCTAGCGGCCAGACCTCCACGAACGTCGCATCCAGTCGGCGCGGATTGCCATAGATGGAAAACCTCCGCGGTTCTTGCTGCTCCCATTCTGACTCGCGAACACGCCCTGTCAGCCACGATCGCTCCAAACTGACGAACAAACTCCTCCGGCCGGCCCTCGCGTCCCAGGAGTTCCCTTGCGACTCGAGGAGCACCCGAGAGAACCTGCTTTAGTCCGGGGTCTGAGGGCCTGTTCCCGCCTTACTGACTGTAGCGATTCAGTTAACGCGACAGCTCTGTCGCGATAGGTCCAAAACCTTTCTCAGACGTTGCTACAGCGCTGCGTTCGCCCGACGGCGGGGCGGAAAGCGGCGATTATCGGCACATGGCCGCCTGGGCTCGGCGGTATCCTACCCCGCACGGGAAGCGCGATCAAAGCAGAGTTTACCTATGCGGCTCGAGCGCCCTCGCGGCTTTCCGTCCCGCATGAGCGGACCGGGTGATCGACAGTCAATGCAGATAATTGGGAGAGTAGCGGCATGAATACCGTTTGCGGCCGCCACTGACGTTCGGGCTACTCATCGATGGTTATGCTAACCAATTCAGTCGGTCGATTCGCATGTGACCACCGTTCCAGCTCTCGAATCTTGCAGTCGAATGGGGGGAATCCAGCCACAGGCCATATCCTAGACCGGCGCGCGAATTGGAGCCACTTGGAATGTCGACGTTCTTCTTTTTTGCGTTCTTCGCGACCGTGTTGGTGATGATGTTAAAACGGTATTTCCCGGAGATACTCTCGATAACAGCAGCAACATCCTTGTTTGATAAGTGTTGAAGCACCTCTCTTATCAGTACGAGATCTGCAGAAGGGACCGGTGCCTTCGTCGCATCGGCGTGAATAAACTTTATCCCTTCGGAAGTATATAAGCGTGCATTTCGTTCTACAATTACTGACGCGGCATCGATTCCGGTGTAATCTACTTTCCATGGCACCTTGGAAAGGATTGCCTCAGCGACACGGAAGTCTCCACAACCAATATCTACAACACTTTCAATTTTATGGTCCGCGATGAAGTTCGCGACGAGTTCGACGTACTGAAGTGAATTCTGAAGATCGGATCCAAACCCCGAGCTGAACGCATCGGGTGATTCTTCCGATTGCCCCCATAACTGGCGCTCGTAAACATCATTAAATATGCCCGTATTGTCCCGCCCGAGGGAACGAGCTAGCTGAAACAATTTACGAATATGCTTTCTCATCGAACGCCTCATGGGTCTTGATGGGCACAGCAAGTCCTCTATTACCTGTTGCTGCAAAACCAGTGCAAATTTCTCTCCCGTTCCTCGGGCAAACCAAATGCTTCGAGACTCCGTTCCAAATGTTAACCTCGGCTAGAAAAAGTATATGTCGCTCGAGACGCTACGCTTCTACGATTGCTGCCTCTCCTTCACTGGCAACGGGGCTACTGACCGCGATTACCCGAGAAGCTTACAGTCACCGCACCCCATGGCTGGGGAACGGCTAATGGTACCACAGCGTGAGTCTCGTTTACGAACGCTGGCGCTGTCTTCGCCGGCGATCAATCACCGAAGATGCGTCCTCATTGCGTAACCGTTTGCAAGGCACAAATCAACTCGTGCAACGGTGGATCTCCGGTTTACACTCAACGCCAGCATTCCAAATAGTACCTTGCTTGCTCCACGGTCGGGCAAGAACCGCCCCTGCTCGGCTGATTCGAACTGTATTAGCTTGCGCCTCGCGAAGAACAACTCCTGACGCCATTGGGTACCTGGGAAACGCGCCGTTAAGTTGCCAGTATAAACCTAACGGAACGCATTCCGGGTCCAACTCAAACCGAAGCCGAACCTCCCGCCGCAAACGACCCTGCTGTTGCGAAACCCCAAAAGGCTCTGACCCAGTTGAGTCCTTGCGTCTCTGCATTCCCGCATCGACTAGCCGGCCGTTCAATTCTTGGTTTGTGTCGATCTGCGTTGCGAATGCAACCAGAACTGAATTGGTCTAATCGGAATACTTCGCCCTCATCAATCTTTGTTGTGATGTTATCGTACCGCCATGCGAGTATATCCCGAAAAAGCACGCCTCGTTGAAGTGGCGATTTTGTACTCTATGGTTTTAAGGCCAAGCCTGCAAGACCCGGCGCTACACCCCTACCCGGATCGGAAAGGCAGCCCCTTTATGCGTTTCAGCGAAGTAACGGACTGGCATAACGTGGGGGCGGATCTCGCTTTCTCCCTGATCATGAGCGTCAATAAGCCCTCCTAAGAGACCCGATACGGGTAGTTTCACCCTTCATTCTCAGATACCTCTCCACGACAACAGCCACTGCGATCGCATAAACACCAGCGCCAGAAGGTAAACCGCCAGCGCCTCCGACGGAAATCCTCACTACAAAAAGCATTGGAAGTGTTGCCAGCATGAGATATTCAGGCAGATAGCGTGAACGCAAGAACGCGCCATAGGCTCCTTTTATCATAAGAACGAACGACATTACATAAAGTGTAAAGCTGAGAAGGAAACCCAACAACCCAGCCGAAACCCACGAGAAAAGTAGCTGGTTATGTATAGGATTTCCATCTATTTCATGCCATCCCTTTCCCAGTATGACGTTCTCTCCTATCAGGTGAAATGCTTGACTATATTGGGTAATTCGCGCCGAACGGGATTCGACATCATCAGAGATAATGGTGCCGAAAAAGTCAAGCAGAAATGGGCCTGTTAGCGCAATAGCGATCGCCAGTACGGTGCCGGTAACAGCGAACTTGGCAGCGAAATTCCGGGTGCGAATCAGCCAGGCAAGCCCGATCAGAAAACCGGCGGGGAGGCACGTTATCAGGGCGCTTGAGGAGCCTAAAACGAAGACCGCGCAGAAGCAGCAAAAGGCGATCGCCAGCATAGCCAGGCTGCCGGCAGTCGCTTTGGCGGCCGAGATTATAAACAACAATGTAAGACCAGCGCTCAAGGCATTAATGATGGACGCTCGGTAGTCGACGGTTTCTGCCGGTGCAAACGCATTTATTAACGGGCGAAAGTACTGGTAAACAAATGCATTGCGGTCGAGTGTAACAATCCACTCAAAAACACCCCGATAGATATTGACGGAGCTTATCGCTGCGCTCGCAGCGATGACCACCCCAATGACTAGACAGGCCCAGAACACCGATGAATTAAGTTTCTCTACGCAGGTCGGATTCGAATTCGCGACAGCGATAGCTGCAACGGTATATGCTGCAGCGAGAAGCGCGGTATTGATGCCGGCGGTTTGCCCGCGAATCGCAAATGACATCCCAACGAATAAAACGAGGGCAATGCTAACCACCAGTATCGCGGGCGCATAGACCCGCCCGGTTCGTATGAACGTCAGCACCAGCAGCCCGATGCAGAGAACCAGGGCGCCGAAGCTGGAAATCTCAAGCGTAATTCCTCCTACGTTCGCGATCGGGACCCATTTGAGTCCAGGAGTAGAGAAAGCGACGATGACCAGAAAGGTCGAAATTGCAACATCTTTTCGGAGCGACGATCGCGGTTTCTGCATGGGGCTTGGGACCTAGTTTCTTGCGCGGCGGTCAGAAGGATTATCGACAAGGCTGTGCCTTCGACCCCTCGGACCCCGCGAATTGAGACTGCATATGCATCCGAAGGGGTGAGTCAAGAAGCAGTTCTCGATCCGATTTCAGCCCAGCCTAGATTCTGCGGGTTTTCGCCAAAACACCAAATATCGAGTAGCATTGCACGGAGGAGCAGGTTTGCACAGCGCCAACCTTGCCGGCGCTCGGACTCCCGATGCTGCAACACCGAGCACTTCCTGATCAACCCCTCCGAACTCTATCGGCATTGCTAGTGCACGATAGCACGTTACCGACAAGTCACACCATCTCAAAGTACATCGAGAACCCGCACATGATCGGTAATTCAATGACATACGCGGGGTGCCAGCAGAAAATTGGGACTCCGTTCATGGTGGTACAGGCCCCTCGACCGATAGCAACGAGCCCGATGAACAAGCGTTTGCGCAGGCCACCAAAGAACATGGCTAGCGCATCCCGACCTATCGAGACCGGAACCACACGCGCGCTTCTCAAGGGGGTAGCGAGACAGTCCGGTCGACCGGGCGGCGCATACAATGTCCCGGTGATCACCGCCGCCGGTACGCGGCCGACAAACCGTTCCCGGAGATGACATGGCCAGGGCGGCCTGACCTAGACTAACAACTGTTCGAGCCGATTTCCGCGCAACCGAATAAATGAGCCTAGCAGCAAATGGGTTGAAAACCTCAGGGAAACATTTTTGATTGCAGGGAACCCATACGGAACCCAATCCACTACTAAGTAACCGCATGCCAGACCGACAGATCGGGGGCACAGAGATCAACTATGCGTCCGCGCAACTCGGGTGTAACCAATTCTTTCCTTCGGGATGCAGGTCGGGGTGTCTTATTATGATGTCCAACCTTAATCCTAACGCCCAACGCCCCCTTTATCGCTTGCTCGAACCCTGTTAGGTCGTCGAGACGACCAACAACATCAAATCGCCGCAGGTTCTTCACGGCGGCTTCAGCAGCCTCTGGTGCCAAGATATCTGCTTCCTTGGGTAACCCGCTGAAGAACTCAACATAAGTCGCGCCAAGTCGCCGAGCCCGATCGGTATCAAGAAAAGCGTGAAGCTCTTCTTCAATGTTAGCGTGCGCATTCGGCTTGTTATAAGACCAGAAATAATGCGAAATAAATCGTGATACCGGCTCACGAAGAATTGTAATGAACTTATAGGTGTTGTGGAACCTGTCGTAGGCAGCGTTACTAAAGCGAACATGAAGCGCTACGCAGCGAATATCTTCGTATAACCAATAAAGCAGCATTTGCTCCCGGAAATCGAGAACATCGATCAACATTTGTTCCCGGTCAGTTCGGCCGCTAAAGCTCTCGAAGGCCCTGAAACTAGATTCCGGGGTCACCGTCGCTTGACTCAGAAGATAACGAAGGCGCAGCGATGCTCCGACCGACGTGCCTCCGCATTTAGGCGCATGGTGGAAAATGAAACGTTGAGGTGCAATTCTGTCAAGCAGGCTGGTTCGGGCCCGCTTGATTACCGAGATACTCGGTGTCGCACTAAAAGGCTCTGATTGACTCATGGCTTTTTCCGTAGAAACACGTACAACAGCGAGCGGCCCACAGGCGGCATCATAAGATCATAAAATTGGAAGAATCGGCCTAAGAAAATATTACCACCATGGTATCCCGGCGGACTCGTTCGGAGTGCAACATGGTGCTCGTAGCGCCCGAGGGGAAAGAGATGTTTCAGGGCTGCCCTTGTATTCATTTTATAAGCGACAGGAAACACGTCTTCGTCGAGCCGGCCATCTATACCGATCTTCCGTAGAATAGCGGCATGGAACTGGTTCGGGACCAGTCGGGCACCGATTCCGACATATCCCCACTTATTTGGTGTCCACGCGCACAACCACCCCCCCGGCTTCAGCACTCGGTCCAATTCCTGCGCCGTAATCTCCGGGTTTGTTACGTGCTCCAGCACGGCCCATGACGTCACGAGATCGACCGAGGCATCCGGTAGCGGGATCGTGCCGTCCGATCCGATTAGATGGTTTTCGTCGGTCATCGGATTCTTCAGCACCACTGGATCGACGTCAACACCAATGAAACGGGCGCACCGCCCCTTGAGACTGCAGAGATGCCGCTTCCACCCGGTTTCGATGGCCTGCAGTTTTCCGCGCCCGGCGCCAAAATCGAGAACCCTGCTTTCTGGCCCGATTAACGCATTGACACGATTGAAATAGAGGATGAAATGGGAATTTGGGGGGAACCCTCCAGCTGCGTACTCACTGTAGATCTTGGCGTGAACCGGATCACCCGACGGGCTGCTCGTAACGTGGGCAATCGCGTCATGCGTGGGCTGAACTGCATTAGAGATTTTAGACATAATACCTTCTCATTGCCGGTCACCATTTTTCCACGTTGATAAGTCTAATTCCCACTCTTTCGCTAGGCGCTCGTTCGCCGATTCATACTCGCGTCTTAATAATTTTATTATCTCCAGATCCCGGGCTGTTGGGCCTTTCGGCTTATTGGTGTTTAATGCTCGATACAGAGACCTGAGCCCCCTGTAAGCCCGACCTTTTGGAAGCCCCCGCCGGATTGAAACATTGATACCCTGCAACCACGCCAACTTGACCTCATAGGTCTCATTTTCTCGAGGAAAGTTGTAGGTTTCGTAATACGATGGGTTCAGACCGGCCCACTCAGCCAAGCTCTGGATAAAACTCTTCGGATCAGATACAAGATCGTCAAACAACTCTACTCGCATTCTCTCCAATCCGACGCGGTTGCGCCATAGAGTGAGGTAATCAATATAGGCGGCATACCGAAGCGCATTCCTTGCCAGCTCATTACCCCTGAAGTCCGTAGCACCCTCCCTGGCCGCATTAACATAGTCGGCAAACGTCATACCTGAAGGAATCCACTTCCAGTTGTTCTTGAAATATGAGTAAAGCGAAAAGATCTGAGCGGCCGGCTCCCGGACGATGAATAAAAACTTTGGCGCGGTCTGCAGATCAGGTAAATGGTCTAGCGCGGCCCGGGAATACAAGTAACTTGGGGTGGCCTCGAACACTACCCGCGGCTCGGTGCTCGCCGGTGCTTTGAAAAATGTTCGGTAACCGTCAAGGCCATTGGCGATATGACGGCTCGGTTCATGCATATGGGTTCCGGCGTCTACGAAGTAGTAGGTCTCTTTGGGGTCAGAACCCAGTGCGTCTGGATGATCCGCAAGCCAGGTGTGCACCGAGCTGGTGCCAGCTTTCGGTGCACCTGCAATGATAAGATTTGGCAAATAGCCTACTATCTTTTTCGACATCAGCTCTATGCCTTTTCCTATGTCCGGAGTGCAACACTGGTGTAAACGTCTTCTATGTCATCGACCATTTTCTCGATGCTAAAAGAGAAATGCCGGTTGCGCGCAAAATTGAACGCCTCCTGGAGTGCTCGCGGTTCTGTCATGGTATCCAAGGCCGTTCTCCAAGCGTTGGGGTCGTCCGCGTTGGCAACGATGAGGCCGTTGCGACCGATGTCAATGACATCCGCGGCTACACCGACCGGTGACGACACTATCGGTATCCCGGCGACAGCCGCCTCCAAGAGAACGTAACCGAGTGATTCATATCGGCTCGGGACCGCCAATACATCGAAAGCAGGCATGGACGCTTGCCCATCGCGCACTCCAGCGAATATTACATTTTCAGCAACACCCAAGCTCAGGGATAGGTTACGCAGCGTTGCCTCAAGTTCGCCAGACCCGATGAGGACCAGTTTCGTGTTCGGATTCGCAAGTCGGGGCAAGGCGTTGATTAGTCGCTCGGGGGCTTTCTGATGGACAAACCGGCCGACAAAGCCGACGACAAGTTCGTCAGGCCCGATACCCAATGCGTCGCGAGCTTTCGCGCGACTGGGTAAAGCCGAGCCGTCAACGCCGAACAGTATTTTTCTTATTTTGGTTTTATCGATGCCCATGCGGGCAGCGACGTCTGCCTCTTGCTCCGATCCAACGATAATGCTTTTGCAGAAATAACTTAACACGCGCTCAATGCCGCTATAGATCACCTTTCCCGTGAAGCCGATTGTCGGGTCCATGGTTCGAAAAGCATGCGGCGTGTAAATCCGAGCGCCCGGAATGTTGCGCGGAAGGAGCCGAACCAACGCACCAGCTTTGGAACTGTGGCCGTGGAGGATATCAAAAGGCCCCGTTTTTCGAATTAAATCAGCCAGTTTTCGAAGGACGGACGCATCATGAATACCCACGGCGCGGTGCATAAGCTGAGGATAAGATGCAACGCGATCAAGTGCCGTTAGCCTTTCTTTGAATTCAGGCTCGGCTCTGGCGGGAGACCAAATAATATGGACGTCATGCCCCCTAACGGAGAGCACCTCGGCAAGGTCCAATACATGGCGTCCCGAACCACCGCCACTAGTTTCAAGAACGAGAAGAATCCGCATAAACTAACTACCAACTAACTCAGACATACTGGGTGTTTCGAATCGACTCGGCGCACGCGCCGGAACCGGAAATACCAGTTTGGCGGTCGTTACCAACCATCGGACACAATTGAAGCAGCCGTTGAAAGCCATTTCCTGAATTTGGGGAGTTCCCGGCACTTATCGGCTTTTCCGAACCATATTCAGGGCGATCCGGCCAACGACCCGGATCTATTGCCTTGGTCAAGTTGCATCCCCTCTGCCGCGGGGTCCAACAATCTATGCTGGATCGCGACTCGCTTCGGCGGCGCAAACAGGCTGAGCATGCGGGCGGTTTTCAAATCCGAGCTCCGGTTGCTGCAGTTTGTGGAAACTGAAGCGGTGCTGCACCACATGGAATCTATGCGCGGCCAGCGCACAACGCTAGGGCTTGGCTTTCTCCAGTGCTTGAAGCTTGTCCCGATGCGCGCCCGCGGCGGTGGCCTTGAGCACGCCGGGTACGGCAGCGGCTACCCGATTCACATTCATGTCCCCAGTATCCGAGGGCTTTTGGCACTGCAGGGGCCTGGAAAGACCGCGGTCTCCCGGTCATGGAGCGATTTCTCCACCTCCGCCCCCCGACATTGAGCGCCGATTGGTTCAGGTTGATGCCGAGACAGGCACGGGCCCCCGGGCTACCGTAGAGCCCATCGTCCGCGAACGCCCATCAGATCAAACGATTGCGCGCCTGCGTGCACGCATAACATCCGCTCCGGCCCGATCCCCGGCTGCCGACTGGAGCGATGGGCTCCAATCCCTGCGCCAGTTCCGAGCATCGAGTGATCGTCCCGGTCTCCGCAGGCATTCGACCGAATCGGATCCGCCTGCGCTCTCCTGCCATGCTCCTGGGCGGAAAGGCCCGCTTTCAGCCTATCGTCGCTTCGACGAGCGATAGCATGCGAAGTCGCAGCATTATCCCACACCAGCGACGCGCCTGGCAGCATCAATTATATTCGCGCCTTCTTAATCATATGCGTGGGTCCGGGTGTCGCAGGCCACCCAGTGTGGGCGGTAGAGAATTTCGCCAACGGTTTTGACCCCATGATAATGGTGTGACTTGGGGGGGTTAGGGCTTCTACTGGTCGCCAATCTCTGTTCGAGTCCCGGGATGAATGGGGCATACCTCGGCGCATTCGCTTCTGGCTCGGGGTGGCGAACCACCGTTCGACTTGGTGCAACCAGGATGCGGAATTGAGCAGGGGACGGACGTCAAGCCGTGGGTCGCGTACAGAGAATCCTCTGGATACGCGGCTGTTGAGCGCGCGATCCACCACCTCAGGGAATGCGAGCTCGTAGAACCGATCAAGGCACCCCGCTATCCTGCTGATTCGCCGGCTTCTCAGAGGACAGGGGGCGAGCTGGCGCCATTGTCGGTGTAGCCAAAAGTCGGGGTCCCCTGTTTGGTCGGACGCATGTCCAGCCGCTTTTCGGTCACAAAGTAGCGCAAGCTAATCAGGGCGGTTTACTATCGGGGGGCCAGTTCAGCCCCCGTGGCGCGCTGGACGAATTGCTGGCCTCAAGCAAGCGCCACCAGCCGAGAGACGAGGGCAAGCCGCCGGGCGGCGCTAGGCGAGATCTGCTCTCCCGCCCTTGATCGGTGGGTCACCGACCACCCTGCCTGTCAAACCAGCCAAGCGATTAGTACACCGATCGAGGAGTGTTTCGACTGTGCCAAGCCAGCAGGCGAATTGCCGACGAGCCGGAACGGTGGCGGCGCGGGCGTCACTTTCTCGTCCAGGTTGAGCTTGGCGGGGTTCAAGCTGGTTCAGTTGGCAATTTAGCGGTGCGTGGTGTTGACGGTGCCGGTTCCCAAGCCGACGGTCGGCGTGAAGGGCCGACCCACCGCGATAGCCGGGACACCATCGATATTCCCATTACCCGCCCGCCGCAGTATACTGGCGTGCCGTAACCGGCTCCCAGTCAGGTGGAATGGGGAAGTTCGGTTCGCCTCCCGCTTCCAACGTATCCGCTGATGTAGATCCTAGAATTCGCGCATAGGCGGGACGAAAGCGAGCTTTACGCCCAAGAGGCGCCGCGCCGGCAACTGCCAAACATGGCTCACCGATGATTGATCTAGCGACCGCGTGTTACTTTCATTCTACTACCGCTGAAAAATGGGCGCCTGCGCCTAATCACAGACATACGCGCACTGCCTGAAACCTGAAACCTGAAACCGATGACTTCATATCTACTTCTATCTCTCAACAAATCCCACTCCCAGACTCGAGCGAACAGGCTCGACAAGAGCGGCCTCGGATCTGATGCTATTGACGATCCGACATTCAGGTAGCTCGAGGACCGTGTATTTGACACAGAAAAACTCCGCAATTCTCCCGCCCAGAGAGCGTTTGCTGTGTCGTTATAACAAAATTACTGCGGGTCGGACTAAATCTAATACTAGATTAGCAATCTTCGCAAACCAGGTAATTTGACCATGTCATCAGACGATTCTTCTAAAGCATTGCATCGACCAGCTTCCGCGCGTCGCGATGTGGCAACACAGGAATCGCGGACGGATATGTTGCCGTTCGCACCGTATCCGGAACAGACACCCGCTGACACCGACCACGGCGTGATAGATCTTCGCGAGTATTGGCAAATACTGGTTCGAAGGAAGTGGACAGTCATCGCCACGGTATCTGCCATTATGATCGCGACGTTAATCGCCACGCTAATGACGACGCCGATCTACCGTAGCAGCTTGCTAATGCAGATTGAGCGGGAATCCGACAAGGTTCTTGAATATGAAAGCGTCTCGCCCGCGGAGTCATCAAACACGAAGGACTTTTACCAAACTCAATATGAACTTTTGCAGAGCCGATCCCTGGCTCGGCGCGTAATTGATCAACTCGCCCTCGAAAACTCGAATACGCTGAGTTCAGGAGCGGAGGACTCGCTAAACAGCAGATTTTTCGATTGGATCACAGGCTTCCTTTCCAATGCTGCGAATGAAGAGAACGACTATTCTGTTCAGAATCTGGAAGATTCGTTTTTGGAAAACCTATCCGTCGAACCTATCAAGAGCTCGCGATTGGTTCGGCTGCATTTCGAGAGCGTGGACCCGAAAGAAGCAGCCAATATTCTCAATACTTTGGCAGAGGTCTTTGTCAGTATAACCTTGGAACGAAAATTTGATGCATCGTCCTATGCCAAGGATTTTTTGGACGAGAGAATCATCCAAGTGCGCGCTTCCTTGGAGGACTCGGAGCGCAAGCTGATTGAATACGCTCGAGAGCGAGAAATTGTCAATTTAGATGACAAGCAGGCAATCTTGATGGATCGATTCAAGGAAATGAGCCGAGAACTTGTGCAGGTGGAAGCCCAGCGCATTCGCATCGAAGCCGAGTACCAACAGGCCGTGAAATCGGGACAAGCTAGTCTTTCGAAGATCTTGGATAGCCCCGTAATCCAGGCATTGAAAGCGCAACAAAGCGCCCTGGAATCCGAGTACGAAGAGTTGCTGAAGGTTTTTAAACCGGCATACCCAAAGATGCAGCAACTACAGAGCCAGATAGACGAAGTAAGGCAGGAGATAAGTAACGAAATCGGGCACATCCAGCAGGCGATCCGACTGGACTACGAAGCAGCTCTCAGCCAAGAGCAAAAGATTAAAGCGCACTTGGAAGAAATAAAAACACAATACCTTGACTTGCAAGACCGCACCACCGATTACCAAACGCTCAAAAGAGAGGTCGATACGAACCGAGAACTGTATGACGGTCTTTTACAGCGCATGAAGGAAGTAGGCGTGACGGCGGGTATAGGAACCAATAACATTGCCATTGTAGATCCCGCTGAAATCCCCCGGAAAAAGTACAAACCCCAATTTCTGTTCAATCTAACGATCGCGCTTGCTGGTGGGCTCTTCATCGGAATATTGCTTGCATTTCTCTTCGAAACTCTCGATGACACCATAAAATCGGGGCAACTTCTCGAACAAAAGGTACGCATTGCATCGCTAGGCATTGTCCCCAAAGTCCCCAGCTCAGCCGGGAATGTATCTCTCCTGGCGTACGAAGATCCAAAGTCCGCGCTTGCCGAAGCATATCGTTCACTTCGCACATCTCTTATCTTTTCAACGTCGGAAGGCGCCCCAAAGATAATGCACTTCACCAGCTCTCAAGCATCGGAAGGGAAAACAACGTCTGCAATCAGCACCGCAATTACGTTCGCGCAGACTGGAGGCACCGTATTATTGGTAGACGCGGACCTCCGGAACCCCTCGCTGCACAAGGAGTTCAATCTTCCGAACACCAAGGGCCTGACGAATCATCTAACAGGGGCGGCCGAGCCCGCGGATATCGCGCACGCCTCTGTGGTTCAAAGACTTTTCGTTACCACCAGCGGCCCGATCCCACCCAACCCCGCTGAGTTGCTGTCATCAGGCCAGATGATGGATTTCGTTTCTCTCGCTGCGGAAAGATTCGATTACGTGGTTATCGACGGCCCCCCTGTGCTCGGCCTGGCCGATGCACTAGTTCTCGGGAATATGGCGCAAGCGACGATATTCGTTGTCAAGGCCGGGCACACGCGAGTCGGCGCTGTCGAAGGTTCCCTCAAGCGCTTGCGCCATGCCAAGGCGCGGGTCTTGGGGGCGCTACTTACCCATTACGGTCATGGCGGCAGCGGCTACGGCTACGACTACGAGTACAGCTACAAATATTACTCCTACGAGAGCGAAGACAGCGAACGCTCCTCTGAGAACCCCCCGACGGCCTGATCGTACCGCTGTGGCTCCAGAATTACTCATCCTTGCACTGGACTATTACCGATCCCCATTGCGGTACCCCCAGCTTGCAGATCCGCGGGTCGGCCCGGTGCCCCCGGGTGTTGAGGAACTGTTGGTCGCGTTTGGAGGTGCGCTCAACGCAGAGAATATTGAAGAAACCGCCAGACAGCTAGGGTCTGACAGCGCCGAACTCAAGCGAGCAACATTGTTCTTCGTGAGGCGCGTATTATTGGCGGCAGGTTCGGATCATTACCGGGTTTTGGGTCTCGAACGAAGCGCCACGCCTAAAGAAATTAAGCGGCATTACCAGTTACTCATCCGACTGTTCCACCCGGACCGGGGAATGGGTGCGTCTGATTGGAATGATATCCTCGCACCCCGTATCAACGGCGCCTATAAGGTGCTCAAAGACCCCGAGGCACGGGCGAGTTACGACGCCAAACTCCCGCCATACGATCACCGGCTATCCGAGAAGCGAGGAAAGCCCCGGATTCACCCTTTCAGCCCGCAACCGAGCCCTTTTTCGTTTGATCAAGCATATGCGAGGGGCGCCCGCTCCGCTATCCCGCTCGCCAAGTCGAAACGCGTTTGGATTGTTGCTGCGTTACTTCTAGGTCTTGGGGTTTTGGTAGCGGTGTTGAACTTGGCGCGCACTCCAGCACGAGTCGGGGCACCTAACGTTGCGGAGCAACGCGAACCCGTTAGTGAAGAAAAGAACGGAGAACCGGAACCCGGGTCGGGTATAGCCAAAGCTTCCGGCAACGGATCGTCGTTACTAAAGGAGGCGATTGGATCGAGCGCCCAGCGCCCCTTTCCTGACGACGACAGCTTCATCAGCACAGCCCCCGAGCGTGAAGCCGACGTTGCTCCAATGGTCAACTTGTCTTCGCCGAACAGCAATCCAGACCCGGCGGACCGAAACGGTTCTTCGAGTTCAAGCCCAGAACACCCTGCCCTCCGGAATCTTCCAGCCAACAGTCAACGTCAAAGGCTAGCCCCAGTTGCCAAAGCCTCCGGCACCGCACCACCTGAGCTAGACCATCGAGAATCTGACGACAGCCGCGCGCTTGACCAACCGGTTGCCAAGACCCCACCCCCGAACGATGACCGAGCCTCGCCGGCGCCCGACTATGCGAGTATCGCCTTACCGAGCTCGGCTCCCGATACCCCGAAACCGAATGGAGAAGCATCCAAGCCCGCGGCTGAGGGCACTATTGAATCGGCCGTCGGCTCCGTCGCTCGCCCCGCAACTGTGCGTCCAATTGACGCTGCTCCCGATACCCCAGCACCAAATCGAGCGCCCTCGACGCCAGCGACTGGCGACACAACGGGTTCTGCCGTCGACGGCGGCGCCCCGGCGACCCTGCGCCCAATCGAAACCGCTCCTGAGCCCCCAATCTCAGTCGCCTCCTCCAGCACGGCGGTCGCTCTCGGTGCAACCAAACTGGGTTCGTTGGTCGAAGCTTTCATCCGAAGCTATGAAGCGGGCGATTTAGACAGGTTCACCGATCTGTTCACCGATAACGCTGAAATCGATGGCGGGAGGGGGCGAGCGTACATCCGTAGCGAATACCAACCTGTATTCTCGGCGAACACGAATCGCCGGTTAATTCTGGATAACATGGACTGGTATATCACAGACAAGGGCAGCGCCGTAGGATCGGGTAAAGCAATCCTGGCGGTAACAAACGCTTGGAGCAAAGAACGCCGGCTCGCCGGAGAAATAAGGTTCATTGCCGTCCCTTTCGGCCAAGAGCCCAGAATAAGCAGCTTTCACTTCAGCCTCGGGCCAGCCTCGACGGCGGAAGGCCAAACACCCGCAGAAAAGAGGACCCACCCGCCATCATTCACGGCGTCGACGGGAACCCAAACGCTCGATTCTTCAGGGAAATGGGCCGGGGGACCGCTTTCGGCAGTAGAAAGTGCATCGGTCAAAGAACTCAGCGGTGCGCCAACCACACTGGAAGATGACGCATTGGCAGATTTGATCCACACGTTTCTAACCAGCTATCAGCAAGGAAGCCTAGACGAATTCGTCGACCTTTTTACCGAGCATGCCGAGATCAATGACGGACGAGGACATGACGATATCCGCCGGGATTATGCTTCCCTGTTTTCCAGCACCGAATATAGGCAGCTCTTGATTCGCAACCTAAATTGGGAAATCGCGACAAACGGCGGCGCCGTCGGCTTTGGCGAAGCACAGTTGAAGATCAAGAGCAATCTCGGTCTACAAAGAGAGTATTCAGGCGAACTGACTTTCGCTGTGGTCGCAGAGCAGGGTCAGCCCAAGATCAGTCTATTTTTCCACGAGCTCGACCAGAGGTAACCCGACTTGGTAATCAGCTGGAAGTTGACGCTTTGGCGTATCACCCTACTGGCTTTCGGAATTCTTGCTGCCTGGGGAATCGTAGTCACGGGAATGTCCACCCATTACGGAACGATGGCCGAGAAAGGCGATACACAGGCAGCCGAACGTGCGTTGACATGGGACGATAGAAACCCCAAAGCTCTGACGGCCGTTGCGGCCAGCTTATTGGAAAACGACCCGGCCAAGGCCAAAGAACTGTTGGAACGTTCAATTCAGCAGAATCCGGCGGATGCCCGGCCCTTTCTGGGGCTCGCCGATCTAGCTCGACAAGATGGCGACCTCGAGAAGGCCGATCAATTAGTGCGGCACAGCACCCGATTGATGCCGGTGCACCCGGGAGTACTAAAAGCCGCGGGGGGATATTGGGCCAGCCGCGACGATCTTCCAATAGCCATCAGTCATTGGTCCACCGCGTTGGAAACGGATCGGGACGAGAGAGAAGCCCTGTTCCCGATCTTCGTCCAAATCGCGGAAAATGCCGAGGCGAGAGAGCATCTGGCCGGGCTGACCGAATCACCTCCCGAGTGGTGGACTCCCTTCTTTATTCGTTTCAGCAGAGACGCCTCTACTTTGGGTGCTGTGCGCGCGATTTTCGATATGCGTAAGGCGTCTACGACGTCGCCTCCGGAATTGGACGAGCGCTGGGCTTTCATATGGCGCCTCCAACAAGACGGGTTGACCGCGGAAGCCTATCTAAACTGGCTAAGCAGCTTGTCTGATGACCAAAGAACGGGGCTCGGACTGCTGTACAACGGCGATTTCGAGGAAGAAATTACCAATCAGGGATTTGACTGGCACATTGTTTCGAGCGACGCGTTTCGTATCGACGGCGCTCGGCGCGTCGGCTCGGAGGAAGGTCAATCTCTGTATATTTCTTTTCGCGGACGGCGGGAACCTTTTCGGCATGTATTCCAACCGCTTTTCCTTAGCCCTGGGTTCTACAGACTTCGAGGCCGCGCACGCACGGAACGCCTGGACTCCGTCGGTGGTCTCCGTTGGGTGCTTTCATGCGCCGCTGATCCTGATCGCAGGATTCGCTTTGGAGAGAGCGAAACATTTCTCGGTTCCGGGAAGTGGAGCGACTTCGCCGTTGATTTTGCCTTTCCGAGCGATTGCGACGACCAACGCTTGAGCCTTGTCTCGGTTGGACAACACCCTTTCGAGCACGCCATCAAAGGAGCAATATGGTTCGATGCCCTCAAAATCGAGCCTCGCGCCGCCCCCGGGGAAGAATCTGACGAAAAGCAAGCCGCTTTCTTGCCTTGACTTTCGCCCGGTCAATCGATTTAATTGAGCCTGGACCCGATTTGAACGAGGGTTTCGCGGCCGGTGAATGCGCGCATCGTGCCGACGACAATAGTTGCAACTAAGGTATTTTTAAGGAGTATTCCCAATGAGCTTACAAACCGGCAAGACTATTTTGGGGGCGGCGTTGGTAGCTGTCTCTGGCATCGCATCGGCTTCCGATGCGGTTCTTTCCAACGTCACGGGCCCCGCCCTCGTCAACCAGGGCGACGCTTATGTTACCGCCGCACCGCAGACCGAACTGAGCACGGGTGACCGGCTGATGGTGTTGGAAGGCGGCAGCGCGGAGGTCACTTACGCTGACGGCTGCATCCACACCCTGACCGACAGCGAAGTCCTGACCATCGGCAAGCAGAGCACCTGCGTTGACGAGCAGGCCGCTGCCGAAGATACCGGCCCCAGCTTTGCCGCGGCGATGGGCGCCGCCCCGATTGCCGGCGCTATCATTATCGGCGGTGCCGGCGTCGGCGTTCTGGCCGGCGCGGCCAGCACCGACAGCAACGGCAAGGGCTCTATCAGCCCGTAGCAAGAAACGGGTCGGCCAAGCCGACCGCGCCCCGGACGTCCGCTGAAAACAGCGGGCCTCCGGGGCTTTTTTGTGTCCCTTTTCCACTGCTGCCCGCCCGGGGGTTTAGCAACAGAATGTCGGCCCCATATAGGTTAGGCGAGCCCTTCCACCACCCACCACTCAAGCCGCCACTTGCCAGGAGGAACCTACCCAGATGCAAAACCCGTTGTTGAACCTGGACCGTCTGCCCGCGTTTTCCAGCATCCTTCCTGAACACGTTGAGCCGGCAATCGACCAGATATTGGCCGACAATCGGGCCCAGATCGAGATTTTGCTGCGCGGCGGCAACGGCTACACCTGGGGCAATCTCGTAGAGCCCCTCGACGCCCTGGAAGACCGCCTGAGCCGGGCCTGGTCACCGGTCAGCCACATGAATTCGGTGGTCAACAGCGACGAATTGCGGTCCGCCTACAACGCCTGCCTGCCCAAGCTGAGCGATTACGCCACCGAACTGGGGCACAACGAGGCCCTGTTCCGCGCCTACCAGGATGTAGCACGCCAGCCCGACCTGGACCAGGCGCAACGCAAGCTGCTGGACAACGCCCTGCGCGACTTCCACCTGTCGGGAGTCGACCTGCCGGCGGACCAGAAGGCCCGTTTCAAGGCCATCAGCCAGGAACTGTCCCGGCTCACCAGCCGCTACGAAGAAAACCTGCTGGACGCCACCAACGCCTGGAGCAAGCAGATCGACCACGCCGAGCAACTGCGGGGCCTGCACCCCTCGGCCCTGGATCTGGCCCGCCAGAGCGCCGAGCAACGGGGCCTGGACGGCTGGCTGCTGACCCTGGAGTTTCCCTCCTATTACGCCGTCCTCACCTATGCCGACGACCAGGAACTCCGGCACGAAGTCTACCGCGCCTATGCCACCCGCGCGTCCGACCAGGCCCAGGACCATACGGAATGGGACAACAGCGAAGTCATGGAGCAGATCCTGGCCCTGCGCCACGAGCTGGCGGGCCTGCTTGGGTTCGACAACTACGCCGAGCGCTCTCTGGCCACCAAAATGGCCCGCTCCAGCGACGAGGTGCTGGGCTTTCTGGAAGACCTGGCCCGGCGCTCCCGGCCCCACGGCGAGCAGGACCTGGCCGAGCTGCAGGCTTTCGCCCGGGAGCAACACGGGGTGGAGCAACTCGAGGCCTGGGATATCGCCTACTACTCGGAAAAGCTGCGTCATCACCGCTACGAGATCTCCCAGGAAGACGTCAAACCCTACTTTCCCGAGACCCGAGTCATTCCGGGTCTGTTCCGGGTGGTGGAACGCCTGTTCGGGCTCAGCATTCGCGAGGTCCAGGGGGTGGAAGCCTGGCATCCGGACGTGCGCTTTTTCGAAATCCGCGGCCATGACGGCGAACTGCGGGGCGAGTTCTACCTCGACCTCTACGCCCGCCCCCGCAAGCGCGGCGGCGCCTGGATGGACGTCTGTCTCAACCGCCGTTTCGCCGCCGACTGCGACCAGCTGCCGGTGGCCTTCCTCACCTGCAACTTCTCGCCCCCGGTGGGGAGCAAGCCCGCCCTGCTCACCCACGACGAGGTGGAGACCCTGTTCCACGAGTTCGGCCATGGCCTGCACCATCTGCTGACCCGAATCGACTACCCGGAGGTGGGCGGCATCAACGGCGTGGCCTGGGACGCGGTGGAACTGCCCAGCCAATTCCTGGAGAACTGGTGCTGGGAGCACGAAGCCCTGGGGCTGATTTCCGGCCACTGGGAAACCGACGAACCGCTGCCCGACGAACTCTACGCGAAGATGCGGGCGGCCAAGAATTTTCAGTCCGGGATGCAGATGCTGCGCCAGCTGGAGTTCGCCCTGTTCGACTTCCGCATCCACCGGGAGTACGACCCCGCCCAGGGGGGCCGTATCTACGAGATATTGGACCAGGTGCGCGAGCAAGTCGCGGTCGTGCGCCCGCCGGCCTTCAACCGCTTCGCCCACGGATTCTCACATATCTTCGCCGGCGGCTATTCCGCCGGCTACTACAGCTACAAGTGGGCCGAAGTGCTGTCTGCCGACGCCTTCTCCCGCTTCGAAGAAAACGGCATCTTCGATCCGGACAGCGGCCGCGACTTCCTCCAGCACATCCTGGAACGGGGCGGCTCCGAAGATGCCATGGACCTGTTCGTGCGCTTCCGCGGCCGCGAGCCGAGTATCGACGCCCTGTTGCGCCAAAGCGGCATCGCGGCATGAACTACCGGGACCTTCGCGACTTCATGGCCCAACTGGAGCAGATGGGCGAACTCAAGCGGGTTCGGGCCGAGGTGGACCCTTACCTGGAGATCACCGAGATCTGCGACCGCACCCTGCGCGCCGGCGGCCCGGCCCTGCTGTTCGAGCGGGTCAAGGGCTCCTCCATTCCGCTGCTGGGCAATCTGTTCGGTACCCCCCGGCGGGTGGCCCTGGGCATGGGCGAGGACTCGGTCGAAGCCCTGCGCGAGGTGGGCACGCTGCTCGCCTTCCTCAAGGAGCCGGACCCGCCCAAGGGGCTGAAGGACGCCTGGGAGAAACTGCCGGTATTCCGCAAGGTACTGGACATGGCCCCGAAGCAGCTGCGCTCGCCGCCCTGCCAGGCCGAGGTGCTCGACGGCGAGCGAGTAGACCTCGGGGAACTGCCGATTCAGACCTGCTGGCCCGGCGATGCCGGTCCCCTGATTACCTGGGGCCTGGTGGTTACCCGCGGCCCGGACAAGGCGCGCCAGAACCTCGGCATCTACCGCATGCAGGTGCTGGGGCGCAACCGGGCCATCATGCGCTGGCTGGCCCACCGCGGCGGCGCCCTGGATTACCGGGACTGGCAGCGGGCCCATCCCGGCGAGCCGTTTCCGGTCGCCGTAGCCCTGGGGGCGGACCCGGCAACCATCCTGGGGGCGGTCACCCCGGTGCCGGATACCCTATCGGAGTACGCCTTTGCCGGCCTGCTGCGGGGCAGCCGCACCGAGGTGGCCAAGTGCCTGGGCTCTGAGCTGCAGGTCCCAGCCTCGGCCGAGATCGTGCTTGAGGGGCACCTGCACCCGGGGGACGAGGCGGACGAAGGCCCGTTCGGCGACCACACCGGGTACTACAACGAAGTGGACCGATTCCCGGTGTTCACCATCGAACGCATCACCCGCCGCCGCGACCCGATCTACCACAGCACCTACACCGGTCGGCCGCCGGACGAGCCGGCGGTGCTGGGGGTGGCGCTGAACGAGGTGTTCGTACCCATCCTGCAGAAGCAGTTCCCCGAGATCGTCGACTTCTACCTCCCGCCCGAGGGCTGCTCCTACCGGCTTGCGGTGGTAAGCATGAACAAGCAGTACCCGGGCCACGCCAAGCGCGTAATGCTGGGAGTCTGGTCGTTCCTGCGCCAGTTCATGTACACCAAATTGGTGATCGTCTGCGACGCGGACGTGAATGTGCGCGACTGGAAGGACGTGATCTGGGCCATGACCACCCGCATGGACCCCGCGCGCGACACCACCATCGTCGAGAATACGCCCATCGACTATCTGGATTTCGCTTCGCCCGTCTCCGGGTTGGGCTCCAAGATCGGTTTCGACGCCACCAACAAGTGGCCAGGGGAGACCGCACGGGAATGGGGGCGGCCGATCGAAATGGACCCGGCGATCAAGGCCCGAGTGGACGCCCTTTGGCCGAGCTTGGGAATCGACCCCCAACCCTAGGCCGTGCCGCCGGCTGGATATTGTCCGCCGCTACCCCTAAGCTATTGGGGGTAGCAAAGAATCCACCCCGGCAGCGAAAGCTGCCAGCTACGAGGACAGCGATGCGCACCATTATGCTGATGAATGCCAAGGGCGGTTGCGGCAAGACCACCCTGGCCACGAATATCGCCACCTGGTTTGCCGACGACGGCCACCAAGTGGCCCTGGCCGACTTCGACCCCCAGGGCTCGTCGCTGGATTGGCTGGCGGCACGCGACGACTATGAGGGTATTCCCGAGATCCAGAGCATTGACGCCTACAACCGGCAACTGCGGCCGCACCGAGGTACCGAGCATCTGGTCATGGACGTGCCGGCAGCGGTGCACGGCAAGGAGATCGACCATCTGCTGCGGCGGGTCGAGACCCTGATCGTGCCGGTATTGCCTTCCCCAATCGACATCCGCGCGGCGGCCCGGTTCCTGGAGGAGCTGCTGCACAGCGGGCGGGTGCGCCGTGAGCACACGCGGGTAGCCGTGGTAGCCAACCGGGTTCGGGAAAAGACCCATGCCTTCCGCCTGCTGGAGGCGTTTCTGGAACCGCTGGCCGTGCCCTGCATCGCCACTCTGCGTGAGAGCCAGAACTACATCCGCTCCGCCGAGACCGGCCTTGGGCTGTGGGAGCTGCCCCCGTCCCTGCTGGAGCCGGACCTGCAGCAGTGGGACCCGTTGATGGCCTGGTTGCTAAGCCGCAACAGCCTGCCCAAGCGGCCGACACGGACTGCCAGCCGGCGCGACTGAGAGAACCGAGCCTCAACCGCCGAACCAGCGCCCGAACCAGGATTTGGGCTTGCCCTTGCGGGACGAAGAGTTGGATGCCCCGGGTCGCAGACCGGGTGGCGGCGGTAGCTGGCCGGGTTCGCCGTTTTCCAGGATCTGGCGGGTGCGCCCCTGCACCATCAGCTCGGCCTCCTCTTCCCCAACGAGTTGGGCCGCCGCCTCTCGCCCCTCCGCCAGCAGCGGCGGGCGATTACGGGTGTTGTGGGCATCGGTGGCCAGAATGTGCACCAGGCCATCCGCTGTGAACTTCTCGGCCCAGTACTTGGGGCGCTTGCCGAAACGTCCGGTCAAGGCGCCGGAGGTCACCTGTATCCAGGCCCCCTGCCGGGCCGCGTCGACGAACCAATCGTAGTGATCGTCGTCCAGCCAGGTCAGGCGCTCAGGATGGGTGATCAGCGGCACGTAGCCGGCCGCCAACGTATCGAACACCGACTCGCTGAAGCGGGTGGGAACCACATGATGAGGCGGCTCGAACAGGAAATAGCGGCTCCGATGCACGGTTGGCATCCAGCCCGCCTGCAACCCCTCCATCAGTTCGGGGACCAACTGGATGTCGGCGCCGATGGTGATCTCCAGGGGGATGTCCGCCTCCTGGAGCGCGGCGCGAAAGGCCTCGATCGCCTGCCCGATGCCGTCGGCGGTGTTCTCGTATAGCCCGGGATAGATATGCGGGGTGCAGGCGGTTACCCGAATACCGTCGTCGACGGCGATGCGCGCCATCGCCAACGCCGTATCCAGGTCCTTGGCCCCGTCGTCGATGCCGGGGAGCATGTGACAATGCAGATCGATCATTTCAGTAGACACTCTTCCCGGTAAAGCCGCGCAGGGCGGTCAATAGGATGATTTCCAGGTCCAACCAGACCGACCAATTTCGAATGTACCATAGATCGTGCTCGACTCGGCGCGCCATCTTGTCCAGGGTATCGGTCTCGCCGCGCCAGCCATTGATCTGGGCCCAGCCGGTGATTCCGGGCTTCACTTTGTGCCGCAGCATATAGCCCTTGATTTTCTTGCGGTACTCTTCGTTGTGGGCCACCGCATGGGGCCGGGGCCCCACGATCGACATCTCCCCGCGCAGGACATTGAAGAACTGGGGCAGTTCATCGAGCGACGTGCGCCGCAAGAATCTGCCCACGGGCGTCACGCGGGGATCCTCCTTGGTCGCCTGGGTCACTACCGCGCCGTCCTCGCAAACCCGCATGGTACGGAACTTCCAGACCTCAATATCCTTGCCGTCGATGCCATATCTTCGCTGACGGAACAACACAGGCCCGGGCGAGGAAAGCTTCACCGCCAGCGCCACCAGCAGCATGGGGATCGACACCAACAACAGAATCAGGCTGGCCAGCACCAGGTCCTCGGCCCGTTTAAGCCAGCCGTCCGTGCCCCAGAACGGGGTGTGAAAGACACTGACTACAGGGATTCCTTCCAGGGTTGACCAATGGCCGTGGAACAGGCTGTTGGTGAAGTAATCCGGCACCATGAACACGGATACGGTGGTATCGGACAGCCGGTCGACTAGATGTTCCACGCTCGCCCGGCTGGCTGCCGGCAGGATCAGGTAGAGCACCTCGAACTCCCTCGCCTCGGCGCGGCGCACCAATTCGTCGATCTGAGCGCGCATGCCAGTCGCCACCAAATCCGGCTCGGCGCAAGGGGCAGAATCCTCCGCGACCCGGTCTACTATCTGCAGGCCCAACCAAGGGGACGCGTCGATCGCCTCCACAAGCTGGTCTGCCAAATCACCGCTCCCCCACAGAATCGCGCGTTTGCGCCGCCGCGCACCCGACATGACTCCAATCATCATGCGAATGCCAATGACGCGCCAGGCAATCAGCAGCAATGGCGTAACGACGAACCAGATCAGCACCGAGGTGCGGGAGAACGCGGTCGAGATCTTTCCGACATACCCGATCAGGAGCACAACAAAAACGATTGCGCCCCAGGAATAGACGATCCGCATCAGGTCCAGATGGTAGCGCTGGGCCCTCCACGAGCGGTAATCTCCAGCCAATTCCGCGATGAAGGTATAGAGTAGACCCGCCACCGCGCCGGCCAGCAGATAACGTTCGTCCCAATCCGGAAAACGGTATAAGGCGTAAACGACGGGAAGCCCGAAGGATACGATCAGAAAATCGATGATTTTCGACGTTACCCGCCCCCACGCCCCGGAACGAGTATTGCCGAGCGCATTGAAGCGTTCCATTGCTCAGCTCCGTCTCTGAGAAACTATCGAGGGTCTCTTTAGCACCGCGGTATTCTGCACCTCTACCAGCAACTGACGGGCAACCGCTGCCGCCCTCCCGCCTCGGCTCAGCCGAGAACCCTTGACGGCGCCGCCAATGCGCAGCGTCGAGGGTGGCCGTAGTTCGGTCAGGCGCCGAAACAGCCTGGGGCAGCCCCTCCATGGATCAGCCGGTTGATGATTGTACCCGTAATGCCTCGCCCCGAGACTCGTTGTCGCGGACGATGCAAGGAGGGACGAGATAGGCCTGAATGGACCGGACGACAGCTACCCCAGTGCCTGTTGGAGCAGGCCACCCTCTTAGACTCCGGATTCTAACATAGCTAGGGAAAGCCCCAAGCTCCCGAACCGCACACCGGCGCGCCAGCCAACCTCCGCCCAACCTGCAGCGCCCGTCGAACGCGCGGAAGCGAGAGCGTTCAGGTGTCCCGAGAGGCGCCCAACTGACCGCTGGCGCGCCCCTAGGGAAGATTGAAAGCGTTTCCCGGGCAGGGCAGGATGCCCGCCATTTTCAGCCGCGCAAGCGACTGAAAATGAGGGCTTTCGGAAACCGCGTTTTCGAAAGCCGTGCTGAGAAATGCCAGGGAAGGCATTTTTCAGCGTCTCCCTAGCCCAGGCAAGCCGCAAGCCCCAGCCTTAGATTCGGGTATTTGAGTATCACCCCCAATTCCTCGACCATGCGGCGGTTGCTCAAGCGCCGCGACTCCCGCATATAGGAGAGCATACCCGGCGACAGCCGCTCACCGGCCTCCGCTATAGGGATCTCGGGCGGCGACGCAAGGCCCGCTTCTTCCGCCAGCAGTCGGAAATACTCGGCCATGGTCCCAGGGTGCCCGTCGCAGGCGTGGTAGACACGCCCCCGCGCACCCCGCGCCATTGCTGCCAGGCACACCTGCACCAGGTCCTCGGCATGGATCCGATTGGTGAATGGGGACTCCGATGCCCGCACCACCGGCTGCCCTTGGCGCAGGCGCTCCAGCGGCAGCTTGCCCGGGCCGTAGATGCCCGCCACCCGCAGGATCACCAATTCACCTCCGCTCACATCGGCCCATTCCGCGAGGGCAAGCTCCGCATCCACCCGGCGGCGGGCTCGCGCCGTCTGCGGATGCACCGGCCAACCCTCGTCCACCCACGCACCTTCGCAGTCCCCATAGACGCCGGTGGTGCTTATGTAGACGATCCGCCGCGGTTGACCGCCGACGGCAAACCCGGCCAGCACACGCCGCAGCCGCGGGTCCGTGCTGCCCGTGGCGGGCGGCGGCGCAAAGTAGAACAGCGCCTCGCCGCGACTCGGCAACGTCGGCGCCGAAGCGGCATCCAGATCCGCCTGCAGTGCCCCGATGCCCAATTTCCGCAGCCGTTGCGCACTGGCCGCGCTGCGAACGACCCCGGTCACCGCCTCGCCGCGGGCCAGATACTCAGCGCCCACCAGACAGCCCATATACCCGCAACCAATGATTAACATAACCAACCCGAGGTTTTAATTTGATGAAAAATAGGCGAAAATCTCGCACCTTTACGTCGCTGTTGCAAGGAACTTCATGAGCTTCAAGATCCAGGTCGAGCCGAGCGGACACGAATTTACCGTCGATCCCGGCGAGACCGTCCTCAACGCGGCACTGCGTCAGGGCATAGGTCTCCCCTATGGCTGCCGAAGCGGTAATTGCGGCGCCTGCGTGGCCCGTTTGAGCGCTGGGGAAGTCGCCTATCCAAGCGGCAATACCGCGGCCCTTGAGGGCCAGGAAGCCGACCGCTGCCTGCCCTGTCAGGCAGTGCCGGAGAGCGATCTGAGGCTGCAGGTGCGAGAGGTGGAGACGGCCCAAGAGATCGAGATTCGCACCCTCCCCTGCCGGGTGGCCCGCATCGAGCACCCGGCCCATGATGTGGTCCGCCTGTTCCTGAAACTTCCGGAGAACCAGCGACTGCAGTTTCTCGCCGGTCAGTACCTGGACTTTATGCTCGCCGACGGACGACGGCGCGCTTTTTCAATCGCCAATGCGCCTCACGACGACGAACTGATCGAGTTGCACGTGCGCCGGGTCCCGGGCGGCGACTTCACCGACTATGTGTTCGACCGTATGAAGGAAAAGGCGATCTTGCGGATCCAGGCGCCCTTGGGCGGCTTTTTCCTGCACGAGGAATCGGAGCGGCCGCTGATCCTGATGGGAGGCGGCACTGGATTCGCCCCGCTCAAGGGCATTATCGAGCACGCCTTCCATATCGGCTATCAGCGCTCCATGCACCTGTACTGGGGAGTGCGCGCCCAGCGCGACCTGTACCTCGAGGAACTGCCGGAAAGCTGGGCAGCCGAACACCCCAATTTCCGCTTCACGGCGGTACTCTCGGAGCCCGATGCCGGCTGGAACGGGCGCCGCGGCTGGGTCCACGAAGCGGTGCTCACCGACTACCCGAACCTGGCGGACTACGATCTCTATATGAGCGGCCCTCCGGTAATGATCGACGCCGCCGCCAACGCCTTCGCCGCCGCCGGCCTGAGCCGGGACCACATGTACTCGGACGCCTTCGAATACGCCAAGGATAGTAAGCAGCCACCGAAACAGGCCTGACCCCGGCGAGCCAGCCAGGTCTGTGCAACGCTCACCCTCCGGTTGGTCTCGGAGTCGGGCCGTCCGAGACAAGGCTTGGATCGCTGCCGACATCGTCGATTCAGCGCAAGGTACTTTCCCCAAAAACGAAGCCGCTCAGGCTGCAACCAGCCTCGAGGCTTCTCAGGGTGCTTCCTCCACCATTATATGGATCTCGACGCTGTCGCTGGCGCGACCGGCGGCGCCTTGCAGCGAACCCTGGGTGCGCGCCGACCCGCTGACGGCTATCCCACCCAGGGAGATCCACTGGCCGAGCCGGCCCTGCACCCGGGTATCCAGCCCCTGGACTTCGACCGCCCCACCGGGACCCCCCGGGCGCGCGGCGCGAGCGCTGATCTCCAAGGTCACCCGCTCGCCGTTCAGCTGGGGCACAACGTAGAAGCCACCGCCATTGCTCCCGTAGCCGTAGCCCGGGTGGCGCTTGCCTGAAGCCCGCAACCGCGCGCCGCGAACGAAGGCCGGATGGCCCTCCACTACCTGCACTTGCTGGTCCATCTCCAGATCGACGCGCCGGTCTGCCCGACCCAGCCCCAAGGCCGCGCTGTCAGGCGCCACCGGTTGCCCCGCTTGCAGGCGCCAGCGCTCGTTACCCAGATCGACGCCGGCGGCGGCATAGGCGAGGTCGGACTCGCGCAGCCGGCCGCGACGAACATGCACTATCAGGCGGCGGGGCGGCCGGTCGAGCTGCTCCAGCAAGCGGCGGATCTGTTGCAGGCGTTCAGGAGAGGTACGCAGGATCAGCTTGTCGCCGCTGCCCACCACGGCGCCGTCGGGGCCGACGAAGGGCTCGATCAGCGGCACCATCTCCGCGCTCGGCCGGCCATTGAGGCGGATGATCTCCAGCGGATATTCGGCGGCGCACGGCGCTCCCACCAGGGACGCCAGCAGCGCCGATAACGGCAGCAGCGCCCGGCCCGGAAAACCCATCGACCGGTTAGTCCGCCAGTTCCATTACAGCGTCCATCTCCACGGCTGCGTCCTTGGGCAGAGCGGCCACGCCAATGGCGGCGCGCGCCGGATAAGGCTCCGCGAAGTACTCTTCCATCACCTGGTTGACCAAGGCGAAATGGTTGAGGTCAGTGAGAAACACGTTCAGCTTGGCCACGTCCGCCAGGCTGCCGCCGGCGGCCCGAGCCACCGCGGCGAGGTTATCGAACACACGGCGAATCTGGGCTTCCATGTCCCCTTCGACCAGGGTCATGCTCTCCGGCACCAACGGGATCTGTCCCGAGAGGTAAACGGTACTGCCGCATCGTACCGCCTGGGAATAGGTACCGATGGCCAGGGGGGCCTTATCGGTGCGTATGATCTCTCGACTCATGGCTGCGAAACCTCCTGCTGAGGGTTATTCCCGCGCGGCGCCCATGACCTTGGGCAGCACTCGAAGATTGTTCATGATCCGGTTGAGCTGGCGGTGATCCCGCACGCTAATCAGGAATCTCATGTTCGAAGAAGTGCCGTCGCGCTCCTCCACCGCAACATTCTCGATATTTGAACCCAGTTCCGAGATGGTGGCCGCAACGGTAGCCAGGGCACCGCGCTGATTGCCGACCTCGACCCGAATCTCGCTGGAGAACTCCCGGTCCACCTGCTCCGCCCACTGCAACTCAAGCCAGTTGGGCCCGTGCTTACGGGACTCCCCCAGGTTCTTGCACCCCTGACGATGCACCACCAGGCCTTTCCCCGGGTGGAACACGCCGACCACCGAATCGTCCGGGATCGGCCGACAGCACTTGGCAAAGTTCACCACCATGCCCTCGGTCCCTTTGATCGCCAGCACCCCGCCCCCCTGGCTTCGATGGGCCGCATCGAGCAGCTCGCCACCGACGCCTCCCAACAGGCGACGGGCCACCAGAAACGGCATCCGGTTACCCAGCCCAATGTCCCGAAGCAACCGTTCCAATCCGTCGATCCGATCCTCCTTCAGCACCTCCTGCAGGCGCTCCGCGGGCAACTGATCCAGCCCAACACCCTGACTTTGCAGCTCCCGATCCAGCAGTCTGCGCCCCAGATCCTCCGCCTCTTGATGCTTCAAGTGCTTGAGATAACTACGGATATTGGCCCGCGCCTTGGCCGTCACCACGAAATCCAGCCAGGCCGGGTTGGGGTGAGCGCCGGCGGATGCGATCACCTCCACCGTCTGACCATTGTGCAAGCGGGTGCGCAGGGGCACCAGCCGGCGGTCGATTCGGGCCGCTACACAAGTATTGCCAACGTCGGTATGCACCGTATAGGCGAAATCGATGACCGTCGCGCCCCGCGGCAGCACCAGGATCTTGCCCCTGGGGGTGAATACGTATACCTCGTCCGGGAACAGGTCGACCTTCACGTTCTCTAGAAACTCCACCGAGTCGCCGGCGTCTTTTTGCAGTTCCAGCAGATCATGCAGCCAGCTGCTGGCACGGGACTGAGGGGTCTCGCCACTGACTGCATCGATTTTGTAAAGCCAGTGGGCGGCGATCCCTGATTCGGCGATTTGGTGCATCTCTTCGGTGCGTATCTGGATCTCGATCGGCACTCCCTGTGGGCCGAACAACACCGTATGCAGGGACTGATATCCGTTGGCCTTGGGGATAGCGATATAGTCCTTGAAGCGCCCTGGCACCGGCTTGTAGAGGTTATGCATGGCCCCGAGCACCCGATAACAGGTATCGGGGCGGTCCACAATGATACGGAACGCGTACATATCGACCACTTCCGCAAACGACAACCGCTTGTTGAGCATCTTGCGGTAGACGCTCAAAAGGTGCTTGCGTCGCCCCACCACCCGGCCGCCCAGTTCCTCCTGCTGCAGGCGCTGGCCGATCGCCGTCTCGACATGCGAAATCAGTTCCTTGCGACTGCCCGAGACGCTGCCAACGGCCTGCTGCAGCACCCGGTGGCGCAGCGGCCAATAGGCGGCGAAGCCCAGCTCTTCGAGTTCCAGGCGGATGCTGTTGATGCCCAGGCGGCTGGCGATGGGGGCGTAGATATCCAAGGTCTCGCGGGCGATGCGGCGGCGCTTGTCGGGACGCATACTGCCAAGGGTGCGCATGTTGTGCAGACGATCGGCGAGCTTGATGAGGATGACCCGAATGTCTTTGGTCATCGCCAGCAACATCTTGCGGAAATTGGCGGCCTGAGCCTCGGCCCGCGATTTGAAGTCGATCTTGGTAAGCTTGCTGACGCCGTCCACCAGATCGGCAATCTCTTGATCGAAGACCTTCGCCAGTTGATCCTTTGCGGTGGGAGTATCCTCGATGACGTCGTGAAGAATCGCCGCCATCAGGCACTTGTAGTCCATCCTCATGTCGGCGAGGATGCGCGCCACGGCCACCGGGTGGTAGATATAAGGCTCGCCGCTCATGCGGCGCTGGCCCTCGTGGGCTTCGGCCCCGAACAGGTAGGCGCGGTATATCTCGCGGATCTGGGCCGGAGGCAGATAGCACTCCAGGTAAGCGCACAGGTCGCTGATCAGGAACCTGGGCTTATTCAGGTCCCTGTGGATGGGATTGCTGCCCGTGGGGGCCATAGGGGCGTAAGGATCCGGGAGTTGACGATCACGCCGGCGGATGCGCTCGGGCAAAGTGCCCGGCGGCCGCCGGGCCTGCGACTCAGTCGACCAACTCGGGCCCGGCGTCACCTACCTCCCGAGCCGTCATCTCGTCTTGAGCCATTGCGGCCTCGACCTGAGCCGCGCGATCCTGGGCCGCCACCGTTTCGTGGCTGACCAGGCCTTCAGCGATCTCACGCAAGGCCACCACCGTGAGCTTGTCGTTTTCTAGAGGAACCAGCGGCGCCATGCCCCGCGCCAACTGGCGTGCCCGTTTAGTGGCCAGCAATACCAGATCAAACCGATTGTCCACATGCTGCAGACAGTCTTGCACCGTTACCCGCGCCATGCCTCTAGCTCCGCTTTGGAAGCGACCGCCGCCGTGCCGGCTCGCCGCTGGAATGAAATGATAAAATAACGCGCCAGTATAGCCGATCCCCGGCCACCCCACCAGCTTAGCCTCGGCGCCGCCGCCGCATCAGGGCAGCAGGGCACGCAGTTCCCGCTCCAAACGCACCGACTGGTTCGGCTCGCGGAGGCGCACGGCCCGGAAAATGCAACGCAAATCGGCAAGCGCACGCTGAAAGTCGTCGTTGACCACCAAATAGTCGTACTCAGGGTAGTGGGCGACGTCGCTCTCGGCTTCGCGCAGGCGCCGCATGATCACCTCTGAGGTATCCTGGCCCCGGCCATCCAGGCGCTCGCGCAAGACCTCCAGGGACGGCGGCAGGATAAACACGGAGATGGCCTCGGGGAAGCGTCGGCGCACCTGCTGGGCCCCCTGCCAGTCGATTTCCAGGATCAGGTCCACCCCTTGCGCCAACTGGGCGCGTACCGCTTGCTCCGAGGTACCGTAGTAATTGCCGAACACCTCGGCGTGCTCCAGGAAAGCCCCTTCGCCGGCAAGACGCAGAAACTCGTCCTTGGCCACGAAGTGGTAATCGGCCCCGTCCTGCTCCCCCGGGCGGATCGGCCGGGTGGTGTGTGATACCGACACGCGTATGCCGGGTTCCACCCCGACCAGTTCGCGTACCAGGCTGGTCTTACCGGCTCCCGAAGGGGCGGACAAGATGTACAAGGAGCCGGTTTCGGACATGGTCTGGTCTCCGTGCCAGGGTTGGAGAAAGCAGGTGCAGCGCGGATGCCGATACCCCCCTGTGGGGGCCCTTATTCGATATTCTGCACCTGTTCGCGCATCTGTTCGATCAGTACCTTCATCTCGACCCCGATGCGGGTGATTTCCACGTCGCTGGATTTCGAGGCCAGGGTATTCGCTTCGCGATTGAGTTCCTGCATCAGGAAGTCCAGACGGCGTCCCTTGGCGCCCCCCTTGGCCAGCACCCGCAACACCTCGTCCAGATGGGCGCCGAGGCGTTCCATCTCTTCGTCGACGTCCAGTCGCTGAGCCAGAAGTACCATCTCCTGCTCGACGCGGGTCGGGTCCAGCTCTGTAACCACCTCTTCCAGGCGCGCGCGTATGCGCGCGCGCACCTCGTCCAGCACCAGCGGAATTCGCTCCCTGGCCTGCACCACCAGAACCTGCAATGCGCGGCAACGCTCGCCGACGATCTCGCTCAGGCGCTCGCCTTCGCGCCGACGCACCGCAACCAGGTTTTCCAGGGCCTGGTCAAGGAGATTGGCTGCGCGCTCCTGCACCGGGGTCAGATCCTGGGTCTCGGCCTCCAGCACCCCGGGCCAGCGCAATAGATCCCAGGGTTTGGGGCGGGCGCCGGTGCCAAGCAGACTCTCCAGTTCCTCGGTAGCTCGCAGCAGGCGCCTGGCCAGCGTGGTGTTGACCCGCAGCGCGCCGTCGTTGCCGCTGCCCGGGACGAAGCGCAAGCTGCAATCCACCTTGCCGCGAGCGAGTTGCTTACCTACGTGCTCGCGCACCAAGGGCTCGAGGCTGCGCAACTCCTCCGGCAGCCGCACGAACAGTTCCAGGTAGCGGTGGTTCACCGAGCGCAGCTCCCACACCAACTCCCCTTGCTCGTCCCGCTGCTCGCAGCGGGCGAAGGCGGTCATACTGTAAGTCACGCCGCCGACTCAGTAGACAGGGACAAAACGAATGAATCCGCGCAGGGTGTTGGAAATGCTCTCCACCAATTCCTTGCTGCCGGACTTCGGCACCACGATGCGATCGTCGTTCTGCACCAAGGGATCCCGCCTCTGGCCTTCCTCGATCTCCTCCATATTCAAGACATAGCCCACCACCCCTTCGGGCTCGGTCCGGAACACCACCACGGCTTCGGTATCCCCCAGCCTGTCAATCCCCCCCGCCATGGCGATGGCCTGCAGCAGGGTGGTGGGTCCCTTGATGGGAAACACGCCAGGGGACTCGACGGAGCCCATTACGGTCACCCGTTGGCTGGTGTATTCCTCGATATAGATATTGACCTGCGGGTCCTGCAGAAAGTCACGCGCCAGTTCTCGGGCGATCAGCTGTTCGGCCTCGCTCTGGGTCAAGCCGCCGACGGTAACCGGACCGATAAGCGGCAATACGATCTGGCCGCCGGCATTTACCCGCTCCTGGCCGGACAACTCGTCGACCTGAAACACCTCGATGAGCAGCAGGTCGTTGGGACCGATCCGATAGTCGTCTCGGGCGGTCGAGCTGTTCATTATCCCCTCGGTTCGCATCGAAGGCTGCGTCCAAACCGGCGCTGCGGCGGCCGGTGCCGCAGCTGCGGGCATCGGCTCGGATGACGCCGCGGGCGCGGCTGCGGGCGTGGTTGTCAACCCGGGCTCGGGCTCGTCGTCGACAATTCGAAAATCTGGTGAAGGCTCCAGCGTGTGGTGGGGCCGCGCTTCGCCTGCCGTAGGCGGAGGTGCCGCTTTCTTTTTCGCCGGCTCGCTGATAATGAAATCCGGCTCCTCCTCGCCCATATAGAAATCCGGCCCCGCCCAAATTGTGGACGTCGCCCACAATCCAGGCAGCAGGCAGATCAAAAATCTCAACCCAACCCTCATGACTCAACTCCTAACAAGTGTCCACGCTGCCCGCGACGGCTGCCGGGCCGGGCCAGCGGTCCCGAACCAGAGCACCCAGACACCGGCGCGACGTTGCGCGCATCAGGTTAATGCGGCGCACGCCTATTTACATTTTAACAGGGAAGCGCTGAGCGATTCCTCAACCGCAAGCGCCTAACCGCGGAAAAGAGCCGATATCGGGTCTTCGCTCTGCTCGGATGCCGCCGCCGAGGATCAGGATAGAAACCAACCCCAGTCGGCCCGGCCGCATCGCCGCCGCTCAACCGAAGCTGCGAGCACGCGCATAGGGTACCGCGACTGACCCGCCGAGACCAACGCATCCGCGCGCCGCAAACTCCGTACCCGGTCGCCACGACCTCATGCCCGAGCCCAATCGGGTGTATTATATCGCCCCAGCTTCGGTCAGGCCGGCAGGCTCGCGCCCGGGCTGGCGCAGATTCGCAGGAATGAACAACTCCGATTACGAAACCGCATCGGTCAGCCTGACCGGCGATCGCGAGGTGAACCAGGACCGCTTCGGAGTCTTCGGCAGCGGCGCCGAGCGGTTGCTGTTGGTGGCCGACGGAATGGGCGGGTACCCGCGGGGAGAAACAGCGGCCGAGTTGCTGACCGAATACGCCGAGGAGAGTTTCGGTGCGGGAGCGGTCCGGGCGCCGGAGGCGTTCTTGCGGGAACTGATTGACGGCGGCCACCACCGTATCCAGGACTTCGGCCACAGCCAAAATCCGCCGATCCAGCCCGGCTCGACCGTGGTGGCCGTGCTGGTGCAACCTCAGGGGCTGACCTGGGCGCATGCCGGCGACAGCCGCCTGTACCGGCTGCACGGCGGCGTCTTGACCCGGACCCGCGATCATTCCTACGTGCAGCAACTGGTGGATCGCGGCGAGCTGTTCGCGGCGGAGGCCCAGAGCCACCCCCTGCGCAATTACGTGACCCAGTGCCTGGGCCGCCCCGGCGCGGCCCCGGAAGCCAGCTTCGGTAGTGCTGGCGCCCTGGCCCCAGGCGATGCCCTGCTGCTATGCACGGACGGATTCTGGGGTGGCGTGGAAACGACCGAGATCAAGCAATTGTTGGCGGCCCGCGGAGAGCCGCTACAGGCCGGATTGGGGCAGCTGGCGGCTCGCGCTGCCGACGCCACCCGGCCCGGCGCAGACAATGTTACCGCGCTCGCCTTGCGCCGCTAAGCGACGACGAGCGCATCGAATCGAGAACTGTTTCAGGAGCCCTCAAAATGAGACCATCAGGCCGCAGACCGGACCAGCTCCGGCGGATCCGCATTACCCGTAACTTCACCCGCCACGCCGAAGGCTCGGTGCTGATCGAGTTTGGCGATACCAAGGTACTGTGCAATGCCAGCGTCGAGGAGCGGGTACCCCGTTTTTTGCTCGGCCGCGGCCAGGGCTGGGTCACGGCCGAGTACGGCATGCTCCCACGCTCCACCGGCGAACGCATGGGAAGGGAGGCCGCTCGCGGCAAGCAGGGCGGGCGCACCCTCGAGATCCAGCGTCTGATCGGCCGCTCCCTGCGCGCAGCCCTCGACCTGCAGGCACTGGGCGAACGCAGCATCACCTTGGACTGCGACGTCATCCAGGCGGACGGCGGCACCCGCACTGCCTCCATCACCGGTGCCTTTGTGGCGCTCAGCGACGCCATTGCCGGCCTGCTGGCCAAGGGGACCCTGGAGCGCAACCCCCTCCACGGCCAGGTAGCTTCGGCCTCGGTGGGCATCTACGAGGGCACACCGATCCTGGACCTGGACTATGCCGAGGACTCCAATGCGGAAACCGACATGAACGTGGTGATGAACGACGCCGGGGCCTTTATCGAGGTCCAGGGCACCGCCGAGGGCCACGCTTTTCACCGCCACGAACTCGACGCCATGCTGGCCCTGGCCGAGCGCGGCATCGATGAACTGATGCAGATCCAGCGCCAGGCACTGGGACGATAAGGGGAACCGCCATGGGCAAGAGTCATCAGGGCGAGCATATCGTGCTCGCGAGCAACAACGCCGGTAAAGTGCGCGAGATCAACCAGCTGCTGGCCAGCCGGCAGATCCAGGTGGTCCCCCAATCCGAGTTCGGGGTGCCCGAAGCCGAGGAAACCGGCCTCAGCTTTGTCGAAAACGCGATTCTCAAGGCCCGCAATGCAGCCCGGCACAGCGGCCTGGCAGCGATCGCCGACGACTCCGGGATCGAGGTCGATGCCCTGCGCGGCGCCCCGGGCATCTACTCGGCCCGTTTCGCCGGCGCCGGGGCGTCGGACGCGGCGAATCTGGAAAAACTGCTGGAGCAACTCCAAGGGGTGCCGGAGGCCGAGCGCGGCGCCCGCTTCCAGTGCCTAATGGTATACATGCGCCACGCCGAAGATCCCACACCGGTCATCTGTCAGGGTACCTGGGAGGGCGTGATCGCCAGTTCCCCGGCGGGAGACAGCGGCTTCGGCTACGACCCGGTGTTCTGGGTGCCGAGCCAGGGCTGCACCGCCGCCCAGTTGCCCGCGGAGGTCAAGAACGGCCTTAGCCACCGCGGCCAGGCCCTGCAGAAACTGCTGCAGGCGCTGACGGGCTGAACACCGGAAACTGCCGGTTGGCGGTCACGCACAGCGCTTTACTCAGAGCCGGAGCGCAGACCGCACCCTGCGGCGTTCAGCCGTAGACCACCCCAGGCAGCCAGGTAGCGAGGGCCGGCCAGAGGGCCAGGGCCCCCAGCATCAGCAGTTGGATGAAGATGAAAGGCGCCACGCCGCGGTAGATCTGGCCGGTGCTCACCTCCGGCGGCGCCACCCCGCGCAGATAGAACAGGGCGAAGCCGAAGGGCGGGGTCAGAAACGAAGTCTGCAGGTTGATGGCGATCATTACCCCGAGCCACACCGGGTCCAGACCCATCTGCAGCAGAATCGGCCCGACGATGGGCACGACCACGAAGGTGATCTCGATGAAGTCGAGGATGAAGCCCAACAGAAACATCACCAGCATCACCAGGAAAACCGCGCCGGCCACCCCCCCCGGCAGATCGGTGAGGAAATCGGTCACCACCTCGTCGCCGCCGAAGCCCCGGAACACCAGCGAAAACACCGAGGCGCCGATAAAGATCATGAACACCATGCTGGTGACGATGGTGGTCTGGCGCATCACCTCCACCAACACCGGCTGCGCATCCGGCGCCGGGCGCCGCAGCACCGCCCGCAGCGAGACCGCCAGCCCCCAGACCAGGGCCAGGGCGCACAGGGCGGCGACCGCCAGCAGCCCCGGGTGCTCCGCAGTATGGTGGATCAGCACGTTCAAGCTGCCGAAGCCCCAGCGTAAGGCCAGCAGGCCGACGAAACCGGCCATGCCCGCCAGCACCGCCCCGGCGGCGGAGGGGTTGAGTCGGTAGCCCGCCAGCATCAGGGCCCCCACGGCACCGACCCCGGCGGCCTCGGTGGGGGTCGCCAGCCCGCCCAGGATGGAGCCCAACACCAGCACAATCAGCAACAGCGGGGGCAGCAGCACCTTGAGCACCTGGGGCAAGAGCGCGGCGAGGCCATGGGTGCGCTCCCCAGCAGGCATGGCGGGCACCGCCTTGGGCCGAAACACAGCCACCCCGATCAGGTACAGCATGTACAGCAGGACCAGGGCCAGTCCGGGAATCAGGGCGCCGACAAACAGGTCCCCTACCGACACCGTCTCCAGGTTCCACTTGCCCATGTTCAGCTGCGCCTGCTGATAGGCCGACGACAGCACGTCCCCCAGCAAGACCAGTACGATCGAGGGCGGGATGATCTGGCCCAGGGTGCCGGAGGCGCAGATGGTGCCGGCGGCCACCCCCGGGTCGTAGTTGCGCTTGAGCATCGTGGGCAGGGACAACAGGCCCATGGTCACCACGGTGGCGCCGACGATGCCGGTGCTGGCCGCCAGCAGCATGCCCACCAAGGTGACCGAGAGGCCTAGCCCCCCGCGCAGAGGGCCGAACAGGTTCGCCATGGTATCGAGCAGACTCTCGGCCACCCGCGAGCGCTCCAGCATCACTCCCATGAATACAAACAGGGGCACTGCAATCAGGGTCTGGTTGCCCATGATGCCGCTCAGCCTCTCGGGCAGAAAGCCCAGGAAGGCGGCGTCGAACAGCCCCAGCCAATCCCCCAATACGGAGAACATCAGCGACACCCCGGCCAGGGTAAAGGCCACGGGGTATCCGAGCATCAGCACCGCGCCGACGCAGGCAAACAGCAGGAAGGGCATCCATTCGGTCATAACTCCGGCTCCGGCGCTTCTTCGGTCTCGCCATCGCCGGCCAACAGAGCCGCCAGGTTCCGCGCCGCCCCGGCCAGGGCCTGCAGCAACAACAGCAGGGGCATCAGCAGCAACAGGCTCTTTAGCAGAAACAGGCCCGGCAATCCGCCCGCCTCGGGCGAGCCCTCTTGCACCGCCCAGGCGCTGAATACGTACTCCCAACTGGTCCAGGCAATGACAACGCAGGTGGGGGTCAGCAACAGCAGCGCCCCCAGCAGGTCCACCACGCGGCGCCCGCGCGCGGCCGAGCTTGCGATAAAAGATATCCACCCGCACGTGGCTGTTGTGGCGCAGCGTATAGGCGGCGCCGAGCATGAACACCAGCCCATGCATGTAGACCACCGACTCCTGCATGGCGATCCAGCCCAGATCGAAGGCGTAGCGCAGCACCACCACCAGGAAGGTCACCAACACCATACCCAGCGTGAGCCAGGACACCGCACGCCCGATCCATTCGCTCAGGGCATCCAGGGCGGCGATCCAGGCGGGCAACCGAGACAACGCGCTCATGGCGGAGTCTCCGGGGTACGCGGGACTGTGCAGCGGGACACTGCGGCCTCCTGAGCTTGGAGCCGTGCCGTTGGCGCCCGGGATAGGTCGCGCCTTACCGGCGGGCCCCGATCATTGACGGCGGTTGAGTTTGAGGGGAATACCGTGCCGGCGCAACCCAACTACCAGCTGAAGATCCGCCACTGGGGGATGCTGATGTCGGTGGGGTCCTGGTGACGCATGTCCATGATGCCGTCTCCGTCGGTGTCTACCAGGTAGTAGGGGAAGCCCCGCCTGGGGGTGATCTTGACCATATACAATCGCCCCCCGGCACGGTATTCCTGAATGGTGCCGCGGCTGGTCTCGATAATCGTCACCTCCGGCTCCAGAACATCCGCGCCGGCTTCCGGACCGGACAGCTCCGGACCCTCCACGGTCACCTTGGGCGGGCTATCCGCGGCCTCGGTTTGCGCCAGCGCCGGGGACGCCTGCCAGACGGCCAGCAATAGCCCGATACCGGTGGTGAGGTGAACGCGCTTCATCGACTTATCCCTGCTGGGGCGGGCGAACATCGCCCGGCTCTATGGGGCGATAATATTACAGATCCAGCATGATTTCCTGCTCCGCCTCCGAGGGCTCGAAACCGCGCGTCTCATAGTGGGCGAAGATAGCGTCCACCACTTGCCGCGGCTGGTCGCAAACCTGCATCAGATCCAGGTCCCCGGGGCTGATTGCGCCCTCGGCCACCATGGTGTCGCGCAACCAGTCCAGCAACCCGCGCCAGAAGCCCTCCTGCATCAGGATAATGGGGATGCGCTTGGTCTTGCCGGTCTGCACCAGGGTCAGGATCTCGGCCAACTCGTCCAAGGTGCCGAAACCTCCAGGCAGCACCACATAGGCCGAGGCATACTTGACGAACATCACCTTGCGGGAGAAAAAGTGCTTGAAGTTAAGTGAGATGTCCTGATAAGGGTTGGCCGTCTGCTCGTGCGGCAGCTGTATATTCAGGCCGATACTCGGCGAAGCCCCGGCACAGGCCCCTTTGTTCGCCGCCTCCATGATGCCCGGGCCGCCGCCGCTGACCACCGAAAAGCCGCTGTCGGCGAGCAGGCGCGCGGTCTTTTCCGCCAACGCGTAACAGGGATGGTCGGGTGGGGTGCGGGCCGAGCCGAAGAAGCTCACCGAAGGCCGGATCTGGGCCAGTTGCTCGAAGCCCTGCACGAACTCGGTCATGATCTGGAAGATGCGCCAGGATTCCCGGGTCAACTGACGATCGCCATCCTGCTGCATATGAAAGCGGGCATTGCGGTTGCTCTGGTTCATGCGCGGCGATCGTCCTGCTGCAAGCGAGGTTGGATTGCAGGATAATACACACCTCCGAAGGGCGCCA
This sequence comes from uncultured Gammaproteobacteria bacterium, assembly GCA_963753615.1. Classification (GTDB taxonomy): domain Bacteria; phylum Pseudomonadota; class Gammaproteobacteria; order Chromatiales; family Chromatiaceae; genus CAVWCW01. Next base: position 217,508 of record CAVWCW010000027.1, read on the forward strand.
GAGCCCCCCTGCCGACTCCCGAGCCATGACCGACGATCTCAATCCGGAACAAAGTGCCGCGGTGCGCCACATCGACGGCCCGCTGCTGGTTTTGGCCGGGGCCGGCTCGGGCAAGACCCGGGTGATCAGTTACAAGATCGCTTACCTGATCGACGAATGCGGCATTGCGCCGCGCCATATCACCGCCGTGACCTTCACCAACAAGGCCGCCCGCGAAATGAAGGCGCGCGTGGGCAAGTTGCGCCAGGGGCGCGACAGCCGGGGGTTGAGTATCTCGACCTTTCACACGTTCGGCTTGAATATCCTGCGCCGGGAGCCTGCCCTGGCGGGCTATAAGCCGGGTTTCTCGATCCTCGACGCCCAAGACGCCGAGACCCTGCTCAAGGGCCTGTTGCAAAAGGAGCGCCACGCCGACGCGGAGCAGGCCGCCGGAATGCAATGGCGCATCTCGGGGTGGAAAAACGAGCTGATCGGCCCGGCCCAGGCCCTGTCCCAAGCCGGCGACGAGCTCGAAGCCCAGGCCGCGCGCCTCTACGGCGCTTACCAGCGCCAGCTGCACGCCTATAACGCGGTAGACTTCGACGATCTGATCCTGGGCCCGGTGCAGCTGTTCCGCGACCACCCGCAAGCACTGGAGCGGTGGCAGCAGCGCATCCATTACCTGCTCGTGGACGAATACCAGGACACCAACCGCAGCCAGTACCAGCTTGTCACCCAATTGGTCGGACTGCGCGAGACCTTTACCGTAGTCGGCGACGACGACCAATCGATCTACGCCTGGCGCGGGGCCCGCCCGGAGAACCTGGCTCAGCTCCAACGCGACTTCCCGCGTCTGCGCCTGATCAAGCTGGAACGCAACTACCGCTCCTCCGGACGCATCCTGCATGCCGCCAACCAGCTCATCGCCAACAATCCGCATCTGTTCGAGAAGCGGCTCTGGAGCGGCCTCGGCCCCGGCGAGCAGATCCGCATCCTGGAGTGCCGCAACGAAGAGCAGGAGGCCGGCCGGGTGGTCTCCCAGTTGCTGGCCCAGCGCTTCAACCAGGGCGGAGACTTCGGCCAATACGCCATCCTTTATCGGGGGAACCACCAGTCGCGGATCTTCGAGAAGCTGCTGCGCGAGCATAACATCCCCTACTTCATCAGCGGCGGCACCTCGTTCTTCGCCCGCAGCGAGATCAAGGACATCATGGCCTACCTGCGCCTGCTGGCGAATCCCGACGACGACGCCGCCCTGCTGCGCATCATCAACCTGCCGCGGCGCGAGATCGGTCCGTCCACCCTGGAAAAACTCGCCGCCTACGCCGAGCAGCGCCAAACCGGCCTGCTCGCCGCCTGCAGCGAACTGGGCCTGGAGCAGGTACTGGCGGCTCGCCCCCGGGAACGCCTGCAGGCATTCGCCGAATGGATCGGCGACCACCAGCGACAGGCCGAGAGCGGCGACCCGGTGAGCCTGCTGCGGCGGCTGATCCAGGACATGGACTACTCCGGATGGCTGCGAGAAATCAGCGCCAGCGACCGCGCCGCCGAACGCCGGCTGGAAAACGTCGAAGAGCTGGTCCAATGGCTGGGCAAGCTGCACAAGGGGGAACAGGGCGAAAAGGGGCTGGCCGGCCTGGTCAACTACCTGACCCTGATGGACGTGCTGGAGCGCCAGGAAGAAGAGACCGGCGGCGACCGGGTGCACCTGATGACCTTGCATGCAGCCAAAGGACTGGAATTTCCCCACGTGTTCCTGGTCGGCATGGAAGAAGAACTTCTGCCCCACCGCACCAGTATGGAGGAAGACAATATCGAAGAAGAACGGCGCCTGGCCTACGTCGGTATCACCCGCGCCCAGCGCAGCCTCACCCTCAGCTACGCCGCCACCCGTCGCCGCTACGGCGAAGTGGTAGCCTGCGAGCCCAGCCGTTTCCTCGATGAACTGCCCGCCGAGGATCTGGTGTGGGAACGAAAGGACAGCACCGCCAGCAAGGAAGAGCGCCAGGACCGGGGCAACGCCCACCTGGCCAATCTGCGGGCGATGCTTTCTTAGCGCGGATATTTCACCAGGCCGCCACGCGGCTGGGCAAAAGCGACGGGGAATTCGAGACCTTGAATAGGACCGCGGAGGCGTCTGCACCGAAATATCCGGGTTAGGGGCAGGCGGCCGCGACTGCGGCTTTGCGTGAACGAGCCCAGGGTAGGCGCCGATCGGTGTTCGCCCGATCTTCTGGGCGCCAACATGCCCACCCGGGAAAACAAAAAAGGCCGCCCGAAGGCGGCCTCAAGCTCTGGCGTGTCGTGGAGCTACTGTGCCTGTGAAACCATATAGGCGATGGCCGCCTTCAAGTCATCGTCCGAGCAATCCATGCAAGTGCCCCGCGGCGGCATGGCGCCTCGGCCGCTGACGGCGGTGGCGAGCATCGCATCCATGCCCTGACCCACCCGCGGCGCCCAGGCTGCCTGGTCGCCCAGTTTGGGGGCACCGGCAACACCCGTGGCGTGGCAGGCCACGCAAGCCCGGCCATAAATTGCCTCGCCCGCGGCAAGGTCAGCCTCGGCCGCAGCCGGCTCATTGGCGGCAGCTTCATCAGCCGGCGCAGGCGCGGCTTCATTCTCTGCAACGGGGGGCTCTTCCGCCGCCGGCGCAGATTCGGCCGGGGCCTCGGCTGGCGCAGCGCCCACGGTTTCCAACATATACTCGATTGCCGCCTTCAGGTCATCGTCGGAACAATCCATACAGGTGCCCCGGGGCGGCATCGCATTCTTACCGATGATGGCGGACTGCAGCAAGCCGTCCACCCCCAGGGCCAGACGCGGCTCCCAGGCCGCCTCGTCACCCAACTTGGGAGCGCCGGCCACCCCAGAGGCGTGACAGGCAACACAGGCCTTGTTATAGATCGCTTCGCCCGGCGATGCCTCGCCGACAGGCGCTGCCGCTTCCACCGGGGCCGACGCATCGCTGCCCGCCAGCACCACCGTGCCGACCGGACTTATCCGCTCCAGTACCGCCGCCGGGTTGTCGCTGTAACCGCTGGATGCGGACTGGAAGCGCGCCGCCGACAGCGCATAAATGACGCCGACCACCACCAGGATGATGGCAAACCCAATGACCGCCGAACCCAGATGAACCTGTGCTTTTTCGCTCACTCCGAAACCCTCTCGCTAAACTCAAGGCCCCGCGGGGTCGTCCCAACCGCACCCGACATCCCGATACCAGCAGGGGATTTTCATCGTAGTTGGATAGATAGATCAGAGGATTCTAATACATAATCCACGCGCTGAAAACCGTCGGTATCGGGAAAACCCCAATTCCAATGACAAGCGCTCATTCTGAGCACCGCTCCCGATATGGACTCGGCTGGAAACTAAGGGTATTCTTAGCCCCCTTCCACGGCTTGCCCGGCGGAAGCCCGCGCCCGTAGCTCAGCTGGATAGAGCGCTGCCCTCCGGAGGCAGAGGTCAGAGGTTCGAATCCTCTCGGGCGCGCCAAATTCCCTATTAAAAACAAAGCGTTAAGAGGCGCTAGAATCGCCTCGTTGCGCTGTTTTTTCAGCGGTGGGGCGAAGAATGGGACAAACACTCCACTGCATCCCGGACATTTCGCGGCGACAGATGTGCGTAACGCATCGTCACTTCAATCGAAGAATGCCGCAGTAATTCACAGACGACCCGAATATCCACACCCCCTTGTACTAACCAGGCTGCACAGGTGTGTCGCATATCATGGGGGGTGAAATCATCGAGCCCAGCCTTCACACACGCGGTTTTGAATCCCTTCTTGATGTCGGCAATCCGCTCGCCATCCCGCTTGGCAAACACCCAGGGTGACTGCGGACAGAACTGCTGCCTGAACTCCAGGCGATGCTTTACCGCATCCACGGCGTCATCGTTGAGCGGGATGCTGCCGTGCTTTCCGTTCTTCTGGTCCCGGTCGGTCAGGTAGACCATTCCCTGATCCAGATCGACACGATCCCAGGTCAGCCCCAGCATCTCGCCTTTCCGCATCCCGGTATTAGGCCCAGCTCAATAAAGTCCGGCAGGTAGCCCCGAACACTGGTCGCCTCGGCTATGAGGCGATCAGCCTCTTCCCGACTGATCCAGCGGATACGGCCTTCGGGTTTCCTCAGCCGCATGCTCTGGACGGGATTCGGGATATCCCATGCAAGCCGACGTCGAGCGTAGTTCAGGGCCGCCGAAAGCAGATTCAGCTCCTTGTTCATGGTTGCCGGACCGACACCCTCCCCTCGCCTGCGGTCTATATAGGCCTGGATATCCGCCGCGCCGAGTTCGTTGAGCATCTTGCCTTGAAAGAAAGGCGTCAGCCGCTTCGCGGCGTACAGATCGCGCTGATGAGCCCGTTTTTCGGTCGACGGACCCTGCAGGTAGCAAAGCATGAGATCGTCGTACAGGCGGGGCGGCTCCTCGTCCCACATGGCCTGACGATGCGCCTCCAGCTTCCACTTGGCCAACAGGGCCTCCGCCTCCTTGCGGTCTACAGTCCGAGTAGAGCGTTTAACGCGTCGGCCGCTTGCGTCGGTGAAGTCGGCGTACCAGTACTTGCTGTTCGGTTTTTTAAAGAGCCCTTGGGTTTGTTTAGGCATGCGCTGTTACCTCGGGTTGGGGCCAGCGCACCCTGTCCCACGCACGAACCATTGTGCGCGGGAACCGTCCGGGCTTCAACGTATTCTCGAACCGCTGCTGAGGACACCATGGTCCGGCCGCCGACTGTGGTCCGGGGTAATTCACCCCGGGCCAGGAGGCGGCGGACCGAGCGGGTAGAGATTCCGCCCAGCTGCCGGCCAACCTCATCCAGGCTCCAAAGCAGCGGCTCATCATGATCGACCATCGTCTTCCCCGAGCGCCTGAGCCCGAAGGTATTTGCGGGTGGGGATGGCCGGGGTGACCGACATGGATGGTTCTCCGATGGGCTTTCTTGCGCCGCTGTGAACGAACCCGCTCCTGCTCCGGCATCACTGGGATCGGGATCCCCCGTGCAGCAGGCAGACCGGATCGGCGACGGGTCGGCTCGCATCGCGTCGCAACGGTGACTGTGCTATTGCCTATCTTGACCGACCCGCGGTCCGAACAACCAGCCCGAAAGCCGGCGTGGTTCGAGCCCGTTTCGAACTTGTTTCTCGCGCCCCAGCGTGCCATGCGGCGCCTCTTCGGCACCAGCTCGGGCCACGGAGAAGACCCCGCAAAGGCTTCGCACTTGCGTCAAGCGTCCGGGTCTTCTTCCCGCTGGTGGAGGCGCACGATGGACTCGACGGTGCGCAAGACCTCCTCGTAGTCCAGTGGTGGACGACAGCGTGTCGCATTCCAGCTCAACAGAAGCTCCGCCGCCACCTCCGGATCGACTCCGTGCCACAGCAAATGCCCGGCCAGGGAGGCAATCGTATTGTTACGCTCTCCCTCCGCAACCCCTTCCCGCAGCAGGCGCCGCCAATGGCTCAGCGGGTGTCCACGACGGGTCCGATCGTCCGGCTTGGCGCGCAGTAGCCACTCAGGAAGCGGCGCCAAGTGGCAGACGTCGGGCGAGCGCTCCCAGCCGTAGCGCTCACCGCTGGCGTGCACCGATGGAGGGGCCACGACGTAACCGCCGTCGCCGCGCAGATCGATCCCCGGGGCGATGCCGACCCGGTTGCGCATGATCTGGCCGGGATGCGCGAAGTAGAGGTGGCGCCCGCCTCCCCCGGTTCGGGCCTCAACGGTCTCGGCGAAGGGTCCATGTTCCCGCTCCAACTGCTCGAGACTGGCGTCTGCGCCGTGTCTTGGGTCGAGATCCAGCACCACGAGGTTGGAAACCATACCGGTGACGACCGCGATATTGGCGTCCGGCCAGCGTCGGAACCACTCAAAAATCTCTGCGGTATCCACACGGCGGTATTGGTAGACCTGCCAGCGGATCAGCGGCCGCTTGCCTCGGGACTCGATCGGGATGACCGACCAACCCAGACGACCATAGTCCAACGCCGCCTTCATAAGGACGCCGCTTGAAAATCCGCTGGCCCGTTTGCGCCTCAATTCAGTTTGAGAAACGTTTGTTTATAGAACTCGACCCCGTTGAGTCTTCGA
>CAVWCW010000028.1:0-22354 GCA_963753615.1 uncultured Gammaproteobacteria bacterium
AACCATAGCCGGGATAGCCCCAGCCACCCCAGCCGCCGCCCCAGCCCCAGCCGCCGAACATGGCGCCCATCATACCGAAGAATGCGTCAGCCGGGAGTGAGACGAGGGAGGTTGATCCGGCAACCACTAAACTCAAGAAAAAACGCTTGGTTCTTGTCATGGCGCTACTCCTTTTACTGCCTACTACAAGCGATGAACGCCCGCTCACCGCTTAACCGTCAGTATAAGGAGTTGGGCGGATTCCGGTCAGCAAGGATGTATTTTTATTAGTATCAATCAATATACTGATTCATGGCTGTTGAGCTGGGTCAACTCTTCGCCAATAACTCGGGGCTCATGGGGAGGCGCTGAGGCTCCGAAGGCTGTGCTTTCGCTAGCAAAAATTTACGCACCCACCACGATTTCTTAGCGGTGGATGCCGGTTTTCCAGTGACTGTTTTCAGCATTGAGCAGCCGCTGGCCGCTGCTCACTGTCGCTTTTCGCACCCCCCTATATTTTGGCCTCTCCAGCTCTATCTTTGTGTGGTGGGACTGCGAGGGATCGAGAGTTAGACAACGGCTCCGGGGAAATCCGGGGCAAGGAGAAATCTAGGAACGAACTGCACCCCGCCACCGAAAACCGCTCTCGGGAGCGAACCCGCTCCGCCCTAGCCCGGGAAGCAGGCCGGTTTGAGCGCTCCAAACTGAGTTAGGATCGTCGAAAAAAATGCCCACCCCGGGCGGGGTGGGCGTCAAGGCCATTGGGGCCGATTGAGGATGTGGTTCAGCCCTTGGCGTAGTCGGCGATGCCGGGATTGCCGTCGACGCCGACCAGCTTCGGGGTGTTGAGCTTGTCGATGCGCACCGTCTTGCGGTCGCGCAGGTATTCGGCCACGGTCTCCCAGATCGGCTCCCCCGGGGATTGGGAGCCCACGGTGGCCCAACCGGCCACCACATACTTCTTCTCGGCCTCGATCTTGGTGCCGTCGTCGAGTTGCATGTCCTGGATGCGCTTGCCCATGCCGGCGTTCGGCTCGCACACGTAGTCGAGGCCGCCCAAGCGCACCATGTCGCCGCCTTGCTGAATATAGGGGTCTTTGTTGAACAGGTTGTCGCAGACGTCTTCCAGGATCAGCTTGATCTCGGCGCCGGTCATCTCGCGCCGGTAGGTTTCGGGATAGGTAATACAGGTCTGGTCCATCACGTTGTCCATGGTAATGGTCTGGCCCGGGAGCACCGAGGTGCCCCAGCGGAAGCCCGGCGACAGAGATACCTGGGCGTCATTGATTTCGCGCAGGGCGTCGCAGATTACCTGGTCGAAGGTGCCGTTGAAGTTGCCGCGGCGGTACAGGGTCTCCTCGGCCACCGCCAGCTTCTCTTCCAGTTGCTCCTTGTAGGGCGCGCGCACCTTGTCGATGTAGGCCTGCATCTCGGCGTCGGCCGCCAGCAGGTTGGAGAACACCGGCAGCAGGCGGTAGCGGAAGTCCTGCACCTTGCCGTTGCGCACGTCCAAGATCCATCACTCCGAGGAACTTGCCGTTGGAGCCAGCGTTGGTGACCAGGGTCTTGCCGCCGCTGTTGGAGACCACGCTGGGGGCCGGCATGCCGTCGTGGGTGTGGCCGCCGAAGATGACGTCGATGCCCGATACCCGCGAGGCCATCTTAAGGTCCACGTCCATGCCGTTGTGGGAAATCACCACCACCACGTCCGGCTTCTCGCTCTCGCGCACCTGGTCGACGATCCCCTGCATGCGCTGGTCCTGGATGCCGAAGGTCCAGTCCGGGATAAAGCGCTGGGGATTGGCGATCGGCGTATAGGGGAAGGCCTGGCCGATCACCGCCACGCGCACGCCGCCCACCTCTTTCATCGTGTAAGGCTTGAAAGCGAGGCCGGCGTCTTCGTCGAAACCGTCGAAGTCGGCGAACCGGTAATCGAACAGGGCCTCTTCGCGCACCGCTACGTTCTGGGCAACGAAGTCACCCTTGAATTCGCCGATGTTCTTGATCACCTCCTCATCCAGGTAGGTGAACTCCCAGTGCCCGGTCATCACGTCCACCCCGAGCAGGTTGCAGGCCCCGACCATGTCGGCGCCCCGGGTCCAATAGGCGGTGCCCGAACCCTGCCAGGTGTCGCCGCCGTCCATCAGCAGGCTGTTGCCCGGGCCGCGGGCGTCGCGGATCTGCTTTACCAGGGTTTGCAGGTGGGCAAACCCCCCCACCTTGCCGTATGTGTTGGCCGCTTCCGCGAAGTTCAGGTAGGTAAAAGCGTGGGCCTCGATGCCGCCCGGGGCGATGCCGAAATGCTCGAGCAACTTGTTGCCCACCAGGTGTGGGGGCTGGCCGAGGGCATCGCCGACGCCAAGGTTGACATTGGGCTCGCGGAAATAAACCGGGTTGAGCTGGGCGTGGCAATCTGTGATGTGCAGCAGGCTGCAATTCCCGAACTTGGGCACCTCGTAGAGGTCGGACGGCTCGCGCCTCGCGGCGAAGGCCGATGCCGGAAGCAGGCCGGCGGCCCCGGCCAGACCCAGCAACTTGATGAAATCTCTTCTGGAAATCGACATGACTCGCAAACCCTCCCGATGGCTAATTTTACGGGGCGGCGGCCCTGCCGCCCCCCGCGATTTCTGGAAAATGCTCATAAGGCACCCGCCCGGACAGTCCAGGCACCCGGCCCGCAGCAGCCGCAATTATTGGGGTTTCGTCCAAAGCTGAAAATTGGAACATGCCGCAGCCCCTGTTGTGGTTTTCCTCAATACCGGGGCCTCGGCGATCGCGGATTTCGATTCACACGGCGGACCATGCTACAGTCGGGGAAAGATTCCCGCAAGCCGCGGCCGCAAGCCTCAGCTCCGCCGCCGAGCAGCTATTATTGCCCTATGCGTCTCGCAGTCCGATTCCTCCTGTACTCCCTGTTGCTGCCGGCTCCGGTCTGGGTCCTGGCAGCAGAGCCGATCATCATCGGCGTCCTCAGTCACCGCGGCGACCTACACACACTAGACACCTGGTCGCCGACGGCCGATTACCTGACCGAACGCATCCCCGAGCACGACTTCCTGATCCTGCCCCTGAAGTTTGAGGAGATTGACGCCGCGGTGAAGGACGGCGACGTCGATTTCATCCTGGTCAACTCCGGAATCTACGTGGGCCTGGAGTTTCACTACCGGGTATCGCGCATCGCAACCCTCAACAACCGGCTCGGGGACATCCCCTATAACGTTTTCGGCGGCGTCATCTTTACCCGGGACGACCGCCAGGACTTGCAGACCCTGGCGGATCTCGAGGGCAAGCGCGTCATGGCCGTCAACACGGCCTCCCTGGGCGGATTCCAAATGGCCTGGCGGGAGTTGCAGCGAGAGGGGATCGACCCCTACAGGGATTTCGCCGAATTGAGTTTCGGCGAGACCCATGATCAAGTGGTTTTGGCAGTACGCGACGGACTCGTGGACGCCGGCACCGTGCGCACGAATATTCTGGAAAGGTTGCAGATGGAGGGCCTGATCGAACTCGAGGAGTTCCGCGTCATCCATCCCCGGTTCGAACCCGACTTCCCCCTCAACCTGAGTACCGGGTTATATCCGGAATGGCCTTTCAGCAAAGCGCCCCACACCAGCAACAGGCTGGCTCAGCAGGTAGCGGTGGCGCTGATGCAGATGCCCGCCGATCACCCGGCCGCGCTCAAGGGCAACTACGCCGGCTGGACCATCCCCCTGGATTACCAGGCGGTCCATGAACTGTTTAGAGACCTCAAACTGCCCCCCTACGACCAGATCGGCAAGTTCACCCTGGCAGATGCCATCCGCAAATACTGGGTCTGGTTGCTGCTGACCCTGAGCGCGCTCCTGGTACTGGCATTGCTGACTACCTGGGTGTTCCGCCTCAACCGGGAACTGGAGCGCGCCAAGCACACGCTGGAGACCCAGCACCATCTGATTCTCGACTCGGTGGCGGACGGCATCTTCGGGGTCGATCTCAACGGCCATGCCACCTTTGTCAATCGGGCCATGGAGCGGATCACCGGCTGGCCGGCGGCGGAGCTGATCGGCCAAAACCAGCACGAGTTGCTGCACCACACCCGGGGCGACGGCAGCAACCACCCGCCGGAGGAGTGCCCGGTGTATCTCACTTTTCGCGATAACCGCACCCTGTACGTGGCCGACGACACCTTCTGGAAGCGCGACGGCAGCAGCATCCCGGTGGAATACAGCAGCACCCCGATCCGTGACGAAAAGGGCGAGACCGTAGGCAGCGTGGTGGTGTTTCGCGACATCACCGAGCGCAAGCAGGCAGAGGAGAGCGCCCACGAGCACCAGCAGGAGCTGGCCCATGTGGCGCGCCTAAGCACCATGGGGGAAATGGCCTCCGGCATCGCGCACGAGCTGAACCAGCCGCTCACCGCCATCGCTGCCAACTCCCATGCCTGCATCCGCATGCTGGAATCCGGCAGCTCGTCGCGGGAGCAATGCGCCGACATTATGGAGCGCATCGCCGCCCAGGCGGAACGGGCAGGCGAGATCATCCGCCAGCTGCGGAGCTTCGTGCGCAAGGACCAGCCGGAGCGGCGCCTGATCGACCTGCGCACGGTGATTCGCGAAGCCGGCGTACTGTTCGAGCCGGAGGCCCGGCGCGCCGGGGTGCAACTGCGCATGCATTTGGGAAACGCGCCGGTGCAGGTGATGGCACAACCGATCCAGATCGAGCAGGTAATCCTCAACCTGGCCCGCAATGCCATCGAGGCCATGACGGAAGTACCGCCGGGGCAGCGCCGGCTGGTGATCGAGACCGGCGGCGGCGCCGGCTCGGTGGAGGTCAGCGTGCAGGACAGCGGACCCGGATTGGGCCAGGAGTTGCTGGGCCAGGTCTTCAACCCCTTTGTCACCACCAAGCCCAACGGGCTGGGACTCGGACTGTCGATCAGCCTGGGCATCATCGAGGCCCACAAGGGCCAGCTGCGGGTGGAGTCGGAACCCGGTTTGGGGGCCTGCTTCAGCTTCACCCTCCCGGCAGACGAGACCCAGCCCGTTGCCGCCAAGGCCGCCGAACCCGCGGCGGCGCCGGCCTGATCCTGCGTTCAATGAATAGTCAAGCGACGCCCTTCGAACCCACCGTCTTTATCGTCGACGACGACGCCGAAGTGCGCGCCGCCCTGCAATTGCTGATGCAATCGGTGGGCCTGCCGGCAAAGACATTCACCTCGGCTCAGGACTACCTGGACCGCTTCGATGCGGAGCGCCCGGGCTGCCTGGTGCTCGACATCCGCATGCCCGGGATGAGCGGCCTGGAGCTTCAGGAGCGCCTGAGCCAGGAACCCCTGCACCCACCGATCGTCATGATCACCGGACATGGCGATGTGCCTATGGCGGTTCGAGCGGTGCAGGCCGGCGCCACCGACTTCATCGAAAAGCCGTTCCGCGACCAAGTGCTGCTGGACAGTGTACACCGAGCGATCACCCAGGACGCCGAGAGCCGGGGCGAGGCCTCGCGCATCGCCGACATCGAAAAACGCCTGGCCCGGCTGACCCCCCGTGAGCGCGAAGTATTGGAACTGGTGATGGCCGGTGACCGCAACAAAGTGATAGCATCCCGCTTGGGCGTAAGCCAATCGACGGTAGAGGCCCACCGCGCCAAGGTGATGGAGAAGATGGAGGCCAACACCCTGTCCGACCTGATGCGCATGGCCCTGACAGTAACCAGATAGAGACCGTCCCCTGGCGGGCGGTATTAAGGAAAACCACAATAGGCTTTCCCACTTGTTCCAATTTAACCTTTACGGCCAAGCGTGGATAATCCCCCCAGTCAGATTTCCAGGGTCTACATTACCCTGCAGTGATCTGCTGATCGGGATTGGGAATCCGAGCCGCCAGTGGCTACAAGAAGGCGTTCAGGTACCCACCCGCGCGATCCTTAGGTAATTACAGAAACCACGAAAGGAGCAGAGAATGACCCGATTTCGTACCCAGGCACTCAGTGTTGCCGCGGTGCTCGCGAGCAGCCTGATCCTGCTGCCCGCGGCCCAGGCCGACAGCGAGGGAGCTGCCATGCTGGAGGAAGGCAAGAAGATTTCCTTTACCCGCGCCCAGGGCAACTGCCTTGCGTGCCACTACATAGAAGGCGGCGAGAGCCCCGGCACCATCGCCCCGCCGCTGGTGGCCATGCAGAGTCGTTTCCCCGACAAAGCCGCGCTGCGCGCCCAGATCTGGGACCCCGCCGTGGCCAACCCGGAAACGTCCATGCCCCCGTTCGGCCGGCACAGCATCCTGAGCGAAGACGAGATCGACAAGGTAGTCGAATTCATCTGGGCGCTCTGAGCGCGGAACTGGTTTACCTGGAGGCAAATACACGATGAAAAAATTGATTCTCAGCGCGACCCTGATGGGCGTGGCCCTGGCCGCGCCGATGCTGGCCAGCGCCACCCCGGAAGAGGATCGCGAGACGATCCGCACCTACACATTGAAGCGCTTCGCCGGCGTACCGGTTGAAGAGTACGTCAACGGCGTTTACGCCATTGACGAAGTCGGGCGCAGCAGTTGGGAAGCGATCGAAGAGTTCCCGCCCTACGAGACCTATATAGACGACGGCGAGAGCATGTGGGATACGCCCTTCGCCAACGGCAAGGGTTACAGCGACTGCTTCCCCGACGGCCCCGGCATCGCCGGCAAGTATCCCCACTGGGACAAAGACGCCGGCATGGTCATTACCCTGCCGCTGGCCATCAACCAGTGCCGCGAAGCCAACGGCGAGGAACCGCTGAAGTACAAGAAGGGCAAGATCAACGCCCTGCTCTCGTACATCGCCTATAATTCTCGGGGCGAGATAACCGACGTGGAAATCCCGGCCGACGATCCGGGGGCGCTGGCCGCCTATGAGGCAGGCAAACAGTTCTATTTCGCCCGCCGCGGCCAGCTGAATTTCTCCTGCGCAACCTGCCACCTGCAGAACGCCGGCAACAACATCCGCACCGACGTGCTGAGCCCGATGCTCGGCCATACCACCCATTGGCCGGTGTACCGCTCCAAATGGGGCGATATGGGCACCCTGCACCGCCGCTTTGGCGGCTGCAACAAGCAGGTGCGCGCCAAGCCGTTCAAGGCCCAGGGCGAGGAGTACCGAAACCTTGAGTATTTCATGACCTACGTCAACAACGGCCTGCCGCTCAACGGCCCCGGCGCCCGCAAGTAAGGCGGCGTGCGTACACCCGCACCTGAACCCAACGACTTCTGGAGAATGAGGATGGACGTAAGAAAACACCTAGCCGCCTATGCCCTGGCCGCCGTGGCCGGTCTCGGCCTGTCCGCCCAGGCCCTGGCCCAGGCCGATGCCGCGGAATACGAAAAGATGATACGGGCCGCCCAAGCGGCGCAGAAGACCGCTGCCGATGCCGGAGGCGAGTGGCGCGATGTCGGCAAGCTGATCAAGGCTGCCGAAGAGGCGGCGAAAACCGGCGCCTACGGCAAGGCCACCGCCCTGGCCAATAGGGCGCGCCAGGAGAGCGAACTCGGCTACAAGCAGGCGCTGGCGGAAAAGAACGCCGGCTTGCCCGACTACCTAAAGTAAGCGAAACCAAACCTACCCGAACCTGAAAGGAGAACTACCTGATGTCTACTGACGCGAAACGTCGAATCTTTCTGCGGGGCTCCCTTGCCGCGGGTGCCGTGGGCGTAGCCGCCGGCGCCGGACTGCTGCGCCCGCAGACGGTGATGGCCGCCTGGTCAGAAGCCGCCTTCAGCGCCAAAGAAGTGCCCGGCGCCCTGAGCGCGCTGATGGGCAACGACGTCACCGAGCCCAGCGACGCGATCAATATCAAAGCCCCGGACATCGCCGAGAACGGCGCCGTGGTGCCGATCACCATCTCCACCGACATGGAGGGCATCGAGTCGATCGCCCTGATCGCCGAGAAGAACCCCTCGCCGCTGGTCGCCTCCTTCGACCTCGGCCCCGGCGCCCAGGGCTTCGTGGCCACCCGCATCAAGATGGGCAAGACCGGTGACGTGGTCGCAGTAGTCAAGGCCGGCGGCAAGCTCTACAGCGCCCGCAAGGGCGTCAAGGTCACCATCGGCGGTTGCGGCGGCTAACCCGCAAGCCCTAACCCATGAGCGATTGGCCGACGGGCTCGCCTGAGCGATAACCGGCCAGCACACAGAATTTAGAGGAAAGCTAGAATGGCAAAATCGAGCATCAAGATCCGTGCTAAAGAGAAAGGCGGCGTGGTAACCGTCAAGGCACTCATGACCCACGCGATGGAAACCGGGAGCCGCAAGGACAGCAAGACCGGGGAGTTGGTTCCCGCCCACTTCATCCAGGAGGTCAACTGCAAGCACGGCGACGCCACGCTGTTCACCGCTTATTGGAGCGGCGGCGTGTCCAAGAATCCCTACCTGTCGTTCAAGGTTAGCGGCGTGGCCAAGGGTGACGAAATCACCTTGAGCTGGGCAGACAACAAGGGCGAAAGCGACTCCGCCAGCGCTGCCGTCGGCTAATCACTTAGTACCAGGGGCAGCCCCGGCCTCAACGCGAGGTCGGGGTTTTCTCCCCTTCGCCGCACAACCCGAATCCCGGTCAGCCGCTGCGCGGCTTGTTCGCCACCTGATTCCGCAAGTACACCGGCAGCGCCTGTTCCGCACTGACCGCCTCGCCAACGGCCAGCCCTTTAACCGCCAGTTCCGCGATATCCCGGGCATGGCACAGTTGCCTGGCGTGCACCGCCTCTACCGCCCCACCCAGGCGTTGGCGCAACAGCTCCCCATAGCTCAGCCAGCCGCTTCCGACACCCTGCCAGCCATTGCCAGGCGGCAGCTCAACCCGCTCCGGCGCGCTCACCGACTCCCGCCCAACGAGTTGCATCAAACCATCCGTCCCAAGGGAATAGGCGGCCCAGTAGACCTCGTGCATGCGTGCGTCGAAGGCCGGCAGCACCCTTTCGGCCCCGCTCTCGCGATAGTGCCGCTGGGCCAAAGCGGCCAGCGTGGATACCGGCACCACCGGCAGCCCGGCGCCATAGGCGGCCCCCTGGGTGACGCCGGCGGCAATCCGGACCCCGGTAAAGGAACCCGGGCCGCATCCGTAGGCCAGGGCGTCGAGCCGCCCCAGCGGCAGCTCCGCGTCCGCCAGCAGGGCCTGCATCATTTCCAAAATCAGCTCCGAATGCCCGCGCGGTTGCACGACAAAGCGGTCGCTCAGCCCGCCGTCGATGTACAGGGCCGCCGAGCAGGCTTCGCCGGAGGTGTCTATGGCCAGTATTCGCATCGGTGGTTTCCTCGGGCCGTGGCGACGCAAAGCGCCACCTGCCCAGACGAGAGAAGGTTTGGACCGGCCGTCGCTGGCGGCCGTGGTCGGTATATATTTCGGGTACGTCGGCAAACCCCGGCTAGCGCTCCGGCCAGGATTGGTTCAACCTAGGAAGAGCAGTTGGGCGGTGTGTAGGGTGCGCTTGCGGGGGTTTAGGGCAAGGCGCAACGACGCGGAATAGTGAATCTCTTCCAAGGCGTTGCAACCCAGCGACCCACAGGGATATGGGAAGTGTCAGGTTCTGTCTGGAACAGGACCGAACCATACGCCGCCGCAAGCGTGCCCTACGCGCCTTAGCGTAGATCACCAAATCGGTGACGATATGGAGCGAAGGTTTGCTCGCGCACTTCAACACCTTACTGTCCAACTGGAGCGATCAACTGCTCTTTCTAGGTTCAATACTCCACCCGCTCGGGCAGCTCACGCCAGATGCGAAACGGCTCCTCCGCATCGGCCGCCGGCAGGCGCCGACAGGGTACCGCCCGCAGTTCCGGCGCCTGCTGCAGGGAGGCGGCGATGACCAGATCGTCGAACCCCGCCGCGGCGGCCAGCTCGCCGCTGGCCGCATAGTAAACCCGATCGATGCGTGCCCAGTAGATCGCGGCATAGCACATGGGGCAAGGCATGCAGCTGGCATACAGAAGCGCCCCGTCGAGACGGAAGTCACCGACCCGCCGGCAGGCAGCGCGAATTGCGACCACCTCCGCATGGGCGGTTGGATCCAGGGCGCTGGTGACCCCGTTGCATCCCTGACCGATGACCTCGCCGTCGCGCACCACCAGCGCCCCGAAGGGACCGCCACGGCCGCTGCGCGCCGAGTCCGCCGCCAAGTGCAGCGCCTGTTGGATAAACCGCAGGTGGCTCTCGCCTTCGCCTGTCTCTGACTGCATCGCCACCCCGCCGGTCAGCGCGAAAAATAGTCCAGAATCAGCAGCAGGGCGAAGAGCGCCATCACCCACCGCAACAAGCTGCGGTAATGGGCCTCGCTGATATGGGTTCGCGCCCGCATTCCCAACCAGAGACCCGCCGCTGCCGCAGCGACGGCCGGCAGCAAAGACAACAGCAGGTCCGCACCAAGCATACCTACAGCGCCGAACATCGCCGCCTGGGACAGCTTACCCGCCAGAAAGCAAAGATTGAACACCTGCACCATAGCGGTGGCGACCAGCCCCAACTCGAGGGCCCAGATAATGAGCACCGGCACCATGACATTGACGGTGCCGGCCAACACCCCGGCCACCAATCCGAAAAACCCCATCGCCAGATGGGGCGAGCCGGGCAGCGCGGGCACCCCCAGACCGCCCGGGCGCTGCAGGTAGAGGTAGAGCAGGATCACCGCCGCCAACAATAGCTTGAACGGCTCCGGATCCAGCCGGATCAACAACTGGGTGCCGATCAGGCTGCCCACCACCGCGTACGCCGCCAGCGGCCAGTAGCGGCCGATGCTCTGGCTCCAGTTGCCGCCGCGGAGGATGCTCAGAACATTGATCACTATGGTGGGGAACAGGGTGACGATAATCGCGCTGCGCATGTCCACCATGAGCGCCAACAGGGCAGTCGCCAGGACCGAAAAGCCGAGCCCGAGGGCGCCGTGCGCCAGTCCTCCGAGCAGCATTATGGCCATGATCCAGACTTGGTGGGCCTCGACAAAGGCAAGCGACTCGTTCATCCGATGACTGCCCCCTTGACCCGCGAAGGCGACAGGCGCGGCGAGCGTTCCAAGCGTCCAGGATGCCTCGGCGCAACATCGAGCGCCCGCTGCACCGACCCGACCCGCGATGGCCTTTCTGCCTTCGGCCCCTGTGCCGCCGCGGCTGCAAATGCCGGGTACCGTTTCATCGACCGCGGGGCGGCAGCTGCAGCGGCCTCGGGGGCCGCCGCTCCAGATGGTCCTGCACTTGCCGAAACAGGCGCTTTACCCGGCCCGGTTCGGCCGCGGGGCCCAGGTAACCGCGCAGGAAGCGGTAGCGGTCGTAGAGACTCAAATAGCCGAGCCCCAGCCGAGCCAGGCAGGAGAGGTCTACCACCGCGCCCCGGTGACGCCGAAGGCGGCGCTGGAAGGCGCGTGGGCAGTCGATCCAGACCGGGCTAAAACCCTGCTCGTCCTCACGGATAAGGATATTGCGCCACTTTAGGTCATGGTGGAAAAAGCCCGCCCGATGGGCCCGGCGCAGCTGCTCCAACAGGCGCCCGGAAATTTCGCGATAGACCCGCCGCCGCTCCGGTTCCGCCAGCCAATACCAATGCTCGCGTGCAAACTGCTCCAGGGTCCGGCTGCGCGGGATACCGCGGGTCACCACGCAGGCCGCCCGCAGCAGGCCGAAATGGCGTACCTCCCCAAGGGCGAGCACTTCCAGGCTGGGGATGCCGAGAGCACGCAGGCGGGCGAAGCCGAAGGCCTCCACCACCGCCTTGGACGGCCGCATCCAGAACTCCAGCAGCTTACGTGGGGCATAGACATAGCGTTTAAAGTAGACGCTCTCGCCTTCGCCCAGGGGGATGCGGAAACAGCGGGTGGAGGGCGAGCGCGACACCAGCTCGCCCCGGCTCAGGGCGACCCAGCCAGGGTCCTCGCCGATGCCCAGATCTCCCAAGCGCTCGCGCCAAGCCGCCTGGACCCGCAGGCGCCGGCCCTGGAACACCAGCATGCGCCGCTGAGGGGCGATTTCTCGGGCTGCTTGCACTTCCGCCTCGGGTTCTGCTCTGTTCAAATTCAACCCATCCGATCCGGCTCAACGCCGCGGCTTGGCCCGTGCCGTGGGCGCTGCTTTCCAGGGATCATCCGGCCAGTGGTGCTTCGGATAGCGGCCCTTGAGTTCCTTTTTCACCTCAGTATAGGTGCGCTCCCAGAAGCCACGCAGGTCCTGGGTGACCTGGATCGGGCGCTGGGCCGGCGACAGCAAGTGAAGCACCACCGCCACCCGACCGGCGCCGATACGCGGGGTCTCCGCCTGGCCGAACATTTCCTGCACCCGCACCGCCAACACCGGTGCCCCCTCGCCAGAGTAGTCCAGCCGCTTGCGGCTGCCGCTGGGCACCCGCAAATGGGTCGGGGCGAGTTCCTCCAAGCGGCGTTGCTGGCGCCAGTCCATACGCTGACGCAGGATTTCGGCCAGGTCAAGGCGCTCCAGGTCGCTGCGCCGCCGGATGTCGCCGAGGAAGGGGCCGAGCCAATTGTCGAGGTCCGCCAGCAGCTGTGTGTCCTGCGTTTGCGGCCAGTTCTCCTCCGGCTCCAGGGCGGCGGCAAAGGCGATCCGGGCCCGCAAGTCCCTGGCCTGCGGGCTCCAGGGAAGGCAGTCCAGGCCCAGGGAGCGAATGACCTCCAGCAGCACTCCACGCACCCGCTGCGGGTCCGGCCCGGGCAGCGGCTCGGCCCTCAGCAGCAGGGCCCCCAGGCGTTCCTCGCGGCGGGCCGCCACCAGTTCCCGCTCCGAGTCCCAGAATATCCGCTCAGAAACCTCGATATGCGATCCCAGCAGCGCCCGCAGCTCGGACTCGGCCAGGGCCGACGCCAGGTGGATTCGGCCCTGGGTCTGCCCCGCATCCAGTGCGGCCGCCACCAGGTACTCGGCGGCATTCAAGCCATCCTGCTCCGGCAGGCTCGCGGCACGGCCGGAGGCCAGTAGATAGCCGCTGCCAGCGCCGCCGCGTCGCTTGGCGATGCGGTCCGGATAGGCCAGGGCCAACAGGGCTCCGGGAGACCAATCTGCCGAGTTCGTCCCCGTTGTCTCCCCCAGGTTGCGCAGCCACTGGCGGCCAATGCGGTCCAAACGGCGGCAGGCGGCGGTGGAGCCGCCGCTGCCGCGCAGCACGGCGTCTCCGCCCCGGCGCCAATGTGCAAGCAGGCGCAGACGGTCTTCGATATCGCAACTGCGCTCACCCCTGGGGCCGACCCGGATCGGGTCGCGCTCGTTGAGCAGTGCAGCCAGGTCGCTGGCCAGCCGGGCTTGCCCTTGTTCCTGGGCCTGCAGCAGCATGTGGGCCAGCCGCGGGTGCAGCGGCAGCCGGGCCATGCGCTCGCCGCCAGGGGTGATCCGGCCCTTGGCGTCCACAGCATCCAGGCCCTGCAACAAGCTCCGCGCCTGAGCATAGGCGCCCGCGGGCGGTGGGTCGAGCCAGCTCAGGCGACTCGGGTCGGGCTCACCCCAACGCGCCAGTTCCAGGGCCAACGGGGCCAGATCGGCGTGCAGAATCTCGGGATCATCATGGGACCGCAGGGCCTGCTGCGTGGCTTGGTCCCAGAGCCGATAGCAATGACCGGGGCCGAGGCGACCGGCGCGACCGGCGCGCTGATCGGCAGACGCCCGGGACACCCGCAGGGTAACGAGCCGGCCCAGGCCGCTGTTGGGGTCGAAGCGCGGCATACGGCCCCAGCCACTGTCCACCACGGTGTCGATGCCCTCGATGGTGAGACTGGTCTCGGCAATGGAAGTGGCGAGCACCAGACGCCGGCGCCCGCCGGGATCCGGCCGGATCGCCTGCTGCTGGGCGTCGAAGCCGAGATCGCCGTACAGCGGGCAGATCAGCAGCCCCTGATCCGCTGCCAAGCCCTCCAGACGTGCCGCGAGACGGCGGATCTCGCCACCGCCGGGGAGAAACACCAGAATATCGCCCCTGCGCTCGCGCAGGGCCCGGCCGATGCCCTGCAGACAGACTTCCACCGGCCCGACTTCGGCTGCCAGCCTGGGTAAGTATTCGACCTCCACCGGGTGGCTGCGGCCCAGGCTCTCGATGCGGGGGGCGGCATCCAAAAATCGGCTCAGGGGCTCTCCGGCCAGGGTCGCGGACATCGCCAGCAGGCGCAGATCGGGGCGCACCGAGCGCCGCACATCCAGGGCGAGGGTCAGCGCCAGGTCGCTGTGCAGGCTGCGCTCGTGGATTTCGTCGAAGACGATAAGCCCGACCCCGTCCAGCATTGGGTCCTGCTGGATACGGCGGGTGAGAATCCCCTCGGTGATGACCTCGATGCGGGTCCGCGCCGAGACCCGGTTGTCGAGGCGCACCCGGTAGCCCACCCGCTCGCCCACCGGCTCGCCCAGCAGTTGCGCCATATAGCCGGCGGCGCCGCGGGCGGCCAGGCGCCGCGGCTCGAGCATCAGGATGCGTTGCCCGGCGAGCCAGGGGCGATCCAGCAGCAACAGGGGAATCAGTGTGGTCTTGCCGGAGCCGGTCGGGGCACTGAGCACCGCCGAGCCATGTTCGTCCAGGGCCTGCAGCAATTCCGGCAGCGCCTGCCGGACCGGCAACTCCGGCAGCGCGCGGCCAGTCATTCAGCGTCCGGGCTTGGCGACCCCGAACTCGGCCTCCGGGTGATGCTCCAGGACCATGCGTTTGGTGGCTTCCACCTCGGAGCGCGGCAAATCCACCAGCAGCAGGATCTCGCCGTTCTCGATCGCCTGTTCGTATTTGTCCAGGCTGTGGTTCGGCTCGTGGCTTGACATCAAGGCGGAAACAAGAGCCCCAAAGGCGGCCCCAAGGACAGCCGCGATCCACAATGTGCCAGTGCCCAATCCGTGGTCGGTGGGGGGGAACTTGACAATCAACAGGCCGCCCAAGAACCCGGCCACGGCCCCCAGCCCCAGCCCCCATTCCAGCCCGTGCAGAATCTCGGTCTTCTGCAGGACGCCGGCCTCCGGCAAATCACCCAGGGGCTGCTCCAGACTGGCGACCACGTGGAGGTGGCGCTCCGGCACGCCGGCGTTCTCCAGTTCCGCTACCACCGCTCGACAACTGTCGATGTTCGGCAACAGAAAGAAAAGCTTGCGCATAGTTTTCGCCCCCCTTCAGTGTCCGCCCGGACCAGGCGTCAGTCCAGCTCGGCCACCCGACTCTTCAGGAAGTCGGTGAACTCCTCACCAAGGTGCTGATGGGTCAGGGCGAAGTCCACGGTGGCCTCCAGATAGCCGACCTTGGACCCGCAATCGTAGCGCTTGCCGGCGAAGCGGTAGGCCAGGACTTTTTCGGCATCCAGTAAACGGGCTATGCCATCGGTGAGTTGGATCTCCCCGCCGGCGCCGCGACCGGTCTTGGCCAGTTGATGGAAGATTTCGGGAGTCAGGATATAGCGACCGACCACACCGAGATCCGAAGGCGCGTCCGCCGGTTTCGGCTTCTCCACCAGCCCCGCCACTTCCACCAACTTGCCGTCGTCGGCCCCAGCCGGTTTAACGATTCCGTAGCTGGCGGTCGCCTCCCGGGGCACCCGCTGTACGCCGAGGATACTGCAGTTGTTGTTCTGATACTGTTCGACCATCTGGCGCAGGCAGCCGCGACCGGGATCGTCGATCAGGTCGTCGGCCAGCACCACCGCAAACGGCTCGTCACCCACCACCGGTCGGGCGCAAAGCACCGCATGCCCCAGACCCAGCGGCATGTTCTGTCGGATATAGATGCAGGTGACATGGGACGGCAGGATGTCGCGCACCAGTTCGAGGGTCTCGGTCTTGCCGCGTTGCTCCAACTCCGCCTCCAGTTCGTAGGCGGTGTCGAAATGATCGGGTATAGACCGCTTGTTGCGGCCGGTGACGAAGATCATGTCTTCCACCCCTGCCGCAACCGCCTCTTCCACCGCGTATTGGATCAGCGGCTTGTCGACAATCGGCAGCATCTCCTTGGGGCTGGCCTTGGTGGCGGGCAGGAAGCGGGTCCCCAACCCGGCCACCGGGAACACGGCCTTTCTAACGATTTTGGTCATAACGACTCCTGGTTGACTCAAGGGCGGCTCGGCACGATTCCCCGTTCACGCAGCAGATCAACGACCTGAGCCGCGCTCTCCTGCAAGCTCTGGGTGTCCGTATGCACCACCAATTCCGGCTTTGCGGGGGCCTCGTAGGGCGAAGAGATTCCGGTGAAATCCGAAATCAAACCGGCCCGAGCCTTGCGGTAGAGCCCCTTGACGTCGCGCTGTTCGCAGACTTCCAGGGCGCAGGCGCAATGAATTTCGAAGAAATCGCGCTCCGACAGCATGGCCCGGACGCGGTCGCGGTCGGCCCGAAACGGCGAAATGAAGGCGGTCAGAGTGATCATCCCGGCATCCACGAAAAGCTTCGCCATCTCGCCAATGCGGCGGATGTTCTCCGCCCGATCGCTGTCGGAGAAACCCAGGTCCGCGCACAAGCCGTGGCGAACATTGTCTCCATCCAACACATAGGAGCGATAGCCCTGGTGCTGCAACTCATGCGCCACCGCCTGGGCCAGCGTGGACTTGCCGGCTCCGGAAAGACCGGTAAGCCACAATAACGCACTCTTGTGCCCATTCAACCGTTCGCGGTCGGTGCGCTGCACCAGTTCCGGATGCCATACTACGTTACTGCTCTTGCGCGTCGCTTCCGCCATCGATCAGACCTCGGGAACCATGGAACAGCCACCTGGCATGCGTGTACCGCCAACCCGTTCGGACGTAGACGCGGCACGATAACCCAAGCGAAAGAAAAACGCTTAAAGTTAATGGGGATTAACGCGGGTGTCAAGCGGAGACTACGGCGTCGATCTCGGCACCGATCGCCCGCAGCGCCTGCAGCGGGTCGGAGGACTGAGTTATAGGGCGTCCTACCACCAGGTAGTCGGCGCCGTCCTGGACCGCCTGGGCAGGGGTGGTAACTCGCCGTTGGTCGTCCGCAGCGCTCGCCGCCGGGCGCACGCCGGGCGTGACCAGCAGAAACCCGTCCTCCGTTGCAGCCCGTACCTGGGACGCTTCCCGCGGCGAGCAAACGACACCATCTGCCCCGGACTGCTCGGCCAACCCCGCCAGCCGGAGCACGTTTTCCGCCGGCGTGCCGTTGAACCCGATCTCGCCCAGTTCATTTGCCCCCAGGCTGGTGAGGATAGTGACCGCGATCAGCAACGGCCGCTGGCGTGACTGCTCCAAGCGCGCCCTCGCCGCTTCCAGCATGCGCCGCCCTCCGGAGGCATGGACGTTGAGCATCCACACGCCGAGATCCGCCGCCGCCCCGCAGGCGGCCGCCACGGTGTTGGGAATGTCGTGGAATTTCAGGTCGAGAAATACGTCGAACCCACGCCCGCTGAGATCCGAGACGAACCCGGGTCCGAGCCGGGTGAACATCTCCTTGCCGACCTTGAGCCGGCATAGCCCCGGGTCCAGCCGCTCCACCAGCTCCAATGCAGGCTCTCGGGCAGGATAATCCAAGGCCACAATTATGCGCGGGCCAATCAACTTGGGTTCACTCATCGATCTCGGTCCTCGTCTCGCTGCTGCTCGCTCAAAACCGCCTATCCTTCTGCGGTTACGGAATGGCTGTACATCGGCGCCGGTCTAGGGAAACGCTGAAAAAAGCCATCCGTGGCACATTTTCAGCACGGGGCATCCTGCCTCGCTAAGGAAACGCAACAAATTAGCGTTTCCCTAGCGCAGCTCCGCTTCGAATCCCTGCACCGGCCGCATACTGCCCCAGGTCTTGCAGCCCGGACAATTCCAATGCAGCTGTTTTGCGGTGAAACCGCAATGTCCGCATTGATAGGCCGGGCGATTCCGCAGCAGCCGGTCGACCAGGTCGCGCAGAATGTGTAGGGTCTCCGCCGCCGGCGCGTCGGCGTGGGACAGCTTCAGCGAGATCAGCCGCTCGAGGCCGCGCAAGTTGGGGTGCGAGCCGAGATACTCGGTGATGAATTCCGTGGCAGCGGCCTCACCCTCCTGCTCCTGGATCTGCTCGGCCAGCGCCAGCGCCGAGGCAATGTCCTTGCGCTTGTCAAACAGTTCCTGCAAGTAGGCGCGCAACGGTCCGGTCTGGCCGAGCCGACGATAACAATCGACCAGGGCCGGCAGCACCTCGGTGAGCAGTTCGGGGTCTTGCGTTTCCACCCGCCCGAAGGTCTTGACCGCTGTTCGGCAATCGCCGCGGGCGACTTCCAGATTGCCCTGCATCAGGGTGGCGCGCACGCTGCCATTGTCGACGGCTCGGGCGCGCTCGATATGCCGCAGAGCCGCGGCCCGATCGTCGGCCGCCAGCGCCGACTCCGCCAGTTCGCAGTGAAAGTGGGCGCGTTCGGCGGCGGTGGACTGTTTGGTCTGGGACTCCAGTCGCTCAGCCACCTGCAGGCATTGCTCCCAGTCCTTTTCCTGCTGGTAGATGACCAGCAGGTTGCGTAACGACTGCTCGCAGTAGACGTTGTCTTCGGTGAGTTCGTTAAACAGGCTCTCGGCGCGGTCGAACAGGCCGGCCCGCATATAGTCGAGCCCCAATTCCAGCAAGGCCTGAGCCCGTAGATCGCGGCTCAGGTTGGGTCGAGCGATGAGGTTCTGGTGAATGCGGATGGCGCGGTCCACCTCGCCGCGGCGGCGAAACAGATTGCCCAGGGCCAAGTGGGTCTCCACCGTCTCGCTGTCGACCTCCAGCAGCTTGACGAAGACGTCAATGGCCTTGTCCGGCTGTTCGTTGAGCAGGTAGTTGAGACCCTGGAAATAGGCCGGATTGCGGCCCGCGACGCCGGGGTCTTCCCGTCTACGCTGACTGCGCCTGGCCGCCAACCAGCCGGAGGCCGCGGCCACCGGGAGCAGCAGTATCAGCAGCTCTATCACCCGGCTACTGCTCCCTAAGCGGAATGCTGCGCAGGTTGT
Source organism: uncultured Gammaproteobacteria bacterium (assembly GCA_963753615.1). Classification (GTDB taxonomy): domain Bacteria; phylum Pseudomonadota; class Gammaproteobacteria; order Chromatiales; family Chromatiaceae; genus CAVWCW01. The sequence goes on from CAVWCW010000028.1 coordinate 18,839, forward strand.
TCACCTCTTCCAACGCCAGCCTTTCCCGCCGGCGCAGGCGGGCATTATCCCGCTTGAGCCCCAGAATTGTCCCCAGGCCTGCCACCATGCCAAGCAGCGCGCCAACCCCGAGGGCCCCCAGCAGCACCACCGGCAGAGGCAATTCGCGCTGCCCGAAGTAGTAGTCCACCGGGACAGTTACCGCGTTCATTACCGTGAATGCCGCCCCCAGCGCCATCAGCAGCAGGATCACCAGCAGTTTCAGCAGTCGCATCCGCGGCCTTCCCCTTCAGCTCGAAACAGCTGGCTAGGCGTTCCGGCGTGTCGCCCTGATAAACGCGCAGCCAGACGCACATGCATACCGGGAGTCAGGATACCGACTTCAGTCCCAGCACATCCTGCATATCATAGCATCCCGGGGCCCGCTCGATGAGCCAGGCGGCGGCCCGAGCCGCCCCGCGGGCAAAGGTCATGCGGCTCGAGGCCTTGTGGACAATCTCCACGCGCTCCCCCTCGGCGGCGAACCAAACGCTATGTTCGCCAACCACGTCCCCGGCGCGGATGGTCTCGAAACCAATGGTGTCGCGCCGACGTTCGCCGGTGATGCCCTCGCGCCCATACACCGCGCACTGTTTGAGGTCGCGTCCCAAGGCGCCGGCTACCACCTCGCCCATGCGCAGGGCGGTGCCCGAGGGGGCGTCCACCTTGTGACGATGGTGGGCCTCGACGATTTCGATATCCACCTCATCCCCCATCACCCGCGCGGCGATGTCCAGCAGCTTAAAGCAGAGGTTGACCCCGACGCTCATGTTCGGGGCAAACACAATAGGGATCGATTTCCCGGCGTCGAGAATGCGCTGTTTTCCCTCAGCGTCGAAGCCCGTGGTGCCGATCACCAGCGATTTCCCGGCGGCCCTGCAGATTTCCAGGTGGTCCAGGGTTGCCTCCGGGCGCGTAAAGTCGATCACCGTGTCGACCTGACCGATTACCGACCGCAACGAATCCGCCACCGGGACACCGAGACGGCCCACCCCAGCCAGCTCCCCGGCATCGGCCCCCAGAAGGCTGCTGCCGGCATGTTCGGTCGCTGCCCCGAGCTGCAACTCGGGTGCGGCCTGTATCGCCTCCACCAGGGCGCGCCCCATGCGCCCGGCGGCTCCCACCACGGCTATCCTGCTCATCTAAATTACCTGTCGAGTCGACCCATTGCCGGGGCTTTTCAAATCACTCGATCAAAGCCCAATGCCTTCGAAAAAACGCTTTACACCATCCAGCCAGGAGGTGGAATCGGGGACTGTGACGGTCGCCCCCGTCCTGCATGGTCTGATCGAACTCCCGCAGCAGTTGTTTTTGCCGTTCGGTGAGGTGCACCGGGGTCTCCACCAGCACCTTGCATAGAAGGTCGCCACCGGCCCGCCGCGCACCGGCTTGACGCCCTTGCCGCGCATGCGGAACAGTTTACCGCTCTGGGTCCCGGCGGGAATCTTGAGCACCACCTTACCATCCAGCGTCGGAACTTCCAGCTCGCCGCCCAGGGCGGCGGTAACGAAGCCGATCGGCACCTCGCAGAACAGGTGGCTGTCCTCGCGCTGGAAAATCTCGTGCGGTTTGACCGCCACCTGCACATACAGGTCCCCGGGAGGCGCCCCCGCGTCCCCGGCTTCACCCTCGCCGGCCAGACGGATGCGGTCCCCGGTATCGACCCCGGGCGGCACCTTGACCGACAGGGTCTTTTGTTCCTGCACCCTCCCCTGGCCCTGGCAGGTCCCGCAGGGGTCGGTGATCACCGTGCCGCGTCCGTGGCAGCGAGGACAGGTCTGCTGCACCGAAAAGAAGCCCTGTTGCATGCGCACCTGGCCATGGCCGTGGCAGGTGGGGCAGGTCTCCGGGCTAGTGCCCTTCTCGGCCCCGCTGCCGCCGCAGGTGTGGCACTCCACCAGAGTGGGGATGCGGATCTTCACGGTGGTGCCGGCCACCGCCTCTTCCAGGGACAATTCAAGGTTATAGCGCAGGTCGGTGCCGCGGTGCGCTCGGCCACCGCCGCGACCACCGCCAAAGATGTCGCCGAAGACATCGCCGAAGATATCGCTGAAGCCGCCGGCGCCACCGCCGAAACCGCCACCCATGGAGGAATCGACGCCAGCATGGCCGAACTGGTCGTAGGCCGCCCGCTTCTTGGGGTCGCACAGAACCTCGTAGGCCTGTTTCGCCTCCTTGAATTTGGCCTCTCCCTCCTCCCCCGGGTTGCGGTCCGGGTGGAACTTCATGGCCATCCGCCGATAGGCCTTCTTGAGATCAGCCTCGCTGGCGTTCTTGCTGACCCCTAGGACCTCGTATAAATCGCGTTTTGACATGCTACTCACTCAGCGCTGCGGCAAACTGCGGCTTCGAAACACAAAAACGCGCAGACGCGGAGAGCCGCGGCTGCACGCCCTGGAGCCCGCCATAGGGGCCCTGCCGCCGCAATCGGCGGCGGGCGCCCTTCTACACTACTTCTTGTCGTCCTTCACCTCTTCGAACTCGGCATCCACCACATCGTCGCCCCCCCCTGAAGCACCGGACTCGGCACCGCCGGCAGACTCGCCGGCCCCGGCCTCTGCACCCTGCTGGGCATAGAGCCGCTCGGCCATTTTGGCCGAAGCGTCGGTCAGGGCCTTGGTCTTGGCCTCGATAGCGTCCTTGTCTTCGCCCTTCATGGCCTCTTCCAGCTCCTTGATGGCGGTCTCGATATTCGTCTTTTCATCGGCCTCCAACTTGTCGCCCAGTTCTTCCATGGACTTGCGAGTGGCATGGATCATGGTGTCGGCCTGGTTGCGGGCGCTGACCAGTTCGTGGAAGCGCTTGTCGTCCTCGGCGTGGGCTTCGGCATCGCGCACCATGCGATCGATCTCGTCGTCGCTTAGGCCGGAAGAGGCCTTGATCACGATCGACTGCTCCTTGCCGGTCGCCTTATCCTTGGCATTGACGTGCATAATGCCGTTGGCGTCGATGTCGAACTTGACCTCGATCTGCGGCACGCCGCGCGGCGCCGGCGGAATGTCGCTGAGATCGAAGCGACCGAGGGACTTGTTGTCGCCGGCACGCTCGCGCTCGCCCTGGAGCACGTGGACGGTGACCGCGGTCTGGTGGTCGTCGGCGGTGGAGAACACCTGAGACGCCGAGGTCGGTATGGTGGTGTTCTTCTCAATCAGCTTGGTCATCACCCCGCCCAGGGTCTCGATGCCCAGCGACAGCGGCGTGACGTCGAGCAGCAGCACATCCTTGACCTGGCCGCCCAGCACTCCACCCTGGATGGCGGCGCCGATGGCCACCGCCTCGTCGGGGTTGACGTCCTTGCGCGGCTCCTTCCCGAAGAAGTTCTTAACCTTCTCCTGCACCATTGGCATACGGGATTGGCCGCCGACGAGGATCACCTCGTCGATGTCGTTGGTGCCGAGTCCGGCGTCCTTGAGCGCGGTGCGGCAGGGGGCGATCGTGCGCTCCACCAGTTCCTCCACCAAACTCTCCAGTTTGGCCCGGTTAAGCTTGATCACAATA
>CAVWCW010000029.1:0-111194 GCA_963753615.1 uncultured Gammaproteobacteria bacterium
ACCTATCCGCTGATTCCTGGGTCCGTGATCAAGTGCCGCCCCGTTGGTGTGTTGAAGATGACGGATGAGTCGGGCGACGATGCGAAGATCCTGGCGGTTCCCGCGGACAGGATGTCGCGGCATTATCGCCAGGTCCAGGATTTTCGCGATCTTCCCGAGGTCTTGATGGAGCAGATCGCCCACTTCTTCGAGCACTACAAGGATCTGGACGAGGGCAAATGGGTACGCGTCGGCGGCTGGGGTGGGGTTGACGACGCCAAGAAAGAGATCATGGACAGCGTCAAGATGTACGAGGACGCACCGGAGAAGCCGGCGTTCTGATATTCGAGGGGAGAGGGGCAAGGGATAGGGCCAAGAAAGGCGGACGCCGAAAAGACTTGTCTGGGCGCGGGAAGCGATTCCTGTTTCAGCCGCTGTTCGTGACTCTAGCCTTCGCCCTCGTTGCTCTCTTTACCTTCAACCTTCTTCATCTATGAAAATCTGTATCCTGTCCGATAGTCACGACCATATTCCGCTGATAGACGCCGCTGTAGCCGAGGCGAAGGCGCTTGATGCCGAGGCCGTTCTGCACTGCGGGGACGTGGTCGCTCCGAGCACACTGCATTGCCTGAAAAAGCACCGTTTACCGGTGCACGTCATCCACGGCAACAACACCGGGGATCTCTACACCCTCGGGCGTCTTGCCGCCGACCCGGATAACATCGTGCATTATCACGGGATGGATGCCGGAATCGAGCTCGGCGGACGGCGAATCTTCCTGGTGCATTATCCCCATTATGCCCGGGCGATGGCGGCAACCGGAGATTGGGATTTGGTCTGTTGCGGGCACAGCCATAAGACAGCGCAACAATGCATCCCGAACATCAGGGGGGGCGAGACCCTGTTGTTGAACCCGGGCACCATCGGTGGTGTCGGGAGGGCGCGGGCCACCTATATGATGGGGGATCTCGACACGATGCAGTTCGAGATCCACGAGGTCGACAAGGCGCTGGAAACGGTCATGCTTGATCGCACGGGGACCTGATGGGCAAGCTAACGCATTTCAACCAGAATGGGCAGGTGCACATGGTGGACGTCGGCGACAAGGAGGAGACCGTGCGGGTGGCATTGGCGGAGGGGTGTATCCGAATGCAGCCCGAGACGCTGGAACTAATCCTCCGGGGTGGGCATAAGAAGGGTGATGTCCTCGGCGTGGCCCGGCTGGCGGGCATCATGGGGGCGCAAAGCGCACGGCCGACCTGGTTCCGCTCTGTCATCCCTTGGCCCTCACGCGGGTCGCCGTCGATCTGGAGCCGCAGCCCGATGACTCGGCTGTACATTGTCGGGCAAGGGTTGAGACGACCGGTCGGACGGGTGTCGAGATGGAGGCCCTGTGCGCCGTGCAGATCAGTCTGCTGACCGTTTACGACATGTGCAAGGCAGTGGATCGAGGTATGACCATCGATCAGGTGCGCCTGATGGAAAAAACAGGAGGCAAGTCCGGGCATTGGCTGCGGCAGGGGTAGAAAGTACCGACGGTTCGAACGTGTCCCCGGTCTGGCGGGCTCGCGAGCAAGAATTCAACAAGAGACTCCTATGGCAAAATTTATCGAATGGTCCGGGGAACTGAGCGTCGGCATCGAGGAGATCGATGAACAGCACAAGGTGCTCGTGGATCTCGTCAACGAGATGCATGACGCAATTCACCGGCGTCGCGGCAGTGACGTCGTGAAGGATGTGTTGTCCGAACTCGCTGAATATACGAAGATCCATTTCGCGGTGGAGAGCTGGATCCTTCCGCTGAGTTCATTTGTAGGTATTGCTGTCACAGCGAATGTTGAAGAACAGCCCTAGGTCCGGCGGTTTCGGGTCTGCCTGGCACGTTGCAGCATGGGCCCTGGTGTGCCTGCTGGTTTCCGCATGTGACCAGCAACAAGACGCATCCCATGGCGGCAACGCCCCCGCGAACCAGGCAGAGTCCGCGCTCGAACACGCCCGCAAGCACCTGGACCCCAAGTACGTCTGCCCGATGCACCCGAAAATCGTGCGCGACCAGCCGGCGTCCTGCCCGATCTGCGGCATGGACCTGGTGGCGAAGGTGCTGGACGAAGCCGCGGACGAGCGCCCGGCGGTGACCCTGAGCGCGGCGGTGGCGCAGAACATGGGGCTGCGCACCGCGAGGATCGAGCGCGGCACCCTGTGGAAGTACATCAAGACCCAGGGCACGGTGGCCTACGACGACGACCGCGTCATCCAGGTGCACCCCCGCACCGCGGGCTGGATCGAGAACCTGTACGTGCGCACCGACGGCGTTCGGGTCGAGCGCAAGGACGACCTGGCGGACTACTTCTCCCCCGAGGTCCTCTGGGCGCAGCAGGATTACATCGATACCCTCGAGGAAGGCGAGGTCGATTCCTTCGGCGGCGGTGACGACAGCGAGGATTTGTTCCGGGCCTTCCGGCAGCGCGCGGGCGTGGACATGCTGCGCTACTACAAGGTGCCGGGCATGGACGTCATGGGCATCGAGAAGAGCATGACGCCCAAGTCCATCGTGCCGATCAGGGCGCCCCAGGGCGGGGTCATTACCGAACACCGGGTGCGCGAGGGCATGTACGTGACCCCGGCGGATGCCATGTTCACCATCGTCGACCTGAGCGAGGTCTGGGTGATGGTGGACGTCTTCGAGCACCAGATCGCCTGGCTGCGGCCCGGACTCACGCGCGGAGATCACCACCCCCGCCTATCCGGGACGCGTCTGGGAAGGGCAGGTCGAGTTCGTCTACCCGGAGGTGCATCCCCAGGCCCGCACCCTCAGGGCCCGCCTCGAGTTCACCAACCAGGACGAATTGCTGATGCCCAATATGTTCGTCGAGGCGGTGATCTACGGCGGCCCGAAACGCGACGTCCTGATGGTGCCGCGCGAGGCACTGATCCTCACCGGCGAGCGCGAAATGGTGGTCAAGGTCCTGGGCGACAACCGCTTCCAACCGGTAGAGGTGGAAACCGGGATGTGGCAGGGGTCCTCGGTGGAGGTGCGTTCCGGCCTCGCCGAGGGTGACGAGGTGGTGCTGTCCGGGCAGTTCCTGATCGATTCGGAGTCCAATCTGCAGGCCAGCTTCCGCCGCCTCACGGAGTAAGCCGGCATGCCGACCCGTCTGATCCGCTGGTCCATCGAGAACCGCCTGCTGGTGGTGATCGCCACCCTGATCCTGGCGGGCTGGGGCTGGCTGTCGGTGAAACAGATCCCGCTGGACGCGATCCCCGACCTGTCCGATGTGCAGGTGATCATCCGCACGGAGTTTGCCGGCCAGGCGCCGCAGGTGGTGGAACAGCAGGTCACCTACCCCATCACCACCACCATGCTCGCCGTGCCCGGCGCCAGCGCGGTGCGGGGTTATTCGTTTTTCGGTGATTCCTACGTCTATGTGATCTTCGAGGACGGCACCGACCTCTACTGGGCCCGTTCGCGGGTGCTGGAGTACCTGAACCAGGCCGCGGCGAACCTGCCCGCGGGCGTGCAACCCAGGCTGGGCCCGGATGCCACCGGGGTCGGGCTGGATCTACAGCTATGCGCTGGTGGACCGCAGCGGCGGCCACGACCTGTCCGAGTTGCGCAGCATCCAGGACTGGTTTCTGAAATACGAACTGCAGACGGTTCCCGGCGTGGCCGAGGTGGCGACCGTCGGCGGCATGGTGCGCCAGTACCAGGTGGTGGTGAACCCGGAGAAGCTGCGCGCTTTCGGCATTCCCCTGTCCGGCGTGACCGGGGCGATCCGCCGCGCCAACCGGGAGGTGGGCGGCTCGGTGATCGAGCTGGGCGAGGCGGAATACATGATCCGCACCCGCGGCTATCTGGGTTCCATCGAGGACATCGAGGCGGTGCCGCTGGCCGTGACCGCGGACGATATCCCGATCCTGCTGCGCGACGTCGCCCGGGTCCAGGTGGGCCCGGAGATGCGCCGGGTGGTCGCCGATCTCGACGGCGAAGGCGAGGTGACCGGCGGCATCGTGGTCATGCGCTACGGCGAGAACGCGCTGGATACCATCGCCGCGGTCAAGGCGCGCATGGAGGCGCTCAAGCAGGGGCTGCCCGAGGGCGTGGAGATCGTCGAGACCTACGACCGCTCGGGGCTGATCCAGCGCGCGGTGGACAACCTCTCCGACCGGCTGATCGAGGAGTTCATCGTCGTCGCCCTGGTCTGCCTGCTGTTCCTGTTCCACCTGCGCTCGGCCTTCGTCGCCATCGTCACCCTGCCGCTCGGCATACTGGCGGCCTTCCTGGTCATGCGCTACCAGGGCATCAACGCCAATATCATGTCCCTGGGCGGCATCGCCATCGCCATCGGCGCCATGGTGGATGCCGCCGTGGTGATGATCGAAAACGCCCACAAGCACCTGGAGCGGGCGGGCCCCGGGCTCAGCCGGGCAGCAACACTGGGCGGTGATCGCCAGGGCCTCCGAGGAGGTCGGGCCGGCGCTGTTCTACTCGCTGCTGATCATCACCCTGAGCTTCCTGCCGGTGTTTACGCTGGAGGCGCAGGAGGGCCGGCTGTTCGCGCCGCTGGCCTTCACCAAGACCTACGCCATGGCGGCGGCCGCGGGGCTGTCGGTGACCCTGGTGCCGGTGCTGATGGGCTACTTCATCCGCGGCCGCATCCCGCGCGAGACGGCCAACCCCCTGAGCCGGTTTCTGATCTGGGCCTACCGGCCGCTGCTCAACCGCGTGCTGGCCGCCCCCGGGCCATCCTGGTCGTCGCCGTGCTGGCGGTGTTGAGTCTGTTGCTGCCGGTCTACGGCATCGGCGGCGTGCTGGAGCCGGTGCGGTGGCCGTTGCTGCTGCTGCGCACGGCGGCGCCGCGAGACGGCGGGCCCGCGGTGAATCGGGTCGAGCGCTGGCAGGAGCAGCTGGCTGACGGCTGGCAACAGGGCTTTGCCGGCATGCCCGGGCTGGCGCGGTTGGGCCAGGGGCTGGGCTCGGAGTTCATGCCCGAGCTGTTCGAGGGTGATCTGATGTACATGCCGACGACACTGCCCGGGCTTTCCATCGGCAAGGCGCAGGCGCTGTTGCAGCAGACCGATCGCCTGATCAGGCAGCTCCCGGAAGTGGAACGGGTGTTCGGCAAGATCGGCCGCGCCGATACCGCCACCGATCCGGCACCGCTGACCATGATCGAGACCATGATCCAGCTCAAGCCGCGGGACCAGTGGCGCCCCGGCATGACCGTGGAAGGGCTGATCGACGAACTCGATGCCACGGTCCAGTTTCCGGGCCTGACCAATGCCTGGATCATGCCCATCAAGACCCGCATCGACATGCTCGCCACCGGCATCAAGACCCCGGTCGGCATCAAGGTGGCCGGGCCCGATCTGGAGAAGATCGAAGCCATCGGCCGCGACATCGAGCGGGTATTGCAGGGGCTTCCGGGTACGCTTTCCGCCTACTCCGAGCGCGTCGGCGCCGGCCGCTATATCGAGATCGTCCCCAAGCGGCAGGCAGCGGCCCGCCTGGGTCTGAACATCGAGGACATCAACCAGGTCGTCAGCGCCGCCGTCGGCGGCATCAATATCACCGAGACCGTGGAGGGGCTGGAGCGTTACCCGGTCAATGTGCGCTTTCCGCGCGAGCAGCGCGACGATCCGGCCAAGCTGCGCGAACTGCCGCTGGTGACCCCGAGCGGGGCCCAGATACCGTTGTCGCAGGTGGCCGAGGTCAAGGTGGTGGAGGGCCCGCCCATGCTGAAGAGCGAGAACGCGCGCCTCAACGGCTGGACCTTCGTCGACATCCGCGGCGTGGACCTGGGCAGCTACGTGCGCCAGGCACAGCAGGCGGTCAGCGACCGAGGTCGAACTGCCCCCGGGCTATTCCATCAGCTTGTCCGGGCAGTACGAGTACCTGCTGCGCGCCCAGCAGCGGCTCGCCCAGGTGGTGCCGCTGACCCTGATTATTATCTTCGGCCTGCTGTATCTGAGCTTTCGGCGGGTCGGGGAGGCCCTGCTGGTGATGCTGTCCTTGCCGTTCGCCCTGGTGGGCGGTTTCTGGTTCATCTGGCTGCTGGGTTACGAGCTGTCGGTGGCGGTCGCGGTCGGGTTTATCGCCCTGGCGGGCGTGGCCGCCGAGTTCGGTGTGGTCATGCTGATCTACCTGGACAATGCCCTCAATCGTTATCGCGACGAACAGCGCCTGAACACCGAGACCGATCTCCGCTCGGCCATCGTCGAGGGCGCGGTGCTGCGGGTGCGCCCCAAGGCCATGACCGTGGCGGTGATCATCGCCGGCCTGCTGCCGATCATGCTGAGCGCAGGCACCGGATCGGAGGTCATGCGCCGCATCGCGGCGCCCATGGTCGGCGGCATGATCACCGCCCCCCTGCTCTCCCTGTTCGTAGTGCCCGCGATCTACCTGCTGTGGAAACGCCGGCGCTTGAGCTGAGCAGGCGAACGGGTCCCCGGCGAGCGTCGTACCTATTTGCCCTTGGTCTCGGACTCCACCAGCTTGTAGGCACTCGGAATCCGCAGATAACCGGCGGCAAGCGGCTTGGTGGAGACGGAAGTCAACTCCAGTATCCGGTCGTCTCGCAGGTCCCGGCTTTGCACCGAAACGAACTCTTCGTCCTCGGTGCCGACGCCGAGCCAGCCGAACTCCATGTTCCGAGCCATGCCGAACAGCCGCGACAGGGTAATCAGTTCCCGGTCGGTGATGCGAAGCCGCGCGCTGTTGGCCATGCAGTGCTCGATCGACCGGTTTGCCGTCGAGCAGTTCGTGCACGACGCGGCATTCGATCCCCGCGACACTGCGCGTCTTCTTAGTCGGCTTGAGTATTGCCGCCTCCGTTCGCCGCGCCGATCTGGGTGGCGGAACATCCGATGCCTCACCGTCGGTCGGTTCAGCTTGGGGCGCTGCCGAATCTGCGCCATCCCGATCCGGTTGGTTTACGGTGTTGGGCAACGGGGTTTCAGGCGCGATCTCGGCCCTGTCGTCGGCCTTGGCCTGGGTTTCGGACTCCGTCGGAAGCGTATCTTTATCCTCCTTTTCGGGCTCGGCTCGAACCTCGTTCTTCGCGACGCCTGCCTCGACCACCTGCTCGGAACCCGATACCGGACCCAACCGAGGCGTCACGGCCGGCGTCAACTGTGTGTAGGTCTGATTAGCCTGGTCCACCGCATACACGGGGAAAAACTTCCCGGCCTGGAACAGCAGATAACGGTCTGCCTCAGCCGGATCGTCGATCCTGGCGAAAAATCGCGCGAGGGAAAATTGCTTCACCGCTTGCTCCGTATTGGGTCCCCCCAACTCGAAGGTGAGGGTGGCGTCGGCGTAGGTCGCCGAGGCCCCGCAAACGGCCAGCGCCAGAGCACACAGACTCAGTCTCTTCGACATCACGGATTTCCCCCTAGTCGGCGAGGCTGTCCCACAAAAGCGCGATTGGATCGATAAGTTCTTCACGGAAGACTCCTGTTTCGCCATCTATTGTTTTAAAGACTTTATGAAGCGAAACCCCATCATAACAGAGCGATGCTCAGGGCAAGAAACCCGCCGCGGGCAAGACTGGGGAAAACGCTGATCGATGGCCCTAGCCGCCGCAAAACCTCAAGCATTTCGTCGCCGCCATCGGCCTTCCCAGCCAAAAGCCTTGGCCAAGGTCGCAGCCCAAGTCGACGAGCGCGTTCCAAGCGGCCTCCGTCTCGATGCCCTCCGCAACCACCGTCATGTCCAACTCGTGGGCCAGCATAATGGACAGGCGGGCGATGGTCTGGCAGGTCGGGTCTTTGTCGATGTGCTTGACGAAGGACCGGTCGATCTTGAGCTCGGTGAAGGGAATACGCGCGAGTTTCTCCAAAGACGAGTAGCCGGTGCCGAAGTCGTCGATCGACAACCGAAATCCCTTCATGCGAAAGCGGGTGAGAATATCCAGCGATTTGCCAAGGTCCTCCATGACGTGGCTCTCGGTAATTTCCAGGGACAGGAATCCCGGATCCAGATTCTGTGCCCTCACCAGTGCCGCCAGGCGGTCCGGAAACGCCAGGTCCTTGAGGGTTCCCGGGGAAAAGTTGACGGATACCCGGATCGGCATACCTGCATCATGCCATGCCCGGCACTGGGTTATCGCCTGTCGGAGCACCAGGTCGTCGATGTCGTCGATGGTGCACGTGCTCTCCGCCAGTGGGATAAAGCGATCCGGGAGAACCAAGCCTCGCTCCGGACTCTGCCAGCGGACCAAGGCCTCGGCGGCCACGATGCGGCGGCTGTCCATCTCGAATTGCGGCTGAAAATGAGCGATAAACTGACGGCTCGACAGGGCATTCAGCAGATCATGCAAGCTTACCGGAGACTGCGCGTCGAGCTCAGGTAACTGGGACACTCTGGAGCTCCCCGACGACAGGGTCGCCAAGAGCCTCTCCAATTCCGTCTTTCGGAAGGGTTTGTTGAGTGAACCCAGAACCTGCAATCCGAGCTCGGTGGCCAGCTCATGAGCGGAATGCAGGACGTTTCGATCTACGCCGCTCACCAGAATCAGCGGCGCCTCGAACTCCTTCTCCCGCAAAAAGCGGATCAACTCGATGCCGTCGACGTCCGGCATGAACAGGTCCAGGACAAGCACATCGATACTGTGGTCCAGCGACGCCATGAACTCCTTGGAGTGTTGGACGCAGGATGCGTCGAAGCCCGCCCCCTCGGCCACGGCGCAGACGAATTCGCCCATGTCGGGTTCATCATCGATGATCATCAGCCTGCGCTTGCGCCTGCTCATACTCCAGCTTCCTTATCCAATGCGTTGCGAATCCTTGCCGCCAGCTCGGCGATGCGGTAGGGCTTCGGCACCAAGTTCTGACGATAGCGCACAAATGCGGAATTGTCCGCACGCTGGGAATATCCCGAAGCCAGCAACACCTTCAGGCCCGGGAACTTCCGAGTGGCCGTTTCGGCGAGGGAAAGGCCATCCATTTTCCCTGGCATCACCAGGTCGGTAAACAGTAGTTCCACCGTCGGATGCGCCGCCAGGATTTCCATAGCCTGCTGCGCATCGCCCGCCGTCAACACGCGATAGCCAAGCCGGCTCAGGCCGGTCTTGGCCAGCATGGCCAGATCTTCTTCGTCGTCCACCACCAGGATGGTCTCGCTGCCGCCCGGCGCTTCCGCCAGTGATTCCGCGGTGTCGTCGGGCTTGGTGGCGGCGGCTGCGGAACGCGGGAGATACAGCCGTACGAGGGTTCCCCGCCCCGGCTCGGACTCGACCAAAACATCGCCCCTGGCCCGCTTGACGAAACCGTAAACCATGCTGAGACCCAAGCCGGTGCCTTTTCCCGGGGGTTTGGTGGTAAAGAAAGGCTCGAAGATATGTTCACGCTGATCGGGGTCTATACCCACCCCGGTGTCGCTTACGGTGATCGTCACATACTCCCCGGGGGCTACTCCCTTGTGATTGGATCCGCTTGCCCCGTCCAATATCAGGTTCGCGGTTTCCAGGGTCAGGACGCCCTCCCCCGCCATGGCATCCCGAGCGTTGATGGCGAGATTGACCAGGGCATTTTCCAGCTCATCGGGGTTGATCTCGGTCAGCCAGAGCGCATCGGCCAGCTTCGTCTCGACCTCGACCGCTGCGGTCAGGACGCGCTGCAGCATGTCGCTCATGCTCTTAATAGCCCGGTTGACGTCGACCGGGCTGGCCTCCGTCACCGAGCGGCGGGAGAACGCCAGCAGCCGCTGGGTCAGGTCCGCGCCGCGCAGGCCGGCCCGAAGGGCCCCGTCGACCCGGCGCCGAAGGAGCCCGTCGGATTCCAGTTCATCGCCGATAAGCTCGAGATTACCAATGATGATGCCCAGGAGATTGTTGAAGTCGTGAGCGATACCGCCCGTCAGCTGTCCGATGGCCTCCATTTTATGAGATTGCCGCAGGGCCTCTTCGGTACGCAGGCGTTCGGTTACATCCGTGGCAATGCCGCACACGCCCCTGCTGGCCCCTTCCCGGTCGAGCAGCGGAAACTTGATTGACATATACTGATGCTCGCCGTCCGCCTGGAGAGCCCTTTCTTCGAATGCCCGCGGCACCCCCACCTGCAGGACTTCGCGGTCGTTGGCCGCGAAAGCGTCGGCGAGTTCCCGCGGAAACAGGTCGTAATCGGTCTTGCCCGACAGATCTTCGTTACTGGGGTTGAATAATTCCTGGAAGCGCCGATTGACCAGTCGGTACCGACCGTCCGAATCCTTGAAGAAGATTACGGCGGGGGAATAATCCATAAAGGACTGCAGCAACGCCTGGCTCTCGTGCAGGGCCTTCTCCGCCTGCTTGCGCCGCGAGATATCGAAAAAGGTTACCACCGCACCCACCGTTCGGCCTTCCCGTTGGATCGGTGAGGACCAGAATTCGACGGGGAAGCCCGTGCCGTCGCGGCGCCAGAACCATGCTTCCTCGGCGTGAACCTGGATTCCCTGCCGGTATGCCCTACAAGCCGCGCATTCGCGATCCGCAATGGGACTGCCATCGGCATCGGTATGGTGCATCAGGGAATGCATGTGCAACCCCAGCAACTCCCGGGCGGATGCGAACCCCAGCATGCGGGCACAGGCCGCATTGGCGAAGGTGCAGCTGCCGTCGAGATCGAGACCGTAGATAGCCTCGGCGGTCGATGCCAGCAGGTTGCTGATATGGGCCTTGCTCTCCTTCAGGTCGATGGCCACGGCTTTGAGAAACATGCCGAGATCACCCAGTTCATCGTTCGAGGTGCGCCCCGAGGGGTAGTCGTAATCCCCTGCCTGGATGGCGCGCATCGCGTCTTCCTGGTGGGAAAGGAATCGCTTGAAATAGCGGTTGGCCAGACGCCATAGCAGGAAGGTAAGCACCACCGACACCGCGACGAGCGCATAGATCTTCCAGATCAAATCCTGACGGATACGAATCAAACCTTCCGTCAAGGTGGCGACCGTCGCGGCGGTCACCTCGAAAAGCCGCGCCGACGTCTTGTCCAGAAAATCGTCCCGGTCTCTCATGCCCAGGAAGTTCAAGTAATTGGTTTCTGCATTGCTGATGTATTCGTTCACATACCGGGTCAATTTCTGGTTCTCGGCAATACGCGCGATACGCTCGGCCAATTCCTTCATCTCTGGAATTCGGGACAGCTCGCGATTGCGGTAGGTATAGCCGCGAAGGATCAGCAGGCGGCTGAAGAGTTCGCGTAAATCGCTTTGGCGGTGGGGGGGTTCATTCGCAATCTGGTCGTAGATGCGCTTTGATTCTGCCGGCATCGCACTGCTGAATTCATCATCGGCCCGGCTGCGCGCCCGAAGCTCCCGAACGGCGTTGCGGTAATAACCCAGGCTGGCTTCCAGGGTACTCAAGCGTTGCGCCAAGGCCGGGTCGATTTCCGCATTCTCGCGGGAAATCTCGCGGGCCAGACCCTGGGCTCGGTCAATCTTCTCCTCCAACGCCAGATCGTCGGCACCGATTGCCAACCACTCCCCTAGATTCCGCGGTACGTGGTGAGAATCCTCCAGATCGGCGACGAGAAAACGGAAGTCATTGACACGGTTTATTCGCTGACTGGCCCCCTCCAGCTTTTCGAGGCTGAAATAGACCATCGCCGCCACTATGAACGACATGGCGGTAAGAACGAAAAAGAACCCGAATACCTTTCGGGACAGCGTCAACCGAATCAATCCAGCGCCTCCTCGCCGCTCGGTGCGTATAGCAGCCCGGACAGCCCGCCCTGCTCATGGGCATCGCGAACCCGAGCCTTGAGAAAATACCTGTCGATCATCGTCTCTACCCAGGTATTCACGCCATTTTCCCAACGCTCATCCATTTCGGCGCTGAAGCTCATGCTGGACAGCGAATCGGTCTCCACTTCCAGGGGGGTTCCCAACCATTCCGCGATCTGCGAGGCACTTTGTTCCGGGTGCTCGCCAATGAACCGGTTGGCGTGCTGCAACAATTGGAATAGCGCCGAGGCGATTTCGGGCTGGGAATCGAGAAATAACTGCTGGGCGGCGACCGCACAGCAAGGGTAGTTTCGCCATTTCCCCTCGGGCGGTAACTCGCTCAATCGGGCTACCAGCTTGCCGGCATCTTGATAGCGGGCCTGGGCCAGGAACGGCTGGTTGACCACGAAGCCGTCGATGAGCCCATTCTGCAGCGCCGGGATCAGATTTTTCGGGCCATAAAGATTGACCAGGATGATATCCACGGTATCGTCGTCGAGCGTCTGACTGTAGCGGATACCGGAGGCATCGAGGGCCTGTTCGAAGATCAGATTCTGCACCGACATTGCGATCTTGTAACCGATGCGCAGCGGTTTACGATGCTCGCGCATATAGGTTAAGAACCCGTCCCAATCATCGATCGGCAGGTCCTGGCGCAGGATCAGACCGGCGCCCTCGAAGTTGGCCGGCGACACGATTTTGATGGGACTGCCCTGGTCGATGAGCAGGAGCATCGCCGGCACACCGCCAAAGCTGAGGTCGAATTGATCCTCGGCCAGCTTGCGGATCAGTTCTATGCCGCCGGTACTCGAGTCGATCACCACCCGTGCAATGCCCTTTCCCGCAGCGATCAGTTCGTACTCTCTGCGATACTCCAGCGGTTTCAACCAGACACCCAGATGCTCGCGGAAGTAATCCGGATTCGAAGCGGCGATGTAGAGCGGGGAATGGTGGTCGTGGGGGGCATGCCCGACCCGGACAACGGGCAGTGACTTTTCCTGCAGTTCGCAGGAGGCCGTGAACACTAAGGCTGCGACCAACCACCACCGGAGGAACAATGGTGAAACTGGAGAGGTTCTGCGACAACGAATAGGCCAGTACCGCACGGTCGTACCTCCTTAATCGAAACCCGGGTTCGGTTTTCGTTCTCGGTCAAATCCGATAGCGGGTCAAGCCGGTCGTCATCCCGCGCGGATCGCCAACTGGCTGCGGCTGGCTGGAGGGTGCGAGAAATTCATCGGCGAAAAGGCGTTCTATTTTTCTCGATTGTAACATTCCGCCGTTACGAGGTGGCCGCGGGGCTCGGCCGGGCCCTTGCGTAGTGGGTTTAATGCAGCCCCGCAATCCACCGGGGTCCCGCCGCGCGACCGGAGAACGCGATTAATGACAACGCCGGAGCCTATGGCTTTTCTTGGAGTTTGGCGCAGCTTACGGATCTCAAGCCGCTTCGCGCAAACCCGCCAACAGTTCCCCCAGTTCGGACACTCTGGGCTTGACCAGCCAGAAACGCCCGGCATACCGCCCGAAGTCCTGCACCAGTTCCCGTCCCCAGGGGCTCCCGGTGGCGGCCGTATAGTGGCGCAGCAGGCGGCGCAGGGCCTCCCGGTGGGGTTCGGTGGCCTCGGTGATGATGCGCTGGATATCCACTAACTCGTGATTGTAGCGATCGGCGAAGTCGCCCGCTTGGTCGAGCAACATGGCGGCGCCCCCGGTCATGCCGGCGCCGAAATTGCAGCCGGCCGGGCCGAGGACTACCACCAGGCCCCCGGTCATATATTCGCAGCCATGATCCCCGATCCCTTCCACCACCGCGATGGCGCCGGAGTTCCTGACCGCGAAGCGCTCCCCCGCCTGGCCGGCGGCATAGAGCCTGCCACCGGTGGCGCCGTAAAGGCAGGTGTTGCCCAGGATGACGTTGTCGCGGCCCGCGAACGGGCTGTCCGGCGGCGGATACAGCACAATGCGCCCCCCGGCCATGCCCTTGCCGACGTAGTCGTTGGCATCGCCTTCCAGATACAGGTGCAGACCGCCGGTGTTCCAGGCGCCCAGGCTCTGGCCCGCGCTGCCTTGGAGCCGAATGCGGATCGGGTTGTCCTCCTGTCCCTGGTTGCCGTGACGCCGGGCGATCTCGCCGGCCAGGCGGGCTCCGATCGAGCGGTTGTGGTTGCCGATCGCATAGCTGAACGCCCCGCCGCGTCCCGCTTCGATGGCTTTGCCGCAGTCCGAAAGCATGCGCTCGGCCAGCTCGCCGCGGTCGAAAGACGGATTGCGCGCCTGCCGGCAACTGCGCGGGGCGTCGTCGCAAGCACCGCCGGAGTCCAACAGGGGGGCGAGGTCGAGCCGTGCCCGCTTGGGGCCTTCGCCGAGGTGGATCTCCAGCAACTCCGTGCGTCCGATCAACTCGCCGAGGCTGCGCACCCCGAGTTCAGCCAGGTGTTCGCGCACCTCTTCGGCCAGGGCGCGGAAGAAACCCATCACCCGCTCGGCCTCGCCGCGGAAGTGCCCGCGCAGCAGCTCGTGCTGGGTTGCGACCCCCGTGGCGCAGTTATTGAGGTGGCAGATGCGCAGGTACTTGCAGCCCATGGCCACCAGGGCGGCAGTGCCGAAGCCGTAGCTTTCGGCCCCCAGCAGGGCCGCCTTGACCACGTCCAGGCCGGTCTTCAGGCCGCCGTCGGTCTGCAGCCGCACCCGCCCCCGCAGTCCGTTGCGGCGCAGGGTCTGCTGGGTCTCGGCCAAGCCCAGTTCCCAGGGGCCGCCGGCATAGCGCACCGAACTAAGGGGGCTGGCGCCGGTGCCGCCGTCGTGGCCGGAGATGGTGATCTGATCCGCATAGGCCTTGGCCACCCCCGCGGCCACGGTGCCCACCCCGGGTTCGGCCACCAGCTTGACCGAAACCCAGGCATCGGGGTTGACCTGCTTGAGGTCGAAGATGAGCTGCGCCAGATCCTCGATCGAGTAGATGTCGTGGTGGGGCGGCGGCGAGATCAGGGGGGTGCCCGGGCGGGTGTAGCGCAGGCGGGCAATCAGCTCGTTGACCTTGGCCCCGGCCAGTTGGCCGCCTTCCCCCGGCTTGGCGCCTTGGGCGATCTTGATCTGCAGCACCTCGGCATTGACGAGATACTCGGGGGTGACGCCGAAGCGCCCGGAGGCCACCTGCTTGATCTTCGATACCCGCTCGCTGCGGTAGCGGGCCGGGTCCTCGCCGCCCTCCCCGGAATTGGAGCGCCCGCCGAGACGGTTCATAGCCAGGGCCAAGGTCTCGTGGGCCTCCGGCGACAGGGCCCCCAGGGACATGGCGCCGGTCTCGAACCGGGGCAGGATCGCCTCCACCGGCTCCACTTGGTCCAGCGCCAGGGGCCGGGCCGCCGGGCGCAGCCACAGCAGATCGCGCAGAGCGGTGGGCGGACGCTGGTTGACCAGCCGGGCGTAGCGGCGGTAGCGCTCGGGGTCGTCGCCGGCCACCGCCTGGTGCAGGGCCTGGACCACGTCCGGATTGAAGGCGTGGTATTCGCCGCCGTGCACGTACTTGAGCAGGCCGCCGGGGGACAGGGGCGCCTGGGGCCGCCAGGCCTGGCGGCTGAGCTCCGCCTGCTCCGCTTCGAGTTCGTCGAAGCCCGCCCCACCGATTCGCGACGGGGTACCGGCGAAGCACAGATCGACAATCTCGGGATGCAGGCCCACCGCCTCGAACAGCTGGGCCCCGCGGTAGCTGGCGATGCTGGAGATGCCCATCTTGGAGAGGATCTTGCGCAGCCCCTGGTTGATGCCCTGACGGTATTTGGCCATGGCATCAACCCCGAACCGGGCCAGGCAGGCATAGGCCAGGTAGGGGTAGACGGCGGTGGCGCCGTATCCGATCAGCGCCGCGAACTGGTGCGGGTTGATGGCGCAGCCGGTCTCCAGCAGCAGATTGGCGTCGCAACGCAGGCCCTCGCGGATCAGCCGCTGGTGCACCGCCCCGACGGCCATAAGCGCATGCATGGGCAAGCGCTCGGCGGCGATCTCCCGATCCGACAGCAGCAGCAGTGTGCGCCCTCCGCGCACCGCCGCGGTGGCCTGACTGCACAGGGCGCCGATGGCCTCGGCCAAGCCCTGGCCACGAGGGTAGTTGAGGTTGAGCCGGGCATAGGCGTAACGCGGGTCGTTCTGCAAGCGAATGCGGTTGAACTTGCCGGCCGACAGCACCGGGCTGGCCAGCACCAGGCGGGCGGCGTGCTCTGTGTCTTCGAAAAACAGGTTCTGCTCGCGGCCAAGGCAGGTCTCCAGGGACATGACGATGGACTCTCGCAGGGAGTCGATCGGCGGGTTGGTTACTTGGGCAAACTGCTGGCGGAAGTAGTCGAACAGGGACCGCGGCTGAGCCGAGAGCACCGCCAGCGGGGTATCGTCGCCCATCGATCCCAGAGGCTCCTTGGCGTTCTCCCCCAGGGCCCGCAGCACCTGCTCGAGCTCCTCCAGGCTCAGGCCAAAGGTCTTCTGGTAGCGCATCAGCTCGGACTCCGGCAGGCGCACACTGTCCAGCCCCTCGGGTTCGTCCAGGCAGGCGTCCAGGCGTCGGGCGTGGGCCTGCAGCCAGGCCTTGTAGGGCCGGCGCCGGGCCAGCCGGGCATCGACATCCGCCGGCAGCAGCAACGCACCCTTGTCGGTATCCACCGCCAACATCTCGCCGGGCTTGAGCCGGCCCTTGCGGACGATCTGATCTGGCTCGACCGGGCACAGGCCGACTTCGGAACCGAGCAGGATACGGCGGTCCTCGGTGATCCAATAGCGGGCCGGCCGGAGGCCGTTGCGGTCCATGACGCAAGCCCCGTAGCGGCCGTCGGTGAGCACGATGCCGGCAGGCCCGTCCCAGGGCTCCATGTGCATGGAGTGATACTCGTAGAAGGCGCGCAGGTCCGGGTCGATGCCGGGCTGGTTCTGCCAGGCCGGGGGGATCAGCAGACGCATGGCGCGGAACAGGTCCATACCCCCCATCACCAGTGCCTCCAGCATATTGTCCAGGCTGCAGGAGTCGGAGCCGGTCATGGAGACCCAGGGCCGGATATCCTCCATATCGCGGATGTGAGGGGACTTGAACTTGTAGGACCGGGCTTGGGCCCAGTTGCGGTTGCCCTGGATGCTGTTGAGCTCTCCGTTGTGGGCCAGGAAACGGAACGGCTGGGCCAGACGCCATTCGGGCCAGGTGTTGGTGGAGAAACGCTGGTGGAACACCGCCAGGGCCGAGGCCAGGCGCGGATTCTGCAGATCCGGGTAAAAAGACGGCAGATTGCGCGGCAGCACCAAGCCCTTGTAGGCGATCACCCGGCACGACAGGCTGGCAACGTAGAAGTAATGATCCTGATGGTGGATCGCCTTGCGGCAGCGCTGACGGGCCAGGTAGAGGCGGCGTTCGAGTTCGGCCGGCGCCATCCCCTCCGGGGCGTTGACGAACAACTGCTCGATGATCGGCAGACCCTTCAGGGCCTGGGGGCCGCAGGCCTCCGAATCCAGGGGCACCGGACGCCAGCCCAGGGGGCGCAGGCCGGTACGTTCCAGCTCTTCCGTTAGCAGCAGCCGGGCCGCCCCGGCCCATTCGGCCTCAGGGTGAAGAAATACCATGCCCACGCCGAAGCGCTCGCCAAGATGCAGGCCGCGCTCGCCCGCCAGCTCGCGCAGAAACCCCTCTGGCAGCTTGAGCAGCAGGCCGCAACCGTCTCCGCTCTTGCCGTCGGCATCCACCGCGCCGCGATGGGTCAGACGCGACAGGGCGCCGACGGCGTTGCGCACCAGCTGGTGGCTGGGCTCGCCGTCCATCTGCGCCAGCAGGCCGAAGCCGCAGCTAGCATGGTCGAAATCTGGAGCGTAGAGGCCTGGCATACGGGATCGACTCCGACGAGTCAAGGGCATCATTTCCAGTATAGCCCCCCTCGACGCCGCGCCAGGGACGCACCGCACAGGGCTTCTGCGCGCACAACCGCTTTCCGGGATCTTTGTAAGGCTCAGCGGACAGGTCTCGCGGCCTGGCAGGGGTCGATTGGAACCACCGCTTCCGCCATGAGGACGGTGCCCGCCCGCGGGCGCGGGATGACCCGCTCGCCCGGCGCATTTCCGGGTAACTCCAAGAATCTTCCTACGGAAATTCCAGAAATTTCCGGCAGGTGTCGTTTGAACATGCTGGCATGCTTGACCCTGTTCGGTTTCGGCGCACCGGGTGCGATATCAGAGACGAGCCGCTGAACGCCTGCCCGCGGATGCAGTATTTTGCTGGATTGTCTTCCATCGACTCGCGTTCAAGCCTGGCCGGCGAGGGTTGAAGTTTTCGCGAGCAGGCTTGCGGGCCGCAGGATTGCGGACGTCGGGCGCCCTCCGGAATGCCGTTTGCGGGGGCTGCTATCCCCCGGTAGTTCCCCGGGGAACCCAAACGCAGGCCAAGCCGACCGCTGATTGGAACAGCAATGTCGCCGAGGCAATCTCGGCACATCAGACAAGAGGGATTTGCGGTGGACACGACTTCCCCGGCGACGGCACCGAGCACGTGGAAGTCCAGGCCGGCAACGGTACCACCCTGACTGATGAGGTGCACTTCATCGGTTATCCCCGAACCGTGACCGAGGCACGGCTATACTATGTCCACGATGACCACCTCGGCACCCCGCGGGCGGTGACCGACGAGGAGAAGACGTTGGTTTGGCTTTGCGAATCGGATCCGTTCGGCACCACCCCCGCCCAGGTGGCGGATCAGGACGGGACCGTATTCCTGTTCAATCTGCGGTTTCCGGGGCAGTACTTCGACGAATAGTCGGGGCTGCATTGCAACTACTTCAGGTATTTCGATCCAAGTACCGGACGTTACATAACATCCGCTCCCCTCGGCTTACAAGGCGGCTTGTATACCTATCTTTGCGTCAATGCAAACCCGTTAAGGTTCACAGATCCAAGGGGGTTGGACAATGTTCGTTGTACTACTGATCCTCTGACCATAGATGGTCGCTGCAAGCAAATATGCCGTCCAATACATGACAAGTGCTATGACGACAATAGTTGTACAGCAGATTCATGGACCAGTGATAGCGGTTGCGATGCGGAAGCATGTGATAACTGCAATAAGGAAGGGGCAACGTGTTTTGTTTGGTGTGATCAGGCCGAGCCAATGGGTATAGCGCCCGAGCCCGGAACCCCTGAGGACTATTGTCCTGCGAAGCACAGACACATGAAGATCCCTGGCGATTTCCCAACTGTTGAAGCTGCAAAAGCAGTTTGCGGGAGTTAAACTATGAATCAGTCAATAGGTATTGCTGTAACCGCTGCTTCTGCGATCGTGGTCTTTTTCCTCCATACGGTGCTCAAGGCCGAAGTAATCCCACTGGTTTTGCTCTTGCTTTCGGCTGTTCTTGTTGTATTGGATTATCCTAGGCGATATTATTATTTTACCGGCTTGGTGCTGTACCCATTGATCACAACGACAAGTATTGCAACAGTTCGCGACCAGTCTCTATACCCGATCGTCATATTCTATGAACTATCGATGGTTGCGATGATATTGTTCGGCACGTTTTTGGGGATAAAAGTAAAGCGCTGGATTGAAGCCATGAATGCGAAAAGCTGATTACTATGTTTAGCAGCAAGAGCACTGCGGTCACGCATTGGGGTCACAGCATTCGCAGCAATCGGGTCAGGTCAGGTCTCTACCCCACCGTGAGTCGGTCCGTGAATAATAGGGGACGACAGGGGACGGACCACGTTTCTTAGAGGATTAATGCGGAACGTTCTATAATACCCCGCCTCTACTACCCAGAACGCTATGACAGATGAGATGAAAAGCAGAATACTTGATGCTGCGATCATCGTCGTGAGATGTTGCGGGGCAATTTTTAGTTCCTATCTGATCTTATTGGGGCTTATGCTGATCATTGGCGGCCCGGATGGAGGCGCCCCTCTCGAATCGAGGATAATTGGCGCTTATTATTTTACCTACAGTTTAATTTGTGCTTTTTGTTTGTTCGTGAAGTACCGATTTATTCTAAACAAGATTCGCCAATTTTCGTTTCTTTATGCTCTTTTATTTTTCCCTCTGGCTTTTCTTTTGTATAAAGACCATGATACTATAACGATCTCGCCAAGCCCTTTTGTTGCTTATATTAGTGCGGTTGCAGTTTTCGCTCTTGTACTGACCCGATCAGGTTGGACAAAAGGGAATCGCCGATCAAATCTCTGACCGGGAAAGCGGAGCACCTGAGAAGTAGTATTTTCCGCTGCGGCAAAGAAAAACATGGAAGCTTTGTGCATCAAGGCCAGGACTATTACTCGACCTACGGAAATGGACTGCGGTGGTACTTCGGAGGCCATATTTTCATGGGTATGATCCCAGACAACAATCAAACGCCCGAGATGATGGTCGATGACTGGACTAAGATTTGGTTAAGGAAATGGGGCAATTCTTGCGAAGGATAGTAATAGCTCAGACCTGTAGAAATGCCAATCTATTTTGAAGAACATGAAACCACTCTTACCAGAGCGACGAAGGTGGCTTCAGTTGTTCTCGGGGTCTTCTTTCTCGTCTATGGAGGTATCGCGGGATTAGCTGGTGCTGACCCAGAGGGAGCGCTGGGATTTCCGGTGAGGCTGCTTGGCGTGCTGGTGTTTCTTGTTGGAATGATATTCATTCTTCCCAATCGCGCCCTTGATAGGGTCAAGTGGATCTTTTACGCTTCTGTAGCGCTGGTGTTCGCATCTTCTGCGATAATGTTGTTTCTTATGTTTCTTGACGACGTATCAATGGTAGCCGGATACGCGGTATATGGAATGATTGTTCTTTTATCGGCAGCCGCGATCACGTCTTTTTACGGATATAAACAAGGGCGAGAAGTATCTGACAGATAGCCCAAAGCCCCCGGACACTAAGTAGCGTTGCCCTCATTGCGAAAGACCTTGGCCAACTGATCCCGCTTGAGCAGGTGCGGGGTTTTTCAGATCGTGCTGTCGTAAGGGTTCCTGTCCACCAAGCAATCGATTCCGAGGGACCGGCAGTACCAGGGCACTTGATTCCGCGCCTGCTCGAGAGCCGGATCCGGCTGGTTGAACAGGTGTTTCAGCAGATGGATGCGCAGTATTTTTTCCGGCGCTACCCGCCGTCGTCCACGGCGTTCCATGAGAAATGAAGCGGTCAGGTCTTTCTTTGTGCACAGTCAATAATACGCAGAAAAATAGGCTCTTCGACGACCCGAGTGGAATTCAGAGAATTACGGTGACAGTATACTAAATATGTTTATTGAAGCGGCATATTTGGTGTATTTGATATACTGTCACCGTTATTGCGTTTTTCAATCTGCTTACCGGTCCAGCATGGTTTGACCGAGTGGAGTCCCTGCTGCCGGAGCACCGTGAGCGTCTGTTTCCGCCCACCGAAACGCTGTCGATGTTCTTGGGCCAGGCACTGAGTGCGGATCGCTCCTGTCAACAGGCGGTCGATGAGGCGGCGGTCAAGCGCCTTAGCGGCGGCGTCCGCGGCGTACCATGCGATAATGAGGCTGGATCGCTGCTCACTACCGCTGCCCGTTAATAATCACAAGAAGCTTCTAGTTACATATCCGGCGATTCCGCGCATAAGAACAGAAACGTCGGTACGAATTGATTCGATTGCAACTTCGTTAGAGCCATGATCCGTCTGCTCTTTGATACATACACTACGATCCGATTGAATCACAAATTAAGTTTGGATACCTATTCGTATATAGGGTGTCCGCGTTCGTTGGTTCGCACTGAAATCTGACCTTCTGGAAGCAGATTCTTGCATCGAATCCCCAATATCTATCGAGCTTCAGCCAGTCCTTATAGGCCGCTCGGGCATGGGAGCCGTTAGAGGAGCGATACAGGAATGCCGCGGCAGCATCTCCGGCCCCCATGCGCGGCTGGGTGCCTTTTCCTGCCCGTGGCTGCAAGCAACAGCAGCGTAACCGGTCAAACCACACCGAATACGCCGAATTGGGGCACCAGGTCCTCCGGCGGTCTGGACTACAATTTAGGAACAATCATCGGCCGCCGGCGACCCTGAACCATGGTCCAGCGAGCATTCCAGTTCATCGACAGCTCCCGCATCGACGCGGACAAGGCCCCGGTCCGGGAGCGAGTACGCCATTTCCGCGAGATCTACGGCGAGTTCGACCCCCGCCAGCTGGCCACCCAGGCCGGACGCTGCCTGGCGTGCGGCAACCCCTACTGCGAGTGGGAATGCCCGGTTCACAACCTGATCCCAGAATGGCTGCAGCTGGTGGCCGAAGGCCGGCTGTTCGAGGCCGCCGAGCTCTCCCACCAAACCAACTCCCTGCCCGAGATCTGCGGCCGGGTCTGTCCCCAGGACCGCTTGTGCGAGGGCGCCTGCACCCTCAACGACGGCTTCGGCGCCGTGACCATCGGGGCGGTGGAACGCCAGATCACCGACCAGGCCCTGGCCCAGGGCTGGCGCCCGCGCGTAGACGCCATGCCGAGCGGAAAGCGGGTGGCGCTGATCGGCGCCGGACCCGCCGGCCTCGGCTGTGCCGACGTGCTGGCGCGCAACGGGGTGAAACCTGTTGTGTTCGACCGCCACCCGCGTATCGGCGGCCTGCTCACCTTCGGCATCCCGCCGTTCAAACTCGACAAGGCGGTGGTGGAGCGCCGGCGTGAGTTGCTCGAAGGCATGGGGGTAGCGTTCCGGCTCGGGGTGGAGGTGGGCGTCGATCCCAGCTTGGAGCAACTGCTGGCCGAGTTCGACGCGGTTTTCCTCGGCACCGGCTGTTACCGCCCGGTTTCCGGCGGCTATCCGGGGGAGGCCCTGCCAGGGGTGTTGGAGGCCCTGCCCTACCTGATCGCCAATGCCCGTCATCTGCTCGGCGTCGACCCAGCCCTGGACCCGGCCTTGAACCTGCGCGGCCAGCGGGTGCTGGTGCTGGGCGGCGGCGACACCGCCATGGACTGCACCCGCACCGCCATCCGCCAGGGCGCGGCGGCGGTGACCTGCGCCTACCGCCGGGACCGCGCCAATATGCCGGGCTCCCGGCGCGAGGTGGCGAACGCCCTGGAGGAAGGGGTGGAGTTCCGCTGGAACCTACAGCCTTTGGAGATCATAGGCAACCAGGTGGTGGAAGGGGTGCGCCTGGCCGAGACCCGGCTCGGCGCCCCGGACCCCAGCGGCCGCCGCCGCCCGGAGCCGCTGGCCGGCAGCGAGATCTGCATCCCCGCCGACCGGGTGATCAAGGCCTTCGGCTTCCGCCCCGACCCGCCCGAATGGCTGGCCGAACTGGGTATCGATACCGACGCCCGCGGCCGGGTGCTGGTGGATGCGGCCGGCCGCACCGGCCATCCCCGCATCTATGCCGGCGGCGACCTGGTGCGCGGCTCCGACCTGGTCGTGCGGGCCGTGTTCGAGGGACGCGGGGCGGCGACCGGGATATTGCACGCGCTGGGGGTTTGATCTCCCGCCTCCGACCGCCCGGCCCTTGCCATCTGCCGGCGCAACCCCATATCCTGGGCAACCTTCCAAGACCGGGCCCAAACCGGCTCAGCAACAATCCCCGGAAAACCAGGAGAGAAGTGTGTCGGAGAGAAAAGTAGACGTCGCCATCATCGGGTCCGGCAGCGCCGGGCTCTACGCCCTGAGCAAAGTCCGCCCGGCGGGCAAGAGCTTCGTCCTGATCAATGGCGGCGAGCCGGGCACCACCTGCGCCCGGGTCGGCTGCATGCCTTCCAAGGCCCTGATCCAGGTGGCGGAGGATTATCACCGCCGCACCATCTTCGGGCGCTACGGGATCGACGGGCACGAAGGTCTGGACCTGGACATCCCCGAAGCCCTGGAGCACGTGCAAGACCTGCGCGACACCTTCGTCGACCGCGTGCTGTCCAACAGCACCGACAATCTGGGGGACGAGTTCGTCGAAGGTTATGCCCGCTTCGCAGAACCGAATCTGTTGGAAGTGGACACCGGCGAGCGCATCCGCGCCGACAAGATCATTATCGCCACCGGGTCGCGCCCGCTGGTGCCGGAAGCCTGGCGGGTATTTGGCGACCGGGTGCTGACCACCGACGACTTCTTCGAGCAGGAGGATCTGCCGAGTTCGGTGGCGGTAATCGGCATGGGCACCATCGGTCTGGAACTCGGCCAGTCCCTGCAACGCCTGGGCATTCAGGTCACCGGCTTCGACCAACTGGAGACCGTCGGCGGGGCCCAGGACCCGGACGTTTGCCACTGCGCCCACGAAATCCTGGGCAAGGAGTTCCCCATCCACCTGGGCCAGCGCGCCGAGATCAGCGAGGCCGACGACGGCCGGCTGCGGGTCAGCGCCGGCGAGGTATCGGTAGTAGTGGACAAGGTCTTGGCGGCCATGGGCAGGGCCCCGAACCTGCAGGGCCTGGGGCTGGAAAAACTGGGCTGCGAACTCGACGAACGGGGCATACCCGTCTTCGACCGCAATAGTATGCAGCTGGGCGAGCTGCCGGTATTTATCGCCGGCGACGTGACCGGCGAGCGCCCGGTGCTGCACGAGGCCGGCGACGAGGGCCGGATAGCGGGGTTTAATGCCGCTGGCGAGCAGATCCAGCGCTTCCAACGCAAGGTGCCCCTGTTCATCAACTTCTGCGACCCGAATATCTGCATCGTCGGCCAGCGCTGGGACGAACTGGACCAGGAGACTACCGCGGTGGGCGAGATCAAGCTGGCGCCGGTGGGCCGGGCCCTGATCATGGGCAAGAACAAGGGCATAATCCGCATCTACGCGGACAAGGCCAGCGGCCGCCTGCTGGGCGCGGAAATGGTAACCACCAAGGGTGAGAACCTGGCCCACCTGCTGGCCTGGAGCATCAGCCTCGGCCTGAGCGTGGGCGACCTGCTGCGCATGCCCTTCTACCATCCGGTGATCGAGGAGGCGATGCAAGCCGCCCTGTATGACCTCTACGCCAAGGTGGACAAGAAAAACAAGGGCGGGATTACCGAGTTGGTGCCTATGTAAGCGTACAGCGCGCAGCGCTGAGCCCCGGCGCTGCTGGCAGCAGCATCAGGCCTGTGCCCCCGGGGACTGGCCGGATAAGAATCGGGCCAGATTCAGTCAGCGTCCGCCGCATCGCCCGCGTGCCGAATCCAATCCGCTAGCGCGGCGGTCTCTCGCCGCAGCAGCCCGTCATCTCGATAGACATGGCTAATGAGAGCGATGCCCTGGGCTCGGCCCAGAAGGTGCAATGCCAGGGCATCGGCGCGCTCACCCTGGCCCAATTCCTCGAACCGCTGCGCCAGCCAACTGCGGAACAGGTCGAACAGGGCGCGCGCCGCCTGCTGCAGCTCGACTCGGTCCTTTCCCAACTCGGTATTCAGGCTGCCTATAGGACAGCCGTAGCGCACCAATTCGTGGTTGCGACCGGTAATCATTTCCACCAGTGCCAGCATCCGATCCCGGGGGTCGCTGCGCTCGCGCTCCCAGGCATCAAGCAGGGCGCGGAATTCTGCGAGGCGGCTTTCGATCACCGCCTGCAGCATGTCGTCCTTGGTCTTGAAGTAATGGTAGATATTGCCCCGGTGCAGACCCGTTGCCTGCACGATGTCGGTGAACGACGTGCGATTGTAGCCCTGGTGATAAAACAATCGCTTGGCGTGATCGACTATGTTGGCGCGTGTTTTGGCGCCCTTGTTGGCCAGGGCCATGGGATGTCTCCGAACTCGGTTAAGGCCGACGCTGCCAGCGCCCGCGGCCGGCTGCAAGCCGCCAGGATACGCCCAGCGGGGTCAATCATGAAATCCCCCGGCGAACCAACGCTCCGCTTACGCCAGGGGCCTGGCCATAGGCATCGGGCGCCCCTGCTGCTTTTGCATCTCCTGCATTTGTAAGCGAATGGCCTCGCGCCAGCCATAGCGGGGCGCGTAACCGAGAAGCGCCCGGGCCTTGGCGTTGTCGGCGCCGGTTTCTTCCAGCAGGTGCACGATGCTGCGGGTGACCAGCGGCTCCCAGGGCAGCATCGGGTCCAGCCATTCCATCAGCCCCGCAAATCGGTACGCGAGCCCGAACGACACCCCGAAGTGGGGCGTCGGCAATCCATATTCCTGCTGCAGCCAAGTCAGCACCTCGCGCACGCTCGGCACCTCCGGCCCGACGATATTAATACCCTCGAACGCCTCCAATCCCTCGGCGGTGGCCGCCAGGGCGAAGGCCTCACCGATATCGCGCCCGTCCAGGATCGGCATCCCGGTGCGTCCTCCCGCGACCCAAGGGACCAGGTGGGTTTTCAGGCGTGGCACCAGGATCGGCAACAGGCCTAGTCCGTAGCGGCGTCCGGCGAAAAGACCCAGGCGCAGATTCACCACCCGAAACCCCGCGCCGGAAGATTCACGCAAGCGCTCCTCAATCGCCACCACGTTGCTCAAGTGGGGCCAGAAGGCCCGCGGGATCCCGGGCTGGCCGCATCCACCGAGCGCCCTGGAGCCGCCGCGCTGCTGGTGCTGGTATTGACGAAGCGCCGCACCCCCGCCTTACGCGCGGTCTCGATCAGGGCCAGGCTCGGTTCGAGAAACAGCCGTCGCGATGCCTCGGCATGCCCCCACAGCGAGGTCCAAGCGGCTGCGTGGCAGACCACGTCTATGTCCTGAACCAGGGTTCGCAGATAGTCGGGGTCACGCAGATCTCCTTCCCGCACCTCGGCCGCGAGTCCGGATGCCAACCGGGCTCGATCGCGGCAGGCGGCCACTACCCGAACCGACTTCCGGCTCGCCAGCGCTTCCAACACATGGCTGCCGACGAAGCCGGTCGCGCCGGTAACCAGTATGGTCTTTTCCATTCATAGACTCCAATTTTGGATGCTCGTCCAATTATTCTAAGACAACTATCCAATTAATCAAGCGATCGAAAGCGGTGATGTTGGCGCAAACGAGGCTGAGAGGGATCGGAGTTTAGCCCGGATATTTCACCAGGCCGCCAGGCGGGTGCGCATAAGCGGCTGGAAATCAGAAACCTTGAATAGAACTTGGGAGGCGCCTGCCGGCGCCTAGCGCCCCTCGAAAGCCAGGGCCGCGCGCCGGCCCTCGTCCTCATCCACGAACGTGAGCACCAGAGCACCGGCAACGAACAGCACCGCCACCGAAAGGATCGAGGCCCGGGGACTGCCGGTCAGTACCCCCACCCAGCCCATGATCATAGGGCCCAGCACGACGGCAAACTTGCCGAGCATATTGTAGAAGCCGAAGAATTCGCCGGCCTTGTCGGCCGGGATCATACGCGCATACATGGAGCGGCTGAGGCTCTGGATGCCCCCCTGCACCAGACCGATGGCGACCGCCAACCCATAGAACTCCCAGGTCTGTTCCATTTGATAGGCCCAGAGAAGAACCAGAAAATAGACAAAGATGGCCAGCATAATGCCCTGGCGGGGGCCCCGGGACTGGCCCAGGCGACCGAATACCAGGGCGGAGGGAAATCCCACCAGCTGGGTAATGAGCAGGGCCAGCAGCAGATTGTTGGCATCGAACCCCAAAGACAGTCCATAGTCCACCGCCATGCGGACGATGGTGTCGACGCCGTCGATGTACAGCCAGTAGGCGGCGAGGAACAGAAAGGTCATGCGCAATTCGCGCACCCGGGCGAAGGTGGCCGCGAGCTGCCGCACGGCGCCACTCAAGGCCGGGCCCCAGCCGACCGCCCGCTCGGGCTTGGACTCGTGCACGAACAGCATTACCGGCAGCGAAAACAGGGCCCACCAGAGGGCGACGCTGAGAAACGACAGGCGCACCGCCTCGGCCGCATCGGCCAGTCCGAACCACTGGGGCTGCAGGGTCATCAAGACATCGAAGGCAAACAGCAATCCACCGCCCAGGTAGCCAAGACCGAAACCCAGGGCCGAGACCCAGTCCAGGGTCGACTCCTCGGCCACCTCCACCAGCAGGGCATCGTAGAAGATGTTGCCGCCGGAAAAGCCGAGGATAGCCGCACCGTAAAGCAGCAGGGCCGCCAGCCAGCCGCCCTGGGAGACCAGAAACAGGCAGCCGGTCATGACCACGCCCATGGCGGCGAAGAACAGCAAAAAACGCTTCTTGGCCCCGCTGCGATCGGCGAGCGCACCGAGCAGCGGGGCCAGCACCACCACCAGCAGGCTGGCACTGGAGTTGACGACCCCGAGCCAAAAGGTGCTGTCTACCGCCGCCTTGTCAGCGGCCCAGTACTGCTTGAAGAAGACCGGAAAGAAACCCGCCATTACAACCGTGGCAAAGGCGGAGTTGGCCCAATCGTAGAGGGCCCAGGAGAGGTGCGGGGCCAGAGCGACGCGCCTGATCATGGCGGGGCCGCTTCCGGAAGGGATAGGTCTAGTCCTCTTGCTCGGAGAAGTTCGCAAGCATCGCCATCTTCACCAGGTCGGCCAGGGAATTGGCTTGCATCTTGTCCATGACCCGCGCCCGGTGCGCCTCCACCGTCTTGGCGCTCACCCCGAGCCGGGTGGCAATCTCCTTGTTGGACTGACCGCTGGTGACCATACCCATGACCTCGAGTTCACGCGGGGTCAGATGGGCCAGGCGAGCCGCAATCTCGGCGCGCTGGGCCTGCTCGCTGCGCAGTTCCTGATCCAGGGTCAGGGCGTTGCGAATGGAATCCAGCAGTATCTCGTCGTTGAACGGTTTTTCGATGAAGTCCACGGCCCCCGCCTTCATCGCCCGAACCGCCATCGGTACGTCGCCGTGACCGGTGATGATGATAATCGGGATGCGAATGTTTTCTTGCAGGAAGTGTTCCTGCAGATCGAGACCGCTCATGCCGGGCATGCGCACGTCGAGCAGCAGGCAACCCGAGCGTCCGGGGTAGTAGCCCTCGATAAAGGCATCAGCAGAGGCATAGGTCTCCACGTTCATGCCGATGGACTCGATCAACCACTTGAGGGAATTGCGCATTGCCTGGTCGTCGTCGACGACAAACACGGTCTTGTCCTGGTGCATCAGCAAACTCCTGAAACTTGTTCTTGGTTCGTCGTATACATATAGGTTGGCAGCACCAGGGTGAACTGGCTGCCGCCGCCGGGGATCGATTCCGCCGCGATACGCCCGCCATGGTCTTCGACGATGGTCTTGCTAATGGCTAGCCCCATGCCCATGCCGCTCGTCTTGGTGGAGAAAAAGGGCTCGAACAAATGGCGCATGTCGGTATCCGGGATCCCCGGTCCGGTATCACTTACGGTTACCCGAACGCTATCTTCGCCCCAGGCACTGGTGTGGATGCTGAGAAAGCGCTGAAACTCCGGAACCCGCTCCAGGGCATCCATCGCATTGCGCACCAGATTCAACAGCACCTGTTCGATCTGCACCAGGTCGACCCGTACCGGCAGCGCCTCGGGGCTGAGGTCCAGATGGATCTCGATCCCCAGCTTGCGCATATCGTACTCGACAAAGGAGCAGACCTCACGCACCATGTCGTTGATTTCCACACTGCTGCGCACCGGCGGCTGACGCGCAACCAGGTTGCGCAGGCGGCGGATGATCTCGCCGGCGCGTTCGGCCTGCAGAGAGATCTGCTCCAGCACCTCCAACATCGTCTGGTTGTCGAAATTGCCGCTGCGTACTCGGCGCATGGCCCCGCGAGCGAAGTTTACGATGGCCGACAGAGGCTGGTTCAGCTCGTGCGCCATACCGGTCGACATCTCACCCATACTGGAGAGCCGGCACACGTGCACCAACTCTGCATGGTGCTGGCGCGATTGCTGCTCAGCCAGCCGCTCCTCGGTAATGTCGCGACCGTACACATTGACGTAGTCCAGCCCCGGAACCGGCGCCAGCAACAGGGAATAGATGCGCTCGCCCTGATGGATCTCATGCTCCCGCGGGCGATCAGTCTCCAGGCTCTCGGCCACCTTATTGCTCCAGAACAGGGGCAGGGTCTGACCGCGGCTCACCCCCCAGTAGCTCAGCAGGGGCTCGCTGGCGGCATTGGCGAACAGGATCACGCCGCGCCGGTTCACACGCAGGATCGGGCTCGGGCTCTCGCTGGCGAACCGAGCGAGATTCGACATTTCGCGTTCCACCCGCTGGCGCCTGGTAATGTCGTGGAGGTAGACGGTGCAGGTCTGGCGTGACTCCAGTTGGATGGCGACGATCTCCACCTCGAGCGGAAACTCCGAGCCATCGGATCGCACACCGACCATCTGGCTGGGCGCCTCCGCCGCCCCGCTGCCTGGGAAACTCCGGCATGCCGCCAACAGCTGGGCGAACGCAGCGCGGCTGCGTTTTGCCAACAACAGGCTTGGCAAGTCGCAGCCGATGAGATCGGAGCGCCGATAGCGGAACAGCTTCTCGGTGGTAGCGTTGGACTCGATGATCTCTCCCGACTCCTCGATGGTGACGATGCCGTCGCGGGCGGTGTCCATGATCACGCTCTTGAGGATTTCGGACTCGCGCATCTCGCTCTCGTGGCGGCTACGCATCTCGTCTCGCGCCGCCAGCACCAGACGGATGAACTGGTTGACCCAGCTTTCCAACTGAAGCAGCTGATTGCCGCCGCGCAGCGGCGGGCGCTCGAAACCCAGAGCCCGGCTCGAAAAGCGCGACAGCCGCCGCAGCACGAAATTGAGCCGCGCCGAAATCAGGAACATCACCAGGGTGAAAGCGGCTATGAATACTGCCGCGGCGATCACCCGCTGGCGCCGCTCAAGGGCCAGGATCTGACCGTTGGTGGAAGACGCCCCGTTCCAGGGGACGAAGGTGGCGAACTCAAGGTTGAGATCCGACCCCCGGTAGTCGAAAAACGACTGCGAGGTCACCAGGAATTTGCCCTCCCAGAACTCGACCCGGCTGCCTGCCGGCATCGCCCCGGGGTCGCTGCTGGCCAGGATTCGCTGTTCCTCCCCGTCCAGCACCGCCACGACCCCTTGCTCTTCCACCACCCCCTGCTGAGAGGCATGCAAAAAGACGTCGTCGATCGGCACCAGAAGCATCAGTGAGCCGACTTCCAGGCCCGCATTGTCGCGCACCTGCTCGGCCGCGATCAGGTAAGGGGCCCCGTTGAGGGCAGTCAGATAGACTTGGACCTGGCTCTCGTTCAGGTAGAGATCGGCCAGCTGCATCAGGTCCCGGGGCAGGGGCTTGCCGGCGAACAGGAAGAGTTCCCGGGGACGGCCCTCGGTGTCGAACAGCAGGGCGTGGCTCGGACGCGCCACGGAATGCCAGAACGGCGCCTCCGGCATCCAATCCGGCCAGCGCTCCGAATAGACTTCCAGTTGGGCCGGCTCAGGGTCGAACCAGGCAAAGCCATCCAGATAATTGACCATGCGCCGGTGGTTGGCCATCAGCTGCAGGGTAGCGGCGTAACTCTCGGTGTAGTGTTCGAAGCGGTGAAAACCGTCTTGGGCCTCACGATCGAGGCGGGCCTCGAGGTCGCTACGGAAGATTTCCTCCAGGGCCCGCGACTGCAGGGGATCCAGCACCACCCAAACCACGGCGCCGCAGGCCAATCCAAACAGGAGCGACACCACCGGAATCGGCAGAGAGCGCAGGGCGCGGTGGAAGAAACTTCGACGCAGCGGCATTTCAGAATGCGGACCAAACCCTCACGGTGGGCCCGATGCCCACTCTCGGACTGGCCCGAGGCCCTGAAACTAGCAGCTTATGGCGGTATTTCCAAGCCTTTGCCGTAACCGCTGCCCGCGGCCGGGCGACCCGGCATGGTCGCGTCGAGGGCGGTGTCCGGTACCGCCATCAACTCGTTCAGCGCGTTGCGGGTCGCATCGTCCAAATGCTGAAACGCCAAACCCACCCCGCCGCCGCGACTATGAACCACGCGCGCATCGGCGACACAGAAGTGCTCCGCATCGGGCCCCGGCAGGTACAGGTACACCCGCAACTTTTCGTCCCTGGGCACAGTGACCCGGCCGGTATCGACGAACATGCCGCCGCGACCGAGATCGCGCATGCAACCGCTCAGCATCCCTAGCTTCGGGTAGCTGAGGACGACCTGCAATTCCAACCGGCGGCGTATACTGGATCTTGAATCCACTACCCCATCCTCCTTTGGTTGCCACCCGCTGCCCCTCGGAGCGCGGGCTGGTGCAAACCATCACCATCGGCCGGCCCTCTGTCGGGGCCTGTCTTGTGCCGATCATATCGGCTAGTATCCCCTTTTCGTTTCCGCAGCGTAATTCGGAAACGCACCCATCGAATCAGGGTAAACCCTTAGACTCCTACCGCGAATGCCCCCTCAAGACCTTATCGACTTCGAACACGCCGCCACCCCGGGCCTGCTTCGGCGCCTCGCGGCCATCGGTTACGACTGCCTGCTGCTGATCGCACTCTACGTGCTTGTCGGCGCCCTGGTAGTGTTGCCCGCGGGCATGCTTTTCGGGGTCCCGGAGCCCGCCAGCGACGCACTGGTACGTCTACTGTTGCAGCTGCTGCTGACCCTGGTGACCCTCGGGTTTTTTGTCGGCTTCTGGCTGCACGGCGGCCAGACGCTCGGCATGCGCGCCTGGCGCGTCCGAGTAGTGCGTGCCGATGGACGCCCCCTGCACGCCGGCAACGCCTTGCTGCGGGCCCTGGGTGCGCTGTTGTCATGGGCGACCCTGGGGCTGGGTTTCCTGTGGATGCTCGTGGATCGAGACCGCCTGACCTGGCACGACCGGATCTCCGCCACCCGGCTGGTGCTGCTGCGCAAGTCGGAGCGACACTGAGGCGCTACAATCGGCGCATGTACCAGAGTGCCAACCCCAGTACCGCCAGCACCGGAAAGATGCTGGCGAACAGCGGGTCCAGTTGGTAGACCACCGCCATATGGGCGAACGCCCTGTTCGCCAGCAGAAAACCGATGCCGACCACCGATCCGGCGAACACCCGCTGCCCCACACCGGCGCTGCGCAGGCTGCCGAACACGAAGGGGATCGACAGCAGCAGCATCACCAGCACCACCAGGGGCGTGGTGATCTTGCCCCAGAACGCCACCTCGTAGAGACTGGCATTCTGGCTGTTGTCGCGCAAAAAGCCGATGTAACGGTACAGCCCGGCGATCGGCAGCACCGAGGGCTCCACCATCACCATGTCGAGCAGGGCCGGGTTCAGCAATGACTTCCAATAGGCGCGATCCAAGTGGCGGCTGCGGACTCTGTCGGGCAGAAACTCGCTTTGGTGGATGTTCTCCAATTCCCAGCCCTCGCCGGTGTGCCGCGCGGACTCGGCATGGCTGGCCAGCTTCAAGTGCTGGGCGTCGTCGAATTCGTAGATAAAGACATCGCCCAACGCGGCGCCCGGACGAAATTCGCGGATATTGATGTAGGAAGTACCGTCGCGGGTCCAGAATCCGTATTTCGTCTTGAGCGTAATCTGGCCGGAGATGGCCTCGGCACGCATGCGTTGCGCGTACTGCTCGGTCTCGGGTGCCAACAGCTCGCCGACTACAATCGCCAACCCCATCAGCAGCAGCCCGGCCTGCATCACCGACCAGACGATGCGCGACAGCGATATGCCGGCCGCGCGCATGGCGATCAGCTCCGCATGGTTGGCCATGGCTCCCAGCCCCACCAGGCTGCCGAGGAGGGTGGCGATGGGGAAGATCTCGTAGGCGAACCTGGGCAGCACCAGGCCCACGTAGAAGAAGGCCTGCAGCAGGCCATAGCTGCCCCGCCCCACCTCCCCCAGCTCTTTCTCCAATTCGACGAAGGCAATCAGGGTGAGCAGCACCAGCAGCACCAGCAGGGTGGCTCCAATCACCGCCCGGCCGATGTAGCGGTCGAGCACCCTCACCGCCAGGGTATCCTCAGCCAGCGCCGGCGCAAGGACCGCCCGCTGGCGGTATCCAGGCCCATCAGACCCAGCGCCACCAGCAACATGCTCGCCG
This sequence comes from uncultured Gammaproteobacteria bacterium, assembly GCA_963753615.1. Classification (GTDB taxonomy): domain Bacteria; phylum Pseudomonadota; class Gammaproteobacteria; order Chromatiales; family Chromatiaceae; genus CAVWCW01. Next base: position 33,466 of record CAVWCW010000029.1, read on the forward strand.
GCACCCACCAAAGGCCAAGCCAGGCCGGCGTAGCGCCGTCCTCCATGAGGTTCTGCGACACCCCGAGCAGGTTGAGAAAAACGAAGTAGACGAGAAACGCAGTAACCATGCGCGCGGTCATCCCCTGGCGCGGTCGGGACCGGGCCAGCGGTATGCTGAGCAGAGCGAAGGCGAGCACCGCCAGCGGCTGCATCAGCCGGTTCTGGCCCTCGGCCTTGTCCTCGAGGTCGGCGGATGTAAGCAGTTGTACAGTCGGCAGCTCCTTGCGCCGGGCCCGATGCGGCTCGTTGTTGCTGCGTCTCACCCTCAGGGCATACTCGTCGAACGAACCGATACGGTAATCGCGGTTGCCCACCACACCCTCGTAGCGAATGCCGTCGTCCAGCACCAGGTAGGTATCACCCGTGATCGGGTCCACCCGACGGTGCCCGCTGGCGGCTACCATCAGGCCCACCTTGCCGTGCTCCCGGTTCTGCACGAAAATCTCGCGCATGGTCTGCTGCTCCGTGTCCAGCTCGGCCACATAGAACACCAGGTCGCCGGCGCTGTACTCGTTGAAACGCCCGGGCTCGATCAGCGACAGCTCCGCCGCTGCCCCGCGCGCCTGGTTCTTGATCAGCGTGATCATCTGGTTTCCCCAGGGCAGCACCGAAGCCGCCAGCCAGGCCACCATCAGCGCCACCGGCAGGGAGGCCACCAGTACCGCGCGGAAGATGCGCAGCGGGCCCACCCCGCAGGCCTCCAGCACGACCAGTTCGTTGTCCCGATGCATGCGCCCGAGGCTGATTAGGATCGAGAAGAAAAACGCTGGCGGAATCAGCACCGAGAGATTGCGAAGCAGTTCCAGGCCAATCAGCTCCAGCAGGATTTGGGCCGCCACATCGCCGCTGGCCACCTTGCGCAGATAGCGGATGAAGGTAGTGGCCAGCAGGATCAGCACCAGCACCGAGACCAGCGCCAGCAGGGTCTTGACCACCTCGCGCAGCAGATAGCGGTCGAGGGTGGATATCATCGGAAGAGCCGCGCTTCGGCCGCTGCAGGCCCCGGATATAGCTGTCGCATTTTGATTCCGGACTGGAAGCAAACCCGCTGTTGCTGTGAAAAGCGGGATGTCTTTGGGTAGACTAGCGGGCAAAGCCAGCCCCGGCTTCGCGCGTCGAGAACAAACCGCGCCGCCAGTCCGGGCCATGCTACACCAAAAGCAGGACAGCGAGAAACGAGCGGCGCCTGGCGACGGCCAGACCGGCAACCCAGCACGAAACGGGAGAACCCATGCAATATAAAGTGAAGACTGCGGCACCCTCGGCCATCAAGAGTCCCTGCCTGGTGGTGGGCGTGTTCGCCAAGCGGCGCTTGAGCGCGGCAGGCGAGGAATTGGACCAGGCCAGCGCCGGGGCCTTGAGCCAGACACTGAAGTTCGGTGACATCGAGGGCGAGATCGGCGACAGCCAGATGCTCTACCAAGTGCCGGGCTGCAAATGCGAGCGCGTGCTGCTGCTGGGACTGGGTGACCCCAAGGAACTCAAGCTCGCGGACCTGCGCAAGGCGGCCGCTGAGGCGGTAGCGGTCCTCAACCAGGGGCACAGCACCGGTGCGGTGTTTCACCTCGACGGCATCGCTCCGGTCGACGGCGACCCCTACCGCACTGCCCGCGATCTGGTGCTGACCGCAGAACAGACGAGCTACCGCTTCGATCAGCTCAAAAGCGACCCCAAACCGCCCAAGCGGCCCCTGCGAGAGATTACACTCGCCGCCACCGATCCGAATGCGGCCAACACCTTGCGCCTGGCCGCCAGCCACGGCAAGGCCGCAGGGGCCGGCGTCAACCTGGCCCGCGACCTGGGCAATCTGCCGGGCAATGTCTGCACCCCCAGCTACCTGGCCGAGCAGGCCCTGGCCATGGGCAAAGCCAACGACCGACTGAGCGTCGAAGTGCTGGAAGAGAAAGACATGGAAAAGCTCGGCATGGGCGCCCTGCTCTCGGTATCCCGCGGCAGCCGCCAGCCGGCCAAGCTGATCGTAATGAACTACCGGGGCGGCAAGACCAAGGCCAAGCCTATCGTGTTGGTGGGAAAAGGCCTTACTTTCGACGCCGGCGGCATCTCCATCAAGCAGTCCGCCGGCATGGACGAGATGAAATTCGACATGTGCGGCGGGGCCAGCGTATTCGGCACCATCGCCGCCTGCCTGGAGCTGAAGCTGCCGCTGAACGTGGTCGGCGTGGTACCCGCCTCCGAGAACCTGCCGGACGGCGATGCCAATAAACCGGGCGACATCGTCACCAGCATGTCCGGCCAGACCATCGAGGTGCTCAACACCGACGCGGAGGGCCGTCTGATCCTGTGCGACGCCCTGACCTACAGCGAGCGCTTCAAGCCCGAACTGGTAGTGGACATGGCCACCCTCACGGGCGCCTGCGTGGTAGCCCTGGGCCAGCATGCCTCGGGCCTGTTCAGCGCCGACGACGAGCTGGCGGACGAACTGCTCGCGGCCGGCCAGCACAGTGGCGACCGGGCCTGGCGCCTGCCCCTTTGGGACGACTACCAGAAGCTGCTCGACAGCAACTTCGCCGACATGGCCAATATCGGTGGCAAATACGGCGGCGCCATCACGGCTGCCTGCTTCCTGGCCCGTTACACCAAGAAGTACCGCTGGGCGCATCTCGACATCGCCGGGGCGGCCTGGCTCACGGGAGAGGAAAAGGGCGCCACCGGCCGACCGGTGCCCCTGCTCACTCAATTCCTGCTGCGGCGCAGCGGCAAGGCGGGCTGAGGAGCGCCGAGTTTGACCCAGGTCGACTTCTACCTGCCGGGTCCGGGCGCCCGGGACAACCGCTTCGGCCTCGCATGCCGGCTGGCGGACAAAGCCTACCGTCAGGGCCACCGGGTATACCTGCACGCGGCCTCCGCCGAGCAGGCCCGACACCTGGACCGGCTGCTGTGGACCTTCCGCGACCAGAGCTTCGTGCCCCACGGCCTTGCCGGACAGGCCGACCCGGCCCTGACTCCGGTGCTGGTGGGCTGGCGACCGCCACCGGAGGGCGAACATGACGTGCTTATCAACCTGGCCCCCGAGGTGCCGGATTTCTTCAGCCGTTTCCGCCGGCTCGCCGAGCCCCTGGACGACGACCCCGGCATCCGCGAGGCCGGGCGCGAGCGCTACCGCTTCTACCGCGACCGGGGCTATCCCCTGCAATCCCACCAGATCGGCGCCTGAGGCGGCCCGATTCACAACCTCCGAGGCCGCCATGAGCGAAGAACAACCCAAGGTCCCGATACTCACGGAAGTATTGCCCGAGGCAAGCACACCGCACGCCTTTGCCGGGGCTGCCTTGAGCCGCTTGAGCGGGGGCGCCGACGATCTACGGCATCTGCTGGCGCCGATGATCGAAGCGGCTGCCGGAGCGGCCACCGAGCGGGCGATGGCGGAGATGAAGCGGGTGCTGGAAGAGGAACTCGAAGTCGAACTGCAGCGCCGACTGGCGGAGCTGATCCAGCAGTTGGGGCCGGACCAGCCGCCCGACCCCGAGACCGACGCCGAGGCCTGAGCCCCGCGTACGGCACCCGGTGGAACGCCTGCTGCGCAGCCCGCGAACCCTGCTCGCCCTGATCGGCGGCTACCTGCTTTGGCAAGTGATCCTGCGTCTGCTGATCGGCGGCGGCCTGGGACTCGACGAGGGTGAGCAGCTGATTCTCAGCCAGCGCCTGCAGCCCGGCTATGGCCCGCAGCCGCCGCTGTACACCTGGCTGCAGATGGGCCTGTTGCGGCTCGGCGACAACCCCTTGCTGTCGCTCAGCCTGCTGAAAAACGGCCTGTTGTTCGTCACCTACGCCGCGGTCTATCTGGCCGCGCGCCGCCTTTGCCCCAATCCGGAGAGCGCAGCCCTGGCGGCCCTGTCCCTGCTGCTGCTGCCGCAGATCGGTTGGGAGTCTCAGCGCGACCTCACCCACTCGGTGCTGGTCACCACACTCAGCGCCCTGACCCTGTGGCTGGTGCTCGGCATGACGGCGCGCCCGGCGCAATGGGGGGACTACGTCTGGCTCGGAATCCTGCTTGGCCTCGGGGTGCTGTCCAAGCTCAACTACCTGCTGTTTTTCGGCTCCCTGCTGCTGGCCCTGGCCAGCCTGGACCGCTGCAAGCTGCTGCGCCCAGGCCTGCTGTTGAGCCTGTTTATCGGCGTGCTGATCGCCAGCCCCTACCTGCTGTGGGTGGTCGACAGCCTGGACGCCGCCGGCGCCAGCCTGGGCAAGTTCGAGACCGACACCGGCGGCCTGGCCGCCCGCGCAGTCGGAATCTGGGCCCTGGCCCGGGCTTTGGTCTCTTTCGCCGCCCTGCCGCTGCTGGTCTACTGGCTGGTGTTTCGGACCTGGCCGGACTGGCCTCGGATCGCCCAGGACCCCGCGCGCCGGAACATGTGGCTGCTGTTGGTGCGCACCCTCTGGATCGGCCTCGGGTTGCTGCTGTTGTTCGTGCTGTTCAGCGGCGCCGAACGCCTCAAGGACCGTTGGCTGCTGCCCCTGCTGTTCTACCTGCCGCTGCTGTTGTTCGCCCCCGGGCTGCCGCCGGCGTCGGCCGGGCGCTCGCGCCGCTATCTGGCGGTACTGCTGAGCGCCATGTTACTGATCCCGGCCGGGCTGGCGGCGCGGGTATGGGTCGGCCCGCTGTTGGACAAGTACGGCAAACCTCACTTCCCCGCCGAACTGCTGGCCCGGGGGGTGCGCCAGGCGTTCCCGGCCCCGGCCCTGGTGCTGGCCGAAGACAGCCTGATCGCCGGCAATCTGAAATTCTACCTGGACCAGGCGTTCGTCAGCTTCCCGCCCCAGGAATTCCCGCTGGCGGCGATCGCCGGCCGCCGCGAACTGCTGCTGGCCTGGGACGCGGGGAAGCGCCCGGCCCCGCCGCCCGAATTGCTCGCCTACCTGGAACGGCACTTCCCCGGACGCACGCCCGACGCCGAGCCGATCCTGTTGCGTGCACCCCTGCTGCATTCCGAAGACCGCAGCTTCCGCCTCGGCCTGCTGCGGGTGCCGGCGCCACCCTGGGACGCGGGGGCCGCGGCGGTGCCGATACCGGCGCCGGGCGACCACTGATCGGGACGATGCGGCCCTAGCCGTCCGAGCCCGGCGCTTCCACTTCGAACCCATCCACCCGCTGGAAGCCCCGAGGCAGTTTGTTGCCGCGGCGCCCGCGCTCGCCTTGGTAGTGGTCCAGATCAGCGGGTTTGAACGTTACATGGCGTTTGCCCGAGCGGGCGATCAGCCGGGACCCCGCCGGCACACAGGCAATGGCCGCTACGTATTCCTCCCGCGCCGCCACCCGCTTGGCGGGGATGCCGATGATCTTGTTTCCCTTGCCGCGGCTCAACGCCGGCAGCTCGGATACCGGGAAAACCAGCATCCGGCCCTCGTTGCTGACCGCCACGATGCGGTCGCTGGCCGGATCCGTCACCGGCGCCGGCTTGAGCAGGCGGGCGCCGGCGGGCAAAGTCAGTACCGCCTTTCCGGTCTTGTTCTTGGTCTCCAATTCCTTGAGCTGGACCAGAAAGCCGTAGCCGGCGTCCGACGCCATCAGCAACCACTGGGCCGGCTCGCCGCCCAACACCGCGGCAAAAGTGGCGCCCTGCGGCGGACTCAGACGCCCGGTCAGGGGCTCTCCCTGGCTGCGCGCCGAGGGCAGGCTGTGGGCCGCCAAGGCGTAGCTGCGGCCGTTGGAATCCAGAAACAGAACGTTTTGGTTGCTGCGCAGGCGGGCAGCGTCCAGGAACCGGTCGCCGGCCCGGTAGCTGAGCCCCTCGGCGTCGATCTCGTGACCTTTGGCGGCACGCGCCCAGCCCTTGTCCGAAAGGATCACGGTGACCGGCTCGCTGGGGCTGAGTTCGCTCTCGTCGAGGGCCTCGGCGGCGGCCCGCTCGACAATCGGTGAGCGGCGATCATCGCCATATTTTTCCGCATCCGATTCGATCTCCTTGCGGATCAGGGTCTTCATGCGGCGCTGCGAGCCGAGGGTCTTTTCCAACCAGTCGCGCTCCTTCTCCAGTTCCGCCTGCTCGGCCCGAATCCTCATCTCTTCGAGCCGCGCCAGCTGCCGCAGTTTGGTGTCGAGCACATAGTCGGCCTGCACCTCGGTCAGGCCGAAACGGGCCATCAGCACCGGCCTGGGCTCGTCCTCGCTGCGGATGATGCGGATGACCTCGTCGATATTCAGGAAAGCGATCAACAGGCCGTCCAGCAAGTGCAGCCGCTCGCGCACCTTGCCCAGACGGTGCTCCAGGCGCCGGCGCACGGTGGCGAAGCGGAATTCCAGCCACTCGGCCAGCAGGTCGCGCAGGTTCTTGACCTGGGGCCGACCGTTGAGGCCGATCATATTCAGATTGACCCGGTAGCTACGTTCCAGGTCGGTACTGGCGAACAGGTGCGACATCAGCCGCTCGGCGTCGACCCGGTTGGAGCGCGGCACGATCACCAGGCGAGTCGGGTTCTCGTGGTCGGATTCGTCGCGCAGGTCCTCCACCATCGGCAGCTTCTTGGCCCGCATCTGCTGGGCGATCTGCTCCAGTATGCGGTTGCCGGACACCTGGTGCGGCAGGGCGGTGATCACGATATCGCCCTGCTCGCGCTCGTAGCGGGCCCGGGCCCGCACGCTGCCATGGCCCGTGCGGTACATCTTCAGAAGCTCGTCGCGCGGCGTGACGATCTCGGCCTGGGTCGGATAGTCTGGCCCCGGCACCAGCTCGCACAGCTCCTCCAGACTGGACTTGGGGGTCTCGAGCAGGCGCACGCAGGCCGCAGCCACCTCGCGCAGGTTATGGGGCGGGATGTCAGTGGCCATACCGACCGCAATCCCGGTGGCGCCGTTGAGCAGCACGTTCGGCAGGCGCGCCGGCAGCAGGGCCGGTTCGCGCAGGGTGGCGTCGAAATTGGGCACCCAATCCACCGTACCCTGGGCCAGCTCGCTCAGCAGCACCTGTGCATAGGGCGTCAGGCGAGATTCGGTATAGCGCATGGCGGCGAACGACTTGGGATCGTCCGGAGAGCCCCAGTTACCCTGGCCATCCACCAGCGGGTAACGGTACGAAAACGGCTGGGCCATCAGCACCATGGCCTCGTAGCAGGCGGTGTCGCCGTGGGGGTGGAACTTGCCGAGCACGTCGCCCACCGTGCGCGCGGATTTCTTGAACTTGGCGGTCGCCGACAGCCCCAACTCCGACATGGCGTAGACGATGCGCCGCTGCACCGGCTTGAGGCCGTCGCCGATGTGGGGCAGGGCCCGGTCCAGGATCACGTACATGGAGTAATCCAGGTAGGCCTTCTCGGTGAATACTTTGAGCGGAAGGCGTTCGATTCCCTCTAAGGTCTGGTCGATGGTATCGGTCATACGCGTTGGACCTGCTGCAACGGATTCTGCCGGCCGGGATTTGGCGCTGGGCGATTGTAGGCGCTAGGCCGGGGTAAGGCCAAGGGGAGCGGCCAGCCTTGGGCGGGCAAACCGGGGAATATCGCTGGGGGAAATGCCGAAAGACCACGCCCCCGGGCCGGAAATGTTATAGAACAGCGATTGCCTTGGGGAAAATCCGGGCTAGTCGGTCTGCTGGAAATACGCCGCTTCGGCGCCTCGCCGTGGAGTCGGATCGAATCCGGCGCCCGCGGCTCTATTCAGGCGATCGGTTCTCCCGCGATTTCTTCGCCGTCTTTGAGGCGCGATGAGGAAGGACTGTCGGGTTCCTGTTTGGTCGGCGGATCCTGGGCGAAGCGTCGGGAGGAACCGTCGGACATTGGGGGCATCGGGGCACCATTGCCGCGAGACGCGTCGTCGGTGCTCCACACCGCTTCGTACAGGGTGCCTCCCCGGCTGTTGCCGCTGATTGCGAAGGAGCCACCCGACAGTACCGCCCGCTCCCGCGTCGAGGCCATCCCTGCCGCGGAATCTGCGTCCGCGGAGGGTGAATAGAAGGCAAAACCGTTGTCCTCGACGCTCAATCGGATAGCCCCGTCGGATCCCCGCAGCCGGATGTGCACCTCATCCGAGTTCGCTTTAATGCCGATATAGCTGAGTATCTCCTGGAGAATCCGGAAAATGATGTTCTTGAGTTCCGGCGGGATCTGTTGTTCGGCGATCTCAAAGGCAGTATCGATGGAGACGTTCGGATAAATCGATCCGAATTCCCGGCAGGCCCAATCGATTGTACTCAGCAGGCCGATTTCATGCAGGCTTGGCGGGTGCATTTCCATCGCCAGCGTCCTCACCTCCTGCATCGCCTGCTGGATCGCCTTGACGATGGATCCGAGCGGCGCACGCCGCCGTTCCGACGGCGAAGCACCGGTAGTCGTGCAGGCCGCTTCCACCTGCAACTTGACCGCGGCCAGGGTCTGCGCCACCCCTTCGTGCAGCTTGTTCGCGACCCGCCTCCGTTCATTCTCCTCGGCGCTCAGCATGCGCGCCGACAGCAGCTCGAGTGTCTTGGTCCTGGCCAGGATCGTCTCCTGCTGGGACCTGATCACCCGGTGGCCCCGCGCTACCACGTACATCAAAAACGCGTACACCAGGGTCAAGGAAAGGATGATCCCGCCGACGAGCATCAGCTCCAGGCGTTCTGCTTTTGCTACCAATCCGCTGACGTCTGTGTAGATCTCGAATACCCCAAGCACCGGGGTCCATGGATCCACGCGCACCGGCAGGTAGGTCTGGATCAGATTATCGTCGTCGCTCTCTTCGTCCCAAACAAGAAAGGACGAACCATAAACGAGCCGGCTTCTCGGCCGCCCGCGCATCGCCGCGGCGAAACCAGGGTTGTCTCCCGAGGTGCTGCCGATCTGGGATCTCCTGGTGGAAAAAACCACGACACCCTGCTGGTTGTAGATCTTTATCCGGACCACGGCAGTATCCCGCATGGTCTTGCGGATCGCAGTCTGCAGTTCCACCGGTATCGTCGGGTCAAACACCTCATCGGCGCGAACGCTCAAACGCTGCTCAAGAAAACCCGTAAGCTGGGGCTTTACCGAGTTGAGCGCAGTCTGGGCGACTACGGCGTTGCTTTGCTCCCCGAGTTCAACGATGGCGGTGATCGCCAGTTCACGGATCAGCAGGCTGAGAAAGACCGCAGCGACGACGAGACTTAATAGACCGGCGAGCGAAAAGATTCTGGATTGAGCGAACGGGATGTCTTTTCCAGTGGAGTTGTTCATTGTTGTTTACAGCGCTATCGATCCGGCCCCAGAGTTCTACCGAGGACCACGAAATTCTAGCTTACCGGGCGCGGGTCGGGGTACCCGATCATGCCGAAAAGGTGCAGGCAAGCGCCGTCCAGCATAGTGCCGCCGGAAACGAGCGCAAACAATCTGGCGGGTCCCCAGCGGGGATTGTGACGGTTTTCACAGAGGATGCCCCCGCTGGACAACGAGCGATATTCCGAGAATTCCCTCGACGCCGGGCCTAGATTCGGCTGCGACCGCTCCCTGGCGGCGTCCAGAGCCCTTCCGGTTTCCGGTACCGGCTTCACCCTGCTCTGCCCGTCGTCCGCAGAGGCGCGGCGAAACCTGCTCATTGCAAAGAGAGCTCTTTCGCAAACAGCGCCCCATTCACCCGGGCCAGGATGTCCTCCATGCAGGTCGGGGAATCTTTTGAAATGAAACAATCCGCCCCCGCGCGAAAGGCGGCCTGCCGGTATTCGGGGAGGTCGTAACTGCTGAGGATGACGACGACGACACCAGCGTGTCCCAGCTTGATATCTTTCGTCAAACCCACGCCATTGACATCCGGTAGCTTGATGTCCATAAAAACCAGATCGGGTTCCAGAAAACCAAGCTTTTGCAATGCCTGGCCCCCACTTTCAGCTTCCTCGATGCCCATTGACGGGAAGTTGCTCTGCAGCATTTCCCGGGTTGCCGAGCGAAAGCTTCGAGAGTCTTCAACAAGCAGCGTGCGAAACATAACGACTCCAATGATCCCTAAGAGAACGCCAAGGTATAGCGTTTCTCGTGCCGGGCCGGATTCCGCTGGCATTCTTAATCGCCGCATCCGATTGCAAAATGAGGCTCGCGGAAACCCCGTCTTCAAAAGGCGGACGGTAAAGAGCCAGGGATGACATGCTCAAACGCCCCGACAGCGAACTCGGCTGTGTCCATACGGTGCCTGCGCGTGGCTGGATTCCGGAACGCTTGCCCATGCCAAAAAAGCCAGTCCGCCTAATCCAGTGAGCGAAGACTCGGTTTTCGCCGGTCGGCGTTCGGTACGGATTCGGAGCGCCCTCTCCTCCGAGCCTTGTTAAGTTTTCGTGAAATCACTGGCTCTGACTGTTAGGTCAAGTCTGGAAATTAACGCGGGCAACACTGTAGATGCTTAGTACAAACCCTATCAACCTAAAGACTGACGTATGGCATCACCCACGCCGATCAGGATTACACGTTCCACTCAACCCGCTGAAACAAATGAAAATACTGGGTTTCCGACAGCACCCACGCCGAGACCCGTGCAATGAATCGCCAAACGCGGCCCTCGACAGCGTTTACCCGGTAACGGGTGTGCAACCGGTGCATGACAGGCTAGCCCGGATATTTCACCGGGTATCGCGTCCCTGGCGAAGGGCCTGTGCGGCTGGGCGCCGCTCTGGAGCGAAATCGATAGCCGTAGCTACCGATTGAGTGAAGAGCAAGCCCAGCCGCGCAGGAACCAGCCAGGGGTGCGATAGCCAGGCGGCGTTATACAGGGTGTCTCACTGCAGACGCCTCCCGAGTTCTATTCATGGTCTCGAATTTCCATTAGCTTCCGCGCAGCCGCCTGGCGGCCTGGTGAAATATCCGGGCTCTAGCTCTCTGCCGGTGATTGTTCGTCGCGGTTGCAGGAACCCTGGCACTGGGCCGGGAAAAGCTGGCGGGACGGGACTCGCCGAAGAGCCCTGTTACCCGGTAAATTGGATCGGCCCGATGCAATCTGCATCGGCTATGTGCTTACCTGGCTGTTTTTGATCTATACTCCGACGGAGTTGGTTCGGCGCACGCAAAAATCATCATTTAGATCTGCAAGGTTATTATTTGCCGTTTTTGGCATGAGGCGGGGTTCGATGGGAAAACTGAGCATATTGCTCGCGGAGGATCACTCGATACTCCGGGAAGGTTTGAAGTCACTGTTGTCGGCTCAACCGGATATCGAAATCGCGGGCGAAGCGGAAGATGGCCAGAAGGCCATCCAGCAAGCCAACGCTTTACAGCCGAATCTGGTTTTGATCGATTTGACGATGCCCCGGATGAATGGGACCGACGCCATCCGGGCAATCAAGCGGCGCAACCCGGAGATGTGCATCATCGTGCTGACCGTACATAAGGCCGCAGAGTACGTGCGAGCCTCGCTCGAGGCCGGCGCAAGCGGTTACGTACTGAAGGACGACACCCACCAGGAACTGCTCACTGCGATACGCACCGTCGTCGCTGGTCGAACCTACTTAAGCCCGGGCATATGCGATCAGGTCGTAAGCGGCTTCCTGGGCCGGGCTACCGTTTCCGAAACGGAAGTCCCCTGGGACACCCTGACGGATCGGGAGAAATCGGTTATCAAGTTGGTTGCCGAGGGCTACAAGAACCGAGAGATCGCAGAATTCCTTTCTGTCAGTATCAAGACGGTTGAAAAACACCGATCCAACCTGATGAAAAAGCTCGATCTTCACAATGCCTCGGCCCTGACGGCCTACGCGATACAAAACGGTTTAGTCGGGTAATTATCCGAATATGCTGACGAAATGCGGGACCTTGTCGTATCCGGTCATTTTTCGCGCAGTTCTTGGATAAAGGGTAACCGCCTAGCGTATCGGGCCGAGAGCGGAAACTTGCGTCGACAGGGTGCCTTGCCAGCATGTAGTCGAACGCGGCTGGTGGGGTCGTCAGCCTGGCGCCTTACGCTGTTCCAGCCGCTTTTTGTTCCCTGCCCCAAATCCAACCAAAGTCGAACTAGTCGAGCCCCGAGTCTTCCGGGGCATCTCGGAGCGGCCAATCCGCCCGGATGATCGTCCCCCTCCCGGGACGGCTTTTCACCGACAGTCCGCCGCCGGTCAGTTGCGCCCTCTGTTTCATGCTGCGCAGTCCGAATCCCGGCTCCGAAGCGCTTCTACGATGCGTAACGAACCCTGCCCCGTCGTCCTTTATCGTCAACTTGATCGAGCCTTTACCCCGCCTCAGCGCCAGGTCTATCCGTTGCGCCCGGGCGTGTTTGCCGATGTTGTTGAACGCCTCCTGCAGGATGCGGAAGGCCGCAATTTTCTGTTCCGCGTTCAACTCCTGTTCTTCAAACTTGACCCGTTTCGTGATCTCGATCTCCGGCAATACTTTCCGATATTCCCGGCAAAACCAATCGATCGTTGAAACCAGCCCGAGATCCTCGAGCATGGCCGGGTGCAGATCCATGGAGATCCGCCTGACCTCCTCGGTCGCATGGCGGGTCATGGAGATCAGACTCTTGAAATTCTGCTGCTGGCGCTCGACCAACTCGCCATCCAAGCCCTTGACCACGTTCTCTATACCCAGTTTGATCACGCTGAGGATCTGCCCAATGCCGTCGTGTAGCTCACTGGCGATGCGCAGCCGCTCCGCTTCCTGGGCAGAAACCAGTTCGGCGGAGAGCCTCTGCTGCTCCCGCTCCGATTCCCGGAGGTCCAAATCACCCTCGACCTGGGCGGTGATGTCCATGAGATTGCCGAGAATCATGTTTTCTTCTTGCCACCGAATCGGCGCATTGCTCATTTGCAGCCAGACCTGGCTACCGTCTTTGCACCGCCCTCGCACCACCTGCTCGTGGAAAACTATGCTCGCGGCGGAATCACCGGCGCCAGACAGTTCGGGAGCCTCCGGAAACCCCCCAAACGACAGCAGCGACCGAATGTCCCGATCTTCTAGCTCCGGGCTGGAATATCCGAACATCTCGGCGAAGCGCCGATTGGCGAACCGGATCCGATCGTCGTGCACCAGGTAGATGCCGATCAAGGTGCTTTCGACCAGACAGGCATACTTCTCTTGCGCCGCCCGCAGCAACGACTTGTCGCGCAGGTGCTCCTCTAATTGCTCCCCGAGTCGGCGATTGACGCTTGAAAGCGTCTCTGTCTTCTCGTCAACCTGACGCTTGAGTTCTTGGTTGAAAAACTGGAGCGTACGCTCTGCCTGCCGCCGCTCCGAAACATCGTCGACCACGACAAAGGCGTGCCCCCTGGCTGCCGCTGCGGGGCCTTGCGATCGGTTGCGGGTCAGCGAAAATTCGAGTTCGGCTCCGGTGAGGGGGTCGCGAATCTCCATCATGGCGAAACCGTCGGTATTCATCCGCGCCCACAACTGCTTCCACTGCGCCGCCACCACGCATTCCGCCGACCGGCACTCCGGGTGCAGCAGATCATGCAGGCACAGCCCAGTGGACGTTCGCACCGACCCGAGAGACCATTTCTCCACCGCTCGATTTATGCGGGAAATCCTGCCGGATTGGTCGAGCACCGCGGTCAGCTGCGGCAGGGCATCGACCGTAGACTCCCAATGCTTCTTGGCCTCCAACACCTGCCGCTGGACGGCTGCCTTTTCCGCTTCGGAACGGATTCTATCCAGTGCGGCGACCAGGATTCCGGCCAAGGCCCGAAAGATCTGAATTGACTCGGGCTCAAGATTCTGCGGGGACTCTGACCCAAGCAGGATTCGCAGATACCCGCCACCTCCACAGGTGAGCGTTAGCAACGCCGCGTCCATGCCATACACCTCGAGCGATGGCGACAACAGTCTGATTTCCTTCGGTTCCAGAGTTGCCTCTTCTGCCCCGCCCGTTTCCGCACTGGTGAACCGACGATCCCATAACCAGGCTTCGGTTCGCCTAACCGCCTGCTCGGGTGTGATTCGGGTCCAGCCAGGACCCGTAGCCGAATACTCCGATTTCAGATCGGAGTCGGTGAACCACACCAAGATGCATTCGGCTGCATCATTCTCGCTCAGCAACTCGGAAAGCGCGGCAAAAAACTCTTCGACATTAGCGCCACGCGCCGCCAGGCCAGCCACATCGGCCAACAGCGAAAGCTGGGGGGAGCCGAACTCGACGTTATCGGCACTCATTCGGACATTTGTTGTCGCAAGCCTCATTTTCCGACCACCTAGTGTACGAACTTGTGTGCGGTGCAGCCAGACCCGAAGGTGAGCCGTCCGCCACCCACCCCGCCGGAAGAGGCAGCATGGCCAGATTGTCTGGGCGCGGAACCCCCGTTGGCAACCGCGATTGGATCAGCTGGGAAACTCCATTTTTAGATCCAATACTATTGTTGCCCGTCGCGCCTTAGTCAAGCGCCCCCGGCTTTCGCGCCCCCGCCTTACCAGCGACCAGCGCAGGAAAAAACAGTTTGAACCAGCTCTGTCATAAGACCGGGAAGACAACTTCCAGTTCGCAGCAGCGACTTAGAATTGCGTTTGGAGGCCGACCACCAGAAACACAGCGGATTCCATGAAGCTCACCACGCTGCCATGAAAAACAATGCGTTAACAATCTCTACCGGACTTCGTTCAGCATCGGAAGCGGATGCTGAAACGTATCAGTTAGCTGTATCTTCGTTAGTTTCTCGCCAACATTAACGACTGGCGACGAACCCTTTTTCCGCACCAAACTCGCAGGGAGACGGTGCTTCTTCACTGCATGTTAACTTTCGTAAATGCCCGCAACCACCAACCCGGACCCTGCCGAAGCCCCACTCAGCGAGTCTCCGGCCGACCAGCCCGCCGCCGGTCCACCTCACCGCTCTCCAGCCTCCAGCGAGACAGGGCCGGCGAACTCGAAAGTCCGGAAAACGGACAGCTGCGCCCCATGCTGCCAAGCATCCGAAGGAAGACCGGCCTTCGTCGCCAAGGCGTCGAGCGTCTGCTCCCGGTCCCAGCCGGCCAGGGTCGGGACCTGGGGCAGGAATACGGCGCGCTTGCCGTCTCGCTGCAACACGATCCCATCGAGCCCAGGGGTATAATCCTGGGGCGATGCGATGGGCTTCGGCACCGTCAACACGCTGACCTCCAAATCCAACCGCCCCAACTCCTCGGCGCCCACCGGACGGAAACGCCAGTCGTGGCGGGCGGCATTGACGCCGTTACGGATCACCGCCTCGAATAGAGGAAATTCCGGCTCCACAAATCCCTGGCAGCCCCTCAGCCGGCCCTGCTCGCGCAGGGTAACGAAGGCGCCCCCGGGCCGGCGCAGGGTTTCGGGCAGGCCGTCCACCAGGGCCTGGAGGCCATCCAAGGCGCCGTTTCCGGGGTCGGCGCTCTCGCGCACCGCGTAGCCGGCCAGGCGGTGCAGATACTCCAAATGCTCCGGGGCCACACTCTGCTCGTCGGGGTCGAAGAAGCCAATGCCCAGATAGCTCACCGAGTGCCGGTAGTCGCCGGACTGGGCGCCACTGGTGGCGTAGTCGAGCAGCTTGGTGCGGGTGCCGGTGGGCAGCATTTCGAGCAGGATCAGGATCGGCTCGGCGCCGCAAGCGGTGATCCCGGTGTCTTGACGGTAAGTACGGAAGGCCTCGGGATCACCGCCGGCGATGCGCTCATAGGCCCCCAGGTCGAGGGCCCGCAGGTGCTCGGCGGCCTCGGCGTCGGCGGGAAAGGGCTGGTAGCCGAAGCGCCGGCCATAGTGGGTGAAGTCGCTGGACACCAGCAGCAGGCTGAATTCGTCAAACCAAGGCCGCAGCAACTCGGCAGCGGCCGCGTGGTCACCCGCTTCCATGGTCCCGACCAGGATCGGTACCAAGCGCCAGCCCGGGGCCAGGCTGCGCTGCAGGAAAGGCAGCTGGATCTCGATTGCGTGCTCCCCCTGGTGGGCTTCGTCCTCGGCCCCCACCAGGGGCGAGCGGCGCAGCGCCCGCACCGCCTCCCGGTCGAGGGGGACGTCGCCCAGGGGCGTCCGGTAGGCGCCGACCGCGGCGATGGACAAACCCCGGAAGCCACCCTTGTGGGCCGGCGCCAGCACCAACACCCGCCGGAATTGTCGGCCCTGCAGCAGGCGGTAGCCCACCGCGGCGCTGGGGCCGCTGTATCGGTAGCCCGCATGGGGGCTGATCAGGGCACGAAGGCGACCGCTCACGGCGGGGGGCTCGGCCTCGGCCAGCAATTGATCGATCGACTCGCTCAAGACCGCCGGCTCGCCCGGGTACCAGCTGCCGGCGATTCCCGCCGGCTTCACGGGCAATTCGCCGGCCGGGGAGGGACCGAGCCAGGCCGCCAGCAACAGGGCGGGCAGGAGAGACAGCCGGGTGGTCATTGCCAGACTCCTGGTATCGGGTCATTGCACTGGGGGCAGCGCCCGTCCGGGGTCAAGCGGCGTTCCAATACACGGTAGCCGATGCGCCGCAGCAGCGGAGTGCCGTCGCGGGGGCAGTAGGTGGTCTCCGCCTCGTGGCCGAACAGGTTGCCGATATAGACGTGCTCCAGGCCGGCGTCGAGGGCCTCGGCACGCGCCCGCTCCAGGGTCTCGACCGGGGTTGGCGGCAGGTTGCGCATACGGTACATGGGCTGGAAGCGGCTGAAGTGCAGGGGCGTACCAGCCCCCAACTCGCGCCGGATCCACTCCGCCATGCGCCGCACCAGGGCCATGTCGTCATTCAGACTGGGGATCAGCAGGTTGGTCAGCTCGAGCCAGATGCCGGCGCTACGCATGGCCACCAGACTGTCGAGCACCGGCTGCAGGCGCGCCCCGCAGACCTCCTGGTAGAAGCGGTCGTCGAACGCCTTGAGGTCGGTGTTGCTGGCGTCCACCCAGCGGCATAGTTGGCGCAGGGGCTCCGGGTTGATGTAGCCGGCGGTCACCAGCACATTGCTCAGTCCCGTCTCCCGGGCCAGTTCGGCGCTGTCGCGCACGTATTCATAGAACACCACCGGGTCGGAATAGGTGTAGGCGATGGCTTGGCAGTCGCGCTCCCGGGCGGCCCGCACCAAGTCTTCGGGCAGGGCCTGGTGGATCTGCTCCATTTCCTCGCCACCGCGTTGGGACAACTGCCAATTCTGGCAGTTGCGACAATGCAGGTTGCAGCCGGCGGTGCCGATGGAAAGCACCGAGCTGCCGGGACGGAAGTGGTACAGGGGTTTCTTTTCCATCGGGTCTATATGGATCGCCGACGGACGCCCGTAGGTGGTGGCCCGGAGCCGGCCTTCGATATTGACCCGAATCCGGCAGTCCCCTGCCCCGCCTTCGGGGATCACGCAATAGCGCGGACAGAGTTCGCAGCGGACCTCACGCATCGTTCGCACCCAGCTCAGGGACGCTCCAGGGGCCGGTACCACTCGGCCTCGCGGTTGCTCAGTTCCCCGGCGCGCAGGCGAGTCAGTACCGCCTGGGTGTCGATACGGCGCCAACCTCCTGTCTCCTGCCCCACCTGCTGCAACCCAGCCCCCAGGTGGCCGGCGATGACGAACAGGTTGGCCAGCACCAAGGCCAACAGCTGGAACTCGCGCCAGCGCAGGTGTCGCAGCCAGGGTTTCATACTGTCTAGTATAGCGACCGCAGACCGCTGAGCGGCACAGGATCAGCTCGGCAGCAGGATCACGCGGGTCTCGGCGCTCTCGCGGTCGATCTCCAGCTGCAACTCACAGTATTCGCTGGTGGTATCGATGGGGGTCGGGTCGTCGGCGCAATTGCAGCCGGCGATCACCCCCTGGTAGAACACCCCGACCTTGGCGCGGATTGCCCCGGGCGCCTCTGCCACGCCCAGCAGCATCACGCCGAGATTGCCGTCCTGGGCGTAGCTGCCGCTGGCCAGGCCCTGCTGCAGCGGCAGATCGTCGGCGCCCAAGCCGGCCAGCTCCTGTTTGAGTTGGTCCGCAAAGGCTGGTGTGCCCCAGGCGGCGAGTGTCAAGGGGAGTCGAATCATCTCAAAGCTCGTGCGGGGAACCCAGGTCTATCTTCGAGTCCCTGAACCGCCGGGTCAAACCTATTCCCGCCAGTATTCTGGACGGTCCAGGGCACGGGCGCAGATCACCGAGCCCTGACAGGCCCCGATCACCCCCGGGCGCAGTTCCTGCACCATCCAGGCATCCGCATGCTCCGGGGGGATCGGATAGGGGGCGGTAAAACCGAGCACCCCCGCCGGCCGGAAACCGTGGCGGGTGTAGTATTCGGGGTGGCCGAGCACGAATACCAGATCGACCCCGGCGGCCAGGCCACTTAGTCCGGCCGCGATTAACCGACCGCCTATGCCTTGACGCTGGGCCGACGGCGCCACCGCCAGCGGGGCCAGCAGGGCGGCGGACCAGGGAACCCGGGGCTCCAAGCCAGCCCGAGAAAACAGGATGTGACCCAAGGCGCGCTCGCCGCGCAGCGCAATTAGCGATAGCACCGGTTGGGCGCTCGGGTCGGCGAGCAGCGCCCGCACCAAATCGGCCTCCGCATCGGTGCCGAAGGCAGCGCGCTCAACCGCCAATACCCGTTCCAGATCTTCATCCCTTGCCGACCTGATGTGCACCCTCCACCTCCCCCGAACCTCTTGGGTCACGACATCGGCGCTTTGGGCACAGCTGCCCGCGCCGTGACCGGCAGTATACAACTGCGCCATAATGGGTACGAACCGAAACCCACCGGAACGCCCCCATGCCGAAGGTCAAGCGTCTGCTCCTCGATATCCTCAAACCCCACCACCCGAATCCCCTCGAATTCGGCCGGATACTGGCGGAACAAGGGGCCTATCGGATCCAGCTCCGGGTGTTGGAAATGGACGAAAATACCGAGAGTATGGAACTGGTGATCGAGGGCGAGAACATCGACTTCGAACGGATCCAGTCCAGCATCGCCGAACTCGGTGGCTCCCTGCACAGCATCGACGAGGTAGAGGTGCTGGGGGAGGCGGTCGCTGGTGGGGAAGTGAAGGGAGATGGGTAAGCTGTGAGCAGCGGATGAACCGGGGAAACAGCCCGGCGCTTGGTAGAACCGCTGTGCTCGTTCCACCCTACGACTGAAAGCACAACGCCGCATGCCCCTATTGCAAAAATTCCATTTCCTGCTGCACGTTTCCCGCTCCCACGGCATTGCCCGCCGCTACTTCGTGGTAAACGGCTTCGACGGCGCCCTGACCATGCTCGGCCTGACCACCGGCTTCTATTTGAGCAACGACGTAGCCCTGGACATCGTCATCGCCGCTTGCTTGGGAGCCGTCATCGCCCTCGGCATGAGCGGCCTGAGCAGCGCCTACCTGAGCGAGTCGGCGGAGCGGCGCAAGTGGCTGAGCGAGTTGCAAGGCGCCATGCTCAGCGATCTCTCCGACAGCGCCCACAGCGATGCGGCCCGGGTGGTGCCGGTGTTCGTGGCTCTGATCAACGGGCTCGCTCCGGTGCTGATCTCGCTCCTTATCCTGCTGCCCCTGTGGCTGGCTCGGGCCGGAATGCCGCTACCGTTGGAACCTCTCCTGATCGCGATCTTAACCGCCCTTTTCTGCATCTTCGGGCTAGGTCTGTTCCTGGGTCGGGTGGGCGGCACCTCGCCCCTGGGCAGCGGCTTAAAGGCGGTGCTGATCGCCCTGGTCACGATCGTACTGGTGCGGCTGGTGGGGGGCTGAGGTGGACGCAGGGACGCCCTGGCACCGGCTGAAAACCGACGCCGCCGTGGCCCGGCTCGACAGCGATGCCGAAACCGGCCTGCGCCCCGAACGGGCCCGGACCCGGCTGGAGGAACAGGGGCCGAACCAGATTGTCGAGGGCCGGCGGCGCTCGCCGCTGGCAATGCTGCTGGGCCAATTCAAGGACTTCATGATTCTGGTGCTGCTGGCCGCAGCCCTGATCTCCGGGCTGATCGGCGAGCCGGTGGACAGTATCGCCATCCTGGTGATCGTCATCCTCAACGCGGCGATCGGCACGCTGCAGGAACTCCGCGCCGAGCGCGCAGTGGCGGCGCTCAAGCGCCTGGCCGCACCCCAGGCCCGAGTACGCCGGGGCGGCCAAGTGCTGAGCCTGCCCGCCGCCGAACTGGTACCCGGCGACTTGGTGTTGCTGCAGGCCGGCGACCTGGTGCCGGCGGACCTGCGCCTGCTGGAATGCGCCGAGCTGGAGTGCGACGAGTCGACGCTTACCGGCGAAGCCCAGCCGGTAACCAAGCAGGCCGAGGCCCTGGACCAACCGGAACTAGCCCTGGGCGACCGCACCAATCTCGCCTTCAAGGGCACGTTAGCGACCCGGGGTCGTGGCCTGGGACTGGTGGTGGCCACCGGCATGGAGACCGAACTCGGGCGCATCGCCGGCCTGCTGCGCGGCGAGGCCCGGGTGCGCACCCCGCTGCAGCAGCGGTTGACCCGCTTCGGCCGCTACCTGGCGCTGGCGGTGCTGGGGATCTGCGCCCTGGTGTTCCTGGCCGGGCTGCTGCAGGGCCAGCCGCTGCTGCTGATGTTCCTGACCGCGGTGAGCCTGGCGGTGGCGGCGATACCCGAGGCCCTGCCGGCGGTGGTCACCATCTCCCTGGCCCTGGGGGCGCGCAAACTGGTGCGCCACCAGGCGTTGGTGCGCAACCTGCCGGCGGTGGAGACCCTGGGTTCGGTCACCTATATCTGCTCCGACAAGACCGGCACCCTGACCCAGAACCGTATGACCCTGGAGCGCCTACTGGCCGCCGATGAGGCGCGAGAGACGCTGGCCGCGGGCCTGGGCGCCGCCCCCTGGGACCAGCTCGGCCGGGCCCTGGCCCTGAGCAACGACGTGGCGTTTCACGACGGCCGGCCCGCCGGCGAGCCTACCGAGCTGGCCCTGTACCAGGCGGCCGCCGCGGCCGGCCTGGACAAGGCCGCGCTGGAAACCGACCTGCCCCGCCTGGCCGAAATCCCGTTCGACAGCAAACGCAAGCTGATGACCACTCTGCACCGGGACGACGACGGCGTGTTGGCCCTGGTCAAGGGCGCCCCCGAGGTGCTGCTGCCGCGTTGCAGCGACCGGCTCGGGCCCAGCGGCGCCGAACCCCTGGCCAGCGACGCCCTGCTGCACCAAGCCCAGGCCCTCGCCCGCCAGGGCTACCGCGTGCTGGCCCTGGCCGAGCGCCGGCTCCCCGCCCTGCCCGAGCCCCCGGCGAAGGCGGAACGAGCGGCTTACCCTGCTCGGCCTGGCGGCCCTGATCGACCCGCCGCGGCCGGAAGCGGCGCAGGCGGTGGCCGACTGCCGCAGCGCCGGCATCACGCCGGTGATGATCACCGGCGACCATCCGGGCACGGCGCACGCCATCGCTACCCGTCTCGGCATCGCGGAAGACAGGGACAGGGTGATGACCGGCCACCAGCTGGCCAAGCTCGACGATGCCGAGCTCGACCGCCGGGTGGAGGCGATACGCGTCTACGCCCGGGTCAGCCCGGAGCAGAAGATCCGTATCGTCAAGGCGCTGCAGGCCCGCGGCGAGTTCGTGGCCATGACCGGCGACGGCGTCAACGACGCCCCGGCGCTCAAGCGCGCCGGAATCGGCGTGGCCATGGGCCTAAAGGGCACCGACGTGGCGCGCGAGGCCGCCGACATGGTGCTGCTGGACGACAACTTCGCCACCATCGTGCGGGCGGTGCGCGAGGGCCGGCGGGTGTTCGACAACATCCGCAAGTTCATCAAGGACACCATGAGCTCCAACTCGGGGGAGATCTGGACCCTGTTCCTGGCCCCCTTCCTGGGCCTGCCGATCCCGCTGCTGCCGATCCACATCCTGTGGATCAACCTGGTCACCGACGGCCTGCCGGGGCTCGCCTTCACCGCCGAGCCGGCGGAGCCCGGGGTCATGCGCCGCCCGCCGCGCCCGCCGGACGAGAGCATCTTCGCCCATGGCATGTGGCAGCACATCGTCTGGGTCGGGCTGTTCGTCGGCGGGGTCTCCATCGCCTCCCAGGCCTGGGCCATCGGGCGCGGGGTGGAGTACTGGCAGACCGTGGTGTTCACCGTGCTGACGGTGTCCCAGCTGTTCCACTCGCTGGCCGTGCGTAGCGAGCGCGAATCGCTGTTCCGCATCGGCCTGCTCAGCAACAAGCCCATGCTCGGCGCCGTCTTGCTGACGCTCGCCCTGCAACTGGCGGTGATCTATGTCCCGGCCCTGAACCCGATCTTCAAGACCCAGCCCCTGCCGCTGTTCGACCTGCTGGTGTGCCTGGGGCTGTCGTCGCTGACCCTTTGGGTGGTGGAATTGGAGAAATGGCTGATCCGGCGCGGGCTGCTATACCGGGGAGCGAACGCAGCCCCGGGCGGCGCGTAGGAGGCGCGCCCCCGCGCCGAGCCGTCGTCGGTGCGGACTCAGTCGCCACCTCGCACCGAGGAACGGCTGCTGGACGATATCCGCAGCTTCTTCCGTCGCTTGGTGCCGGCGGACGCCGGCTACAAGCACAACGACATCCACCTGCGCGACTGCCCGCCGGACGAACCGGAAAACGCCCATTCCCACCTCATCGCCATGCTTCTGGGGGCCAGCGAGAACCTCCGGGTGGTGGACGGCAGGCTCGGCCTGGGCCAGTGGCAATCGCTGATGCTGGTGGAACTGGACGGCCCGCGCCGACGCCGGGTCAACCTGCAGATTGTGGGCGACTGAGCGTCCATCTCCTGGTCTTCTGCGCGCATAACTGGTATTTTCTCGCGATTAACCTAAGGCCCGCCCTGAGCATCGGATGCCGGCGCGGTTGCGCCGCCAACCGGCCCGTTTCCTGGAGAACGCCCATGACCCGTTTCGCCCTGTTCGGCGCCGCTTGCGCCTCGCTGTTGCTCCTCGGCGCCTGCCAGCAACAGGCGCCGGAAGCCGAACCGGCCGCGGTCTCGCGCCCGGTCAAGACGCTGCTGATCGCCGCGCCGGATTCCGGCGGGGTGCGCAACTTCCCGGCCCGCATCGACGCCAGCCGGCGCGCCGAGCTTTCGTTTCGGGTGCCGGCAAGGTGATGGAACTGCCGGTGAAGGAAGGCGATCAGGTAGAAACCGAGCAGGTGGTGGCCGAACTCGACCCCAAGGACTTTGAGATAGTGGTCAACGACCGCCAGGCCACCTTCAGCAACGCCAAGAAGAACTTCGACCGGGCCAAGGAACTGATCGAAAAAGGGCACATTTCGAAGATGGACTATGACCGCCTGGAGGCCGAGTTCAAGAACGCCGAAGCGGCTCTGAAGTCAGCGCGCCTGGACCTGGAGTACACCCATCTCAAGGCCCCCTTCGCCGGCGTGATTGCCAAGCGCCACATCGAGCGCTTCGAAGAGGTGCAGGCCAAGCAATCGGTCCTGACCCTGCAGGACGT
The DNA here is from genome assembly GCA_963753615.1 of uncultured Gammaproteobacteria bacterium. Taxonomy (GTDB): domain Bacteria; phylum Pseudomonadota; class Gammaproteobacteria; order Chromatiales; family Chromatiaceae; genus CAVWCW01. The sequence goes on from CAVWCW010000029.1 coordinate 56,662, forward strand.
GACCGCCCTGGACGTAAAGTTCGACATCCCCGAGTCGATCATCCGGAGCATCCGCGCCAGCGAAGAAGCCGGCCGGGCCCGCGACCAAGTCGGGACCTATGCCAGCTTCGAGGGTATGCCCGGGCAGCAGTTCCCCCTGACCTTCAAGGAGATTTCGACCAAGGCGGACGCCCAAACCCAGACCTTCGAGGCCACTTACACCATGCAGCAGATCGAGCAAGGCTCGGTGCTGCCGGGCATGACCGCCACCGTTACCATGGACCTGAGCAAGTTCGTTGGCGGGGACGTCGTGTTCAACGTGCCGGTCGGCGCGGTGGTTGGGGACTACAAGCTTGACCCGCGGGTGTGGGTGGTGGACGAAAAAAGCATGACCGTGGCGCCGCGGGCCGTTCAGGTGGGCCGCATGCTGGGGGACCTGATCAAGGTCACCGACGGCCTGGAGCCCGGCGAGCGCATCGTCACCGCCGGCGTGCCCTTTCTCACCGAAGGCATGAAGGTCACTCTGATTCCCGACCGGGAGCAGGCCGAGCCTCGCCCCGGGGAGCGGGTGCAGTAGGCGCACCCGGACTCCCCCAGGCACAGAACCCAATAAGAGGCAGGCCATGAACATCGGCGAATATTCGGTCAAGACCCCGGTCGTATCCTGGCTGCTGATCATCATTATGGTGGGCGGCGGCATTTGGGGCTTCGAGCAGATGGGCAAGCTGGAGGACCCGGCCTTCACCATCAAGCTGGCCAAGATCATCACTTACTATCCCGGCGCCAGCGCCCAGGAGGTGCAGGACGAGATCACCTACCACATCGAAGACGCCATCCAGCGCATGGAGCAGGTGTGGAATATCAAGATGTCGGTTTCGCGCCCGGGTGTGTCCGACATCCTGATCGAGTTCAAGAGCAAGTACCGGGCCAAGGATTTCCCGGCCATTTTCGACGAACTGCGGCGCAAGATCGCCGACATGAAGGGCAAGCTGCCGCCGGGGGCCCAAGAGCCCAATATCATCGACGAGTTCGGCGACGTCTACGGCGTGTATTATGCGCTCACCGGCGAGGGCTACAGCTGGCGCGACCTCTGGGACTTCGCCGACCGCTTCAAGCGCCAGCTGGTGCTGGTTCCCGGGGTGCGCAAGATCACCATCGACGGCGAGCAGAAAGAGACGGTGTACGTCGAAATGTCGCGGGCCCGCATGGGCGAGCTGGGCATCTCGGTGGAGACGATCGCCCAGATCCTGCAATCCCAGAACGTGGTCGCCGATGCCGGCAATGTGCGGGTCGGCGACGAGTACCTGCGCATCGAGCCCACCGGCGAGTTCAGCTCGGTGAAAGCCATCGGCAATGTGCTGATCGGCTCCGACGAACGCAGGCTGATCTACCTGAGCGACATCGCCGAGATCGTTCGCGCCTACGACGAAGTACCGACCAAGCTCTATTACGTCAACGGCAAGCGGGCCCTGACCCTGGGCATCTCCATGCAGGGCGGCGAGAATGTGGTGGCCGTTGGCGAGCGCCTGGCCGCGCGGGCCAAGGAACTCGAGTCCACCATCCCCGCCGGCATGGAACTGGTGCAGATCTACAACCAGCCGCTGGAGGTGGATAAATCGGTCAGCGGTTTCCTGGTCAGCGTCGGCCAGGCGGTGGCCATCGTGATCATCGTGCTGCTGCTGTTCATGGGGCTGCGCATCGGCTTGATCATCGGCGCGGTACTGCTGATCACGGTGGCCGGCACCCTGCTGATCATGAACCTGACCGGCATCGAACTGCAGCGCATCTCCCTGGGGGCCCTGGTGATCGCCCTGGGCATGCTGGTGGACAACGCCATCGTCGTCGCCGAGGGTATGATGGTGCGCATGCAGGCGGGCATGCGCGCCGCCGAGGCGGCCGGCGAGGCCGTGGGCAAGACGATCTGGGCGCTGCTCGGAGGCACGGTGATCGGTATCCTCGCCTTCTCCGCCATCGGCCTGTCGCCGGACAGCACCGGCGAGTTCGCCAACTCCCTGTTCTGGGTCATCCTCTACTCGCTGCTGCTGTCCTGGGTCACCGGCATCAGCACCACCCCGCTGCTGTGCGCCCTGCTGCTGAAACCGGGCCAGCCCGGAGAAGGGGAGCCGAAAGACCCCTACGGCGGCCTGATGTTCCGGCTCTACCGCGGTTTCGTCGACCTGGCCCTGCGCCTGCGCTGGCTGACCGTCGCGGTGGTGCTGGGGCTGTTCGTCGCCGCCTTGATCGGCTTCGGCAGCGTGCAAGCAGGCCTTCTTCCCGGAGTCCAATACGCCGCTGTTTTTTGTCGACGTCTGGGAGATCGAGGGCACCGACATCCGCCGCACCCGCGACGACACCCTCAAGGTGAGCGAGTTCCTGCGCGGCCTGGAGGGGGTGGAGCAGACCACCACCGTGGTCGGCGGCCCCCACCAGCGCTTCACCCTGGTCTACGACTCCAGGGAAGCGGCGGCGGCCTATTCCCAGATCATCGTCCAGACCGACAGCCGGGAGCGCATCGCCGAGGTGTGGGACAAGGTCGCCGAATTCATGCGCACCGAGCTGCGCGGAGACCGATCCCATTATCAAGTCCCTGCGCATCGGCCCCGGCCGCGACAGCAAGATCGAGGCCCGCTTCCACGGCCCCGAGCCGGCCGAGTTACGGCGGTTGTCCGAGCAGGTCCAGGCCATTATGCGCGCCGACCCGGAGGCCAAGGACATGCGCGACGACTGGCGCCAGCCGGTGAAACTCGTCAAACCGATCTTCAACGAGCAGGTGGGCCGACAGCTCGGCATCACCCGCGAGAACCTGGCCGCCGCCCTGCAGTACGCCTTCGACGGCACCCGGGTGGGACGCTACCGGGACGCCAACCTGGTGCTGCCGATCCTGATGCGGGCGCCGGAGGACGAGCGTGGCGACGTCGGCAACCTGCAGGACATCAGCGTCTGGAGCCCGGTGCTGCGACAGGCAGTCCCCGTGGCCCAGGTGGTGAGCGGCTTCGAAACGGTGTGGGAGAACACGGTGATGCGCAGCCGCAACCGCCAACTCACCATCATCGCATCGTGCAACCCCACCGGCGAGCTGACCGCGCCCCTGTTCGGGCGCCTGCAGCCGCAGATCGAGGCCATCGCGCTGCCCCCCGGCTACAGTTTCTCCTGGGGCGGCGAGTACGAGGACTCTGCCCGCGCCCAGGGCGCCCTGTTCGGCGCCCTGCCCGGGGGCTTCCTGCTGATGATCCTCACCAGCATCCTGCTGTTTGCCAAGGTGCGCCAGCCGCTGATCATCTGGCTCACGGTGCCGCTGGCCATCGTCGGCATCACCGCCGGCCTGTTGGCCTTCGACGGCGCCTTCGACTTTATGTCGCTGCTCGGCGCCCTGTCCCTGATCGGCCTGCTGATCAAGAACGCCATCGTGCTGATCGAGGAAATCGACCAGCAGATCGAAGAAGGCAAGGAACCCTACACCGCCATCCTCGACTCGGGCGTCAGCCGCCTGCGGCCGGTGATCCTGGCCGCCGCTACCACGATCCTGGGATTGATCCCGCTGCTGCAGGACGTGTTCTTCGTCAATATGTCGATCACCATCATGGCCGGGCTGGGGTTTGCCACCGTTCTCACCCTGGTGTTCGTGCCGGTGCTCTACGCGATTCTGTTCCGAATCAAGCGGCCGGCGGCGGGCTGAACGAGGCGGGGATCGTATTCATCGTCGAGCTCGGCGGCTGAGCGATCGGCCGGCGCCGGGACATGCGCTTCGCCCAAGCCCCAACCAAGACGCCCCGCAGATCAAAAAAATCTTTGCCATAGCGGCGACAGGGATCCATGCCATGTCAACACCACTGCTGTTGCCGCAGAATGACCCAGACCGGCAAGGGCGCGCCGACGACCTCGCCGAGATGCGCGACACCTACGCCTACCGATACGCGTACAACGACAGCATCGCCACCGCGATCGAGGTGCCCCGCAGCGAGTATCCCGACCTGCACTACAAGCGGCAATTGTTGAAGAACCTGGCGCCTCTGTTGTTGAGCCTGCCGCGAGTGCTGGGACAAACCCTACGCAGTTGGAGCGGCAAGGCGGTTGGCGATCACCACAACTACTTCTTCTTCGCCAACTCGCCCTATCCGGACCGCCGCTTCATCCGCGACTTCCAAAGCGACCGCGAGTTCGGCCTGCAGCGGGTGGTGGGAATGAATCACTTGATGACCCGCGCCCTGAGCGCCGAGGAAACACTCCCGCCCGGCCTCCCCGCGGCCGAGCTGGAGCCCTTGTTTACGCGCCTGAAAACGGGTCAGAGTCTGGCCGAGGCGCTGGCCGCCGGGCGCCTCTTCCTGGCCGATTATCACCCACTGCAGGGCTTGGCCGACGACCCGGGCGAGTTCGACGGCGCGCGCCAGTACATTACCGCCCCCTTGGCCCTGTTCCACCTTGGAGCCGAGGGCAGCCTGCTGCCGGTTGCGATCCGCCTGCAACAGCAGGCGGCCCCCGAGGCCCCGCTGTTCGGCCCCCACCAGGGCGAGCATTGGCAGGCCGCCAAGTTGTTCATGCAGGCCGCCGACGGCAACTACCAGGAGATGATCAGCCACGCCACCCGCATCCACTACCTCGCCGAGGCATTGGCCCTCGCCAGCCGGCGCAACCTGCACCGCCGTCACCCCCTGATGGCCCTGCTCGATCCGCACCTGAGCTATACACTGAAGGTCAATTCCGGCCGCCTGTCCCTGGCCGATAAACAGCGCCAGCCCGGCACTTTCGGCAAGCTGTTCGGCGGCTCCTACCAGGCGATGATCGACCTCATGGCCGAGTCCATGCGCAGCTTCGACTTCCAGGCCAACGCCCACCCCGTCGACCTGCGTTGCCGCGGCATGGACAATTCGGAGCTGTTCTACCCCTACCGTGACGACGGGCAGCTGATCTGGAAGGCCCTGCAGGACTTCGTCGAAGAATACCTGTACGGTTATTACGCGGCGGACCAGGACCTGGAAGCAGACCCGGAACTGCAGGCCTGGGCGGGCGAGATGGGGAGCCGGGATGGCCTTCGGTTAAACGGCTTTCCCACCGCCATCAGCAGTATCGGACAACTGCGCGATACGCTAACCAACCTGCTGTTTACGCTCACGGCCCGTCACAGCTCCATCCACTTTGCCCAGTATCAGTACGCCGGTTATGTGCCCAACATGCCGCTCGCCTGTTACCTGCCGCCGCCCACCGACCCGGACCGCCCCCTGGAGCCGGACTACCTTCTCAAAGCGCTGCCACCCTTTAGCCCGGCCCTGCACCAATCGTTCATCTTTTACCTGACCAACTTTCGGGTCAACCGCATCGGCGATTACCGAATGGATGCCTATGACACCTCTGGCCAGGCCGCCATCCTGCGCTTTCGCGACAAGCTACGGGAGGTGGGCGCGCGCATTGACGCCGGCGATCGCAAGCGCCTCTGTTCTTACCGGCACCTGCACCCGGACTGGATTCCCAACGGAGCAACGATCTGAGGCGATGCGCCCGCGTCGGGAACCCCGGCGCGGCACGCCCCAGACATCCGCAACCGAGCTACGGCCCCCCAACCGCCAATGCGGAACTCGCCGCCGAGCGAATCGCGCTCGATCCGCGCTCAGTTCTTGGCGGCGGCGATTTGCTGCAGGGTCTGGGCTTCGAGATCGATGCCGACCTCCAATCCCGGGTTGAGCGAAATGCCGAAACCCACCCCAAGACGCTCCAGCACCCAAGTGAATTCTGCCACCAGCCCGCCCTCGTACCCCGGATAATCGCGCACAAAGGCCTTGGCCCGCTCCGGGCCGGTAAACAATACCAGGATCTCCCCCCCGCTATCCTCGTCCTTCAGGGACAGGGGTTTAGCCTTCTGGGACGTCACAAAGCCGCCGATCTGGTGCTTTTCGTAGACCGGCATAAACACCTCCGAGGCCATCAGGGTATCGATGAACTGCTGGGGGGTGGCGCGGCCCTCTTGGGCATCGAGCAGAACGCGCTCGAGGTCGTTGCTGGGCTGGAATTCCTGACTCATGGGGGCTCCTGAAATGCTTTGGCAAGCCCACTATATGTAGGCGGCCCAGGCAAAGGCAAGAGAAGCGCCGATCAAATGCTTTTTCGTTCGGCCTCTGGAAAAAACTGCACGGAACGGCTGCTTTCAACGTTGCCCAAAGCAAGCGGCCAATGTTTGAACGAGTTCACTCGGCTTCTCGTCCCGTCTTGACCTGAACGGCGCCCTAACCTAAGTTTCAAGGGCGGCGGCCTGCTCCAAGCCGGCGTTTCCGAGGTCCTGGACCGAGACGCGCCTCTGCGGGGCTACCCCGCGGTAACTTACTCGAAACGGCATCCCGCTGCATGAGCGACGCTGCGCCCCAGCGCAGACCCGCTCATGCGGGACAAGACTGGTTGGAGCCGGTCGCCGCATTTTCGCTTCCGGGCGGCTAAAAATGGCGGGGCTTCCTGCCCCGCACGAGAAGCGCTGTTAAACAAGGGTTTCACCAAGGGGGTCGACAGCCCGATGCAGCAGCGCCAACGGGTCGCCTTGGCCTTGGCCGACGCCTTTCTCTGCGGTGCTCCCAAGCCATCCGAGCTGATCGAGCGCGGCAGCGCCGCCCTGGGCGATCGCGTGCCCTGGCTGGCCCCCCTGGCGACCCGCACAGGATCGGCGTTCGGTGCACAATGGCCGCCGGAATCCGCCGCGCTGGGGCGGTTCATACTAGCCGACCCGGCCTTCCGCCAGAGTTGGCGCGAGCCTGGCCCAAAGCCGCGTATCCGCCGTTGGTTTCTGCCCGCCTCGACGATGGGCGAGCCGGTGCCCCCTCTGGCGGCCTGCGCCCTGCCCTCACTGGCCAGCCCGGGCGAACTGGCGGCATGGCTGGGGCTGAGCTGCAGCGAACTGGACTGGCTGGCCGATCCCTGGGGCAGCGAGCGGCACTCCGCGGTCGGGGCCCTGCGCCATTACGTTTACCGCTGGATTTCCAAACGCCGCGGCGGCCAGCGCCTGCTGGAGGCGCCCAAGCCCCGCCTGCGCTCCGTGCAGCGGCAGATTCTGCGAGGCATTCTGGACCCGGTGCCGCCGCACCCCGCAGCCCACGGCTTTCGCCGCGGCCGCTCCTGTCTCAGCCATGCGCAATCCCACTGCGGCCGGGTCCTGGTGCTGCGCATGGATCTGAGCAACTTCTTCACCCAGGTGCCGGCACGCCGGGTGCATGCCCTGTTCGCCTCCCTCGGCTACCCCCCCGCGGTAGCCCGCTGCCTGACCGGGTTGTGTACCAATCGCACCCCGGCCCGGGTGCTGGGTGGTCGGCTCGGGGAGCGGCCCGAGCTCGACTGGCAACAACGCCAGGCCTTGCAGCATCCGCACCTTCCTCAGGGGGCCCCAAGCTCGCCGGCCCTGGCCAACCTGGCACTATTCCGTTTCGATCTGCGCCTGGCCCGCGCCGCTGCTGCCCTGGGCGCCCGCTATACCCGCTACGCCGACGATTTGGCCTTCTCTGGGGGCGCGGTCTTCGCCCGACGCGTTGGGGCCTTTCACGGGCTGATCTGCCGCGTCGGCCTGGAAGAAGGGTTTCCGGTGGAAACCCGCAAGACCCGGGCCATGCGCCAAGGGGGGCGCCAGCAGCTGACCGGCATCCTGGTCAACCGCCACCCCAACCTGCGACGGCGCGACTATGACCGCCTCAAGGCTATCCTGCACAATTGCCTCAAGCTCGGGCCAGCGGGACAGAACCGGGAAGGCCACCCGGATTTTCGAGCCCACCTGCAGGGCAGGATCGCCCATCTGGAGCTGTTGAACCCGCCCCGGGGACAGAAGCTGCGGGCCCTGTTCGAGCGCATTGAGTGGGGGGAGTCCGTTATCCACGCCACGGGCGAGCGCGGTCCAATCTGCTCCCCGGGTGCCCGCTGAATGCAGCCCCGTAGGAGGGTAAGATCGCCCGAGGTCGAAACCCAGATTCGAGGCTGCCGACAGCGGCATCGGTCGAGCCGCGGTTCGGAGCAACTGCGGGCTGGCTCGGAACGGGCAACCCCGACAAACCCCCTGCCCAAGACGGAAGGTTGGCGGGCGCCACCAGCCTCAGGTCATGCACCAGGCCGTCGCGAAAACGAGACACCGAGGTCGGGCGGCGTACCCGAGCAGCACCAGGCACACCCACGCCCCCGATGCCGGCTGCGTATGAGCGGTCCCGAAGTTCGGGGGTACTACTACAAAAAAAGATACCGCGGAACTGAGTAAATGCGGATGCGAACTGGAAAATGGCGCCAAGCGCCATTAGACTCATAAGGGTGTTTCGAAAAATACAGCGGCCCCTGCCAGGACGCTGGGGTTCGGGGCGATTCAACCGCCCCGTTCCAAAGGTAAGCGAAATCGCACGGGAAATGCCGTTGCCCAGTTGTGACGCCGCCGAGCGGAATACGTTCTTTGCAGAGAACGGGCGATACAAGTCTTGTTCGCGGTCGGCCAGCGCCATAAACAGGCAAACGACGCCAGGAAGCGGTTGAAGTTTTGTATCTGCCGGAGAGCGCGAGTTGACCGATCGGGTCTCGAAACGGGAAGTTGTTCTGGGCATAGGCCTGGTGCAAAATCGACGCGGAATTCCGGTTCAGCTAACGCTAAACGCCAAGTTGGATCAGGTGGCCGGCGATGCGCAAACCCTTACCCAAGATTCTGAATCTCTACTAGCGGATAACTCGAGGTTGGTCCCATGGTCCATACGTTGAAGGAAATGAAAATCAGCGTTTCGGATTTGACCTTGGGTTGTTTCGTCTCCAGGTTGGACCGCCCTTGGCTGGACACGCCCTTCAAGATTCAGGGATTCAAGATCTACGAGGCCGAGCAGATCGCCGAACTACAGCGTTACTGCAACCATGTCTACATCGATGTCGAGCAAGGCGTAACGCCCAGGTTTCGCACCAACCGGAAGGCGCCGGTAGGCGTCGGATCGGAGCGGCTGCGCAAGGAACTCGAACGGCTCAGAAAGAAGATTTACACCGAAACTCACCACTTCGAGGAGGAAGTCCCGCGCGCCAAGAAGGCTTACGACGACTTGAGCGACAACCTCGGCGAGCTCATGGACGATCTGCACACGGGCAAGAGCATCGAGTTGGAAGCCGTGAAGCAAGGCGTGAACGCCATGCTTGAAAGCTTGTTTCGAAACCCGAACGCCTTTCTCTGGATAAACCGCCTGAAGCAATCCGACCAATACACCTACCGCCACCTCCTCGGCACTTCCATCTGGTGTGGTTTGTTTGGCCGCCATTTAGGCCTGGACCGCCCGGAGTTGGAACAACTGGCGCTCGGCGGACTGATGCTGGATGTTGGAAAAGTAAGATTGCCGAAGGATTTTCTGGTTAGGACCGGACCGCTGACGGACGAGGAATTCGAACTGGTAAAGACCCATGTCGACCATAGCCTCCGAATCCTGACCAGGACAAATGATCTATCCGCCAAGGTAATGCGGATGGTGGCGACCCATCACGAAAGATGGGACGGCAGCGGCTACCCCATGGGCTTGCGGGGAGAGCAGACCCCCATCTTCGGGCGCATTGCCGGACTGGTGGATTCCTTCGATGCCATGACCACGCCCCGGCCTTATGCCGCCCCGGTTTCTCCCCATCAGGCCATCAGTGAACTCTACGAAAACCGGGGAGTTGTCTTTCAAACGGAACTGGTCGAGCAGTTTATTCAAGCCTGCGGCGTCTACCCCACCGGGTCACTGATCGAGCTTACCACCGGGGAAGTCGCTGTGGTCATTGGATTGAACGGCACCCGCAGGCTGAGGCCCAAAGTCATGGTGTTGTTGAACAAAGACAAACAGCCGTACCAGGATTTCCCGACCCTGGACCTAAGTCAGATGACCACAGACACCGGTGTCGCACATGGCTTGGCGCCGGGATCCTATGGGATCGACATGGACAGCCTGTTTCTCTGATCCGGGCAAATAGTTTCGAAACGGCTCAGGAAATCAATGGTCGAGCGGCGCTGCTTCTCCGGAAACGCCGAAAGCGGGGATCTCTGGCTTTGCTAAGCATTGCTTTCAGAGACCGTGTTTCCGAACGCCGGCGTAGGTAATCGCCGTCGATGGCTTACCTCGCGTCCCCATGACAACCAAGAGCGCGAAGCAAACGCGCCTGAATGACTGAAGTACCCTGGTTCCGATGGGGCCAGTATCGGTATCAATTTCGTCGCTTCGATAACCCGCTCACCCACTCGGATAGTTTTTTCGGGCAATCGCCTAAGACCGCGGGTCAGAAGACGGGCGCAACCGAGCATTGCTGACACCACCTTGGAACGATGATGGAAGACCCGCTCACCGGCCTTTACGACAGAAAGTCCCTGTTCTCGTTAATTCGCCGGCAGATCGAGTTGGCAACCCAGCAGAGCTCCCGACTCGGGTTGCTAGTGATCGATATCAACGACTTCGGCAAGTTAAACAACATCTACGGATACGCCACGGGCGACAGACTGTTGCAGAAGGTCGCCGGAATCCTGGGGGAGATTCGAAGACCGTTCGACTATGCGGCCAGAATCGGCGACGACCGTTTCGCCCTGGTGCTGCCGAACCTGCTCAATCCCGGCCATGCAGAGCTCGCCGCGCACAAACTTCACCGCTTGCTGGAAGTCCCTTTCGCCATCGACGCAGGCCCGATTCGCGTTTCGGTCACGGTGGGAATCGCAGTGTGCCCGGACCATGCGACCACCACCGACAATCTGCTGAAAAAAGCCGAACTCGCGCTGTATGTCGCTACACGGTCACAACAGCCAACTTACCTGTCCGCTGAATCGGCGATCAGAGACGTTGCGACGCTATGGGATCTCGAACTTGAGCTGGACAACGCATTCAGGGGCAATGAGTTCGAGTTGCACTATCAACCGAAAATTTCACTAACGACAGGGAAACCCATCGGGGCGGAGGCCTTGATTCGCTGGAACAGCCCCAAGCGCAAGATGGTGTTCCCAGACCAGTTCATTCCCATTGTGGAAGAAGCCGGTTTTATGAAGCAGTTGACCACCTGGGTTATCAACTCGGGGTTGCGCCAGAGTATCGACTGGACCGATAAATGGGGTCCGCTATCGGTGTCGGTAAACGTCCCGCCCGAGATCGTTCTGCAGCCCGATTTTGTTGACACCCTTACCAATGCTATCGGCTTGTGGAAGGGAACCGGTGAACAGCTGGTCATAGAAATTACCGAACAAACCCTCGCCAGCGATCCGGATCGAGTTTTCCAGGTGCTGAGAAACATCAGAGATTTGGGGGTGAAAGTCTCCATCGACGATTTCGGCACCGGCTATTCGTCCCTTGGTTACTTCAAACGCTTCCCTGCTTCAGAACTAAAGATCGACAAATCTTTCGTCGCCGGACTCCTGCACGATCAGACGGACGCCGACATCGTCCATTTGATCATTGACTTGGCACATCGCTTCGAGATGGAAGTCGTGGCCGAAGGCGTAGAAGACCTGGAAACCCTGAAAACCCTCGCGCGCCAGCGGTGCGACATCGCCCAAGGATACCTGATCAGCAAACCGCTACCGCACCTCGTTTTTTTGGAGTGGCTGGAAACCTTCCGCGGCCTCAAATCGTCACCGCGGAATCAACAACCCGGGGCGTCAGCCCCCTGACTTCCGAAGCCAGCAGCAACAACTTGGCGTAGCCGGCGGATTACCGGGCTATTCGATCGCCCCATCCTGCTGCGGGACAGCCCCCCCTTTGATGTGCAAATCCCTTTGGGGATAGGGGATCGTGATGCCGTGGGCCTTGAAGGCACGCCAGATGGCCAGGTTGATATCGGAACGGACGTTGTTGACGCCGTTCTGAGGATCGGCGATCCACACTCTCAGTTCCAGTTCGATGCCGTTGTCGCCAAAGCCCATCAGACGACAACCGGGCGCGGGATCGGCAATCACCCGAGAACTGGCGTGCGCCGCTTCGTTCATCAGCCGCATCGCCAGTTCCGGGTCGTCGTCGTAACTGATCTGCACTGGCAGCTTTAGGCGGACGTCACGGTCGCTGTAGCTCCAGTTGATGACCTCGGTGGTGATGAACTTCTCGTTGGGGATTAAGGTGTCCACGCCATTGCGGTCGCGCACCACGATGTACCGGGCAGCCAGTTTCTGCACCCAGCCGTAGCTGTCGGCGATATTGATCACGTCGCCGGGACGGATGGAGCGGTCGAACAACAGCAGGTAACCGCTGATCAGGTTGCTGGCTACCTTCTGCAAGCCGAAACCCAGGCCAACGCCCAAGGCACCGCCCACTACCGTCAGTGACGTTAGGTCGAAGCCGGCGCTGCCCATGGCCACCAGGAAAGCGGCCACGATCAGCGCATAGCGAACGACCGTGGCCAAACCGCCACCCAGGGCCGGATCGTGGCTGAAGTGCTTTTCGATTCGGGCCGCAAACAATCGGGCGACCCAGAGCGAGAACAACAACAACACACTGGCTGCCATCAGCAATTGCAGCGTGGCTAACAGCGAGATCCGCGAGTCGCCGAGTTCGAAAGCGACCTTATCCAGCCCCTGTTCGACCGCCGACAGCCAACCCAACAAGTAGAGGGCGAAAACCAGCCAGACAGCGGTACTGATCAGATACTCCCAAAAAGTGAGCTTGCGCTCCCCCGCGCCGCCAACGCGCAGCAGAAAAATCAGCATCCGCACCGCCACCATCGCGGCCATCAGCGGCAGGGCGACATCCAACACGCCCGTGCTCCGCCCCATCCCCTGTAGGACCGAATGGGCCAGCAGGGCAACCAGCCCCATGACAATGGGAAACACCAGGCGCTTGCTGGCGCGCAGGGTCAACGCGCGGAACTCCGCCGCAGGCTGCCCAAGAAGGCGGGTATCGACCCGGCGCCTCCAGGCAATCCATAGCGCTACCCCCACCAGCGCCCCTGCCACCAGGATAATGACCTGCAGCGTCAGATCCCCGACGCTGCCGGCCAGCAGCGAAGACTGGAGGTTGGATCTGAATTGTTCAAACATGAATCTGCATCCGTCTCAACCGGCACGAATCGAGTCGATTTTCTCGCCTCCCGCGAAAACCGCTAGACTTCAACCCACTTCGGCCTCACCGACCGCTGCCGCCGGCACCCCCTTGATCTTCTCGCGGATGCCCTGCACCACCGCATAGAACATGGGGACGAACAGGGGCACCAAGACCGAGGCGGCCACCATGCCGGCAAACACCGCGGTACCCAGAGAGCGGCGGCTGGCCGCGCCGGCGCCAGAGGCGACCACCAGTGGAATCACCCCTAGCACGAAGGAGAACGCGGTCATCAGCACCGCCCTCAGACGCAGGCGGGCGGCGGTGACCGCGGCGTCGAAAATGCTCAGCCCCGCTTGTTCGCGCTGCTCCTTGGCGAACTCCACGATCAGGATGGCATTCTTGGTGGCGAGCCCCATCAGCAGCACGATACCTACTTGCATGTAGACATCGTTGTTCAGCCCAGCCCAAGTCTGGCCCAGCACCGCACCGAGAATGGCCAGGGGCACCGACATCAGCACCGGGAAGGGGATCGACCAGCTCTCGTACTGGGCGACCAGGAACAGGAACACGAACACCAGCGCCATGCCGAAAATCATCGAGCCCTGACCGCCGGCGATGATCTCCTGGTAGGCTTGGCCCGTCCATTCGTAGGCATAGCCGGGCGGCAGGGTATTGTCGGCCAGGTCCTGCATGGCGGCGATGGCGGCGCCGGAACTGTAGCCGGGTGCGGCCGAGCCGTTGACCGTGATCGAGCGGAAGATGTTGTAGCGGCTGACCTGGTCCGGACCGAAAAACGGCTCGGCCTTCAATAAGGTGCGCAGCGGCACCATGTCGCCGTCGTTGTTGCGCACCTGGAGGTTGTAGACGTCCGATTCGTTCTGGCGGAAAGGGGCATCCGCCTGGACCAACACCTGGTAGGTCTTGCCGAACTTGTTGAAGTCGTTGGCGTAGGCCCTGCCGGTCTCGCTGCTAAGGGTGTTGAAGATGGAATCGAGCGGCACGCCGAGGATCTTGGCCTTCTCGCGGTCAATGTCGAGGTAGATCTGTGGCACGGAGGCCTTGAAGGTGCTGAACACCGAGCTCAGCTCCGGGGTCTGGTTGGCGGCCACCGCCAGGCCACCCAGCACGGCCGCCATGTTCTGGGGCGTATCCCCTGCGGTGGACTGGAGGACGAACTCGAAGCCACCGGTACTGCCGAGTCCCGGGATCGGCGGCATGCGGAAAGGGAACACGGTGGCATAGGGCAGCGCGTTCAGCTGCGGCCGCACCGCCTCTACGATGGCCTGCTCGTGCAGGTCCGGGCTGTCGCGCTTCGACCAGTGATCCAAAACGACGATGGACAAGCCTGCGTTTGAAGCGATGCCCTGCTTGATGATGCTGTACCCTGGGACCGAGATCACGTCCGCTACCCCCGGCTCATTGGCCAGGATGTCGTTGACCTCCTTCATCACCTTTTCCGTGCGCAACAGCGATGCCCCCTCGGGCAACTGCGTGTCCACCATGAAGGCCTTTTGGTCCTCCAGGGGCACGAAGGCCGTGGGCATCTGGCCAAACAGGTACAGGGCTAGCGCCACCAGGCCCCCGAACACCAGCATGAACAGCGGGCCGCGTCGAACCATGCCGGAGACCCACCGGGTGTAGCCGCCGGTCATGCGGTCAAAGCCGCGGTTGAACAGGCCGAACGGACCGGTGGTGGCCAGCTCGCCGCTGCCGGGCGTGAGCAGAGTCGAGCACAGGGCCGGACTCAGGGTGAGGGCGTTGACCGAGGAGATGGCCACCGCGATGGAGATGGTGACCGAGAACTGCCGGAACAGCTCGCCGGTGAGTCCGGGCACAAAGGCCAGGGGCACGAACACCGCCAGCAGCACCAGGGTGGTCGCAACGATGGCTCCCGAGATCTCGCCCATCGCCTTGCGTGTGGCGTCCTTCGGCGCCAAACCGTCCGCCATATGCCGCTGGGTGTTCTCCACCACGATAATGGCGTCGTCAACCACGATGCCGATCGCCAGGATCAGGCCGAACAGGGTAATCAGGTTGATCGAGTAGCCGAGGGCCAGCAAGCCGGCGAAGGTGCCGATCAGGGACACCGGAATGGCGATGGTCGGAATCAGGGTGGAGCGCCAGTCCTGGATAAACACGAACACCACCAGCACGACCAGCAAAATGGCGATGAACAGCGTCTCGATCACCTCGTCGACGGAGGCGGCCACGAACTCGGTCGAGTCGTAGGCGATCTCATAGGTCAGATCCTCGGGGAAACGCTGGGCGAGTTTCTCCATCTCCGCCCGGATCCCATCTGCCACCTCCAGGGCATTGGCGCCGGGTAGCTGGTAGATGGCCAGCACCACACTGGGCTGGCCGTTGAACAAACCGTATGCGTCATAGGACTTGGAGCCGAGCTCGATGCGGGCCACATCCTCCAGCCTAACGCTGGCTCCATCCTCACCCACCCGGATGATGATGCCTCCGAACTCCTCCGGGGTACTCAGGCGACCCTTGGTGCGCAGGTTCCATTGGAACTGTGTTCCCGGTGCAGCCGGCGAGCCTCCGATCTGCCCCGCGGCCACCTGCACGTTCTGCTCCCGCAGCGCAGCCATCACGTCGTCCGTGGTAAGTCCGAGGCTCGCCAGACTCTCCGGGTTCAGCCACACCCGCATGGCGTAATCCTGCACCCCGATAATGGCCGCCTTGCCGACCCCACGCACCCGGGCCAGGGAATCGGCGACGTTGATGTTGGCGTAGTTGTTCAAAAACAGGGTGTCGTAGGTACCGTTGGGCGAAAACATATTTACCACTAGCAGCATGTTGGTGGACTGCTTGGTGGTGGTCACCCCCTGGCGCTTGACCTGCTCCGGCAGCTCTGCCATCGCCTGGCTGACCCGGTTCTGCACGTTCACCGTGTTCATGTCCGGGTCGGAGCCCACCTCGAAGCTCACGGTCAGGGTATAGCTGCCGTCGTTGGCGCTGTTGGACGACATATAGATCATGTTGTCGACGCCGTTGATCTTGGACTCCAGGGGCCCGGCCACGGTATCGGAAATGGTCTCCGCGTCCGCCCCCGGGTAGCTGGCGCTGACCTGCACCTGGGGCGGTGCAAGGTCAGGATACAGGGCGACAGGAAGGGCGCCCATGGCCACCAGACCGGCGATGGTGATGACGATGGAGACGACGAAGGCAAACTTGGGCCGCTCGATAAAGAAGGCGCTCAACATGGCCTAGCCCTCCTCGGCTGGACCCGACCCGGCCACGCTCGCCCCGGCGCGATTGGGCATGGGAGCCATCTTCGGCGCCACCACCAGGCCCGGGCGCACCTTCTGGATCCCTTCCACGATCACCTGCTCGTCAGGGTTCAGCCCGGATTTGACCACCAACTCGCCGGCGAACGCCTGGCCGGTCTCGATGCGGCGCTGCTCGACCTTATTGTCGGGCCCCACCACCATCACGAATACTCCGGCCTGGTCCTCCTGCACGGCGGACTGGGGGATCACCAGCTTGTCGGTGGTCTCCTGCCGGCCCAGCGCGGTGCTGACGTAGAGCCCGGGCACCAGCAGCTTGGCGGGGTTGTCGAAGCGAGCTCGCAACACCACCGTTCCGGTGCGGCGGTCGACCACATTGTCGATGAAATCCAAACGCCCCACCTGATCGAAGTCGCTGCCGTCGGGCAGCCGCAGGCGCACCTCTACCTGTTCCAGATCGGTTGCGTTGTCGTCGGCGGCAAGAAGGCGGCGCTTGGCGGCAATCACATCGCCCTCGCTGACGCTGAAGTTGACATAGATGGGGTCCAGTTCCACCAGCCGCGCCAGCTCCCCGCTCTGAGGGGTGACCAGATCGCCCACGCTGGCGTTGGCGCGCCCGATCCGGCCCGGAAACGGGGCCTTGATCAGGGTGTGCGACAGGTCGATTTCGGCCCTCTGGAGTTGCGCCAGGGCGGCTTTCAGATTGGCCTCGGCCTGGAGCTTTTCGCTCTCCGCCTCGTCCAACTTCTGCCGGCTTACCGACTGCTTCTCGATCAGCACCTTGTAGCGCTTGAGGTCCTTGTCGGCCCGACCCAAGGCGGCCCGGGCCTGGGCCACGGCAGCCTCGGCGGCGGCCAGCTGGGCCTGATAGATCGCCGGATCGATCTGGAACAGCTCGTCCCCGGGCTCGATGTCCTGTCCCTCATCGAACCGCCGCTCCAGCAGATAGCCCTCCACCTGGGCCCGCACCGAAACGTCGTTGACCGCTGCCGTCTGGCCCACGTAGTCGACGGTCTCTGAGATCTCGCGCATGGCCGCCTTGGCCACCAGCACCCCGGGCGGCGGTGCTTCGGGCGCGGGCGGCGCCCGGTCCAGGCCGCAGGCGGCGAGGGCGAGCGGCAGCGCCAATACCATCAGGCGGAATCGAGAAACGCTTTGTTCGTTCATAATTCTGTGCATCGTGCGCGTCCAGTTTCTGGTGTTTGTTTGGGGTGGTGACCGTTGGCCAAGGGTGCGGTTGCGGCCACACCTAATGGCAGACCATGCAACTCCGGCTTGCCGGAGATACCGACCACAAGAGCCGGCCCCCGCGACGAGGAGTGTCGGGAAGCTTAGCCCAAGCGTCGGGCGCTGGCCATGGGGCTAGAGTCCAACAGCACCGGGAACGGGATCCGGAATCCTTCGTGGGTGATGCGCATACAGGCAACGGAGATACAATGCCGCCAACCGACCGTGGCGTTGCAACAAAACCCCGGTGCTCGCGAGATCGTGTATCAGCACAAATCGCTGCCGCTTTGGAGCCGAGGTCCAAGCTGGCGAAAGGCCCCTGCCAGAACCCCTGCGGCGCGCCGCCGTTTTTGAGCGGGAGCCGCCGCTTACCGTCGCGCACGCTGCTGCCGATGGTGCCCGCCGCCGGGACCGGCTGCACGAGCCAGTCCGCCGTCGACCGGAATCCCCAAAAAAGAAAAGCCCACCCCCGCAAGGAGGTGGGCTTCGCTTCGAGGCGTAGCGCCCGATCAGCTATTGATCGACTGGTAGTAATCCATCAGGATCTGGGCCACCTCGGGGCGGGAGAATTCCTTGGGCGGGGCAATACCGTTGCCCAGCATCTCGCGCACCTTGGTGCCGGACAGCAGCACGAAGTCTTCCTTGCTGTGGTCCGGAGCTTCGCACATCATCACCACCTTGTTCAGCTTCTTGGAGTAGGCGGTGTGGTCGGCCTTGAA
The DNA here is from genome assembly GCA_963753615.1 of uncultured Gammaproteobacteria bacterium. Lineage (GTDB taxonomy): Bacteria > Pseudomonadota > Gammaproteobacteria > Chromatiales > Chromatiaceae > CAVWCW01. The sequence goes on from CAVWCW010000029.1 coordinate 74,782, forward strand.
GATCTCGATCTCCAGGGCGCCTTCCGGCACCTCGTCGTCGAAGATGGTCTGGGCGTCGAAGGCGCCGTAGTAGTCGCCAACACCGGCATGGTCGCGGCCGATGATGAAGTGGGTGGCACCCATGTTCTGGCGGAAATAGGCGTGCAGCACCGCCTCGCGGGGGCCGGCGTAGAGCATGTCGAAACCGTAGCCGGTGATCATGGCGCTGTTCGGCGGGAAGTAGAGCTCCACCATCTTGCGGATGGCCGCATCGCGCACCGGAGCGGGGATATCGCCGGGCTTGAGCTTGCCCAGCAGCATGTGGATCACCAGGCCGTCGCAGCCCAGGCGCTCCATGGCCATGTGGCACAGCTCTTCGTGGGCCAGGTGCATGGGGTTGCGGGTCTGGAAGGCGACGACCTTGTTCCAGCCGCGCTCCTGGATCTCGTTGCGGATCTCCACCGCGGTGCGGAAGGTATCCGGAAAATCGTCCTGGAAGTAGGAGAAGTGCAGCACCTGGATCGGGCCGGATACGGCGATGCGGCCTTGGCCGTTGAAGGCGGCTACGCCCGGATGATCCGGGTCGTCGGTGCGGTAGACCTTGTCGGTCATAAAGGCCATCTGCTCGTCGCTGACTTCTTCGATGGCCTCGATATCCATGATCGCCAGCACCGGGTTGCCTTCGACGTTCGGATCGCGCAGCGCGATGCGCTTGGCGTCGCTGATCGCCTCGGTACTCTCCACCAGGCACATCACCGGCACCGGGAAGAAGGACCCGTCGGTCATGCGCATATTCTCGCAGGTGCCCATGGCATCGGCGACATTCATAAAGCCCTTCAGCGGGGTGAAGTAGCCGCCGCCCATCATCACCGCATTGCCGGCAGCCTGGGAGCTGATCACCACCGAAGGCAGGGCCTCCGCCTCGTGCAGCAGCTCGTGATGCTTGTCGGGATCGTAGACGAACAGCGGTTGCAGGGTATCGGAACCTACCGGTTTGATCATGCGCTTCTTCTCCTTCACGTCGGTATCGGATGAGAGGGCGCGGCTGCCGTACACAGCGGTCGGCAACCGACGACATTCTGCCCCGCGGGCCCGCCCGGAACCAGGCAAGCGATCTGGAACAAGCCTGCAATAGCTTGTTTTTTAATAAATTATTCCGTTTCCTTACGGCCACCGCGGTAATAGGTGCCGATACCCTACCACAGGCAATAGCCGGCCCGCCCCCAGTTTTTTTTATATACCCAATAAAATGGAAGCGGGAGCTCAGGCCAAGCCGCCCCAAAGGCCGTCGCGCAGCCCCGAGGCTCGGGCCAGGCGCCGTCCCACCGCCAGGGTCAGCAGCCCGGCGGGACCCCGCAGCCGGAAGCCGGCGCGGGCTCGGGTAATGCCCGTATAGACCAGCTCCCGGGTGAGCAACGGGTTGTCCTCGTCGGGCAGCACCAGCAGCACCTGGTCGAACTCCGAGCCCTGGCTCTTGTGCACGGTCATGGCGTAGACCGTCTCATGGGGCGGCAGCCGCGCCGGGGCCAGGCGCCGCATCGCGCCATCGGCGCTGAGGAAGCACACCAGCAGGCGCCCCGGACGTTCCGGATCAGCAACGGTGATGCCGATATCGCCGTTGTACAGGTGGAGATTGTAGTCGTTGCGCACCACCATCACCGGGCGCCCCGGATACCAGCCGGCCCGGGGCGCAATCAGTCCGGCCCGCTGCAGCTCGAGCTCGATGGCCTGGTTCAACCCCGCCACCCCGAACGGACCCTGGCGCAATGCGCACAGCACCTGGAAACGGCCGAAGGCGGCGAATACCTGTCCCGGCTCGGCGCCCGCCGCGAGCAGGTCCAAGTATTCCCGGTAGCCGATCAGGGCTGCGCCGGCCGGCTCCAGGCCAGGCTCCAACCAGGCGACATCCGCCGGCTCCGAAGCGCCCAGCAGGACGCAGGCGGCCTGGCCCCGACCCTGATTGACCGCCTGGGCCAGGCGCCCGATACCGCTGTCGGCGCCGAAGCGATAGCTGTGGCGCAGCACCGCCAGGCAATCGGCCAAAGGGGGCGGCCGGCCCTTGGCGGCAGGCACCTCGGCACCGGTCAACGCCGCCAGTTGCCCGGCAAAGGGCGGAGAGAAGCCCGGCACCGGACCGCAGATGTCCCCGAGCACCGCGCCCGCCTCCACCGAAGCCAGTTGGTCGCGGTCGCCGAGCAGAATCAGCCGTGTGTCGGGCCCCAGGGCCCGCAGCAGCCGGGCCATCAGGGCCAGGTCCACCATCGAGGCCTCGTCGACGATCAGCAGATCCAGGGGCAGGGGGTTGTCCCGGTCGTGGCGGAACCCGGGCCCGGCCGGCCGCCAGCCGAGCAACCGATGCAGGGTCCGGGCGGCATCGGGGATGGCGGCGATCAGCTCCGGCGTCAACCGCAGGCGCTGCTTGGCGGCACGGATCGACTCCTGCATGCGGGCCGCCGCCTTGCCGGTGGGTGCGGCGAGGCCGATCTTCAGCAGCGCGCCTCCGGGTTGCTGGCGCAGCAAAGCCAGGATGCGGACCACCGTGCTCGTTTTGCCGGTACCAGGGCCGCCGGAGATGACGCAGAAGCCCCGCAGCACTGCCTGGGCGGCGGCCAGCTGTTGCCAGTCCGGATCGATGCCGGGCTGCGGCGGAAACAGATCCCGCAGGCCGGCGGCCAGCCGATCCCGATCCAGACCCCCTACCGCCCCTGTGGCCCGGGCCGCAAGGTCAGTGGCCAGTTCGCGCTCATAGCGCCAGTAGCGCTGCAGGTAGAGACGGCCCGCCGGGTCCAGGATCAGGGGCCGATAGTCCCCCGGAACGCCCACCACCGGGCTCTTGGACAAGACCTGGATCCAGTCCGCCAATTCGGGGGCACTCAGGTCCGGTTGCTCCGGCGCCAGCCCGCGCCCGGCCACTTGCTCCAGTTCGAGGCATACATGGCCGCCGGTGCTCCAGTTGCTGGCCAGGGCCGCCCCGAGGGCAAGCTCCCACTGCGCCTCCCCGTCCAACCGGCACATCAGGGCGGCGAATTGCAGATCCAACTCGCCCAGCAGTCCGGCCTCCCGCAGGCGTTGAAGTTCGGGCAGGCTCATGACACATCCCCCGCGCCCAAATAGGCATCGAGGGCCCGGATCAGCTCCGCCGGCGGGCGGTCGAAGAAAACGCCGTTGGACGTATCCCGGCCGGGGCCGGGCTGAGGATCCATACCGCGCAGAAACAGGTAGAAGACCCCGCCGAAGTGGCGCTCGTAGGCATAGCCCGGCAGGCGCCCGCCCAGGTACCGGTGCAGGGCGATGGCATAGAGCAGGTATTGCAGAAAGTAGGCGTCTTCGGCGACGGCCTCGGCGAGGCGCTCGGGCCGATAATCGACGCCCTGCGGGCCCAGCCAGTTGGACTTGTAATCGGCCAGATAATAGCGGCCGTCGGCCTCGAACACCAAATCGATGAAACCCTTGAGATGACCCCGCACATCGGCGAAGGCAAGCCGGCTAAGCGCCCTCTGCAGGGCCGGCGCGGCGGCCCAGGGGCTCGCCGCCAGCAGGCGGCGCAGGCCGGCCGCGCGGATCGGCGCCAGCGCGTAATGGAACTCCAGCTCCACCAGGCACTGGGCCGGGGCCAGTCGGCCCAGATGTAGGGGCTCGTCCGAGGCTGCCCCAGCATCGAGCAACCGGGTAGCCAGCACCCGCTCGACCATGTCCGCGACGGTCTCCACCCAGTCGGCACCGAACCCATGACGGGCAAGGGTCGTCGCTACCAGCCGCTCCAGGGCAACGCGATCACGCATCGTGAAGTCGAGCTGTTCGAACACTGCGTGCAGGCAGGTACCGGCCCGAGCCCCGCGCGGGAAGGCAAAAATCCCACTCGGAACCACTGACTCGACGGGCTGGGATGGACCTGCGGTACCGGCGTCATGGTCCGGCAACTGAGCCATTCCCGCATCTCCCAAGCCTCGGGCCAGAGCGGTGAAGCTGGTAACCCGGACGCCGGAGTCCAAGTTTCGGTCGAGCCGGCGCGCCTGCCCCAGGGCAGCGGCGCTCCGCCCCGCTCCGGCACCGAGCCCGAAGGCCGGCAGGGGCTCGATGCAGAGCTGGCCTTTGGCCTGTTCGGCGAGCTGTTCCAAGCGTCGGCGCAGGTCGGCATCTTTTAGACCCCTGAAGCCTTGGGCGAGTCGGGCCACCGGGTCGGGCCCGTCCGGCTGGGGCGGCGTGTGCAGCAGCCAGCCAAGGGCCGACTGCTCGGCTCCGCTGATGCGTCCCCAGCCCAGGTAGCAACGGTGCGCGGCCCGGGTCAAGGCAACATAAAGGAGGCGCAGCCGCTCCGCCAACTCCTCGCCCAGTGCCAGGGGGCGGTCCTGCTCCATGCGCTCAGAGCCCAGTTCCAGCAGCGCCGCCCAGTCTTGGCTCGGGTCGTGGAATTGGTAGGGCCGCCCGGGCTTGCCCTGGTGCAGGCCGCCGTTCCAGACGAAGGGACAGAACACGATCGGGTACTCCAGGCCCTTGCTCTTGTGGATGGTGACAATCTGCACCAGATTCTCGTCGCTCTCCAGGCGCAGCTGCGCCTCGTCGGCAGCGCCGGCATTCGCCCGCTGCTGGCCGAGCCATTTGACCAGACCCTCCGGGCCCGGGCTCTGGGTGCTATCGTGCTGGTGCAGCAGCTCGGCCAGGTGCAACAGATTGGTCAGCCGACGCTCGCCGTCCGCCAGGGCCAGCAGCCGCCTGGGGGCCTCGCGCTGGCCCATCAGGTGGCGCAGCATGCGCATAAAGCCCTGCTCCAACCAGCGCTGGCGGTAATCGCGAAAGGCCTCGATATGGGCCTCCAGGGCCTGCTCATCCTGGTTCAGGTCGACGATCTGCTGGCCGTCCAGCCCGAACAGGGGGCCGCACAGGGCGGCCCGCACCCGCGCCTCGCGCCCCGGTTCCAGCAGGGCCTGCAGCAGCAGCTCCAGCTGCTCGGCCTCGGCCGAGTGGAACACCGAATCCGGCGAGCGCTGGACGCTGTAGACGCCCTGCTCCATCAGGGCTTGGCGCACCTGCCGGCCCTCGCGGTGGGTGGCCACGAGTACCGCGATATCGCCGCCGCTCAGGGGCCGGCCGCCGAGCGTCAGCCCCCCCTCCGCGGCCAGCCGCAGCAGGCGGGCGATCTCGGCCGCGGTGGCCCGGGCCAGCCGCGCCCGAGCCTCCTCCTTGCTCAAGGGCTTGGCGCCGGACGCCAGCAGCCAAACCCGAAACGGCTCCGGTCGCCCGCCCCGCTCCACCAGGGGCTCGCGCTCGCGCTCCGCGGCCAGGGCCGGACGAAAGCCGATGTCGGCGAACAGGAACGGCCGTTCACCGGCCCCGAACAGGCGGTTCACCGCCCGGATCACCCCGGGGTCGGAGCGCCAATTGTGCTCGAGGGTATGACCGGCAGCGACCTCGCGGCTGGCCCGCAGGTAGGCGAACAGGTCGGCGCCGCGGAAGCCGTAGATGGCCTGCTTGGGGTCTCCGACAAAGAACAGGGGCAGGCCGCTGCCGTCGTAGATGTGCTGGAAGATGGCGTACTGAATGGGGTCGGTGTCCTGGAATTCGTCGATCAGGGCGGCCTGGTACTGGCCGCGCAGGGCCGTAGCCAGGGCCGGGCCACCCGGCCCCTGGAGTGCCTGGTGCAGATTGAGCAACAGATCGTCGTAGGCCAGGGTACGGGAGCGCCGGCGGCGTTCCGGAAGCTCCCGGCGGGCGTATCCCAGCAGGGCCAGACGCAGGGCGGCCCGGGCCTGATCGTAGGCGGCCTCCAGGGCCTGGCGGGCGACGAGCAGTTCGGCGCAAAGATCGAAAAAGGGGTGGGCCAGGGGTGCCTGCCCCTTGGGCGCGGCGGCGGCCAGTTCGGCAGGGGTGAACTTGACGAACTTGTCGAACCAGGGGCCGTCTGGGCCCCGCAGAAAGGCGTCCATCGCCGCGAACCAGCCAGGGACCGAGGTAAGGCGATACTTATTGCGGTTGATCTTGCCTTGCTGCAACAGCTCCGAAATCTCCTGGCGCTGCTCGCGCCAGGCGTCACGGGCGGTGTGGTGAGCTGTCTCGAAATCCTGTTCCAGCGCCGCCAACCCGTCCGGGAACTCGGCGCCTCTGGGCACTAGATAGGGCTTGCCCAGCCCGTCTTGCACCTCCGCCAGCAGCGCCTCAGGGCGCAGGTCTTCGGCTGCCATCCGCGCAGCCAGACCGGGGGGCAGGTCCTGCACCCGCAGACGCCAGAAATCATCGGCCAGCTCCTGCAGCAACTCGCTCTGGTCAGGCTCCAACTCGCTGTCGAAGGGCATGCCGGTCTCGAACGCCTGATCCCGCAGGACCCGCTGGCAGAAGCCGTGGATGGTCAGCACCGGGGCCCGCTCGAAGCCGAGGATGGCGTGGGTGAGCCGGCGCTGAGCCAGGTCCCGGTCAGGGCAGGCGGCGAGGAGCGTCCGCAGCAGGGGATCGTCGCTCTGGCCTGCCGCGAACACGGCCCGGGCCTGACTCAGGCGGCCGCGGATACGCTCGCGCAGCTCGGCGGTGGCGGCCTTGGTGTAGGTGACCACCAGGATGCGGTCGATGCCAAGGCCCTGCTCCAGCACCAGGCGCAACACCAGGCCGCTGATGGTGTAGGTCTTGCCGGTTCCGGCGCTGGCCTCGATCAGGTTGGGGCCGGCGATGGGGACACTGGACAGCTCGAGTCGTTGCATTTCAGTCCGGTTCCCGCAGCGCCTCGGCCAGCGGCAACAGCAACTGCCGGCTGAGACGGTCGAATTCTTGGCCGAACGCCACCCCGTCAGGGAAGGCCAGCCGATAGTAGGGGTTATCTCCTTCCGGGTTGGGGGTGAATGTTCCGCCCCAAACCTGCTCCGCGGCCTTGAGGGCATACTCCGGGTCCTTGCCGGAGGCGATCTTGCGGACGTAGGCCAGGCTGCTCTTGGGGAACAGGGGCAAGGGGCGGCACAGCCCCTGCCAATAGGCGCTCAGCAGTTCGCTCAGGCGTTCCCCGGCATCCGCCCGGGGCGGGAACCGATACAGGCGCTCCGGGTCCAGCCAGCGACTGACCAGATCCACCCCGGGCGGAGCCAGGGCATTAAGCAGCAAGTGACGCAGCCAGAGTTCGATTAGCTGGGCGTCCCAGATCTTGTGCACGCTGTAGCCGAACAGGCCGTCTGGGCGCACACCGGACAGGGTGCCCACCAAGCGCAGCTCGCCCAGGGGCAGGTCGACCGCCAGTGACCTCTCGGGCGCGGGCGCAAGGACCTGGCCCAGGTTCACGGCAAGGGCCGCAGCCTGATCGGCCTCGCGGGCAAAGAGTCGGGCACCGATATTGCCCTGGGGCAACTGCCCGGCGGCCCGCCAGCGGGCCTCCAGCGCCGCGCCCCCCCGGCCCTCCAGGGCCTGCTCCACCAGCGCCTGGGCCAGCTCCTGACGCGGGAAGAAATCAAGGCCGAAGGGGTCGCGGGTCTCCGCCAGCCCCTCCCCCGGCTCCAGTCGGATGCCCAGGCGTTGCTGCAGCAGAAAGCGGGTGGGGTTGGAATAGAAGTGCAGCAGCCGCGGCAACTCGATCTGGCGCCATTCGGGCTCCGGCTCCATCAGGTCCCCGGGCAGGAGAGGCGCCGGCGCTGCGGCCGCTTCCCCCAGCCGGCGGGCGGCGGCAGCCAGCGCCGGCGAATAGCTGAACAGACCGCTGTCGGGCTGAAAATGGCGCCGGCTGAAGGGCTGCAGGGGATGGTGCGTGAGAAGCTGTTTACGCGCCGCGCCGTCGGCGAGCTGGTCCAGGTAATCGAGCAGCTCACTGACCAGGGCAGAAGGCGGCAGCGGTGCGTTGTCGCGCTGGTCCTGACCGACGTAACTGAGATACAGGCAACGCCGCGCCGAGATCAGGGTCTCCAGGAACAGGTAGCGGTCGTCGCCCCGGCGCGAGCGGTCGCCGAAGCGGAAGCGGCGCGCCATCAGGTCGAACCCGGGCGGGCGCCGCTCGCGGGGGAAGGCGCCGTCGTCCATGCCGAGCAGACAGATCACCGGGAACGGCAGGCTTCGCATCGGCGCCAGCGAGCAGAAAGCGACGCCGCCACCGAGAAAGCCGCCCCCGCCGGCCCCGGCCTGCAGCTGGCCCTGGAGCTCGGCTCGCAGCACCGCCCGGTCCAGGTCCCCTTTGTAGTCAGCGAACTCAGCCTGCTCCAAAGCGGCATCGAGGGCGGCGCGGACGCGCTGCAGTTGGTGGGCCTCATCCTCCTCGGGACTGAAGAAGCGTTCCAGCAGCTGGCCCAACTCCCGCACCCATGCAGCCATCGGGCGCGACCGTTGCAGCCTCTTGCGCAACCAGGTCAGGGCATCGATGAACGCCAGAAGACAGCCGGCCAGGCGCGCCGAATCCGCCCCGTCCACCCCGTTGTAGGGCAGCAGGCCCTGGAACAGATCATCGCCCTCGTCGACCAGGGCATACCCCAGCAGCAGCCGATCCAGACCGGCGCGCCAGGTGTTCTCGGCGTCCGCCGGCTGCCCCTGGGCGGCACGGTCCGCGGCATCGGCACCCCAACGGATGCCGGTCTGTTCGATCCAGCGCGCGATAAGCGGCAGATCCGCGCCCTCGATACGGAAGCTGCGGCGCAACGCCGGCAGCTCCAACAGCCCCAGCACCCGGTTGGCGTCCAGGCGCCGCTCCGGCAACTCCAGCAGCTGCAGGCAAGCGGCCACCAGGGGCCACTCGCCGGCCGCGTCCCTGTCTGCTATGTGGTAGGGGATCGCAGGGCGGTCTCCTGGCTCGCCGAACACCGCCTGTACATAGGGCGCGTATACGTCGATGTCCGGGGTCATCACGATTACCTGAGAGGGCTCCAGTTCCGGGTCCCGCCGAAACAGCTCCAGCAATTGGTCATAGAGGACCTCCAGCTCCCTCATCGGGCTGTGGCAGGCGTGGAACTGGAGCGAACGATCATTGGGGTCCAACGCCCACGGGGACTCGGCTTGCGTCGGATCGCTCAGATCCAGAATGTCCGCCTGCAGCCGCCCCAGCAGGTGTCCTGGATCCGGGTCGACGAAACCCTCCTCGGTCTCGCCCTCGACCGCCAACAGGGCATCGAAGAGGTCCCGCCCCTGGCGGCCTAGGGAAGCAAGCAGCGGGTTGCCCACCTCAAGATAGAGTTCGCTGCCGTCGGCCTCGACCTCGCGTCGGGCCTTCTCCCCCAGGTCGACGATTTCGCTCCAGTGGGCCCGGCAGGGGTTGAGCAGAAACAGGTGCAACTCCATGTGTTCCCCGAGTCGCTGCAGGATCTCCAGGTAGCCGGGCGACAGAGTAGGGATACCGAACACCGCGGCCCGCTCCGGGAGGCGGCCGACAGGCATCGCTCCGGCATCGAGGGCGGCGAACATACGCTGCTGCAGGCGCACCCAATGAGGATCTCCGCTAGCGCTCAAGCGGCGCCAGAGCCAGGCCTGCCACTCGTCGCCGGGTTGGGCGGGGCGTCCTGCTTCCCAAGCCAGGATCCAGTCCGGGCGGTATACCAGATACTGATCGAAGACGGCGGCAATGCGCTGGGCCAGTTGCAGGCGCTTGAGCAGGTCGCGATCGCCCAGGTAGCGCTGCAATGGCGCGAGCTCTGGCGCCTCCGGGAGCTCGTCAAGCAGGCCCAAAATGCGCCATGCCAGCACCCCGGGCTCGAAGCGGTTTTCATCCGGAAGCCCGGGCAGCAGCGCCCCCACCAGGCGCCAGACGAAGGCCGCCGGGAGCGGGAACTCCACATTGGCGCACACGCCCAGGCGCTTGGCCAACCGCAGTGAAAGCCAGCGCGCCATGCCCGAGTGCTGTACCACCAGCGTCTCCGGCGCCAAGGGATTGCCCTGGGGTTCCGCGAGCCGTTCGGCCAGCCGGTCGGCGAGAATTTCCAGGCGGTTGCTTTGGTAGAGTCGGAGCATGCGGTGTCCTTGTTTCGGCCCATCCTAAACCATGATGGGCTCAACTGGTGAGCCCGCCTCACGGCTCTTTGACAGATTTATTACTTGGATCGCTATTGGGGTTTTTCAGGGTTGCGGACGCCCGCTTTTCGGTTATCATCGCGCTCGACGCTATCCGCCGGGATCGCGGGGTTTCTCACCGCACAGGGTCCAAGGCGGAATCTCGATCCACATCCCTTTGAATCATCCGCGAGGCAGCAGTATGGCAAGCGAAGACAGCACCCCCGTTAAGAAGAAGGCGACCGCCAGGAAGAAGGCCGGTACCGCCGCGCCTCGTAAGAAGGCAACCAGCACCCGGGCACCGGCCGCGAAAAAGGCCAGCGTCAGCAAGAAGACCACGGCGCGCAAGGTCGTGAAGAAAGCTGCGGCCAAGAAGGCCCCCGCGCGCGCAGCAGCGAGCCCACGCCGGTCGCCGGCCGCCGAGCCGCGCCAGAGCGTGAGCCCGGAACAGCGCCGAGAAATGATTGCCACCATGGCCTACTACCGCGCCCAGGCTCGCGGCTTCGAGGGGGGCACCGAGCTGGAGGACTGGCTGGAAAGCGAGCGCGCCGTCGACCAGCTGCTCAAGGGCGTCGAGGGGTAACCCTCTGCATTACCTGCCGGCGGGCAAGTCCAGCTCCGGCGCCGGATCGGCGTCGGGGTGCATCTCCAGGGCCACCGGCGTCGTGCGCACCAGGAGCACGTATTCGCTCTGTGCCGCCACCGGCGGAGCGGCGCGCCGCGTCATGCGGTAAAGCCCGAACAAACCCAACAGGACGGCCACCGCCGCAGACAAAACAGGCAAGCCCGCCGGCCCCGCCCCTTCCATCGCCAGCCCTCCTAGCACCGGGCCGAAAAGGGCTCCCAGTCCATATACCAGAAGCAAGCCCCGGGTCGCCTCCAGCACTTGCCCCGGCGCCAACTGATCATTGGTGTGGGCGACGCTGATGCCGTACAGAGAGAACATCAATCCGCCGTAGACAAAGGCGGAAACGCCCAGCCCGGGATGCCCGTGAATGACGATAAAGGCGGCCCCCAGGGCGGCCGTTGCGGTAGCGAAGCTGACCAGCACCAGCACCAGGCGACGGTCTACCCGATCCGAGAGGTGGCCGATTGGCCACTGGAGCAGGGCGCCGCCGAGAATCGTGGCCGCCATCAACAGCGCGATCTGCCCCTCCTCCAGGACCAGCCGCTGCCCGAATACCGGTGCCATGCCCCAAAACACACCGTTGACAAGCCCGGCGCTAAAGGCCCCGATTCCCCCCAGGGGCGAGAGGCGAAACAGCTCGGCCAGGGGGAGCGAGATGCCGAGTTCGATGCGTGGCTCGTCTACCCGGGTCAACGCAACCGGGATCACCCCTAGGGAGATCAGGATCGCGGCCAGGGCGAACAGACCCAGGCCGTCGACGGCCCCCGCCAGTAAGAGAAACTGCCCCGCGCCGAGGGCCACCAAGGTGGTCATCATATAGAAGGCGAACACCCGTCCGCGCTGCGGCCCCGAACTTTGCTCGTTGAGCCAGCTCTCCACCACCATATACAGGCCCAGCACGCAGAAGCCATTCACCAGTCTCAGGACCAGCCAGGCCGAGGGCTGGACCAGCAGACCGAAAGCCAGACTGGAGGCGGCACCCAGGGCGGCAAAGGCCGCGAAGCAGCGGATGTGGCCAACATTCCGGATCAACCGGGGCACCAGCATTGTGCCGGCGATATACCCGGCGTAGTAACCGGACATGATAAGCCCGGTCTCCCAGTTGCCGAACGTTGCCAGGGCGGCACGCACCCCGAGCAGCGTACCCAGCAGACCTACCCCGACCAGCAGCAAGGCCAGGCCAGCGACTAGCACCAGGATGGTCGGGGTCATAAAGCGACGAGAATAAAGGTCCGGTCAGGGGTTGTTCACCACGCCGTGTGGCACATGCCCGGTGGGTACATGCGCGTTGGCCGAGGCGCAGTGAAGTTGCTGGTCGTCGAAGAAGATGTCGGCTCCGAACGCCTTGAGAAAGGCGCCCTTGTCCAGGCCACCGAGGAACAACCCCTCGTCGATGCGGATCTGCCAGTCACGCAGGGTTCGGATAACTCGCTCGTGGGCCGGGGCGCCGCGGGCGGTGATGAGGGCAGTGCGAAGGGGCGAGTCTTCTACCGGCAGGCGCGACTGGATATGGTGCAGAGCGGATAGAAAGCCCTTGAACGGGCCACCGGATAGGGGTTTGCGGGCGGACGCCTTCTCGCTGGCGGAAAATACCTGCAGGCCGTGTTGTTGATAGACGCGTTCGGCCTCGTCGGAAAACAGCACTGCATCGCCGTCGAAGGCGATACGCAGTTGACCGGAGGGCGCGCGCTCGCGGGGCGCCCTTACCGGCAGGATGGTGGCGGCCGCCAGGCCTTTGTCCAAGGCCAGGCGCACGTCATCCGGATGCGCCGAGAGAAACAGGTGGGCACCAAACGCCGAGGCGTAGCGGTAGGGGCTGCTTCCGCCGGTAAATACGGCGCGACTGATCTCCAGGCCGTGGTGTTCGATCGAGTTGAAGACCCGCAGGCCAGTATCGCTGCTGTTGCGCGAGAGCAGGATCACCTCTACCTGACCCTGAGTTCCCAGCAACGCATTGAGCCCCAGTAGCTTTCGGGTCAAGGCAAAGGCGACGCCGGGCTCCAAAACGTCATCCTCGTGGGCGGTCTGATATTCCCAGTAGGCATCGATACCCTGGCTCTCGAACACCTGATGCGACTCGTCCAGGTCGAACAGGGCGCGCGATGAGATGGCAACGACCAGACGGGGCTGCGCGGCGGCGCTATTCATCGCGCGTTCGATCCAGGGGCGGGGTAAAAATGCAAAACCCCCGGGCAAGGCACCGGGGGCCGGTCGGACGAGGCATCCTAGGAACTACCCCGAGGCATTACCAGGGCATGAAGGTATTGAAGAAGGACATCGGTCGTCCCATGCTCTGGTTGAGCCCGTACATGTCGGTGCGCATACCCTGCATATTACCCTGCATGTTGCTGGTAGTTACCGTGATATGGCGCATGGACTTGTTCATGTCCGAAATATTGGCCAACATCGGCTCCAAGGTACTGACGTCCCTCGACATGGACTCCACGCTCACCGCCATGGTGCGCACGTTGGCGGTCATCTGCCCCATGTTGTCGGACACCGACTGCATGTTGCTGGCCAGAATCGTCAAGTTGGAGTCGACGCTGATGGCGAGGTAGTGCACGTCTTTGGCCAGGCTGAATACGAGGTAAAAGCCGTAGGCGGCGAGGATGATAAAGGCGAACAGGGTGGGATATACGATCAACTCCCAGCGCCGGGCGCTGGTTTCGAAGGCGTGGGACAACCGGTCCATCGAATAGCCGCTGCCCGCAGGCGCCCTGCCACGGGTCTGGCTTTCAGGATTGGTGGAGGTTGTCTGGTCCTGTTCCGACATATGGCTCTCGATCCGAAATAAAGCTTTTTTGGCTCACCCCATCAGCGCTAAAGCTTAACACAGGGGTAATAAATATTTAAGCGGGTAAAAGTAAATTTGATGGGCATGCGCTGACGCCTTCTCGCCTATTCCATTCAACCCGCCGGCCTCAGCCTCCTTGCTACATCAGCTAGCATCCTCGGGAAAACCCGCCCTTACCCCAGCACTTTAGACGGAATTCCCTTGGAAATCCAGGCACAGAGAAAACCGGTGCTTCTAGAAAATGGGACTGGATGCCGCCTGCGGAGTTCCCCCGGGATCGCTTCCGGATTCAGCGCCTGAAAGCCGTTCGCGCAGCTCGCCGGCGGCCGCCGCATCCAGCCCGTCGAGGATCTCGGCCAGGGCCTGCGCCCGGGAACGCTCGCCCCGTTCGAGCAGCAGACGGGCGGAATCCAAGTAGAAGCTGGCGGCCAATTGGCGGGCGCCCTGTTCGTAATAGATATTGCCCAGTTCTCCCGGATAATCCGGATGGTCGGGATAGGTGTCGATCAGCCGCTGGTAATTGCGCACTGCCAAGCGGATATTGCCGTTCCAATAGGCTCGACGGGCCTGGATAAGCAGCTCTTGGTGACTCGGCACGCCGGACAGGGCTTCGGACTGGGGTGTATCCAGAGGACGGAAACTGAAGTCCCCGGCGGCGACCAGTTGCTGCGCCGGGGACGCTCCGGGCTTCACCAACCTGGGTTCGGCCGGGTTCGGACTGCGATCGATCGCAGGTCGGCTGCCCTCGACCGGGGTCGGTTTCGCTTCCGCGGCCGCCGGATCAGATGCGCTTTCGGGTTCGCTTTGGACTGCCCACCCGAAGTGCCGATACAAATCCCCCCGCAGCCAGTAGCCCCCGGCGGCCAGGGCGACAAAGATCAGCAGGACCAGGTGGCAGCGCAGACAATACAGCAGGGCCTTGAGCCGCTCCATCCGCGGAACCCTTTAATTGCTACTGGACCAGATACGGGTAGAGGGCGGCGCTGAGAGAGGTCAGTTCACGGGCCCCCTTGCTGCGGGGATCGAGTTCGAATACCGCGAGTCCTTCGCTGAACGAGCGGCGATAAATGGTGCGCTGGCCCAGCCGCTGCTTGATGAATTTGATACCAGGCAGCGAGACTAGGGCAGCCGCCGCCTCGTCGGACTCTCGCACCGCGTGGTGGGTATCGCCGCGGTTGATAAAGCCCAGGATCTCGGGCTTGTTGGTTTTCTCGGTGTTGATTTCGACAAAGCGGATAAAACGCTGGGTCGACCAGATATCGGCCTGGCTCGGCGGCACCGGCACCAGGATACGGTCCGCCATCTCCACCGCCTTCTTCAGCGCGTCCATACCCGCTGTACCGACGTCGATCAGCGTCTCTTCGGCCTTCTTCAGTTTCTTCTCGTCCAGGGCCGCAACCCCTTTTACCGCAATCCGAGGCTTGAAGCTTTCTTCATCCCGAACCTCGGCGACGTCGGTCAGCGTGGCCTGGGGGTCGAGATCAATGACCTGCACATCCACCTCCGCCATCGCCAGCCACACGGCCAAATTGAAGGTCACCGTGCTCTTGCCGGAACCACCCTTGAGACTACCAACCACCGTAATCATTGCTATTCCTCACCAGGGAAACGTGGAAAAAACCATCCTGGCCTTTCTACAATATGGCTTTGATAAATGCAGTTTCCGAAAACCTTCATTGCCGGCGCCCGGGACGATGGAACATGGCCAGACATCCTGCCCGGCGCGGGAAAAGCCATCCATCAGCGTTTCCCCACGCCCGATCCCGCGCCGGGGAAACAGCACCCGGCGCGGGTCGGTTTCGCCTCAACGCGAACTGCCGCCCGTATCCTGCATGCTGATGCGGCTGAAGCCCTCCGGGATGGTGAACAGTTCGCTGGGCTGCGCCCCCTGCTTGATATTCACCAGCTCGCGGATATAACCACCGGGGAATTCTTCCCTGATGGCGATTTTAAGTTCCGGATCATACCATTGAAAGGAACTCTGGGGCTCCTGGCCGGGGCGCGACATGCGCATCTCCCACTTCTCCACCGTGCGCCCGCCAAGCTCTTCCTCTCCCAGAATCAGGAGTTCCGTAGTGGCGCCGTCCTCGGTCTCGGTGCGCAGGGGAATCTGGCGCTCGGCGTCGATCCATTGGGTGCTGGCCGCGGTCTTTCCCTGGTGGCTGAAGGTCATCTCCCACTTCACGGCCTCGCGCCCGTTGATGGTCTCGCTGCCAAGCTGCCGGCAACTCGCTCCAGGCATGCCCGCACAGGGGTCGCCCGAGGCCGGCTTGGCGGCAGGCGAGGCTTTGGCCGGCGCTTTCTGCTCCATGTAGCTGCGCTGTTCGGGATACAGGATCCACTGCACCTGCTGCTGCTGATCGATGATCTGGACGATCTTCTGGCCGCCCTGCTCCATCTCCATGCGCATGCTGTTGTCACCGACAAACATCTTACCCTCGGAACTGCCCTGAGGGCCGGATTGGATCATATCCGCGGAAAACTCCACCCCGGCAAAATCCGCCTGAGCGGCCTGGGTAAGTAGACCAACGACGAGGGAACAGGCTGCTGCCACACTAATCTTGCTCATAATTTCGACATCCTCCGATATTGCTGGTTCTTCGCCTGCTCCCACCACTGGTGGGCAGGCTTTTTATGCGGACATTTGCCGCCCCGAAATGCCCCGCCCCAGGGGCGCGGCTGACGCTATTCGAACCCGTAGACGGGGCCACCATAGGGATCTCCACCCCAGCCGCCAGTGTTCGAGAAAGCCCCCCCTGGCTGCCCGTATAGCCCGCCATGAACGGGGGGAAACGGTCCGGGTCCGGATACCGGGGGTCTGCGGATGCGGGCTGGGCATAGCGCGAGCTGTTGAAGCTGTGATCTGAGGGACGAGACACCACTTCCTCCTGCGTCACCGGACGAAACAGGTAGTGTTTGCCGCTGGCCCGCTCCCGGTACCAGACCGGACTCACGCGTTCCGGCGCATGCGGCTCCGACGCTGGCCGAAAACTATAGGCGTCGCGGCCCGGGCGCGGGGCAGCATACGGATCGAACGAATGCGCACCGAAAGGGGCCGGCGGCGGGCCTATCTCAGGCGCCTGCGCCAAAGGGCGAAAACCCATGCCGGGAAGCGGCGCGGCCGCCCCGCCGGGGAAGATGGCCCGATCGTAGGAGCTGTACGTAGGCCGCAGGTCCGGGTGATAGGCGTCATCGGCAAATGGAATAGACCCATAACTGCGGTAACCCGCGGGCCAGGGGGGCGATACCGCCGCAGCGGGTTCTTGAGAGTATGCGCGGTAACGCTCCATTTGGGGAGTTGGGGGGCGATTGGCCGGCTGCCAGGCCTCGGCTGCGCCTTCGAGCCAATAACCGTCGGAGAGCCAAGCCTTCCGATGCACTTGGGGGCGAACACCGAGATCGGCCCCATAACCCTCGGCCATCGCCGGCTGGGCCCCCAAGATCCATAGCGACAGGATGCCCCCGATGCCGGCCAGGGTCGCCTGATCAATAGCCCTAAAAAAACGACTGCGCGACTCCGAACCCTGCCCAACCGCTCGGCTGAGCCGACTGGAGAGAACGGCCGCCTGACGCAGACCTGCCGGGGCCAGCACTCAGAACTGGTCCATGTTGTCGATGTCCGGCGCAATATTGGCGTTACCCTTGAGCCGAATCCCTCGCCGGGACGACTTCTTCTGCGGGCCTTCGGCCTTACCGCCGCCGGCGCTCGCGACCGGCTCGGGGTCAACTGCAGAAGCACTCGCGGCTTCGACCTTCTGCGCAGGAGGGCTCGCCGTCTCTGCCGGGGCATTCTCCTTCGCAGCCGGTTCGGCAACCCGCTGCGGCTCGGAATTCGGCAGTTCCGGCTTCGGCGCCGGTTTGCCCTGGGGGTGCGCAGCAACGGGGGCCGGCGCAGCCTTGGCGGTGGCCTGTGGCTGAGCGCTCGTCTCCGCGCGAGCGCTGGCAACCGCCGACCCAGAGCCACCCGACGCGCCTCCCGCCGGGCCCGGTTTCGGCGCAGACCCGCCAGATTTGGGACCCGGTTTTGGCTTCGGCTTGCGTTTAAACAGTTGCATCAGCAACAACAAGATGCCGCGCAGGGCATAAAACACCATGCTGATGACAGTGACCAGTGCACTCCATACCCGCATCGCAAGGGACGGCCTGCCCGAGGCCCCGGACGGTTTCATGGGCACCGTCTTGAGCTGTTCTTCCGGCACCGGGATATTGGTGCCCGGCGGGCAGCCAACCGCCGCCACCTCGCACAGAGATTTGGCGGCGCTCATGCATCCCAGCGGAATCACGATCAGGGTTAGGATAGTGGAAACCATGACCCCGGAGGCGAGCGAAATCGCCATGCCCTGGAAGATGGGGTCGGTGAAGATCACGCTGGAACCGGCAACCAAGGCCCAGGCCGTGATCATAATCGGCCGGGTTCGGGTCTTGCACGAGCGGATCACCGCCTCCGCTACCGGAATGCCGCGCTGGATCTCATGCAACGAGAAGTCCACCAACAGAATCGAATTGCGCACGATAATTCCGGCCAAAGCGATCCAGCCGATCATCGAGGTGGCGGTGAATTCGCCGCCGAGACCCAGCTTGAACATCAGCCAGTGGGCCGGAATGATGCCCAGGAGGGTTAGCGGAATCGGGGCCATGATCAGAGCCGGGATGCGGAAGTTGCCGAACTCCCAGACCACCAGGACATAGATCAGCACCAGAGCCACCATAAAGGCGCCGCCCATGTCCCGGAAGGTCTCGAAGGTGACGGTCCATTCTCCGGTCCATTCGATGCTGCTCTGATTATCGTCGGCGGGCGGGCCAAACCAGGCCGCCTCCACCTTGACCCCGTCCGGCGCGGTATAGTCTTCGAGCAGATCCTGGATCTGGAACATGGCGTAAACCGGGGCCGCCAAGCGCCCGCCCACATCGGCCACCACATACTCGACGGGACGCAGGTCCTTCTTGTAGATGATGTCGTCTTCCGGTATGCGCTCGAAGCGCCCAAGTTCCCCTAATGGCAGGGTTTGCCCGCCCTGAGAAGGAATCGGAAGGTCGGCCAGCCTCAGCACCTGGGAACGAATCGACAGCGGCACTTGGATCAGGATGTTCACCGGCTCATAGCCGGCACGCTGCTTGACGTCGCCGATGGTGGCGCCACCCAAGGCCATCGACAGATTGCGGTTGATCACGTCCACCGAGATTCCGCGCCGCACGGATTTTTCGGTGTCGACCTCGAAGCGCCAGTACTCGTAGAAATCACGCAGGTAATTGTCGACGTCTCGGGCACTTTCCGCCTGCCCGAAGATGTCGGTGAGGTCGCGCGCGACCTGCCGGCGAACCTCCGCCGAGGGCCCATGCACCTCGGCTACGACTGACTGCAACACCGGAGGGCCGGGCGGCATCTCCACCACCGCAATGCGGGCACCGGTGCCCTTGATGATGGGCTTCAACAGTTCACGCGCCTGCACCGCAATCTGATGGCTGCTGCGCTTGCGCTCGGTCTTGTCCAGCAACTGCACCTGCACCTCGCCCTGCCAGGGCTCCTGACGCAGGTAGTAATGACGCACCATACCGTTGAAGTCGAACGGCTTGGCGGTACCCGCGTAGACCTGGAGGGCGATGACCTCGGGGATCTCGCGCAGGGCCTTGGACATCTGGTTTGCCAGGTTGGCGGTCACCGGCAGGGCGGTGCCCTCCGGCATGTCGAACACCACCGAGAATTCCGGCTTGTTGTCCAGCGGCAGCATCTTTACCGCCACCGCCTTGGTGTAGAACATGGAGCAGGCCGCGGCGAAGCAGCCCCAGAGGATCACCTTGAACAGCACCCGCTTGGACTTGCTCTCCATCAGCGGGGTGAGGATGCGACGGTACATGCCTTCCAGGCGCTCGGCACCCTTGTGCTCGCGCTTCTCGGCCTTTTTCAGGTAGCGCATCGAGGGCCGAAGCCAGCGCGAGATGGCCAGCCAGGGCGTGAATACGAAGGCCGCAAAAAGGGAGATCAACATAGCCACCGAACCCAGGGCCGGGATCGGGAACATATAGGGCCCCATCATGCCGCTGACGAAGCCCATCGGCAGCAGGGCGGCGATCACGGTGAAGGTAGCGAGAATGGTGGGATTGCCGACCTCACGCACCGCGTCCACCGCCACGGCCTTGTCGGTGCCGCCTTCCTCCAGCCAGCGCCGGTAGATGTTTTCCACCACCACAATGGCATCGTCCACCAGAATACCGATGGAGAAGATCAGCGCGAACAGGCTGACTCGGTCGATGGTAAAACCCAGGACCCAGGCGCTGAATACGGTCATCAGCAGCACCACCGGGATCACCAGCACCACTACGATGGCCGGGCGCAGGGCGCGGAACGACCAGAGCACCAGCAAGAACACGAAGCCGGTCGCGACGAACAGCTTGAAGATCAGGTCATTGACCTTGTCGTTGGCGGTCTTTCCATAGTCTCTGGTAACGCTGATTTCCACATTGCTGGGGATCAGCTTACCCTTCAGGTCCTCGACGCGATCGATCACCGAGCTGGCCACGGTGACGCCATTGGTGCCCTCTTTCTTGGCGATCGCGATGGTTACTGCGGGCACGCCATTGGCGTCGTGACCGAGGTCGCTTGAGGGCCCGGTGGAGTAGGAAACCAATTGGCTGGCGTCTTCGGGGCCTTGGACCACCCGTGCGACGTCGTGCACGTAGACCGGGACCCCCATGTGGGTGCCCAGCACCAGCTTCGAGATGTCGTCGGCGGTGCGCAGGAAGGAGCCGGTCACCACGGTAAAGTGGGTATCTCCGGACTCCACGCCACCGGCCTGGGCCTCGGCATTGGCGGAACGGATGGCCTGGGCCACCTGATCGAGACTGATGCCGTAGCCCGAGAGCCGCTCCGGGGACACCTCCACCAGGATCTGTTCTGCGCGCCCGCCGACCACGAAACCGGCGCCGGTGCCCTTGATCTCCTTGAGGTTCTGCAGCAAATCGTGGGCCAACATCCGCAGATGCCCGTCGTCCACGTCGGGGATGCCGTCAGCGTCGAGGTCCTTGGACCAGAGGGTGAGATTCACCACCGAGACGTCATCGATGCCCTTGGCCTTGACCAGCGGCGGCATCACCCCAGGCGGGATGAGGTCCATATTAGAGTCGAGCTTGTCGTTGACCTTGACCAGCGAGGGGGTCATCTCCTCGCCCACCTCGAACTGCACCGTGACCATGCCCTGACCCCGTTGCGCGGCGGAGTAGACGTGCTTGACCTTGGGCATCTCGCTCATGATCCGTTCCAGGGGGCCGATGGCCAGCGTGGAGACCTGTTGAGCATCGGCGCCCGGATACTGAACGAAGATGTCGATCATGGGCACCGAGATCTGCGGATCTTCCTGCCGCGGGGTGACGATCAGGCCCATCACGCCCATTAGCATCATGGCGATATACAGGAGGGGCGAAAGCGGGGAATCGATAAAGAACCGGGCAGTGCGGCCGGCTAGGCCGAGTTGCTCGTCGGTCAACTCCTCGACCCGCGATTCGGCCTGGGGATTGGAATCTTGCTGGCTCATGGTGGTTCAGCCCATTTCCAAGCGTTTGGGCCCCGGGGGAACCGGGGCCAGAGATATAAAGGGGGGGTAGAAAAGGAGCGCGTAACCGCGCCGGCCCTACTTGTCTGGGCCTGGCGGCACCTCGCTCCAACCGGCGGATAGTCCGGGGCCCGGATTGGCGATCACCCGCTCGCCGGCGCGCAAGCCGGAAAGCACGGTGGTAAAGCCAGGCGACATGCTCTCCTCGCCGACCCGAATCAGACGCAGTTCATTGCGACCGTCCTCGCCGATCACATAGACCGCGGGCAGGCTGCCGTTGTAGCGGATTGCGGAGGTGGGGATGATGGGCGCCTCGTGGCCGGGAGAGGTCAGGTCCGGCACCAGCACCTTGACGTACATGCCCGGGGCGGACACGCCCTGAGGCAGGTCGAACTTCATCTTTACGGTGTGGCGCTGGGCGTCCGCCATCGGGTAGATCTGCGCCAAACGAACCGGCACCACCTGGTCCCCGACATCGAGCTGGGCCCGAAGCATCATGCCGATATTGAGCCCCGGGCGTAAACGCGCGGGCACGTCCACCATCACCTGCAGGTAGGTGAGATCGGCAAATTCGAGCAACGGCTGGCCCGGCTGCACGGTGTCCCCGACCTCAATAAACTTCTTGGTAATCACCCCGTCAAAGGGCGCCAAGCTCTTGGCGTCGCGCAGCTTCGCATCGATCGCCTGAATCTCGGAGCGGGCCTGCATCAGGGAATTCTGTGCCTGCTGGATGCCGATATGGGAGCTATAGAGGTCGATGTCCCGGGTCGCCGGCTCGTTGCGGCGGCCCATCACCGACTCCATGGGGTCGGTGAACATCTGGTCGAACAGGTTTGGCATGCCCATGCCGCTCATTGGCTCGCGGGAACGGGGCGACCAAAGTTCGCGGGAATACTGGGCCCCGGCATTGCGCAGGGAGGCGTCCGCGTTGGCCAACATGGCGATCGCCGCCTGGCGTTTGGCGAGCAGCTCGCGGTCATCAATGGCCACCAGCAGCGCGTCTTCGTCGAACTGGTCGCCTTCGATGCCGGCCAGGAACTTGATTCGACCCGGCAGCTGGGCAGAGAGTGTTACCTGCTTATATGGGATCACCGTCCCGCCCAAGGAAACCGTAGCCGCGCCTCGCGACTGCTGAACTACGTAGGTATCACCGACCGCCGGGGGCTGGGCCTGCGCCGGCATGGCGCCAAGGCAGAGCAGTCCCGCGGAGAACAGCACTGTACGGATGTTGATCCCCATAATTACCGTCACCTGCTAGTGTTGGATAAACTCGTGCATCACAGGAAAATTCTGAATGCCGCCGCCGGACCCGACAGCGGGCCCGGCGGCGGCGGGATAGCAGATGCCTTTAAGCGCGGGCCATTACCGAGAAACTCTTGATGAACGGCCCCGCCATCCGCGGGTCCTTGATCATGGAGCCGTAGTCGCCCACCAGGAACTTCATCTTCCGCGAGGTGAAGGCCATGCCCAGGCCCATCATGCCCGGAGGCTTACCCATCCACTTCTGCCACTGCTCCGCACTGGCGCGAATGTCCCAATTCATGTCCTCGCCGTTGTAGGCACCACCGCTGGTGGCCTTGCCGTTTTCCACCACCAGCACGCCGCGCGGCTGGGCCTCGCCGTCGAAACCGTAGCCGATCACGCTGTTGAAACCGATCTGGGCCAAGGCGTCCGACAGATCGGGCTCGGCGTTCCACTGTTCTACGAAGCTCTTCATCCATTCGTCAGAAAACAATTCAGCCATCGTGTGCTCCTGATATTTGCTGTTCTTAAGGTGAGTTATTAAAGTTTTGAGGCCCCAGGCAGGGCGTAACGAACCGGGAGGCCCTGAATCTGACACAGCAGTATCCCCTATGCCAGGGGTGTTTGCAATATTGGCAATGTCCCCAATTGACCGGGCGAGCTCAATCGAATAGACGGCGCGGCCGCAAAAAAACCTCTAATAAAATAACCGCATACGATTGATTTTCTCGCTTTTCGGTCCACCGCTAAAAGCGGGGCGGAGCCGCACCGAAACGCGCTTGGGCCGGCGACTCGAGCTCGCACCCGGCACCGCCCCGGATACTAAAGTATTTGGTATTTTTCTTATTTTCCTAAAAGGTAAGCAGCATGCCACCCCGCCCCCTGTTCGTATACCCCGCCGAGAGGTAGTATTAGCGGCTGACAGCGGACCGCGCCAGGCTCGGCGCGAGCCGCATCCACTCGCTCCACTGCGCTTCGCGGCCCCGGGGGCCGCTGGCAGCAACCACTTGAGGAGTCGCCATCTGATGAACTCGCCCGGCACACTGATCGAGAGCCGACTCCAGAGTCTGGAGTCCCACCTACAACAGGAGAACCCGGTCCTAATCAAAACGGTGCAGAGTTTCCGCACCCTGGATCGCATCGCTTACCGCATGGGGTTGCTGGAGAATGACGACTCCTTCGCCATGAAGATCCCCTGGTGGCCGCTGATCTCCATCCTCGGCACCTTCTCCTCGGGCAAATCCACCTTTATCAACCACTTTCTCGGCTTCCGCACCCAGCGCACCGGCAACCAGGCGGTCGACGACAAGTTTACCGTGGTCTGCTTCAGCCACGAGGAGACGCCCCACGCCCTGCCCGGGGTCGCCCTGGATTCCGACCCGCGCTTCCCGTTCTACCAGATAAGCAACGAGATCGAGCTGGTCGCGCAGGGCGAAGGGGCCCGCATCGACGCCTATCTGCAACTCAAGACCTGCCCCAGCGAGCGCCTGCGCGGCAAGATTCTTATCGACTCCCCCGGCTTCGACGCCGACGCCCAACGCACCTCGACCCTTCGCATCACCGACCACATCGTCGACCTCTCCGACCTGGTGCTGGTGTTTTTCGACGCCCGCCACCCGGAGCCCGGGGCCATGCAGGACACCCTGCAGCACCTGGTTGCCAACACCATTAGCCGCTCCGACTCGGGCAAGTTCCTGTACATCCTCAACCAGATCGACACCACCGCCAGAGAAGACAACCCGGAAGAGGTCGTGGCCGCCTGGCAGCGGGCCCTGGGCGAGCAGGGTCTGACCGCGGGGCGCTTCTTCACCATCTACAACCCGGACGCCGCGGTGCCGATCGACGACCCCAACCGCCGCGCCCGCTTCGAGAGCAAGCGCGACGCCGACCTGGCCGAGATCCACGGCCGCATGCAGCAGGTGGAAATCGAGCGTGCCTACCGGATCGTCGGCTCGGTGGAAAAGACCGCCCGTGACATCGAAGAACGGGTGGCCCCCTCGCTGATGCAGGCCATCGGCCGCTGGCGCCGGCGCGTACTCTGGGGCGACCTGATCGGCTTCGGGCTGTTCTTTGCCGCGCTGATCGGGCTCACCGTCAAGGCCGGCTACTGGCAGGGCCTGAGCTTCCAGCCGGTTTGGTTGGAGCCGGGCCAGACCAGCCCGGCGGTGCTTTTCCTGGTGCTGGCGGGCCATGTGCTGGCGCTGCTCGGCATCCACTACGGGGTGCGCCGACTGGCGGCCGCGACCGTAGCCCGGGGGCTGCGCAAGTCCGCTGACGGCATCTCACCGCGGGGCGACCTGGTGCGGGCGTTCCTGCGCAATACCCGACCCTGGCGCAGCATCTTCGCCCGCACGCCGGTAGGCTGGGGCCGCTTCGCCCGCAAACGCCTGAAACGGGTACTAGAAGATACGGATACCTACGTGCAGACCCTCAACGACCGCTTCACCAACCCCTCCGGCGAAGACATGGTCTCGGTTCAGAACGAGCCCATGCGGGCCCCGGAGGCGGCGAAACCAGCCGCCGCCGAGGCTCCGCCGGCGAGCGAGGCCCCGCGCGACCCGTCCTGACCCAACGCACCCGCACCCGGTAATGGGTGCGGGTGCCGCCTGCCTCCCCTCAGGCGATCGGCCTGCCCCCATTGAACCCAGAAAGAGCAGTTGGACGGGGTGTAGGGTGTGCTTGCGGGGGTGTAGGGCAACGACTGCATGGATGCAGGAGGTAGGGCGACGCAGGAAGCCAAAGCCGAGGCGCAACGACGCGGAATAGTCAATCTATTCCAAGGCGTTGCAACGCAGCGACCCACAGGGATGTGGGAAATGTCAGGTTCCGTCTGGAACAGGACCGGACCATACGCCGCCGCAAGCGTGCCATGCGCCCCGTAGCCTGGATCACCGAATCGGTGAAGAGATAAATCGAAGGCTTGTTCCTGCATTTCAGTACCTTACTGTCAGAATGGAGCGGTCAACTGCTCTTTCGAGGTTGAATAAGTGTAACCGGCACACTATCTTAAGTGTAGAGACTACACGAAGTGATGCCGATGGCCGCATGTCCATACTGCTACGAACACCCCCATCCGGCGCTGACCACCGACGTGGTGATGTTCACCGTCCAAGACGCCCAACTCCAGGCGCTGCTGATTCGCCGCGGCGGCGAGCCTTATGCGGGCCGCTGGGCCTTGCCCGGGGGCTTTCTCCAAATCGACGAAGGGCTGGAGACCTGCGCCCGCCGAGAGTTGATGGAAGAGACCGGCATCGGGGGCATCTACCTGGAACAGCTCTACACCTTCGGCCGACCCGGTCGCGACCCCCGCGAGCGGGTGGTCAGTGTCACCTTCCTGGGCCTGGCTCCGGCCGCGGGCCTGCACCCCCGCGCCGCCTCCGACGCCGCCGCCAGCGCCTGGTTCAGCCTCGACCGACTGCCGCCTCTGGCCTTCGACCACAACGAAATCGTCGACCTGGCGCATCGGCGCTTGCGGGCCAAGCTCGACTACTCCACCATCGGCTTCCGCTTGTTGCCGAAGACTTTTACCCTGGGCGAGCTGCAGCGGCTCTATGAGATAATCCGCTCCGAAACCCTGGACAAACGCAACTTCCGTAAATGGGTCCTGGGCCTGGACCAGCTTACCGAGACCGGCGCCCAACGCCGCAACGGCAACCACCGGCCGGCCCGCGTCTATCGCCTGAAGCACCCGGAGCGGGTGACGATCATCCGCTGAGCGTCGCCCGGAGATCACAGCCATGAACGAAATCCACACCATCTCTCCCGAGAGCCTGTCTCTGCCCCCGATCCAGGTGCCTGCGCACCCGGTCTGGCCCAGTCTATCGGCCGCGGAAAAGCAGGCGCTCAAAGACCGGATCAAGGCCCTGCTGGTGCGGGAAAACGCGATTCTGGTGGCCCACTACTACACCGACGGCGACCTGCAGGCACTGGCCGAGGAGACCGGCGGCTGCGTCGCCGACTCTTTGGAGATGGCCCGCTTCGGCAGCGACAGCTCAGCCCAAACCCTGGTGGTGCGCCGGCGTGCGCTTCATGGGCGAGACGCCAAGATCCTGAACCCGGAAAAGCGCGTCCTGATGCCGGACCTCCACGCCACCTGCTCCCTCGACGAGGGCTGCCCGGCGGACCAGTTCAGCGCCTTCTGCGACGCTCACCCCGAGCACACCGTGGTGGTCTACGCCAACACCAGCGCCGAGGTCAAGGCGCGCTCGGACTGGGTCGTGACCTCCGGCATCGCCCTGCCCATCGTCGAGCATCTGGCGGCCCGGGGCGAGAAGATCCTGTGGGCCCCGGACAAGCACCTGGGGCACTATGTGGAACGTGCAACCGGGGCCGAGATGCTGCTATGGCCAGGCGCCTGCGTGGTGCACGAGGAATTCAAGTCGGTCGCCCTGGAGCGCCTGCGCCGGCTGCACCCGGAGGCCGCCGTGCTGGTGCACCCTGAATCCCCCGACGAGGTGGTGGACCAGGCCGACGTGGTGGGCTCCACCACCGCCCTGATCAAGGCGGTGTCTCAGTTGCCAAACCGGGAGTTCATCGTCGCCACCGACGAGGGCATCTTCTGGAAGATGCACCAACTGGCCCCGGACAAGAAGCTGATCGCCGCCCCCACCGCCGGTGCCGGCGCCACCTGCGAGAGCTGCGCCCACTGCCCCTGGATGGGCATGAACTCCCTGATCAACCTGGCGGAGGTGCTCGAAAGCGGCAGCAACGAAATCCTGATCGACCCGGCAATCCGCGAGCGCGCCGTGCTGCCGATCCAGCGCATGCTGGATTTCGCCCGCGAGCACGGCATCAGCGGCAAGCTCCCGGGCAATGCCTGAGCGGGAAGCCCGCGTACCGCCGTTTGTCGGGATGGGATACACTGGAAGCCGACCATGCATCAGCAAGCAAAATTCCACATCGGGCAACTGGTCCACCACCTTCGCTTCGACTATCGGGGCGTGATTGTCGACGTCGATCCGGTATTCCAGGGCGACGACGAATGGTACGACCAGGTGGCCCTGAGCCGCCCGCCGAAGGACCGGCCCTGGTACCACGTCCTGGTGGACAATGCCGAGCACATGACCTACGTGGCCGAACGCCACCTGGAACCCGATTCCGGCGGCGGCCCGATCCGCCACCCGGACCTGGAGCGCTATCTCGGCGCTTTTGCCGAGGGCAGCTATCGGGCCCGTCAGCCGCTGAACTGAAACCGCATCCGGCCAGCACCCGCCGCCACCGATGTTCTTCAGCGACGCCCGCCGGCACTTCTTCCGCCCGCTGACCGGAAAATACCGGGAACAGATGCTGGAGTGCCTGCGCGCCCTCTATGCCCGCCTCTACAGCTCCCTCGCGGACTACTCTCGAGCCCTGGACCGGGAGCAACTGATCGAGGTCTTTCAGCAGGCGATCACCCGCACCCCGGCTCTGGACGAGGGCGAAGACGAATACCAGACCCCGGTCCGCGGCGAGCGTGAACAGGCAAATTGGGTCCTCAACCAACTGCTGGAGCACGGCTGGCTCGAACGCCAGGTGGACCAAGCGACCCTGCAGAGCACCTACGCCTTCAGCCGCATCGGCCGGCTGTTCACCCAGCCCATGGTGGAATCCGCCGGTGGACGATATCGCACCCGGCACCGCAACACCCGAAACACCCGCAACGCCCTGCAATCCTTCCTGGACCAAGGCGAGGTCTACGACCTACTCGACGCCTTCGAGTACTCCGAGCGCATTGTCAGCGACTTCAGCGACGTGATCGCCGAACTCGACGAACGCAAGCGTCAGTTGGTACAGGAGGTCGAAGCCCAACAGGTGGTGCAGCGGGCCAGCGACGAGTTCTTCGACTTCATGGAAAAGCGCTTCATGCCGGACCTGGCGATCCGGCTGTCGGCCGACAGCGTGGAGAAATACCGCGACGAGATCCAGGGCCTGATCGCCAAGGCCCGGCGCAAGCAGCGCCCGTTCAAGGCCCGGGCCGAAGGCGAGTTGCGCAAGCTCGCCCCGGAACTGCTGGAGCAGCCCCGGGAATCCCTCTACCTCAAGCTGCTCGACGGCATCGAAGGCCGCATGCACAACGCCAGCGCGGTGATGTTGCCCGCCCTGCGCCAGGCCCTCAACGGCTTCACCCGCCGCGCCGATCTGATCATTCGCCAGCTCAGCTACTCCGGCGGCCGCCCGACCCGCCTGCTGGAGGCCTGCCAGGTCCTATCCGAGCTGGAATCCGAAGAACAAGACCGGCGCCTGGCTGCCGCCGGCGGCAATTTGGCCGGCATCCACCTGGCCCTACCCGATCCCGACAGCCTCCGGCTGTACACCGGTCGCGCCCGCCGCCAAGTGCAGAGCCGGGCCGAAGAACACCCCGGACTGGACCGCGAGGCACGCCGCCGGCTGCTGATCCAGCAAGCGGTCGAGCTGGCCTTCAGCATCACATCGGGCGAACTGCGGGAATACATCCTCAACGCACTGCACCAGGGCCATCGCCTGCACAGTCAGAACCTGCCGGTGCACGACGCCCGGGAGTTGCTGCTCAACGCCCATGCCATCGAAATCGCCACCCCCACCGCTGGCTCCAGCGAGTTCCGCTTTCGGGTCACGCCCACCGGCCAGCGGGTGCGCAGCGAGCACTTCGATCAACTCGACGAGTTCATCATCGAACTGCTGGAACGAACGGCGGATCCCGCCAGGCCGGAGCAGTGAAGTCAGGGCGCCGCCCGACGACACCTGCGTGCTAGAGGCGGGGACTGGCAATTCGAACGTCGCTCAGGGTTAACCCGCATATTTCACCAGGCCGCCGGGCGGCTGCGCATAAGCGACTGGAAATTCGAAGATCTCGAATATGACTGCGGAGGCGTCTCCATCGTAACGCCCGGTATCACGCCGCCCGGCGGCCTGGTGAAATATCCGGGCTGACGATACAAAGAACGCTGCCGGCGGTAGAACCTCGATGCCGCCGACAACGCCGACGGCACTTCGGACACCGACAGGGGCTCAGAAATTGACGCCGACCTTGACCGAGGTCAGCCAGTTGTCTACGCCCTTATCGTTCAGCCCGACCCGCTTGTTTTCAGTCCACTGGTAGCGGGTGCCGACGCCGAAGAAGAACACGCCCCGGCGGTAATCCAAATCTACGCCGGCTTGGAACGACCAGAGGTTCGGCGACTTGCCCTCGTCCGGGTCAGTCCAAACATAGCCGACACCGGGCCCTACGCCCAGCGTAAAGTTCGACGGCAGGTCCCAAAAGTAACGGGGATTCATTTCCAGGCTCGTGAGCTCGAGCCCGTCATGGTCAAACCGGTTGAGGTTGAACTGCTGCCGGATCATCCCTTCCGGCGGCCGAAACCAAGGGCAGTTGAGAGCGAATTGCAAGCCCAGGCTGCTGTCGTCCGAGGCGCTGTCGTTGTCGAGCGCCATATATCCGGCCGTTACTGCTGCCGTGTAATCGCCTATCCACCCTTCCTTGAACGCCGGCGCCATCACCCATTCCCCGGCGGATCCGACCCCTGGCAAAGCCACTAAAGCCGCCATCAATAAACCTCGACGCGTCATTCTCTTCATTGTTGTCACACTCCATGGGTACGGCGACCGCTGGGGCCGCTCGGAAATATTCCCAATGTTACAATAAGGGAATTACCAGAGGAAGAAATCAGCCTCATGTCAACCCCAGACCTGCTTTGACACCGCCCTCGAACTGAGGCCCTTTCCGTCCACCGGCATTACCCGGCTTCAGCGGCACTACGGACCCCCGCCACCCCAACGGCCCGGCCTGACCCTCGCGGGTCGCCGGTCGGGCGCACACGCCGCGCCTGCTTCTGGGGCTTCCCGTGTTGCGTCGCGCTCCCTTGTACCTGCATGCCGTCGCCACTACCCCGGCGGAACCGCTGGGTCGCGCTCATCGCTCGCTTCCCCAGCAGCAGCGGCCTTCCCCGTATTTCAGGCGGGTCGGCTTCCGCATTACCCTTTTCGAGGCCTGCTCAGCGTTCACTACTCGTTCGGCCTGCATGCTCGCCGAGTCACTAAAATGACCAACTCTACACCAGAGGCTTCGGCCGCTTCGTTACCTCCACGACCGCTCCGATTCGCTACCCGCTGGAGCGATAGGTGCCGGGTGGGAATTTCACCCAATGAGAGAACGCGCCTTTCCACGGCGCACTGAAATATCCGGGTTAAGATCTATCGATTTCGCAAGAGTTTCGGCTCCGATTCAGGCGGGAGGCCCTGAAACGCGGATTTCCCTAGGGTGGGTACACACCATCTACAGTGTTTCACCCAGTCAACTTCAGTATTGACCTAACAGGCGGAGGCCGGGTTTTGGCTAAAAATAGTGCTAGCTTCAAAGGAACAGCAGTCTGGCCTGTTCCGGACGTCGTCAGCCAGATGGTAAGCTTGCTTCCCGTGGATCGGATGGGCCGGTGCTGTGGCCCCCGGTAAAGTGGTTGACAACTCGAGCCGTCGAGGCGCAGGTTTTTCCGAGTTACAGAATGACCTGCTGGATGATTGGCTTGCCCCCGCCGCACAGGGTGAACCGCCACGAGAAAAACCCTTAACTACTTGAATATCATAGATTTTTAATACATTCTTTTGAAAGCGGCGCTGCAAGAGCCATGGCAACAAAATGGCATCTCGCCTAGCGGCGTAAATACCAGACGATCAGGTCATAGCTTGCGTATTCTAGTTGTCGAAGACGATGAACTGTTGGGCGATGGGATCCGTACCGTCCTCTCGCAGTCCTGTGGGGAGGCGGATTGGGTGACGGATGGCCATGTCGCGGAACGCGTACTTCGTTCGGTCAGCTACGACGTGGTTGTACTCGATCTGAACCTGCCGGGAAAATCCGGATTCGAAATACTCGACCAGTTGCGCCATGAGGGCATCCAGACCCCGGTTTTGGTTTTGACTGCCCGGGAGCGAATACCCGACCGCATTCGGGCCCTGGACAGCGGGGCCGATGACTATGTGGTCAAACCCTGTGACCTGGACGAACTTTGTGCCCGAATCCGGGCGCTTTTCCGGCGTGGCCAGGGCATGGCCGACCCGGTGTTGGTATACGGGGATTTGACCCTGAACCCCGCTGCCCATAGTGTCGAGCTAGGTGGCGAACCGCTTCAATTGTCGAGTCGTGAGTTTGTTGTTTTACAAGCCTTGTTGGAAAACGTCGGCAGGGTACTGTCGCGCCAGCGCCTGGAAGAAATACTTTACGGCTGGGATAACGAAGTGGGGAGCAACACCGTGGAAGTCCATATCCATCATCTTCGCTCGAAGTTGGGTTTCAACCCTATCAGGACCATTCGGGGAGTGGGTTATATCATCGAGAAGGCGGCAGAATGACCGGTTCGATTCGCTCCCGTCTAGTGGGGCTGCTCATGGGTGGCTTGCTGGTTGTCTGGTCGGCGTTTGCCATGGCGACCTGGTGGCTGACCAGTTTCGAAGTCAACCAACTCTTCGATTCCCATCTTTCCCAGACCGCACGTCTGCTTGCAGTTACCACCCTGCACGAGTCCGAAGAGCACGACCTGGACGGGTTCGAACTCGACCTGCACACCCACGGCTACGAATACCCGGTAATTTTTCAGGTTTGGGACAAAGATGGGCGCTTGCTGATGCGCGGGCCCAAGGCCCCGAGGGAACCGCTTTCGCACTCCGAAACAAGCGGGTATACAGACATCGAACGCGGCGGTGAGTCATGGCGCGTCTACACCCTTACGCTGCAACAGCCCCTGCATCGAATCCAAATCGCGGACGCGAGTTCGGTACGAGAAGCGCTGATCGAGGGTTTCATGCTGAACACGCTAAAACCGTTCCTGTTCGTGTTTCCGTTGCTCGGTCTGCTCTGGTTGGCAATCGATCGGGGGCTGGCCCCACTGCGGTGGGTCGCTCGGGAGATATCGGAGCGCGAGTCCGCGCACCTGGACCCTATGCCCGAAAAGCTGGTACCCGAGGAAATCACCCCGCTCGTCACCGCCATCAATGCCTTGTTCGTGCGCCTGCAGAACTCCCTGGACAGCTATAGTCGATTTACCGCGGATGCCGCTCACGAGCTGCGCACCCCGCTCGCCGGGACCATCGCCCAGATGCACGCAGCGCTGAGCGCGCGCGACGAAAAGGACCGCCAGCAAGGACTGGAGAAGGCGCTCAAGGGATTGAAGCGTCTGAACCACTTGATCGACCAGCTTTTGGCGATGGCTCGGGCCGACCCGGAACCGGCCGCTAACGCCTATGCCCTGGTCAATATAAGCGCATTGGCGACCGAGGTGGTGTCCGAGCTTACGCCCCGCGCCCTCGAACGGGGGGTGGATATCGAGTTTCGGGGGGAGCAGCCCATTCACATGCGCGCCAGCGCCGAGTTGATTCAAGTCCTGCTAAGTAACCTGATCAGCAACGCGATCCGCGCTACTCCGCAAGGCGGGCTGATCTCCGTCGGTCTGGAGCAGGGTCCGGATGGCCCCTGCCTGACGATCGACGACACCGGCCCGGGCATCCCAGATGAGGAGAAGACAGCGGTTTTTCGCCGCTTTCATCGGCTGCAAGCGACCCCGGGGCCGGGCTCCGGATTGGGGCTGTCAATCGTGCAAGCGGTCGCCAACGCCCACGGTGCCAAGGTGGCCTTGGAAGATCGGGTACCGGGACCCGGGCTCCGAGTGGCTGTGAGCTTTCCGGCGATGGAAAGTGCGTAACCGACTTCGGGTTTCACGCCGGGCTTTCGGAGATTGAACTTTTTCGCCGTGTTTCGGGTTCGTGCCCGGATGCGACGTCGATGGATAGAGAAACTGAGAGGACATAGGCCCGTCACCAGCATCGCAGCGCCGCCCCCCTTGTGAACGATGCTAGGGCATGCCATTCCCCACGCCGACATTCGCGCGGCGAGAATCCTTGGCGGAGCAGATCGATTCGTTAAGGAGGTCAGGCTAAAAGCGGGTTACTCACTCGCCTAGGGCGGCGGGCTGAACGGCTGGCGGGAGGCAGGTCTATAACCCGAATCAATCTGCCCGAATCGTTCGTTATCCGGAGAAGCCAGCTGCCAGCCAGGCGGCCGGGATGGCGGTATTTCTGGCCGTGTTGCTCTCGATCGACGGCGGCATCGGCATTAGCCCGTTCTTCCGCCCTCTTTTGCAGCCTAAGGGGTGCCGCGTTCCGGCAGGCCACGAGAATGCTGCAACACAATAGTCGGTGCCGGACCCGCGCCCACCCGTTGCTCACCCCAGCTAATAGCCGGTGGTTCGAACGAGGGGCGCACCGCGTCCCCGTCCCTGGGGAGGCGAATCTTCGCGGTTTTGTTACTCGACGCTCTTGACCGAGATGCCTTCCGGGGCAAGCGTGAGCCGACGCCCTTTTGCTTCGACTCCAGGCGCATGACGACGCCCTTCTTGTTCTTCATCACAATCGAGGCGCCACCGCCAACCAACGCGCCGCCGGCCTGACCGGCAAAGTAGGTACCGGTAAAGTCCTTCGGGTCGGTGAGCTTGTATACCTCACCCGAGGCCGAGACGCTCGAGATCCCGACATCCAAGACCGACAGGCCCTTGAGCTTGAATTCGTGGGTCGAGCCGTCGTACATGGTCAGGGTGCCGCCGCCCCATTGGAAGCCGATCCCGATCGCCACCGCCTTGCTCTCGATCTCCACCGTGCCGGACACCTCCGGCGAAGGCAGCACCGAGACCGCAAAGGACTGAGTGAAGCTGGCGTGCACCTCGTCGCCCACCTTGACCGCGCTCAGGTCGACGTCGTCAGCCACTTTGAGGGTAACCGTCTTTTGAGCCCCCTTAAGCGTGACCATGCGCGTCTCCGCATCGATCGCCTCCACCGCGGCAATCACATCGACGGTATCGGTGATGCTCGCACCCGGCTTTTCACCCAAGTCGGCGCGGCCGACACCCACGGTGTCAACGCGCTCACGGACCGCCGAAGTCGCCGGCTCGACCACGTAGGCAAAGCCCTGGTAGTACTCGATGAGCACGATGTCGCCCTGTTGGACCTGAGCCAGGTTGCGTACCTCCGGTCCTGCCGTGAAGGTGGTGAGGTTGCCTTCGGGGTCTCTCAAGGTGACCTTGCGGGTCTCCTGATCGATCTCCTGGACGGTGGAGATGGTCGCCGCTGCGCCGATAGCCATTTTTGCGGGCATTTCCCCGTGCTCGTCGGCATACAAAGGGGCAAGCGGTACTGAAACTGCGATCAATAGCGCAGCTAGCAGAGAAAAAAATCGTTTCAAAACAGTCTCCTTAAGTCAACTAAATCAATTATGCCAGAGGCTCGGACCGGCGATTGGTGACCACTCCGACATCCTTAGCCAAACGCGCAGCGTGAACTTGCCCGGCAAGCTTGGGTATATCCGCCAAAGGCTTCCCGGGCGTTTGTTAGACATCGGCGGCATCCCGCAGGCATCCGCAGTTCATGTGCAAACAGGATAATAGACCATTCCTGTGAATTTTCGCTTATCATCGCGTCTGCTCGTTCCTTGTCCAAGGGCGAAGGAAGCTTCCCGGAAACGGTTTACCCAGCCGCGTTGACAATGCAGATAGCTGATGTATCCGGGCTCTTTCAACACACCGACGAGTAGCGCGATCGACATCCCGGAGATCACCGGGGCCAGGATCGCCAAGAACCCAAGCAGGATCGCGAAAAACCCAAACAGTCGGGGATCGGCTGGGCGAGCAATTACGGCGTCACTCCTGACTCTCCCCTTGAAAACGACGTTTTCGGGCATGCCCGCCTCACCTGCAGAAGGATACGAGCTCAAACCCAACTAGCGGGACACCGCGCTGAGGCTGACGGATATGGAATCGCCGCGCAATAAGCAAGGTCTCCCACCGGGCCCGTGTCGTTCCCGGCGCGGCTTGTCACCCGCAGGAGGGGGACCCCCGGAAGTCGCTCGAGCGACTCGAAACTGGTGCGAAACGAGAAACCCTTTCTCAGGTGGCGCGGCACCTCTACAGCAGCGGCCCGAGCATAGCGATCGTATTGTTCCAGAGGCGGCGCGTCATGGGCCATTTGGCTAGTGCTTGCGAGTCAACCGGGTTCGACCGGGTGATGTAATCC
The DNA here is from genome assembly GCA_963753615.1 of uncultured Gammaproteobacteria bacterium. Taxonomy (GTDB): domain Bacteria; phylum Pseudomonadota; class Gammaproteobacteria; order Chromatiales; family Chromatiaceae; genus CAVWCW01. The sequence goes on from CAVWCW010000029.1 coordinate 109,916, forward strand.
TGCTGGCGCTGCCGCACGCCGGCTGTGAGCCCGGGGTCGAAAAACAGTATGTTGTTCTCGTAGTTGAGTTCAAAACTGCGGCGGTCCATATTCGCCGAACCGATCAGGGTGACCTCGCCGTCGATCGTAAGAGACTTGGTGTGCAAAAGGCCGCCGACGTATTCGTAGATTTTCACCCCCGCTGCGAGCAAATCGGCGTATTCGCTGCGGCTGGCGGCCGCCACGATCCAGGAATCGTTTCTGGCGGGGAAGATGATGGTGGTATCCACGCCGCGGTAGGCTGCAGAGCAGAGTGCGTTCTGCATGGACTCGTCCGGACATAGTAGGGCGTGGTGACGACCATCTCGCGGCGGGCGGCATACATGAGTGACTCGAACACTTCGGGCATGGCCGAATAGCGCACCGTCGGGCCGGTCCCGATGACCTGTGCGGCAATGCCAGTCCCCGGTGCCGAGATCGGCTTGCGCAGTAGCGCATCAGGTCCTCGTCCACGTAGGTCATCCAATCGCTCGCGAACAACATTTGGTTCTGCGCAGCGATGGGCCCTTCGAAACGCATCATGGCGTCGACCCAGGGTGCATACTTCGGTTTGACGCGGAACTCCGGATCCGCGCAGTTCTGGCTGCCGCAATAGGTGATGCGTCCGTCGATGACGACGATCTTACGGTGGTTTCTCAGATCGATGCGGCCTTTGAGCGGACGCAGCAGCGGGTTGCCGATCGGCAGCGCAGCCGCCACGTGCACCCCTGCGTCGCGCATGGCCTGCCAGTGTTCGGAATGAATCATGATGCGCGAGCCGAGATCGTCCGCCATGGCCCGACAGGTCACTCCGCGGGCCGCCGCGCGTTTCAATGCCTCGACAACTCTGCAGCCGTTGCCATCCGGAAGCCAGATGTAGAACAGCAGGTGCACATGATCCTCGGCCGAGTCGATATCCACCACCATCGCGTCGATAACGGCATTGGAATCCTCCAACAACTCCGCCGAGTTGCCGCCGACAGGCTCGAAGCGGCTGATCGACTTACCGACACGGAACAGGTGTTGGTGGCGTTCCGGAATCCTTGCCTCAAGGTTGTCCGCGTCGCCAGGCACGGCGGCGGGAAATTCGGGCATGCGTTCGAGGACCTTGCGCAGCCGGGAAACGCGACGGCGGCCGATGTTTACTTCGCCGAAAAGAACGTAGGCAAGCATGCCCGCCACCGGCAATGATGCGATAACGACCACCCAGGCGATCCGCGAGGCGGGTTGCCGGTGCGGTACCGAGCAGCACCCGAACGAT
>CAVWCW010000030.1:0-10785 GCA_963753615.1 uncultured Gammaproteobacteria bacterium
CGTTTTATGAGCTCGCTTCGTCTAGATGCCTGCAGGTGCCCGGCAATGCCAGACCGGCCCTACTCCCACTCGATGGTGGCCGGGGGCTTGCTGGAGATATCGTAAGCAACCCGCGAGATGCCCCGGACCTCGTTAATAATGCGACTCGACACCAGGTCCAGGAACTCGAACGGCAAATGGGCTGCGCGAGCGGTCATGAAATCCACGGTCTCCACGGCGCGCAGGCTCACCACGTACTCATAGCGCCGGGCATCCCCCACAACTCCCACCGACTTCACCGGCAGGAACACGGCAAATGCCTGGCTGACCTTATCGTATAGCTCGTGGCGGCGCAGTTCCTCGATGAAGATGTCGTCGGCCTGGCGCAGCAGATCGGCATACTCCTTGTTGACCTCGCCGAGGATGCGCACGCCCAGGCCAGGGCCCGGGAAGGGATGGCGGTAGACCATCTCGTAGGGCAGGCCCAGTTCGACACCGATCTTGCGCACCTCGTCCTTGAACAGCTCGCGCAGCGGCTCGATCAGCTCCAGCTTCATGTCTTCGGGCAGGCCGCCCACATTGTGATGGGACTTGATCACGTGGGCCTTGCCGGACTTGGCACCCGCGGACTCGATAACATCGGGGTAGATGGTGCCCTGGGCCAGCCACTGGACTCCTTCGAGCTTGGCCGCCTCCTCCTCGAATATTTCGATAAACAGGTTGCCGATAATCTTGCGCTTGCGCTCCGGATCCGCCTCGCCGGCCAGAGCAGCCAGGAAACGGGCCTCGGCATCGACCCGGATCACCCGCACTCCCATGTGCTCGGCGAAGGTGGCCATCACTTGGTCGCCCTCATGCAGGCGCAGCAACCCATTGTCGACGAACACGCAGGTCAACTGGTCGCCGATGGCCTTGTGCAGCAGCGCCGCCACCACCGAGGAATCGACCCCGCCAGAGAGCCCCAGCACCACCTGGCCGTCGTCGACCAGGGCACGGCTGTGTTGGATGCTGTCTTCGATAATCTGTCCCGGCGTCCACAATGGCTCGCAGCCGCAGAGCTTGAACAGAAAACGCTCGATGATGCGCTGGCCCTGGCGGGTGTGGGTGACTTCCGGGTGGAACTGGAGGCCGTAAAATCCACGTTCCTCGTCGGCAATGCCGGCCAGAGGGGCGTTGGCGGTCTCGGCGATGACAGAAAAACCCGGCGGCAGCTCCTCGACCCGATCGCCGTGGCTCATCCACACGTCCAACAGGCCGTAGCCCTCGGGGCTGGTGTGGTCTTCGATGTCGCGCAGCAAACGCGAATGGCCCCGGGCGCGGACCTGGGCATAGCCGTATTCATGGGCGCTGGAAGAAGCCACCCGGCCGCCCAACTGGGCCGCCATGGTCTGCATGCCGTAGCAGATGCCGAGCACCGGCACCCCCAGCTCGAACACCTGCTGGGGTGCGCGCGGGGTGTGCTCGGCGGTGACCGTTTCCGGACCGCCGGACAGGATCACCCCGGCCGGCGGGTGCTCGGCGATGGCATTTTCGGCGTTGTCGTAGGGGTAGATCTCGCAGAACACCCCGGCCTCACGCACCCGGCGGGCGATCAGCTGGGTGTACTGCGAGCCGAAATCGAGGATCAGAATTCGATGGGCGTGGATGTTTTGGCTGGTCATGCTCACTCCAGGGTGGCAAAAACGCGCTCACCCGGCGGGGCCGGGTGAGCGGGTAGGCGTCGGTTTGCGGGCAGCCTCAGGTGTCGCTGCGGTAGTTGGGCGCTTCCTTGGTAATGGTCACGTCGTGGACGTGAGACTCGCGCATGCCGGCGCCGGTCACCCGCACGAACTGGGGCTTGGTGCGCATCTCGCTGATACTGGTGCAGCCGGTGTAGCCCATGCTGGAGCGCAGCCCGCCCATCAACTGGTGGATGATATTGAGCACGCTCCCCTTGTACGGCACCCGGCCCTCGATACCCTCGGGCACGAGCTTGTTTTCGTCCTTGGTGCCTTCCTGGAAGTAGCGGTCGCTGGAACCCTGCTGGCCGGACATGGCGCCCAGGGACCCCATGCCGCGGTAGGACTTGTAGGAACGGCCCTGGTACAGCTCCACCTCGCCCGGGGACTCGTCGGTGCCGGCGAACAGGCCGCCGATCATCACCGAGTAGGCGCCGGCCGCGATCACCTTGGCGACGTCGCCGGAGTAACGCAGACCGCCGTCGGCGATCAGCGGGATGTCGGTGTTCTTCAGCTCGCCGGCCACATTCGCTACCGCGGTGATCTGTGGCACGCCGACCCCGGCCACGATGCGCGTGGTGCAGATGGAGCCGGGGCCTATCCCACCTTGACCGCGTCCGCCCCCGCATCGACCAGCGCCCGGGCCGCCTCGGCGGTGGCGATATTGCCCCCGATCACCTGTACATCCGGGAACTCGTGCTTGATCCAGGCTACCCGGTCCAGCACCCCCTGGGAGTGACCGTGGGCGGTGTCGACCACGATCACGTCCACCCCGGCGTGCACCAGGGCCTCCACCCGCTCGTCGGTGCCCCCGCCGGTGCCTACCGCGGCCCCGACCCGCAGCCGCTCCTGGTCGTCGCGGCAGGCGTCTGGGTAATCCTTGGCCTTCTGAATGTCCTTCACCGTAATCAGGCCGCGCAACTGGAAGTCCCCGTTCACCACCAGCACTTTCTCGATCCGATGCTTGTGCAGCAGGGCCACAACCTCTTCCCGGGTCGCCCCCTCCTGGACCGTAACCAAGCGCTCTTTCGGGGTCATGATGGAGGAGACCGGATCGCTCATGCGGGTCTCGAAGCGCAGGTCGCGGCTGGTGACAATGCCGACCAATTCTTCGCCGTCGGTCACCGGCACGCCGGAGATATTGTGTTTGTGGGTCAGCTCCATCACTTCAAGGATGCTGGTCCGGGGGCTGACCGTGATCGGCTCCCGGATCACCCCGCTCTCGTACTTCTTTACGTTCAGGACCTCGCGCGCCTGCTGCGCCGGGGTCATGTTCTTGTGGATAATCCCGATGCCCCCCGACAGTGCCATGGTGATGGCCAGGCGCGCCTCGGTGACGGTATCCATGGCGGCGGACGCCAAAGGGGTTTTGAGGGCGATGCCGCGGGTCAGGCGGGTGCTCAGGTCCACGTCCTTGGGAAGTACGATGGAGTGGGCGGGGACGAGCAGAACATCGTCGAAAGTCAGGGCTTCCTCATTGAGGCGCATAGTGTCGGATATCCCAGGCAGCGGTTTGAATAGCCGGCCATTATAAAATTTGACGCCGGGCCGGTAAACTGGTTAGCCTGCCAATTCGGCGCAACTGGAAAAAGGACAAGCCTCGGTCGCCGGCCCGCTGCCTACCCCTAAGCGACCCGAAGATGAAGCCCAGTCCCCCGCTTGTCGCCGTCCTCCCGCTCTTCGGCTGCGCTGCCCGTTGTCAGGGCGAGACGCACCCGCTTTACCCATTTGACTGAGCGTTCGGGCGGAATGGTGGAATTCGAGCTGCCCCGGCGCGACGTCTACAACGTAACCCGGCTCAACCGCGAGGTCCGGGCGGTGCTCGAGGGCAGTTTCCCCCTGCTCTGGGTCGAGGGCGAGATCTCCAACCTGGCCCGCCCCTCCTCCGGGCATATCTATTTCTCGCTGAAGGACCCCAGCTCCCAGGTGCGCTGCGCCATGTTCCGCGGCAACCGGCTGCGGCTGCGGTTTCAACCCGCCAACGGCCAGCAGGTGCTGATTCGGGCCCGGGTCAGCCTCTACGAGGGCCGGGGCGAGTTCCAACTGGTGGCCGAGCACATGGAGCCCTCCGGCGAAGGCGCCCTGCGCCTCGCCTTCGAGCAGCTCAAGCAGCGCCTGGCCGCCGAGGGCCTGTTCGACCCGGCCCGCAAGCGCACCCTGCCGCGCTTTCCGGCCCAGATCGGCGTCATCACCTCGCCGAGCGGAGCCGCGGTACGGGACGTGATCAGCGTGCTCGGGCGACGCTTTCCCGGCATCCCGCTGCTGATCTACCCGGTGCAGGTCCAAGGCGAAGCGGCCCCGGGCCAGATCGTCCGGGCCCTCGAGTTGGCCGCCGAGCGCGCCGACTGCGAGGTGCTGATCCTTTGCCGCGGCGGCGGCTCCCTGGAGGACTTGGTCGCCTTCAACGGCGAGGCGGTGGCCCGCGCCATTCGCGCCTGCCCGATCCCGGTGGTGGTGGGCGTCGGTCACGAAATCGACTACACCATCGCCGACTTCGCCGCGGACCAGCGGGCCGCCACGCCGTCCGCCGCCGCCGAACTGGCGAGCCCGGACCGAGCCGACTGGCTGCAGCGCTTTGCCCGTACCGGCGTAGGTTTGCTGCAGGCACAACAGGGCCTGCTGGAGGCCCGCAACCAGCGTTCGGCCCACCTGACCCAACGCCTGCAGCGGCTGCACCCGGGCCAGCGCCTGCGCCAGCAAGAACAGCGCCTGGACGAGTTGGAGCGCCGTCTGCAACAGGCCGTGACCCGCCGCCGCGAGTGCAGCGGCGAAAGCCTGGCCCGGGTGCGCAGCCGCTTGCTCGGCCAGACCCCAGCCCACCGCCTGGGCCGCCTGGGGCTGCGCCAGCACAATCTCGCCCAGCGCCTGTATCGCGCCACGCAGCAGGGCCTGCAGAGCCAAGCGCAGCGCCTGGGCCGCGCCGCCCAGACCCTGGACGCCGTCAGCCCCTTGGCTACCCTCAATCGCGGCTACAGCATCAGTCGCCTGCCCAGCGGGGAGGTCTTGCGCGACAGCGCCCAGGCCAAGCCCGGCGAGCAAGTCGAGACCCGGCTCGCCCGCGGGCGCATCCTCTGCAAGGTGGTAGTGAGCCAGGCGGAATGAATCTTGACGTGCACCGGATGATTCGCAACGGCGCCCCAAGCGCAACCCCGCGCTCGCTCAGCCGGGACCTGGCCGAACGGCGGCGTTGACCGCCGGCCGGCCCCGGCGCCTGAGTTCGAGAAGCCGATCCGCCCACCGCCTGGATGCCTTGATTGCGGCGGATTTCGGCCCAGAACCCCGCCCGCGGCTTGACATGGATCGCCCCGTTTGGTCAGTATGTCGCGTCGAATTCCCGTTCGCCCCTCACGCGGACGACTCCGGTCGGTACGCGAGTTGGGGGCGGGGGAAGAAAAGGTATCCCGGCGTTGCTTGTTATGGTGCACGAAGGCAGGGTTTTTCAGAGCTCTGATGCTCAGTCGCTTGCGCGGTCCGCAATCGCGGGCCCAACCGAAACCTCTCGGGAACCGGTTTCGCCAACTCCTTAGGGTCAAATCATGCACGACACACCAGCCCCCAAAGCGCAAATCCTGCCGCGCGGCGTAATGCTGAACGCGTACCCGGACAGCATCGGCACGCGGCTGGCGGACATCGTGGCTTTGCTCGAAAGGCCCGAGTTCGAAGGTGCGTTTTCCCTCTTCTATATCCTGCCGACCTTCTTCAACAGCGATCTCGACCGCGGTTTCTCCATCATCGACTACGACCTCAATGAGGAATTGGTGAGCGCTGGCGATCTGTCTCGCTTGGAGGCGCTCGGCATCGGGTTCAAGCTCGACCTGGTGCTCAATCATTTGTCGGTCCTGTCGCCCCAGTTCCAGGATCTGTTGCTGCGCGGTGACGAATCGCCCTACAAGGACTTCTTCCTCGATTGGAACGAGTTCTGGCTCGAGCACGGCACCCTGGGTCCGGGCGGCATCGTAATGCCTGACGAGCGGTACTTGGAAAAGCTGTTCATGCGCAAGCCCGATCTGCCGATTCTGCGGGTCTGCTTCCCGGACGGCTCCCATCGCCTGTATTGGAACACCTTCTATCAGGAGGTGAAGTTGGTCGAGTTGGTGGCCCATGACTTTGTGGGCATCGAGGGGATTCACCTGGAGACGGCCACCCGTGTCGCCAACTCCGTCAACGCCGCTATAAAAGCCAAGGCCGATCTGGAGCAGCTGGACTTAGGCGAACTCGCCGATTATCTGCCCCAGGTGCTGTCGGTAGTCTGCCGCAAACGGCAGTATCTGGGCCAGATGGACCTGAATGCGCGCTCCGAACTAGTCTGGGAATTCTACGAACAGACCCTGAAAAAGCTAAGCGCGTACGGGGCCAAGATCATCCGCCTCGACGCCTTCGCCTACCTGCACAAGCAACCGGGGGAGGCCAATTTCTTCAACCAGCCCGGCACCTGGAACTACCTGGAGCGCTTGCGCGGGTTGGCCGAGAACTGCGGACTGATCATCTTCCCCGAGGTGCATGCCGAATACGGTACCGGCATCCACGAGCAGGTGGCGGCGGAAGGTTATCCGATCTACGACTTCTTCTTCCCCGGGCTGGTGATCGACGCTTTGGACCGGGGCGACAACAAGGCCCTGGTGAACTGGATTGGTGAAATCCGGGCCCAGGGGCTGCAGACCATCAACATGCTCGGCTGCCATGACGGCATCCCGGTGCTCGACCTGCGGGGCAAGCAGTTGGGAGGCGTCTACCGCCCGGGGCTGCTGGACGATGCCCAGATCGAGGCCACCATGGAGCGGATTATCGCTCGTGGCGGCCGGGTCAAGAACCTGTTCGGCCATGACGGCAAGCAGATCGCCTACTACCAGGTCAATGCGACCTTCTTCAGCGCCCTCGGCGAGGAAGAATCCAAGTTACGCCTGGCCCGCGCCATCCAGATGTTCATGCCCGGGATCCCCCAGGTCTGGTACCTCGACCTGTTCGCCGGCAAGAACGACTACGAGGCGGCCGACAAGGGCGGCATCGCCGGCCACAAGGAGATCAACCGCACCACCCTCACTCTGGAGGACGTGGAAGCGGGTCTGCAGCGCCCCATCGTACGCGAGCAGTTGGACCTGATCCGGTTGCGCAATCGCTCCCCCGCCTTCGACGGCGACCTCGAGATCCTTCCGAGCGAGTCCCACCAGTTGCATCTTTGCTGGCGGAACGACGATACCAGCCTGACTTTGAAGGCCGACCTGCGCAGCACCGGCTTCACCATTTCCCAGGGGCAAGGCGACGCGGAAGAAGTCATGATGTCGTTCGAGTCCCCGGAGCTGGACGTGCCGGCCGGTTCGGTTTTCCACGACGACCGCAACGGAGCCGCCACATGAGAATCCTGGCCACCGATCTGGACCGTACGCTGCTCCCGAACGGCAGCTGGCCCGCCGACCCCGGCGCCATCGACCTGTTCAACGGCCTCACCGAGCGGCACGGGGTGCTGGTGGTCTACGTGACGGGACGCAACCTGAACCTGGCCGAGAACGCGATCCGGGAATACGGCATCCGCCATCCCAATGTCCTCATCGGGGATGTTGGCACCTCGATCCGTAATTACGAACACGGGGCCTGGAAGCCCCACCCCGGCTGGGACAGCCATGTAAAAAGAACCAGCCCGGCCTGGGATGCGGAGGCGATACGCCGCGCGGTCGCCGGAATGGACGGACTGGTGGAGCAGGAACGAGAGCACTGCGGCCCGTTCAAGCAGAGCTACTACGTCGATCACGAGCGCAACCAGGCCATCGTCGCGGCGGTCGAAGAACGGGTAAAGGGCCGCTTCGACGAGGTCATCGTCTATAGCTTCGACTCCCAGACCGGCAAGGGCCTGCTCGACTTTCTGCCCCAGAGCGCGACCAAACAGACCGCCCTCGAATTCGTCGCCGAGGAACTCGAGACGGACAAGGCCGAGGTGGTGTTCTGCGGCGACAGCGGCAACGACGTCTTCCCCCTCACCGCAGGGTTCTCCGGCGTACTGGTGCGCAATGCCGACGAGCAACTGGTTTCCAATGTCAGGCGCGCGGTCGAGGCCAACCCCGAACTGAAGGTCTACCATGCCCAGGGCGGCTTCAAGGGTCTCAACGGTTATTACACCAGCGGGGTCATCGAAGGGGCCTACCACTACGGGCTGTTCAGCGACGGCGACTGAATCGCCGCGCCAACCTAACCCGCCGATCACCCCGGTTAAGAGCCGGTTGCCGGCTCAGCGCCCGGCCTGATAGCGCTGGTTGTACTGCCGGTGCAACCGGCTCACCTGCTCTCCCGGCTCCCCCAAAGAGGGCAACGGGCCCAGGGTTTCCCCGTCCTTGGTAAACAGGTCCATGTCCTTGGCCCAGCCGTTGGTCTCCAGCACCAGGCGGCGGCTCCAGCCCGCGGGTAGCGGCGGCAGCTCAGCGGCGAATTCCAAGTGCACCTCCTCCCCCGCGCCAATGACGGCCAGGGCATTGTCGGTTCGAGCCACCAGCGCCTGCGCCGGACCCAGGTTGGTGTAGTTGCCGGGCATGTAGCGGGCGTCCCAGAACGGGCTGCGCCGGGAATAGTCGTATTCCGGACGGCGCTGGGGGTGGGTGGTGCGCCGGGCGAAACCGGTCTTGGCGACCCGGGCTGCGGCGAGGGGCAGGAGCCGGCTGGCGACCGCGGGCAAGGGTTCGGACCAGGCTAAGGCCAGGCGGTCCCAGTAGACCTCCATATTCGTGCTCAGGCGCAGTGCCCGTGCGCCCGCGGGCAGCGCAGGCAGGGGCACGGACATGCGCCTGGGCATGCCGGCGGGGTAGCCGAACTGCCCCAGCAAGGGCTGCCAGCTGCCGTCGCCGTCTTGCACCTCCAGGGTCGGGGCTTCGAAGCCGGCATTGGCCTGCCAGGCAGCGAAACTGGTCTGGGAATAGGGGTATTCCACCCAGCCGTCGATCACCAGCATCGGGCTGCCCGGTCCCTCGTCCAGGGGCCGGTCGAAGTGCAGTTCAAGGCGGTGTCGGCCCTTCAGGCGGCCGATGAAGCGATGGTCCAACTCACCTACCGGGGCGGCTTCGCCGTCGGCCGCGAGCAGGGCCGTGGTGACCTCCTCCCGGCGCTCGTTGACGGTCCGGGCCGGCAGCAGCTCACGCCGATAGTAGCGGGGCTCGCCGGTGGGCTCGGGGCCAAGGATACCCATGCGCTCGTCCAGCACCAGCTGCCACCCGGGGGGCAGATCGTAGGCGCGCAGGCGGGCGCTGTCCAGGTACAGGGTCTCTTCCATGGGCTCGCTGAGCTTGAGCCGGTAGCGGCCATCCGCAGGCTGGGCCAGGCCGGCGGGCAGCAGCAGATTCTCCCAGGGGCGCGGGCGGCGCATACTCGCCGGGGCCCACCGCGTAGCCGATGCCGCCGACTCCGAGCAAGTCGGTCACGAAGCGGTAGCCGCCGCCGTCCCAGACGAAAAGGACCGGGCAACTGGAGAGCTGGCGCTGGGTCTCGCTGATGCGGTGAAGTTGTCCGGCGGCCAGGTCCAGCTCGCTCTGGAATACCCCGTCGGACCAATCGATGGCGACGAAGTCGGCCCGCCCGGCCCCGCCCAGACCGAAGGCCATGGGCTGCAGGCCCTGGCCGGGCCCGGACAGGGGGCGCAGGTAGTCCCGGAGGGTCCAGCGTGAATCCACCCGCAGCGCCACCCCGGCCCCCAGGCCGGAGGCATTGGAGCGCATGGACTGGGCCTGGTCCTCCCGACCGCTGAGGCTCAGCGCGAGGTAGCCGAATCGGCCGACGCCGGGCGGATGCAAGGCCAGGCGGCCACCCGGAGCCAGGGTCAGCAGGCTCGGACCCCGGCTGGGATCGGTCACCAGCGGGCTCAATCCCGCCAGGGCGGCGCCGTCGGCGGCCAGGGTTCTCCCGGCCCTATCGCGTAGGGTCCAGCCACCGGCGCCGGCGTCCAGCAGTTCCAGGCTACCGTCGCCGTCTGCGTCCAGCAGGGCGAGTTGGGCCCAGGGGGAGTCGGGAGAGCCGAGGGGGCCGAGATCGTTCAGCGCCAAGCCGGCTTCCGGCTCCCGACCGCCAGCGCTTGAGCCGGCCGTCCGCGCCGGCACCGATCAACTCGGGCCAGCCGTCGGCGTCCAGATCCGCACCGAGGATGGCCAGCAGCGGGGTTTCCAGCAGGGCGTCGAAGCCCTGGGCTGGCCGGTAGGCCCAAAGCCTATCGTTCAGAAACAGCTCGTGGGGTGGCTCGGCATGCAGCACCAGCAGGTCCAGGTCGCGATCGCGGTCGATGTCCAAGGCCAGCAGGCCGCGCGAGGCGCGCGCGCCGCCGCTCAGGCCCTGCTCGACCGCCAGGGGGCGGAAGCTGCCGTCCAGGTTGTTGTTGAGAAGCTCGTTCGGGCCGTCGGCATTGATCAGGAACAGGTCCAGGTCGCCGTCGTGGTCGGCGTCCAGGAAGGCGCCGTCCAGGGTGTTCCATTCGCCGTTGGCGGTCCCGGTGGCGGCACTGACCTCCACCCATTCGCCCGGCGCCTGCTGGCGCCAGAGCTGATTGGGGCCGCGGCGGCAGAGATAGCGTCGATCAGTCCGTCGTTGTCGTAATCGCCCCAGAGGGCGGCATTGACCCCCTCCACCTGGGCCAGAGGGTGCTCCGGCTGCGCGCGATAGACACCGTCCGCGCCGACCCTCAGCAGCAACCCGGGGCCGCTACCGCCGGCCAGGTAGAGGCCGAGGCCGCCGTCCCCCCTCAGGTCCGCCATCGTGAGGCTGGCCGGCGCCGATGGCCGCGGGCCGGTCTCCGTCAGCACCAGGGGGGCACCGAATAGCGCACCCGAGGGCCGCTCCGCCGGTGCGGGGACCTCGGCATCCACCGCCAGGACCTCGGCTTTTGGGCCCATGCGGGTGTACTTGAATTCCGCCAGGCGCGAACGCGGGTTGGCGTCCAAACGTTGATAGTCCTCGATCAAGGCCCGCGCCGCTTCCCGGTCGCCCAGGCGCTGCTGGGCCTGAAAAGCCCCGTAATAGGCACTCCGAAGATAGGGGTCCTTGGCTATGGCCCGCCGGTACCAGCTCAGGGCGGACGCATGCTCGCCCTGCTGGGCCAGGCATTGGGCCAGATAGTAGGCGG
>CAVWCW010000031.1:0-52171 GCA_963753615.1 uncultured Gammaproteobacteria bacterium
CTCCACCTACCGCGGCTCCGACAAGCGCGGCGGCGCCAATGGTGCCCGCATCCGGCTGGCCCCGCACAAAGATTGGGAAGTCAACCAGCCCGAACAACTGGCGCGAGTGCTGAAAACACTCGAGAGTATCCAGAGAGAGTTCAACGGCGCTCAGTCTGGCGGCAAGAAGGTCTCACTGGCTGACCTGATCGTGCTGGCGGGTTGCTCAGGTGTTGAGAAAGCCGCGAAGAATGCCGGTCACGATCTGACGGTGCCGTTCTTACCCGGCCGAATGGACGCCTCGCAGGACCAGACCGACGTCGAAGCCTTCGAGCCGCTTGAACCGATCGCGGATGCCTTCCGAAACTACCAGAAGGCCAAGTACTCGGTGTCGGCCGAGGAACTCATGGTCGACAAGGCGCAGTTGTTGACGCTGACCCCACCCGAGATGACGGTACTGGTAGGCGGTATGCGCGTGCTTGGAACCAACGTCGGCCAGACCGGACATGGCGTGTTCACCGACCGCTCGGGGTCGCTGACCAATGATTTTTTCGTCAACCTGCTCGACCTGGGTACGACGTGGAACGCGATCTCTGCGGGCGAAGACCTGTTTGAAGGCAGCGATCGCAAGACGGGTCAAGCGAAGTGGACCGGCACCCGGGTCGACCTGGTCTTCGGATCAAACTCCGAGCTGCGGGCCCTGGCTGAGGTCTATGCAACCGCGAACGCCCAGGAAAAGTTCGTCAATGACTTCGTGACGGCCTGGACCAAAGTGATGAACCTGGATCGATTCGATCTCGCCTAGTCTTGGCACAGTCTCAAACAGGGGCGCTAAGGAAATGCTGAAAAAAAGCCATCCATGGCATTTTTTCAGCACAGCGCTCGAAAACGCGGTTTCCGAAAGCTTGCATTTCCAGGCGGTTGGACGCCTGGAAATGTCGGGGCATCATGCCCCGCACGATAAACACGATTGAATCAACGTGTCCCTGATCTGGTGGAGTAAAAAATGGGCTCTGTTTAATTCGGAGGACAAGGCCAAGGCGACTACACCCCTGTGCTTTGTCTTTAACGGCCGGCCTTATCTGGGGAGCGGCGATTTTCGTCGTTGCCATGGCAAATTTGAATTGGCCGACATATGGTCACGCGTTTCTAGAACTGACCGCATCTATTTATCCGGGCTGTTATCCCAGCTCTAGCATCGGGTCCGTCGTTATCGGAACATTATACGGGTTTCTGGACGGGGCGATCGGCGGCGCCGTGTTCGCCTGGCTATACAATTTGCTCGCCCACCGTCTCTCGAACGGCTCGGCCTAACCTGGCAGTCGAAAGCGACGTGCAGCGAGAACAGCCGCGCGCGCCGCGCTGCGAACTCGAGGAGCCCTGGCGTCACTTACTTCATGGCCTTAGGGAAACCTACGATGTCAACTACACGCATTATTTTTCTGACATCGTTGGCCATGACAGCGTTCGCGGGTAATTCACTGCTATGCAGAGTCGCTCTCTCGCACACCAGTACTGATGCTGCCAGCTTCACAACGATTCGATTGATCTCCGGAGCGGTGATGCTCTGGCTGCTGGTGCGAGCAAGTCGCGGCGAACATGGCGGCTCTGGCAGTTGGCTGTCGGCGCTCGCATTGTTTGGATATGCAGCCGGTTTTTCTTTCGCCTATATTAGCCTGTCTGCGGCGACCGGTGCACTGCTGCTCTTCGGTGCGGTCCAGGTAACGATGATCGGCCACGGCGTCTGGAGCGGAGAACGTTTGCGGACGCTGCAATTGGTCGGCCTGATACTTGCTTTCGGGGGGCTCGTTGGTCTGTTGCTGCCGGGTCTAACGGCCCCACCACTTTCAGGCTCTCTATTGATGTTGGGTGCCGGTTTGGCGTGGGGCGTCTATTCGCTTCGCGGCAAAGGCGCTGGTAATCCCGTCGCCGTAACAGCGGGTAATTTTTTGCGCGCTGCGCCAATCTCCGCAGCGCTGAGCATAATAATGCTTCACAATACCTCCCTGGATACCCCGGGATTTTTGTATGCCATTTCTTCAGGCGCTCTGGCATCGGGGGTAGGATATGCGATTTGGTACACGGTATTGCCGGCGTTGAAAGCCACCAATGCGGCTACAGTACAGCTTAGCGTTCCAGTCATCGCGGCTTTGGGCGGCATCCTTTTCCTATCCGAGCCACTAACCCTGCGCTTAGTTCTGACCTCCGTCGCCATTCTCGGTGGAATTGCGTTGGTAATCGTGGAGAAGCAGCAAACTAAAGGCGTCTAGGGAGGCCAGGATTTAATCGCGTTTCCCCCGCGGGGCAGGATGCCCCGCCATGTTCAGGCGTCCAACCATCTGAAAATGAAGGCTCTCGGAAACCGTGTTTTCGAAAGCCGTGCTGCAATAAGCCAGGGAGGGCTTTTTTCGTCTCCCTAGTCGAAAATCCGCAAGCAGCTTGACGCCAGCCCCACACCACCCCGCATGTGGGCCCGGACTGGGCGTTTATAAGAAGGCGCCAATAACGGCATCCTGATCGTGCAATTCGCCAAACAGCTGCAACTGGCCCGAGCCTGGGCCATGCAGCGGAGGAACGGGCCGCCGCCATGGGCCTGCGCCCGATGCCGATGCCCCTATTTGGCCGTGGTAGTCGCCATGGCGCCCCCTGCCCGCCGCGAGCGGGCCCGGCATCGGCGCCCTGTTCACCCTCTACCTGGTGCCCGCGGTGTAGCTGCCGCCGATCCGGCTACGACGCCCCTCGGACAAACGCGCAAAAATTCTTTCTCCCAGCCTCTTGCAATAGGCCGAAGTCCGTATAAACTTCCGCTTGCGCGATCACACGGCGTCGGAACTCTCCCTTCGGCCCTGGACAGTGCGTCACCCCTGTCGCCAGCCCTCATGAGAACCATCCTGCGGTACGGTAGAGCGTAAACACTCCACCATACTTACTTTTCGAGGTACGCACTAATGAACCTGAGATCGAATCTCCTCGCCTCCGCGTTTTTCGTGTTGGCGCTCCAGGCCGCTTCGGCCGGCGCTGACCAGGCGGTGTTCGAAACCCTGGATGCCAATGGTGACGGTTTTATTTCCGTAGAAGAAGCCAGCGTCAGTTCCAACGAGGATTTGGTAGACTCCTTTGAAGACGGCGACGAGAACAACGACGGTAAACTCGACTTCGCGGAATTCGAGAAGATGGAGGTCACCGACGAATAGCCATCCGGTGTCGGGCCAATCCTGAATCTGCGGCGCGGCCCCAAGGTTGCAGCGCGGAGACGAGAACCGGCGACAGGCGGCTGCCTGTTGCCGGTTTCTTTTTCGGACTACCTCAAAGCGAACACAAGCATTCGAATTGCACCTGCGGCGCCCGTTTGCCGCGACGCCGGCGAGCCGGCCGGTTTCGCGCCGGCTGAGTTCGTCGTATCCTACCCGGGATCTTCGAACCCAGACCGAAGCCCCCGATGCCGATCTCATTGCGTTTGCTCGCCGCCCTCCCCCTGCTGTTGGCCGCCTGCGCCGGCGGCCCGCCGAAGAATATCGACAACGGCTGCGCCATCTTCGACGAGAAGGACGATTGGTACGAGAGCGCCCACGACAGCTACCAGAAGTGGGGGGTCCCGGTGCATGTGCAACTCGCCATCATCTACCAGGAATCGGCGTTTCGCGACGATGCAAAACCGCCGCGAAGCAAGCTGCTGTGGGTGATCCCCTGGACCCGTCCCTCCTCGGCCTACGGCTACGGCCAGGTCAAAGACAGCACCTGGGACTGGTACCGGGACAGCACCGGCCATCGCTGGGCCGACCGGGACGACTTTGAGGACGTCGCGGATTTCATCGGTTGGTACGGAGACGTTACCCACCGCAAGCTGGGGGTCTCCAAGTGGGACGCCTATCGGCAGTACCTGGCCTATCACGAGGGCCACGGCGGCTATCAACGCGGCAGCTACAAGAAGAAGAGCTGGCTGCTCAAGGTAGCGCGCAAAGTGGACAACCGTTCCAAGACCTACCAAGCACAACTCCAGGCCTGCGCCGACGACCTGGACGACGGTGGCTGGTGGCCGTTTTGAAATCGCTGGTGGACGCGGACGGACGGGTCGAGCTGAATGCCGAGGAGTTGCGGCAAAAGATACTGCTGGAGACCGCCCCGATGGACTGGCCGGAGCTAGCGCGCTGGTTTGCGCGTGGGGTGGTGGTGATCGCCCAGCCCGGGCTCAATCTGGTGGAGGCCGCCGCCTGCCTTGCAGAGAACGATCAAGCGCGCCTGCAGGATTGGATCGAGGCCGGGCGGATCCGTCGTGCACTCGACTCGGACGCCAAGCGCTGGAACACTGCCGACCAGCAATTCTGGGCGGTGGTGGTAGCGCCCTGGGTGCTGGTGCAGGAAATTGCGGGCACGGTGGATCAGGAGTAGTAGCGTTCCGCCTGGCTCAGGAAATATCCCTTGGGAAGCAGCTCTTCCCGCGGGAAGCGCGCCAGTACCAGGACTCGGGTGACGTCGCCGAATTCTACCTCGAGCAACCGCACCTCGCGCCCCCGGTCCGCCTGCTCCGGCTCCAGCAGAAGATTCATCCGGCTCAGGAACAGGCTGCGCGGGCGCATGGCCACGTGCCGCTCGGGTTGCTCCAGGATCGCGCGCACCAGTTCCAGATAGTCGTCGAGGGAGTCGAAGCCGTCGCGCTGCGCCTTCAATTCAGACTCGAGTTGTTCCAGCTCTTGGGCCAATTTCTCGGGCCGCGCTCGCTGTTCGGCATCGGCCGCACCCAGTTCCTCCAACCCGGCGTTGCGGGCACGGGCAGTGCGCAGACGCGACTTCAGTATCAAGTGTTGCTCCTTCATCGCCGCGATGCGGTTCTGGCGCTCGCTCAGCTCCTCCAGGGCGTACGCCACCAGCAAACGAAAGCCACGCAGCACCAGCCGCTCTCGCAGTTCCTGTTCGGTGGCGGAGGGAAGCACGATCCGGTGATCGACAAAACCAACAGCAGTCTGGCGCACGTCTCGGCGTACCTTTTCGCCCTGCAACTGCATGCCGAGCACCGTCTTCTGGTCCAACAGCATGTTGAGCGACAGGAAGCAGTGGTCCGCGCTGCCGGGGTGCCGGTCGAAAAAGTCGTACAGCCGTTTGCTCTTGCTGAACACGGTCTGCAGGTCTTTGACGCTGGAGAACAGGGCATGTACGAGAGGATCGTCCGCCCAGGTCTTGCGGTCCACCGCAACCGCGTCGGGTATCTGCTGTACTGCCTGGGCGAAGTAGGCATGGGCCTTGCGCACCGCCGGAGCCAACCTGCGTTGGTGATTGCCGAGGGCGCGGATACGCGGATCCGTGCCCTCCACTACCTCTTCTATCAACTCGCGGACGCGGGCCTCCGGCAGGGCGTCCGTCTCAGTACCCCGCTCACGGGATCCTCCCAACACGCGCCGCAGCCAATCGATCAGCCCGTTCGACATCTGGTTAGCGCTCCCCTGATCTGGCGACCCAGGTTGCCGGCTCGCCGCAACGAACATCGCCGAAGCCGTGTCGACAGGGGCTGTCGAACCCATGCTGGTTGGCTGAGCCATCGTCGCTCAACCAGGGTACGCGTTCGGCCAACCCGGTGGCCCGAGATCGGTGGTCTGTAGTCTTCATCAGAATCATTTTCGGGCTCCATCCGCAGCAGACGCGCCGCATCTCAAGCAATCACCGTTCAGCCCGGTAGGCGCCGGACATCTGACCATACAGACCAGCGCCTGCTTACTTTTTGGAGCACTCGTTGCCTAATTCAAGGGACCGTGCCGACGTCGTGACCGCGAAAAGAACCAGGAGACCCTCACTCGCCAACCGATCTTGCCATCTGGGGTTGCGCGGCTAATGGGGTGATCGGCGCCAGTCGACCCCAGAATCACGCCGCCCCCCTCGCTCGGATATTTCACCAGGTATCGGGCCCCTGGCGCAGGGCCTGTGCGGCCAGGCGCCGCTGTGGAGCGAAATCGATAATCGTAGCTATCGGTTGAATGAAGCGCAAGCACCGGGGTGCAGGAACCGGCCAGGGGCAGGGGTGCGATAGCCAGGCGGCGTGATACAGAGTGTTTCGCTGCAGACGCCTCCTGAGTCCTATTCACGTGTCGAATTTCCAGTCGCTTATGCGAAGCCGCCTGGCGGCCTGGCGAAATATGCGCGCCAGTCCTCTCCAACCTAGCCCGCCCCGCGAATGGACCTGCATTAGCCTTGTCCGCACCGTTTACGTGCAGATTCATGGTAACAAAGCGCGGTTCGGCGGCCCTGTTCGTTGGCGCCATTATTGCATTCTCTAACGCAAGCGAGTGACCTGAACACCCAGGGGAGAGGATCGATGGCCGTCTCGAAACAACTGGCAGTGGGGCCGCGAAGCGCCCGTCCGCGTATTTTCAACCACGATATTTTGAACTGCACCAACGATGAGGTGGTGGGCAACCATCTTTACTCGGGGCGGGTGCTGGGAATGACCGAGCCGGAAGACCTGGTTCAACTCCACCCGCGATTACGCAGCCAATGGCCCCACATCCGCGAGCATTACGGTCGCATCGGCTTGGCCCATAGCGGGCAGGTGATCTGGAGCGTCGACTATGACGCAGTTTCTCGGCCACCGGGATTTTCTGCCGTCGGTGTTCTTTTTCGGCCCCGAGCCGGCTGCGACAAGCCCGGACCCAGGCTGGGAATCGACCGTGGCGTTCATCAACTCCAAGAACAATTTTATGACCCTCGCCGAGGAATTGGGACTGGACACGCCCAGGACCTGGTGCTTTGATCGCCCAAGCCAGGTCCAGAACCTGGAACAATTCGTCTACCCCTGCTACCTCAAGGCTGCCATTTCGGTGGCCGGGGTCGGCATCTACCGCTGCGCCGACGCGGCCGAACTGGCCAACAGGCTCGACGAGTTCGAGGCAGACATGCCAGTCCAGGTGCAGGAGGAAATCGCCACCGAGCTGTTTCTGAATCTGCAGTACCGGGTTACCGATCAGGGCCTCGAACGCTATGCCGCCAGCGAGCAGGTGCTGGACGGATTCACCCATATCGGCAACCGTTACCCGGCCAGCCACCAGCCCTGGGAATCGGTGGAACCGATGGCGGTCCGGCTATGGAAACGCGGTATGCGGGACGTGTTCGCCTTCGACGTCGGGGTGGTGGAGACGCCCGAGGGCACAAGGTACCGCCCGATCGAATGCAACCCCCGCTTCAACGGTGCCTCCTACCCCACCGGGGTGGCGATAAAGCTGGGAGCCGACGAATGGCTGGCGCTGAACTGCAGTACCTCGCTGCGGGACCTGCAGGATCTGGACCTGAGCGGCCTCGAGTTCAATCCAAAGATCAAGAAGGGTATCGCCGTGGTGAATTGGGGTAGTATCCTGGCCGGCAAGCTCGGGGTGCTGATCGCCGGCACCCGAGCCGAGCAGGCGGCGCTACGCCACGAGTTGGAGCGACGAATTTAGAGCGGCTGACGCAAACCACTCTCCCTCTGGCCGGCGCTGCTGCTTTTTCGCCGGCTTTTTTTTAAGGGTGACCATGCAAAAAGAGACCTTCTCGCTCATGACCCACGGCGGCGCCGGTGCGCTGGACAACGTCAGTTCGACCAAGGAAGCGGTGCGCTATTTGGAGAGCATGCGGGTGGTGTGCGAGTTCGGGCGTGACATTCTCAGCCGCGGCGGCAGTGCCCTGGAAGCGGTGGAAACCTGCGCCTCGCTGCTGGAGGACGACCCCTTGTTCAACGCCGGTGCCGGCTCGGTGCTGAACGAAGACGGACGGGTGGAAATGGACGCGGCGATCATGAGCGGACGTGGCCTGGCGGCTGGAGCAGTGGCCGGGGTGCAGAACATCGCCAACCCGATTCAGCTGGCGCGGGTGGTGTTGGCCGAGAGCGAGCACGTGATGCTGATCGGCGAGGGGGCCATGCGCTTCGCTCAAATGCACGGCATGGAACTGGTGCCCGACCATTACTTCCTGACTCCGGACCGTATCGAGCAGTTCGAAGTTGCGCGCCGAAAGGGCTTTATCGGGCTGGATCACGACAGTGCTCAGGACAACAAATACGGCACCATCGGCGTGGTGGCCAAAGATCTGCAGGGCGATCTGGCGGCCGCCACCTCCACCGGCGGCATCGTCAACAAGCGCTTCGGCCGGGTCGGGGATTCTCCGGTGATTGGCTCCGGGGTCTGGGCCGACAACGCGACCTGCGCCGTGTCCTGCACCGGTTTCGGCGAAGACTTCCTACGCACCGTACTGGCCAAAACCCTCGCCGACCACATCGAACTCCGGGGCTTGAACGCCCAGGACGCCGCCGAAGCGGCCAAACAGTATCTGCTGCGCAAAGTGCAGGGCCGGGGCGGCATGATCGTGATCGACCACCAGGGCAATTGCGCCAGCCGCTATACCACCCCCAAGATGATCCACGGCTGGATCGAACACAGCGGCGAGACCATTTGCCGCTTCTGAGCTCGAAAACCGGCGCCGACTCCAAGATCGCAGCACAACTAAAGAAAAACACCGGGTCATCGATACATTGCCCCCCTGGGCTCGGCGAGGCGGCGGGGCTCTCGAGTCGAATGAAGTCCTCGCGGTGTGGGGCATCCCGGCGCTTGAACCAAGTTTCTCTCGGGTCCGGCTCCGCTCAACACGCTTGCGCCGACCGCCGATTTCCCGATAATGCAGACTTTGATCCCACGGCTTGTGTTAGAATCGCGGGTTTGAACGGCAACACCGCACAGCACGAACAATCTACTGCAGGAAGAGGAATGGCGAAAGAAGACTTTATCGAGATGGAAGGCACGGTGACCGAAACCTTGCCGAACACCATGTTTCGCGTCGAGCTGGAAAACGGTCACGTGGTGACCGCCCATATCTCCGGCAAGATGCGCAAGCACTACATCCGCATCCTGACCGGCGACAAGGTCACGGTCCAGCTTACCCCCTACGATCTATCCAAGGGCCGCATCACCTACAGGGCCCGTTGAGCCGGCCTTCCTCAGGCTGGCCGTTCGCCTTATATTCCAGCGCCGCCCCCCGAGCGGGACCGAACGCGACTCAGTGCACCGCATTCGCCTCGAGGTCGAACTCCAATCCCGACTCGGAGGCATCGATGCGGACCACACCCCCTTGGCTTAGCTCGCCGAAGAGCAGCTCGTTCGCCAGCTTTTTCTTGATCTGCTCCTGAATCACCCGCGCCATGGGGCGAGCGCCCATCTTCTCGTCGTAACCGTGCTTGGCGAGCCATGCGCGGGCCGCCGGCTCCACCACCAGCGACACCCCCTTTTCCTCCAGTTGGCTTTCCAACTCGAACAAGAACTTGTCCACCACGCTGGCGATAATCTCCGGCGGCAGGGAGTGGAACTGGATGATCCCGTCGAGCCGATTGCGGAATTCGGGAGTGAACATCTTCTTCAGCGCCTCCATGCCGTCGCTGGAATGGTCCTGGGGCGTGAAGCCTATGGAGGCGCGGCTCATCTCCTCGGCCCCCGCGTTGGTGGTCATCACCAGAATCACGTTGCGGAAGTCCGCCTTGCGCCCGTTGTTGTCGGTTAAGGTACCGTGGTCCATGACCTGCAGCAGCAGGTTGAACACGTCCGGGTGGGCCTTTTCGATCTCGTCCAAGAGCAGAACCGCATGCGGGTGCTGGGTAATCTTCTCGGTAAGTAGCCCGCCCTGATCGAAGCCGACATAACCCGGGGGGGCGCCGATCAGGCGCGACACCGTGTGCCGCTCCATATACTCGGACATATCGAAGCGCAACAGCTCGATGCCCATGATGCGCGCGAGCTGGCGGGTGACTTCGGTCTTGCCGACACCCGTGGGGCCGGTAAAGAGGAACGAGCCGATGGGCTTTTCCTCGGTACCCAGGCCGGCCCGGTTCATGCGAATGGCGGCCACCAGGGAATTGATGGCATCGTCCTGCCCGTACACCACCATACGCAGGTCCCGATCCAGGTCCTGAAGCGCATTGACGTCGGACACGGATACCTTCTTTGTCGGAATGCGCGCCATCTTGGCTACGATCTGCTCAACATCCTGGGCCTCGATTAGCTTCTTGCGCTCCGCCTCGGGCTGCAGCTGGATATTGGCCCCGGCCTCGTCGATCACGTCGATCGCCTTGTCCGGCAAGTGGCGGTCATTGATGTACTTGGCCGCGAGCTCGGCAGCGGTACGCAGGGCGTCCTCGGCGTATTCGACCGCATGATGCTCCTCGAAGCGGGACTTCAGGCCCTTTAGGATCTCCACCGTCTCCTCCACAGAGGGCTCCTCGATGTCGATCTTCTGGAAGCGGCGAGCCAGGGCTCGATCCTTCTCAAAGATGCCGCGAAACTCCTGGTAAGTGGTGGAACCGATGCAGCGCAGGTCACCCGAGGCGAGCACCGGCTTGATCAGATTGGAGGCGTCCATCACACCGCCGGAGGCCGCCCCGGCGCCGATCACAGTGTGGATCTCGTCGATAAACAGGATCGCCTCTGGCTGGTCCTTGAGCTGGGCCAACACGGCTTTCAGTCGCTTCTCGAAATCGCCGCGGTACTTGGTTCCCGCCACCAGGCCGCCCAGATCGAGGGCATAGATGGTGCAGTCGGCCAGCACATCCGGGATCTCGCCCTCGACGATCATCTTGGCCAGACCCTCGGCGATGGCGGTCTTGCCGACCCCGGCGTCGCCAACCAGCAGCGGGTTGTTCTTCCGCCGCCGGCAGAGGATCTGGACCGTGCGTTCGATCTCGCTGCGGCGCCCGATCAATGGATCGATTTTACCCAGCCGGGCCTGCTCATTGAGATTGCTGGCATAGGTTTCCAGGGGACTGCTCGCTGTGGCCTCCCCCGCCGGCGCTTCGCTTGCCGGGGCGTTGCTGCCGGGTCCGGGCTCGGAATTGCCGTGCACCTTGGATATTCCATGGGAGATGAAATTCACGACGTCCAAGCGGGCAATGTCTTGCTCACCGAGCAGGTAGACCGCCTGGGAGTCTTGCTCGCTGAAGATCGCCACCAGCACATTGGCACCGGTTACCTCCTTCTTCCCGGAGGACTGGACATGGAACACCGCCCGCTGCAATACCCGCTGAAAACCCAGGGTCGGCTGGGTCTCGCGCTCGTCCTCGTCTTCGATGACCGGTGTCGTCTCATCGATAAAGGCGTCGACGTCGCGACGCAGCCGCTCGGTATCGGCCCCGCAGGCCTGCAGCACCTCCACCGCCGTCGGGTTATCGAGCAGTGCCAACAGCAGGTGCTCCACGGTCATGAATTCGTGCTTGTGCTGGCGAGCCCGCTTGAAGGCCTGGTTCAGGGTGAATTCCAGCTCTTTACTCAACATACCGATGCAACTCCCGAACTCATTCGGAGGAAGCCGGTCCCAGGCCGCCCTGGCCAGAACCGGCATAGCATTCGCGAACCTGGTTCCCGAACACCTCGTTTCTAGGCGTCCAATCGCCCGAAATCTGCGTGCACCCAACCTAGACACCAGCAAGGAGAGTGCCGAAAAACGGCGCTCCCCAATTCCCATGATCCCCCACTCTGGGACCGCTGTATATCCTTTCAGGTTCCCCAGAAGCAGAACGTCAGGCCTCTTCCATGGTGCACAGGAGCGGATGCTGGTTGCTGCGCGAATAATCGTTCACTTGGGCCACTTTGGTCTCGGCGATGTCGCGGGTGAACACCCCGCACACGCCCCTGCCCCGGGTGTGAACGTGCAACATCACCTGAGTCGCCTTGGCCCGATCCATCTGGAAGAATGATTCCAGCACCTCGACGACGAACTCCATCGGCGTGTAGTCGTCATTCATCAGCAGCACCTTGAACAAGGGCGGCCGCTTGAGCTTTGGCTTCGCCTCCTGCAGGGCTAGCCCGTGGTCCTCGTTGGATTTTGTCGGCTCAGTCATAATGTAGTCGATTCTAACCAAAATGGCTCGCCGGCGTGGATCCTCCGGCCGACCCGCCGGGGGCCGCCGATCGCCCAACTCTCATACAGCCCTTCAACCGAAAACCGTATCGGACAATACCGACTGCACCCTCAACGCCGCTGCCTGCGGAAACGCTTCCCTTGTCAGTCGCCGACAAATTCGCAGAGCGGCAGGATATTGCGTGCCGGATTTGCCGCGGGCCACAACCTCGTCCTGACGACAAAGATCGGGGCCCGCAAGCAAGATTTCTACCCCACCCGGATCGGAGAATGCCCCGCCCGAATAAACCGAGTAGAACACTCGGTCAATATTTGACCAATTGCGAATGAGAACTATACTTCAAGAGCAAAATATAGCCGCGCCCAAGGCCTTGGCAGTTCCGCCCCGCGGCGGCCGGGATGGCGCGATAATAACAACCGACTCCTGAAGCAGGCGCGGGCCGTGATCAGCACGGGACGGTCCGCACCGGGATGGCGGCTTTGCCGGCCGTTTTCCCCACCACTTCGACCGCAACTGGCGGGAGAAGATGATGCGGCGCCCCCGGGTGCCGCTGGGGCGGCCCCGATTTTCGGAGCTTCTCCGGGAGACCAATGAGAGACCAAGCGATTTGGAGGAGTACCTAGCGATGGCCACCGGCGTAGTAAAATGGTTCAACAATGCGAAGGGATACGGATTCGTCACACCCGATGATGGTGAGCAGGATGTATTCGTGCATTTTTCCGCGATCACCATGGACGGGTATAAGACATTGAAGGAAGGGCAGCGTGTGCAGTTCGAAGTCAACGAAGGTCCCAAGGGCCTGCACGCGGCGAATTTGCAGCGGGTGTCCTGACCCCTCAGAACCTCAAGCCGCAAGAAAAAAAGGCCCGCTCATTCTATTGAATTAGCGGGCCTTTTTTGTGAATATCCCAAGCAAGTAGCTACATCTTGGCGATCACTGCATCGCCGAAGGCGGAACAGCTGAGCTTGGTGGCCCCCTCCATCAGACGTTCCAGATCATAGGTAACGGTCTTGGCCGCGATAGCGCCGCCGATTCCTTGGATGATCAGGTCCGCGGCCTCGGTCCAGCCCAGATGGCGCAGCATCATCTCCGCCGACAGGATCAGCGATCCGGGGTTGACCTGGTCCTTGCCCGCATACTTGGGGGCGGTGCCGTGGGTGGCCTCGAACATGGCCACGGTGTCCGACAGGTTGGCGCCGGGCGCAATTCCGATACCGCCGACCTGGGCCGCCAAGGCGTCGGAGACATAATCGCCGTTAAGGTTCAGGGTGGCGATCACGCTGTATTCCTTGGGCCGCAGCAGGATCTGTTGCAGGAAGGCGTCGGCAATCACGTCCTTGATGAGGATCTCATTGCCGGTCTTCGGATTGTTGAAACTGCACCAGGGCCCGCCGCCGATTTCCTTGGCCCCGAATTCTTCCTGGGCCAGTTCGTAACCCCAGGACTTGAACGCACCCTCGGTGAACTTCATGATGTTGCCCTTGTGAACCAAGGTCACGGACGGGCGATCGTTGTCGATGGCGTATTGGATCGCCTTTCGCACCAGGCGCTTGGTGCCCTCAGAGGAAACCGGCTTGATGCCGATACCCGAGGTTTCCGGGAAGCGAATCTTGGTCACTCCCATTTCCTGCTGCAGGAACTGGATCACCTTCGCTACCTCGGGACTGCCCGCGGCCCACTCGATACCGGCGTAGATGTCCTCCGAGTTCTCGCGGAAGATCACCATATTGGTATGCTCTGGCTCACGCAGCGGGCTCGGAGTGCCTTCGAAATAGCGCACTGGGCGCTGGCACACGTACAGGTCCAGTTCCTGCCGCAGGGCCACGTTGAGCGAGCGGATGCCGCCGCCCACGGGCGTGGTCAGCGGGCCTTTGATCGAGACCACAAATTCCTTGACCGCCTCCAGGGTCTCGGCAGGCAGCCAGACATCCCCGGCATAGACCCGATTGGCCTTTTCACCGGCGAAGATTTCCATCCAGGCAATGCTTCGGGCGCCGCCGTAGGCCTTGTCAACTGCCGCGTCCACCACCTTCTTCATCACCGGTGAAATATCGATGCCGATACCGTCGCCCTCGATATAGGGGATTATCGGCCGGTCCGGTACGTTCAGCGAGTTGTCCGGGTTGACGCCGATCTTGCTGCCGTCAGAGGGGATCTGGATCTTTTCGTAGGCCATAATCAGTCGCTACCTGTATGCGTGAAAATTCGCCGCATTCTAACACCGCACTCTTATAATCGGGAAATTGTTCGCTGCCAGAGCCCTCCGTGCCGCACCTGATTCTGCTCAACAAGCCCTACGGGGTACTCAGCCAGTTCACCGACGCCGGCGGGCGCCCGACCCTGGCCGGTCTGCTCGAATCTGCCCGGGGTTTACCCGGCGGGGCGGTTGGACCGCGACAGCGAGGGCCTGTTGCTGCTCACCGACGACGGCGCCCTGCAACACCGCCTATCCCACCCGCGGAAAAGGACCTGGAAAACCTATTGGGCCCAGGTCGAGGGCCGCCCGGAACCCCAAGCCCTGGATCGCCTGCGCCAAGGGGTCGAGTTGAACGACGGCCCCACGCTGCCGGCCCAGGTACGCAGCATCACCGAGCCCGGAACTCTGGTCCCGGGAGCCGCCGATCCGCTACCGGGCCAACATCCCCACTGCCTGGCTGGAACTGCGCATCCGCGAGGGCCGCAATCGCCAGATTAGGCGCATGACAGCGGCCGTCGGCTTGCCCACCCTGCGCCTGGTGCGGGTGGCTGTGGGTCCCTGGCGTTTGGCAGGATTACAACCGGGCCAGTGGCGTGAGGTCGAACTGGCGGCCCAGGCACCGCGCCGGCGGCGCCGGTTACGCCGCCCGGGGGGCTGAGTTAGAATCCCCGACTATGAATTGGAGCCCCCATGTTACCGTCGCCGCCATCGTCGAGCGCCAGGGCCGCTTCCTAATGGTGGAAGAGCATACCGGCGACGGGATACGCCTGAACCAACCGGCTGGCCATCTGGAGGCTGGAGAGAGCCTGCTGCAAGCAGTGATCCGAGAGACCCGGGAGGAAACCGCTCAGGACTTCCGCCCACGCCATCTGGTGGGGGTCTACCGCTGGCAGGTGCCGCCGGACGGCGTTACCTACCTTCGCTTCTGCTTTGCCGGCGACAGCGGGGGCGAAATCCCCAGCCAGGCCGTGGACCCGGAAATCATCGCCGTCCACTGGCTCAGCCTTGAGCAACTGAGGGCGCGCCACGCCGAGTTGCGCAGTCCCCTGGTGCTGCGCTGCGTCGACGACTGGTATGCCGGCAAACGTCACCCGCTCGAATTGCTGCGCGACCTCGAATGAGCGCCTCGGCTCCCGGAACTGTCGCGCAGTCCGCCCCCTTGCCCTCCCAGCGGAACGGCCCAGTGATGGTCGGCCTATCGGGCGGTGTCGACTCGGCGGTGGCCGCGCTGCTGCTCCAGCGCCAGGGGTACGCGGTGCGCGGCCTGTTTATGAAGAACTGGGAAGAAGACGACCGCGAGGACTACTGCGCCGCCGGCGCGGACCTGGCGGACGCCCAGGCGGTAGCCGAGCGCCTGGGCATCGAACTGCTGAGCGTCAATTTCGCCGCCGAGTACTGGGACCGGGTGTTCCAATACTTCCTCGACGAATACCGGGCCGGGCGTACCCCGAATCCCGACGTCCTGTGCAACCGCGAGATCAAGTTCAAGGCCTTCCTCGACCATGCCCTGGACCTGGGCGCCGAGCATATCGCCACCGGCCACTATGCGCGCGTGACCCGAGAACAGGATGGCCTCCACCTGCGATGCTCGGCCGACCGGGACAAGGACCAGACCTACTTTCTCCACACCCTGGGGCAGCGCCAGCTCGCCCACAGCCTGTTCCCGCTGGAGGGCCTGACCAAGACCGAGGTCCGCCGATTGGCCCGGGAGGCCGGCCTGGCCAACCACGCCAAAAAGGACAGCACCGGCATCTGCTTTATCGGCGAGCGGCGTTTCAGCGACTTTTTGCAACGTTACCTGCCCGCCCGGCCGGGCGAGATTCAGACCCCGGACGGCGCAACGGTCGGCCGCCACCAAGGGTTGATGTACTACACCCTGGGTCAGCGCAAGGGACTCGGCATCGGCGGGCGCAGGGAGGCCGCGGAGGCGCCCTGGTTCGTCGCCGCCAAGGACCTGGAACACAATGTTCTGATCGTAGCCCAGGGCCACGACCATCCCCTGCTCTACCATCCCGCGCTGCAAGCCGCCCAACTGCACTGGGTGGCCGGCCGCCCCCCGGGCGAGCCGCCGCTGGACTGTCTCGCCCGCATTCGTCACCGCCAGCCTCTGCAGGCCTGCCGCATCCTTGAACTCGCCAACGACCGCTGTCGCGTGCGTTTTGCCGAGCCCCAGCGCGCCATCGCCCCCGGCCAGTCTATCGTCTTCTACCGCGGCGACGACTGCCTGGGCGGCGGTGTTATCGAGCGCGCCTTCAGTTAGGGAGAACACTGCCCCCATGCACTCCGAATTCGACCGCACCCTGGCCCTCGCCGGCGTTTACCAGGGTGCCGCCCTGGCCCAACAAATCGGCCGCAAAGGCCTGTGCGACAGCCAGGCCATGGAGGCCAGCATCTACAGCTTGTTTCAGGTCGATGCCGCGGACGTGCTTGCGGTCTACGGCGGCCTACCCGGGCTGCGCAAGGGCCTGGAGTTGGTTCACCGCCAATTCGAGGGTGGCACCAGCCGCGACCTGGAGCTGACCCGACACGTCATCGCTCTGCTGGGCTTGGAGCGCAAACTGGCGGGACGCCCGGAGATGCTCGACAGCATCGCCCAGGGGCTCGCCTTGGCTGGCGAGCGGCTGCAACACTATCCCATGCTGCACACCAATATTCTGTCTCAATTGGCGGAGATCTACAGCGACACCATCAGCCGCATCCCTCCGCGCATCATGGTTCGCGGCGAAGTCCTGCACCTGCAAAACCCGGACAACCAACACAAGATCCGCAGCCTTTTGCTGGCCGGCATCCGCTCTGCCATGCTCTGGAACCAGCTCGGGGGGCGCCGACGCCAGATCCTGTTTGGCCGGCGCCGCATCCAGCAGAGCGCCCGCGCGCTGCTGGAACGAGCCCGGGCCGAAAACGGAGCCACCAATCCCGCTGTTGGCTCGGCGCCAGAACCCTAACCCCAAAGGAGTCACGCATGCACCAGCCACACCGAATCCTTACCTGGCTCGCCCTATTCTGGCTCGCCGCCCCGCGTGGCCTGGGGTGCCTCGCTGGAGGAACTCCAGCAGCAGGCCCGCCAGGGCGAGGCGAAATCACAGCACCTGCTCGGTCTGCGCTACGAAACCGGCAAGGGCGGAGTCGACCGCGATCCGGCGGAGGCGGCTAATTGGTACCGTCAGGCGGCAGATCAGGGCTATTCCCGGGCCCAGACCAACCTCGGCAACCTCTACCGGGCCGGCCGCGGGGTGCCACAAGATTACGACATGGCACTGGAGCTATACCGCTTGGCCGCGGCAAACGGCGACACCAAGGCACAGATGAACATCGGCATCATGTACCTGGAGGGCAAAGGGGTACCCAAGGACACAGAGCAGGCCTTGGAATGGCTGCAAAAATCGGCCAACCAGGGCGACACCCAGGCGATGAACCACCTGGCCAGCATATATCTCACCGGCCAGGAGGTAGGTAAAAACTACGACGAGGCAGTGAAATGGATGCGCATGGCCGCCAATCAAGGGGACCCGGTGGGCCAGCATAGCCTGGGCCTGGCCTACTACTACGGTCACGGGGCGGACAAGGATATGGCCGCCTCCGCTCGTTGGCACCGTAAGGCTGCCGAGCAGGGCTACCCCCCGGCCCAGTACAGTTTGGGACTGCGCTATGCCAAGGGAAAGGGCGTGCCCCAAGACTACGGCGACGCCTTCGACTGGTACCGAAAGGCAGCCAAAAAGGGGCATTCGGGAGCCATGAACAACCTGGGCCTGCTCTACCGCAAGGGTCAGGGTACCAAGCGCGACTACGCGAAGGCCCTCGATTGGTTCACCAAGGCCGCCAAATACGGCTTTCCGCCGGCCGAATACAATTTGGGGAATATGTATCTCAAAGGCCAGGGCGTTGCCAAAGACCCTGCAGAGGCCCGCAAGCGGTTTCAGCAGGCCGCGGACAAGGGGCACAAGGGGGCGCAAAAAGCACTGAAAAAGATGGCGGACTGACCACCGTCGCCCGGCACTGAACGGCTGTGCCCGTTTCGGTTTGCCGCGCCGGCTGGGCGCCGGCGGCGGAAATTCAGTCCACGAATACCTTGCTCGGCTCCTCCCCCGGCTCGTACATAATCGGCTGGCCCAACTCGCTCAGGCTGAACAGTTCGAACGCCCGGTGCCCGTTGTAGTCCAGCACCCGCAGATCATCGGACTCGTGCAGATCATGGAGCACCACCTGGTAATGTCCGCCGTAGCGCTCTTGGACCCGATCGATCGGCAGTTCGTAGGCAATGAACTTATCGATCCCCTTGGCCTTGAGCTTGCTGAGGAACACCGGATCCTTGGGGGAGTCGTGAGACGACAGAACCAGCAGCGGGCCGCTGCCGGTGATCAACATGAGTGCTTTCATCGCAGTCTCCTCAGGGAACGGAACCGGTGCCCGATGCGACCGCTTCCCGTTTTCTTATGCTCACTACCTAATAGTAGCAACAGGGACTTTCCAGGGGGACCCGAATCGCAACAATTCTGCCGATAGCGGTCAGTGACCCCGCAGGCGGAAGGACTCAGGCATCGCTGCGGCGCGCGGCGGGGAACAGGCGAAAGAAGTTGTCGCGCGTGATCTCGGCCAGTGCTTCGGGTGTCAGGCCGCGCAGCTCCGCCAGGCATTCCGCGACCTGGCGCACGTAGATCGGCTGATTCGGCTTGCCTCGATACGGCACCGGGGCCAGGTAGGGTGAGTCGGTCTCGATCAGCACGCGCTCCAAGGGCACACGGCGCGCAACTTCTCGAAGATCCTCCGCATTGCGGAAGGTCAGGATACCGGAAAAGGAGATGTAGAACCCCAGGTCCAGCGCCTGCCGGGCCATTTCCCAGTTCTCGGTGAAACAGTGCATGACGCCCCCGGCGAGCTCCGCCTGCTCCTCGCGCATGACGCGGATAGTGTCTTCGCGCGCCTCTCGGGTATGAATGATCAAGGGCTTGCCGCAGGCCTTGGCCGCCGCAATATGCACCCGAAACCGCTCGCGCTGCCACTCCAGGTCGCCATCGCTGCGAAAATAATCCAGCCCGGTCTCGCCAATGGCGACATTCTTGGGGTCGGCGGCCAGTTCCGCCAACAGCTCCGGGCTGGGCTCCTGACCGGCTTCCTCGTTCGGATGCACGCCCACCGAGGTCGATACCTGGGGGTAATCCGCCACCAAGGCCTGCATCGCCGGATAGGCCTCGAGATCTATGGACACGCAGAGCATGTGCCCTACTCCGGCCTCCAGGGTGGCCTGCATCAGCAGGCGAAAACTGTCATGGTGCCGGGAAAGATCCACCCGGTCCAGGTGGCAATGGGAATCTACTAGCATCGGAAGGTCTGGCTTTGGGGTCCCGCCGCAGGGCCGGGCCCAGGCTACATGGTGTGGGTGATGCGGTCGGACTTAAGGGCGCCGGCCAGGTGGGTTTCGATCTTGGCTCGGGTCTTGCCTCCGTCCTGCTCGCTGAACTGGACGCCGATACCGGCCGGGCGGTTGCCCTCGGCCCCGGGCGGGGTGATCCAGACCACCTTACCGGCCACCGGGATGCGGTCGTTCTCCTCCATCAGCGACAGCAGGATGAACACCTCGTCGCCCAGCGCGTACTTTTTGGAGGTGGGAATAAAAAGCCCGCCGTTCTGCACGAACTGCATATAGGCCGCGTAAAGGGCATTGAGGTCCTTGATATTGATCGACAGGATGCCTTGACGGCCCCCGGCTAGATTCGCACCGAGCATGGTTTCAATCGCTTCCGAATTCGGCCCAGGTAATCAGGATTTGTTCCAGCATCAGTTGCCGGTTGAGGGTGCTGGTCAGCGCAGCGCGCGCCTCCAATACAGAGTCCAGCAGCCGAAACAGGCGCTTACAGTCTAGCCCCTCGCCGATCCTTTGCAAAGCCTGGCGCTGGTCGGGGTTGAACAGCCCGGACGCCGCCCCACCCTGGGCCAGGCGCAGGCTGTCGATAAGCCATCCGGCCAACCACCCCAGCACCCGGGCCCCGTCCAAGCCCGCCCAACGCTCGGCCACCGGCAGCGGGTCCACGCGCCCGGCAAAGATACCGAACCAATCCTGCAGCATCTCTCGGCGCTCTTCCAGGGCCCCGGAACGCGCCAACTCCAGGGCGGCCAGCGGCGCGCCCCCGGCCAGGTCCAACAGCAGATCCGGCTCAGGATGCTCGCTTTCTTGCGCCAGCCAGGCGCGGGCGGCGCCGCGCTCGGCGACCCCGAAATCGAGCCGCTGGCAGCGGCTGCGCACCGTGGCCGGCAGGCGGTGGGAAGCGGCCGTGAGCAGCAACATCAGGGTGTCGGGCACCGGCTCCTCGAGGGTCTTGAGCAGACTGTTGGCGGCGGCCCGGTTGAGGCGGTCCGCGGGGTCGATCAGGATCACCTTGTAGCCGCCGCTGCTGCTGGTGAGCACTTCGCGTCCGATCAGCTCGCGGATGGCGTCGACCTTGATCTCGCCGCTCTTGGAATCGGCCTCGGGGGCCACCAGGTGGAAGTCCGGATGGCTGCCGGCCACGAATGCGCGGCACCCCGGGCATTCCCCGCAGGGGCGTCCCTGATCGCTCGAATCGGCACAGAATAGGGACTGGGCCAGGGCGAGGGCAAAGCGGTGCTTGCCGATGCCGGCGGCACCGGTGAACAGCAGGCCGTGGGCCAGCCGCCCCTGGCGCCGGGTGGCCGAGAGTCGCTCCCAGAGCCCTTGCTGCCAGGGCAAGATGCCGATGTAATTTTTGTTGGCGTTCATCTGGCGTCGGGCCCTAGAAAGGCGCCGAGCTCGCGCCGGAGCTGCGATTGTACCGCGTCGAGCCCGCACCCGGCGTCGATGACCCGAATCCGCTCCGGCTCGGCGCGTGCGCGCTCCAGGTATGCCCGGCGCACGCGCTCGAAGAAGCCCCGCGCCTCGGCTTCGAACCGGTCCGGCTGCGAGCGCCGCCCCGCCCTTTCCAGACCCTGGTCTACCGGCAGGTCGAGCAGCAGGGTCAAGTCCGGCTGGAGGTCGCCGTGCACCCACTGTTCCAGCACCCGGATGCGGGCCGGGTCGATGCCGCGCCCGCCGCCCTGATAGGCGTAGCTGGCGTCGGTAAAACGGTCGCAGAGTACCCACTGGCCGCTGGCCAGGGCCGGGCGGACGCGCTGGGCCAGGTTCTCGGCCCGGGCAGCGAACATCAACAGCAGCTCGCTGTCCGACCCCATACCGGCGTGCCGATGCCCCAGAAGCAGGCCGCGCACCGCCTCACCCAGCTCGGTGCCACCAGGTTCCCGGGTCAACAGCGGGGGCCGGCCCGCAGCGCTCAGCAGTCGCTCCAGGTAAGCCAGATTGGTGCTTTTGCCCGCCCCCTCCACTCCTTCGAGGGTGATCAAGCGACCGCGCCCGATCCGGTTCATTTCCGCAACTGGTACTTGCGCACCGCCCGGTTGTGCTGCTCCAGGCTCGGCGAGAACTGGTGGCTGCCGTCGCCGCGCGCGACGAAATAGAGATCCTTGCCCGGCGCCGGATGCAGAACCGCACGGATCGCATCCGCGCCGGGCATACAGATCGGGGTCGGCGTCAGGCCGGCGTGCACATAGGTATTGTAGGGGGTATCCTCGATCAGATCGCGACGCCGGATATTGCCCTGGTAGCGCTCGCCCATGCCGTAGATCACGGTCGGGTCGGTCTGCAACTTCATGCCCTTTTGCAGCCGCCGCACGAATACCCCGGCGATCTGGGCCCGCTCCGCGGCGAGGCCGGTCTCACGCTCTACAATCGAGGCAAGGATCAGGGCCTCGTAAGGATCGCCCAGGGGCAACCCCTCCTCGCGCTTGGCCCACTCTCCGGACAGCACCCCTTGCATCGCGCCGTAGGCGCGTTCGAGTATCCGCAGATCGCTGTCGCCGCGCGGAAAGTGGTAGGTGTCAGGGAAAAAACGCCCTTCCGGATGCTCGTCCGGACGCCCCAGTCGGGCCATAATCTCGGCCGGCTCCAGACCGGCCAGGGTCTGTTGCAGGGCCTCGTGGCCGGCCAGCGCGTCGAGCACCTGGCGGAACGTCCAGCCCTCCGGCAGAGTGATGCTGTAGTCAATCACCCTGCCCTCAACCATCTGCTCCAGCAGCCCTTCGGGCAGAGTGCCTGCGACCAGCCGGTACTCCCCGGCCTGAAGGCTCGCAGCTTGGCGCTTCCAGCG
The DNA here is from genome assembly GCA_963753615.1 of uncultured Gammaproteobacteria bacterium. GTDB lineage: Bacteria > Pseudomonadota > Gammaproteobacteria > Chromatiales > Chromatiaceae > CAVWCW01. The sequence continues at coordinate 22,188 of CAVWCW010000031.1, forward strand.
GGCCAGCGCCCGCAGGTACAGGCTGTTGCCGAGCACTCCCTGGCGCTCGAGGTCCTCTGCCATGCGCCGCAGAGGCGTACCCGGGAGCAACTCATAGACCAGGCCCGCGGCTGGCAGTTCCAGGGGTGTGTCGCGAAAGCGCTGGAAGTCTTGCCAGAAGAAGGCGGCTCCCAGGGCGGCGACCAGCAGTAACAGCAGCCCCAGTCCCAGCAGCCGGCGCCCCATCAGAGCCTGCCCTCGGCGGATTGAGGGGCCCGCCAATCAGGGCTCCGCATGGCTGACGCCAGCACCGCCTCGCGCAACGCCAGAGTCAGGGCGCCCAGGCCATAGCGGCGCTCCCCCAGCCGGCGCACCGGCCAGATACCGATCAGAGAACCGGTGAGAAATAGCGCATCGGCTTCCAGCAGGTCCTGGGGCGCAAGATCACGCTCTTCGCAGATGATGCCCTGAGCCCGAGCCTGCTCCAGCACCAGCGCGCGTACCACCCCCGTCACCCCGGCGCGGTCCAGCCGCGGCGTGAGGAGGCGGCCATCGTTTTCGACGAAAAGGTTACTCATGGTGCCCTCTATTACCAGGCCCTCGCTGTCGAGCATCAGGCCCTCGGCGATGGCGGGATCCGCCCACTCCGCGCGGGCCAGCACCTGCTCGAGGCGATTGAGGTGCTTGATGCCGGCCAGACGGGGGTTGCGGCCAAGGGAAGTCGAGCAGAAGCGGGCACGCACACCCTCGACCGACCAGGAACGGGGGTATTCTGGGGCCGGGAACCATTGCAAGATGCGCCGGGGCGTGGCGGCGGGATCGGGCCGATAGCCGCGCCCGCCGCTGCCGCGGGTCAGAATGATCTTGAGCACGCCGTCGCTGCGGCCGGCAATCGCCTGTACCGTCTCCAGGCGCAGCAGGCCGGGGTCAGGGGCGGCAATGCCCAGGCGACAGCAGCCGGCATCGAGCCGCTCGAGATGACGCTCCCAGAGGCAAGGCCCACCGTCAGCCAGCGCCAGGGTCTCGAACAGTCCGTCGCCGTAGCTGAGGCCTCGGTCGGATACCGGTAACCGCTCGCCGGGAGCGCCGTCGATCAGCACCGCCAAAACGGTCCCGCTCCGATACCGCCCGGCTCAGCCGGTCAGCCGAGGCGGCGGAAGGCCAGGGTGCCGTTGGTGCCGCCAAAGCCGAAAGAGTTGGAGATCGCCACGTCGATCTTCATCTCCCGGGCGGTATTGGGCACATAGTCCAGGTCGCACTCCGGATCCGGGGTGTCCAGATTGATGGTGGGCGGCGCCACCTGGTCTCGGATCGCCAGCACGGTGAACACCGCCTCTGCGCCGCCGGCAGCCCCGAGCATGTGTCCGGTCATTGACTTGGTGGAACTGACCGCCAGCCGGTAGGCATGGTCGCCGAAAGCGCCCTTGACCCCCTGAGTCTCGGCCAGATCGCCGGCCGGAGTGGAGGTCCCATGGGCGTTGATATAGTCGACTTGGTCGGTATTGATGCCGGCGTCCTGCAGCGCCAGTAGCATGCAGTCGCGGGCCCCTTCGCCGCCTTTCGACGGTGCCGTCATGTGAAAGGCGTCGGAGTTCATGCCGACTCCCACCAGTTCTGCATAGATCGGGGCACCCCGGGCCTTGGCGTATTCGTATTCCTCCAGCACCATGACGCCGGCACCGTCGCTGAGCACGAAGCCGTCGCGGTCGAGATCCCAGGGGCGGCTGGCCCGCTCGGGCTCGTCATTGCGGGTGGACAGGGCACGCGCCGCGGCAAAGCCGCCGAGCCCCACCGGCGAGGTCGCCATCTCGGCACCGCCGGCCACCATGACGTCCACCATTCCATAGCGGATCATGTTGGCCGCTTCGCCAATGTTGTGGGTGCCGGTACTGCAGGCCGAGACGATGGAGAAGTTGGGTCCTTTGAGGCCGTATTTGATCGACAGGTTGCCAGCCACCATGTTGATGATGTTGGCGGGCACGAAGAACGGCGAGATCTTGCGCGGCCCCCCTTCCAGGTAGGCCCCGTAACTGTTCTCGATACCGGTGACGCCGCCGATGCCCGCACCGATGGCGACACCGATGCGCTGCGCATTCGCCTCGGTGATCTCCAGCCCCGATTCCTCGATCGCCTGACAGCCGGCAGCCAGCCCGTAGTGAATGAACTTATCCATCTTGCGGGCATCTTTCTTAGAGATGTATTCGGTGATATCGAAGCCGTAGATAGGCCCACCGAAACGGACACTGAACGGCTCGATGTCGAAGTGGGTGATCGGTTGGATACCGCTCTGGCCGGCCAGGATCTTCTCCCAACCGGCCTTCACGGTTAGACCCACAGGGGCTACCAGCCCCAGTCCCGTGACGACTACCCTTCTGCCAGACATGCAAGGATTCTCCGCTGATTACGAAAAGGCCGCAGACCAGAGCCGGTGCGCGGCCTGAACGGGTCGACGCAGCGCCAGCGATCAGCTGTGCGCGTTGACGTAGTCGATGGCCTGCTGGACGGTGGTGATCTTCTCCGCCTCCTCGTCCGGGATCTCGGTCTCGAACTCTTCTTCCAGCGCCATCACCAGTTCCACCGTGTCGAGGGAGTCGGCGCCCAGGTCATCTACGAAGGAGGCCTCGTTGGTAACCTCGTCCTCTTTCACGCCCAACTGCTCGACGACGATCTTTTTTACTCGTTCTTCTACCGTGCTCATTTTGGTATGTTCCTCAAAGTTATCTCGAAAAAACGGACCCAACCGGAGCGGTATTGTAATTCACACACCGCCGAAATAGAAATCTGCACGCCTTGTCCGCGCGCTCACGCCATAAACATGCCGCCGTTGACGTGCAGCGTCTCGCCGGTGACATACCCGCCGGCTTCCGAGGCCAGGAACATCACCGCGCCGGCGATCTCCTCGGGCTTGCCCAGGCGGTTCAGCGGGATACCCTGCAACAGGGCCTCGCGCTGGGCCTCCGGCAGGGCGCGGGTCATATCGGTATCAATGAAGCCCGGCGCTACCGCATTCACGGTAATGCCGCGGGAACCCACCTCACGCGCCAGCGATTTGGTAAAGCCGAGCAGGCCCGCTTTGGCCGCAGCATAGTTGGTCTGGCCCGCGTTGCCGGTGGAGCCGACCACCGAGGCGATATTGATGATCCGGCCCTTGCGCGCCTTGGTCATGCCCCGCAGGCAGGCCTTGCTCAGCCGGTAGACCGAACTCAGGTTGGTGGCGATGATCGCATCCCACTCCTCGTCCTTCATCCGCATCAGCAGGTTGTCGCGGGTTATGCCGGCGTTGTTGACCAGAATCGTGGGGGCACCGAACTCCTCGCCAACCTGCTTGGTCACCGCTTCCACCGACGCGGGGTCGGTAACGTTCAGCACCATGCCGCGGCCCTTGATGCCGGCAGCGCCGAGGTTCTCGCCGATCGCCTGAGCCCCCGCTTCGGAGGTAGCGGTTCCGATCACCGTCGCGCCCGCAGCGCCGAGGGCCTGGGCAATCGCCCGCCCGATTCCGCGGCTGGCGCCGGTTACCAGGGCAATCTCGTTTTCAAGCATCTGCCAATGCCTCCAGGGCCTTTTCCAAACTGTCCGGGTCGTAGACCGCCAGACTCTCGATTTGCTTGTCGATGCGCCGATTCAGGCCACTGAGCACCTTGCCCGGGCCCATCTCCACCAGGGTTCGGGCACCTCGGCGCTGCAAGTCGCCGACGGTTTCCACCCAGCGCACCGGCCGATAAAGCTGGCGCGTGAGCAGATCACGCATTTCCTTCGGGTCCCGGCTCTCTGTCACCGTCACATTGTGCAGCACCGGGACCTCAGGTGAACGCAGGCGGGCCTGGGTCAGCCGCTCCAGCAGGCGTTCGGCGGCCGACTTCATCAGCGCGCAGTGGGAAGGAACGCTCACCGGCAGCAGTAAGGCGCGCTTCGAGCCCGCGGCCTTGGCCAAGCCAATGGCTCGCTCCACCGCCGGCTTGGACCCGGCAATCACCACCTGGCCCGGCGAGTTGAAGTTAACCGCCTCCACCACCTGGCCTTCCGCCGCCTGAGCACAGACCTCGCGCACCCGGTCGTCTTCGAGGCCGAGCACCGCCGCCATCGCCCCCTCTCCAGCCGGCACCGCCTCCTGCATCAAACGCCCGCGCTCGGCCACCAGGGCTACCGCTTCGGCGAAATCGAGGGCCTGGGCACAGACCAGGGCGCTGTATTCGCCCAGGCTATGGCCCGCCATCGCCACCGGCTTGGGACCGCCCCGAGCGCTCCACACCCGCGCCACCGCCACCCCAGCGGCCAGCATGGCCGGCTGGGTATTTTCGGTTCGGTTGAGTTCCTCCCCGGGACCGTCCTGCACCAACCGCCAGAGGTCAAAGCCCAGGGCCGCGGACGCCTCGGCGAAGGTCTGCTCGACCTGCGGGTAGGCGCCAGCCAGTTGCGCAAGCATGCCGACCGCCTGGGAGCCCTGACCGGGAAAGATGAAAGCACAAGAAGTAGCGGACATAATCTTATGTTTTATGGTATTTAATTTAACAGCAGCCGGAGCCCGCTAGTGTGGGCCCGAAGCCAAAGTTTCAGTATTTCAGCAACACCGAACCCCAGGTAAAGCCGCCACCGAAGGCCTCCAACAGCAGCGTCTCCCCGCGCGAGATGCGGCCGTCGCGCACCGCCACATCGAGGGCCAGGGGCACGGAGGCAGCAGAGGTGTTGCCGTGATGCGCCACGGTGACCACCACCCGATCCATCGGCATGCGCAGCTTCTTGGCGGTAGCGTTGATAATGCGGATATTGGCTTGGTGCGGAATCAGCCAGTCGATGTCCGACTTCTGCATTCGATTGGCGGATAAGGTTTCGTCGACAATGCGGCCTAGGGTGGTTACCGCCATCCTGAACACTTCATTGCCCTTCATCTCCATGAAGGCCTCGCCCGCCTGAACCTTTTCATAGCCCTTTGAAATCCCCGCCGGAACCCGCAACAGACTCTCGTAGGCGCCATCCGCATGCAGATGGGTGGAAATGATGCCGGGTTGCTCGCTCGCCTCCAACACCACCGCACCGGCTCCGTCACCGAACAAAACGCAGGTGCCGCGGTCGGTCCAGTCGATGATGCGTGACAGCGTCTCGGCCCCAACCACCAATGCACGCCGGGCGCTGCCGGCCCGGATAAAGTTATCCGCCACCCCAACCGCATAGACGAACCCGGTGCATACGGCCTGTACGTCGAACGCGGCGCAACCGTGAATGTCCAGGCGTTGCTGTAACAGGCAGGCCGTGCTGGGGAACACTTGATCCGGGGTTGTGGTGGCAACCACGATCAGGTCGATGTCCTCGGGCCCGGCGCCGGCCGCCTGCATCGCCCGACGCGCCGCCTGCTCGGCCAGGTCGCAGCAGGTCTGATCGGGCTCGGCAATATGCCGCTTGAGGATGCCGGTGCGCTCACGGATCCACTGATCCGTGGTATCGACCATCTTTTCCAGATCCTGGTTGGTGAGCACCTTTTCGGGCAGGAAACTGCCGGTGCCGGCGATGCGGGAATGGGTCACGACGCCTCCTGGCGGATCAGCAGGGTCTCGACCCGCTGCTGGATGCGGCCCTGGACGTCGGCATGGATCTCCTTCTTGGCAATGCCGATGGCGTTGGCGAAGGCCAGACGGTCGGCGCCGCCATGGCTCTTGATGACCACGCCCCGCAGACCCACCAGACTGGCGCCGTTATATCGCCGCGGATCAATGCTGCGGCCAAATCGCTTCATCACCGGCAAGGCCACCAGCCCGGCGAGCTTGCTCAACCAGTTCCGGCCAAACTCCTGCTTGATGTAGTGGCGCACCATCTTCGCCACGCCTTCGCTGCTCTTCAGGGCAACATTGCCGACGAACCCGTCCACGACCACCACGTCCGCCCCACCCTTGTAGACGTCGTCTCCTTCTACATAACCGATGTAGTTGAGGCCGCTTCCGTGCAGCAGTTCGTTGGCGCGTTTTACCTGCTCGTTGCCCTTGATCTCTTCCTGACCGATATTGAGCAGACCGATGCGCGGCGCCGCCAATCCTTCGATGGCGGTCACCAGTTCGCTGCCCATGACCGCGAACTGGAACAGGTGCTCGGCGCTGCAATCGACGTTGGCCCCCAGATCGAGCATGTGGGTATGGCCTTCGATCGAGGGTATGGCGGTGATAATGGCGGGGCGATCGATCCCTGGCAGGGTCTTGAGCACGAAGCGCGCGGTCGCCATCAGGGCGCCGGTATTGCCGGCGCTGACGCAGGCCTGGGCCTGGCCGTTTTTCACCAAGTCGATGGCAATCCGCATGGAGGAATCCTTTTTCCCACGCAGGGCCTTGGATGGCAGGTCGTCCATGGCCACCTCCTGCGACGCCGGATGTACCCGCAGCCGGCCGCCGAGTTCGACGCCTTGCAAGTGGGGCGCGAGTTTGTCCTCGCGCCCTACCAGGATCAGCGTCACTTCCGGGTCGCGGCGGATAACATCCATAGCCGCCGGCACCACGACCTCGGGACCAAAGTCGCCGCCCATGGCGTCCAGCGCGATAATGACCGGATTGCTCATCAATCTCTTAGACCGGGCGCCTCGGCGGCCGACGGGTTGCCGGTTGAACCGGCATCAGGCCGCTGGAGCGACGCTTACTCGGCTTTCTCGGCGCTGACTCGCCGACCGCGGTAGAAGCCGTCCGGGCTCACGTGATGGCGCAGATGAGTCTCGCCGCTGGTAGCGTCGACGGACAGGGCCGCCGTGCCAAGGCTATCGTGGGAACGGCGCATGCCGCGCTTGGAAGGGGTCTTACGATTCTGTTGCACCGCCATGGGTCTACTCCTGAACTAGATCTAGAACACTATTTTCGTTTCAGCTCCGCCAATACGGCGAAGGGATTCGCTTCGGCCGCCGCGGCTTCCGCCGGCTCGCTCGCCTGGGCTGCGGCGCATTCCCCGAGCTCATGCATCGGCACCTGGGGCAGGCTAAGCAGCAGCTCGTCTTCGAGCAGTTCCGCCAGCTTGATCGTGGGGGCCTCCAGCAGCAATGGATCGTAAAGATCCGGCAGCCGCTCGACCTCGTCCAGCACCTCGACCACCGCCAGGCAGATATCGGAAACCGCGGGAAAAGCCATGGGCCCGCGGCATCGCTGGCACTCCAACTGCAGTTCTGCGCGCACCCGGCCGCGGATTACGGCGCGCTGGCCTTCGCGCTGGAAGCGCAACTCGAACTCGGCGTCCCCCGCGGAATCAAAGAGCAACGGACCCAGGCGGGAAAACGCCGTCAGCGGAATTCTTCCTGCGAAATGCTTACCCAGATCGGCACACCGCCGCGGGTCCAACAGATCCGGAAAATGCTGCGACATAATCGGTCGATGTTAGCATTTCAAAAAGACCGGTGTCAAAACAAGGCGGGGGAAACAGCATCTTCAAGCAGGGACCCTCAGGCCCCCCAGCCTGGAGGCCTGGCCAACACGGCAGAAGGGAAAGAGGGCTTGGGATCAGCCTCCAACCACCGCCAGCAAAACGCCTGCCGCCACCGCGGAGCCTATCACCCCGGCCACGTTCGGACCCATGGCATGCATCAGCAGAAAATTGTGGTGGTCGGCCTCGAGGCCCACCTTGTTGACCACCCGGGCCGCCATCGGCACGGCGGATACGCCGGCGGCGCCAATCAGCGGGTTCACCCGGCCCTTACTGAGCCGATGCATCAGCTTGCCCATAAGCACCCCGGCTGCGGTCCCGATGCAGAAGGCAAAGGCGCCCAGGGCCAGGATGCCCAGGGTCTCGACGGTAAGAAACTTGTCAGCGGACAGCTTGGAGCCCACCGCCAGACCAAGGAATATGGTCACGATGTTGATGATCTCGTTCTGGGCCGCGCGGCTCAGACGCTCCACCACCCCGCTCTCGCGCAGCAGGTTCCCGAAGGTGAGCATTCCGATCAGCGGCGCCGCCGAGGGCAGGAACAGGATGCACAGCCCCAGCACCGTGAGCGGGAACAGGATCTTTTCCATCCGGGTGACCGGGCGCAGTTGCTGCATCACCACCTTGCGCTCCTGCTCGGTGGTCAGCAGGCGCATGATGGGGGGCTGGATAATCGGCACCAAGGCCATGTAGGAATAGGCCGCCACCGCGATTGCACCCAGCAAGTCCGGCGCCAGCTTGGAGGCAAGGAAGATCGCCGTCGGCCCATCCGCGCCGCCGATAATGGCTATAGCCGAAGCATCGGCCAGGGTGAAATCGAATCCGGGCACCGCATTCAACGCCAGGGCCCCGAGCAGGGTGCAGAAGATCCCGAACTGGGCCGCCGCTCCCAGCAGCAGGGTCGAGGGCATGGCGATCAAGGCTCCGAAGTCGGTCAGTGCCCCCACGCCCATAAAGATCAGCAGCGGAAACACGCCGGTTTCGATGCCGACCCGGTAGATATGTCCCAGCATGCCGTCGGGTCCGGCGATGCCGGCTACCGGAATATTGCTGAGGATGGCGCCGAAACCGATCGGCAGTAACAGCAGCGGCTCAAACTTGCGGGCGATGGCCAGATAGATCAGCAGGCCGCCAACTGCGATCATCAGCAGTTGGCCCCAGGTGAAATTGGCAATCCCCATCGATTGCCACAACGGATAGAGTCCTATTTCCATGGGGCGATCAGGCAAACACCAGCAGCGGGTCGCCGGCACGCACAGTGTCGCCTTCCTTGACCTGGACCGCAGCCACCACGCCGGCCTTCGGGGCCCGCACCTCCGTCTCCATCTTCATTGCCTCCAGGATCATGATTACGTCGCCGGCGGCCAGGGTCTGTCCCACGTTCACCTTGATCTTAAAGATATTGCCGGCGAGGGGTGCCGGGATCGTCTCTTCGCCCCCCGTTGCCGCGGTTGCCGGCGCCGCAGCCGCCGCCGGCTGCACGCTCTCGATGGCGCCCGCCGGGGACACCCGCACCTGATAGCGGGTGCCGTTGACCTCGACGTCATAGAGTTCCGGGCCGCCCGCGGGCGCCGCTTCGGGTTCGGCGGCCACGGCCCGCGCCGATCCGCTGTCCTCGCAGGGCGCCGGCTCAAAGGCATCCGCATTGCCCCGATTCTGCAGGAACTTGAGGCCGACCTGGGGGAACAGGGCGTAGATCAAGACCTCATCGATCGGGTTCTGGGCCAGTTCAATGCCTTTGTCCTGGGCAATCCCCTCCAACTCGGTGGTGAGGCGGTCCAGCTCCGGGCTCAACCGGTCTGCCGGCCGGCAGGTAATGGCTTCCTCGCCCGGCTCGAGCACCCGTGCCTGGAGTTCCGCATTGAACGGCGCCAGGGCCGCCCCGTATTCGCCACGCAGCACGCCAGCGGTCTCCTTGGCGATGCTCTTGTAGCGCTCGCCCATCAGCACATTGATCACCGCCTGGGTGCCCACGATCTGGGAGGTGGGGGTCACCAGGGGGATAAAGCCCAAGTCCTCGCGCACCCGCGGGATCTCCTCCAACACCTCGTCCAGGCGGTCGGTGGCGCCCTGCTCGCGCAACTGGTTTTCCATGTTGGTAAGCATGCCGCCAGGCACTTGGGCCACCAGGATGCGGGAGTCGACCCCGCGCAGGGAGCCCTCGAACTTTGCGTACTTCCTCCGCACCTTGCGGAAGTAGGCGGCGATCTCCTCCAGCAGCTTAAGGTCCAGGCCGGTATCCCGGTCGGTGTCCCCGAGGATCGCCACCAGGGATTCGGTAGCCGAGTGGCCATAGGTGTGGCTCATTGACGAGATGGCGGCGTCCACCATGTCGATCCCTGCCTCCGCCGCCTTGACCGCGGTGGCGGTACTCATGCCGGTGGTGGCGTGGCACTGCATGGCGATCGGTATAGCGCAAGACGCCTTCAGGCGGCTCACCAGCTCGTACCCCACATAAGGCTTGAGCAGTCCCGCCATGTCCTTGATGCAGATCGAGTTGCAGCCCATGTCTTCGATGCGCTTGCCCATGTCGACCCAATACTCCAGGTCGTGCACCGGGCTCACTGTGTAAGACATGGTTCCCTGGGCGTGCTTGCCGGTCGCCAGAGTGGCCTTGACGGCGGTCTCCAGGTTGCGCAGGTCATTCATGGCGTCGAAGATGCGGAACACATCCACCCCATTCTCCGCTGCCCGCTCGACGAAAGCCGTTACCAAGTCGTCCGCGTAGTGCCGATACCCGAGCAGGTTCTGCCCCCGCAGCAGCATCTGCTGGGGGGTTTTCGGCATGGCTTGCTTGAGCAGCCGCAGGCGCTCCCAGGGGTCCTCGCCGAGAAAGCGGATGCAGGCGTCGAATGTGGCCCCGCCCCAGCTTTCCATGGACCAGAACCCGACCTGATCGAGCTTGGGCGCGATCGGCAGCATGTCCTCAATGCGCATACGGGTGGCGAGCAGGGATTGGTGGGCGTCGCGCAGGACGAGCTCGGTAATGCCTAGGGGTTTTCGATCGCTCATGGAGATCTTGCCTTCGTATTAACGTATGCCGATCCGGACCGGCCGATAACGAGCCGCCCTTCCGGGCGAGCAGGATACAGCCACCGGGTACTCAGTCGGTTATTTTCGATGCCGCGCGCGGTAACGGTAGACCGCCGCTCCAATAGCCGCAATCAGGTCCGCTTCCGCCGCCGGGACAGGGGCCACACTCGGCCGCGGCTCCGCATGGTAGAGCTCTTCGCCGCCGATCCGATGCGCCAACCAGGACATGCCCTGCATCGTAAACACCAGCAGGATCAAGAAGCAGAACACGATTCCCATGCCCAAAACCATCAGCTCGCTGCCTTGCACCAGCAAATCCGCAATCGGCATGGAATCCCCCTTGGTCTGCAGTCTGTCCCGCTCGCTCTGAGGGGCTCGCTGCTGCTGTTGTTATCCGGCCTTGGGCCTGAGCCTCACCCGGGCCCCGAACGCGGTCATTATTAATGATAAATGCGAGGCGATGTCAACAAAGTATACCTGGCCTTTGCAGGCCAAATATTGGATTTATTAATACAGAGACATAGATATTTGGAAGACAACCGGCCATCGGCCCGAATCTGGGCGCGGTCTGGTACAATCCGGCCCCGGTCCGCTAACCAGAGCAGAAGCCCCCGATGACAGAGCCGAACCCTGCCGCAACCGATGCCGAAGCGCCCCCAGCCCTGGTCCTTGGCTCCACCTCACCGTTCCGTCGCGAGCTGCTGTCCCGACTGGGCCTGACCTTCGAGACCGCCGCCCCGGAAGTCGACGAAAGCCGCCAGCCGGACGAGCCGCCGGAGGCCCTGGTGCTGCGCCTGGCTCAGGCCAAGGCCGACGCTGTGGGCGCCGCCCACCCGCAGGCCCTGGTGATTGGATCCGACCAGGTGGCCTGCATCGACGACCGCATCCTGGGCAAGCCCGGCAACCGGGAAAATGCCCGGCGCCAGCTTCGAGATGCTTCGGGCCGACGGGTCAGCTTTTATACCGGGCTGTGCCTGCTGAACACGGCAAGCGGCCGCAAGCAGCTGGTGTGCGAACCCTTTCATGTGCAATTTCGGCGCCTTACCGAGGCACAGATCGAACGCTACCTGGAACGAGAGCAGCCCTTTAATTGTGCCGGCAGCTTCAAATCAGAGGGGCTGGGCATCACCCTTTTCGAGCGGCTCGAAGGCGACGACCCCAACGCCCTGATCGGCCTGCCCCTGATCCGCTTGGTGGAAATGCTTGGGGCGGAGGGTATCGAGCTTCCCTGAGCGGGAGCACGCCCCCCGCGGCGGGGCGCGTCAGTCCTCATCCATCCGTTCCAACAAGAGTTCGGTGAGGCCGATCACCTCCATGTCCATTTGCTCGTACTCGAGGCCTTCCTCGATCATCATTCGGCAATTGGCGCAGGCGGTCACCAAGCGGTCGGGCTTGACCTCGGCGATCTGCTTGGCCTTGCGGTCGAACACTTTGAGCCGCAGGGGCTCCGCTCGCTCACTGGCGCTCACGCCCCCGCCGCCCCCGCAACACCAGTTCATGACGCCGTGGTCCGGCATCTCCACGAAGTTGCTGGTCACCATTTTCATCAAATTGCGCTGGGGTTCGACCACACCACCCCGGCGCACGATCTGACAGGGGTCATGGAAGGTCAGGCGTTCATCGCTGACCGCGCCGAGCTTGAGCTTTCCTGCGTCACGCAGCTGATCCAGCAATTCCAGGATATGCACCACTTCGAACGGCAGCGGACGGCCGATCAGGTTCGCACCGTCCCAGCGAATCGCGGTGTAGGCATGGCCACACTCGGGGCTGATGACGTATTTCACCCCGAGCTCTTCGGCGGCGCTTACCACCCGACCCACCAGTTCCGCCGCGACCTTGGAGTCGCCGATCTGGATGCCGCTGTTGGTGGCTTCGAAGGTCTTGCTGCTGATGGTCCAGCTTACGCCGGCCTGTTTGAAGATGCGGACCATGGCCTCGATGTACTCGGGGAAGTTGATTACCTCCATAGACGACAACAGCGCGAGGTAATCGGCCCCCTTCACGTCCACCGGCACCTTGAGGTCAGAACCCGCCTCCAGGCGTTTGATCTGCGCCGACAGGGCCTTGAACGTCAAGCCCATGGGACTGCCGAACTCCAACGCCCGCTTCGTAGCGCCCTTTAAGCCCTCTGGCGCATAACCGGAAGCCACCATCGCCTCACGCTCCTTGCGGATCATCATGGTGATGTCATTGCCCACCGGACAGGCCATTGTGCAGCGGCCGCACATGGTGCAGGAGTCGTAAACCAGTTCCTCCCAGTTGGCCAGGTCGTCCTCGGTGAGGGGCTTGCTCAAGCCGAGCTTGGCTGCGAGCTTGCCCCAGAAAGTGTACTCCTGCTTCCAAACCCTGCGCATGGGCTCCAACTTGTAGATCGGCGTGTAGCGAGGATCGTTGGTCTCGGTATAGAACAGGCAGGCCTCAGCGCAGATCCCGCAATGTACGCAGCTGGAAAAGTAGGAGGCAATGCGGCCATCGATCTGGCCCTTAAGCACCTCGACCGCGGTTTCGACTCTGGTACTCATGGATCGCTCTCCTCGGTCATGGCCGGCTCAGGCCTTGACGCCATGGCGCCCGTAATTGGCGCCGGTGTAGCTGCGGCTGATCACGAAGGTAAAGGCGTGCATCAGGCGGCTGAACGGGAAATACAGCAGCCAGAGTTCGGCCAGCAACAGGTGGGTGAGGCGCAGGCCCTCGAATGAGCGCATCAGGGCCAGGCAGCCGGTCAGCATCACCAGAAAGGTGAGGATGGCGGCAATGTGGTCGTCAGCGTCGGACAGCATGCGCGTCACCGGATGCAGGACCCGGTGCAGCCACAGGATCAACAGGCCGGCAAAGGCGAGTTCGGCGGCCAGGATAAAGGCCCAGTGGGGCAGCGGTGTCCAGCCGAAGCCGAACACCCGCTCACGCAGGAACTCCATGTGCGGGGCCGCCCAAAACAGCAGGGCAATCAGGCCGATATGGAACATGTAACCGGCGATCAGATGCAGGCGCGTGCGCCGCACCATCTCCGGGTGCGGAAGGAAGCGACGGAATACCGTGCCCACGGCCCCGGGCAGGCCGGATTGCCGGGCCAGCGAGAGGTCCTTCTTGGCGCCCCGTATGAGGATGGAACCGATGCGCCATGCCACCCCGATCAGGAAGAAGCCGGCCGAAAACCACCACAAGGGCCCATCGATAAATTCGCCGATCATGGCATCACCTGCTTTTCGTCATCATTTCACGAGGCTTCATGCTCGGACTCGTCCGGCTTCCAGACCCGCCCTTTTGGCTCGAATACCTCGCCCCGTTCCTCGCATTCCTCGGCCCAGCGGTCGTGGTGGGAACGCGCCCAGTTGAGGTCCACGTAGCCGGTTGCCATGCCGCGAAAAGTGCCCTCGGTCCCATAGGTGCCGAGGTAGATGTGCCCGAAGGCCACCAGGATCAGGCTTAGCGCCGCTAGCCCATGCACCATCAAGGCCAGTTCCATAATGGTTCGCCCGGTGCCCAGGTTGGGGAACAGGAGGGTAAAGCCGCTGACCGAGATCGCCAGCCCGCCCAGTATCACCAGCCAGAACCAAATCTTTTCGCCCATGTTGAAGTAACCGGCTCTCGCATGCACCCCGAGCATGCCGCCGCCCTTGACCAGCCAGGTGAAATCGCCCCGCGCGTAGAGATTGCGCGCCACGAAGGTGAAGAACAGCACCACCAAAGCGGCTAGGAAGAGGGGGCCGAACAGGTTGTGCCCCTCCTTACTGGCCGACGCAATCAGGGAGAAGGCCTCCGGCCCCACCAGCGGCAGCAGCACAGCGCGGCCAAACAGCAAGATCAGCCCGCTCAGCGCCAGGAAGATGAACACCGTGGCCAGGAACCAATGCAGTACTCGCTGGAAATCGCTGAAGCGCTGCAAAAGCTGGCCGGAATTGCCCCCATCGATGCGCACCCGGCCGCGCACCACGGCGATCAGCCCAATAATGCCCAGAGCCCCCAACAGCAGGTATCCGCCGATGGGGATCAGCTGGTTCATGCGAAAATAGCGCCAGTCCTCACCATAGGAATTGATCAAGCGCGTGCTGTCGACACCCCGGACCTGAGTGGCACCTGCACTTGGCGCCGGATCGACCAAGCTCTTGGCGAGCCCCACCGCCACCCCGGCGGTGTTCGGCCGCTGGGGCAGCTGCCCCGGCGGCAGTTCGGCCTGGCGCTCGCGCACCGCACGCCAGAGGTCGGCCCCCGGATTGGGCACCGAAATAGGCCCCGGCGCCTCCGCCTGCAGTGCCGGCGCCAACGCCAGGCCCAGCAGCAGGGAGAGCAACAACAGCAGCGACCGCCGGCGGCCATCTCGGTTGAATGGAGATATTCTCATCATGGTTCGCCGCCTCTCTCAGCCCCTGCACCCGCTTGGGGTCATCATTCGTCCATCCGCCCGAACACTGCGGACCGCCAACCCTCATCCCAACGCTCTCAGCGGCAGGGCGGCAACGGAAACCGCGTACCCGGGGGGCAATTCCCTAGGCCTGAGGTGCAGAGGCGCTTGCCTCCGCCGCGTCCTGGCTGGGCTTGAACACCCGCCCCGCCCGACCTGCGCCGGAATGCGCTGCGCTTCTCCGCTCGCCCCCCGACAGATCAGGGTGGAGTGGGCATCACCTCCACGCCCACCCTGCCCCACTCGATCCTCGGCCCGGGTTCTTCGCCTAATCTCCTTCCTCGCTGCTGGCTTTGCCTTCGAGGTCACGGCTATTGCGGATGCCGACCTTGCCGTAGGCAACCCCCCAACCGGAACCGAGACCGGAGCTGGCGCGGCCCACCGAGCGCGCGCGGAAGATGTCGGCGACCACGTCGCCGTCGCCGGCCAACAGAGCCTTGGTGGAGCACATCTCGGCGCACAGGGGCAGTTTCCCCTCGGCCAGGCGGTTGCTGCCGTACTCCCGGAACTCGTCGCTACTGTTGTCGGGCTTGGGACCGCCGGCGCAGAAGGTGCACTTATCCATTTTACCCCGGGATGCATAGGGCCCGGAGGCCGGGAACTGCGGCGCCCCGAAGGGGCAGGCGTAGAAGCAGTAGCCGCAGCCGATGCAGATGTCCTTGTCGTGCAGCACCACCCCGTCTTCGGTGGTGTAGAAGCAGTCCACCGGACAAACCGCCGAGCATGGCGCATCGGAGCAGTGCATGCAGGCCACGGAAAGGGATCGTTCGCCAGGAGAGCCATCGTTGATGGTCACCACCCGACGGCGATTGACACCCCAAGGAACCTCGTTCGCGTTCTTGCACGCGGTTACACAGCCGTTGCACTCGATGCAGCGTTCTGCGTCGCAGAGAAATTTCATTCGTGCCATTTCAATCTCCCATCATCAAGCGCGGCTGATTTTGCACAGGGAACACTTGGTCTCCTGCATGGCCGTGACCGAGTCATAGCCGTAGGTAAAGGCAGTGTTGGCCGCCTCGCCCAGCACGTAAGGGTCGGCCCCCTGCGGGTACTTGTCGCGCAGATCCGCGCCCTGGAAATGGCCGGCGAAGTGGAAGGGAAGCCAGACTACACCCCTGGCCACCCCGTCCTGGGTGACCTTGGCCATGACTTTGATCTTGGCGCCCTCCGGACTTGCCACCCAGATCTGATCTCCGTGCTTGATGCCGGCGTCGTTGGCATCGGCAATGTTGATCTCGGCGAACATGTTCTGCTGCAGTTCCGCCAACCAGGGGTTGGAGCGGGTTTCGTCCCCGCCACCTTCGTACTCGACCAAGCGCCCGCTGGTCATGATCAGCGGGAAATCCTTGGAGTAATCCGTCGCCTGGATCGACTCGTAACGGGTCGGCAGTCGGTAGAAGGACTTGCGGTCCTCGTAGCTCGGATACTTCTCGACCAAATCCCGGCGGCTGGTGTACAAGGGCTCGCGGTGGATCGGAACCGGATCGGGGAAGGTCCACACCACACTGCGGGCCTTGGCGTTGCCGAACGGGGCGCAACCGTGCTTGATGGCGACCCGCTGTATGCCTCCCGACACGTCGGTCTTCCAGTTTTTGCCCTCGGCGGCCTGCTTTTCCTCGTCGGTGAGGTCGTCCCACCAGCCCAGTTCCTTGAGCATATCGGCGGTGAACTCAGGATAGCCGTCCTTGATCTCGGAGCCGACCGGATACGAGTCCTCCGCAAGCAGATTGACACCCTCGCGCTCGACGCCGAAGCGCGCCCGGAAGCAAAGACCGCCTTTGCCCACCGGTTTGCTGGTGTCGTAGAGATTGGGTGTTCCGGGATGACCCATCTCGGCCGTGCCCCAACAGGGCCAGGGCAGACCGTAGTACTCGCCGTCGCAGGGCCCTCCCTTCGCCTCCAGGCTGGTGTAGTCAAAGGTGCCCCAGTTCTGCTGCTGCAGTTTCAACCGTTCCGGGCTGTGGCCGGTATAGCCGATGGTCCACATACCCCGGTTAAACTCGCGGGTGATGTCCTCGATCGAGGGCTCCTCGCCGTTGACCTGGATCTGCTTGAACAACTCCTGCTCGAGCCCGAGTTTCTTCGCCAGCTTGTACATGATCGTGTGATCGGGCAGGGATTCGAACAGCGGATCGATCACCTTGTCGCGCCACTGCAACGAGCGGTTCGAGGCGGTCACCGAGCCGTAGGTTTCGAATTGCGTAGCGGCCGGCAACAGATACACGCCGTCCTGCCGGGTATGCATCACGGCGCTGGCCGTCGGATAAGGATCGATGATGACCATGGTGTCGAGCTTGTCCATGGCCTCGCGCATCTCCGTTCCCCGGGTCTGGCTATTCGGGGCGTGCCCCCAGAACACCATCACCTTGAGGTTGTCACGCTGAGCGATCTTGCTCTTGTCCTCGAGAACCCCGTCGATCCAGCGCGATACCGGAATGCCCTTCTCGTTCATCGGCACGACGGTGACATCGGAGGCACCCTCCTCGCCAAAGAACTCACCGGGACGCTCCTCCTTGTCGAATTGGCTTTTCAGCCACTCGTAGTCGACCCCCCACACCCCGGCCCAGTGCTTCCAGGCGCCTTCGGCCAAGCCGTAATACCCGGGCAAGGTGTGGCTCAGGATCCCGAAGTCGGTGGCGCCCTGGACGTTATCGTGGCCGCGGAAGATGTTGGTGCCGCCGCCGGAAACGCCCATGTTCCCCAGCGCAAGCTGGAAGGTGCAGTACGCCCGGGTGTTGTTGTTGCCAATCGTGTGCTGGGTGCCGCCCATGCACCAGATGAAGGTGCCCGGACGGTTGTCGGCCATGATCTTGGCCGCCCGGTAGACCAGCTCTTCGGGCACGCCCGAAACCCGCTCCACCTCGTCCGGCGTCCACTTGGCCACTTCCTCGCGGATCTGGTCCATGCCGTAGACGCGTTGACGGATAAAGTCCTTGTCTTCCCAGCCGTTCTGGAAGATGTGCCAGAGCATCCCCCAGATCACCGGAACGTCGGTGCCCGGGCGGATGCGCATGTACAGATCGGCGTGCGCAGCGGTTCGCGTGAAGCGCGGATCGATTACGATCAGTGGCGCGTTGTTCTTCTCCGTCGCCTGAAACAGGTGTTGCAGCGAGACCGGGTGCGCCTCCGCGGGGTTGCCGCCGATGATCAGGATGGCCTGACTGTTGTGAATGTCGTTGTAGGAGTTGGTCATGGCGCCGTAGCCCCAGGTATTGGCAACCCCGGCCACCGTGGTGGAATGGCAGATGCGCGCCTGGTGATCGACGTTGTTGGTCCCCCACAAAGCGGCGAACTTGCGGAACAGGTAGGACTGTTCGTTGTTGAACTTGGCGGAACCGAGCCAGTAGACCGAGTCCGGACCCGATTGCTCGCGCACCGCCAGCATCTTGTCGCCGACCTCGTCGATCGCCTGATCCCAGGAGATCTGCTTCCACTTGCCGCCTTCCAGCTTCATCGGGTACTTCAGCCGGCGTTCACCGTGTCCGTGCTCGCGCACCGCCGCGCCCTTGGCGCAGTGGGCACCCAGGTTGAAGGGGTGGTCGAAGGCCGGCTCCTGGCCCACCCAAACCCCATTGCGCACCTCCGCGACAATCCCGCAGCCCACCGAGCAGTGGGTGCACACGGTACGCACCGAGTTCACCTCGCCGCCGGTATCGGCGGCTGGCTCGGCCGAGGCCTCCGCCCGCTGCATCATCGACAGCGGAAGGCTGCCGAGGGCAGCGACTCCGCCTGCGGCGACGCCGGACTGCTTGAGAAAGGTACGCCGATCGATGGTGCCCAAACCGACGCCTACCGGGCCCGCTCGGCCACTATCGCTGGCCGCCGCGTTCGCTTTTTTCACCAATTTCATAGCCGGACTCCCCGCTTATTCGCTGTGGAAAAGGCCCGCGCGCTCAGTAGCGCAGCGTCCTGTAGTACTGGGCCACATGTTCACTCAGACGATAGCCCTGGGCGGCTCTTTGCTCCGGCGCCTCGGGCCCCGCTTCGGGCTCAGCCTGGACGCTGCCGGTCACTGCCAACAGCGCCGAGCTGCCGCCGGCAGCCACCACGCCTTTAAGAAAGGACCTGCGGTCCGGTTGCACCAGCTTGTCGTTTTTCATCTTGGCCTCCAGTCGCCTCGATTCGCCTGTTCATTCACACCGGCATCGAAAAATACTGCTGTTCGATGCCGAGAAACACACTGCCCAGCCGACCCACCGCACGGTAGAAGTCGGCGCTTTGCGCCTGCTCCAGGTCGGCGAAGAACCGACCGGCCCAGGCCCCGATATAGCGCTCGTAAAAGCGCTGCAAGTCACCGAACGGCAGCCGCTGCTCGGCAATCAGCAGCGCCATCAGCTCGCACAACGCCGCGATATGGTCCTCCGGTTCCGCAACGTCCTGGCGCCGGCCGTAGCCCAAAGCGGCCAGCTCGCAGCGCAGGTCCGCCAACGGCTTTTCCATCAAAAATCCGGTGAGATACCAGGAGGCGTAGGGGTTGAGCTCGCCTCGCCCGAGACCGATGAAGAGCGCCTGATATTCGTCGCGCAGGCGCTGCGGATCGGCCGATCCAGCCGCCAGGCGCAGCGCCTCCCAGGACTCTCCCATAGGCCCGCCGCCGGGCTCGATGGCCTGCAGCATGCCCAGAAGTTCGGCATTCGGGGGGGCCGCCAGCAACAGCCCGAGCAGTCGGTAGGAGTCGGCCCGCGCCTGCTCTTCCGGCGCCAGGGCGGGGCTCATGCCGTCGGCCAGGGCGCTCATGAGCGGGCCTCCCGGCGGCTCTCGGCGGTCGGCTCGATTTCGGCCTCGAACATGTCTTTAACCCGGCAGTCCTCGCACATCTGGATGCGGAGGAACTGGGCCGTGCCGAAACCGGGGTGCCCGCGCAAGCGGGTAGAGATCTTGTCGATCACGCTGCGGGTGGCAAACGGTTTGCCGCAGCGGATGCACAGGAACGGCGCCTCCTCTTTCAGCACCCGCAGCTTGCGCCGCTGGGGGCCATCGAACAGGTAGCGTGGGCTGGGGGCGATGGCGTTTTCCGGGCAACTGCGGGCACATAGGCCGCACTGGATGCAGTTGTCCTCGACGAAGCGAAGTTGGGGAGAATCGTCTCCAGCCAACAGGGCCTTTGCCGGGCATTGGGAGACGCAGGCCAGGCACAGCGTACATCGCCCGTCGACCAGCGACACCTCGCCGAACGGCGCTCCCGTGGGCAGGCTGATCAGCGGCCGCTGCCGGGGCGCCTGCTGCCAAAGGTGGTCTAGCGCAAAGCGGATCATGGTGCGCTTTTCGTCGAGACAGGCGTAGGCCGCCGGGGTCATGGCCGGCATCGCTCGCTCAGGGTCCGGCGGCGCCAGCCAGGCGGCGTCTGCGGCATCGATCAGCGCCACTGCGTCCGCTGGATAGCCCATACCTTCCAGCAAGGCGCCAGCGTATTCGAGCTGGGCGTCCAGCTCCCGAAGCACCGGTTGTGGGGTGCTGCCGGCGTCCATCAACAGCACCCGGCGGGCACCGAAGGCCAAGGCACTCAGCCACTGGTCCATGCCCAGAGAACCGAGTTCCGCCACCTCCAACGGCAGCAGGTTGGCCGGCGCCTGGGCATTCGCCGCGAGCCCAGCGTTGGCGGCCGGCTTCGGCGTCGAGGACCACCAGTACCGGGTCGGTGCCGCCGGCGGCGCGATAGCCGCCCAGCAGGTCGCGGATGCGTTCCAAACCGTCGCCAAGTTGGGGGTAGGCGTAGCGGATGGCGCCGCTGGGGCACGCGCTGGCGCAGCTGCCCGCCCCCTGGCACAAGTGCGGATCGACGCTGATGCCCTGGTCCCCCGCCGAGGTGATCGCATCCGCGGGGCAACTGTCGATGCAGCGGGTGCAGGCTTGGATGCCGCTGCGGCTGTGGGCGCAAATGCCAGCGTCGTAAACGAAGAACTGGGGCTTTTCGAACTCGCCTACCAGTTCAGGGATCTGCTCGAGCGCGCGCTCCAGCGCCCCGGCATCGGCGCCCGTAGCCAGATAGCCCACGGGCGGCAGGGCGCGGTCGAGCAGGGGCTCGGCGCCGAGATCCAACACGATATCGAAACGGGAGAAATCCGCGCCGGTGACTTCGCTCAGGTCCAGCGTCTGCTCGCCGGCCTGGAGGCTAAGGCGGAACCCGCCGAGGTGACCGCTGAGGGCTGCCGGCTGGGCCTGCAGCGAAGGGGGGAATTCGGCTCGACCTGACCGTCGGTGACCACCAGCATGCACTGCAGCTCCGGCCCCAGGCGTCGCGCCGCAGCCGTAGCCTCGGCCCCAGGGCCGATCACCAACACCCGTCCGCCCGAATGGTAGGCCACCAGCGGGGCGGGCCGGCTGCCCAGGCGCGAAGCCGCGGCCAGCGCAGCCTCCCTAGCGCGGGCATTGGCTGCCTGCGTTGCCGCCGGCTGGTCGGATGCGGGTCCCTCCTTCGCCGCGGTTAGGCTGTCACTGCCGGCATGGGTCATTGGGTGGCTCTTCACCTTATGGGCTGTGTCGCGCCCGGTTTCCAGGCGCAGATACCACGAAATGTAGTCGTTTTGCGCTGGACATGGGCTGACTCAGATCAACGAAACTCATCGCCTTGCGGCGCCGTGTCCTGCTCGCGGTTTTCCGGTTCGACCGCTTCGGGTGCCCGCTCCGGCGCTGGCTCGGTATTCGCTTCGACGGCTTGAGGGGGCGCGCTCGGTTCCACCTCGTCGCTTTCCTCCAACGCCTTGCGGGTGCGTTCGAGCATGCGCCGCATCTCGTGGGTCACCAAGTCGCCCAGGGGCTCGAAGCGAGTGAAATCCTCGGCGTAATCGTCCAGCCCGTCGACCACATTGAAGCGCGACTGGCGAAACAGCTTGCGCAACGCCGCCTTGCGCAACGCCTCACTGACCTTGGGCGAGAGAAAGCCGCGGTAATCGGACCCCTCGCCCAGGCTCTCCAGCGGAGGCATATCGGCGTCCGTCAACTGCTCATCAGGGGGCTCCGGAGCCTCTACAGGAACCGTGTCGACCGCCGGCTGCAGCGCCTCAATCGGTGGCGGCGCCAGGGTCTCGGTCTCCAGTTTGCGCTGGGACCAACGGTCGAGGAAGCCCTGCTCTCCCGCCAGTTCGTCCGGCTGGGAAACAGGGGACCTCAAATCCTGATCTTTGCCGGTCACTGCCGCGCCTGCTTCCAGTCGTCGCGCTTGCGCTTGTTCTTGCGCTCCGGGACATAGTGCTCGAGTACATAGCCCTCCAGCCAGCGGTAGACCTCCGGCGGCATGGGCAGGGAGAACACCGGCTCGTCCACCTCTAGATAGGACGCGGCCTCGTCGTAACTCAGGGTGACCCGGTAGGGGCGCAACCGCCCGGCCCGGCCCCGGCAAAGCACAAACACCCGGGGCTGCTCACCCATCAGGTTCATGTAATAGCTCTCGGCATCGTCGCGGTAAAGCGGCAGCCGAAAACCTCGCCAGAGGTACTGCTCGGAACGCGCACTGGTGTGCACCAGCGCCGACTGGCCGGGTTGCCCTGGGGCCGCACCGGCCACCAGGCCGACAACCTCTCCCTGGTCCTGTTCGTCATCGATCTCCCGTGGGTACTCCATTAGCACGGAAACTGGAAAGCCTTCGGAGTAAGAGATCGTCTGCGGTGTTTGCTGCATCTGCCACTCAACTGTCACCGGCGCCGCGCCGCCCTGGCTGCGGGTCCCGGGCTGTGCTATATCAACCGAACCTATTCTCGGCACGAACCGTTTACTAACTATAGACTTTATTCCGGAGCGCGGGTGCCGAATACCCAGGCGATAATCAATGACAAATTCCTCCCAAAGCTACCGCCCGCAGATGACCGACGCCGGCCTCTCCCCCACCCACGACGCGCTTGCGGTGGACGAATACGGCAACGAACGAGCGGTGCAGGTCGCTGGCGAATCGCCCCTCACGTTATACGTGGACGGTCGCGAACTGGTCACCCTGATGACCCTCGGCACCCACCCGGAAGAACTCGCCCTGGGCTATTTGCGCACCCAGCGATTCGTCGAATCCCTGGCGGCGATCCGCTCGGTGGAGGTTGACTGGGGTAAGGAATCCGCGCATATCTGCACCTGGCACGGAGTTGAGGGCTGGGACGACAAGCTGAAAGGCCGCACCGTCACCACCGGTTGCGGCCAGGGTACGGTATTCAGCTGCACCCTCGACGCCCTCTATGCCCAGCGCCTGCCCGAAGTGCGCCTATTTCAAACCGGCATCTACGCTCTGCTGGCGAATATCCAGGCCCACAACGACATCTACCGCCGGGCCGGTGCGGTGCACGGCTGCGGCCTTTGCCACCAGGGCACCATTTTGAAGTTCGTCGAAGACGTGGGCCGCCACAACGCCGCCGACGCCATCGCCGGCTACATGTGGCTGGAGGCCTTGGACGGCGGCGACAAGCTGTTCTACACCACCGGCCGCCTGACCTCGGAGATCGTGATGAAGTCGGCACTGATGGGTATTCCGGTGCTGCTGTCGCGCTCGGGGGTCACCCAGATGGGGCTGGAACTGGCCCAGCAGCTCGGCATCGTCATGATCGCCCGCGCCAAGGGCAAGCACTTTCTGGTCTATAACGGCGCGGATCAGATCAGCTTCGACGCCCCGCCGGAACGGGACCCGCGGGACGATCCCGCAGGCGTGCATCACACCCGCACCCCGGATTGAGACCACCGACCAGCGCCGCGCGGGAGAGACGCCGCCGTCGTCGCGAAACCAATCTTCGAAATAGACCCCAACATCGGATTGACGCGTTCCACCAGCGCATTGATGCGCCAGGAATCCCGGCGCCGCTCCGATTAGGTTCCAGTAGCCCGGCGCCACGAGGTAATGATGCGACTCGATATCCGGCGACAGGCTGCTAGACAAACGGGCACTGAAGTTGACGATGGCTCTGGAATGCCCCCGGAGGCGCCCCGGGAAATCCAATCCAGAATATCATAAATATTCTATATCTATATGTTTTATTAATTATTATTATGGGTATTTACGACACCCGAGCGGTTTGACGGAGGTTCATTATGCATCCAGACCTGAAGACAAAGCGGGTACTGATCACCGGCGCCTCCGGTGGCTTGGGGGCGGCCATGGCGAGGGCCTTCGGCGCCTGCGGGGCACGGGTGATAGTGCATTACCGCAGCCGCGCCGCCGGTGCAGAAGCGAGCCGCCAGGCGGTGCTGGCAGCCGGCGGCGAGGCCCGGGTGCTGCAGGCCGACCTGCGCTCCGAGGCCCAATTGAACCGGCTCGCGGAACAGGCCATGGCCTGCTGGGACGGGCTCGATATCCTGATCAACAATGCCGGGGTGGTGCTCAAATCCAGCGTGCTGGACGCCCGGGCCGACCACTGGGACGACAGCTTCGCCGTCAACGCCCGCGCGCCCTACCTGCTCAGTCGGCTGGTCGCCGGGCAATGGATCGAGCGCGGGCAACCCGGCTGCATCCTCCACAACTCCAGCATCCATGCCGCCAACAGCACCCAGTGGTTCGGCATCTATGCCGCCACCAAGGCGGCCATCGAGGCCATGGGCAAGGTCATGGCCCTGGAATGGGCCCCATACAACATCCGCGTCAACAGCATCGCCCCCGGTGTGGTCCCGGTGGAACGCACCGCCGAGGCCTTGGGCCGGGCCGAGCACCTGTGGCGTCCGCATCTCCCGGCCGGACGCTTCGGCACGCCCGAGGATATCGCCGGCATGGCCCTTTACCTGTGCAGCGACGCGGCGAGCTGGATCACCGGTCAGTCCTTCGCCGTGGACGGCGGCATGCTGGCCCGCATCGACATGCCGCAACGCCCGCAGCCGCCGGCTCCGCCACCCCCGCAGCCGCTCGACCCGGATTGAGACCGATCGCATGAAAGCAACCCCGCGCGCTTGCTTTCTGCGGGCCAATACGCCATAAAAGACGGACAAATAAATGTGACTTAATCACCGGGCCGCAATGCTCCGGGAGGGGTCGGGGCCAGCGGAAAACCGCAGCGCCGAGCGGCCAATCCCCGGGCGGTTTTCGTCGCTCCATCGCCAAACGCGGGCGGCGAGCGAGATGCACCGGAGGTCGTTTCGAAAGCAATCGTCCGGAGCGCCCCGATTTGAGCCACATCTGCGCACCGTTGACAGGGTAGAATCAGACGAGCAGGGCAGCCCGCGATACGGCCACGGGATCCAGAAGCAACCCCGCGATCCGCAAGCCAAGGTTTTCGAACCGCTGCGCTCGCAGCCGCCCGAAAAAAAAGCAAACGCTGGATAGAGGATACCAGACCGCATGAAACTCTATACATCCCCCCTCAATAAGGCTGCCCTGAAAGTGCGAATCGCCCTGCATTACAAAGAGCTGGCCTATGACGAAGAGCAGGTGCTGCTCGACCCCCGCACCGGCGACCCGCTCCAGCGCCAGTTCCTGCAGCTCAACCCCGAGGGTAAGGTGCCGATACTGGTCGACGGCCAACGCGTCCTGCGCCAATCGTTGGCCATCATGGAGTACCTCGATGAATCCTACCCCAGCACGTCCCCCTTGCTGCCCGGCAACAACCGGGACCGCAACCGGATCCGCGCCTTGAGCCAACTTATCTCCTCCGACATCGCCCCGTTGACCTGCACGCGCAACCTGCGTCACATGGCAAATGAACTAGGCCTTGAAGACGAGCGCATCGCTGCCTGGCGCAATTACTGCCTGCACCGTGGTATGACCGCCCTAGAGGCCTTAATGGAAGACAACCCCGCATCGCACGTATACAGCCACGCCGACACCCCGTCCATGGCCGACGTTTGCCTAACAGCCCAGTTCCACCCCCTGGAACAGATCCACGCCGCGGAAGAGCGCTACCCCACCATCAGCCGTATTTACCACACCTGCCTGGCGCTGCCCGCCTTCAGCGAAGCGATAGCCAGACACGGCTTCGCCTGACCCGACGCACCAAGGGGCGCGCGCTACGAAGCCGGGGTGCTTGGCAGGGAACCGGCCGTATCAATTCGCGGCCGCGACGAACCGCAATCGTTGCTCTATCCCAAGGCGTCGAAACGCGGTCGTTCGCCATCCCAGGCTAGCGCTGCGCCCAGTAACCTAATTCGGACGGGACAACGAGTGGCTTCATCGAAGTCGCTCTCCGCCATCATTTCCCCTCGGTTAGAGAACGGGGCGTGCAAAGGCCAAATCTCACAATCTCTTCGGCCGTGCAGTCCTAAAGTGACAGCGAACATGCCAAAGCCCGGGTATCGGAGTCCTCGCGAATTTGGCAACAAGGACGGACCGCAAGATACAATGGGGCCATTGGCCCGATAGCGGATACCCCGCTGCCACCCCCCGGGATTCTGCCGCTGATGCACGCCTTCACGATCGCTCGCATCGTTGGGTTCTACGCTATCCTGTTCGGGCTCACCCTATTGGTCCCGGCGGCGCTCGCTCTGGGCTACAACGAACCGGAACTGGAGTCCTTCCTGATCCCCGCAGCGGGCTCCCTGCTCATGGGGCTTTCGCTGTGGGCTCTCGGTGGAGGCCGGCCGGCGGAACTGAGCACCCGCGACGGCTTTCTTATCGTCGCCCTGTTCTGGACCCTGCTCAGCCTGCTCGGGGCCTGGCCCTTGGCGCTGAGCGCCGGCCTCGACCCGGTGGACGCCCTGTTCGAGTCCGCCTCCGGCCTTACCACCACTGGGGCTACCGTGATCACCGGGCTGGACGAGCTACCCCGGTCCCTGCTGTTCTACCGCCAGCAACTGCAATGGTTGGGCGGCATGGGGTTGATCGTGCTGGGTGTAGCCGTGCTGCCAATGCTCGGCATTGGCGGCATGCAGTTGTACCGCGCCGAGGTTCCCGGCCCCCTCAAGGAAGAGAAGCTCACCCCGCGCCTGACCAGCACGGCCCGAGCACTTTGGTTGTTATACGTAGGGCTGACGGCGGCCTGCGCCCTGGGCTACTGGCTGTCGGGTATGACCCCCTTCGACGCCGTCGCGCACAGTATGTCAACCCTGTCTACCGGCGGCTTTTCCACCCACGACGCCAGTCTGGGTTTCTACAAGAGCGCGGGTGTCGAGGCGGTGGCGGTTCTGTTCATGCTTCTGGCGGCGATAAATTTCGGGGTACATTTTTCCGCCTTGTATCATCGAGACTTGTTGTTCTATCTGCGTGATGCCGAGGCGCGGGGGTTTCTGATATTTTCGCTATCGGTGGTGGTAGTGGTGGGGTTGGTATTGCGCATCGAGGGCGGTTACGGGGACCTATCCCTCAGTCTGCGGGATGCCGCGTTCGAAGTAGTGTCGCTGGTAACCAGCACCGGATACGCCACCGTCGATTTCAGCCATTGGCCAGATTTTCTTCCGGTCCTTTTGATCTTCATCAGTTTCGTCGGCGGCTGCGGGGGCTCCACCGCCGGCGGCATGAAGGTCATGCGCATCATGTTGCTGGCCCAGCAAGGTCTGCACGAGGTGCGACGCCTGATCCATCCCCACGCAATACTTCGGGTCCGCCTCGGCCGGCGCGTGGTGGATGACCGTCTAATGCAGTCGGTGTGGGGATTTTTCGCCGTCTACATGACCGCCTTCGCGCTGCTCTCGCTCCTGATGATCCATGCCGGACTGGACCCCACGTCGGCCTTCGCCGCGGTGGCGACATCCATGAACAACCTGGGCCCGGGACTCGGTGAGGTGGCCTACACCTTTCAAACTGTGAGCGATTTCGGCAAGCTGATCGCGGTGCTGGCAATGCTGCTGGGACGGCTGGAAATATTCACTCTGCTGGTGCTGCTGTCGCCAGAGTTCTGGCGGAGATAACGGGCTGGGGAAGGCGCTCGAAAGGCCGTTGAAGGCATTTTCAGCCTCCTTTTCGGAACCTCCCTTTAAAAAACCATTCTCGCCCGCGAGGAGGGGCGCTAAGGTTCAGGCCCTCGAGGCGGTATTATGAGTTCGTTATCGCCTCTTCGTCACAGAGTACCTGGATGAGGTCCTCCATGTCCCGGAGATACGCGTCGGTGGCAGTCTCCTGCCCGTCTACACGACTACCCGTTTCCTTGTTTGGCCGGGCCAATGTCAACGGCGCCGGTTCCAAGCTGTAGTGCCGGAAGAAAACCCTCATCACATGTTCTACGCCCTCCTCAAGCACGCTGCGATGATCGGCGGCGAAATATCTGCCCCGCAAATGCGGGGCAGTAATAATTTCGTAGGACGGGAAATACTCCGCATTGTCCCATTTCGCACACAAACACTCCGCCGCAACTCGGAGTACGGATTTAGAGTAGGTGTTGGAAACCAATACATGGCGAGAAACCGCGGTGGCGTTGAGCGGCACCGGCGACACCGTCAACAGGAATCTCGCCTTGGGGTTGTTTCGGCGGATCAGCGCAAACGCGCTGTCCATGTCCTCAACCACTTCGTCCACGGTGAAATTGTGGAACCGATGGAGGTCCGAATCGAACACCCCAGCCACCACCCCGGGGGCCAATGGGAAAACGGCACCATCGCGCCGATCGATCCACGCTTCCGTCAAACCGAGCGTAAATACAAAATAGTCCATGCGCTCAATGGCATGCCGAACAGCAGCGAAATGCTGCGCCTGATCCGCCAATAGTTCGTCAGGATGCACGAAGCCCTTCGGCTGGATTTGCGGCCGGAACGGGTCTACAACCGCGTTGTCGCCATACCGCCAATGGGTCTCGAGCGGGTGGAATATTCCATATGCCCGTTCAAGCAGTTGGCGCAGTTGACGGCCGGTATAGATATTTCCGTAACGTGCGGAAAAAACGCCATAATTGTGTTTGCGCCTGAGTTCCGCAGCAATCGCGGGATGCCCGGATTCCGTAACAAAATGGGTTAAACCCCCTTTGGGTAGATATCTCGCCAAATGTGCGGCAAAGCAGGAACCCGCCGTAACGACTTTATCGTCCTTGTTGATCGCCATGCTGGTGCCGACAACCGGGTCCAACTCATCCGCGGAGCCGGCACCGGGAGCTGATTTCCAGAACTGAAAGTCAGGTCTGCCCTTATACGGGTGGTTTCCCATTGATTTAGTCTCCGAGTAACCGTTCGAGTTGGTGATACACCAACTTGCCGTATGCGGGGTTGCCGTGGGTGGAATCCCTGCTCCAATATTCCTCTCTTAGATATCCCCCGCCGTCTTGCGCTGCCATCGGGGGTTCAAGAAACAGGATTTCATGCTCTTGGCAGAAGTCGCGAAAAACCGCGGAATTGATATCGTACAACTTCTTTCTCAATTCGGCTGGTGCAATGCCGAGTTTAAGACTCTTCCGAAATATGCCCGGGTGCGAGGCAATATGCTCGGCGGAGGAAATGGGGGGTGGCGAGCACACATGGACCGACTTGCCTCGGAAATATTCGGAGAATGTCCGCAGCGGATCCAGGAACAGCGTTCGAGCGGCCCTTTCAAATTCCTCGCGCAATAGCCAGTAGGGAATGAGTTGCCGATCCCGTGTGTCTTCGAGCAGGCCAAGTCGCGGGCTGCACACATCGAAACGCATGGGCTGCTCTATCATTCCGAACACGTTATGGCGATTTCCTCCGAGCATCGACACAAAGTGAGCGTTCGGATCGAAGCGCGCGAGTATCGCCTCGGAGACCTCCCCTGAGGGACAAAGATCCGGTTGGTCGGTCTGCAGGTTGCAGAGCCGGTAGTTCCCGTTGTCCGGCGGGACCGCGCGGCGGAATGCTTCGATGTGACTGTTCCCGATTACGACAACCTTCATAAACCTGCCCCCCGGGGCCAGTCGAAGCGGGAATACCATAACGCGGGATCGCGGTTGCGCAACTCAGGATAATTGGCGCAAATGTCTAGTCGGAGACGAGAAATTGCGGGCTATCATACCCGGTTTGCTGCCGGTTGTTGAGCGACGGGGCAAACCGGATATTCTCACCGTCATCTGTTTCTCGTCGGGGGATGCAGCCGCGGCCCCCTTGATGTCGGCGATAGCTCCGGCAATGAGCTGGATCAAGGCGTCGAGCAGGTCCTTCTGGGCTTGCAGGAGGCGCCGGTTGTCCAGTGCGATGGCTGCCTGGGATGACATGCTGTGGACATAGGAAATGGCCTCGGGGCTGAACCCCACCACCAGGTAGGTTTCCGGATCCCGCGCGTCGACCGGTTCCAAGGCGCGGATCAGCTCGTCCCGACGATTGCGCAGGGGCAGCAGCAGGGAGCGGCATTCGAAGCCGTCCCGGCCGTAGCGCTCGCGCAGACATGAATCGTCGACGCCGGGTTCGGCGGCGA
>CAVWCW010000032.1:0-16715 GCA_963753615.1 uncultured Gammaproteobacteria bacterium
TCCGCAAACCCGCCGGAACCGAATTGAGATGCCAAGCCTGATCCGATTGGCCGAGAAAGGTGGGCTGAAGAAATTCCAGGCATGTCTAGCCGGGCAAAGCCACGCGCCGGAGGTGCTGGAGGAAGCGCTGCGTTACGCCCTGGTCTTTCCGCAGCCGAAGAAAGTTGCTTTGCTGCTCGATGCGGGCACCAACCCGTTGGCCCGTAATCGCGAAGACGCTGAGTTTCTGACCCACGCGGCAGCGGGAGGCGACCCGAAATTGGTGAAACGGATGCTGTCGTTGGGCTGCGATCCCAACCACCGGGCGACCACCGGCCGAACGGCCCTGCACGACGCGGCCTACAGCGGGAAACCGGCTGCCATCCAGGTGCTGTTGGCCGCGGGCGCCAACCCCAATGTAACCGACAACCGGGGCTGGACCCCGCTGCTAGATGCGCTGCGCAACCGGAACGGTTGTGAGGCCGCAATGCTGCTGATCGAGGCGGGCGCCGATCTGGAGGCCCGCAGTCCCGGGGAGCGGCGGACACCCTTGATGTTGGCTGCGCTGGGCAAGGCGGAGTCTTGCGCCCGGCGGCTGATCGAACGGGGCGCCGACCTGGAAGCGCCGGATTTCATTGGCTGCCGTCCGCTGATGCACGCTGCCATGCAGGGCGGCGCAGCATTGGTCCGGCTGCTGCTGAAAGCCGGTGCCGACCCTCAGGCGCGGGACCGCCAAGGCCGCACGGCCTTCCGCTGGGCCTCGCCGCTGCAGCCGGAGATCGGCGAGATTCTGCTGCGAGCAACCGAGATCGGTCCCGAGGAGCGCCTGCACAACCTGGTGGAAGCCGCGGCCAAGTCTCACGTCGGCTCGGTGCGCGAACTCCTGGCCCGGGGCGCACCCATCCAGGCTGCGGCCGAGGGCGGCGAATCCGCGCTGATCGCCGCCGTTGGCGCCAGGAATCCCGCCCTGCTGCCCCTGCTGCTGGAACAGGAGGGAGTTCGCGTTGACTACCGCTCGGGCGCCGTGCTGGTCACCCCGTTGATAACGGCGGTCGGGACGCGGCGTCCCGAAGCCAGGGATCGGCTGTTGGACGCCGGCGCCGACCCCGAGGTCACCGACCGGGACGGCCGAACCGCCGCTCACATCGCCGCCCGTCGCGCCGACTTGGACTCACTACAGCAGTTGCAGGCGCGGGGCGCCCGTCTGGACGTTCTCGATCAGGCCGGACAAAGCCTGCTCCACCACGCCTGCACTCCGGAATCGAGCCTGGTAAGCGACACGCTAATCATCGGAGTCATCGATTGGCTGCTCACCCAAGGCGCAGCGGTCGATGGCCTGGACCGCGACGGCTGCACGCCGTTGATGAGGTCCGCGACAAAGGCAAGAGCGGCGATCGCGGCCCACCTGATCGCCCGAGGCGCCGAGGTAAACCGCCGCGATCTTCGGGGCGACACCGCCCTGTCGCGAGCGGTCGGCGTGGACGCGGATTTCGGTTACAACGACCGCTACCGGAAACCACGCAACTGCAAGCAAGACCGGGTCTACCCCCTGATCGAGGTTCTGATCGATGCCGGCGCGGACCCCCGGCTGTTCGGTGCCTTGGGAGACCCGGTGCACGGGGCTAAACTGTGGCGCTGCCAGGAGGTGTTCCGCCGGCTGAGCAGACGCTGACAGAATCCGAGTCAACGGTCCCGGTTTGCAGAAATCGCTCACTTTCTAACCGGCCGGCCCGCGGTTTCAGTGCGGCGGGTCACCTGTGTTAGGGTCGAACCCTGGCATTTCCTGGGGGATCTTCACAATGAGTAAGCTCGCTACCGCGCTCGGGCTGTCGGCAGGGTTAGCCCTGGGTGGCTATGGCTTCTACGTCGGGGAACTGGACGGGTCCAAGCCCCTATCGGCCGGCCAGAGCGCTCTCATCAGGGGTGAGAACCTCGAGGCTGTCGAGCACTTCGAACAGGTATTCGAGGAACTGCGGCGCTCGGCCCAGATCCCGGTGTTCGCCAAGGGCCTGACCATCGATAAGCGGATGCACAGCTACGAAGCCTCGCTCGGCCTGGCCGAGGCCTACCTGCGCCTGGACGACACCGAGCAGGCCCGGGCCCATCTGGAGGATGCGCGCAGCATCAGCTATGACCCGAAACTGGCGCTCCTGGAAGCGGATATCGCCATCGCCGACGCGGATTTCGAGGCGGCCACCGCGGCCCTGACGGAACTCGGCCAATGGTCGGGCAAGGCACCCAGCCTGGTGCGCGTCTACCTCGCCAGGGCCCGGCACCATCGCCAGCAGGGGAACTGCCGTGCGGCGCTGGAGGACCTGCATCGGGTATTCGACGCGACGGACGGCGCCATGGCTCCGGCCAGGGTCGCCCTGCGCGGCGAACTCGCCTGGCTGCTGGCCACTGCGCCCGACGCGGAATGCCGGGACGGCGAGCGCGCCCTCGCCCTGCTGGCGCCCGCCGTCGCCTATGCCGAGCCGCTCTACAGCGACGAGGCCCTGGCGGAACTCTACGGGCAGCAGGCGGCGGCCTACGCCGAAACCGGCGACTTCGAGGCCGCCCGTTTGCTGGGGCGCAAGGCCGTTGCGTTGGCGCCGCCACGAACCGAAATCCACGCCGAACTGCAACCCCAGCTGACCGCCTACAGCGAGGACAGGCCCTGGCGCGAGTGAGCCTAACCGGTTAGCCGGGCCTTGAGCAGATCGGCAAGCTTGGTGATCTCGGAAAGTTCTTTCGAGTCCAGCCGCTCGAGCATGCGCCACTGCATGGCCGCCCGGGGGTGCTTGGCGAAGCGCTCGCGGTGGCGGTGCAGGAAGTCCCAATACAGGGTTGTAAAGGGACAGGCATCCTCGCCCGTGGCCCGCTCCGGGGCGTAACGGCAGCCGCGGCAGTAGTTGCTCATGCGCTGAATATAGCGCCCGGAGGCGGCATAGGGCTTGGACGCCAGCAGGCCGCCGTCGGCGTGCTGGGACATGCCCAGGGTGTTGGGGGCCTCCACCCACTCCACCGCATCCACATACACCGCCAGGTACCATTCGTGGACCGCCTGCGGGCGCACCCCGAGCAGCAGGGCGAACAGGCCGGTGACCATCAGGCGCTGGATATGGTGGGCATAGCCCAATGCCAGGGTCTGCCCGATCACGCTGCGCAGGCAGGCCATGTCGGTATCGCCGCTCCAGTAGAGGTCCGGCAGCGCCAGCTCGGCGCCCAGGCCATTCCGCTCCAGGTAGTCTGGCATCTCGCTCCAGTAGACGCCGCGCACATATTCCCGCCAGCCCAGGATCTGGCGCACGAAGCCCTCCACCGACGCCAGCGGCGCACGTCCGGCCTCGTAGGCGGTAACGGCGGCCTCGATCACCTCCCGGGGGTCGAGGAGCTTGAGGTTGAGGGCGGCGGACAGGCCCGAGTGGTAGAGCAGGGGCTGGTCCGTCCACATGGCGTCTTGGTAGGCGCCGAAACCAACCAGGCGGTAATCTACAAAGTCGCCCAACAGCTCCAGCGCCTGCTCCCGGCTCACCGGCCAGGCGAAGGCGTCGAGCCGGCCCGGGTGGTCGCGAAACAGTCGCTGCACGTCGTCGAGGGCGCCTCGGGTCATGGCGTCAGGCGCGAAGCTCGGCGGCGCGGGCACAGAGCCCGGGCCGGCGCGTCCGAAGGCCTTGCGATTCTGGCGATCGAAATTCCAGCTGCCGCCGGCCGGTTCCGAGCCGTCCATCAGAATGTCCCGGTCCTTGCGCAGGTAACGGTAGAAGTGCTCCATCACCAGCGACTTGCGGCCGTCGCGCCAGGCGGCGAATTGGGCCCGGCTGCAGAGAAAGTGGGGGTCCTCCAGCACCTCCAGCGCCAGGCGGTTATCGGCGCAGCATTGCTCGATCTCCCGCTGCACCCCGTATTCGCCGGCCTCCAGCATCAGCAGCTGCCGGGGCTCGTGGCGGCGAATGGCGGCGCTCAAGCCCTCGCCGAAGCCGGTTGCCTCCGGCTGGTCGATCC
Source organism: uncultured Gammaproteobacteria bacterium (assembly GCA_963753615.1). Lineage (GTDB taxonomy): Bacteria > Pseudomonadota > Gammaproteobacteria > Chromatiales > Chromatiaceae > CAVWCW01. The sequence goes on from CAVWCW010000032.1 coordinate 3,964, forward strand.
TGACATAGTCGAGCCCGTAACCCTGGCCCTCGAGCCAGGCGGCGTGCCGGCGCATGGCGGCGAGGAACAGGCCGCTGCGGGCCTGGTGGGAGGGGACCCGCTGGGACTCGCGGCGAGCCTCGATCATCAGCAGGCGATCCCGCTTCGGGTCGCAGGCGGCAAGGACCGGGGAGCGGCGGTCGAGCTGGTCGCCCAGGATCAGAATCAGCCGACCGCCGCTCATCTAGCGCCCCGCCGCGCCTGCCGGCACCGTTGTGAACAGTAGCGCACTTGGTCCCAGTCCCTGCGCCAACGTTTGCGCCAGACAAAGCTCCGGCCGCAGACCGCGCAGGTTCGCGCCGGCAGAAAGGGCTTGCTATGAGCCATTGCCGAAGAGGTCTCCTTGTCCAGTCCCGGCCCGGTTCTGCGTCTGGCCCCGGCGCGGGGGACGCTTGCGGCTGCCGTGGCGCTGATAGATGGTCTTGCTCTCGGCTCGGGCCTCTGTGGCCCGCCGCGCCTGCTGGATGCGCTGCCGGGCCTCCCGGGCGGCGGCTTGGTGGTCCACCAGTGGCGCGGAATAGTCGATGCCGATACGCACCCCGCAGCGGCGCTGCTCCGCCTCCGGCATCAGCCAGGGGGTGTGGATCCATTCGGTGCCGACCGGCGCCAGCTCCGGCACCCAGGTGCGGATGAAGCTGCCTTCCGGGTCCTGGTCCATGGACTGTTTTTGCGGATTGTAGATGCGCAGGGTGTTGATGCCGGTGGTCCCCGATTGCATCTGCACCTGGGGCCAGTGGATGCCCGGTTCGTAGTCCAAGAAGCGGCGCGCCAGGTGCAGGCCCGGCTCGCGCCAGTGCAGCCAAAGCTGATAGCTGGCAACCGACATCAGCATGGCGCGCATGCGAAAATTGATCCAGCCGGTGTGGGCCAGATATCGCATGCAGGCGTCCACGAAGGGCCAACCGGTCTCGCCCCGCACCCAGGCACCGAGGCGCTCCGGGTCGCCCGGCTCCGGACGCAGCCCCTGAGTCGCGAGCTGCAGGTTCTCCCACTCGATGCGCGGCTCGCTCTCCAGTTTCTGGATGAAGTGACAGTGCCAGTGCAGCCGCCCTTCGAAGGCGGCCAGGGCCCGCGCCCAGGTGCCGCGGCTGCGCGGCGGCGACTGCCTGACCTCGGCCCGGCGCCGGCGCGTGGCCTGCACCAGCTCCCGCATCGACAGGCTGCCCAGGGACAGATGGGCGCTGAGCCGCGAGCAGGCCCTGTCCGCGCTCAGCGGGCTCGACATCTCCAAGTGGTAGCGGGCCCCGCGCTCCTGAAGAAACCCCTGCAAGGCCTGTTCCGCCGCTGTGCGCCCGCCGCGCTGGCGTCCGGGGCAAGGGTCCGGGGCCAGACCGGCGACCGGGGTCCGCGGCAAGCTGCCCGGGTCGAATCCGCTCAGCGGCTGCAGCCTCGGTGCCGGCAACAGGTCCTGGCCCATCAGCGACTCCCACTGGCGCGACCAGTGGTCGCGCTCGGCGCTGCCGCGCACCACGCCGAACTGGCGCGGCTGGTGCCAGGGGATGCCCCGCTCCCGCATCAGGGCCTGCACGGCCCGATCTCGCGCGAAGGTCCAGGCATTGCCAGTCTCCTGATGGGACCAGAGGGCCCCTGCCGGATGGCTGTCCAGCAGCCGCCCCAACACCTCGGTCGCGTCGCCGCGCCGCACCACCAGGGGTTGACCCAGTTCGGCCAGTTGATCGCGCAGCGAGCTCAACGTCTCGCGCAGAAAGGCCCAATGCCGGCCCGAGGCGTCGGGCTGCCTCCAGGACTCCGGCTCGACGATATACAGGGGCAGCACCGGGCCCTGCTGCGCCGCCCGCCATAAGGCCTCGTGGTCGTGGACCCGCAGGTCGCGCTTGAACCAGACGATCTGCAGCATGACTTGCCTCCGGTAGCGGTCAGGCGGCCGGTGCCGCCGCTTCGAGCCGGGACGGCCGGCGACTGGGTTGGCCTGGCTCCGGCGTGATTCCTTGCTAGTTGGGGACCGCGAGGCCAATTGCCCAGCCCGTCGGGTAGTTTCCTCGGGCGACAGCCCAACCAGGCTGCCCGCGCAGGGCTCAGCGCCTTGGCTCCAGACGCACCATCAGCGGACGGTCCGGGTGCAGGGTGCCCTCCGCCTTGAACCCCAGTTGTTTTGTCTCCAGCCGCACCCGAAACGCCCGCATCACCATCGCCAGCACCAGCTGAGCCTCGTACAGCGAGAAACGCTTGCCGATGCAGACCCGGGGCCCGGCGCTGAACGGGAACCAGGCGAAGGGATGCCGGCCCCTGGTATTGTCCGGCGTGAATCGTTCCGGGTCGAAGCGTAGGGGATCCGGCCAGAAAGCCTCCAGGCGCTGGGTGATGAACGGCGACAGCAGCACGAAGGCCCCGCCTGGAATCGCATAGCCGCAGGCGGTATCCGGCCCGGCCACATCCCGGGCGATGGTCCACGCCGGGGGATACAGCCGCAGCACCTCCGACAACACCATGGGGGCATAGCTGAGCCCCTTCATTGCCTCCAGGCTCGGCGTTCCGTCCCCCAGGGCGTCCAACTCCGCCTCCAGGCGTCGCCCCACCTCGGGGGCCCAACCCAAGGCATAAAAGGTCCAGGTGAGGAGATTGGCGGTGGTTTCGTGGCCGGCGAGGTAGAGGGTGATAACCTCGTCTCGCAACTGGCGGTCGCTCAGGCCGGCCCCGGTCTGCGGGTCCCGGGCCGCCATCAAAGACCCGAGCAAGGTGTCTTCCCCGTGCTCGGCCTCGCCGGCGCGGAAGCGATGGATCACCTCGTACACCAGCCGGTCCAGGGTCACCAAGGCGCGCCGAAAGCGCCGGTTGACCGGCGTCGGCAACCAAAGCGGCACCTGCAGCGGCCCTGGGCCGCGGCTGCCGATCCCCCGCAGGCCGTCGCGGAAGGCCTCCCCGGCCTCGCTGCCCTGGTGGCTGAGGTCGAGCCCGAACAGGGTGCGCCCGACGATGGCCAGGGTCAACCGAGTCATGGCGGCGGCGATGTCGAAGACCTGTCCCTGAGGCAGCTCCCGCCACTGCACCAGCATCGCTTCGGTGCACTCGCCCATGGTCCGCAGGTAACGGGCCAACTGGGCGTTCTTGAACGCCGGCTGCGCCAGGTCGCGGTGGCGCTGCCACTCCTCCCCCTCCGCGGTCACCAGGCCGTTGCCCAGCAGCAGCCGCGCCCCGTCGTAGACCGAGCCCTTGGGGTAATTCTCCCGGTTGCTGCGCAACACCCGCTCGACGCCGTCCGGATGGGCCAGGCAGACCGCGGTGTGCCCCAGCGGCAGCGGCAGGCGGTAACAGGGACCATAGCGCTGCGCCAAAGAGGTGAAGGCCCCGAGGATGCCGTGGCGCAGGAACGGGGAGACGCTGCCCAGCAGGGGCAGACCGCGGGGACCGGGCAACGGCAATGGGGACATGCTGAATTCTCGGCATTACGCCGCCGCGTCGGCGGCGATCTTTCGCAATTGTAGGCGTTCGCCCGCAATCGGGCAGGGTCGAGGGCTTGCGGCCGAGACGAGGGCTCGAATTTTGGGTCTTCCAGCGCCGATCTCAGCGAAAAATGGTTGACTGTGCAAGTCTAGTTTCTATTATGGGGGGAGATTGTAAGCTCGGCGTATCCTATGAAACAGCTCCCCATCAGCCTGCACCTTCTCAAGAAGGCCGTCGACACCGCCAACGACGGCCTAGTGATTGCCGAACAGGAGGGCGACGACACCATCCTGCTCTACGTCAACGAGGCCTTCGAGCGGCTGACCGGCTATACCGAAGAGGACATCCTGTACCAGGACTGCCGATTCCTGCAGGGTGAAGACCGGGACCAGGAAGCGCGCAAGACGATTCGCGCCGCCATCGAAGCCAGCCAACCCTGCCGGGTGCGGCTGCGCAACTACCACAAGGACGGCTCTCCGTTCTGGAACGAACTCAGCATTACCCCGATCCTGAACGAAGAAGACGGCGTAACCTATTATATTGGGGTGCAAAAGGACGTCAGCCGCGAGGTCGAGATCGAGGAGCGGCTGGCCGCCGCGGAGCAACGCATCCAGGAGTTGGAAGCGCAGTTGGCCAAGACCCAGTAACGCCCACGAGGGTAAGCGCTCGACCCCGCGCCTGGCCAGGACCCCAACCCCCGACAAGGGCGCAAACATGAGCGATCACCCCCCCTGCGCCATCGTCGCCGGCATCGGCCCGGGACTCGGCAACGCATTGTGCCGACAACTGGCCGGAGCCGGTTATCGCGTCGCCGGACTCGCCCGCAGCGCTGTCGCCGGAGAGGCCCTGCGCGACGCCCTCGGCTCCGAGCGCTTCCTGCCGCTCAGCTGCGACCTTACCGACGCTGCCCAGGTCGATGCCGCCGTCACTCAAGCCGAAGACCGCTTTGGCCCAGCCAGCGTCTATGTACACAACGCTGCGCGCCTGCACATGCAGCCGTTCCTGGAGACCGATCCGCGTGAATTCGAAGACCTCTGGCGCACCGCCTGCCTGGGGGCGGTACACGGAACGCAGCGGGTCCTGCCGGCCATGCTGGGAGCCGGGGAAGGCGCCCTGCTGTTCATCGGCGCCACCGCCTCGGTCAAGGCCGGCGCCCAGTTCGCCGCCTTCGCCAGCGCCAAGTTCGCGCTACGCGGCCTGGCCCAGTCCCTGGCCCGCGAACTCGGGCCCCAGGGGATCCACGTCGCGCACCTGGTAATCGACGGGGTAATCTGGAGCGAGCGCGCCCGGGACCAGTTCCGGATGAACCGGGACCAATGCCTGGCGCCCCAGGCCGTGGCGGCCAGTTGCCTGCACCTGTTGCAGCAGGAGCGCTCGGCCTGGACCCATGAGTTGGACATCCGCCCCGACCGGGAGGGCTTCTGATGGGCGCACATCGGGAAACGCTGCGACTCGCCCCACAAGCGGGCGGCGCCGCTTTCGACCAGGACGACCGCGAACCCCAGATCCATGCGGACTTCGCCCGCCCCCTGGCGGTGGACACCGGCCGCATGGACTGGCAGCCCTCGCCCGCCCGCGGTGTCTGGCGCAAGCGTTTGGAACTGATCGGGCGCGAGCAGCCGCGGCTGACCAGCATCGTGCGCTTCGAGCCCGGCAGTCACTTCGACGAACACGGCCATCCCGGCGGCGAGGAGATACTGGTGCTGTCCGGTACCTTCTCCGACGCCTCCGGCGACGCTCCCGCCGGCAGCTATGTGCGCAACCCCCGGGGCTGGGTGCATGCGCCCTGGACAGAGGCAGGATGCGAGCTGTTCGTCAAGCTCTGCCAGTTCCAACCCGACGACCACCAGCGGGTGATCGTAAATCCCGGAGGTCTGCCCTGGCAGGCGACCGAGCACCCGAGCCTTTCCGCAATTTCACTGCACGACCACGGCGATGAAAAGGTGTCGCTGGAGCGGCTGGCCCCGGGCGCGAAAGAGATCGCCAGACACTACCCGCAGGGCGCCGAGTACCTGCTGCTGGAGGGCGAACTGGAATCGGACGGCCGGCGCTACCGGGCCGGCACCTGGTTGCGGCTGCCTGCGGGGACGCGGCAGGTTATCGGCAGCGGGCCCGCCGGATGCCTGTTCTACTGCAAGCGCGGACTGCTGGACCGGACGGGCAGCGGCTAATGTCACAGGAACCGCTGAAACTCGGGATCGAGTAATCGGGGGTGCCGACAATATGGTCGAGGGAGCCGGGGAGATGCCAAGCGCACCGGACAAGATGATTACACAATAGCAGTCCTGGCAGGAGGTCTTTGACCCCTGCTTCTCGATCCGCAATTTGACGTTGTCAGGGCAGGATGCGGTGAAATTGTTCACCGCATCCTTGGGCCTCTTAGTTTGCCGTTGTCCCCATTTGCTGCTGATACGAGTGAATAACGTCCTCCAGTGTATCGAAGAAGGCGTCCTCGCCGAACAGCTGGCTCAGCTCGTAGCGGCTGGACTCCTTGACGTCATCCATGACCTGGGCAACCACGAGGCGCACCCCTTTTTCCTTCAGCATGCCAAACAAGGAACGCAGGCTCTCCGCCGCAGAGTAGTCCACATCGTCGATCGCAGAGGCATCGAGGCAGAGCCAGCGCAGCGGCGGTTCCGCCGTGTCGACCAGCCCCGTGATCTCTTCGGTGAGCTGCTGCGAGTTGGCGTAGTACATGCTATGGGTAAAGCGGTAGATCAGAAGACCCGGTGCCGCCTCGGCCTTGCTTGAGACCGTCTGTGCGCGCAGAACGCCCGATTCCGTGGGCACGAGCAAGGCATTCTTCGGCTTGTAGCCGCGCCGGGTGTGATCGATCAGCGACAGCGCCATCGCCAATATAATGCCCTGCTCAACACCGACGAATACGACTACCAGCATGGTGATCAAGGCCACCCAGAACTCGGAGCGCCGCTGCTGGTAGATCTTGCGCATCCCTTCCAAATCGATCAGGTCGATACCGATCAGAAACACCACCGCCGACAGAACGGCTTCCGGCATGTAGGCTAGAGGTCCGGTGAGAAACAGCAGCACCATCAGCACGATTGCCGAGGTGACCATCAGTGACAACTGGGTGCGACCGCCGGCACCGTCGACCATCTGGGTCTTGGTCGGGCTGCCGTTGACGACGAAGGTGCCGGACAGCCCGGCGCCGATATTGGCCATTCCCAGACCGATGAGGTCGGTGTTTTCATCGAAGCGTTCGTCGTAACGTGCGGCATAGGCACGCGAGGTCGCGGCGCTCTGTGCCAGAATGACCACGAACATGGCGAACGCGGTAGGTATCAATTTGCCAATCAGCTCCCAGCTCCAATCCACCTGCGGCAAACCGATGTGAGGCAGTCCGCTGGGGACGGTACCCAACACGTGCACGTACTGGCCGAGGTCGATCGCCCAGCTGACGACGATGGCGCCAATCACGGCAATCAGCCCCCCCGGTATCTTGTTCGAGATCTTCTTCGAACCGATCAGGACCACCAGCACCGCGAGGGCCGTGGCCAGGGCGTAATAGTTGACCTGATCGATCTGCTGAATGTCGGTCCAGATCTTCCCCAGCGTCCCGTGTCCGCCGCCCTTGAGACCGAGCATGCCGGAGATCTCGCCGAAGGCGACCTGCATGCCGACGCCGGTCAGAAACCCCACCAGCACGGTGCGCGACAGAAAGTCCGCCAGGAATCCCAGGCCTATAATGCGCGCCAGGATCAAAAACCCGGCGACTATAAAGGCGAGCACCGCGGCGAGCGCCACATACTGGTCGGAGCCGACCGCGGCTAGCCCCACCATACCGGCGGCGAGGATGGCGGCGGTCGCCGAATCAGCGCCGACCACCAGATGCCGCGAGGAACAGAAAATGGCGTACAGAAGGGATGGAATGAGGATGGTGTAGAGGCCGGTGATCACCGGCGTGCCGGCGATCTTGGTGTAACCCATGACCTCGGGGATCGCCAGCGCGGCCAGGGTCAGGCCGGCGATGATCTCGGCCGGGACCTGCGAGCCCTTGATCGGCAGCACACCTTGCAGCATGGGAAAGCGGAAACCCCCGGATTTCGTATTGGCTGTTGTCATAACGGTTCCTAAGAAGTGGGGCCGCGGAAGCCCGGAAGACCGCGCGCCTCAGCACTGGACGCGAGAAATAGCGCCTCGTCGAGGACCTCTCTGCCATCGTCGGTGAATTTGAATTTTCCGTACTTGTCGATCTCGATGGCGAAATCATCGAAGGTAGACTTGCCCGCGAGCAGGTCCTGGTGGAGCAGGATACGGGAGCGGAAAAAGTTCGCCCACTTGAACTCCGAGAAGGGCGCATTGTTCTTGAGATATCCGTGATGCTCGCGCACCAGCCAGGCCAGGCTCCGGTACGGATCGTAGCCCAGATCCTTGATGTGCGCGGGAAGCGTTGCCGGCGGCCGCGGGCCACCGCCGAAACCGTCGAATAGATACACCCAATTCTGCTCGTGCATGGTCTTCCAGAAGTAGACTTCCTCGAGGCTGCTGCCATTGCCCAGCACCTTGGCGAACACGCAGATATCCTTGCCGTAGCGCTCGTGCAGGGCGTCATATATCGCGCGCACCAGGTGATGGTGGTCGACCAAGTAAACCTTCATAATTTGGGCGCATTCGGAGCGCCGAGGTCCCAACCCTGACTACTGCTGTGGACGTTTTAACCGCGCCACCAACGCGGCGACCAAGGGATTTGCGCTGAGGCCGTGCAGAATGATGCTGAGCAGGATGGTGCAGACCACGGTCATGGCGATGGTGCCGCCGCCGGGAAGCTTCTCGTTGAGCACGATCACCGCAAACACGATACTGGCCAGGCCCCGGGGGCCGAACCAGCCCATAAATAGCTTTTCGCCAGCCCTCAGGTTCATCCCGGCCAGGGTCAGAAAGACCGGCAGCATCCTCACCACCGTGAGGCTGAGCAGGGCATAGACCACCACCTCCCCGCTGAAAGAACCGATCGCCTGACCGACCACCGCGGCGCCAAATACCACCCAGGTAATCAGGGCCAGGGTATCCCCCGTGCCTTCGGCGGCAAGCAGCAACCTGGGTTTGTGCTGTTTGGCAATGGACCCGAACAGCAGACCGCCGGCGAAACAGGCGATAAAGCCACTGCCCCCAAGGATCTGGGCCAGCGCAAAGGTAGTCACCGCCAGGGCCACCACGGGCAGTTGGCGCCAGGTCTCGGTGATCCAGCCTCGAGCAGAAAACTGCTTGATCAGCCAAGCGCCCACGACGGACAGGGCCAACCCTACGCTTGCCCCGATGCCGATCTCCTCCGCCACCAGTTTCAACGCGAGGGTATGGGTACTGCCTTCTCCACCGGAACCGGTGGCGAGGGCCAGAAACACGAACAGGATGGGAACGCAGATGCCGTCGTTGAGACCGCTCTCCACATTCAGGCCTTCGCGAATATTGGCCGGGACGCGATTCATTGGTCACCACCGCCTTGCCCAGCGCCGCATCGGTCGGTGCCAGCATAGTGGCGAGGATAGCGATCTCCAGCAGGGTCAGTGCCCCGCCAAACAGGAACCAGCCAGCCCCGAAGCCGAGCAGTATGGTCAGCGGCAGGCCGATCAGCAGCAGGCGCTGGGGGATGTGGAAGCTCTTTTTCAGCACCCCGAGATTGGCATTGGCTGCAGTCAGTGAAGAGCACCAGCGCCAGAGTCAGTTCGGCCAGGGTGCGTAGCCCCTCAGCATCGACGTTCAGGCTCAGCAGCCCCAGCCCGAGGGGGCCGAACACCAGGCCGAAGGCGGTAAACACGAGCGCCCCATTGATGGGCGTACGCTCCAGGGCGCCTCCCAGGAGGCTGTAGAGAAAAACGAATCCGGCCAGCAGGGCCATGGTCTCGTACATGATAATTTTGCCTTAGCGGTGCTGTCTTAGCCTCGGGTCTGAGCTTACGATTTGTCGCCACGGGTTACTGCAACGCCTTGGGCGCCGCCGTCATCGGGCCGTTGCCATCGGTACCCGCGGTCCCGGTCCTCACCAGCACCGAGGCGGTGGTACCGACGCGCAGGTGTATGTCATCCGGTATCGATTCGAGATGGACCCGTACCGGCACCCGCTGGGCCAGCCTGATCCACTCGTAGGTGGGATTGACGGTTGGCAGCAGATCCTGCCCGGTACTGCCGTCATCCTGAGCGATGCCCCAACCCATGCTGTCGACACGGGCCGCGATCGGCGTATCCGGGTAGCTCATGAGGGTGACGACGGCCGCGTCACCCGGGCGGAAATCTGCCGACGAAGGTCTCGCGGAAATAGGCATCCACCCAGTAGCTGTTGACGTCCACCAGGGCCAGCGCCGGTTGGTTGGCCACCGCCTGGCTGCCCAGGCGCAATTGCAGATTGGTCACATAGCCGTCCACCGAGGCCTTGACCCGGGTGAATTCGAGATTCAGCTCCGCCTGCTCGACCGCGGCCTTGGCGGCGCGCAACTGCGCATTGTCTTCACCCGCCGCCCCCAGATTGGCCTGCGCCTGGGCCAGGTTGGCCTGGGACTGAAGGGACGCACTCTCGGCCTCCAGCAGGGCGGCCTCGGCCTGCTCTTTGCCGGCAACCGCGACCTGGTAGTTTGCCTTCAGGTCATCGAAGCGCTGCCTGGAGATCGTGCCTTCCGAGACCAGCTTTTTATTGCGTTTAAAGGTGACGGTCGCATCCTCGAGCTGGGCCGCCGCCGCTTTGACCGCCGACTCCGCCTCGGTGATCGCGGACTTGAACTGATCGACGCCGGCCTTGGCCGCCTCCACCTGTTTTTCGAGCGCGGAGAGATTGTCGCGGGTCTCGTCCAGCTCGGCGCGGGCCTGATCCAGGGCTCGCCTGATAGGTGCGCGGGTCGATCTCGAACAAGGGATCACCCGCCTTGACGAACTGGTTGTCCCTGATCGGCAGCTTGACGATCGGGCCCGACACCCGGGTCGCCACCTGGATCACATTGGCCCTGACCTGCCCATCGCGGGTCCAGGGATTGTTCAGGTAGTCCCAGTACTTGAGGGCGAAGGCCCCGACCGCGACCAGTACCACGGCGCCGCTCAACAGATATTTCGATAGTTGATTCATAGTATTCACGCCGGTATGAGGAAGGTTCCAAAAACGATGGTGTAGATCACCGCCATGGCCAAGAGCACCACCGGCGGATAGGCAAAGAAGCGCGACAGCCGATAGCGGTTGAGCAGCTGGGCGGTCAGCCAGGCCGCCACGACTCCGAGCAGCCCGGCGATCAGCAATGGTGGGAAATACACGCCACCGATAACGAATTCACTTGGAATGAGTTGCATTGACCTGTTCCCTGCCTCGCTCAGAAGCGCGCCTCGCGCCAGCGGCCCCAGTCTATAACGCAGGCGGTTCCCGCATAATCGACCATCGCCTCCGACACGCCCCGATAGGCGCCCAGCAGGCGATAGAAATTTTCAGCGTCCTGCTCACTCAGCTGCTCCCTCTGCGGCCTTGTCCAGGGTCGCCTCTATACGCTGTTCCATGTGCTCCATGATCTCGCTCAGCCGGTTGCGAAAGGCCTCCTGCTCAGCGGCAGCAGGATCATGTGACAGACCCTGAAAGGCCCCCTGCACCCGCAGACGCCAGTCCCTGAAATCCGCGAGCAGTTCCTGCACCAGGTAGCTCCGCCTGCGGACTGCTGCGCGCCTCGAGCAGGCCCTGCATGCGGTAGCTGAGCGCCTGCAGGCTGGTAACCAGCGCCTGAACCTGCTCCGGCGTTGTGCCGGGCAGCACCTTGGTATCGAATGGGCCGGCCCAGCCGCCGATCTTTTGCGGCAGCGTCTCCAGCTGATGGACGTGAAAGGCCTTTCTCCAGCGGTCAACGCCGGACGGGGTGGTGCGCGATGCCCCAGCTCATGGTCGACATCAGGTACTCGGCACTGCGGAAGAAGCGGCCGAGCAGGCGCAGAAAGTAGGCCTCGGGACGCGTGGAAAAAGGGATATAGGCGGCTGATTGCGAAGATCAGGAAACATCAGGGGAAACATCATCGCCGTGTCGGCGACCGTGAGAAAATTGTACGTCTGCTGGTTGGAGATCGAAGTGATGGTGACGAACATCGCCAGCCCAAATGCCCTGCCCAGGCCCTGCCTCGGGGCAGCGAACAGATAGCAGATGCCGAAGGTCACCGCGAAGATCATCAGACCGAGGCCGGTAAAGCTCGACAACTGCGGCATCACAAAGATATACAGCACGCCTGCAAACAGCACACTGACGCTGAGCATGGCAGCAATCAGCATCGAGATCGGGACCTGGGGCATGGTCGCCAAGGCTATCCCCAAGGAGCCGGCCATGCTCACGAACCGCCCCCACCGGGCATGGCGGGCACATAGATCGTCGCAAGATAGGCCAACCACATGATCGCCAACAGGCGGACGGCGTTCGCCAGGTGATCGGGATCCGGCAGAAACCAGGTCGACGGGGTATTTACCTCGCCGGTCGAGGCCACTGCTTCGCCTGATTCCCTTGATGTCGCAGACCACCTCGAACAGTGACAGGGTCATCTGCTCCAGGCGTTGCAGGCGAGACCGGGTGACCGCAACCGCGGCCTGGTGGAAATGCGACAGCCGGTTGATGGCGTCGCGGTCGAATGCCAGGTCCAGGGCCTGCGGTGCCGACTGCAGGGCATCCCCGGCCAGCATGCGATCGATCTGTGCCAACCGCTGTTCGATCTCGATCCCAAAGGCCTCCAGCCCCGGCAGCAGTTGGGGCAGATCGAGGTCTTCCACCTCGGCAAAGCTCTCTCGCCAGAGCTCCATGGTCTCCGTCAGGTCGGCTGCCAGGCGCTGATAACGCCGCCACTGTCGCCGCAGCTCCCAGGTCTCGTAGTCCTCAGCCACCGCCGCATCCAGCAGCTGACCGAAGCGGGTCTCGACCTGGAGCTCCTGGGCCCGCAGGGGTTGCGCCTTTTCCACACCACCCTGCCCCAGCATCAGTTGCAGGTAGACGGTGAAAAGCTGGTGTTGGGTCGAGGCCAGATTGGCGGCAGCGGCATGGAAGTCGGCACGACTGCTGCTGGGCCAGATAAGGACCGCGACCAGGCTGTAGACCATGATACCCAGGCCGGTCTCCTGGGCGCGCAGGACTGCAGTGTCAAAGGCGTTGACCGGATCCAGGCCGCCGTCCATGCAAATGATCACGGTCTACGAAGCCGGAGACCTGCCAAAAGTACGGGAATCTGCTCGCGCCCATCATGTAGGCCATAAAGCCCAGAAAGATGGAGAGGGTCAGCATGAAGAGCCAGCGCTCCTGGCCGAACAGGGCGATCAGCGTCAACGCAACAGCCATGGCCACCAAGCAATACAT
>CAVWCW010000033.1:0-72598 GCA_963753615.1 uncultured Gammaproteobacteria bacterium
AAAAAAAAAAATTGCCATGATACCCGCGGGAACAGTGGGGCGCTGTTCTGCGGTGACACGCTGTTCGCCGCGGCTGCGGCCGGGCGTGGGCGGTACCCGCGCACGCTTGCAGCGTATCGCCGGCCTGCCGGCGGACACCCGTGCTCACGCCCACGACTTGGCAAACCTCGGCGGCCCGTTGGGTGGAGCCCGACGGCCAGCGTCGGAGCGGGCCAAGCGCGCCGCCGGCCGGCCCCAACTTGCCGACGCGCACTGCAGTGCCCGCGAGCGTGCGGGCTCAGGCGGAGGTGTCGCTGCCCCTGCCCGCACCTGCAAGGATAAGGAATACGACTAGCCCGGCTGCCGGGTCAGGCATCCAACATGAACAACACTCGCCCCCTTATCAACCTCCCATAGCCGTGCCCGCGGCCGCACGCAAGCGGGCTCCGGCCCCTGGTGGCATGCGCAGCCGGACGGCGTCCGATCATCCAGGTTATGAGACCCCCAGCGCCCGGCGCAGCCCGCCGGCCCGTGGCCAAGGCCAGCCGCCGAGCGCGGCTGGGAGCCCCCCGATCCTCCTTGCGCCCCCGCGGCGGTAGCGGCATGGGCATGAGTTCGGGCTCCGGCTCTGGGCCCGCCCCCTGGGGTGATACCCCGGGAGCGGGCCGGCGGCGGGCGCCTTTGCCCCGCGGTGGACTGGGCGAGCCGCTGAGGCGCCTTCGACGGCACCCGGCGGCTACCCGCCACCGCCGCGACCGGAGCCTAGCCTGGAGTAGCCTGACGCCGGGACGCCGGGTCCACACTCAGTTCCCGGACGCCCAACAACCTGGACCACCGAACCGGAGGTGCCCGCGGACCCGGCGCCTACCCACCGTCGATGGGCTATGGGGGCCTTCCAGTTCCCGCCGCCGGAACTCGGCGCGATGCCGGTCCCAGCGAGGGGGACCAGCTTTTGGAGCCGGATCTCGGATTTGGTCAGGCTGCCGGCTTCTTGGGTTCGGCCCCGGGGGCCAGCCCGGCTCTGGGGAGGTCCCTGGGGCTACAGCGCGGGTCCCTGCGGGTCACCGGAAAACTGCCATGCTTCCCGCCGCCGAGCGGCGCAGAAGGGGGCTTGTCCCCTTTGGAGCAGCGCCTGCAGCGTATCGAAGAACTGCTCAAGCAGGTCCTGGACAACCAGCAGCGCACGCCGCCCAAGTAGGCATCTCGCGCCCGGTCTTGCCCGCGGACACGCTCGCAATCAGTTACCGCCGCGGGCGTGGAACGTTTTCACCTGGCCGGGTGTTCTCCGGCCGCCGCCCTGGGTCTGTTGTGTCCTCCGGCGTTGGATACGGTGCCGAACGGATGCCCAACCGCCGACTTCCAGCATCCAGGCGCTGGTGGGCAACCGGAATGGAGGGCGTTACCGGCCCTCTCGCGGGGACGCTGAATACTGTCTGCATAAGCCGTGGCCCTTCCCAATGTGCTCTCGTACCCGTCTACGCGATCCGGAAGTGCGAGCGACGCAGCCTGGAGCGCTGCTGCTATTTCCGGATAGTTGTTCGAGCTCGACCGTCATATTGTTCCAACTCCTCGGTGCGGCTCCGGCGGATGTGTGATGCTGCCCGGTCATCTCACGCACCCCTGATTTCGCGCCGGCAACCAACATGCAATTCCTGAGTGCGCGGGTTGCGGGTTCGAAGCAGCAGCTGGATATGGACCGTGCCTAAGCCAGCCGAGGGTCTGCACCCCACTCCGCGGCCCCGCCAGCCGGAGGCATCGGCCCGGATGGCCCCCAATTGGGTGCGACGGTTTCGGAGCCAAACAACCCGGCGGCGCTTCAGCACCCAGTGAGTCTCTATCTTGAGCCGTTTGCCAATGATTTGTTTGCGCATCAGTTTACCTCGTTAATGGGCATGTGGGTGAGCAGGTCGTGGATCAGCTCACGAGCAGCACCAACCTGGAGATTCTCCCACCAGCGCTCGCGGCGCAGGCGCAGCAGCGCTTGGTTGTGCAGATCGCTCCGCGCGGCAGGGCCATCGCATACTCCTGGGGCTGAAAGTGCAGCGAGAGCACCCGCAGGTCGTCCTGATAGTCCTTGTTGACCAGATAACGCAGCACCGGGGTATCTCGTAGACCAGGCGCTTGCTCATCGACCAGAACCTCCTCGGCCGCCGCCTCGATGTTCGGAGCCGTGTGATAGACGATCCGCATTCCCTTCAGATAGGCCTCTCGCTGGCAGCTGTCGCACGGTCACGACCCGCACCCTTTCCCAGAGCCTTTTCTGGTTGGTGGATCTGCGTTCCAACTCGGTGACGGGTAAGCCGAGGATGCGATGGCGCGGACGAAGGTGCCCATCATCAGCAGGCCTGGTGATCATCAGGCCCACGGCCAGCAGGTGTGGGGATGCATGGCTCGCCCAGCAACATAAGGAACGGACCACCAGAACCCCATGCCTGTTTCTCAGGGTCTAAACATTGCGCTTCGACGCTTTTTCGAGCGCCCACAAGCACCGAAGCTGAAGGAGAAACAGTACGGAGACTAACCGCCAGCACCCCCAACGCCCGTAGCAGCACCTGTCCATAACCGCGTCCACCGGAGACGGGCCGACACCCAGGCCGCTGAAGTGGAGAAGTCGACCTGTCGCTCGGGCTCCGCGGAACCAGCCGAGCGCGGCAATAGCGACTTGCTGCATCGCCGCGCTCCACGGCCTCAAGCATCGGATCGAGCCCCAGTTCGCGGTACTCGGTCCATCTGCTTGTCGGCAGGACCGCCCGTTGACAGCTGCCTATCGGAAGGCGAAGGGTGGTAGCGCCCGCAGCGTCCCGCCTCGGCCAATGCTCAGCACCGTACAGCAAAGGCAAGCAAGGGTGATCAGCAAACCCGGGGCCGGTCCGGACGCCCGAGGGTCGGGAACCGAACAGCAGAACATGAAGCGGCGGACGCACCCTGCGAAACCTGTCGAACATGGCGCCTACTGCATGGCTATCGCCTGATTTGTCAGAACTAGATGCGTCATAATACGCCAGGCGGAGCCGCTCCAGGTGTTGCCTGTTCGCGCATCTCCGCGACCTCTCAGGTTCTCAGTTTGACGCGGGAGAGGTTGACCGCGGGTAAAAAAGGGTTGCACGACAAGGGCGGAAGCGAGCGCGCGCGGCGCAAAGTTGGCCGAATGGGGTATGTAGCGCGGCCCGTGCCAGTGGCTCGATTTGACCCAGGCTCACGCCCCGCGAACGTGTAGTTGGGGAATCAGGACGGTTTCAAACTCGGCAAGTTGCGAGAAAGGCGTAAACCTCCAGCAAGCCTTTCAGGTACGTGTCCTTGGTAAATACGGTGTTTCCAATCGCACATGGCCACCGAAAGCAACGCACGGTTGGACAGCTTTCCCGGCCGTTCGCCCGGCTTCGACGCGCAAGATCTCGATGAAGCTCAGTGCCCTCGAGCGCCATCGCGATTTCTGATGCGCAACGCAATTCGGCGCAGGCGTACGATGTCGAGGAAAGCGTCATCAGTTCCGCCAGTACATGAAATCCCCTGAAATTTTGGGGTACGGGGGCGCGCCCAGCGACAGCAGTCTCAGGTTCCGTTGGCGTTTGCCGTCGAGCACTGGTTGCCGAACCAGTGGGCCTCGCGTCGGGTTCCAGGTCGAGTTCAGAGTAGAGTGCGGCGCGCAGCCTGATAGGTCTTCGAGCCTGCGATCGCCTTGAATGAGAGTTTCGGGTCGTATGACTACCTCGACCTTGTCCTCGGTGAAGAATGCTATTGATGGAGTGTTGCAAAATACTCGGGAAAGGTTTCTCATTCTGGGATATCCGCAGCCGTTGGCGGCACCACGCAGCCGCCCAGCAGCTCGTCTGTTTTCTCCGAGAAAGAAGCTGCTTTATTGGGCTAGTTTGAGGTGTCGTCGGGCTTTCCGAAAAGTTGACGAACGCGGTGGTGAAGCGCGGGCGTGGCTCAATTGCCGGTCTCGCAGCACTGGTGCAGCAGACGCATAACTGCGGCAAAATTCTTGAAGATTCAGATTATCCAGGGACGCGCAGCGGTCGCAATTGGATTGGAGCGCTTCCAGGACCCGCCATTTTCACTGCTGTGGTCCGGCGGTCAAGACGCGACATCCGGCAATTCAGGTGGTGCGCGCCATGCTTCAAGAAACGTGACTTCGGTTCAGGCGGCCAGGCAGCGCGGCGAGATCGATCGGTTTTACCGTTTCCGGCCGCGTCGAGCTCTAATCAAAGTCGGGAAGTATTCAATGGGGAAACCTTGGGTAAGATAAATCGTTTCTCGTTTATACACTCTGCGATGCAACGTCACCACTGCATCAACCCTTGCGCACTTGTTCCTGGCGGCTTATTGCCACAGATCAGCGCATCGCGGCATTGCGTTTCGGCGCGGAAAATTGCAGAAACTCGGGCAAGCTGCTGCTCGAACTGCATTTTCGCCATGGCAATCTCGTTCGGGTCAGCACAGTCCGGGGGGGGGGAGAAGCTGAGCCACAGGGGTAATCAGGAATATCTTTGCCCATATCCCCAGGCAAAACGCCCGGCCGCGGAGAAAATGACTGGAAATGAGATACGGCGAGGCGTGTCATCCCGGTTTCGGGGGCGGTACGTAAGGGGCCAAACTCGCAATTTCGTGGCGCTAGAGCGCACGGCGTAACATGGTATATGAGCGCCTAACGAGGCTGACCATCTCGTCTACAGAAGCCATGATAGGGACTGCCCAAGACGAGATAAGCCACGATGGGGTAGGAAAATGAACAGCAATCGCAGGATCGTTGGACTGGTTATCGGTGCGGCGGCCGTTACCCTCGGGCGCAATGGCGCCCGTGACCCGGGAATCCAACCAGCCCGGGGCGGTTGGCAATGTCGGCCGTCTGGCGCTCGGCGCGCCCGGGTCGGTGTGCGGGATCCTGGCAATGAACTAGCCCGCGCGCCATTGGGACGCCGGGAGTCGGGGTCGGCGCACCGGGGTTAGGGACCCCGGATGCCAATCTGGCGCCATCGGCAATACCAACCCGGGGCCGGCGCGGAATTCGCCGCTAAGCCTCCCGCGGGGTCTGGACAAGGAGTCCGGGGGCTCCGTGGCACCCGCCGGATGCACGCACCGAGATCAACCCGCAGGTTCCCGCGCCGCCGGCCGAGGGGCCAGAAGCTTCGCGGAAGGTAGGGAGGCTCGGCACCAATCGCTTCTCGAAGACACGCGCTGCCCGCGCAATAATCCATCGCACGGGCCTACCGAAACGTTCATTACAAAAGGTGGATCTATATGAGCAGCGTACGAAAATCAGAGCAGCGTAGCGCACGCAGCACCTCCGCGCTGGCATCTGCCTCATCGGCGCTCACGGCCGTAGCGGCCCCCAAGCAACTGAGCAAGAAGACAGTGCCAGCGCGGAGGTGCTGCGTGCGCTACGCTGCTCTGATTTTCGTACGCTGCTCGAATAGATCCACCTTTTGTAATGAACGTTTCGGTAGGCCGGTGCAATGATTATTGCGCCGGCAGTGAAGGGCGTAGTGACAGGGACTCGGATCGAGTTCTTTCGAAACAAAAATGCGTGCCGAGCCTCCCTACGCCGCATACCTCGCGAGCTTCTGGCCCTTGGCCGGCTGGGGGCGGATCTGCGGGTTGATCTGGGTGCGTGCATCCGGCGGTGCACACCGGCGCCGCGCGACCCCGGCACACAGATCCTTGTCCAGACCCCGCGGGAGAGTAGCTTAGCCGGCGAGTTCCGCGCCGGCCCGGGTTGGTATTGCCGATGGCGCCAGGTTGGTTGATACCGGGTCCTGAACCCCGACCCCAGGTGCGCCGACCCCGACTCCCGGCGTCCCGACGTTGCCAATGGCGCCGGGCTGATTGATGCCAGGATCCCGCACACCGACCCCGGGCGCGCCGACGCCTACCCCGCCCACGCCGACATTGCCAACCGCGCCGGGCTGGTTGATGCCGAGTCCGTGCCAGCCCCACAGGTGCGCCGCCGCCAGGCACCCCGCCTACCACGCCGGGCTGGTTGATTCCCGGGTCACGGGCATGCACTGCGCCCAAGAGCGTAACGGCCGCCGCACCGATAACCAGTCCAACGATCCACTTGCTGCGATTGCTGTTCATTTTCCTACCTCATTGTCGCTCATCGTCTTGGGCAGTCCCCATTGCATGGCTTCTGCACCAGTTAGACGAGATGGTCAGCCTGGAAATCCGGGCGGTGACACTGGCCGGCGCCGCAAATCTTACGCCCCATCACTGCCCCACGCCACGAAAACGCGAGTTTGGCCCCTACAACGCCCCCCGAAACCGGGATGACACGCCTTGCCGATTTCCATTTTCTGTAACTCTCCGCGGCCGGGGGTTTTGCCTCGGGACATGGGCAAAGATATTCCTGATCACCCCTGTGGCTCAGCTTCTGGGTCGCCCCCCCCCCCGGAGTATGCTGACCCTTAGCAGGAACGAGCAAGTTGCCATGGCGAAAAATCCGGTTCAATTTTCAGGAGGGCTGAGTTGCCGGAGTTTCTGCAACATTACGGCACCGAGATGCAATGCCGGGATGCGCTGATCTGCTGGCGGTGGCCCCATCCCGGCCGGGAGGGCGCCAGTCGGCAAGGCTTGACGCAGTGGTGACGTTGCATCGCAGAGCGTATAAACAGAGAACGAATTTATATACCCCAAGGGTTCCCCCATTGAATATTTCCCGACTTGAAAAGACCATCGACCATGACTCCCTCCTCGCGGAAACGGTGAAACCCATCAAGATACTCAACGCGCTGGCCTGGCCGCCGGAAGCCGAGGTCAGGTTTCTTGAGGCATGGCGCGCTGGCCGGCCTGAATTGCCGGACGTGCGTCTCGAGCCACGGGACTACAGCAGTGAAATCACGGTCCTCGAAGACCTGAAATCCCGGTGTGACCGCTCCCATCCCTTGGATAATCTGATCTTCAAGACTGCCCGCAGTTATGCGTGCGCTGCGCGCATGCTGGGTGCGATCGGCACGCCGGCATTCACCACGCATTCCATCGAGCTTTACGGAAGGCCAGACGATACCTACAAGGTGCAGGACTTCACTGCACTGGATGCCGCTGACTTTTTCCTAGAGAAAACGGACGAACTTCTCGGCTGCTACGTGGTGCCGCCAACGACAGCAGATATCCCGGTGGAAACCTTTGCCGAGCGCCTGCAGCAATCCATCGATGATTTTTTCACCGAGGACAAGGTCGAGGTGGTCATCGACCCGAAACTCGCATCCAAGGCCATCGCAGGCTCGAAGCGCATCCGGCTTCGCGCCGGCGCGCTCTATTCCGAGCTCGACCTGGATCAATTACTGGAGCACGAAGCCCACATCCACTCGGCAACCATGCTCAACGGCAAGCGCCAGAAGAACCTGCGACTGCTGTCCCTGGGATCGCCCCGCACCACCCGAACCCAGGAAGGGATCGCCGTGCTGGCAGAACTGATGACGCTTTCGCTCGACATCGTACGCCTGCGCCGGATTGCATTGCGCGTCAAGGCCATTGCGATGGCGCTCGATGGGGCGGACTTCATCGAGATATTCCGGAGCTTTCTCGAAGCCGGGCAGACGGAAACGGAAAGCTACCAGTCAACGGTGCGATGCTTTCGGGGCGGCGACGTCCGTGGCAACGCTGTCTTCACCAAGGATACCGTTTACCTGAAAGGCTTGCTGGAGGTTTATGTGTTCATCGCAATATGCATACGTGAGAACCGTCCTGAATTCGCCAGCAACCTGTTCGCCGGACGTTTGAGCCTCGCGGATGTCGTTGAACTGGCGCCCTATTTCGAAACGGGCTTCATTGACGGGCCGCACTACATTCCTCGTTGGGCCAGGGATCTGCGCACGCTGGCGTCCGCCTTCGCATGCAATGCTTTTTTTACCCGCGTCGATCTCTCCCATGTCAAACTTGAGAACATTATCAGGCTGGAGGAAGCAGTCGCGACAGGAAACACTTAAGCACAAGGCTCCGCCTGGCGTATTATGACGAATCTATGACAAATGGGGCGATAGCCAGTGCGGGGGGGATTAGCGCGATGTTCGACAGGCGTTTTTTCGCGGGTGGGTGCTGCCGGTCGGCATTCCGCCCGCTTCACATGTTCTGTATTCGGCCCCTACCGACCCTCGGGACAGCGTTGGCGCGTGCGTCCCCGGACCGGCCCCGGGTTCCTGATCGCCCTTTCTGCCTTGCTTCTGCCGCTGCTGTCGGCGTTGGCCGAGGCGGCGCCGCTCACGATAGTGGCGACCAAGGACGCTCCACCCTTCGCCTTCAAACAGGGCGACGGCAGCTGGACCGGGATCAGTATCGACCTGTGGGAGCGTATTGCCGAGCAGATCGACCTGGCCCCGACCGAGTACCGCGAACTGGGGCTCGATCCGATGCTTGAGGCCGTGGAGCGCGGCGATGTCACGATCGCTATTGCCGCGCTCAGTGTCACCGCGGAGCGCGAGCAACAGGTCGACTTCTCACATCCCTATTACTTCAGCGGCCTGGGTGTCGCCGTCTCGTCGGCCCGCGGCGGGGGGCGTCTGGACGCGGTTATGGACAGGGTGTTCTCGCTACGGGCGTTGGGGGTGCTGGCCGGGGTCGTCTCCGTACTGTTTCTATTTGGCTTGGTGTTCTGGGCGCTCGAAAAGCGTCGAAGCGCAATGTTCAAGACCCTCGACACCCGCGGGGGGATCGGCATGGGGTTCTGGTGGTCCGTTATCATGTTGCTGGGCAACAAGGGCGTCGTCCCCAGTTCGTCCCTTTCGCGCCTGCTGGCCGTGGGCCTGATGGTCACCAGCCTGCTGATGATGGGCACCTTCGTCGGCGCCATCGCATCCTGGCTTACCGTCACCGAGTTGGAACGCCAGATCCACCAACCGGAGGACCTGCGCCGGTTGCGGGTCGTGACCGTGCAGGACACCACCAGCGAGGCCTATCTGAAGGGAATGCGGATCGTCTATCACACGGCTCCGAACATCGAGGCGGCGGCCGAGGAGGTTCTGGTCGATCGGGCCGACGCCCTGGTCTATGATGCCCCGGTGCTGCGTTATCTGGTCAACAAGGACTATCAGGACGACCTGCGGGTGCTCTCGCTGCGCTTTCAGCCCCAGGAGTATGCGATCGCCCTGCCGCGCGGGAGCAATCTGCGCGAGCCGATCAACCAAGCGCTGCTGCGCCTGCGCCGCGAGCGCTGGTGGGAGAATCTCCAGTTCGGCTATCTCGGTCGCTGATCCACGACCTGCTCAACCACATGCCCATTAACGAGGTAAACTGATGCGCAAACAAATCATTGGCAAACCCGCTGACCAGGGCGGCGGCGCCCAAGACAGAGACTGGCTGGATCTCGAAGCGCTGGCCCGGGTCGAACTCAGCTCCGAAAACCCGTCGCACCCGATTGAGGGGGCCATCCGGGCCGATCCGGATTCCTCCGGCTGGCGGGCGGCGGATGCGGGGGTGCAGACCCTGCGCCTGCTGTTCGACAACCCCACGCGGGTCCGCCATATCCAGCTGCTGTTTCGAGAAACCGGCAACCCGCGCACTCAGGAATTCGTGTTGCACTGGCGTTCCGGCGCGAGTGCCGGGGTGCGTGAGATCGTGCGGCAGCAGTACCACTTCAGTCCGCCGGACAGCACCGAGGAGTTGGAACAATATGACGTCGAACTCGACGACCTGACCGAACTCGAACTCACCATTATCCCGGAAATCAGCGGCGGTCCGTTGCAGGCGTCGCTGGCACAGTTCCGGATCGCATAGACGGGTACGACGACCGCGGTTGCAAACCGGCCGCCCCGGCCACGGCTGATGCAGACAGTTGGCGCTAGGCATGTACCGCGAGGGTCGGTAACGCCCTGATTCCGGTTGCCCACCAGCGCAACGCTGCCACCTGGATGCTGAAGCCGGTAGTCGGCAACGCCGAGTAGGACATCATTCGGGCACGTATCCAACGCCGGAAAGCGGCCACGAACAGACCCCAGGGCGGCGGCTGAGAACACCCCGGCCAGGTAAAAACGTTCCACGCCCGCGGGCGATTGAACTGATTGCAGACTTCAGGTATCCCCGCAGGAGGGCCGTCCCCGGGGCGCGACGCCTACTTGGGCAGCATGCGCTGCTGGTTGTCCAGGATCTGCTTGAGCAGTTCTTCGATACGCTGCAGGCGCTGCTCCAAAGGGGACAAGCCCCCTTCTGCGCCGCTCGGCGGCGGGAACATCGGCGGCATGCCGGGGTAACCGCCGCGAGGACCGTAGCCCCAGGGACCTCCGGGGCTGAAGCCGGGCTGGCCCCCGGGGCCGAATTCCGGCCAACCGGCGGCCTGACCGAATCCGAGATCGGCTCCGGAAGGCGGGCCGCCGGCGTCCTCGCCCGCTGGGACCGGCATCGCGCCGAGTTCCGGCGGCGGGAACTGGAAGGCCCCATAGCCCGGCATCGACGGTGGGTAGGAGCCCGGGTCGCCCGGCACTGGCGCCTCCGGTTCGGTGGTCCAGGTCTGGGCGTCCGGGAACTGAGGATCGAAGACCGGAGCCTCCGGCGTCAGGTACTCCAGGCTAGGCTCCGGTCGCGGCGGTGGCGGGTAGCCGCCGACCGCATCGAAGCCGCTGGGCCGGCCGGGCTCGCCTATCCAGCCGGGGCCGAAGGCGCCCGCCGCCGGGCCCCACTCCGGGGTATCGCCCCAGGGACGGCCGGAGCCGGAGCCGGGACCGGAGCCCGAACCCATGCCCATGCCGCTACCGCCGCGGCGGCGCGAGGAGACCGGGGCCTCGGGGGCTCCCCAGCCGCCCATGGCCGGTGCTTGGCTCGGCGGCTGGCCTTGGGCACGGGCCGGCGGCTGCGCCGGGCGCTGGGGGTCTTCATAGACCTGGATGATCGGGACGCCGTCCGGGCTGCGCAGCCCGCCGGGGCCGGAGCCCGCTTGCATGCCGGCCGCCGCGACCGGGCCGCACCAGGCGATGGGAAGCAGCGCTCCGAGCAGGGTGTTGATAAGGGGGCGAGTGTTGTTCATGTTCGATACCTCTTTGACCCGGCAGCCGGGCTAGTCGTATTCCTTATCCTTCCAGGTGCGCAGGGCGGCGAACACCTCCGCCTCGCGCCCCAGGGGACGGCCGGCGTAGGTCTCGGCGGCGCGCCGCACCTCGGGCACTGCAGTGCGCAGAAAGGGGTTGCTGGCAAGTTCGTCACCCAGGCGCGAGGGCACGGTGGGCCGGCCGGCGGCGCGCTTGGCCCGCTCCGACGCTTCGCGGGCCTCCAGGGCCGGGCTATCGGGCTCCACCCAACGGGCGAAGCCGAGGTTTGCCAGGGTGTATTCGTGGGCGCAGTAGACGCGGGTGTCCGCCGGCAGGCCGGCGATACGCTGCAGCGAGGCGTGCAGATCCTCCAGGGTACCGCCAAACACCCGGCCGCAGCCGGCGGCGAACAGCGTGTCACCGCAGAACAGCGCCCCGCCGCTCAGGTAGGCAATGTGTCCCGCGGTATGGCCGGGCACATCGAGCACCTGCAGCGTCTGTTCGAGGCCAGGCGGGCGGATGCGGTCGCCTTCCTTGAGCCGCTCGCCGATAGCGGGAATCCGCTCGTTGGCCGGCCCGTACACGGGGGTGCCGGGATAGGCCTCCAGCAGGCCGTGGATGCCTCCGGTGTGATCGCCGTGGTGATGGGTAATCAGGATCGCGCCCAGCCGGAGACCCTCCCGGGACAGATATTCCAGCACCGGGTCCTCGTCGCCAGGGTCAACCACTGCCACCCGGAGGTCCGGCGGGTTGCGCAAAACCCAGATATAGTTGTCGGAAAAGGCCGGAACCGGGGTGATTTCCAGCAAGATGAGCCTCCGTAAGCCAGGATGCAGGGTCAGCCTGCGATGATACTGCACTTCCCCTGCGACGGCACAGCGTGGGCCCATTGCTGTAACCGCGGGGACCTGGGCGTACAATACGAACTCCCAGTCAGCGGGCGGACACCGCAGATGAACATCTTCAAGGTCGCTTTTCTCAACCAGGGCCAGGTCTTCGAGATCTATGCCAGAACGGTGCGCCAGGGCGAACTGTACGGCTTCGTCGAGGTAGAGGACCTGGTATTCGGCCACCACCAAGGGCTGGTGGTAGACCCGGCGGAAGAACGTTTGAAGCAGGAGTTCAGCGGCGTGCGCCGCACCCTGATCCCAATGCACGCGGTAATCCGAATCGACTTGGTGGAGAGGGCCGGCCAAAACCGCATCCGGGCCCTGGACACGGAGGCGAAGGTCACCCCGTTTCCGAGCCCCGATCTATACCCCGGAATCCTAAACCTGGAAGGAGCAGTTGACCGCTCCATTCTGAACATTAAGGTACTGAAATGAAGGAACCAGCCTTCGCTCCATGTTTTCATCGAATTAGTGATCCAGGCTACGGGGCGTATGGCACGCTTGCGGGGGTACATGGTCCGGTCCTGTTCCAGACGGAACCTGACATTTCCCACATCCCTGTGGGTCGCGGCGGTGTAACTCCTTGGAATAGAGTGACTATTCCGCGTCGTTGCGCCTCGGCTTTGGCTTCCTGCGTCGCCCTACCTCCTGCATCCATGCAGTGGTTGCCCTGCACCCCCGCAAGCGCACGCCTACACCCCGCCCAACTGCTCTTTCTAGGCTGAAAGGACCCCTATGCAATCCCACGACAAGATCCGCCAGCAGTTGCTGGCCCGGCGCGAACAGTTACTGGCCAAGCTGGCCCGCATCCATAAGAAGTCGCTGCGCGGCGATGCCCCGCTGACCGCGGACTTCGCCGAGCAGGCGGTGGAGCGCCAGAACGACGAGGTAATCGAGGCGCTGGAGCAAGCGGGGGAGCAGGAGCTGGCTCAGATCAACCGGGCCCTCGCGCGCATCGAGGCCGGCGAATACGGCCTGTGCCGGGAGTGCGGTCAGGGGATCCGCGAGGAACGCCTGGAGGCCCTGCCCTTCAGCGACCTCTGCATCGCCTGCGCCGAGCGGCTGGGCGGCGGGCGCTGACCGCCCCGTGAGCCGTTTACAGGCGCGCATGGCGGACTTCGGGTTCGAGTCCAACGACGACTACGATTATCAGATCCGCTGTCTGCTCGACAACCGGGTCGACCGCATCCGCTGCCTGTACGTGGACGGCGACTCCGGGCGCCGCAACACCGCCTTTGCCAATGCCCTGGCCCAGGCCCTGGCGTACCCCCACATCCTCTATCACGACTTCACCCAGCAGCACCCGGAGCCAGCGGACGTGATCCTGCCCCCGAGCCGGGACGAGAGGGGGCTCCAGGCGGTCCCTATCCTGCCCCTCGACTCGGTGCTGAGCGAAGCCTGCGCCTTCAGCCTGGCGGAAGACAGCATTCTCATATTGGACCAGTTGCAGGCGGCGGACTTCCGCGACCAGATCCGCATCTACCAACTCCTGCAGAGCGGCGTATGGCAGACCCGGGACTGCACCAATCACGCCAACCCGCGCCATCTGCTGGTAGTGCTGATCTCGGAGCAAGAACTCTACCACTCTCTGCGTAAGTCGAGTTTTCGCATCTGGGTCAACCGCATCTCCCAAAAGGCGGTGGACTACCGGCCGGAGGAATTCGGCCTGACGGCGGACGCGAAGCCCATGATGGCGGCCCTCGCCGAGCTGTTCGGCGGCCTCGGCGTAACCCCGACCCAGAGCGAATACGGCAAGCTGCTGCAGGACGTGGGCAGCAATGTGCGCACCGCCGACCAACTGCGCCATTCCCTGTTCGGCTGGACCGAGGGGGCCGACCGGGACCTGCTTTGGTCGCTTGAGCTGGCGCCCCAGGTGGACCAGGCCGTCAGTGCAATCGAGGGCTATCTAGGGGTGCAGGTGGTAGAGCTGAGCGATCCCGGGGCGGAGTGATTCCCGTACCGAGCCGGTGGAATCGTCGGCCGGCTTCGGGGCTAAAATAGCCGCATCGAAACCAGCGGAGGCCAGCACCCCATGAGCAGGCAGGAAACCATCTACAGCAAACTCCAGCAGGCCCTGGTGCCGCTGCATCTGGAAGTCATCGACGAAAGCCACATGCACAGTGTGCCGGAAGGCGCCGAATCCCATTTCAAGGTGGTGGCGGTCAGCACCCGCTTCGAAGGCGAGAAACTGATCGCCCGCCACCGCCTGATCAACCAGACCCTGGCCGCGGAACTGCAGGGCGGCGTGCACGCCCTGGCCCTGCATACCATGACCCCGGAGGAGTGGTTCGCCAAGGGCGGGGCGGTGCCCGCTTCCCCCGAGTGCATGGGGGGTTCGAAGACCGAGTAGGAGGGCCGCCCTCGGCCCGAGCCAGACGCTCGGCGCCGGCATCGGCGCGGGGGTGCGCCGCCTACGACCCGTGGGAACGGCTCAATTGCCCTCCGCCGCCGCCTCCCGATCACGGAAATACTCCCGGGTCAGCCGAAACACCACCGGGCTCAGCAACAACAGGGCAATCAGATTGGGCAGCGCCATCAGGGCATTGAGGGTGTCGGCCAGCAGCCAGACGAAGCTCAGCTTGACCGTAGCTCCGAGCGGGATGGCCAGTACCCAGAGGATGCGGAAGGGCAGGATCGCCCGCACCCCGAACAAGTACTCGACGCAGCGCTCACCGTAGACGCTCCAGCCGAGTATCGTGGTGAACGCGAACAGCACCAGGCCGAAGGTGACGATCCAATTGCCGACTCCGGGCAGGCCGGTACCGAAGGCCGCCGCCGACAGAGAGGCCCCGGTCAGGCCCTGCTTGAACTGCTCGTCGCCCAGGCTGCAGACCCGCTCGGCGACCTGCCCGCCCTGGTCCACACAGCTTTGGAACGCCGGGTTGATACTGGTCCACTCCATCGAGATCATGATCACCAGGGCGGTGATGGTGCACACGATCAGGGTGTCGATAAAGGTGCCAAGCATGGCGATGCTGCCTTGGCGCACCGGATTATTGGTCTTGGCGGCGGCATGGGCGATGGGCGCCGAACCCAGGCCGGCCTCGTTGGAAAACACCCCTCGCGCCACGCCCATCTGAATGGCAACCATTACCGCCGCGCCGGCGAAACCGCCGGAGGCCGCCACCGGATTGAAGGCGTGTTCCACGATCATCGCCAAGGCCCGCGGGACCTCCGACAGGTTGAGCAGGATCACCGCCAGCCCGCCCAGGATGTAGGCCACCGCCATGAGCGGCACCAGTTTGCCCGCCACCTGGGCGATGCGGCGGATGCCGCCGATCAAGACCAGAAAGACCACCACGGCAATGACGATCCCGGTCAGCCAATAGGGGATCGCCAGGTTGGTGCTCAGGGCATCCGCCACCGAATTGGCCTGCACCATGTTGCCGATGCCGAAGCCGGCCACCGCGCCGAAGATGGCGAAGGCGGTGCCCAGCCATTTCCAGTGCCCGCCGAGGCCGTTCTTGATGTAGTACATGGGCCCGCCCACGTGATTGCCCTCGGTGTCGACCTCGCGGTAGTTCACCGCCAGCACCGCTTCGGCGTACTTGGTGGCCATGCCCACCAGGGCGGTGCACCACATCCAGAACACCGCGCCCGGGCCACCGAGCGCAATGGCGGTGCCCACACCGGCGATATTGCCGGTGCCGATGGTGGCCGAGAGCGAGGTCATCAGGGCGTTGAAGGGCGTGATATCGCCCTCCTGCTCGGACTTGCGGCCACTCCACAGCATGCGGAAGCCGTAGCCCAGGCGGCGCAGGGGCATCGCCCGCAGCCCCACCATCAGAAACAGGCCGGTGCCGAGAATCAGCACCAGCATGGCCGGCCCCCAGACGATGCCGTTCAGCCAGCTGACCGCATTGGTAATCAATTCCATCGAGGCTCCCCCTAAGTCTTTAGCGTCTGGCCCGGTCCGGCTGAGGGCCATTGGAAATCAGCCACCGACTATACACCCGCGCCGAGCCGGGCCCAAGGAGGCCAGGGAGCAGATCGCCACAGGACCGGTTCCGGGAATAATGCGATATCGCTACATGCGAATACTCTAAATATCTACTTGGGTCGGCAGGCAAAAAGCCGTAACATGTGTAAGGTTGGGGCCGGGCTGACCCGTTCGACGCCGAACGAGCCCAGTCAATGTCTGAGCCAAGGCCGTCCGCAGTACCGATGGCAAAGGAGATCTTTACTATGTCGGTATGTGCCAATGTCAAGGGTTACGCGCGACGCCACGAATGGGTAGCGGATCTGTTCTCCCTGCTCGCGGTAGCCCTGCTGTTCGCCAGCGTCTGGGGGATACTCCAGTACAATAGTGTGATTTTGAGCTGGCTGCGGCAAGACACCCTGCTCCACACCCTGGCCCTGGTGGCCGCCGTGGGGTTGGACGTATTGCTGATCTTCGGCCTGCTCTGCGTCGGCTCCGCCCGCTGCGGCGAAGAAGGCTGTTTCCGCACCTTCCGGGGGCGCCGGCATGGCGCCGGCTCCATGGGCAAGGCCTTTACCAGCTGGCTGCATCATATGGAGCACGTGGGGCGACGCCACCGCTGACCCCGCTGAAATGCGCCTGCTGCGTCTAAGCACACTGCCGCTGCTGTTGGCGGCGGTCGCCTGCGCTCCCCTTTCCACCCAGCGTCTGGCGGACAACCTCTCCGCCAGCATGCTGGGGCAGAGCGACCCCGAGATCGTGCGTGCCGGGGCCCCAGCCTACCTGCTGCTGATCGACTCGCTGCTGCAAGACAGCCCGGACGACACGGCTCTGCTGATGGCCGCGGCCCGCCTCTACGGCGCCTACGCCGGCGGCCTGGTCGACGACACCGAGCGCCGACAGCAACTCAGCCAACGCGCCTTCGATTACGCGGAGCGCGCCATGTGCAGCCGGCACGCCCCGGATTTGCGCCGCCCGCGGCGGCCCCTTCGCCGAGTTCGAGGCCAGCCTGCCGGCCCGACTCAGCGCCAGCGAGCTGGCGCTTTTCTATACCTTCGCCACCAGTTGGGCGGGCTGGATTCAGGCCCGCTCCGGCGACTGGGGGGCGATCGCGGAATTGCCCAAGGTAGAACTGCTGCTCGAGCGCGTGACCGCCGTCGACCCCGGCTTCGAACAAGGCCGGGCTCAGCTTTACCTGGCGATATTGCGCAGCCTGATTCCACCCAGCCTCGGCGGCAAACCGGAGCGGGCCCGCGTACACTTCGAACAGGCCATCGCCTATTCCGAGGACCGGGACCTGATCGCCAAAGTGGAATACGCCAGGTATTATGCGCGGATGGTGTTCGATCAGGCACTGCACGACCGCCTGCTCCAAGAGGTGCTGGCGGCAGACCCGGAGCAGCCGGGCCTGACCCTGAGCAATGTCCTGGCCCAGCGCCAGGCCCGAGAGTTGTTGGCGGACGAATACTTCTGACTTCGAATCCGCCCGGCCCCGGTCCCCTTATTGTATGGCTAGCGGCGGAGCGGTCGTAGTGATGACGCATCGAGAATCCCCCCCGATTACAGCACGGCTGGCTGGGCTGACGCTCGGTCTGGCTGCTTTGCCTTCTGCCGGCCGCAGCTACTGCAGTCACTCTCAAGATCGCCACCCTGCTGCCGGACGGCACCAGCTGGATGCAGGCGATGCGCGATGGGGCCGCGGAGGTGGAGAGCCGCACCCAGGGCCGGGTCAAGCTGCGCTTCTACCCAGGCGGCGTGATGGGCAACGAGCAGAGCGTGCTGCGCAAGATCCGGGTCGGTCAACTCCACGGCGGCGCCTTCAGCGGCGGCGGCATGCGCCTGATCTATCCGGATTCCCAGGCCCTGGGCCTGCCCTTCCTGTACCGCTCCTATGCGGAAGTCGACGCGGTGCGGGCGCGGGTCGACCCGCAGATCATCGCCGGCATGCGCGAACGGGGCTACGTCAGCTACGGCATCGGCGAGGCCGGGTTCGCCTACCTGATGTCGAACCAGCCGGTGCGCCAGATCGACGACCTGCAGGGGCGCAAGGTCTGGGTCCCGGAGGGCGACCGCATCAGCCTGGCCGGCTTCGAGGCGGTCGGGGTCGCGCCGATCCAGCTCCCCATCACGGACGTGCTCACCGCCTTGCAGACCGGGGTCATCGACACCCTCGGCACCACCCCCACCGCGGCCATCGCCCTGCAGTGGCATACCCGGCTGAGCTACCTCACCGACCTTCCCCTGCTCTACACCTACGGCACCTTCTTGATTCAGGAAAAGGCCCTGAAGCGGGTCTCCGCGCAGGACCGGGCGGTGCTGCACGAAGTATTGGAGCGGCGGCTGCGGGCGATCGAACGCCAGACCCGCGAGGACAACCGCAAGGCGCTTACCGTTCTGGAACAGCAGGGTATCGAGATCCTGGCCCCATCCGCGGCCGAGATGGCGGACTGGCAGCAAGCGGTGGTGGCCGCGACCGACAGCCTGGCCGCGGATGGGGTGTTCAGCCAACAGATCCTCGACCTGTTGCGTCAGACCCTGCGCGAGTTCCGCGCCCGGTGAGCAGCCGGCGCTGGCTGCTGCGGCTCGCTGACTGGATCGGTCGCGCCGAAGACGCGCTGCTGGTGCTGCTGCTCGGCGCCATGATCACCCTGGCCGGCACCCAGATCCTGCTGCGTAACTTTTGGGACATGGGCCTGAGCTGGGGCGAGCCCCTGCTGCGGGTCAGCGTGCTCTGGGTCGGCCTGCTCGGGGCCATGGCTGCCACCCGCGACCGCCGGCATATCCGCATCGACCTGCTGTCGCGTTTCCTGCCGCCCCGGCTGGCGGCCTGGAACCGGCGTCTCACCGATCTGTTCGCCGGCCTGGTATGCCTGTTGCTGGCCTGGCACGGGGCGCGTTTCGTGCACTACGAATGGCTCGACGGCAACCTGCTGTTCGGCGCCGTTCCCGCCTGGGTTTGCGAATCGATCATTCCCTTCGCCTTCACCCTGATGGGGCTGCGCTACCTGCTCGGACTGGGAGCACCGCCAACCGGGGACCAGCACTGATGCTCTGGGCCAGCCTGCTTCTGCTTCTGCTCGCCCTAATGGGGGCGCCCCTGTTCGCGGTCATTGGGGCCGGCGCCCTGCTCGGCATGTATACGCTCGAAGTCGACCTCTCGGTGGTGGCCATCGAGTTCTTCCGCGTCGCCGAGATGCCGATCCTGCTGGCCATCCCCCTTTTCACCTTCGCCGGCTACCTGCTCAGCGAGAGCCAGGCCCCCCAGCGCCTGGTGCGCCTGACCCAGGCCCTGCTCGGATGGCTGCCGGGAGGGCTGGCCATTGTAGGCTTGGCCGCCTGCGCCCTGTTCACTGCCTTCACCGGGGCCTCCGGGGTGACCATCGTGGCCCTCGGCGCCCTGCTTTACCCGGCGCTCAAGCAGGCCGGCTACGGCGACAACTTCAGCCTCGGACTGATCACCACATCCGGCAGCCTGGGACTGCTGTTCGTGCCCGCCCTTCCGCTGATCCTCTACGCAGTGATCGCCCAACAGCTCGGCATCGGCGGGCCGATCTCGGTGGACGACATGTTCCTGGCCGGCCTCTTGCCCGGGCTGCTGATGCTGGTGCTGCTTGCGGGCTGGAGCATGTGGAGCCAGCGCCATGTTCCGTTGACCGCCTTCTCCTGGCGCGAGGCCGGCGCTGCTCTGGCCAGAGCGGCCTGGGAGCTGCCGCTGCCGGTGCTGGTGCTGGGCGGGGTTTACAGCGGCTTCTTCGCCGTCTCCGAGGCGGCCGCGGTGACGGTGCTCTACGTGCTGTTGGTGGAAGTGGCGATCCTGCGCGAGGTGCCGCTGCGCCAGCTGCCCGGCATCATGCGCAACTCGATGGTACTGGTGGGGGGCATCCTGGTGATCCTAGGCGTCTCGCTGGCCTCCACCAACTACATGATCGACGCCCAAATTCCGAGCCGGCTGTTCCGCGCCATCAACGAGCAGATCTCCAGCCCCCTGGGGTTCCTGATGCTGCTCAACCTGTTCCTGCTCGCCCTCGGCACCATGCTCGACATCTTCTCCGCCCTGGTGCTGATGGTGCCCCTGCTGCTGCCCGTGGCCCTGGGCTACGGCATCGACCCGGTGCACCTGGGCATCATCTTCCTGGCCAATATGCAGATCGGCTATTTCACCCCGCCGGTGGGCATGAACCTGTTCATCGCCAGCTACCGGTTCGAAAAGCCCGTGCTCCAGCTCTACGTCGCCACCCTGCCCTGGTTCTTTATCCTGCTGCTGGCGGTGCTGATCATCACCTACTGGCCCGCCTTGTCCCTGAGCCTGCCGGGCCGCCTTTAGCGCCAACCGTTGCCGGGACTCAATACAATCCCAAGTCATCCCGGCCCGCCCTGGCTCGATCCCTTATAATTTCAAGCAGAAACAGCAATCGACCGAAGGTTGGCGGAGGCGAGAGTGGAGCTTTTACGAGAATATTTGGATCTGGGCGTTTTCGGCATTTTGGGCCTGATGAGCTTCCTCATGGTCTGGTTCGCCATCGAGCGAAGCATCTATTACCGTAAAGTCGACCTAGCCCTGTTCAGCCACCCGGACGAGCTCAATATCGAGCTCACCCGCAATCTCACCGCGATCTCATCGATCGGCAGCAATGCCCCCTACGTGGGGTTGCTGGGCACGGTGCTGGGTATCCTGCTCACTTTTTATGATCTCGGGCAAGGGGGTGGAATCGACACCAACGCCATTATGCTGGGTCTGGCCCTGGCCCTGAAGGCCACTGCCATGGGCCTGCTGGTGGCGATTCCGGCGATCCTGATATACAACGGCCTGCTGCGGCGGGTGGACGTGCTGACCGCTCGCTGGAACAAAGAGCACCGGTCATGAAGCCATTCAACACCATCAATGTCATTCCCTTTATCGACATCATGCTGGTGCTGCTGGCGATCGTGCTCACCACCGCCACCTTCATCGCCCAAGGCAAGCTGGAGATCCAACTGCCCAAGACCCAAAACCAGCAGGCCGAGCTCGAAGAGAAGCGCATCGAGCTGGCGATAGCGGAAGACGAGCAGATCTACCTGCGCGAGCAGCCAATCGAACTGGAGCAATTGGACGCGGAGTTGGAGGGGCTGGCCAAGACCTCGCCGATCGTTCTGAGGGTGGACACCCGAGTGCCCTTCGGGCGCTTCGTCTCGGTGGTGGACATCCTCAAGCTGCACCAACTGGAGAAGCTCAGCATCCTGACCGAAGAGGGCCGATGAAAAGGCAATCGCCTCGACGCCACGGAAGGGTGTCGGGCTTCATCGTTTCCGCCCTGATCCACCTGGGACTGGTGGGAGTAATCCTGCTCGGGGTGCGGGATCAAGGCAGCCCAGGCACCGAGGGCGGCGGCCAAATGGTGCCGATAGGCCTGGACATGTTCGAGAGCCGCTTGGCCTCGGTGGTGAGCAGCGGGCCGCCCGTCCAGCCCGAGTCGGAACCCGAACCTATCCCTGAGCCCGAGTCGGCGCCTTTGCCTGAGCCGGTACCGGAACCCTTGCCTGAACCTGAACCTGAGCCCGAACCGGAGCCTGAGCCTGTAGCCGACCCGGAACCGGAGTCTGTTGCAGAGCCCGAACCGGAGCCTGAGCCTGTTGCAGAGTCCGCGCCAAAGACGGAGCCGAAAACCAAGCCAAAACCCCAACCAAAGCCAAAGCCAACGGCTCGACCGAAGCCCCAACCCAAACCGCAGCCCCAGCCTCCGCCCAAGCCAGAGTCCGTGGCCGAGACTGTCGCAGCTGCCAGCCCGCAGCCGGCGGCCACCCGTACCCGGGCCGAAGCCGACCGTCCGGAGTCGCTCGAGGCGGGCGAGACCGCGGACGCCGGCCAATCCCAGGCCGCGCTGGGTTTCGCCGAAATCGCGGCCTGGGAGAGCCGGTATCTGGACGGCCTGCGCCGCGCCATCGAAAAGAATCGCTACTACCCGCGCAAGGCCCACCGACGGGGCCGGGAAGGTCAGGTGTTGGTGTCCTTCGTGGTGCAGGCCGACGGCCGCATCACCGACATTCGGATCAGCGAGGGCTCCGACTGGCGCTCCCTCGACAAGGCCGCGGTGGACGCCCTGGAACGGCTGGGGCGCTACGAACCCATTCCCGCTGCCTTCGGCCGCAAGCAATGGGCCCTGCGGGTGCCGATCAACTTCGCGCTCAAATAGGGTCGACCAAGCGCCGGCCTCAGCCGAGTTGCTCTTCGAGGCATTGGGTCAGCGAGTAGCGCCAGTCCGGCAAGGCCAGGGCGAAGGTATCTTGGAAGTGCTGATTGTCGAGCACCGAATAGGCGGGACGCCGGGCCGGGGTGGGATAGTCAGCGCTGGGAATGGACGCGAGCCTGGCGCGGTACTCCCCCGCCTCCCAGATGGCGCGGGCAAAGCCGTACCAGCTGGTTTGGCCGCCGCCGCTGAGGTGGTAGAGGCCGCGCACCGCTTGTAGATCAAGGCGGCCGGCCAGGGTCTGGGCCAGAATCTGGGCGCTCACCTCGGCCAGCATGCGGCTCCAGGTGGGCGCACCGATCTGGTCGTCCACCACATTGACCTGATCGCGTTCGCGGAACAGGCGCTGCATGGTGAGCAGGAAGTTCTGACCGCGGCCCCCATAGACCCAGCTGGTGCGCAAGATCACCGCAGCCGCCCCGGTCTCCAGCAGTTGGCGCTCTCCGGCGAGTTTGGTCTCGCCGTAGACGCCCAGCGGGGCCGGCTCGTCGGCTTCCCGGTAAGGGCGTTGGGCATCGCCGGCGAACACGAAGTCGGTGGAGTAGTGCAGCACCCCGGCCCTCAGACGCAATGCCTGCTCGCCAATCACGCCGCAGGCGTCGGCATTGATCCGGCGCGCCAGATCGGGCTCGGCCTCTGCCTTGTCCACCGCGGTGTAGGCGGCGGCGTTGACGATCAACCGCGGCGCGGTCTCGGCGATCAGGCGCTCCAGGGCGGCGGCGTCGGTCAGATCCACCACCGGGCCGTACTTGCCGCAGATGGAAGCGGCCACCACCTCCCCCAACGGCGCCAGCGTGCGCATCAGCTCCCAGCCCACCTGGCCGGTGCCGCCGATCAGCAGAATCCGGGGGCGCGAGCTCATGCCGCACCCTCGAATCTAGGCAAGCGCTCAACCGCAATCTCGCTCAGGCGCGGGGCCTCGCGGTCCTTGTCGGCGAGCTGGGGCTCGCCGCCATAGTGCCAGTCGACGCCTAGATCGGGATCGTTCCAGAGCACGCTGAACTGGGTCTCGGGGTGATAATAGTCGGTGCACTTGTAGGCGAACAGGGCCTCGTCGCTGAGCACGCAGTAGCCGTGGGCAAAGCCCTCGGGGACCCAGAACTGGCGATGGTTGACGCCGCTCAGGTGCACCCCGACCCATTGCCCGAAGTGGGGTGAGCCTTGGCGTATGTCCACCGCCACGTCATAGACCTCACCGCGCAGGACCTGCACCAGCTTGCCCTGAGAATGGGGATTCTGCACGTGCAGCCCACGCAACACGCCCTGCCGGGAATAAGCCAGGTTGTCCTGCACGAAATCGAGCTCGAGCCCGGCGTCGGCGGTGCGCTGGCGCTGCCAGGTCTCGGTGAACCAGCCGCGCTCGTCGCCGAAAATCCGGGGCTCGATGATCAGCAACCCTGGGATCTTGGTCTCGACGATGTTCATGGCGTCTTGCTCCGCCGCGCCAGGTCGAGCAGGTACTGGCCGTAGCTGTTCTGGCGCAGGGACTCCCCCAGGGCCTGCAGGCGCTCCTTGCTGATCCAGCCGGCACTGTAGGCGATCTCTTCCGGGCAGCAGATTTTCATACCCTGGCGCTGCTCGATGGTCTCGATAAAGCTTCCGGCCATCATCAGCGACTCGTGGGTGCCGGTATCCAGCCAGGCCACGCCGCGCCCGAGCCGCAGCAGGTGCAGCCTACCCCGCTCCAGATAGGCGCGATTGAGGTCGGTGATCTCCAGTTCACCGCGCTTCGACGGCTTGAGCGCCGACGCCAACTCGGAGACCTCGCCATCGTAGAAATAGAGGCCGGTGATGGCATAGCTGGACTTGGGCTTGCTGGGCTTTTCCTCCAACCCGACCACCCGCCCGTCGGCGTCGAATTCGGCCACCCCGTAGCGCTCTGGGTCGCGCACCCGGTAGCCGAAGATGGTGGCGCCCTGACCGCGTTGGGCGGCCTCCCGGAGGTGTTCCACCAGGCCATGCCCGTAGAAGATATTGTCGCCCAGGATCAGACAGCAGGGATCGCCGTCCAGGAACTCACGGCCGATGATAAAGGCCTCCGCCAGCCCGTTGGGCTCGGGCTGAACCGCGTACTGGAGGCGGATGTTCCACTGGGAGCCGTCGCCCATCAGCCCACGGTAGGCGCCGGCGTCATGGGGCGTGGTGATGATCAGAATGTCGCGGATGCCCGCCAGCATCAGGATGCCCAGCGGGTAGTAGATCATCGGCTTGTCGTAGACCGGCAGCAACTGCTTGCTGACCGAACGCGTGAGGGGGTAGAGCCGGGTGCCGGAGCCGCCGGCCAGGATGATGCCTTTGGTGTTGCTCATGCGTAATCTCTGCTGCGGGGTCGGGGGTCAGTCAGTACGGCCCAGGCGCTCACCTTGATAGCTGCCGTCGAGGACCCGTTGACACCAGTCCTGGTGCTCCAGGTACCAGCTTAGGGTGCGGCGCAGGCCGCTCTCGAAGCTCTCCCAGGGCTCCCAGCCCAACTCGCGCTTGAGCTTGGAGGCATCGATGGCGTAGCGCCGATCGTGGCCCGGACGGTCGGCGACGAAGGTCTTGAGCCGGGCGTGGGGCCGATAGGGGGCGTCGGGCATCAACTCGTCGAGGGCGGCGCAGAGGGCGTCTACCACCTCCAGGTTGGTCTTTTCGCTGTTGCCGCCCACGTTGTAGACCTCGCCCGGGGTGCCGGCCTCGAGCACCCGCCAGATCGCCCGGCAATGATCCTCCACATACAGCCAGTCGCGCACATTGGCGCCGTCGCCGTAGATCGGCAACGGTTTGCCCGTCAAGGCATTCTGAATGAACAGAGGGATCAGCTTTTCGGGGAACTGGTAGGGGCCATAGTTGTTGGAGCAGTTGGTGGTGAGCACCGGCAGGCCATAAGTATGGTGCCAGGCCCGCACCAAGTGGTCGGAGGCCGCCTTGGAGGCAGAGTAGGGGGAATTGGGAGCATACGGGGTAGTCTCGGTGAACAGCCCCTCGGGCCCCAGGGAGCCGTAGACTTCGTCGGTGGACACGTGCAGAAACCGGAACGCCGCCTTCTTCTCTTCCGACAGCCCGTTCCAGTAATCGCGGGCGCAATCGAGCAGATTGAAGGTGCCGAGCACATTGGTCCCGATAAAGGCGGCCGGGCCGTCGATCGAACGATCGACATGGCTCTCGGCGGCGAAGTTGACGATGGCGTCGGGCCGCTGATCGGCCAGCAGCCGGGTCACCAGTTCGCGGTCGCCAATGTCCCCGTGCACGAACTCGTGCCGCGGATCGCCCTGCAGCGGGGCCAGGGTGTCGAGATTGCCGGCATAGGTCAGGGCGTCCAGGTTGACCACCCGAGCCGAGCCGTCGCCGATCACGAAATGCACGAAATTGCCGCCGATAAAGCCGGCGCCGCCGGTCACCAGGATCGTTTTCACCCACACCGCCTTGCTAGGTTTAGTTCGAAGATCGGGCCCCGTCGGGCGGCTAGAACGGAATGTCGTCGTCGAAGCCGCTGTCGGGGTCGCCCGCAGGGGCCGGGGCTCCACCACCACCGCCCGCCGCGGGTCGCTGGGGCGCCCGGGCGCCGTCGCGGGCAGGCGCGCCCGCGGCGGCCCCGCTGCCGGCGAAATCGCTGCTCCCTCCCCCACCGCGGCTGTCGAGCATCTGCATCTCGTTGGCGACGATCTCGGTAGTGTAGCGGTCCTGGCCGTCCTGGCCCTGCCACTTGCGGGTGCGCAGGGAGCCCTCGATATACACCTTGCTGCCCTTGCGCAGGTATTCGCCGGCGATCTCCCCAAGGCGGTTGAAACAAACCACCCGGTGCCATTCCGTGCGCTCCTGCATCTCGCCGGTGTTCTTGTCCTTCCAGGACTCGCTGGTGGCGATGGCCAGATTGGCTACCGCACCGCCGCTGGGCATGTATCTGGTCTCCGGGTCTTTGCCCAGATTCCCGATCAGAATTACCTTGTTGATGCCTCTGGCCATGATAGTAAATCCATCCTCTGTCGATCTGATTTATTGGCTTCAAGCGCCAGCCGCGGAGAACTCGTCCAGGGCCGCCTGATCCAGTACCCGGGCATCCACCTTCAGGTAGGCCATGCCCTCCTCGGCGATCACCACCGCCTCGGCCACCCCCGGGATCTCCCGCAACCGCAGCCCGAGCTGCCCGGCCTCGCTGGCACTCAGCGGGCCCACCTTGAGCGTCCGCAACCGCAGCGCCGGCGGATTCGCCATGCCCAGGGCGACCAGGAACCAGACCCCGCCGGCCAGCACCGCGAACAGCAGCACGCCATCGCTGCCGAACCACTGGTGCATGGCGCCGCCAAGCAGCCCGCCCAGGAAGGCGCCGAAGAATTGGGAGCTGGAGTAGACCCCCATCGCGGTGCCCTTGCTGTCAGCCGGTGCCTGCTTGGAGATCAGCGACGGCAACATTGCCTCCAGCAGATTGAAGCTGGCGAAGAACAGTAGAACCCACACCACCACCGCCGCCAGCGAGCCGTGCAGGGCCAGCAGGCCGAACTGGGCCAGAGTCAGGCAGCCGACGGCACCCAGAAACACCGCCTTCATGCGCCGATAGCGCTCGGCCAGAATGATAAACGGGACCATCAGCAGCAGCGAGCCCAACATCACCGGCAGGTAAAGCTGCCAGTGGTCGACGCTCGCCAAACCCAGGTCTCGAAGCATCAGCGGCACCACCAGGAACAGGGCGGTCAGCAGCATGTGCAGGCAGAGGATACCAAAATCCAGCCGCAGCAGATTTGGGTCGCGCAGCACCCGTCCGAACAGCCCCGGCACGCTTTCGGCATCCCGGTGCAGCGGGCTTTCGCTCGGGTTGGGCACCACCAGCAGCACCACGCCAATGCCGGCGAGGGCCAGCACCGCGGTGAGCCAGAAAATGCCCGGCACCCCGATCCAGCTGTTCAGCACCGGACCCAACACCAGGGCCAGGGCGAACGACAGGCCGATGCTCATGCCGATGATCGCCATCGCCTTGGTGCGTTGTTCGTCGCGGGTGAGGTCGGCCGCCAGGGCCATCACCGCAGCGGCGATGGCGCCGCTGCCCTGCAGGGCGCGGCCGGCGATGATCCAGATAGATGTCGTGCGCCTGCGCCGCCACCAGACTGCCCAGGGCAAACACCGCCAGGCCGCCGACGATCACCGGCTTACGCCCGATGCGGTCGGAGAGCATGCCGGCGGGGATTTGGAGCAGGGCCTGGGTCAAGCCGTAGATTCCCACCGCCAGACCTACCAGCAGCGGGGTGACGCCGTCCAATCGTTCGGCGTAGAGAGCGAATACCGGCAGGATCAGAAACAGTCCGAGCATGCGCAGGGCATAGATCGCCGCCAGTGAGAAGGCGGCGCGGCGCTCGGAGCCGGTCATGCCCCGGGAATCGGTGCCAATTGTCATTCCTGCCGTGACCGTCTTTGCCTCACCAACACAAGACCGCTTATATTATCAGGTTCCCCCGACGACGGATATGTATATGGACAGCCTTCGCATACGCGGTGCCCGCACCCACAATCTGAAGAATATCGACCTGGACCTGCCCCGGGACCGGCTGATCGTGATCACCGGCCTGTCGGGCTCCGGCAAATCGTCGCTGGCCTTCGACACCCTGTATGCGGAGGGCCAGCGGCGCTATGTGGAGTCCCTGTCCGCCTATGCCCGGCAGTTCCTGGCGATGATGGAGAAGCCCGACGTGGACCATGATCGAGGGCCTGTCGCCGGCCATCTCC
This sequence comes from uncultured Gammaproteobacteria bacterium, assembly GCA_963753615.1. Classification (GTDB taxonomy): domain Bacteria; phylum Pseudomonadota; class Gammaproteobacteria; order Chromatiales; family Chromatiaceae; genus CAVWCW01. The sequence continues at coordinate 27,662 of CAVWCW010000033.1, forward strand.
ATCGAACAGAAGACCACCTCCCACAACCCGCGCTCCACCGTCGGCACGATCACCGAAATCTACGACTACCTGCGTCTGCTGTTCGCCCGCGCCGGCACACCGCGCTGCCCGGAGCACGGCGACCGCCCTGGGGCGCAGACCGTAGCCAGATGGTGGACCAGGTGCTGGCGCTGCCCGAGGGCGACCGCCTGATGCTGCTGGCACCCGTGGTGCGAGAACGCAAGGGCGAGCACCAGCAACTGCTGGAAGAGCTGCGCGCCCAAGGCTTTATCCGCGCCCGCATCGACGGCGAATCTGGTGGAATTGGACGACCTGCCCCAGCTGGACCTGCACCGGCAAGCACCAGATCGAGGTCGGTGGTGGACCGCTTCAAGGTGCGCGCAGACCTGACCTTGCGCCTGGCCGAATCCTTCGAAACCGCCTTGCGCCTGGCCGATGGCCGTCGCCCGCAGTGGCCTGGCATGGACGACAGCCAACCGGAGCTGGTGTTTTCCGCCCGCTTCGCCTGCCCGGTGTGCGGCTACAGCCTGCAGGAGCTGGAGCCGCGGCTGTTTTCCTTCAACAACCCGGTCGGCGCCTGCCCCAGCTGCGACGGCCTGGGCATGGAGCAGTTCTTCGACCCGGAGCGGGTGGTGCTGCACCCGGAGCTGAGCCTGGCCGGCGGCGCGGTGCGGGGCTGGGACCGGCGCAACGCCTACTATTTCCAGCTGATCCGCGGCCTCGGCCGGCCCACTATGGCTTCGATGTCGAGACCCCCTTCGACGAACTGCCGGAAGCACGCCCGCCAGGCGATTCTCTACGGCAGCGGCGAGGAAGAGATCGAGTTCAGCTACTTCAACGAGCGCGGGGCCAGTCAGCGCAAGCGCCACCCGTTCGAAGGCATCATCCCCAACATGGAGCGCCGCTACCGGGAGACCGAATCCAATGCGGTGCGCGAAGAACTGTCGCGCTATATCTCGGTCGCACGCCCTGCCCGGACTGCGACGGCACCCGGCTGAACCAGGGGGCGCGCCACGTGTTCGTGGCCGATCAGAACCTGCCGGCGGTCGCCGCACTACCGGTAGGCCGGGCGCTGGCCTTTTTCCGCGACCCTGGAGCTGCCCGGAAAGCAAGGCAAGATCGCCGCCAAGATCGTCAAGGAAATCCGCCAGCGGCTGCAGTTCCTGGTCAATGTCGGGCTCGACTATCTGACCCTGGACCGCAGCGCCGAGACCCTGTCCGGCGGCGAGGCGCAGCGCATCCGCCTGGCCAGCCAGATCGGCGCCGGGCTGGTGGGCGTGATGTACATTCTGGACGAGCCCTCCATCGGCCTGCACCAGCGCGACAACGAGCGCCTGCTCGACACCCTGACCTACCTGCGCGATCTGGGCAATACGGTGATCGTGGTGGAGCACGACGAGGAGGCCATCCGCGCCGCCGACCACGTGGTGGACATCGGCCCCGGCGCCGGCGTGCACGGCGGCCAGGTGGTCGCCCAGGGCACGCCGGAGGAAATCGCGGCCGATACCAGACTCCCTGACCGGCCACTACCTGTCCGGGCGGCGGCGGATTGCAGTTGCCCGGCCAGCGCGTGCCGAGCGATCCCGAGCGGCTAGCTGTGGATCGCGGCGCCAGCGGCAACAACCTGAAGCAGCGTCGACGTGGACATCCCGCTGGGCCTGATGGCCTGCGTCACCGGCGTATCCGGCTCCGGCAAATCGACCCTGATCAACGACACCCTGTACCCGGTGAGCGCCGCCCGGCTCAACGGCGCCAAGACCGAGCCCGCCCCGCACCTGGCGATCGAGGGCCTGGAGCACTTCGACAAGGTGGTCGACATCGACCAGAGCCCGATCGGCCGCACGCCGCGCTCCAACCCGGCCACCTACACCGGCCTGTTCACCCCGATCCGCGAACTGTTCGCCGCCACCCCGGAGGCGCGCTCCCGCGGCTACAGGCCCCGGGCGCTTCAGCTTCAACGTCAAGGGCGGGCGCTGCGAGGCCTGCCAGGGCGACGGCGTGATCAAGGTCGAGATGCACTTCCTGCCGGACATCTACGTGCCCTGCGACGTGTGCAAGGGCAAGCGCTACAACCGGGAGACCCTGGAGATCCGCTACAAGGGACGAACATCCACGAGGTGCTGGAGATGACCGTGGAGGAGGCCAAAGGCTTCTTCCATGCCGTCCCGCCGCTGCGCCGCAAGCTGGAGACCCTGGTCGACGTCGGCCTGTCCTACATCCGCCTGGGCCAGAACGCCACCACCCTGTCCGGCGGCGAGGCGCAGCGGGTCAAGCTGTCCAGGGAGCTTTCGAAACGCGACACCGGCAAGACCCTGTACATCCTGGACGAACCCACCACCGGTCTGCACTTCGACGACGTGCGCCACCTGCTGGAGGTGCTGCACCGGCTGCGCGACCACGGCAACACGGTGGTCGTCATCGAGCACAATCTGGACGTCATCAAGACCGCTGACTGGGTAATCGACCTCGGCCCCGAGGGCGGGGACCGCGGCGGCGAGATCGTGGCCGAGGGCACCCCGGAGCAGCTGGCGGAGTGCCCAGGCTCCCACACCGGACGCTACCTTCGCGCCCTGCTGGAACGCGCAGCCGCAGCCGCTGGCGCGGTAGCGGCAAATTCCGGATAATTGGGGGTTTATCCAGCACTGACACATCTATGGACTTCTCCATCGTCATCCCGGTCAAGAATGAAGCGGACAATATCGCGCCCCTGGTCGGCGAGATTCGCGCCGCATGCGACGACCGCTTCGATTACGAGCTCATCTACGTCGACGACGGCAGCGACGACTCCACCCCCGATGCACTGAATACCCTGCAGGCCGGATTCCCCCGCTTGCGGGTGCTGCGCCATGCCCGCAATTGCGGCCAAAGCACCGGGCTGCGTACCGGCGTGCGCGCCGCCCGCGCCGACTGGATACTGACCTTGGACGGCGACGGCCAGAACGACCCGGCAGACATCCCGGCCCTGGTCGAGCGGCTGCGGGAGCATCCCGCCTCCGGGCAACCGCTGCAGCTGATCATCGGCCACCGGGCCAAGCGCCAGGACAGCTGGTTGCGCAAGCTCTCCTCGCGGGTCGCCAACGGCGTGCGTTCCCGGCTGCTGCACGACGCCACCCCGGACAGTGGCTGCGGACTCAAGCTGTTCTCGCGCCCGGCGTTCCTCGAACTGCCCTACTTCGACCATATGCACCGCTTTCTGCCCGCCTTGTTCCAGCGCAACGGCGGCGCGGTGATCTCGGTGCGAGTCAATCACCGCCCGCGCACCCGCGGGCTCTCCAAGTACGGCCTGCACAACCGGCTGTGGGTCGGCATCGTTGACCTGTTCGGGGTGAACTGGCTGCTGCGCCGAGCGAAGCTGCCCGAGGTGAGCGAACTCGGGGCCGACGGCGAGCCCGGGCCTGATCCCTTGAGCGGTCCCCGCGCCCCGGGCATCAATCCACGGGTCCTGCTGCAAGGACTGCTGCTGATACTCTCGCTGGCGGCCCTCGGCTACCTGCTGGACGCCGTCGGCCTCGGCAAGTTGCTGGACACCGCCTGGATCGACAGCGAGATCAAGGGCAAGGGCTACCAGGGCGCGCTACTGTTCGCAGCCGTCGGCGCTCTGGCGGTTGGCGTCGGCCTGCCGCGCCAGCTGGTGAGTTTTCTCGCCGGTTATGCCTTCGGCTTCGGCTGGGGCCTGGCATTGGCCCTGGCCGCCTCGATAATGGGCTGCATCGGCGCCTTCTTTTATGCCCGCTGGCTCGGACGTTCTCTGGTCCAAGCCCATTTTGGCCGCCGCATCCAGCGCTTCAACGACTTCGTCAGCGGCCATGTGTTCTCGATGACCCTGCTGATCCGGCTGCTGCCGGTGGGCAGCAACCTGGCGACCAATCTGGCGGCGGGAGTAACCCGGGTCGGCCCCCTGCCCTTCTTCCTGGGCTCGGTTTTGGGCTATGTGCCGCAAACCGCCGTATTCGCCCTCGCCGGCAGCGGCATCAACCTGAACCCGGTGTTTCGCATCGGCCTGGCGGCGGCCCTGTTCGTGGTTTCCGCCCTGATCGGCGCCTACCTCTACCGGCATTTCCGCCAAGGGCGCAGCCTGGATCGCGAGATCGACATCGACCTGGGCGAGCCCGCCCCCGCGGCGCAAGCACCGCGGTCCAGTCGCCGCTGAGACGAGGGCGCCGGTCCTGCCGGCGTGCTATCATCCGCGCTTCTGCGATAGCGGCGGGGCCAGCCCGCTGCGCCGACGCAACCGAACAGCCATAGATCCTGTCCCCGGGCCGGCGGCCCCGGGACCCGGCAACCGCAATGAATGAACATGCGTAAGGTCCTGATTACCGGCGGTGCCGGCTTCATCGGCAACGAACTCTGCTTGCGACTGCTGCACCAGGGCGACCAGGTGGTGGCCGTCGACAACCTCAATGATTACTACGACCCGGCTCTCAAGCGGGCCCGATTGGGGCGCATCGAGCCCAACCAACGCTTCACCTTCCATGAGCTGGACATTGCCGACCGCCCGGCACTGGCCCGGTTGTTCGCCGAGCATCGTTTCGACGCGGTGGTCAACCTGGCGGCCCAGGCCGGCGTGCGCTATTCGCTGCAGAACCCCCAGGCCTATGTGGATGCGAACCTGGTGGGTTTCGCCAACCTGCTGGAGGGCTGCCGCCACTCCGGTGTCGGCCACCTGGTGTTCGCTTCCTCCAGTTCGGTGTATGGGGCCAATACCCGGCTGCCGTTTTCCGAGCACGACAATGTGGACCACCCGGTATCCCTGTACGCGGCAGCGAAGAAGGCCAACGAACTGCTGGCCCACAGCTACGCTCACCTGTTCGGCTTGCCCTGCACGGGGCTGCGGTTCTTTACCGTATACGGACCCTGGGGCCGGCCGGACATGGCCTACTTCAGCTTTACCCGCAAGATTCTGGCCGGCGAGCCGATTCCGGTGTTCAACCAGGGCCGGATGCGCCGCGATTTCACCTATATCGACGACGTCGTCGAAGGCTTGGTGCGGGTCATCGGGCACCCGGCCCAACCGGACCCCGAATGGAACGGCGACCGCCCGGACCCGGCCACCAGCTACGCTCCCTATCGTGTCTACAACATCGGCAACAACCAACCGGTAGAGCTTCTGGACTTCATCCGCACCCTGGAGACTTGCCTCGGAAAGCAGGCCGAGTTGGAACTCCTGCCGATGCAGGAAGGAGACGTCCGGGCCACCATGGCGGACATTTCGGACCTGGAACGGGCGGTGGGCTTCCGCCCGAATACACCTTTGGACCTGGGGCTGGAGAAGTTCGTCGCCTGGTACCGGAAACACTACGCAGCCTGAGCCGCCCTCACATTCGTGCGCATAGTCCGTATATTTCGCCCCGGGCGCTCGCAAACCTCGAGTAAGTAAGCTTTTTGTAAATTGTTGCAATGGAGGTCGCTGGTACGGCGCTTCCCGGCGCAGAGGTCGGGCGCACGGGCTGGCGCAGCCCCCAGCGGGATGTCATACTTTGGAAAAGTCGGTGCTCGCAAACCCCCGGAGAAGACCGTGCATAGCGTGCTGATAGTCGACGATCAATCGATCAGCAGAATGATTCTGGAAGAATTGGTCTGCTCGATCGGCCCTGAGATCAAGACCCAGTCCTTCTCCGATCCGGTGTCGGCACTGGAGTGGGCAAAGCACAACCGCCACGACCTGGTAGTGACAGATTATAAGATGCCCAACATGGACGGAGCAGAGTTCACCCATTGGCTGCGCCAAATCCCCAGCTGCGCCGACGTACCGGTAGTAATCATCACCTGCGTGGATGAGAAAGCGGTGCGCTATCGAGCGCTGGAAGCAGGCGCCACCGATTTTTTAACCAAACCGATCGACCACGACGAATGCCGCGTCCGCTGCCGGAACCTGCTGACCCTGCGCCAGCAGCAGCAAATCATCAAGGACAGGGCCCACTGGCTGGAACGGGAGATCGACGCCAAGACCGCGGAACTGCGCCAGCGCGAGGAAGAAACCCTGATCCGCCTGGCCCGGGCCGGGGAGTATCGGGACGAGGACACCGGCAACCACGTCGCCCGCATGGCCCGCTACAGCCGGTTGATTGCCGAGACGATGGAGCTTGGCGAAGAGGCCTGCGACATCATCCAGCACTCGGCGCCGATGCACGACATCGGCAAGATCGGGATCCCCGACCACATCCTGAGAAAGCCGGGGCCATTGAACGCTGAAGAATGGACCGAAATGCAGCGCCATACCGTTTACGGCTACGAGATCCTGCGCGACAGCCCATCGAAATACCTGCAGACGGGAGCCGTCATCGCTCTCTGTCATCATGAAAAGTTCAACGGCAACGGCTATCCCAACGGGCTCGCCGGTGAGCGCATCCCGATCGAGGCCCGCGTCGTCACCGTCGCCGACGTATTCGATGCCCTGACCTCGGTTCGGCCGTACAAAGGCGCTTGGCCCATGGAACAGGCACTGGACCTGTTGAACGAGGAAAGTGGGACGACTTTCGACTCGGCTTGCGTCGATGCCTTCATGCATAACCTGCCGGAGGTTAGGCGCATCATGGGCGAGCTGCCCGACCTGCAAAACGGCACCGGGCCCTGAGCATGGGCCGTATTGCGGAAGCTGCGGCGTCATGAACGCGGTGCTCTTATTGTCCCCCGATCCTGGGCACCGCCAAGAACTGGCGGGCTACATAGCGCAGTGGGATTGGCCGCTGGATGAATGCGCGAATTCGGTGCAGGCGTTCGTTACGCTGATGCGGGCCGCGGACGATGGACGTTCCTACCGGCGCATCCTGGTGGATGGTCGCGGACTCGATATGTCGCCGCTGCAATTCATCGCCTCGCTGCAGGCCGAGCCAAGTCTAGAGCAACTCCCACTGGCTCTTATCTCGCCACCCTTGCCGGAACTGGAGCGTCGCCAACTTCGTGCCGCGGGCTATCTCAGCATCGTCGAGACTCCGCTGGACAAACCCCGGCTGTTCCACGCTCTGAGCGCTGAGCCGGGGCCGGCACCCAGCGCCGATAACCTGCTGAACCTGGATGCGCACCAGCGCAGGCAGCGCCTGCGCATCCCGACCCGGAAGATTCTGCTGGCGGAAACCTGCGAGCCAACGCGCCGAAGCCTGACCCGAATCCTGAGCAAGGCCGGTTACAACGTCTGTGCGATGCGCGACGGCGAGCAAGCGCTGAACGCCTTGGAAAGAGAACGGTTCGACGTCGCCGTTCTGGGTTGGGAAATGCCGTCGATCAGCGGGGCAGATGTGGCCCGAATCTACGCTTTCACCCGTACCTCCAAGCCTCAGACCGAGTTCCTGTTCGTCACGTCAAACCGCGGAGCGGGCCTGTCTCTATCGGGGGATGAGGTCGACCCGAAATCGGTTCTGACCAAACCAGTACAAGCAACATCACTGCTCGGAGCGATCGAGGCGGCCCTGCAAAGCCAGCCAGCGCCGGACGCGGGGGCGCCCGACGCCTTGCGCCTGGTCCAGCGCATTCCGCTCGACCGAAAAGTGCTCGACAACCTGAGTCGGCTGGCGCCGGCCCCCGACTTTGTCGAGCAACTGATCCAGGAGTTCATCCGCGACGGCTTGCAATGGATAAACCGCCTGCAGCAAGCTGCCGAAGGCCGGGACTACGAGGGTTTCCAAGCCGCCGCTCACGCCCTGATCGACAATTCCGGACATCTCGGCGCGTCGGCCTTACGCCAATGCGCAGTTAATGCCATGCGCTTGGGTAGGAACGGGTTTCCCGGACAGGCCATAGTCCTAGCCAACGACGCCGCCGATGTCTTCGAGGCTACCCGCAAGGCCCTGATCGAGTATCTGCAGCGGCGCACCGGGGTCTTGCGCAGCTAACCCGGATAGTCCACCAGGCCGCCAGGCGGCTGCGCATCAGCGACTGGAAATTCGAGACATTGAATAGGACTCGGAAGGCGTTTCCAGCGGAACATCCTGTACAACACCGCCTGACTATCGCGCCCCTGGCTGATTCCTGCGCACCTGGACTGGCGCTTCACTCAACCGGTAGCTACGGCTAGAGATTTCGCTCCAGAGCGGCGCCCAACCGCACAGACCCTGCGCCAGCAACGGGATGCCTGGTGAAATTTCCGGGCATAGCGGACTCTGGAGCAACCCATCCTCGGCATTTTGCGTCGCGGCAAAGCGTTCCTTCGACGCAATTTCAAGCCAGGAGATTGATTTCGAGTTGGGCTCGGATCAAGCGCCGAGGCGCCCCGCGTCCGTTCACCCGGCATGGCCGTCCATGGAGCCGAGTCCCGGGGTTGGTTTGCGGCTCGACCGCCCTGAGCAGTTTTGCCTTTCGGTTGGCAAGGCGCGTCCCGCGCAACTTCAATGTATGATTATCTACCTGTTTACTGGAAACGGCGCCCGAGCGATCTCGGCGACATTCAACGGGGATAGGCGCTATGTCGGCCGGAAAGCTGATTCTTCACCCACAATCGGCGTTCGTGCCGCCGCCGGGTCAGCGCGGCCTGGTTTCTGCTATAGCGGAGATAGGACTGGTCGGCGAGACGCTGGATTCCCCACCGGAACGACAAGGCTTCCTGGTCGGTGAACGTTTCCTGCAAATGGTCAGCTTTCTCGGCTGCTCGCCCCATATCGAGCTGGCACCGCCGGCCGGGGGCGGCGACGACTTCTGTTACTTGGAAGTGCTCGGCCCCTGGACGCTCCCCAGGCTCTTCCGAGGGCGCAATACCCGGCCCCCGGGCTGCCCCGGCTGCGGCCGCCGTCAGGACGGCCTGCACTCGCACGTGCGGCCTTGGGCAGAGTTGCCGGAGGCATTGCGCTGGCAGTGCGGACATTGCGGCGCGGAACACCACCCGGCCCAATGGAATTGGCGACACCAGGGCGGAGCAGCCCGCATTGCGCTGTCGATCAACGGCATATTCCCCAGCGAGGCGCTACCGAGCGACGCGCTGCTGCACCAGCTGAAGGCCCTGGACGGCAACCCTTGGGGCTATTGCTATATTCAGGATTTCGACTGAGCCCACCGCGCACCGTTGAGCGCGCCTTTTTCGCGCTGCCCGGAACCCGACCAAGCACAGTTCAGGAACGGATTGAATCGCGTTTCCGGCGCGAGGCTTGATGCCCCGCCATTTTTTGGCGTTCAACCGCCTCAAAACGAAGCCTTTTGGAAACCGCATTATCCAAAGCCGCGTTGCGGGAAGCCAGGGAGGACTTTTTCCGGCGTCGCCTTAAGCGGCGATGCGGACCCCCGCCGGCAAATGCACCTCGACCTCGATCGGCAGGTGGTCGGAAAAAGGGTAATCCAGGACCCGGGTGCGCACCACCCCGAGAGAGGAAGACACCAGGATATGGTCTAGATTTCGCATCGGCCGCCAACTGGGAAAAGTCTTGAGTTCGCGGGACGGCTCGCACAACCCGACCCTGCGGATCAGGCGCTGCAGGGCCTCGGCATCGCACTCGCAATTGAGGTCCCCCATCAGCACCAGATTCGGGTAGTCTGCGACCAACTCGCCGATGTAGCCCAATTGGCGGCCCTGGGCCCGCTTCCCCAGCGCCAAGTGCAGGACACAGACGGCCAACCCCTCGCCGCCACGGCCGAACTCCACCAGAATCGCACCGCGCCCGGGTAACCCGGGCAATTTGTGCTCCTCCACCGCGCTCGGGCGCAGGCGCGTGAGCACGCCGTTGCTGTGCTGGGCCAGCTTGCCCAGACTGCGGTTGATTTGCTTGTACCAATGGGGAAAACCCGCGCGATGGGCCAGGTACTCGGTTTGATCGACGAAACCGCTGCGCAGACTGCCGGAATCCACCTCCTGCAGGCCGACCAGATCGTAGCGGGCCAGCAGGGCCGCGATCCGATTCAGATTGGCCAGACGCTCGCGGTTCGGCAGAAAATGTTTCCAGCTATGGGTGAAATACTGACGATAGTGCCGGGTATCGACGCCGGTCTGGATATTATAACTGATCAGCCGAAGCCGTTGGGGGGCTGCGCCGCCGTCCTCGCCGAATGCCGCCGGTTTGTTCAAGGCAATTTCTTTCGATTTCCTGCCCGACCGTTAAGGGCTTCTCTTGCGGGAAGGTTAATGCCAAGCGCCAGCGCCTGCAACCGATGGTGCAGCCCCCGGCGGCGAACCCGAAGCGGCGCCGCGCCATCCCTGGCGGTTAATCGGCGGTTATTGCAGTCCCTGGACGTACTGGGCCACTGCCGCGATCTCCGCATCGGTCATCTCGGCGGCCACGCCCCGCATCATCTTGCCCTTCTCAGAGGCCCCGCGATCTCCGGAGCGGTAATCCTTCAGGGCCTTTTCAACGTAGGCGGCATGTTGCCCGGAGACCGCGGGGAAACCAGCCGCCGGGTTACCCTTCCCGTTGGGGGTATGACAGGCCTGGCACGCCGAAACCCCAGAAGCCGCGTTGCCGCCACGGTACATCTCGCCGCCGGCATCGGCTAAGGCCGGGTCTGCGCTACCCGGAGCTTGCTTCTGGCCGGCATACCAAACCGCCAGATCCGCCATATCCTCTTCACTCAGAGGCGCCACCATGGCAGTCATGGTCGGGTCCTTGCGCTGCCCGGACTTGAACGCCTGCAACTGGCCCTCAAGGTAGCCGGCATGCTGGCCCGCGAGCTTGGGCCAGATCGGATTCACGCTGTTGCCGTCCGCACTGTGGCAGGCAGTGCAAGTGGCCGATTTGGCCTTGCCCGCCGCCGCGTCGCCGGCCATCGCCTGCGTGCCGCCCACCGACAATACGGTGGCGATAGAGAGGGATAGGAGCCACTTGTTCATGCTTCACCTTTCCAAGTTGGTGCCCCGGAGCCCGACCGCTGAGGCGCCGAAGCCATGAAGAGAGCGGCCCGAAAACGGCCCGCAAAAGGGTGTTATTTATAGCAAAATCGAGCCCTCAGGGTCAACTCCACAAGGCTCAGGGGTTATCCCCGAGCGAACCTGCAGTCCTGGGGCGGGCGCGCATGTGATAAAGTTTGAAAAGAGGCTCCAAGGGCCCGAACGGCCCCCCCTCGTTCCCAACCCGCAGACGCTCGGAACCCCCTCAGGCGAGGGGAGCGCTGAATGTTCGGCATTTCCGGTTGGTGGCGGTATGCCCCTGCATTTTCGACCGCATCGGGCGCTCGAAAACAACGGCTGTCGGAAACTTTTATTCGAAATCCGTGCCGAAAACTTCCAGGGATGGGGGGCGGCATCTCCAATAGGACGCTGGCGAAATCATCGATGCGCGAACTGCTCAGTTTTCTGTCCCGGTTGCCGCAGCGACTGCAGGTTGCACTTGCCGCTGCCCGCCACCCGCATAAAGGGCTGCTGAGCATCAGCCTGCCGCTGGAGTTGCCCCCCGGGGCCGAGGCCCTGCCCCCGAACTTCCCCCAGTGGTTCTATTGGAACGAGCCCGCCCAGGATTGCTGCCGACTCGGGCTCGGGGGCATCGTTCTGTCCCAGGCCACCGGCCCGCGGCGCTTGGAGACCCTGGCCGATGCGCTGGCGCGAGATGCGGCAGTCTGGGAGCGACCAGCCTCGGAAGCCGGCGCCGCCGGACCCTTGCTGTTCGCCGCTTTCGCCTTTGACCCCAAGGATCCCATGCAGGGCTCCTGGCAGGGGTTTCCGAACGCCCTGCTGACCCTGCCGGAGCTACTGCTGCGGCGTGACGGCAACGTCTGGTCTCTGACCTTCAGCTGTCGTCAGCGGGACCCGACGGAGGCGATCCTCGCCCGCTGGCTGGAACTCGCCAGCCTGATTCCGGCCTGCCTGCAACCCGCCTCCGCGCCCCCGCGGGACCAGCGCTGGCGACAACAGGAAAAGCCGCCGCGCGGGGAATGGCTGCGCCTCGCCGCCGATGCGGCTGCGGCCTGCGCCGGCCCGTCCCTGGACAAGATCGTGCTGGCGCGGCGCTTGCGCCTGGAGGCAACCACGGGGTTCCCGGCACGCCCCCTGCTCGCCGGCCTGATCCGGGAGTTCCCGGGCTGCCACCTGTTTGCTGCCGCGCTGCATGGGCGGGTGCTGGTATCGGCCTCTCCCGAGCGCCTGCTCTCCTGCCGCGCCGGCGAATTGCTCTGCGACGCGGTGGGCGGCACCTTGTCCCGAGCCGACGAACTGCTGCTGGCCCAGCACGCCAAGACCTCGAAGCTGATGCGCGAGCACCGCCTGGTGGTTGAGGCCATCGCCCAAGCCCTGACACCCGTCTGCGGCCCTCTGAGCTACCCGGAACAGCCGCGTCTGCTGCGCCTGCGCGACCTGCTGCACCTTTGGACCGAGGTCCGGGCCCGGGTCAAGCCGGGCCAGAATCTGCTGTCGCTGGCAGCGCGCCTGCACCCGACCCCGGCCGTCAATGGCGCCCCCCGGGCTGCTGCTCTTGACTGGCTGCGACGGCGTGAGCCGTTCCGCCGCGGTTGGTATGCGGGCGGCGGCGGCTGGCTCGATCCGGCCGGCGACGGCGACCTGGCGGTGCTGCTGCGCAGCGCACTGCTCGATATCAGAGGAGCGGAACTCTATGCCGGAGCCGGCATTCTCTGCGACTCGGACCCGCAAGCGGAATACGCCGAGACCGAGCTCAAGCTGCGCACCATTCAACGCGCCCTGCGGGGCGCCGGCACCGCCAGCGCCCCGCGCCGTGCCGCGGTCGAATGAGCCACCAAGCCGAAGTCAACCTGCACTGGTGCTTCCGACTGCTGGACGGCCTGACGGCCGCCGGGGTGCGCCGACTGGTACTGTCCCCGGGCTCCCGCTCCACCCCGCTGGTGCTGGCCGCCGAACGCCATCCGCAACTGCACCTGCACACACTGATCGACGAGCGCAGCGCCGGCTTTTTCGCCCTCGGCCTGTCGCGCTTCGACGGCACCCCCGCGGTACTGGTCGCGACCTCCGGCAGCGCCCCGGCCCATTGGTACCCGGCGGTCATCGAGGCCAACCAGGGTCAGGTGCCATTGATCCTGCTATCGGCCGACCGCCCCCCGGAGCTGCATGACTGGGGCGCCAACCAGAGCATCGACCAAACCCGGCTGTTCGGCACCCAGGTCCGCGCCTTCCACGACCCCGGGCCGGCCCGCTCCGATGCCGACGGGCTGCGCTTCATCCGCCAGCTCGGGCGCAAGGCGGTGCGCCAGAGCCGCTGGCCGCGCCCGGGCCCGGTGCATATCAACCTGCCGCTACGCGAACCCCTGGTGCCGAACACCGAGGCTGCTCTGCCGGCCTGCTCCAGGCCGGAACCGCTCATCGGCCTCCCGCGCCCGGCCCTGGACCCGGCCGACCTCAAGTCGCTGACGGCACCCCTAAGCGGTGGGCGGGGCCTGATCGTCTGCGGCCCCCTGGGCCCGGACCCCGAGCTGGCCCCGGCGCTGAATGCGCTGACCGAGCGCCTCGCTTGCCCGCTGCTGGCAGACCCCCTGTCCGGGCTGCGTTGCCAGGCCCAGATCCGGCCTCTGGCCCGATACGACGCCTTTCTGCGCCATCCCCAAGCCACGGAGGCCCTCGCACCGGACTGGGTGCTGCGCATCGGCGCCGCCCCGGTATCCAAGACGCTGCTGCAATTCCTCGAGCGCCAGCCCCAGGCTCGGCAACTACTGCTGGCGCCCGGCGGCGACTGGCCGGACCCGCTGCAGCGCAGCCAGGTCCTTAATGCCGACCCCGCACGCTTCTGCGCCGCTATGGTCCGGCTGCAACTCGATCCCGCCCCCGACGACTGGCTCCCCCGTTGGCAGACCATGGAGCGGCTGGCGGCGGACGCCTGTCCCCCCCTGAACCCGGGCCAGCCGGTGAGCGAGGACGGCGTGATCACCGAGCTGCTGCGCCGCTTGCCTCCCAACGCCCTGCTGTTCAGCGGCAACTCCCTGCCGATCCGCCAGCTCGACAGCTGGTGCGCCGGCCGCCCCGAGCCCCTGCGCATCCTGGCCAACCGGGGCGCCAGCGGCATCGACGGCAATGTTTCGACCCTACTCGGCCTGGCCGCTGCCGGGACCAACCCGGTGGTAGGCCTGCTCGGCGACCTGGCCCTGCTGCACGACAGCAACGGCCTGCTGGCGGCTCCCGACCTGCGGGCGGTGATCGTAGTGCTCAACAACAGCGGCGGCGGCATTTTCGGCTACCTCCCCCAGGCCGGCCTGGCGGGCTTCGAGCGCCACTGGCTCACCCCCCAGGGCCTGGACCTCGCCCAACTGGGCGCCCTGCACCGGCTGGACTACGCCCGCGTCCACCGCCAGGACCAGTTCGGTCCCGCCCTGAGCGCGGCCCTGGCAGCGCCCGGCGTCAGCCTGATCGAGGTGATGCTGGAGCGCGTCGATAGCCAAGCCAGGCACCAGGAGTATTGGCGCCGGGTCGGCGCCAGCGCCTTGCCCTGAGCCGCTAAACCGGAAATTTCACCAGGCCACCAGGCGGCGTTACCAAGGGGTTTCGCTGCAGACGCCTCCGCGGTCATATTCAAGGTCTCGAATCTCCAGTCGCTTATGCGCAGCCGCCTGGTGGCCTGGTGAAATATCCGGACTGAAGGTTCCGCAAACCGCCCCCAGCCTCTACAATCGCCGCTGCAATCCGCGCTACAGGAAGCACCATCATGAGCAGCGACATCCAATGGCAGACGCCGGCCGGCGCCGACTACAGCGACATTCTCTACCAGCAGGCCGAGGGCATAGCCAAGATCACCATCAACCGCCCGGAGGTGCGCAACGCCTTCCGCCCGGAGACGGTGCAGCAGTTGAGCCAGGCCTTTTCCCGAGCGCATCTGGACCCGGATATCGGGGCCATTATCCTCACCGGCGCCGGCGATCTGGCCTTCTGCTCCGGCGGCGACCAGCGGGTGCGCGGCGAAGACGGCGGTTACAAGGACCAGGCCGGCACCCAGCACCTGAATGTGCTCGACCTGCAGCGCCAGATCCGCACCCTGCCGAAGCCGGTGGTGGCCATGGTAGCCGGCTATGCCATCGGCGGAGGACACGTCCTGCACCTGGTGTGCGATCTGAGCATCGCCGCCGACAACGCCCGCTTCGGCCAGACGGGCCCGCGGGTGGGCAGCTTCGACGCCGGTCTCGGTGCCGGCCTGCTGGCCCGCAGCGTCGGGCTGAAGAAGGCCAAGGAGATCTGGTTCCTGTGCCGCCAGTACGATGCCCGCCAAGCCCTGGAGATGGGCCTGGTCAACACCGTGGTGCCTCTCGCCGAACTGGAGCGGGAGACCGTGCAGTGGTGCCGTGAAATGCTGCGCCTTTCGCCCACCGCGCTGCGCGTGCTCAAGGCCGGCTTCAACGCCGATACCGACGGCCTGGCGGGCATCCAGGAACTGGCCGGCAACGCCACCGCCTTGTTCTACATGAGCGCCGAAGGGCAGGAGGGTCGGGACGCTTTTCTGGAAAAGCGCAGCCCCGAGTTCGGCAAGTTTCCGCGCCGGCCCTAGCCCGGATATCTCACCGGGTATGGCGCCCCTGGCGCAGGGCCTGTGCGTGTGGGCGCCGCTTTCGAGCGAAATCGATAGCCGTAGCTATCGGTTGAGTGACGAGCAAGCCCAGGCTTACAGGAATCAGCCGGGGTGCGATAGCCAGGCGGCGTGATTCAGGGTGTTTCGCTGCAGACGCCTCCGCAGTTCCATTTTTACATCACGTCCGGCTCTTCGGGAATTTGCGGAAGATCGTAACCGTCCCGAGCGAAATAGAGCCTGGCGATCCCGTCGGCGCTCATCGAGAAAAAGGTTGGGCCATCCCAGGGGCGGTGTATAGAAAGCCGTTGCATCCCCTCGTCCACCGGGATATCGCTGTCGATCGACAGATCCACCTGGCACAAGGTGGAACCGCATGCGGCGTCGATCAAATAGACGCCGGACAGTTCTTCGTGATGAAATCCCTCCTCGATCTTGACCAGCGTTTCCTGGGCCCATTCCGCATCCAGATCCTCGTTCCTTAGATTGTCTTCAAGCAGGGCCTGTTGCTGCCACACTTTCGTTTCGGCCTGTTCCTCCGCTTGGGCTCCAATCGAATCCAATTCGGGCCCGGAGGTCATCGATTCCGGCAGACTGTCCACGTGCTGGCGCATCGCGACCTGCTCTTGCGACAGCCGACTCAGTTGCTTGCGCAGGGCGACCAGCTCATCGGCGAGGCGTTTGGTCTCCTGCAGTTGCTCCCGGCCGGCCTTCGGTTCCTGGATTGGATCGGACTGGACGAGCGCCTTTTCATCGCCTCCCGCAATGGGCGGCCGCGAGGCGACCATCGGCTCAGGAGGCTGCAGCCACTGACTGCCGACCGCTGCCAGTGCTGCGACGGCCGCGAATCCAACTGCCCAGCTTCGAATAGGATTTTTCATGGTGTTTTCTCCTGACGCTATTGTCTTCGGGAGACGACCGGCGCAGACGTTGGGCCGCACCGGCGCTCCCTCCAAGGATTTGATCGAGTGACCCAGGCCGGATTAGTTCTCGTTCACGTAGTACGAAACGATGTAGGAACGGTTTCCGGAATAGGTCGGCGGAACTCTGCAGCTGAAGTAATGGTGATAAGACCCGCTGGCGCCACCCACGCCACCGGTAGGCAAGGATTGGAGGTTGTTGCCGCTGCCGGCGCTGGATTTGTTGGCGCCCCAGTAACCAAAGAAGGCGCCCGCCGAACTGTTCCAGTACGCACTGTTTACCGAGCAACGCACGTCACTGCTGTAATGGCGATCGAGCACGCGAACGTAGCTGCTACTGATGTCGTTGCCCATATCGTCGTTGATCACCGGCAAGTCAACATACATCCACTCAGTGGAAGAGGGGTTTCCGATGGCGCTGAAATTGTAGCTGGGACTTGCACCGGCGTAACGCACGCCCATGGAACCCGGATAGTTCTTCGCATCGCCGGCAAATCCCTGGTTGGCGGAGAAGGCAAGAACGATAGCGGCGGAAACGATACTCAGGCGGAAAAATTTCGCTTTGGTGTTCATAGTCGTTGACCTCGTTGGTGGCTGATATCGCAGTCATTCCCTGACTGCTCTTCGTTAATCCCTTGATTGTCAGTTTGCGCCTGGTGGCCATGAGATTCTGTGAGGAAATAGGGCTCGAAAACGTGACTTATTCACACCGATTCAATGAACCGGTGGTGCGGCTCGGGGCCTTGGGCGACAGCGGAAGGGAATAGCAGGCGAATAAGTCAGAATCGATCAATAAGATGAACCTGGCGTACCCATTGAGGACCGCGCCCGGCACCCATGAAATGACCCGTTAGTTGGGATCTGCCCGAAAAGGAAGGGGAGCGCGCCCCCGCGACCACCGCCTTGACCAATGTCAAGGTTCTGCGTGCTGTCAGCGATTCTAATAAGCACACCTAGCAGCCAGACAAGGAGGCGCTCATCATGGCGCAAGCTTTCAGCAAGGCAATGGCACGCAATGTCTTTTACGGCGGCAGCACATTTTTCTTCCTGCTGTTTCTAGCCCTTACCTTTGACACTCAGTCGGCGCTCCCGGAGCGGGACAACCGCGCCAATATCACCCCCGAGGTGGCGGCGGGAAAACGACTGTGGGAAGAGAACAACTGCATCGGCTGTCACACCCTGCTGGGCGAAGGCGCGTATTTTGCCCCCGAGCTGGGCAACGCCCATATCCGCCTGGGCGGTCGGGACGGCATTATCGGCTTCATCAAGAGCCGCCCCAAGGACGGCATCCCGGGGCGCCGCAGCATGCCCCAGTTCAATTTCTCCGACCAGGAACTGGAAGCGATCGCCGCTTTCCTCAAATACTCGTCCGAGATCAATACCAACAACTGGCCACCGAACATCCAGGGCTGAGCCGCAGGGAGGACTCAAGTCATGCAATATCGATCGCAAGCTGTCGCCAAGCCCTATTTCATTGCCGCCATCGGTCTGTTCGTGGGCCAGATCCTGTTCGGCCTGATTATCGGCCTGCAATACGTGGTGGGGGACTTCCTGTTTCCCGAGATTCCGTTCAACGTAGCGCGCATGGTGCATACCAACCTGCTCATCGTCTGGCTGCTGTTTGGCTTTATGGGCGCCGCCTACTATCTGGTGCCGGAAGAAGCGGAGCGCGAGCTCGCCAGCCCGATGTTGGCGCTTGTCGTGTTCTGGGTGTTTCTGGTAGCCGGCGCCCTGACCGTGCTCGGCTATCTGATGGTGCCCTACGCGGGGCTGGCGGAAATGACCGGCAACGAACTGCTTCCGACCATGGGCCGGGAGTTCCTGGAACAGCCCACGATCACCAAGCTGGGCATCGTCGTGGTAGCCCTGGCGTTTCTGTTCAATATCGGCCTGACCATCCTCAAGGGCCGCAAGACCGTGGTCAACCTGGTGCTGCTGATCGGTCTGCTGGGGCTGGCGGTGTTCTTCCTGTTCGCCTTTTACAACCCGGATAACCTGGTCCTAGACAAGTACTACTGGTGGTGGGTGGTGCATCTTTGGGTCGAGGGCGTCTGGGAGTTGATTCTAGGCTCGATTCTGGCCTATGTGCTGATCAAGACCACCGGCGTCGACCGCGAAGTGATCGAGAAATGGCTGTACGTGATTATCGCCATGACCCTGATCACCGGCATCATCGGCACCGGTCATCATTACTACTGGATCGGGACCCCGGACTACTGGCAGTGGTGGGGTTCGATCTTCTCCGCCATGGAGCCGATCCCCTTCTTTATGATGACCGTGTTCGCCTTCAATATGGTCAACCGCCGCCGCCGCAACCACCCCAACAAGGCGGCGGTGCTCTGGGCGCTGGGCACCGCGGTAATGGCCTTCCTGGGCGCGGGCGTCTGGGGCTTTCTGCACACCCTGTCGCCGGTCAACTACTACACCCACGGCACCCAGATCACCTCGGCCCACGGCCACATGGCCTTTTACGGCGCCTATGTGATGATCGTGCTCACCATCATCTCCTATGCCATGCCGATGCTGCGCGGGCGCACGGCCGCCAACAGCAACCGCTCCCAGGTAATGGAGATGTGGTCGTTCTGGCTGATGACGGTTTCCATGGTCTTTATCACCCTGTTCCTGACCGCCGCCGGCATCCTGCAGGTATACCTGCAACGCTTCAGCGAGAACCCGATGCCGTTCATGGTAGTACAGGAAAAAACCGCCTTGTTCTTCTTGCTGCGTGAGCTCGCCGGGGTGGTGTTCCTGATTGGCCTGGTGATCTATATCGTCAGCTTTTTCACCGGATCGAAGGACGCCGAAGCAACCCTGGATAGCGCCGGGGCTTGAAGCCTCTCCCCGGGGCAGGGATGCCCCGCCCGTTGGATCGCAGTCCGTAGCTGCGCAACCGAATCATGGCCACTTCCATCCTCCAGACCAGCGCGCCTCCTGCACTCACGCCAACCGACCGAGACCTTCGTTATCCGCCTGGCGACCTGGCGATCTGGATCTTTATCCTGGCGGAACTGCTGGTGTTCGCCACCTTCTTCGCCTCCTACGCCTTCGCCCGGCTAGAGCAACCGGCGCTGTTCGACCACTACCAGGCCAGCCTGAATCGGGACCTGGCCCTGATCAACACCCTGGCCCTGATCACCTCCAGCTACTTTGTGGTGAGAGCGGTCGCCGCCATCCGCAGCGGCGCGGGCGGGGCCTGCCAAGGCTGGCTCTGGGCGGCAGTGGCCATGGGCGGTCTATTTGTCGTCGTCAAGCTGGCGGAATACGGCCATCACCTGAACCAGGGGGTTACGCTGAGCACCAATACCTTCTATATGTTCTATTTGTCCCTGACCTTCTTTCATTTCTTACACGTCATACTCGGTATGGTGATCCTGGCTGCGGTGGCGTTGAAGGCTCGGCGAGGGGGCTATAGCGCCGCCGACCATGTGGGCGTGGAGACTGGCGCAAGCTACTGGCACATGGTGGATTTGGTATGGCTGATTCTGTTTCCCCTGGTCTACGTAATGCGATGAACAGCGCCGACAGCCGGTCCAGTCGATGCCGCCCGGCCACCCTGGTTTACGCGGCCATGATCGCACTGACTCTAGTCACCTGGTCGATCGGCAAGGCCGGCGCCTCGGGGCTCGGGGTGTCGCTTCTGGTGCTGTCTCTCGCCTTGGCGAAGGGCCAGATGGTCGGGGACTGGTTTATCGGACTACGCCCGCTACGGGGCATCTGGCGTTGGGTGATCGTGCTCTGGTTGTTGGTGCCGGGCACGCTGATCGCCGTCGCCTTTATCCTGGCACACAGGAACTGAGTATGAACAGCCCCCAGCTACAACCGGTTCCGGAGCAGCTACCCTTCTATCGCCCCCAGGCGAATGAAATCGCACTCTTCGAGCATGCCTGGCAGCGCCGGTTGCCGATGCTGATCAAGGGCCCAACCGGCTGCGGCAAGACCCGCTTCGTGCGCCATATGGCGGCCCGGCTCGGCCGCCCCCTCTACACGGTGGCCTGCCACGACGACCTGACCGCGGCGGATCTGGTGGGACGCCACCTGATCGGCGAGCAAGGCACCTATTGGTGCGATGGTCCGCTGACCCGGGCTGTGCGCGAGGGCGCCATCTGTTACCTGGACGAGGTGGTGGAGGCACGCAAGGACACCACCGTGGTGCTGCACCCGCTTACCGACGACCGCCGTATCCTGCCGCTGGAACGCACCGGCGAGACCCTGCATGCCCCACCGGGCTTTATGCTGGTGATTTCCTACAACCCGGGTTATCAGAATCTGCTCAAGGGCCTGAAGCCCTCGACCCGACAACGCTTTGTCGCGATGAGCTTCGACTTTCCGGCGCCCGACTTGGAGATCGAGGTGCTGACGAGCGAAACCGGCATAGCCCCGGAACTGGCGCGACAACTGGTAAGTCTGGCCACCGGGCTGCGCGCACTCAAGGACCAGGACCTGGAAGAAGCCGCCTCGACGCGACTGCTGGTGTACGCCGCCGCCCTGATCCAAGGCGGTTTCGAACTGCGCGAGGCCTGCCGCGCAGCCCTGGTGGAACCCCTCAGCGACGATCCAGAGACCCTGCAGGCCCTGATGGAGGTGGTAGATGCCCACCTCGAATGAAACCGAGCCCGGTCTCGCCCTGGCCGTAATCGCCGAGGGACTGTACCTGGCCAATCTGCTGATTCTGCCCGGGTTGGGGTTTTTGATCCTGCTGGCGATCTGGTGGCATCGGCGAAACGATGCGCCTCCTCTGGCCAGCGCTCATCTGTCCCAAACCCTGGCCGCCAGTCTCTGGGCCGGTGTCCTGCTGATCGTCGCCAACGGGTTGATCCTGCTGCTCGGCGGCTATCGGGGACCCCAGGTCTGGGTAATAGTGATCACCTATTTCACCATCTGCCATTCCCTGCTCGTGGTCTGCGGCGCCTACGGCCTGGCCAAGGCCATAGCCGGCCAGTGCTGGCGTTACCCGTTGCTGGGCCCACCACTACCGCGCGGTTGCCCCTCGGGCCCATGAGCCGACACGCCCTGCAAAAGCGCCGGGGCTGGTTTCAGGCCGGCTTCTTCCTGCTCTTCGTGCTCGCCCCACCCCTGGATATCCTGCGTATCGACCTGACCCGGGGCCACGCGATCCTGCTCGGCCAGGACTGGACGCTCGGCATCGACGCCTTCCTGGCCGGCGAGGCGGGTATCGGCAGCGCCGCCCTCAACCTGTTCCTGCGCGGCTTCCTGCCCCTGTTCGGCGGCGGCGCGCTGCTGCTTTGGATCGCCTGGCGCTTCGGGCGGCTTTACTGCGGCTGGCTCTGCCCCCACTTCTCGGTGGTCGAACTGATCAACGGCCTGATGCGGCGGGCCAGCGGCAAACTCAGTCTATGGGACCCCAAAACCCTGCCGGAGCGGAATCCGGACGGCAGCCGCGTCCACCCCGACCCCTGGTACTGGCCCCCTACCCTGCTCGCAGTGGTCGGTTTCGCTTTCCTTTGGGCACTGGTATTGCTGACCTACCTGCTGCCGCCCGCGGAGATCTACCCCAACCTGCTCAACGGTCAGTTGACCCGCAACCAAACCCTGTTTCTGAGCGCCGCCACGCTGGCCCTGAGCGTGGAATTTCTGTTCGCCCGCCACCTATTCTGCCGTTTCGCCTGCGCCGTGGGCCTGTTCCAGAGCCTGGCCTGGATGGGCAACCGCAAGGCCATGGTGGTGGGGTTCGATACCCGGCGGGCCGGCGCCTGCAAAAGCTGCAACAACGCCTGCGATCACGCCTGCCCGATGCGTCTCAAGCCCCGCACCGTCAAGCGAAGCATGTTTACCTGCACCGAGTGCGCCCAATGCATTTCCGCCTGCACCCAGGTCCAAAACGGCAGGACCGAACAAAGCCTGCTGCGCTGGGTGGCGGGAGACTGCGCCCTAGCGGTGGTCACCGGGAGACCCGCCGGGACCAGCGATTGCTTTGCCCCGAAACAACCCCGGCAAGCCGGCGCCCCCACTGCACACCGCAGCGCCGGCGGCTGAGCGGGCAGTCCCCATGGAAGAACAGGTCGGCGCACTCTGGCACAGATTCGTCACCCGCCTGGCGGAGCGCCGGTTTCCGGCGGCCCGAGTCGAGCTCAGGCAGGTCGAGCGCACCTTGGGGATACTGTTCCGCGCCTTGGGCGGCGACGGCGGGCTGCAGATAACCAGCGCCGAGGCTGTCGAACACGGCGCTAGAAGAACTTGGCAGCAACGCCTGGCGGGCAACCAGGGCAAGGCGGCGCTGGCTTGGCGCGACGACAACTATCTGCGCCTGCCGCCGGCTATCGATTGGCTGCCGCTTCCGGAACTCAACCGCGATCTCTACCTTTGGCTCGCCGCCCTGGCGGTGGGCGACCGGGGCGAACCCGAAGACTGGTTTCGCAAGAATCAACGCCTCACCCGCCGAACCCTGGCCCGGTATCCCGGCCTTACCCAACGCTATCGGCGCCTGAGCGAGGCCCATCTGGCCCTGCGCCCTAACCCCGCGAAGCTACCGCGGGCCGAAGCCGCGGCCGAATCGGCGCTGCGCCAAGCCATTGCCGACCCCGGCAGCCGCGACCGGCTGCCGCCCTGCAAGCGTCCACCCTACCCGGTGCCTCTCTGGCTGCACCCCTCGCCCCCCAACCCACAGCCGGGGGCCTGCGCCCCCGACCCGAAGGCGCAGAGCAGCCGACCCAAAGGGGCTCAGCGAACGCTTGACCAGCTAAGACGCCAGGCGGAGCGGGCCGCAGAGCCCGACAGCGACCGCGGCTTGGTAAGCATCCGAATGGAAAACATCTTCACCTGGGGCGAATTCGTCAAGGTGGACCGGGGCTCGGAAGACGAGGAGGACTTGGACCGCGCCGAGGCCGTCGCCCGGGACCTGGACCGGCTGGCGGTCAGCCGCGGCGGCAAACGCGCCGCTGCCACCCTGAAATTCGACCTCGACCTTCCGGCCGAGGCCGAAGACGACCTGATCCTGTCTGACGGCATCCGCCTGCCCGAATGGGACTGGAAGCAACGTCGCCTGCAGCCCGAGCATTGCCGCATCCAGCCGATGCTGGCGGCGGACGCGTCCCCGTGCGCCCTGCCCCCGCGCCTGCAGCGCACCGCCAAGCGCCTGCGCAACCAGTTTCAGGCCCTAGCTCCCGCCCGAGTCTGGTACGGCGCGCAACCCGACGGCCAGGAAGTCGACCTCGACGCCTATCTGCGCTTCGCTACCGGCCGCGCTGCCGGCAGAGGCGCCGGCGGCGACGCCCTGTACCGGGAAATGCGCGCCGGCGCCCGCGACCTGGCCTGCCTGTTGCTTGCCGACCTGTCGCTCTCCACCGACACCTGGATCGATGACTATCAGCGGGTGATCGACGTCATCCGCGACAGCCTTTTTCTGTTCGCCGAGTCCCTGACCGCCACCGGGGACCGCTTCGGCGTCTACGGCTTTTCGTCGCGCAAACGCGATCCGGTGCGCGTACACACCCTCAAGGAGTTCGACGAAACCTACGGCCCCCGGGTGCGCGGGCGCATCCAGGCCATCAAGCCCGGCTTCTATACCCGCATGGGGGCCGGAATCCGTTACGCTGCCGAGTTGCTCAAGCCACAACCGGCCAGCCGCCGCCTGCTGCTGCTGCTGAGCGACGGCAAACCCAACGACCTGGACCGCTACGAGGGCCGCTACGGGATCGAGGATACGCGCCAAGCGGTAATCGAAGCCCGCCGTTGCGGCCTGCAGCCTTTTTGCGTCACCATCGACAACAAGGGCAGCGACTACCTGCCCTACCTGTTCGGCAACGGCGGCTATGTGGTAATCCGCAACCCGGCCGAGCTGCCCAAACGCCTGCCTCTGCTGTACGCCCAACTCACGGCCTGAGAAGCCCGCGCGCACCCGCCGAGCCACCAAATTTCGGCCTCCGGTCGGATGCGTTACAGTAGGGAGAAGAGCCAAGCGGGAGGGTTATTCAATGGCAGATGCTCGCAACGCAGTGGCGGCAGACCGGCTATACCACCCTTACTGGCGCCACGCCGCCAATTTTCTGGGTGTCGCCTTTGCGCTGGTGTTCGGCGCGACGACGACCTGGTTGATGGGATGGGACGAGCGTCTCACCCTGGCGCTGTTTGCAGTGGCGGCGACACCGGCTCTGGTGAGTCTCCTGATCGCAAGCATGAGTTTCGTCACCGATCGCCGCCTGCGCAGGCTATTGCAGGAAGACGCTGTTTTTTCCTGGCGCTACGACGATGCGGAATGGGCCAACTACCTGAGCAGGAACCAGCGTGATTCCCGCCGGGCCGGGCCGGCCGTAACTGCGGCCATGCTATTCATCGGCTTTATCTTCTCCGGCATGGCCCATCTCGACGGCCAACGGTATTTCGGTTCGTCGCTGAATACCTGGCTGCTGCCCTGTGGCATCGGGGCATTGGTCGGCGCTGCGGCCTGGGCACTTATCCGCTGGAACCAGGATGCCACCAGACGTCGAATGCGAAAGCTAGGCGGACGTTTTCTGCTGGGCCCTTCAGGCTTTTACATCACCGGGCAGTTCCGACCTCTGTCCGGGTATGGTCAGACGCTTACCGAACTTCGCATCGATGCGGGTGAACCGAACGATTTGGTGTTCCGCTATTCCGTGAATGCCGGTCGTTATTCCGACGAACAGGAGGTCCGGATACCGGTGCCGCAGGGGCGACTCAAGGAAGTGCAGGAGACCCTGGAACAGTTGGAAACCAGCGCGGCAGCTTCCTGAGCATTATCCAGGGGCGCTGACGCCAATGGATCACAGCAACGGGAAAATTACCGCAAAGAATCCGAAAAGCAATACGGCCCAAACCAGGGTGGCGAGAAACGCTAACCCAATTGGATTGTTGTGCTTCACAAACAGAAATGGAAGCAACAACACAATACCGATGACCGGCAGGGCGCTGGTCGACATTAGCGCCGCGCGGGCGATGCTGAGGTCATCGCCTTCATCCTGCAACTGCAGCAGCCTCTCGGCGACGAAACCATAGATTCCAAACACCACCGGCAACAACCAGAGTGCGCTTAGCTGAATCAATTGCTCTTCGCTAAGTTCGTCAAAAGCGACCCCGTATACGTATAAAGCACCGATTACCCCGCCCGCGATGGCGGCCTGGTAGAGGCCTCGGTATGACGCGCGCGGCTGGCTGCGATGATCTTGCGACGGCATATTCGGCATCATGCGTTCCAGCTTAGCAGTAGACTTGCCTTATCAGGGCACGGGGCTGTTTCTGAGTCAACCCCCGACACGCTTAGACTTGCAACGAACGCTTAACCAGGTGGTTCAGAAACAGCACCATCCTAAGCAGGGTGAGACAGCGGTTGCGGTTGAAGCGGGGCTGGCTCGCTATCCCTGAGTGAGACGAGCATTTTGGCATGGTGCTTGCCCTGCCCCGGTTGGCTCAAAGCGCGTTATCAACGGGTCCTTCGACTCAAGGTTGCGCGCTAAATTATTCACGAATAGACAATGGGTCAATTCCTGACACCCCCTCAACTTGACGGCATTGCGGGCAGTGAGGCCTGACGCCACACCGGCCACGGGCGTGTCTCCTCGCCTGCCGGAAACCGAATCGCTCCCTAGCCCGCCACACAGCAGGCAGTGAGCCGACGAGGTTTTCCGTCGCCGATTGATATATGTCATGAAACCTTTCACTTCCCTAGCCGTCGCTATTTCCCTGCGACCAGAACGCCATTCCCTTGTTCTATCATTAATTACGCAGCGCCAGTTGGGGTTTTTGTGTCTTGTTGCTTGCTGAGGAAGCAAATTGGCCGGAGATCGGATTATGAGCAGGAATCACTTTTTCTTTACCCTTTTCTCGGGTCTGATGCTTTACGCAACGACGGCCTTTGGCGGAAGCCCAACCTTAGTAAGCTCCAGCCCTGCGAACGGGGCTGCCAATGTCCCATTATCGCATGGAACCATTGTCTTGCGATTCAGTGAAAACATGAAGATGAGCAGCTGGTCCTTAATGGAATCAAAGGCCCACCCGTTCCCTCCAATACTGCCGATCGAGGAACCTTGGATCGATCCTTTGACATTCGAGTTTCAGGTCAAGACGCTTCAGCCCAACACAACCTATGCCATACAACTCAACGGAGAAAAGAGGAAAGGATTTATTTCCTCGGCGGATCAATCACCGCTGCCGATAACCACCATTACTTTTACGACGGCAACCCAAGGGTCGCGGCTCCACCGGGGACCACTCGGGACACACCGTCAAGCATAGGGATGTCGCCGCCCCTTCAACCCGCACCGGCCGTCAAGCCGGTAGGAATTGCTCCCGGTTGGCGTTTCAAAGTGACGCGTTCCACAGGCATGGAGGGCAACGAGACCTATCAGTCCGGAGAGCAGGCACCATTCCGCGTGTTTCAGAAAATCGTTTTCATCGAGGAAGTATCCAGGACCAGCGGCGCTGAGATCCAGGAAGCCACCCGGCAAATCGAGTCCGCCCAGCTCCACAGCCTGAACCCGATGTCTGGTCAGATGGAAGCGGAGGAACTCATTGCCCCCGGCAGCACATTCCTGGTATCTCATACGCCCTACGGCACGACGCTGGTCGACGGCGACTCCGGACAGGAAGTCTGGGACCCCGAGGTCGCTTCGGCCTTCTCCCCGCCTTTGGTGCCCAGACTATGGCCCGAAGGCGAGCTGCGCGTCGGCCAAAAATGGTCTTATCAGGGCTCTGAACTGGTCAATAGAATTGCCCTGATCGACGCCCTCGGTGGGAAGATCGATCTGCAGATCGACGAAATAAAGGCGGAACCATCCACTGGGCTCGATACCGCGGCGATACGCGGCAAGCTTCGGACCAAGGTCGACTTGGGGGTCGTCGTCCTGGATTTCGACGCCAAGGTGGAGATCGATCTGCCCTTAGCAGTGGGTATCCCGTTCATGGTCAAGTTCGAAGGCCAGTTATCCGGCGCGGGAGAAGCGGAAGACGAACGCGGGCAGCCGGTTAACTACCAGATTCAGGGAACGGGGTCGGTGCTGCAAGTGACACAGCCCTCGGACAAAGTACTTGCGGCCGCCGGTGCGCAACTATCTGGTCAGGACGAGCCGGTTGATACAACCGGTGCGCTTCGGGTACCGATTCCCGGGAACATGGGGCAGCCTAATCGAGGCGGCGGGGCAGTGAATCTACGTTCGCAAACAACGGACAGCGACATTGCCCCTCCGCGCACGAATAAAACTGGTCCGGTTTACCGCTATCGAATCTACGAAGACAACACTGAACGGGCCTTTACTGTTCTGATCCCGGAGGGCTGGCAGACAGAGGGGGGAATCATGCAGATTCCGCAACACCAAGTGCAGACGGTTGTTGATGGTTGCGGCAAGAAACTCTACTTTTCGATTTACGACCCGTCGACTCAATCTTATATCACCTATTTTCCGACCGAAATGTTCCATACCCCGGCACCCGGCACATCAATGATGAATATAACACCGGGCCAGGTATTGAACGGCATGATGCAGATGCCCCAGTTAATGACGCCGGCGGAATATGTAGCCCAGATCGTGTTTCCCTCATCCCGCCCGGATGCCAGCAACGTGGAATGGGGAAACACGAAGTCATTGGGAACCTTGGCGGCCGCCTGGAATCAGGCGTTTCATTCGGAAGATGAAATTCGGCCGCAAGTAATCGCCGAATCCATCGAAGTAGCCTATGACCGTGAGGGAACTCGGTTTGCGGAGCTTTGGACCGCCCTGATCACCAGCTACAGCGTGCACACATCGACGGTCTGGACCCCTGATTTCGCGGTGGTAGCAGGTGGTCCGCTGGCTACCGTTGAAAAGATTGCGCCGGTGCTAAAAGCGGTAATAACGTCATTTCGCATGAACCCCACCTGGATGGCCACGACGATCGCGGGATTCGACGAATGCACCAAAGGCGTAGCGGCAACCCAGGAGAAGATCCGCGCCCTTGACCGGAAGATTTCAAACCGCTTGGCAAAGGTGCAGAGGGAAATGCGTAGCATCGACAATGAGATCGTTGCCGGCCATGACGCCACCCGTTCCTCGATCCAAGAACATGAACACAACACCCTGATGGGGAACGACGAGTACGAAGATACCGCTACGGGGAATCGCTACATACTCGACCTGGGTTATGAACGCAACTTCACGGACGGTGAAACGATCATACAAACCGACGACTGGCTGTTTGAGCCACCGCCGGACTATCGGGAAATGAGAAATATCAATATCTCCGACAATTAAGGAGAGTTGATCACTGCGGCGGGTTCTCCAAAACAGCAATGCGCATCGGCCTGATTCTATGGGCTGAATCAAAGGAAGCAGGGAAGCTCCCTGCGAACCCGGCGAAGAATATCGACACTGGGTCCGATCGGGTAGGTGATAAGTATCATGTGTAGGACGATAGCAGATCCTGTCTACGGGCTCATCCCACTCTAGAAAGGAATACCGAGTGTTCCGCCTCCACAATATTCCAGAAATGCCAAGAGGCCCGAGCCATCCGTCATTGGTCCGCTTGTTTGTGGTATTTCTCTGGTTTTCGAGCATGGCGGGGGCCGGGGCTAGCGGCGAATACCCCGATCCGGTCCTGTTCCGGCTGACTGAAGAGCCTAATCATAAAGCCTTCAGCCTGCTGCTTCCAAAGGGCTGGCAACTCGAAGGCGGCATCACGCTGACCGAGCATGGCCTGAATGCCGATTACTCCATCACATCTCCTGACCCGTCAGGAGTAAAGCTCCGATGGCTTCCTTCGGTGCCCTATGTAGATTCGGCAGTTGCCATCAGGCAGTGGCCGATACTTTCCCCTTCCGTCGGCAGCCATGTTTACGGGTATTCCGTGCAACCCCGTCAATCTGCCAATGAATATATTCGAAACCTCGCAATTCCTCACCTCTATCCAGCGTTTGAAAAAAGTCTTTTGACGGCAACAGATCAACGCAATATTCCCAATCTTACCCACTATCTCCAGCAGAACCAGAAGGATCCGTTGCAGCGACGCCAAACCACCCTATACGACGCTTCAATCGTTAGCTTTTCATTTGAACAAGACGGGCGCCGCTATTATGAGCAGATTCTGACGGTAATCGAAGAGTACACGGGAGTGCATGATGGGTATTGGAGAAATACCGAAACGATTTCGGTGAGAGCTCCGGAAGGCCAATTCGACTACTGGGGCCCAGTTCTTAGCGTAATCATGCGATCGCAAGAATACGATGCCGACTGGATGGCAAAGGTGATGCAGGGGGCAGTGCTTCGGGATCCCGTTCCGGATTATCACGCAATAGCGAAGGAATCCATATCACGCCAGAAGGATATAGCCGCCCTCGTTACCGAGGCGCTATTCCCCGGCAGACGGCCCGACGAGCCGTATCTTGACCCCCATGATGGGGGTAAAAAGCGGGGGTCTGGCGACTGGAAGTACCGCTGGGTCGGTCAAACGGGCAGCATTCTATACACGGATTCGGATGAATACGACCCGAATACGGAACCCGGCCTTGGCCAGGCGGAATTCCTGCGCGCCCGGTCCACTCTGCAACCCAGTCATTAACGCGCCGGAGAGAACCTGCTCGAACCAGGAGTAAGGGACAAAGCCAGGCACCTTTCTCCGCCGTTGCTTCCGACCCCCCAAGCCGGCGAAACCGCTAAAACCCCGAGGTTGACGCTCCCGAGTAACGACCTGACCGACCCAGTAGCCCCACCTTGGCGACTTGACCAAGATCAAAGCCAACCGAGGCGCGAGTCGCAATACTTCAGATTCCAGCCATGCCCCTCGGCACCTGGCTCCTATTTGAATCCGGCCCCGAGGTAACGGGATATGGCCGGGTTTCGGGGCAATCGCCACCGCAGCGTCGCAATGCAGGACCAGATGCGGCTTCCACCAAAGAAACACCCAAACAACGGGGGACAGAATGAAAGCAAATCGCAAACCCAGCCTGGCGCTGCTTATCGGCGCGGTTATGGGGCTCGGCGCGGCCAGCAGTGCCTGGTCGGCGGAGTCCCTGGACGATGTAATGAAACGCCGCGGCCTGTCCGAGAAAGACGTCCTCGCCGCCGCCAAAACCTACACCCCCACCGGAGGACGGGACGAGTACATCGTGTTCAGCTCCGGTGGCCAGAGCGGGCAGGTGATCGTCTACGGCATCCCGTCGATGCGTCTCCTCAAATACATTGGAGTTTTCACCCCCGAGCCCTGGCAGGGCTACGGTTTCGACGACGAATCCAAAGCGGTGCTCGACCAGGGTAAGATCCACGGAAAATCAATAACCTACGGCGACACCCATCACCCGGCCATCTCCGAAACCGACGGTGAGTACGACGGCCGCTATCTGTTTATCAACGACAAGGCCAATCCGCGCGTAGCCGTGATCGACCTGCACGACTTCGAGACCAAGCAGATCGTGGTCAACCCGGTGTACAAGTCCCAACACGGCGGGGCCTTCGTCACCCCGAACACCGAGTACGTGATCACCGCGGCTCAGTATGCAGCCCCCTACAGCAACGAATTCGTACCCCTGGAGGAGTTCAACGCCAAGTACCGGGGCGGCGTCACCTACTGGAAATTCGACTCGGAGAAAGGCCGCATCGACCCGGCCAACTCCTTCACCGTCGAGGCGCCACCCTACAGCCAGGACCTGTCGGACGCTGGCAAAGGCCCGAGCAACGGCTGGTCGTTCACCAACTCCTTCTGTTCGGAGCGTTATGTGGGCGGCATCGAGCGGGGTCGCCCCCCCTTCGAGGCCGGTTGCTCGTCCAAGGACACCGACTTCCTGCACGTAATCAACTGGAAAAAGGCCGCCGAGCTGATCGCGGCCGGCAAGGGGGTCAAGATCAACGGCGGAAATGTGCTGCCGATCGACGTCTCGGTGGCCGAGGGCGTGATGTTCCTGATCCCCGAACCCAAGAGCCCCCATGGCGCGGACGTGACCCCCGACGGGAAGTACCTGGTGGTTTCCGGTAAGCTCGACAGCCACGCCTCGGTATACAGCTTCGAGAAGATCCAGAAAGCTATCGCCGATGGCAAGTTCGAGGGCAAGGACCCCTACGGCATCCCGATCATCGCCATGACCGATGCGCTGCATACCCAGGCCGAACTCGGCCTTGGCCCGCTCCACACCCAGTTCGACGCCGAGCCCTGCATCGCCTACACCTCCCTGTACGTGGACTCTATGGTCGCCAAATGGAACTACTGCGAAGGCAAGGTGCTGGACAAGATCTCCATCCACTACAACATCGGCCACCTGATGACCATGGAAGGCGACTCGGTGACCCCGGACGGCAAGTACCTGGTAGCGCTGAATAAGCTGGCCATCGACCGTTTCAACCCGGTCGGCCCCCTGCATCCGCAGAACCACCAGCTGATCGATATCAGCAACGACAAGATGCAGTTGCTTTACGACATGCCGTTGCCGCTGGGCGAACCCCACTATGCAGTGGCGATCTCCGCCGACAAGCTGAAGCCCACAGTTCGCTACAAATCCGGTTGGAACAGCCGCACCGACTCACGCTCCGAGTTCCGCACCCGAGCCGGCCGCGAGAAGACCGAACGCAACTGTGATGCAGAAGGCAACTGCACGGTCGAGGTCTACGGCACCACCATTCGCTCGCACATCACGCCTGAGATCATCGAGGCCGTGGCCGGCGATACGGTCAAGATCCATCTGACCAACCTGGAACGGGCCGAGGACGAGGTACACGGCTTCGCCATGTACGGGCAGAACGTCCAGCTCTCCATCGAGCCGGGCAAGACCGCATCCGCTACCTTCGTGGCCGACCGGGCCGGTGTCTTCCCCTACTACTGCACCGAGTTCTGCTCGGCACTGCACCTGGAAATGCAGGGCTATCTGCTGGTCAAGCCGAAAGGCTACCAGGAAACGGGCATGGTCATGGAAGAAGGCACCACCTACACCAAAGCGGACTACGAAAAGCAGGTCGAGACCAATGTGGCAACCCAAGAGGTGATTGACCAGGTGGTAGCCTATATCACCAGTCATAACTTCAAGGACTTCCCCACCGTGGTGGCCCTGGTGGAAGACGCCACCGACCAACTCGGCTTCGCCACCGGCGCCAAGGAAAAGGCGGAAGCTGCGGCCGGCAAAGAAGACTGGCAGAACGCCATGCTCTGGGCCAATCAGTGGTGGCAATACCAGGTCAAGACCGCCGACCTCGGTCTGCGCGCAAAGACCTATCTGGAACAGAACGGCGCGGTCAAGCAAGAGTAAGCGCGCCCTCGAACGCCGGGAGGCCAGCCCTCCCGGCGCCAGCTCCACGGTCCCCTGTTTCTCTTAGAGGCATTATCATGAAAACCACCCGAATACTGATCCTTTCCCTGCCGCTCCTGGGCGCCTTCGCCGCGGCCCCCGTCGCCGCGCTGGACGGACAGCAACTGTATATGACCAAGACCTGCTTTGCCTGCCACGGTAAGGACGCCAACACGCCGATCATGCCGAACTACCCCAAGCTGGCCGGGCAAAATGCCGACTACGCCTACAACCAGATGGTTGACATCAAAAACGGCGTGCGCAGCAACGGCCAGTCGGCGGCCATGAAGGGCGTCATGCACCTGGTGGCCGACGAAGAGTTGCGCGCCATCGCCGATTGGCTGGCCGGACTGGAATAACCTCTTAAAAAACTGGCAAAAGTGCTTGATTCTAGTCAAGGCCGATACCTGCCCTAGACACTAGACTGAAGGCGAAACTCGGCAATCGCCACGGCAAGCATTATCGGAGGTACTCCATGAGTTACAGCAAACTGCAAGGCGGACTATTGGCCTCCCTCGCTCTGGCCCTGAGCGGGTCCGCGTGGGCCTGGAACGAAGCCGGGGGCGAACAGGACGAAGCCCTGACCCTGACCCCCGACCTGGAAAACGGCATGGACGTCTACGAAGTCTGTTCCGCCTGCCACCTGCCCGAGGGCTGGGGCCTGGACGACGGTACCTTCCCGCAGCTGGCCGGGCAGCACGCCAGCGTCTTGATCAAACAGTTGTCGGACATCCGGGCACTGAACCGCGACAATCCGACCATGTATCCGTTCGCCCTGGAACGCTCCATCGGCGGCCCCCAGTCGGTGGCGGACGTGGTGGCCTACACGGAGAAGCTGCCGATGAACCCGGAATGGGGCAAGGGTCCCTGGGGCCCGGGCACGCCGGAGCACGCGGCAGGGGAAAAGCTGTACGCGGACAATTGCGTGAAATGCCACGGCGAGACGGGCGTCGGCAGCGCCGAGAAGTTCTACCCCCGCATCAACGGCCAGCACTACAAATACATGCTGCGCCAGTTCGAGTGGATCCGCGACGGCAAGCGGCGCAATGCCAACCCGGACATGGTGGCCCAGGTAAAGACCTTCTCCGATGCCGAGATGCAGCAGGTAATCAACTACGCCTCCTGGCTACCGGTAGCTGCGGAGGACCTAGCCGCCTCGGCCGACTGGCAGAACCCGGACTTTCAATAGGCAGCCGGCCGCGGGCCGCGCAGGGAGCGCGCGGACTTGGCCGAACCCCTGCCGCCCCCACCCCCAGAGCCCGCCATGCAAGCCACCGCCCGCAGCAAATCGAACCCCGCCGTATTGATCCTGATCCTGGCCGCACTCGGCCTGCTGGGGGCGATCTATTACTCGCCCATCTGGTGGGTGTCGTTGACCGCCCCTAATTATCCGGAAGAGGCCTTCCCCGACGGGGTACGCATCCACTTTCACATGAACGGGGTGTTCAACGGCTGTCAACGGATCGAGAAGACCGAGATCCAGGAGGAGGAAGCCCTGGACTGCGTTCACGAAATGGACACCATCAACCACTATGTAGGGATGTACCCGATCGCCGCCGGCGGTGTGGTCGAACGGGCCTTTTCGCCGTTTCTGCTGACCATACTCGGGGTGATGCTCATAGGGTTCATGATCCCGTCCGCCCGCTTGCGAGTGCCGCTAATGGGATTGGGGTTCGCTGCCGTTTTGGCCTGGATGGGACTTTATTTTTACACCGACGGGGGGCTGAAGTACCAAAACCAAGGCTATCTGTCGGCCATGGCCAGCGCTCTCGACCAGAGTTCGGAAGATGAATCGGGAGAAACCCTGTCTTCCGGGCAGGCCCTGATTGCCCGCCTCAAGGC
Source organism: uncultured Gammaproteobacteria bacterium (assembly GCA_963753615.1). Taxonomy (GTDB): domain Bacteria; phylum Pseudomonadota; class Gammaproteobacteria; order Chromatiales; family Chromatiaceae; genus CAVWCW01. Next base: position 61,996 of record CAVWCW010000033.1, read on the forward strand.
CGAGCTGGCAGCGAGCAACGCGAGAAACGCACCGGCGGACAAGCCCTCGGACACGTCCGACAAAGACCGCTATATAGACAATCTTCGAGTAACCTTCGAAAAAGACCAGGAACGACAGCCCGCCGACGAGCGCGAAACCTGGACCGGTAGCGGCAGCCAATTGCTCGGCTGGCACTATGCAAAGAGCCTGGGCCGCTATTTCAATAACCCGGAAGAGATAATCCCCATGGCCACCGCCATGAGTGCCGCTGCCCAAGGGGTGTTCTGGGCGCTGGCCGGGATCATGCTATGGTTGCTGTGGGGAGCGAGAACCACCGGCGGTATCCCATACTGGCTGCTGGTACTGGTGCCCATGGCCCTGCCTCTGTTTTTTCTGATCGACTATTCGGGTTGGCTCTGGTGGTACGGCCATAGCCTCAACGACATGGGTGCCTTTACCGTCAAACCCTTTATGCCGACGGTATTCGGCGACGGTAAAGTGGCCCAGTTCGCCACCCACTCCTACCCCAGTATCGGCTTCGGACTGATGCTGCTTATGTCTGTGCTGCTGGCACTCGCTGGGTTACTGCGCCGCAAGGAACTCAGGGGGAACTGATTGAAGCCGCCTCGCACGGCACCACTGGTGCAGGGAATCCGATTCGCGGGCCTGGCCCTACTCGCCTGGCTGGCGCTACCAGCGGCAGCCGCTTACCCCGAATTTCAGGCCCTGGTGGATGCTGCCGCCCCTGACAGCACGCTATTCCCGGAACCAGGGACTTATACCGGGCCGGTCATTGTCGACAAACCGCTGACCATCGACGGCCGGGGCCAGGTCACCATCGACGCCGGCGGCAAGGGTACGGTGGTACTGCTGGATACCGACGGCGCTACCCTGAAAGGACTGCGCCTGACCAATTCCGGCAACTCCCACAACGATATCGACTCCGGCGTGCAGGTGCGGGGCAACTTCAATGTGGTCAAGGACAATATCATCGACAATTGTCTGTTTGGCGTCGATCTCCAGCAGTCCGAACACAACCTGATCCGGCGCAACCGCATCGCCTCCAAGCCGGTGGATCTGGGCCTGCGCGGTGACGCCATCCGCCTCTGGTACAGCTTCGGCAACCAGATCACCGGCAACCGGATCCGCGACTCCCGGGACACCGTGGTCTGGTACTCGGCGGACAATGTCATCTCGGGCAATGACGCGCGCCGCGGCCGCTATTCCCTGCACTTCATGTACTCGCGGTTCAACCGGGTGGAAGACAACCACTACGAAGACAATTCGGTGGGGATCTTTCTCATGTACAGCGACGGCGTGGTGATTCGCAACAACCACATCGCCAAGGCGGCCGGACCCACAGGGGTCGGCATCGGATTCAAGGAGACCTCGGACGTCACCATCGAAGGCAACCGGATTCTGTACAACGCGGTGGGCCTGTACCTGGACGTCTCGCCCTACCAGCCGGACACCAGCAACCGCATCGACAACAACCTGGTGGCCTACAACGGGGTCGGGGTACGCTTTCTCAACGACTGGCAAGGCAACCTGTTTCGCGGCAATCGCTTCAAGGGGAATATCACCCAGGTCGCGGTGCAAGGGGGCAAGACCGCCCAGCGCAACCTCTGGGAGGGCAACTTCTGGGACGACTACGAGGGCTTCGACCGCGACGGCGACGGCATCGGCGACACCCCCTACGAACTCTACGGCTATGCCGACCGCATCTGGATGGACGTGCCCCCGGCCCAGTTCTTCAAGGGTTCGCCGATGCTCGAAGTCTTGGACTTCCTGGAACGCCTGGCGCCGTTCACCGAGCCCGACATGACGCTGCGCGACGAGCGCCCGGTGATGCTCGCTGCGCAGCTGCCGGAGCCGGGCGTGAGGTCTGAAGCGCCAGCCGCAACCGGGGCGGTCGCCCCGACGCCCCGGCGAGCGCCTACGACCTGCTCCGCCAGTCGCTGCAAGACCTCCCGGGCCGAGGCCAATGAGCGTCCCGACCAAGCCCCCCAAGCCGAGAATCAGCCCCAAGCGGCGGGAGCAGAGCCGCCGCGAATTCCTGCGCAGCGCCGGCCTGGCCGCGGGCATGGTCGGGGCGTCGCTGCTCGGACTGCTCCCGGTGCTGGGCGGCGCCAATGCCCGCCTGCGCCCCCCCGGCGCCCTCAAGGACCGGCTCGACGAGCAGTCCTTTCTGGCCGCCTGCATCAAGTGCGGACAGTGCGTTCAGGTCTGCCCGGTGGAGGCGATCCGGCTGGCGGACCTGGTCGACGGCGTAGGGGTCGGTACCCCGTTTATCGAGGCCCGGGCTCAGGCCTGCGACTTTTCCTGCGACGGCCTGCAGTGCGTGCTGGCCTGCCCCACCGGCGCCCTGACCCACGAACTCGACTATCCGGCGGACACCCGCATGGGCCTGGCCCGGCTGGGCCGGCCCGACGCCTGCCTGGCGGCGCAGGGGATGGGGTTTCAGGGTCCCGCCCGGGGAACCGCCTTCGAGGGCAAGCTGCGCTACGCGGAGATCGACCGTTGGAACCCGATCCCGGTAGCGGACTACGACTACGACCTGGCGCTCTGCGACCTGTGCGTCCGCCAGTGCCCAATCGAGATTCGCATCGCCCAATGCGCCGCCGGCGAGCCGCCCTCCGGCGACCCCAACCAGTGCCCGCCACGCCACGCCATCGCCCTGGAGCCGACAGGGCCGGGTGGGGCCATGACACCGGTGGTCAAGGAGGGCTGCGTGGGCTGCGGGGTGTGCGAGATGATCTGCCCGCCGGAGCCAGCCGCCATTGTGGTCGACATCGACCGAGTCACGGGCGGGGCCTGAACATGGGCTACTTCGTTCGAATCGCTGCGTCAGCTCCTCGGCCTCAAGCCGAGCAAACCGACCGCCGAACAGCAGGCGCCCGAGGTCAAGGAGATCTATTTCGAGAAACGCAAGGTGCGCCTCACCAAGGAGGCCCTGCGCGCGGCGGAGGAAGCCCACGAACGCAGCCGGCACCGGCACAAATGGCGCAACCGGCGCTGGGCCACGCTGATCCTCGTGAACCTGCTGTTCGTGGTCTCCTTCTACTTCGACGTGCAGTTGGTGGAGGGGGCGCTCACCGCCTCCCGGGTGGTCGGGTTTCACTTCGCCGACCTCAACTCGGCGCTGCAGGTGATGCTGGCGTTCAAGCAGGTGGTGCTGAACCTGCTGATCGGCACCCTCACGGTGTTCCTGCTCTGGTGGCTGCTCGGCGGGCGCACCTTCTGCTCCTGGGTCTGCCCCTATCACCTGATAGCGGAAGGGGCGGAAAAGATCCACCTCAAACTGGCCGAGACGCAAACTGGCCGTGGACCTGCGCTTCCACCGCGGCGTGCGGGCCGCTGTTCTACCTGATCTTCGCCCTGCTCGCCCTGGCCACCGGCTACACGGTGTTCGAGACCATCTCCCCCACCGGCATTCTCAGCCGGGCGCTGATCTATGGACCAGGCCTAGCCCTGCTCTGGGTGCTGGCCCTGCTGCTGTTCGAGGTCTTCGTCTCGCGCCGCGCCTGGTGCCGCTATGTGTGCCCGATCGGCATTACCTACGGGCTGGTGGGCAGCATCTCCCCGCTGCGGGTGCAATACAATATGCGCAGTTGCCACCACGAGGGCGATTGCCGCAAGATCTGCATGGTGCCCCATGTGCTGGACGTCACCATCCGCGGCCGGCGCGGCGGATTGAACACCGACATCGGCGCCGACTGCACCCGCTGCGGGCTTTGTGTCGACGTCTGCCCCACCGACTCCCTGGACTTCAAGTTCAAGGGACTGGAAAGGCTTGCTGTGAGCCGACGCGCCATGATTCGATTCGAAAAGGTCGTCAAGCGTTTCCGCCGCCAGGAGGTGCTCAAGGGCATCGATCTGGAGGTCGAGCGCGGCCACCGCATCGCGCTGGTCGGCTCCAACGGCGCCGGCAAGACGACGCTGATCCGCTGCCTGCTGGGCGAGTACGTACTGCGAGGGAGCGGGTGCGCGTCGACGGCCTGGACCCGCGCCAGCACCGCCGCGAGGTGCTGTCGCGCATCGGCTTCGTGCCCCAGTTGCCGCCGCCGCTGAAGATGCCGGTGGGGCAGCTGGTGCGCTTCGCCGCCGGGCTTTGCGCCGCCGACCCCGAGCGATCAGGCGGTCGCCGAGCGGCTCGGGCTCGACGCCGGGCGCTTTCGCCATCAGCCTTTCGTCAAGCTCTCCGGCGGCCAAAAGCAGAAGCTGCTGATCAGCCATCGCGCTCGGCCGCGACGGCGATATGCTGGTCATGGACGAACCTGCGGCGAACCTGGACCCGGAGGCCCGGCATATCTTTTTCGAGCTGCTCGCGGAGCGCCAGGATAGCGCGGCCATGCTGATCTCCAGCCACCGCCTCGACGAGGTCGCCTCCCTGGTCAATCGGGTGATCGAACTGGACCAGGGCCGCGTGGTGCTGGACGACCGGGTGGCCGACCTGGTGGAGCTGAGCAGCCGTCTGCGCTGCAGCTGCGCCTGACCCGCGCCGACCCGGCCTTCGCCGGCCATCGGTCGAATGGGGCTTCGGCAGCGGCGACGGCGGGCGCACTGGCAAGGCGAGGTCGCCGGTCCCGACCGCCTGCGCTTTCTCGGCATGCTGTCCCGATACGCCGCCCTGCTCGGCCGCGTCATTGGGATCGACGAGGACGAGCCCGAGGCGCAGGCCGGGAAGAGCGCGTTTTGGCTAAGCCTACAGCGGTCATCGGGTTAGACCGGCTGTTGCTGGCGTTTTGGTGCGTTGGCACGGTTTGCTGCTTGCTTGCCGGCTGCGGCGGAGACCGGCACCGGCCCGGTCGGTCAAGTGGGACCGCGTACACCTGCGAGCGCTGCCGCATGGTGCTGAGCGACCGCAAGCACGCGGCACAGGTGCGCTTGCACGACGGCCGAGGGCGCTCGCCGGTGTATTCCTTCGACGACCTCGGCTGCGCCGTGATCTGGCTGCAGGACCAAGACCATGGCGACGAACCCGGACACCGAAATCTGGGTCGCCGACTGGCGCGACGGCGACTGGATCGATGCCCGCAGCGCCCACTACCTGGCCGGCCAGCAGACCCCCATGGGATACGGCCTCGGCGCACAGCAGGAAGCCGCCCCGAGGCCGATGGTTTCGACACAGGCCCAGGCAGGTCGATACCTAGCCACGTGGACCGCCACCATCAACGACCACGCCGGTCAGCCTCGACCGACGGCCGCAACACGTGACAACGATGCAGAGCATCTCTGGCTGACCGCCTGGGCGGACATCATCGAATCCCTGCGCGCCAAGTGGTTCCTGGTCTACACGCCTGGTGTTCGGCGGCATGGTGGTTCTGCTGTTCGCTCTTCGGCATCACCGAATCCCGCATCATGGGCTTTACCGGCCTGTCGCGGCTGCTGGTGACCTATATCCAGCTGTCGATGGCGATCCTGCCCGTATTCGTGCTGATCACCACGGTGCGTTCGGTGGCCGGCGACCGCGAGGCCGGGGTGTTCGAATACCTGCTGTCGCTGCCGGTCGGGCTGGCCGCCTGGTTCTGGGGCAAGCTGCTGGGGCGTTTCGTCGTGGTGTTCCTGCCGGTGTTTCTGGCCATGCTGGCGCGGCGTGATCTGGGGCGCTGCGCGCGGTGCCGAGGTACCCTGGGCCCTGTTCGGCTATTACAGCGGGCTGTTGATGGCGCTGGCCTGGTGCTTTCTCGGCATCGGCATGCTGATCTCGACCCTGGCGCGCTCCGCCGACGTCGCCCAGGGCGGCGGCCTTCGTCATCTGGCTGATGTTGCTGCTGTTTCTCGACCTGATCCTGCTGGGGGTGATGATCCGCGAGAGCCTGCCGCCCGAGGCCGCGGTGGCCATCGCCCTGGCCAATCCGCTGCAGGTGTTCCGCACCGCCTCGATGATGCTGTTCGACCCGCAGCTGGTGCTGCTGGGGCCCACCGCCTACGTGATCCTCGACCACTTCGGCAACGGCGGCTACATCGCCTACGCCCTGATCTACCCAACCCTGCTCGGGTCCGCCTGCGCGACCCTCGGCTACTTCCTGTTCCGCCGCAGCGACCTGCCCTGAACGGGGTGAGCCGGCGCGCTTAGCCTGGATTGGTAGAAGGGTGGAACAAGCGCAGCGGTTCCACCATCCGGAGCTTGGTGAAACTGCCGCACTTGAACTCCCGCACCTTGGCATCGAGCAGGTCGTCGAAGAAGAGCGAGCGGTTCCTGGCGCGGTCGGCGGGCGGAACGTCGGGATCAAAGCCGCGCCGCTGCTCGGCTTCCTCGCGGGAAAGGTGACACAAACGTCCAACCGATGGCCTCGGCGTATTCGAGGATCCGGGCTTGGACGGTCTTGTGTTCTCCGGGTGTTGGCATCCTGAATCCCCGTCAACGCCAGCCTTGCCGCCACGCCTGGTACTCGGCCGGGCGCAGGCGGTAGCGCGCGATGTTTCCCTCGTGGAGGCTCATTATCTCGGTCTCCACGACTTCGACAAATCGCGCCTGGTCCGCCGGTGGCACCTGCTCCGCTGCACGTTGGCGTGCCAATGCAGTCGCCGCTTTCTTGTCCATTTCCGCACGCACCACCGCGGCGACCAGCTCGGCAACCAGCGCCCGGTACCGCAGGCGGAACGGATCGGGCTCGCCCAGGGACTGGCGGACCGCCGAGTACCGTGCGCTCGAACGCTCGTAGGCCCAGACGAACACGTCGCGCAGCAGCTCGATGCGATTCAGCTCGTAGATGGCCAGCACGCCGTCGATATAGGCGCGCTCCGGCACGTCCACGAAGGACAGGGGGCAGAGGTTGCCGCGGATCAGCGGGATATTCGCGGCGAGGCGGGAAACCCGCTTGTTGACATCCTCGAAAGCCCTGCAGGTAGGCGAGGTGCACGAGCGCGAAAAAGGCCTGCTCGAAGGGGTCCGTGATCGCGGCCGCGGTGTCGAGAATGGTCTCGAAGCACTCTTCGATGAGCTGCGGCACTTCCAGCGGGTGGTAGACGGTGCCGTCGATGCCCACCGGAATGCGCCGCAGGCGGCCGCCCGCCTGCGGGTCGGCGAGCAGGTTGTCCGCGAGCAGGGCATGCAGGTTCAGGATGGTGTAGCGGTTGAAGCCGATCTCGTCGGCCTGGTCGACGAGCAGCTCGATGGCGGCCTTGTGGTTCAGGATCATCTGCGCTTCCAGCGCATCCTTGCCCTCGGCGGTCTCGCCGAGCTCCAGCAGGCGCTCGGTTTCGAGCAGCGAGTAGGTGTTGCCTTCCAGGCGGCTGGAGTTCCACGAAAGGTCGATCAGCAAACGGCTGTAGATCGTGCGGGCGTAGGTTCCCGCCGGGCGTTCGCCGTCGGGCGGGCGACCCATTTCGAGAAGGCGCTGGCGCGTTGCCGCCGGCAGGTAGAGGGTTTCGTTGGGCCGGTAGTCGTCCAGAAAGTCGCGCTGGTAGCCGACCGGGCGCCGGTTCTGGATCGGCGCGCGAACCGCTTGCCTGATCGCTTCCGCCTCAGGCGAGATCGGCACATAGACCTCTCCTCGCGCCGCGACTGTCGCAGGCTACCCGCGACCAGATGCCCTTGACCGGTTATCGAGACAGGGACGCGATAGCGACGGCCCTTGCCTCGCCCGTCGGCGATCAGCCGCTTTTGTTCCACCAGCAGGGCGAGGCGGCGCTGCAGTGTCCGCGGGGGCATGTCGGACGGCAGCCCCGCACGGATGGTGCTGACCGATACGCCCTCAGGGTGTGCCGCCACGACCGCCAGGATGGCGTCGAGCTCTTGTTCGGGGATCCGCTTCGGCATGTGTCGAATTATATGTCGCAAAAAGGCTTTATGCGACAGATAAATACTTTATTTGTCGCATATTTGCGTTATTTGTCGTAAAAAAGACTTTTCGCACCGGAAACCCAGCGTATCGCGGGCAATGAAATCAACCAGGTTGTCCAGGTGCTCTACGAATTCCCAGTTGCCCTAGATGTCGGTGTGGAGATGGCGGAACCGCCCGAGCAGAGGCACCCTCGGCTTCGGCGTAGCGGGGGTTGAACTCCCGCACCTTGGCATCGAGCAAGCTCGCCGAAGAAGAGCTGGGCGGGTCCCTTGCGTGGTTGGCGGGCGGCACCTCCGGATCACGCCCCACGCCGCTGCTCCGCATCCTCGCGGGAAACCAGTGGTCTGACCACCAGCATCCATCCGACGGTCTCGGCGTCGGCGAGGATGCGGGCCTGGACGGTTTCGTGTCCGCCGGGCTTCATTCAGGGGAAGATCCCCAGTCGAAGCATGCCGTGAATACCAGATCGCCCCGGCGCTATCTGGTACGGATTTCTACACGGCGGGACTGACAATGTAGTTCTCACCCTCCGGATACAGACCGCGGAAGGCCTCGATCGGTGCCACACTCAACCTGTCAGGATTGATCTTGCACTCCACGACATCAACCCGATCGCGCTCACGGTGAATCACGAAATCCACTTCGCGATGCGATTTGTCCTGCCAGTAGAAAATGGCCTCGTCCGCAAAACGACACCGCAAAGTGTCCAGTACCAGGTGTTCCCACAACAGGCCGCGGTCATCCTCGCGAATGCTGTCCCAACCCTTCTCGAAAGTAACAAACCCGGTATCGAAGGCATAACACTTCGGACGACTGACGATCTCCCGCTTACCGCCGCCATGAAAGGGCCGCAACAGGTGGACCGCATGGGCGATCTGCATGGCCTCGATATGGGCTTTCACCGTGGGACGGCTCAGTTCGCTCAGGTTCGCCATCACTGAAAATCCAGTTGCCCACCGCTCTGGCGCAGCAAAAGCCGGAACAGCGACAGAAAGCCCTGCCGGTTGCGGATACCGAACAGCTCCTGGATATCCCGCGCATAAAAACTATCGATCCATTCGTTGAAAAATGCGGAATCTTTCGTGTTGCCAGCAGAGGCTCAGGCAGTCCGCCATGGAGCAGGCGGCGATCCAGATCGGGCGCGCCAAAGGGAACGGCGCACTCCTCCCAGAGCACCGGACAAAGGTGAATCGCCTGCTTGCGGCCGGTTAAGGAATCGCGAAATTTGCGGGTGGCGGCCAGGGTGGAAGAACCGGTGGCCAGTACCTTCAGCTGGGGATACTCGTCGGCGGCAATCTTCAGCAGGCGGCTGGGGTCGTCCAAGATGATGCACTTCATCGAATATCAGTACCGTGTCAGATGACTGGACTCAAGAAACAGTTCCGGATCCTCCAGCGCCCGGAGCGTCGATGGCAGGTCGCAGTTCATATACACCGCATCTGGCAGCATCCGCGCCAGTGTCGTCTTGCCTACCCGGCGAACACCGGAAAGCCAGACGATGGATCGGCGGGCCCATGCCCGACGTCGAGGTCTTCCTTTTGCGCAGAGTCCCGCCGAGTGACCATCCGTCCGAAGGTGTGTTCGGTGCGGTTGCCGGAGATGACGTCTTCCAGCTCCTTGATGCAAAAGTAGTAGACGATGTAGTCCTCGATACAGAAGACGGGGATTGTGCGGGCGACGCCATGCCCCTTGTTCATGACGATCTCCGCTTCGGAATGGATGGTGCGTAGCGGGCAGACTTAACGGCCTCGAAGACGGCCCGAACGGCGCCATCTTTATCCATGGTATTCTTTGGGAGATGGATCGGCAAGGTGCGGTTCTTAGAGGCTTTCCAGAAGCCTCGGTTGAATCAGCGATTGAAACCTTCCCATTTCATTAAGTTGGCGCGAAGGCTTCTTTGAGGACTGGTAAGCGGAGGTCGGCGGCAGTGGTGCGGGCTTCGACTTCAGCGACTATTGAGTGTAGTTCTTCAGGCTTCATTTTCCCAAGTGTCGACTCGACGTGGGCACGCGTCGTGTCGTCCTCAAACCAAAGGTAAATACCCTTGATGGTCTGGTCATGAGAATCCGGTAACTTTGGGCAACAGCTTCGAGTAAGTTGATGTGGTGAGGGCCGTGTGGATTCACTTCGTTGAGCGCCGGGGGTGCGCAGGCTGGAGATGCCTGACTCATGAATGTTTTCCGCTCTCACTTCCCATTTGCCAGCGTTGTAGAGCGAGATCGGACAACCAGAGAATACCAACATAGTCCCAATCAAAGCCTCTGACGGCATAGGGACACCCCACTTCGCAGAGTGGATCGCTATGGATTCGTGGATCCTTTCTTCCCTTGGATGAAGGTCGCGTAGTCTGAACCATTCGACGGGACAAAGTTCCAGACCTTGTTCCATGTCTTTTGTATCCCATTCTCCAGATAAGCAATGCTGAAATCCTGCATGGATATGGGCAGATCGTGAGGGGAGGCCGCGCCTCTAGTCGCCCACGGACGTGCATAGGGTGCGAGAAGTCTTGCTGAATGGGCCGGAGCCAATCTTCGTGCGCAATGCGTCCTCCATTGCTTGCGGCGAGTCGAAGATCTTGAAGTCAAGTGGGCCAGAGGATCTTGGTCTTTTTGCAATTTTTGGCGGGCTACCATAGGGAACAGGATCTTCGGCAACTTTGAGAGTTGGCGTCGGTATCGGAAACGCGATGACTTTGGAGGACGAAAAAGGTTTCGGATGGTGCCAGGCAGACGCCAATACGCGACATTTTTCAATAGGATCGTTGCGGAGCATCGCCTCCACCCAGTCGACATACTCTTTCGAACCTGCACAGCGGAATTGACTTCCAGCCAGG
>CAVWCW010000034.1:0-74597 GCA_963753615.1 uncultured Gammaproteobacteria bacterium
CGTGAGCTAAACAACAAAGCCGCCCGCAGCCGATGGACACTTAAGAACTATACATACTTCACAACTATACATAGGCCGCGTAAGCGGTCACTCAATTGACGGCTAGTCAACGGTTGGAATCTTGTCGAAAAATCCTGCGGTAGTAAATAACATCCGTCAATTAGGAAGATCTATATGGTGAGTCCTTGATTTCATTCAGTGACCGCGGATGTAGCCACTGGCTGCTTTCCCACGCGATCTAGAATTCGGAATAGGAAGGGGGGGTAGAAGTACCAGAGCGCAGGCCCGAAAGGGTGCGAGGTTCTTTATTTTGCACTCCGTGCCCACAGGCACTCGGGCCAACGTGGTCTTTTAGGAGTGTATCCGATGCGCAGGTTTTCTGGCATTTGTCTCTCGGCGCCGCTAGTTGCACTCATGCTAGTGGGCACCATTGCTTTCTTTCCACAATGGGGATTTGCTCATGACTACACCATCGTTGACGGTCCCGATGATTGTTGTGTTACGCATTATTTAGATTGTGTTGGCGATGCCTGGAAGGATCACCCCGATCCGGTATGTCAGCATACGCACCAGTGCCTACTCGAAGATATTTGTATAGATAATAATAGCGACTGTGGTGGTGCAATTTGCGGCGCACCCGGATGTTGGCCCTTTGAAGAAAACTGGCCCTATGAGGAGGAGTGCGACGATTGGGATGGAGACGGCATTGTCAACCGCTACGAATACCGTTATGACCCAGATTTGGATGACGACGAGTTTGTGGGGCTTTCTCTCGGCAGCATGGGTGGCAGCATATGGGTGAAGGACGTTTACGTCGAGCTGGACTACCTGGAAGCCGACGATCATTCCCATGCGCCCAAGAAGGAGGCTGTAGAGGCTGTGGTGCAAGCCTTTGCCAATGCACCTGTGGAAAACGTGGACTACTTGCACGGAACACGCGTTTGGGGCGTCCAGTTACACGTCGATACTGGGCCTTTGTATGGTGAAGGTGTAATTTATGAAGTACACCGAAACATTGATAGCCAGCCCGGCGCCATCGGCACCTACGGCGACCTCCGCCGCTTGGTCGACTATACCGTTCAGCCTTTGGTCCCCATCCCGGTTTCTGATGTGGAGAAGGGCGGGGGTGAAGCAATCGACGAGGACGGAAACGAGTATCTCCATTTTGAGCCGGAAGTAGATTCAATTGCGAACTTCTATGATCTGAAAAGTGACTACTTTGCTTCAGACTACCGCCGTTTATTTTTCCACTATGGTATCTTCGGTCATTACAAATCTGCGGAAAAAAATAATCCAGTCGCCAATTGTTCTAGCGGGAGCGCAGAAAAAGGTGAGTGGGAGGACGGTACGCTTTACGGTGGTAATGACTTCATGGTGACCTTGGGGGGATACATCCCGCTCGGCTACGTCGGCGCCGGCGATCCCTGCCACCCTGATGAAGACGGTAATCCAGGAGGATCCACAGACAGGCATCTAGCGGCTTTCTTCCACGAACTCGGGCATAACCTTGGCTTAAAACATGGCGGCGATGACATAGTCAATTACAAGCCCAATTATTACAGCGTCATGAACTACCTGTTCCAGTTTCCTGGGATCCCACCGGAATACGAGCCGCCGCTGGTCAGCGGGTTTGATTTTTCAAGAATCGAGTGCCCCAGGCTCGACGAGAATCTGCCTGAGTGGGGGGGCTCGACGAATGCTTTGGCATCGGCTGTCTTGATATTCAAGGTTGGGAAAATTGGAATGACAATGATATCTATGAGGGCAATACCTGTCCCGATCACCAAGAGAATGTCGAGTTCGACGTAAACGAGGACGGATTCCTCTCTGCCTTCCATGGCTTCGAAGATTGGCCTAACCTTGTCTATGATTTCAAAGGCGGTGGTGATTACGCCGATGGCAGTCCGGGGGATGTTCATGATGAGCAAAACCACGTTGAGATCGCGTATTCCCAGTACTTGCTAGGCGAACTGTTCGGCGCGAAGCTGGTGCTCGTGAAAACCGGGCCGACGAACGCTTTACCCGGCGAAACCATCACCTATGCCCTCGAGGTTCGGAACACCGGCAGTGGTTCGGCAACAGAAACGGTTCTCACCGACACGCTGCCCGACGGGACGACACAGACCTTCGATCTCGGCACCCTGGCGGTGGCAGCCGAAGAAACCCGGTCCGTAGAATTCACCGTGCCGTTGGTGCCCGACGATTTGCCGCCGGGCAGATTGCTCAACCAAGCATCCGTCGCCTATAAGAATTTCCTCGGAGACGTAAAAGAAGCCAGCGATTCCTTCGAAGTCAACCGAATCCCGCTGTGCGACGCGAACGGTCCTTACACCGCGGAATGCGGCGCCGATACCGAACTCGATGGCAGCGGCTCTGTTGATCATGACGGCGACGCGCTGACCTTCTCCTGGTCCGGCGCATTTGAAGGCGGCACGGCAAGCGGCGAGATGCCCAGCGTTGTATTCCCGGCGCCCACCGGGAGCAAATCCGTGGAGCTTGCGGTTAGCGACGGGTTGGCCACTCAATCCGTGCCGCCGATGTCGATGTTGTCGACACCCTCGGGCCGTCCATAACGGCACCCACGGATGTTTCAGCGGAGTGTGCTTCTCCGGCAGGTACATCCGTGGTTCTGGGAACGCCGATTGTCGACGACCTCTGCGACGATGATGTCGCGGTTACCGACGACGCTCCGGCGCTGTTCCCGCTAGGGACCTCAACGGTAACCTGGACGGCGACCGATGATGCTGAAAACGCCAATCAGGACACGCAGTCCGTAATGATTGAGGATAGCCTGCTGCCGGAGATCGACTGTAACAGCCCCCCGACCATCGCACCCCCGGATGCGCCGATCTCGTTTACCGCGAGTGCGGAAGATCAGTGTGCGGGAACGATCGTGCCTCGCATTGCTGACTTCGACTGCTTTGTCTTCACGAAGAAAGGCAAGCGGGTCGACAAAACGGAGTCCTGTGTGGTCGCCTTCACCGGAGATACCGTTACCATTCTTGACTCGGGTGGAGTCGACGACAATATCGAATGGGTGGTACTCGCCGACGACGGAAACGGCAATACCACCACGCAAGTATGTTCGCTTGTCGTCGCTAATCCTACAGAGTGATTCTCGAATCAGGCGACCGAGCGGAATCACATTACCTGAGCCCCGCTTCGGCGGGGCTTTTCAGTTTTCTGAGAGACCCGCCTCCGATCGAATCGATGTCGGGCTACCATCCGCCCACAATGTCCGCAATCAGCATGGTGCGGGCGCTGGCGGCCCGTCGGCGAGAAGCTCGGGATGGGCTGAACGGGCCTGAGTGCCCCTGAGAGTCCCTTGTGCCGCGTAAGCGGACGATCCCCTCGCCGCTGGGCAGGGCAGGACCCGGCCATCAAGCGGTCGTTCGGGTAGTCCTCTGCAACTAGCGACTACAAATATTTCATACCCCGATGAATTGGATATCCTAGTCAGTTACCTTCCGCAAAAACTTGTCATTTAGGACTTATTCCTTACTTTCGTTGTTTAGTGAACACCAGCCTACAAGTCGGTATAAAACCACCTATACTTTTTACTATGTCGTAAACAGCGTGACCGCAAAAAGACAAGTCCTGGTAAAGACGTTGCTTGATTAAAACGATTTTTCAGCCAATCCAGCGTTCCTGCCCGGGAAACCGGTGCTCAGCCCGCGAAAGCGCTAAACTCGCCGTTCATGGACGCCCAATACTGACATCCACACTGGGATTTCCGAGATCTCTGACGCTAGCTGAAGTTCCTTGCTAATCAGGAGACGTTAAGGAGTAAGCCAATATGCCAGGTAAAAGAATTCCATATTCTAAGGCCTCTAGGCTAATACAACTTTATGCGCTGAGTAATCTCAATAAAACTGAGATATCTAAATCGCTTAATATCTCTCGAGGCACAGTGCGAAAGTATATAAATTACTATGAGCAGTCCGACTTGACCTACCAACAAATCCTGCTGCTTACAAACAAAAAGTTAATTGATTTAGCGTATCCAGCTCTTGTGAATTCAGATGCAACAAACAGATGTCAACGTCTTTTAGAGTATTTTCCGGATTGCTACAAAAGGCTACGGATTCAAGAATGCAATCTAAAGCAGCTGTGGCAGGAATACTGTGATAAAGAATCACAAGGATATAACTATTCCCATTTTGTTGCGAAATATCATGAATGGTGTAGCAATAATAATCTACCTTTGATCAAGCTTAATAAGTGGCAAATTGAGCATATCAAATCGAATGACCTAACGTTATTGAAAAAATGGCGATCATCGACTAATCGCGAAAAATGGGAAAAGGCAGTTGCAATATTAGGGCTTCATGAAGGGCAACCTATAACCAAGATCGCCATTAAAGTAGAAAGATCGATCAAAACCATAAAGAAATGGCGGGAAGCCTTCTTGGCTAAGGGCATTGAGAATATTGACCTAAGAAAGACGAGAAAAGTATCTGATGATGTTAAATCAAGGATAAAGACAAAGTCAGATCAATTAATCAGACTCTTACACGAACCCCCTTCAATTCATAATGTTAATAGAGCGTCTTGGAATCTTCATACGCTTTGTGAAGCATACGAAAGACAATACGGTGAACATCTTTCTACAAGCACAGCATCGGAATACATACGTGCGAAAGGTTATTCAGTAAAGAAAGCAAAAGTAGTGTTGACAAGTCCCGACCCCAATTATCGTGAGAAGCTAAACAATATAAAGTGTATCCTTCGCAATCTTTCTGAAAAGGAGAAGTTTTTCTCAATAGACGAGTTTGGTCCATTGGCAATAAAAGTTAAAGGTGGTCGCTCTTATGTGAAGAAAGGTCACTAAACATTGTACCTCAGTATCAAAAAAGCAAAGGTAGCCTTATTTGCACGGCAGCTTTGGAGTTATCAACAAATCAAATCACACATTTCTACTCGAAGAAGAAAAATACTGGAGAAATGATCAAGTTACTCGAGATTTTACTCGAAGAATACAAGTCACAAGAACGTATATATCTTTTCGTGGGATATGGCATCTTGGCATGCGTCAAAATTGCTTAAAAAGAAGGTTGATGAAGTAAACTCCCCCGATTACCGCAATATTCACAATACTCCCTTAGTGGAGTTAGCACCACTCCCGGTTAGTGCGCAGTTTTTGAATATTATAGAGTCGGTTTTCAGCGGAATGGCAAGAGCAGTTATTCATAATAGCGACTATCAGTCTGTGGATGAATGCAAAGAGGCTATTGATCTATATTTCGAGGAAAGAAATATGGCATTCATTGAAAACCCAAGCGCGCAGGAAAAAAGATTTGGGGAGAAGAGATGGTAAACCTATATTTAACGATAGTAATACATGTAAGGACCCTAGATATCGATAGATTCGGCAATAATCAAACCATCTCCAATTAAGAAGCTAGGCACTGCTTAGGCCAGTTTGGGCAGCGCCGTGTTGGGGCGTGTTTATCGGGTCTACCATAATCCTTGGTTGGATTTTTTATAGCCGGATTTGGGTCGAATCCGGCCGGTCGTCGACCTGGCTCTCAGTGACCGCAAGCATTGAGGGTTATCAGCCGCCTACCGCCGAGTGACGGCGATGGAAGAGGGCGCCGGCGCCGATGGCTGGTCGGAGCCGGTCAAGTCATCAGGATCGGCGGTAGGCGGCTGATAACCCTCAATGTAAGCCGACCTTTCAAGGCTCCAACTTCAGCGGCTGTACCAGCATACTGCAGCCGCTCATCCAGCAAGATCGGAACAACATTCCGCCCCTTTCACCCAGATTCTCGTCTCTCCTTGGTTATGGTAGGTGGCTGCGCTGGTCACTGGCACTGCCGGTGTGCACCTGTTCTCCTGATTACATGTGCTGCTCCAAGTCGGCGATAGCTAGCCGGTTTCGGGTTGAACGACTAAGAGGAACCCATTTTGGCCAACGCGGGGGGGGGTGGGCTGAAACCCATCATTTGGGGGCTGGATGCGCCTAGAGTACGCCATTTTCTCGAAGGGGCCGTAAAAAATATATTGTAAACAGATTGATGTCGGGGAAACGGCATCGGATTACATATCCATAGGTCGAAGGTTCGAATCCTTCACGGCCCACCAAATTCAAGCAAAGGGTTAGGCGAGAGCCTAGCCCTTTTTTGTTGGCGAGTCGGGGTGGTGTAAAGGAATGTGATGAAGCGTTTCGGTTTGGTCCCGCAGGTTTTTGATTTGGTACTATAGCTTTCAACCGTTTGACCCTCCGGTGGCCAAAGCATGGAACGAGCTGCGGTAGGATACCGAGCCCCTTCGGGGATGGCCGGGCTCATGAGGTGGCTGTAACAGGAGACCCTGCAGATGATCCTATTTGTGCGTGATGTTCCAAAGAATCTGTCCCGCAAGGAACTGAAGATGGGTGTTCAGGAGGCCCTGAAACCCCGCATACGGCTGCCGTTCCAAGACGTGCCCGCAGTCACCAAGGCGCAATTTCTGGTAATTCATGACAAGGATACCGGCGGCACCGAACGTCATGGGTTGGTACTGGTGCAGAGTGGGCGGAAAGGCGATTCCGTGTTTGGGAAGTTGCGCCGGGTGCGCCTTAAAGATCGGATCTGTACGATACGGCCCTACATCAAGCGCGATGCTCCGCATGTGGGCCTGGACCAGCAAACCGGCGATCGTCGGCGTCCGAATATAGACGCTGCAATCGAGCGCAAGCCCTATATCCAAGGCTAGGGGCGGGGCGCTACCCGCCCAGGGTCGTCCCGTTTCCCGCCCGGTTTTTCGTCCCCCTGCGGCCGATCGAGCCGCTGGCAATCCCAGGAAATCAGCGTAAAACGGCCGACTGGGCCGAGGGCAAACCGTATCTCCCCGTCCTGGTTCGTGTCACCACTGGAGAATCATTCACGTTGGTTCGCGGGGTGGCGGTCGCAGGTCGGGGCCGAGCCCGCCTCGTCCGCCTCGGGTGGCGGGGCCAGGCTGCGGCAGCCCCGGTGCAGGGCGGCGCGCGACAGCATATAAGCGCTGACCGGTGCGGTCAGGAACAGGAACAGGCTGACCAGAAGTTCCTTCAGGCTCAATTCCTGCTGGGTGCCGAAGTAGAGCATCGAGCCAAGCAGAATGGCCCCCACCCCTAGGGTGGTGGCCTTGGTCGGGCCGTGCAGGCGGGTGAAAAAGTCCGGCAGCCGGGCCAGACCGATGGAGCCGACCAGGGCGAATCCGGCGCCCAGAAGCACCAGAGCAGCGGCGAAAAGTTCAAGTAGGAAGCTCATTCGATAATGTCTCCACGCAGCAGGAACTTGGCCAACGCCATGGTGCTGACGAAGCCGAGCAGAGCGATCAGCAGCGCAGCTTGAAAGAAATCCGACCGCCCCAGGTGGATGCCGTAGAGCAGGATGGCGGCGGCGGCATTGATATATAGGGTGTCCAGGGCGAGGATGCGGTCGCTGGCGTCGGGGCCGCGGAACAGGCGCCAGGTGTTGAGCAGCACGGCGATACCAATCATCCAAAAGGCGGCCGGCAGGACCAGATTCATCATAAGAAGATCTCGCGGATCGGGGTCTCGTAACGGCGCTTGATGGCTTGCACCAGCGCCTCCGGTTCGGCTTCGCTCAGGGCATGCACCAGCAGCTGGCGGCGTTCTTCGTCGATCTCAGCCGATACCGTGCCCGGGGTCAGGGACACCACGCCGGCAAGCAGGGTCAGGGGGAAATCGCCATCCAGTTCCAGCGGTACTTCCACGAAGCGCGGACGAATGCGCTCGGTGGGCCCCAGTACCAGCAGGGCGACCCGGAAATTGGCCACCAGGATGTCCCAGAGCACGAGTCCGACGAACCCCGGTAGCAGTTCCGGTCGGGCCAGGCGCAGCCGCACCGGCCAAAAGCGCTGGCTGAACCAGGGAATCAGCAGCGCCAGCAGCGACCCCAGCAGGATATGCCCGGGGCCCGCGCTGTTATTGAGCAGTAGCCAGAGCACCAGCAGCAACAGGCTGAGGATGGGGTGCGGAAGCCAGCTCATGGGACGCCTCCAGGACGATAGTCGGAGGGGGTGAGGCCACGGTTACCGAGCACAGCTTCGACATAGCCGGTGCGGTTGTCGAGCTGTGCCGCGGCCGCCCGAGTGAACGCCGTCACCGGGCCGGCAGCGGCCATCAACAGGGCGCTGCCGGCGAGCAACAGCGCAGCCGCCAGGGCTGGCAGCGGCGAGCTGCGGCTGGCCAAGGGGGCAGCCTCTCCGACGCGCCAGAACAAAGCGCTGCCGGCCCGGCTCAGGGCCGCGATCACCAGCAGACCGCTGCCCAGCAGCAGGGAGAACACCCAGGCCGCGGCCGGGTGCGTCAGGGCGCTTTGCAGCAGGTATACCTTGGCGGCAAAGCCGGCCAGGGGCGGCAGTCCAGCCACTCCGATGGCGCCGGCAAAGAACAGCCCCCCCAGCAATAGCGGCCGGGTTACCGGCTGGGCCTGGTCTAGACGGGCCCGGGCTGGGCCCCGTTCATTGCCGATCAGGTCCGCCAGCAGGAACAGGCCGCCGGCCACCAAGGTACTGTTGACTGCGTAGAACAGGGCGGCCGAGATTGCCGCCGGCGAGCCCAGCCCCAGGCCCAGCACCAGGGTGCCCGCCGACACCACCACCAGGTAGGCTAACAGCCGCCGAAGCTCGTAGCTCGCCAGCACACCGAGGGTCGCGACGGCAATGGTCGCAAGCCCCAGGGGCACCAGCCAAGGTGCCAACAAGGAGGCCGCCGGTCCCGCTTCGGGACCGAACACCAGGCCGTGTACCCTCAGGATGGCATAGACCCCGACCTTGGTCATGATCGCGAATAGGGCCGCCACCGGCGCGCTGGCCGAACCGTAGGCCGGCGGCAGCCAGAAGCCCACTGGCACCAAAGCCGCCTTGAGTCCGAACACCAGCAGCAGGAGCAGGCCGCCGGCGCGCAGCAGGCCGGCCTGCTCAGGGCCGGCGGCGGCCACCCGGGCGCTGAGATCGGCCAGGTTGAGGCTGCCGGCCGCGGCATAGATGGCGCCGATGCCGACCAAAAACACCGCCGAGCCAATCAGGTTGAGCACCACCAGATGCAAGGCGGCGCGTACCCGCAGGGCGCCGCCGCCGTGCACTTGCAGGGCGTAGGAAGCGATCAGCAGGATTTCGAAGAACACGAACAGGTTGAACAGGTCGCCGGTGAGGAAGGCGCCGTTGATGCCCAATAGCTGCATCTGGAACAGTAGGTGGAAACGCCGGCCCAGGCCGTCGTCGCCGCCCAGGGCGTAAACCAGGCTGCCGAGGGCCAGGATGGCGGTGAGCGCCAGCATCAGGGCGCTCAGGCGGTCGGCCACCAGCACGATGCCGTAGGGGGCCGGCCAGTTGCCGATGTAGTAGACTAGGAGTTCTCCGCCGGCCGTGCGCTCCAGAAGCAGCAGGCTCACTGCCAGCAGGGCGGCGGTCGCGGCTAGGCTGATGGCCCGTTCCAGGCTGCGCCTGGCGCTGCCGACGGTGAACAGCAGGGCCCCGGCGGCCAGCGGTATCAGCAGCGGCAGGATCGCCAGCCCGCTCATTCCCCATCCCCCCCGTCCGCCCGGTCGTCTCCGAGGTCCGCCAGTGCGCGCAGGGCCAGGGCCACCAGGAAGGCGGTCATGCCGAAGCCGATGACGATGGCGGTCAGCACCAGGGCCTGGGGCAGGGGATCGGGCAGGCGGCCCAGCCCCTGTTCCACCAGCGGCGCACTGTCCAGGGTCAGACGACCGCTGGCGAACAGGAACAGGTTGACCGCATAACCGAGCAGGGACAAACCCAGCACCACCGGAAAGGTGCGGCCGCGCAGCAGCAGATAGACCGCGGCGGCGGTCATCACTCCGATCACCATCGCGACCAGCAGTTCCATCAGAGTTCCTCCTGGCGCGGGCTCAGGGCACCGATGCGGGTCAGTATCACCAGCACCGTTCCGACCACCGCCAGGAACACCCCGAGGTCGAATACGATAGCGCTGGCCAGCTCGAATTTGCCGACGATAGGTAGCGTCAGGTAGGTGTAGCTGGTAGTTAGGAAGGGGAAACCGACGAACCAGCTGGCGATGCCGGTGAACACCGCCGTCAGCACGCCGATACCGATCAGGCGCTCTTTGTCCCAGGGTAGGCGGGGCCGGGTGGCGGCGCTGCCGTCGACGATGTACTGCAGGATCAGGGCGACCCCGGCGACCAGGCCGGCGATAAAACCGCCGCCTGGCTGGTTGTGGCCGCGCAGGAACAGGAAGGCGGAGACCAGCAGGGCGACCGGCAGCAGCAGTTTGGCAACCGTGGAGAGTATCAACGGCCGGCGGTCCGAGGCCCAGGGACGGCCCCTGTCGTCGCGTGCGCGCTGGGGCAGAAGCAGGCCGGTCAGCAGCGACATTATCCCCACCGCCGCGATCCCCAGCACCGTGACCTCGCCCAGGGTGTCAAAGCCGCGGAAGTCCACCAGGATCACGTTCACGACATTGGTGCCGCCGCCCCCGGGCTTGCTCTCGGCCAGGAAGAAGTCGGAAATACCGTTAGCGGGCTGGCTCAACATGGCGAAGCTCAGCGCCGCGATGCCGATGCCGCAGAGCAGGGCCAGCAGCAGGTCGCGCCCGCGCCGCCAGGGGGCGGACTCCGCTGGGGTGCGCTCGGGCAGGAAATACATGGCGAGCAGCAATAGGATGACGGTGACGATTTCCACCAGCAGCTGGGTCAGGGCCAGGTCCGGAGCCGAAAACTTGGCGAACGCCAGGGCCGTGATCAGTCCCACCAGGCCGATCATCAGCACCGCCAGCAACCGGTTGCGATGCAGGTAGGCGGTGCCCAGGGCGCCGGCCCCGAGCAGGATGCCTCCAAGCAAGGCGCCTGGACTCAGCGGCGTGAGTTCGGCGCTGCCGACGATCGGTTGGCCCCAGAGTCCGAACGCCCCCAGGGCCAGGGTGGCGGCCAGCAGCAGGAAGCTGTAGCGCTGTAGGCTGCGGTTGTCCAGCAGCCGGTCGAGCCAAAGGCCAAGGCGGAACAACCGGTCGATCAGCCCTTCCGCCAAGCGCTTGCCGCTGATCTCCAGTCCTAGGCCATCGTGGGCGGCGAACACCCAGTGACGGGCCCCGTAAAGGGCGACGCCCGCCCCCATGGCTACCAGACTCATGATGAACGGGGTGGTGAAGCCGTGCCAGATGCTGAGGCTGAAATCCGGCAGCGGGGTCTGCAGCACCGCCCCGGCCGCCAGTTCCAACAGGGGCCGCACCGTGTATTCCGGCACTACGCCCACCGCCAGGCACAACAGCACCAGGATCTCTACCGGCACTTTCATCCAGCGCGGCGGCTCGTGGGGCGTCTTAGGGAGGTTCACCGGCTCGCCGTTGAAGAACACATCGTGGATGAAGCGCAACGAGTAGGCCACCGCGAACACCCCGGCCAGGGTCGCCAGCCCAGGGAACAGCCAGGCCCACTCGAGTTCGACCAGCCAGCGCAGCACCAGGGTCTCGGTAAAGAACATCTCCTTCGAAAGAAAGCCGTTGAGCAGGGGTACCCCGGCCATGGCGGCAGCCGCCACCATGGCCAGCAAAGCGGTATGCGGCATGTACTTGAACAGGCCGTTGAGCTGGCGCATGTCCCGGGTGCCGCTTTCGTGGTCGATAATGCCGGCGGCCATGAAAAGGGAAGCCTTGAACACCGCGTGATTGATGATGTGGAAGACGGCGGCGACCTCCCCGAGCGGGGTGCCGAGGCCGAAAAGCAGGGTGATCAACCCCAGATGGCTAATGGTGGAATAGGCCAGCAGCCCTTTGAGGTCATGCTGGAACAGGGCCAGATAGGCCCCCAGCAGCAGGGTGCTGAGCCCGAGGCCGCTGACCGCGTAGAACCAGAGTTCGGTGCCTGCGAGCACCGGAAAGAAGCGGGCGAGCAGAAAGATGCCGGCTTTCACCATGGTGGCCGAGTGCAGGTAGGCGCTGACCGGGGTGGGTGCGGCCATGGCGTGGGGCAGCCAGAAGTGGAACGGGAACTGGGCCGATTTGGTGGCCACCCCGAGCAGGAACAAACCAAGAATGAGCGGGTACAGGGAATGGTTTTCGAGCGTCTGACCGCTGTCGAGCACCGCCGACAGCTCGTAGCTGCCCACCACCTGGCCCATCAGCACCACCGCCGCCAACAGTGCCAGCCCGCCGCCGCCGGTAACGAACAGGGCCAAACGCGCGCCCTGGCGTGCCTCCGCCTGGTGCTTGCGAAAGCCGATCAACAGGAAGGAGGCGAGGCTGGTCAGCTCCCAGAACACCATCATCAGCAGCAGGTTTTCCGCCAGCACCAAGCCCAGCATGGCTCCCATGAACAACAACAGGAAGGCGTAGAAGCGGGGACCGGCCTCGGCTCCGGTGAGGTAGTAGCGGGCGTACATCACTACCAGCAGGCCGATGCCCAGAATCAGCAGGGCGAACAACAGCCCGAGGCCGTCCAGCCGGAACGCCAGGGACAGGCCGATCTCCGGCAGCCAGGGGTGATGCTCCAGCAGCAGTTCTCCGGCGAACAGGGCCGGTGCTTCGCTCAGCACCAAGCCCAGGCCCAGCGCCGGCGCCAACCCGGCCAGCCAGGCCGGCGACAGGCGCAGGCGCGGTCCTAGCAGGGCCACCAGCAGGGCGCCGAGAAACGGTAGGGAGACGAGCAGCGACAGCATATGGAATTCTGGGTTATCTGTTCAGGAGGCCAATATCCTGGGATTCTGCGTGCCCGATTTTATACCGGTGGGGCTCGCCTTGGCACGCGGTTGTCGCGAGCGTACCATAGCTGCCCGTTGCCTCGCCGGCATGTTTTTGGCCTGTTGGAGCCAGCAGCGCCGCTGCTGCAGTGGCAGCGACGATGGGCCATTCGCTGTTTGCCAGATCGGAGTCTGCCTGGGAGACCGTGCCGACGGTCACGCGATTGTTCGCCGGAGCCGTTGTCGGCGCGCCGAGATTCCAAACCGGATAAATCCTGGAGATCACCGATTGAAGACCCTGTTCCAATGGATGCTGATGCTCGTTATTACGGTGCTGTTGGCAGAAGTCTCGTTGCGGGTTTTTCACCACTTTCGCCCGACTTTCGTATTTGAACCGGAGGGGGAGGCTTACACCCGTTTTCGAGGCAAGCCGCATGCTCTGGATTGGGGGTTCCGGCTCAATTCGCTGGGCTTTAAAGATTCCGAATTCAACCTCGAAAAAGGCGATTCCTACCGTATTCTGGCGTTGGGAGATTCGTTCGGGTTCGCGGTGGTCCCCTATCCGCATGCCTATCTGACCGTGCTCGAGGATCAGATGAAGGGCAATGGCTTCGATGTGGAAATCCTGAACATGGGCATACCGGCTACTGGTCCCATGCAGTATTACTCGCTGTTGGGGAAAGAAGGCATGGTTTATCAGCCGGATTTGGTGCTGGTCTCCTTCTTTATCGGCAATGACTTCGATGTAACGCCGAAGTCGGAAACCCGCCCCGTTGGATGGGGCCACTCCTATTTGTACCAATTTTTGAAATACGCGCTCGATATTCGCCCCGAGCTCGGGGCTCGTGTGTACCATGAGGGCGCCGGTTATTGCGACACCTGTTCCACGCTTAAGGACGAAAAATATCTGAAACTGGCGACGGGGCGCAGTCTCATCTATCGGCAGTTCAGTCCCAAAAGGCGCGAGAAATTCCAACGTCAATTGGCCGGTTCCATCGACTATCTGGAAAGGATGCAGCGGCTCTGCGCAGACAGCGGCTGTAAATTGGCGGTGGTTCTGATTCCGGATGAACTGCAAATAGATCCTGAACTGGAGGCCGCAGTGCGGGAAGCGGCGGGCGTGACGGACCGGGAACCAAGCTGGGACCTGGAGCTACCCAACCGCCTCCTGGGCGCGGCCTTGGCAGGTCTGAATATCCCCTATCTGGACCTCTACCCTGGGTTCCGCGGTGTCCGGGCCGAGCCGCGGTTGTACAAGCCGAATGACAGTCACTGGAATATTGCCGGCAACCAGTTCGCCGCCGACACCATTCAACCCTGGCTCGAGTCGCTAGTCAGTCGATCCGGCGCGGTGCGGGCCGCTGCGTCAGCTTCGCCATAGTTTTCCGATCGCCCGGCGCAGCCGGCCGCCGCTCAGACGCCGCACCTCGGCTTCCAGGTAGTCAAGATGCCGCAGGGCCGGCCCCATCGCGATTAGCTGACCCTCGATGCGCCCCCAATCTTGCCATAGCTCCGAATCGTCCGGGCCGATCCGGTCTTCCGCCAAACGGCGCAGCCAACGGTAGCCGTCGCGGGTGAGTGGATTGAGCCGCGGCTCCCGGTCCAGGTCGGCGTCGTCGAAGGCGGTGTGGCGCATGCCGGGTTTGAGAAAGGCGCCGGAATACTCTTCAATGCCTTGCCGCGCCTCGGCGTCGAGAGGAATTTCGAGCCGCTCGGCCATGCGCTCGAGCTGCCGGCTCGGGTCCGCCATCAACAGGTCATAGTCCACCACCACGAAGGGATAGCGGGCCAGTTTCCGGAAGTAGGGCACCACGTTGACCAGCCATTCCAGGTCGGTCTTTTCCTGAATCCCGCGCAGGGGATCGAGCTTGCTGCGGGAGCGGGCCACGCTGAGCGGGCTGCGCGCCGCCACCACGAAGCTGAGTTGAGTCCCGGTGCGCTCCGCCACCTGTTCCCAGAACGGCAGCATGCGCAGGGTCTGGGCGTACTTGAAGCCCCACAGGGGGTAGCGGACAAAGCGTTTGTCGATGGTTTGCACTGCGGCCTGGCGCAGCGGTTCCAGCGCCGGCGCTGTCCATTGTTCGGGAGTGATCAAGGCGACGCATTCGGTGCGCAGGCCAAGGGTGCTGCGCACCTGCTTGGCGATCCGCAGCAGGTCCCGGTCCTCGAAGAAGCCGGTTGGGTTTTTTTCCGTGGGGGGCTTGAGATTGTCTCCCAGTTCCACCCCCAGGGCCTGTATCGCGCGGGCGATGGCGCTGGTGCCGCTGCGCCCGGCACCCACCACCAGGATGGCACGGGAGGCTTTCGAATTGGTGGGTGCGGAGGAACTTGGGGCGTTAGCCATACTGGTCTCCGGGGCCAGCGGCCCCTGCTGGGTCGGGGGTGCTGGCGGGCGGATGGCCCATCAGCCGGGTAATGCGCTCCACCGCCAGGGCCAGGCCGTCTTCGAGAGGCGCATGGGATTGCGCTGGCGGTGCGCCCAGGGAACTCACCAGACCGCGTGCCTGCAGCATGCGGTGATAGGCGTCGAAGTCCCGGGCGGGCTTGATCAAGCCCCAGTAAACCAAGCCCCTGTAAAGGCGGTCCAGGGGCGGGCGCTGCACCAGCCGGCGCCAGCGCTCGCCGCGGGCGCGGCGGCGGGGCCAGGCGAACAGGGCCACCGGTTTGCCGGTGGCGCAGGCCTCCACCGGCACCGAGGCGCTGTCAACCGTAACGATGAAGCGGTCGGCCAGCGCCAGAAAGCCGAAGTAGGGGTTGCCCTGATCCTCCGGCTGCCAGCGGTAGCGGTATGCGGGGCATTGGATCTCGGCGAACAGGGCGTCGGCGGACGCCGGCGGGGTGCGCGGGGTGGTGCTGATCAGCAGCGAGCCACCGGCGGTCCGGGCCTCGGCATCGGCCTCCCGCCCCAGGCGGGCGGCGGTGTCCGGGGCGAACTCGTAGCTGGAGCTGTTGCCGCCGACGATCAATGCGATACGGGGTCGGGGCAGGGCGGCGAAATGCCCCCGCCAGTCGTCGGCGGCGCGTGCGAGCTTCTCCGGCGGGATGCGGTTCAGGGCTCCGCTGAGGTGCAGGATATTGTCCCGTTCAGGCAGTCGGTACTGGGGCAGGGTGATGATCAGGTCGAAGCGATGCAGCGGGGCCTGGGTGTGGAAAAGATGCACCAAGCGGCTTCGCCCCTGGGATTGGCGCCGGATCCAGCGCGCAACCGGGGCGGCTCGGCGCGAGGCGGCGATCACCAGATCCGGCCAGGGAGGGCTCAGCGCGTCCGAGCGCGCGCGGTCGACGCTCAGACGCGAGGCATCCAGCAGCAGATTGGGCAGCCGGTTCCAGGCGTTGTGGTAGAGCTGGCGGGTCTCGAACGGCCAGCCCAGGGCCCGGGCCAGGTTCACCATCTGGGCGTTGCCGCCCTGGCCCTTGCCGAGCAGGACCCAGACCCGGGGTGGTCGTTGCATAATCCGGCGGTTCAGGCGTCGACGGCCGCGGCGTCGGTCCGGTAGCCCAGGGTCGGCGACAGACAGTCGGCGATCAGCGCATCGAGCTGTTCCAACTGCTCGGCGCTGAAGTCGTCACGGTAGCCGAGCACCTTGCCGCGCCGCACCTTGAACGACTTGCCGTCGCGCACTTTGCTAAGAGACATGCCGCCTTGCTTGAAGAAGCCGGAGCGCTCCAGTTGCTGCAGGTTCTCGAAGCTGCCGAAGTCCACCGCCTGGCGCAACTCGTCCTGACCCAACTCCAGGCCCGCGAATTCGGCGACGCCGGTCAGGCTCTCCAGTGGCTGGCCCCGCAGGTCCTCGTAACCGATGATCAGGTGCCTGGGCAAGGCGCGTACGATCGGCTCCCACTGGTTCATGAAGTCGATAATGCAGGGCAGGCCGATCTCCGGGTGCATCACGAACGCCCAAAGACCGATGTTTTCGTGGTCCACCGGCTGCTTTAGCCCCGCGTTGATCAGCTCGCGCTTGCCCGGGGAAATTCGCTTGGTGAACTGGATGTACCAGGATACTGCGACGTCACCCGGATGGCGGGTGAGAAAGATCAGCGGCCGTTGGCCCAGGCGCGCCGCCTGGTCCGGGTCGGAGAAGGCCTCGCGCACCACCCTTTCATAGGTGAGGTGGCCATTGGTGACGCAGAAACGGGGAATGCGGGCATCGGCCCGGGCCAGCTCGTCGGTCTTCAGCATCAGGTCCTGGGGCAGCCCGTACTTGAGTTGATAGGCCCGCGACAACATGCTGCGCAGCCAGGTGTTGCCGCTCTTGGGGTAGCCAATGATGAAGACGTCGCCGCGCTCCATTTTGCCCAGCTCCAGAGCGGCCAGCCGGCGGTAGCGGCTGGCAATGCGCCATGGCTTGGGCAGCAGGGCGGTCGACTTCAGGATCAGGCGGCGTTGGGCGCGGTCGCTAAGTTGGGTCATGAGGGCTCGGACTAGCGGGGTTAAAAATAACCGATAATTGTCGCAGACTGGCTGGGATTTGGCCAATCACATGGGACCCGCTCAGTCCAATGTGGAGGTCTGCAACTGGCCGCCTTCGAGTCGGAACACCCGGTCGGCGATGCGCGCCAGCCCCCTCTGGTGGGAGATGGCGAGAATGCTGATCTGGCCCCGCAGCCGGCCCAGGGTGTCGCAGATCTCCGCCTCGCTGGCCGGGTCGAGGGCGCTGGTGGCTTCATCCAGGATCAGCAGTCGGGGTCGGCGCACCAAGGCGCGGGCGATACAAAGGCGCTGGCGTTGGCCGCCGGAGAGCCTTCCGCCGCGTTCGCCGACCAAGGTCTCCAATCCCTGGGGCAAGGCGCTGACGAAGTCCCAGGCACCGGCGGCGCGTAACGCCCGTTCGGCGTCAGCCGGACCCAGGCTCGGATCGCCCAAGGTGACGTTGTGCAGGACACTGTCGTGGAGCAGCAGCGTGTCCTGGGGCACATAGCCGATCTGGACACGCCACTGCAGCAGACTGCACTCGGCCAGGGACCGACCGTCCACCAAAACCTGGCCCCGGTCCGGCTTGAGCAGCCCGGTAATCAGATCCACCACTGTGGTCTTGCCGGAACCGGAATGACCGATCAGGGTGGTGAAGGTGCCCGCCGGCAACACCAGTTCGAGTCCCTGCAGCACCGGCTTGGCGCCGTAGGACAGGTGCACGCGGTCGAGTCGGATCTCGCGCTCGAACACGGCACGGTCACCGGTCTCCGCCTGTTCGTGGGCTTGCTCGGCGGCCTCGATCGTGTGGTACAAGGACCAGAAGGCGCTCTCCTGGGCCACCATGCGCTGGTAGTTGCGCTGCACCTTGCTCAGCGAGGCCATTACCCGCACCAGCAGGATTACCAGCACCAGGAGGTTGGCCAGGGGGATGGCGAAAAAGGTCACCGCCACGTACAGGCCGCCCGCAACGAAGGCGACGATGGCCGGCTCGTAAAGGGCATTCAGGGCCTCGGTGCTGACAACCTCTTTGCGCAGGGCCTTGTTGAGGCGCCCGGTCTCCGCCTCCAGCACCACATTGGCGCGGTCCGCCAGGCCCATGGACTTGAACGCCTTGACCGACTGCAGGGTGTCGGTCATGCGGCTTATCAGTGAGTTGAGCAGTCGGGTTTGGCGGCTGCCGGCCTTGCGCGATTTGCGCACCAGAAAGCCGAAAGCGAAGCTGATCAAGCCGGCCACAACCAGCGCCGCCAGCGCCGCCTGCCAGGATACCCAGAGGGCGACGCTGACGTACACCACGGCCTCGATTGCCGCCGCCGCGGTGCGCGCCGCATTCAGGTAGGCGGCGGAGCCTCGGGCCGCCTCGGTAGCCATGGCGTTGGTGAGCTTGCCTGCCGGTTGATTCAGGTAGTAGTCCCAGCGCGTCTCCAGCAGGGCCCGGAGCAGGCGCAGGCGCAGGTCGGTGGCGATCTGGGCCACCGTAAAGCCTACCTTGCGGTTGGCGAACAGTACCAGCAGGCTCTTCAAGGACATGCCGGCGACAACGAGTCCCAGCAACAGCCCCAGGGAAGGCGTGATACCGAACCCCTGCAGCGACTCGACCAACAGGTTGTCGCTGCCGGCGCCTTCCTCGTCCAGGGCCAGATTGAGCACCGGCAGCAGCGCCGACAGGCTCACCCCCTGCACCAGTCCGGCAACCAGCAGGGCCAGCAGCGTGATCAAGGTCTGGCGCGTATAGGCGCCGACGATGTGGCGAAGGAACTGCATGTCGGCCGTCCTCAGGCCGTGCCGCGCCGGCGTTCGGTTAAGCGCTGGGGGCTTCTGGGGGAGGTGTTGCTCATGGCTGGGATCTCGATCTGCGCAAAACAGCAACCCCGGGGTTGCCCATGGCCGTGGCGGACTTGTCGCACCGGCAAATGATCGCCAAGCATACCACCTGACCGCGGCCGGACGGCAAGAACGAGGCGGTATAGCGGGTCCTATTAAGGGAAGGCTCGAATGCATCGGTGCTCTGTCGAACCAGACCTCACTCGATGCTCGGTCTCCGCCGCCCGGCCCACCGGACGTCAAACACAACCCGTGAGGAGAAGGCTATGAAACAGCAGTCACAAACTACCATTCTCGGTCTGGCGTTCGGCGCCTTTGCGCTGTCCGCTTCGCCGACGATGGCGGCCACCAATTACTCGGGCAAACTGATCGGCCACGGCTGTGCGCACCAGGGCGCGGTCTGTCCCACCGACCGCCTGGATCCGCACTTGGCCTTGGAACCCGACTTCGTTTTGCAGAAGGGCAGCGAAGACTACTACTTCCTGTCCAATGTTCCGCGTGACGTAAAGGTGCGGCACGCACTGAGGACGGTGGAGGTCAGCGGTGACTTGGACGATAAATACCGCACCATCAAGGTCGACTCGATGCGGGTGGACGGCAAAACCGTTTGGTCGCTGGAAGAACAGCAAAAGGAATGGGACCATCTGCACAACGACGGCTGGTGGTTCTATCACCGCTGACCTTCCGCACCGGGCGCCGGGACTGGGCTCGTCCCCGCCCGGGCCAGGTTCTGGCCTCGGTATCTAGCAGGCGTGTCCCGGAAGCACTAAGCTTTAGCATTGGCTAAGGACTCGGGACTCCTCAATGCAGTTTCGCTGGAACACCGGAGCAGCGCTTCTTGCTTTACTCGCCGCCGCCCTTGCGGTGCCCGCCTGGACCGCGGGTGCGGCAGAGGGGACGGGTATCCATCCTCTGGCACCGCCGGATCGGTCCAGCCCGCGGGCGACGCTGCGCAGTTTCATTGCCAACGCTGATCAGGCCTATCGGCTGTACCTGACGGATAAGGACGCGGACGAGGCCGCCTATGCCTTCAGGCGTGCGGTCGAATGTCTCGACCTTAGCGCCGTGGCGCCTACCTTGCATTTCGATGTGGGTGGCTACTCGGTGCTGGTGCTCAAGGAGGTGCTGGACCGGATCGATTTACCCCCATACCAGGATATCCCGGGCGCCGATTCAGAACTGGACCGCTGGCGCTTGCCCGACACCGAGATCGTCATCCGGCGTGTGGAGGAAGGCGATCGAGAAGGCGAGTTTCTGTTCAGTGCCGATACCGTCGAGCGTGTCGAACAGTTCTACGAGCGGATCAAGGACCTGCCTTACCGCCCCGGCGCCAGCGAGGGGCTGCTCGGTTTCTACCTGGACAACCCTGGGGGGATGGTCCCGCTTCATTGGGGGGAGGCATTGCCGGCCTGGGCCGGCATCCGGGTGTTCGAACGGCCGGTTTGGAAGTGGTTGGCGTTGATTGGGTTCATGCTCCTGGGGGCGGTGGCGGTGGTCGGCGTGCGCCGGGTGGGGCGCCGCTGGGACCGCAGGGTCGGCGAGCGGGCCGGTTACCTGCGCCTAGGTGCCTTGATGTTCGGACTAAGCCTGGTCGCCTTGGCCTGGGCGTTGGATGTCTTCGTCGACGACGTGATCGGCTTGCGCGGTGATGTCGAGGCCTTCATCAAGCGGGGCGCGCTGATCTTCGCTTTCACGGCTGCTGTATTCTGTGTTTTTGCCGGCTTCGAGATCCTCGGCGCGGTGCTCGTGGCGTCCTCGCGCAGCCCGGTCAATGGCGCTGATGCCCATCTGATTCGGATCCTAGTCCGAATCGTGGCGATCGGTGTACTGGTCTACGTGCTGATCGAGGCCAGCGCCTACCTGGGATGGGCGGTGGCGCCGCTGGTCGCCGGACTCGGCGTCGGCGGCCTGGCGGTGGCGCTTGCCGCTCGGCCAACCTTCGAAAACGTCATCGGCGGCCTGATCCTGTTTGCGGACAAGCCGTTCCGCGTCGGCGATCTCTGCCGGTTCGGCGAAGACATCGGGCATGTGGAGACCATCGGCTTGCGCTCGACCCGCATCCGCACCCTGGAGCGGTCCCTGGTCAGCGTGCCCAACGCCGACATGGCGATGATGAAGATCGACAATCTGGGCCTGCGGGATATGCGCCTGCTGCAAAGGAACCTGGGCCTGCGCTACGAGACCACCCCGGATCAACTGCGTTGGGTATTGGCGAAGACCCGCGAGATGCTGCTCTCCCATCCGATGGTGTCGCCCGACCGGCTGCGGGTCCGGTTCAGCGGCTACGGGGCCTATTCGTTGGACCTGGAGATTTACGCCTATCTCAAGTGCCAGACCCAGGACAGCTATCTCGCGATCGCTGAAGATCTGATGCTGCGGGTTATGGATATAGTGAACGAGGCCGGTACTGCCTTCGCGTTCCCCTCGCAGGTGAACTATCTGGGGCGCGACGAGGGTGTCGACGTCGTGCAGCGGGAGCAACGGGAGGCGGAGGTGAAGCAGTGGCGCCAGCGCGACAAGCTGCCGTTTCCGGATTTTGACGAAGAGGATGTGGACCAACTCGGGGATACGCTGGATTACCCGCCGCGCGGCTCCCCCCACTACAAGCCGCGTTCCCGCCAGTAGATTCGATCTAGAGAGATTTAATAGGCCAGCCGTGAGTTTGGCTGTGAGTGGAGTTCGAATCCAATCAGCGCCGATGCTCTCGGCCCCCGTTCCGGCAGACCGCCGAGATCAGCGGTTTCTTTGCGGGCTCGCCGCGTTTGATCGCTTGCCGACCGGTTGACCCGCATCATTCACCAGGTCGCCAGGCGGCTGGGATAAGCGACTGGAAATTCGAGGTCTTGAATAGGACTGCGGGGGCGTCTGCAGCGAAACCCCCTGGATAACGCCGCCTGGCTATCGCACCCCTGGCTGGTTCCTGCGCCAGGGACGCGATACCTGGTGAAGTATCCGGGGTAAGATTAGGTATCCCTACCCGCCGCCAAGGAACCCATCCCGATGAGCCCGCGACTCGCCGTTTTAGCTGCCCTGGCCTTTTGGTTGCTGTCGAGCGCCGCCTGGTCGGGCGAAGATCCTTTGCACCAGGTTGCGGCGCAGGCCGAAACCTATGCGGCCGAGCTTGAGCGGGCCGGGCGGGGCTATAGCGAGTCGGAGCGCCAGTCCCTCGCCGCGGCCGCTCGGGTGCTGTCGAGCCGCAACCAGTGCGGCCAGTCCCTGGGGCTGCGCAAGCTGGTGGTGAGCGCGGCGGCCCAAGCGCGCGATTGGCTGGCCCTGGCGGTCGATGCCCGCTGCGCCCGTAGCTGGGAGGATGCGGTGAATGCGGGCTACCTGGCTGCCGAGAGTGCCGAGGACCCGCGCCGGCGCCAGCAGGCCCTGCTGGGGCTCGCCCAGGCCCTGGAAGGGCACTGGAGCTATGGCGCCGCCGAGGCCTTGGCGGCCTATCGGGAGGCGGCGCAGTTGGGACCGGTGCGCGGCATCGAAGAGCGCATTGCCCGCCTCGAGGCCGAGCTGGCAGAGCAGAGCGGGCTGCGCATCGACCGCGACTTTACCCAGACCGAGGCCGGAGCGCCGGGCATCTGTCTCGATTTCAGCGAGGGCATGCCGGAGCCTGAAAGCCAACGCTACGGCGACTACATCCGTTTCGAGCCCGATTTCCAGGCCAGCTTCCGGCTTGCCGCCTTCGACGAGGTCTGTGCCGAAGGGGCCGAGTTCGGCACCGATTACCGGGTGCGCATCCTTCCGGGCCTGCGCGGAAACGACGGCGGTGAGCTGTCCCGGACCCTGACCCGTGAGGTCGAAGTCGGGGACCGCAGCCCCACCCTCTGGTTCCAAAACAGCCTCCATGTGCTGCCCCGGGGCGGCGGCGGGGTGCCTCTGCACAGCGTCAACCTGGAGCAGGCTGAGCTGGCCCTGTACCGCATCGACGAGCGCAATCTGCAGCAGGAGTTCGTGCGCAACAAGTTCCACGCCGACATCGACCGCTGGGAGGCCGAGCGCCTGCGCGACCAACTGGGCGAGCAGGTCTGGAGCGGCCGCGTCGAGCTGGCGTTGCGGCGCAACCGTGAAGCCCTGACCCAGCTGCCGATTGCCGATCTGATCGCTCCCCAACCCGGGGTCTATGTGCTCACCGCCGCCCAGATCCCTGCGGCGGGCCAGGACCAGCCCCGCCAGCGGGCCGCCCAGTGGTTGGTGGTCTCGGACCTGGGCCTAACCAGCTACCGTGGGCGCGACGGTCTGACCCTGGTGGCCCGCAGCCTGGCCAGCGCCGCGCCCCTGGCCGGGGTGCGCCTGGCCCTATACGGACGCAACAACCGCCTGCTGGCGGAGGCCGAGAGCGATGCCAACGGTGTGGCGCGCCTGCCCGCTGCCAGTCTTGGCGCCAGCGGCGGTGCTTCTCCCGGCCTGGTGCTCGCCTTTGGCCCGGGCGACGACTTCAACTTCCTCGACCTGGAGGCGAGCGCCTTCGACCTGAGCGACCGCGGGGTCGGCGGCCGGCCTGCCCCGGGGCCTCTGGATGCGTTCGTGTATGCCGAGCGCGGGGTCTACCGCCCCGGCGACCAGGTGCAGCTCGCGCTGCTGCTGCGCAATGACCGGGGCCTGGCGGTGGACGGCTTGCCCCTGACCCTGCGCCTGCTGCGCCCGGACGAGCAGCAGGCCGGCGAATGGCTGCTGCACCCCCAGGGGGCCGGGGGCTATCAGGTCGAGTTGCCGATCTCCGCCAGCGCCGCCACCGGCCGCTGGAAGGTCCTGGCTTATGTGGACCCGAAGGCCGCGCCGGTAGGGGAGACCGCGTTTCTGGTCGAGGCGATCGTCCCGCCGCGCATCGAGGTCGAGCTGACGGAGGCGCCGGATCAGCCCCTGCGGCCGGATACCGAGGCCGACTTCGCCATTCAGGCCCGCTACCTGTTCGGGGCCCCGGCCGCCGATCTGCCCGCCCAGGCCGAGGTGCGGGTGGAGCCGGACCCCGACCCCTTCCCGGGCTACCCGGGCTACCGCTTCGGCCCGGTGGACGAACCCTCCGACAGCGTGTTGCTGCCTCTGGAGCCTCGACGCACCGATGCCGGGGGCCGGGCCGGATTTTCGTTGTCCATTGACCGGCTGCCCAAGGTGCGCCGTCCCTTGCGCGCCCTGTTGCGGGCCGAGGTGGTGGACGTGGACGGGCGCGCGGTGGCCGCCTCGCGCTGGGTGCCGGTGCGCCACCAGCCCTTGGTCCTGGGCGTCAAGGCGCCGGGGGAGGGGGCGGAACTGGCCGAGGGCAGCGAGGCGGTGTTCGAGCTGCTGGCGCTGGATTCGCTGGGCCAGCCCCAGGCTCGGAGCGGTCTGGAGTATCGCCTGCTGGAAGAGGAGATCCACTACCAGTGGTACCGGGACGGCGGCCAATGGCAGTACAAGCGCCAGCGCCGCGACCGCCTGCTGCGGGAGGGAGAGGTCGCCGTCGATGCCGAGGCCCCGGGTCGGGTCGGCATGCCTTTGGCCGCTGGCCGCTACCGCTTCGAGCTGCGGGACCCGGAAACCGGCCTGCTCAGCAGCGCCCGGGTCCGGGTCGGTTGGCAGTCCGCCGGCACCGATGCCGAAACCCCGGACATGCTGCGCTTGACCGGCGACCAGTCAGACTATGCCCCCGGAACCATCGCCCGTATCCATATGCAGGCGCCGTTCGCGGGCCGCGCCGAGCTGGTGCTGGCCAATGACCGGGTGCTCTCGGTGCGCCAGATCGAGCAAGTCGAAAGTGGCAGCGAGTTGCAAGTCGAAGTCGACCCGGCTTGGGGCGCAGGGGCCTATGCCCTGGTAACCGTCTACCGCCCGGACGGCGGCGAGGCCGGGCGCGGTCCGCGCCGCGCCGTGGGGGTGGTCTGGCTCGGCTTGCGCCAGGACGAGCGGCGGCTGGCGGTTGTCATCCAGGCCCCCGAACGCAGCCGCCCGGAGACCACCCAGGAAGTGGCTCTCCAGGTCAGCGGTCAGGCCCAGGGAGAGGCGGTGTTCGTCACCCTCGCTGCGGTGGACGACGGGGTGCTTCAGCTCACCGACTACCGGACCCCGAACCCCCTGGACCATTACTTCGGCCAGCGCCGGCTCGGGGTCGGTATGCGCGACCTCTACGGCCGCCTCATCGATGGCCGTCAGGGCCGGCTCGGACGAATCCGCGCCGGCGGCGGGGCCGGGGCCGGACGCCAGGGTATGCCGGAATCGAATATCCGGGTGGTGTCCCTGTTCTCCGGGGTGATGAGCCTCGACGCCGAAGGCCGGGCCAGGGTGCCGTTGCAACTGCCGGCCTTCGACGGCCGGCTACGGCTCACCGCGGTGGCCTGGTCCGCTCAGCGCCTGGGCAGCGCCCGAGCCGATCTCACGGTGCGCGAGCCGGTGGTGGTGCTGCCCTCGCTTCCGCGCTTCCTGGCAGCCGGCGACCGCAGCCGGGCCAGCCTGCTGATCCAGAATCTGGAAGGGCCCCCCGGCGCCTACCGCCTCGACTGGCAGGCGGGCGGCGCCTTGGCGCCGGCCGCTGAGCGTCTGACCTTGGATCTGGCCGAGGGTCAGCGCCAGGTCCTTAGCCTGCCCCTACAGGCCCAGGTGGTGGGCCTGGGCACCCTGGAACTGCGCTTGCAAGGGCCAGATGGCCGGGACGTGGAGCGCCGGTTGCGGGTCGGCGTCCGCGCCCCCTTCATCCCCGAGACCCGGCGCCGCTACGGCCGCCTGGAGCCCGGTGCCGAGATCGAGCTGGGCCCGGAGCTGGCTGCCGGCCTGCGCAGCGAGACCCTGAGCGGAGCAGTCAGCCTGAGCGCGGATCCGGCCCTGGACGTGCCCGGGCTGCTGCGCCAGCTCGACCTCTATCCTTACGGTTGCCTGGAGCAGGTCACCAGCCGCGCGTTTCCCTTGCTGCACTTCGAGCGGCTGAGTGAGCGCTGGGGCTATGCCAGCGACGCCCCGGTGGCCGAGCGCCTGGACGAGGCGGTGACCCGCATCCTGGAGAAGCAGCTCGACAACGGCGGCTTCGCGCTCTGGAACCCGAACGGCGCGGAGGAACTCTGGCTCAGCGCCCATGCCCTCGAATTCCTGCAACGGGCCCGGGCGGAAGGGGTGGCGGTGCCTGACTTCGCCTGGCGGCGCGGAATGGACTGGCTGCGGCGCCAGGTCGAGTACCCGGCTACCGAGGAACCCGAAGCCATGGCGGCCCAGATCTACGCCCTCTACCTGCTGGCCCGCGAGGGCGAGGGCCACTCGGAGACCGCACGCTACCTGCTCGACGAGCTGGGCGAGCGCTTGCCGGGCCCCTTGGCCCTCGACCAACTGGGCTCGGCCCTGGCCCTGATGGGCGACCGGGAGCGCGCGCGCCGAGCCCTGGCTCTGGCGGACGCCGCCGAGCGAGACGCGGACCTGCGCGACTACGGCTCGGTTCTGCGCGACCAGGCGGCCCGCGTGCTGCTGCGCAGCGAGCTGCCGGAGCTGGACCCGGAGCTGGCAGATCCGGCCCTGGCGGAGCGGGTGCAACGCCTGGCCGAGGCCTTGGCCGACGACCAATGGCTGTCGACCCAGGAGCAGGCCTGGCTGGTGCGCGCCGCCAATGCGCTCAGCGGTTCCGGCGCCTCGCTGGCGTTGAGCCTGGACGCCGGCCCGCTGCCGGCCCGCCCCGGGCCCCTGGTCCTGCGTCCGGGCGCCGGTGCCCTGGAGACCGGGCTGAATATTGGTAATCGCGGAGGCGAGGCGGTCTGGTACGGGGCAGTGGTCAGCGGCAGCCCGACCGAGGCTCCGCCGCCCCTGGCCCGGGGATTGAGTATTCGGCGCAGCCTGTTTGATCTGCAGGGCCGGCCTCTGGAGCCGGAAGCTTTGGCCCAGGGTCAGATGCTGCTGGTGCTGCTGGAGGGCGAGGCGGAAACCGACGGATTGAAGCACCAGGCCCTGATCGTCGATCCCCTGGCCGCCGGCCTGGAGGTGGAGAGCCCCAACCTGGCCCAGTCCCGCAGCGCCGCAGATCTGAGCTGGCTTGGGGAGCTGAGCCGGCCGCTGTACGCGGATGCGCTGGACGACCGTTTCGTCGCTGCCCTCGACCTGGCCGGGGACGAGCGCAGTTTCCGCATAGCCTACCTGGCGCGGGCCGTGAACCCGGGCAGCTACCGGCTGCCGCCGCCGCAGGTGGAAGACATGTACAAGCCCCGCTATCGGGGTCGGGGCGAGTCCGGATGGCTGCAGGTCGCGCCCGCACCCTGAGCGGTTGGGCCGGGCTGGTTGCGGCCCTGGCCCTGCTGGCCTGGGCCCTGGACCGGGCCTTGCCTCCCCCCGGCATCCAGGGTCTGGAGTACACGGTAGAGGTACGCGACGCCAGTGGTGAGCCGCTGCGCCTGTACACTACCGGGGATGGCTACTGGCGGCTGCCTGCGGTCGAGCAGGCTCCGGACCCGCAGTTCCTGCGCCTGTTGCTGGCCTACGAGGACCGGCGCTTCTACCGTCATTCCGGGGTCGATCCGCTGGCCCTGGTGCGGGCCGCCTGGCAGGCCCTGACCCAGGGGCGGGTGGTCTCCGGCGGTTCCACCCTGAGCATGCAGCTTGCCCGCCTGCTCGAACCCCGGCCCCGCACCCTGGCCGCCAAGCTGCAGCAGATGCTGCGGGCCTGGCAGTTGGAGCGCCGCCTCGACAAGCAACAGATTCTGAACCTCTATCTGGATCTGGCCCCTTACGGCGGCAACCTGCAGGGGGTGCGGGCGGCCAGCCGCTTCTATTTCGGCAAGGAGCCGGGC
This sequence comes from uncultured Gammaproteobacteria bacterium, assembly GCA_963753615.1. Lineage (GTDB taxonomy): Bacteria > Pseudomonadota > Gammaproteobacteria > Chromatiales > Chromatiaceae > CAVWCW01. Next base: position 27,613 of record CAVWCW010000034.1, read on the forward strand.
TTTCTCAGCCTGGCCGAGGCGGCCCTGTTGGTGGCCTTGCCTCAGTCGCCCGAGCGGCGGCGCCCCGACCGCCACCCGCAAGCGGCACGCCAGGCCCGGGACCGGGTGCTGCAACGCCTGGCCGCGGCCGGGGTGATCGCCCCGGCGGAGGCGGCTCGGGCGATGGCCGAGCCGGTGCCCCGGGGCCGCCGAGCGACGCCCTTCCTCGCCCCCCACCTGGCGGACCGGCTGCGCACGGAGCGTCCGGGCCAGCTGGTGCTCCACAGCAGCATCGACGGCCGCCTGCAGCGCCGGCTGGAGGCCCTGGCGGGTCGCCACCAGCGCCGTCTCGGCGACGGGCTGACCCTGGCCGCCCTGGTGATCGAGCACGGTGCGGGGGCGGTACGCGCCTACCTGGGTTCCGGGGAGTACTTCGCCCACGCTTTCCCGGGCCAGGTCGACATGCTGCGGGCGGTGCGCTCCCCCGGCTCCAGCCTCAAGCCCTTCATCTATGGTCTCGGCTTCGACGCCGGACTCATCCATCCGGAGACCCTGATCGAAGACCGGCCCGGGCCGGTCAGCGGCTATGCTCCGGATAATTTCGACGGCCGCTACCTGGGCGAGATTCGGGTGCGCCAGGCCCTGGTGCAGTCACGTAACCTGCCGGCGGTGCGCTTGCTCGACCGCCTCGGTCCCGAGCCCTTCGTCCGGCGCCTTGAGCAGGCCGGCGTGCGCTTGCGCCTGCCCCGGGCGGTGGAGCGCCCGGGCCTGCCGATCGCCTTGGGCGGGGTGGGGCTGACCCCGGAGGAACTGGGCGGGCTGTATGCGGCCCTGGCCGAGGGCGGGCGCTATCGGGCGCCCGGGCTTTGGGCCCAGGCGCCCGCCGAACCCGAGCTGGCCCTGCTGTCGCCCGCCGCCGCCTGGTACCTGACCGATATCCTTGCCGAGGTCCCGCTGCCCGCAGGTTTCGCCCCGGGGCCGCGCCGCATCGCCTTCAAGACCGGCACCTCCTATGGCTTCCGAGATGCCTGGTGCCTGGGCTACGGCGCCCGCTATACGGTGGCGGTCTGGGCCGGGCGCCCCGACGGTGGCTATACCCCCGGGCTCTCGGGCCTGGGGACGGCGGCCCCGGCCCTGTTGGAGGTGTTCGACCTGCTGGCGGACCCGGGGGTCGAGCCGCTGCTGCATGCCCGTCCCCCGGAGGTCCTGCTGGCCGGCCACCGCGGGCTGCCGGCGGCCCTGCAGCGCTTCGGCGATACGACCCCGGGGGCGGTGGGCCCGACGTCGGCGGGGTCCGGGCCGCGCATTCGCTACCCGCCCGCGGGCAGCTTGGTGGAGTTGGAGGCGCGGCCCGAAGCGCGCATTCTGGTCGAGGCCGCCGGCGGCCAGCCGCCCTACCATTGGTTGCTTGACGGACGCTACCTCACCAGCTCCGAGGAGCGCCCGAGGCTGGCTTGGCGACCGTCGGGAAGCGGCCCGGTGAGCCTGACCCTGATCGATCATCGAGGGCGTTCGGATAGAGTCGAATTCGAGCTCAGGAGCTTCCCCGAGTAGGCGGCTTCCACTACAACAAACAAGGCGATTCCGGTATAGTTCGCCGATGGATTTGAACTTCCTGGAATTCGAGCAGCCGATCGCCGAGCTGGAGGCGAAGATCGAGGAGTTGCGCCTGGTTGGCGACGACGCCGAGATCAATATTCAGGACGAAATCGGGCGCTTGCAGACCAAGAGCCGGTCGCTGACGGAGTCGATCTTTTCCTCGCTCACCCCCTGGCAGATCTCCCAGCTCTCGCGTCACCCCCAGCGCCCCTATCTGCTCGATTACATCCAGCGGGTGTTCACCGACTTCCAGGAGCTGCACGGCGACCGCGCCTTTGCCGATGACCAGGCCATCGTCGGCGGCCCTGCGCGTCTGGATGGCCGCCCGGTGATGGTGATCGGCCACCAGAAGGGTCGCGACACCAAGGAAAAGCTGCATCGTAACTTCGGCATGCCGAGGCCCGAGGGCTATCGAAAGGCCCTGCGCCTGATGGAGATGGCCCAGCGCTTTCGACTGCCGATCCTGACCTTCATCGACACCCCCGGAGCCTATCCTGGTGTGGGCGCAGAGGAACGGGGTCAGAGCGAAGCCATCGCCCGAAATCTCAAGGTAATGGCGCGGTTGAAGACTTCCATCATCTGCACCGTGATCGGCGAGGGCGGCTCCGGCGGGGCCCTGGCCATCGGCGTCGGCGACCGGGTGTTGATGTTGCAGTTCAGCACCTACTCGGTGATATCCCCCGAGGGCTGCGCCTCGATCCTGTGGAAGAGCGCGGACAAGGCCTCGCTGGCGGCCGAGGCCATGGCCATCACCTCGGATCGTCTCAAGGCACTGGGCTTGATCGACGCCATCGTTGCCGAGCCCTTGGGCGGCGCCCACCGCGACCCGGCGGCCCAGGCCAAACTCCTCAAGCAGGCCCTGATCGAGCAGCTCAATGGCCTTCAGAGCCAGGAGCGGGAGCAACTGCTGGAGCAGCGCTATCAACGCCTGATGGGCTACGGCCAGTTCGCCGTCGGCGACTGATCCGACCCGATGGGCTTCTCGCCCGCCGCCCTGCTCGCCGAGCTGCAGCGGTTCCCCCCTGCCGAAATCTATTGGGTCGCCTTCTCCGGCGGCTGCGATTCCCTGGTGCTGCTGCATGCACTGGCGGCCCTCGGCGAACGCCTCCCCGCCCGGCTGCGGGCCCTGCACGCCGACCACGGCCTCCAGCCCGAATCGGCCGCCTGGGCCCGAGACTGCCAGCGCCAATGCGAGGCGCTGAAAGTACCCCTGGAGGTGATGCGCCTGGAATTGGCGCCGGTTCCTGGCCAGAGCCTGGAGGCCTTGGCCCGGGAGGCCCGCTACCTGGCCCTGGCAGCCCGGCTGGGGCCCGGCGACCTCCTGCTCACTGCCCATCACCAGGACGACCAGGCCGAGACCCTCCTGCTGCAACTGCTGCGCGGCAGCGGCGTCAACGGCCTGGCTGCCATGCCGCGCCTGGCGCCCTTGGGGCCCGGCAACCTGGCCAGGCCGTTGCTCGGTTTTGCTCGTCGCGAGATTGAGGACTATGCCCGCGGTCGGGGGCTGGTGTGGATCGATGACCCGAGTAACCGCAAGCTGGACTTTGACCGCAACTACCTGCGCCATCAGGTGATACCCCAGCTTCGGGCACGCTGGCCCGGGCTCGGCCGCAGCCTGGCCCGCAGTGCCCGCCACTGCGGCGAGGCGCAGACCCTGATCGACGAGCTGGCCCGCCGCGACCTGGCCGCGGCCCGGGACGAGGGCGGCGATCGGCTGCGCCTTGAGGTCCTGCGGGCGCTGCCGGCGCCCCGCTGTCGCGCCTTGTTGCGGCATTGGATTCGGAACCGGGGACTGCCGGTGCCCCCCACTGCGGCCCTGGACCGTGTCCTGGACGAGATGCTGCCGGCCGCGCGTGACCGCTGCCCGGAGGTGAAATGGTCCGGCGGCGAGGTGCGGCGCTTCCGCGACGGGCTCTATCTGTTGCGCCCGCTGCCAGCCCTGGCCCCGGGTTGGCGCCGAACCTGGAACGGAGTGACGCCGCTGGCGCTGCCGGCTGGGCTCGGTCGACTTTTGCTGGAGCCGGTGGCGGGGCGGGGGATCGCGGTCGGGCGCTTACGGGGGGCGGAGTTCACAGTGGGGTTCCGCCAGGGCGGAGAACGCTGCCGACCGGCCGGTTCGGCCCATAGCCGCCGCCTCAAGCAACTGCTTCACGAGGCAGCGGTGCCGCCCTGGGAACGTGGACGCATCCCCCTGCTCTGGCTGGACGGCGAACTGGCCGCAGTGGGCGATCTCTGGGTCTGTGGGGGCAACACCGCCGAAGTTGGGGCGTTCGGACTGCGCCCGCGTTGGGAGCGCGGTGACGCGGACGGGGGGTAAGGAGCGAGGAGTGAGCGTCGCAGCTGGTGGAAAAAACACGCGCCTTCCCGCCGATTGGGCGCTGGAAGCGGCAGCTAGGCCGAATCGCGCCGGGCGCGCCGCTCCTACCATCCCGTGCTGACCGCCAGGGATCGGGTCTCGGCATCTGCGAGCTGACGGGGGTCAGTAAAAACCCTGTCCGTTGTTGTATATTGCGCAGCTTCGGACTAGGCTTACGGGCCGATGCCGGGTCGCTCTGAGCGCTTCTCGTATAAAGGCCCGCTCCGGGCGCCCCCTCGGTCTCAACCACGCCGCCACCTTATCGCGCAGGCCTGCTCGTATGGAAGAGTTCCGCCTATTCTTCGCTTCGCTGGATATCGGTTCCGTCAATTGGGAGCTGGTGCTGCGGATCATCGCTCAGGTGGTGCTTCTGGCCTCTTCCGCCGTGTTTTCGGGTTCCGAAACCGCCCTGTTCTCACTCAGCCGCATCGATCTGCAGAAGCTGCGAAATACCCGCAATGAGCAGTCCGAAAGCATCCATGCCATGCTCGACGAGCCGCGGCGGCTGATTATCTCCATCCTCTGCGGCAACGAGCTAGTGAACATCGCCTCGGCCGCGAATATGACCGCGATCCTGATGATGTTCTACGGCGAGGACACCGCCGGCTGGCTGAATATCCTGGTCATGGTGCCCCTGCTGCTGCTGGTGGGGGAGGTCACGCCAAAGACCATTGCGGTCAACTTCCCAATCAAGTATGCCACTCGCCTTTCGGCTCGAGTGATCCCCAAGTGGCTGGTGTTCATCACCCCGCTGCGTGAGGCGGTGCGGTTCGTGGCGGACCGCATCACGACCTTCCTGGTGGGCGAGGCGGTGGACCGGGAGAATATCCTCAAGACCGACGAGCTGCGCACCCTGCTCGACGAGGGCGAGGAGACCGGCATTATCGACGCCACCGAGCGGGTGCTGATCGACAACCTGCTGGAGGCCTCGGAAACCGGCATAGACCACATCATGACCCCGGGGCCGCGCATCCGCTTTCTCGATGCCAGCCTGCCGTTCGAGGAACTGGTTAATCTTTTCCGTGAATACCGGCACCCGCGCATCCCGGTCTATTCCGGGCACTGGGACAACGTCATCGGCTTCTTGCACTCGGAGGATCTGCTGCGCCTGATTCGCGGCGGCGGCGAGCTCGAACAGGTGCAGCTCAGCGACATCCTGAAGCCCGCTCACTTCGTACCGCCTACGAAGAAGGTGGATGAAATGTTCGACTACTTTCAGGCCCACAACACCCGCGCCGCCATCGTGCTCGGCGAGTACGGAGAGGTACTCGGCATCGTCACCATGAAGGACGTGCTCAAGTTCATTTTCGGTGAAATCACGGGCAACATGAAGGGCCAGGAGTTATATCAGGAAGAAGACGAAAATTGCTACACCGTGCCCGGCGACATGCGCCTGCCGGACTTCTACAATCTGACCAACTTCGATATCGAAGACCCGGTTATGACCACCGTCGGCGGCGTCGCTTTCCGCCTGTTCGACCGCTTGCCCAAGGTAGGCGAGAAGGTGATGTACGAGGGCTACGAATTCACCGTCAAGGGGGTCAGCGGGCTGCGCATCAGTTCGCTCCAGGTACGCCGGGGCCAAAGCCCGGACGTCCCGCCCGAGGAGGAGCAGACCCTAGCACCGACCCGGGACGAGGCGGGTGAAGCGCGGCAGCCGGAGCCGGAGGATAGCCCCGGCCAAGATCAGGCGGAGCCCCGCCCCGAGCCGAAGGAGGCCAGAGATGGAATGGGCGATTGAGATCCTGGTGATCCTGGTTTTCCTGCTGCTAAAGGGGTTCTTCTCGGGCTCCGAGATCGCCATGGTCAACTCCGACAAGCTGAAGCTGCGCCACCAGGCCAAGCTCGGAGACCGCGGCGCCAAGCTGGTGCTGCGCCTGTTCCGCACGCCGGACGTGATTCTAGGCACCACGCTGGTCGGCACCAATATCGCCACCGTCACCATCTCCACGCTGGGGGCCCTAATCTTCATCGACCTGCTCGGTCCCTCCGGCGATCTGGTGTCGGTGCTGGTGTTCACCCCGTTTCTGCTGATCCTGGGCGAGGTGGTGCCCAAGAGCGTGTTTCAGCAGAAGGCGGACGAGATCGTCAGCAAGATCATCTACGGGCTGCGCTTTTTCTCGTACCTTTTCTACCCGGTAATCTTCGTGTTCAGCCGGATAGCCCGCTTCGCCACCCGCCTGGTGGGGGGGGGTGGCAGCCAGCAGACGATGTTTATCACCCGCGAGGAGCTGCGGGTGCTGCTGGACATGTCGGAGTCCAGCGCCAACCCCACCTCTATCGACCGCCAGCGCATTCGCCGGGTGATCCGTTTTGCCGATACCACCGTGGGTGAGGCCATGATCCCCCTCGCCGACGTGGTCGGGTTCAACGAGGTGCGCAGCATGAAAGAGGCGGTGCGCACGGTGTGGAAGCACGGTTTCAACCGGTTGCCCGTCTACCGCGGCAATATTACCAATGTTAAGGGCATCCTTACGCTGAGTTCCTGGGACCTGATGGGGCCGGATATTAACAAGCAGCCGGTGTCCGAATACATCCATCCCGCCCTCTACCTGTCGCCCCGGCAGACCATCGACCAGGCCCTGCCTTTGCTGCGGGCGCGCGAGGACCACATGGCCATCGTGGTCGACGAGTTCGGCTCCGCCGTCGGCATTCTCACCATGGAAGATGTATTCGAAGAGGTGGTGGGCGAGATCGACGTCGGCTACGACTTCGACGAGTACAACCCGCGCCAGCGCGTCTATATCGAGCGCGAAGACCAGGACGCCTACGTCATGGGCGGGCGCACCGCCCTGTCCGAGGTCAATGACGTGCTTCACCTGCAGTTGCCGGTGGGCGAGGCCCATACCGTCGGTGGTTTCATCGTCAACCAACTGCGCCACATCCCGAAAGAGGGTGATTTTGTTATGGCGCAGGACCACCGCTTCAGCGTTATCGAGGCCGATGCCCGCTCGGTGATCAAGGTGCGTATCGAGCGGGTGTAGGCGAGCGGCGGTTCAGTCCTGGCAATCGGTGGGATTGTTTGGGACAATGCGCCTCTTCGATTTATGGTGGCCCGTATCGGTCCCCGCGCAACGTGAAGCCGTGAACCCGGTCAGGCCCGGAAGGGAGCAGCCGCAGCAGTGGAATCGTGTGCCGTGGTGTGGCTGGTGCGGGCCGCCGCCTTTTCGGGGCCCTCGCGTCCCACCGCAAAGCCTGACCGGCAGCCAGTAGAAGGCGCGCCCTCGCGCCGATACCGACGCCATCCGGGCCTCGCCGCCGACCGTGATCTGAGCCGACGCTTGGGGTACACTGCCGGCTTCGATCATAAGACAGCAGGCTCGATTCCGTCCCCCCATGTCCTATCAGGTTCTGGCCCGAAAATGGCGGCCCCGCGGCTTCTCCGAGTTGGTGGGGCAGGAGCACGTAGTGCGTGCTCTGACCAATGCGCTGGACAATGACCGCTTGCACCATGCCTATCTGTTTACCGGCACCCGTGGGGTAGGCAAGACCACGCTGGCGCGCATCTTTGCCAAGTCCCTGAACTGCGAACAGGGGGTAAGCGCCCGTCCCTGCGGCGAGTGCTCGAGTTGCCGCGAGATCGACGAGGGCCGTTTCGCCGACCTGTTGGAGGTGGATGCAGCCTCTCGCACCAAGGTGGACCAGACCCGGGACCTGTTGGATAACGTCCCTTACGCCCCGGTGCGCGGACGCTACAAGGTGTACCTGATCGACGAGGTGCACATGTTCTCCGCCAGCAGCTTCAATGCCTTGCTCAAGACCCTGGAGGAGCCGCCGCCGCACGTCAAATTCCTGCTCGCCACCACGGACCCGCAGAAGATGCCGGTGACCGTGCTCTCGCGCTGCCTGCAGTTCAACCTCAAGCGGCTGCCGGTGGAGCAGATTCGCGGCCAGCTGGAGCATGTGCTGGGCGAGGAGGGCATCGGCTTCGAGCCGGAAGCCCTGCTGCGCTTGGCGCGGGCTGCCGACGGCAGCATGCGTGATGCCCTGAGTCTGATGGACCAGGCGATCTCGTTCGGCGGCGGCTCGGTGAGTGCCGAGGACGTGCGCGCCATGCTCGGCAGCGTGGCCCAGGACCGGCTCTACCTGCTGCTGGAGGACCTGGCCGGCGGCGACGCCCAGGCCCTGTTTGGGCACGTGGCGGAGATGGCGGAGATGACCCCGGACTTCCCCGCCGCGCTGCAGGAACTGCTGGTGCTGCTGTACCGGATCAGCCTGCTGCAGGTACTCGGGGAAGGCGGGGTCGGCAGCGAGGACCAGGACCCGCGTCTGCCGGTGCTGGCCGAGCGTCTGAGCCCGGAGGACGCCCAATTGTTTTACCAGATCGGCCTGATCGGCCAGCGCGACCTGCCCCTGGCCCCGGATCCGCGCAGCGGGTTTGAGATGGTGCTGCTGCGGATGCTGACCTTTCGCCCGGACGGCGGGGGCGGGGCCGCGTCGGCGGCCCCGGTGGGTGGGCCGCCCGCTTCAGAGCCGCGCCCGCCGGCCAATCCTGCGCGCGCCCCGGCGACGCAGTCCGGGCCCGCGCGTACCGCGCCCCAGCCCCGGACACCGGCGCCGCCGCCTGTGGCCGCCGCGCCGAGCGCCGAAACGGCCGATCCCAGCGACTGGCATGGCCTGGTGGCGCGGCTGGGCCTGGGCGGGGTGGCCAGTCAACTGGCAGGGCACTGCGAGTTCGAGGCCTGGGACGGCAGCGTTCTCAAGCTGCGCCTGGACCCGGCCTGCCAACACCTCAGGGTCGCCAGCTCGGAGCAGCGTCTGGCCCAGGCCCTGCAGCAGCGCTTGGGCGGGCAGATGCGGTTGGTGATTTCGGTGGCGGCGCCCCAGGCCGAGACCCCGGCCCAGCGTCAGGCTCGGGAGCGTGCCGAGTTGCAGCGCGACACCGAGCAAGGCTTGCGCGCCGACCCTTTGGTGAAGACGCTGCAGGAGAAGTTCGATGCCCGCCTGATCGCGGGCTCTATCGAGCCGACGGATGACTGAAATCGGTTCTCTCCGCCAAGATGCCCAGGTCGCGCCCCCTCGAGCCAGTTCTTGCCTGGCGTCCTTGGCGCCTTCGCGGTTACAGCTATTACTACGGATAACGCTTTAGCACGGGAGACGACGAACAATGAAAGGCGGTCTTGGCAATATCATGAAGCAGGCCCAGAAGATGCAGGCCGAGCTGCAGAAGGCCCAGGAGCAGATGGCTCTGGAAGAGGTTACCGGCGAGTCGGGCGGCGGCCTGGTCAAAGTGGTGATCAACGGCAAGCACGAGGTGCGGCGAATCGATATCGACGACAGCCTCATGGGCGACGACCGGGAGATGCTGGAAGACCTGGTGGCGGCGGCTTTCAATGCCGCGGTGCAGAAGGTGGCGGACAAGATGCAGGAGAACATGGCCAACCTGACAGCCGGCATGGGTCTGCCCCCGGGCATGAAGCTGCCGTTCTGAGACAGTGAACCCGCCACCGCTGCTCGACCAGCTGATGGAGGCCTTGCGCTGCCTGCCGGGTGTCGGGCCGAAGTCGGCCCAGCGGATGGCCTTCTATCTGCTGGAGCGGGATCGCGAGGGTGGGCGGCGTCTGGCGCGGGTGCTGGAACAGGCGATGCAGCACATCGGCCACTGCGAGCGCTGTCGCACCCTGAGCGAGGCGGAGGTATGCCATTTGTGCTCCAATCCGAGGCGCGATCGGGGGCTGCTGTGTGTGGTCGAGACCCCGGCCGAAGTCTGGGCCATTGAGCAGGCCATCGACTATTCCGGTCTCTACTTCGTGCTCAATGGCAGGCTATCGCCCCTGGACGGGGTCGGCCCGCGCGAAATCGGTCTCGACCGCCTGGAGCGGCGCCTGGTCGATGGCGGAGTACGGGAGCTGATCCTGGCCACCAACCCGACAGTGGAAGGAGAGGCCACTGCCCAGTACATTGCAGAAGTGGCCCGGTCCCAGGGGGTCAAGGCTACCCGCATCGCCCACGGGGTGCCACTGGGCGGAGAACTCGAATACGTGGATGGCGGAACCCTGTCCCATGCCTTTGCCGGCCGCAGCGAGTTCTAGGTGAGCGCTGGCCTATAAGATTAACCATGGCGGGCAGGATGCCCACTGAAGATATGCTTCGGATGGCTTGGTTCAGCATTACCCGGAGGAGCGCATACCATGTCCGATTGTCTGTTTTGCAAGATGGTGGCCGGCGAGATCAAGCCCGATGTGGTCTACGAAGACGACCAGGTGCTGGCGTTTCGCGACATCGGTCCCCAGGCGCCGACCCATGTGCTGGTGATACCGAAGAAGCACATCAGCACCAGCAACGATATCCAGCGGGAAGATGCCCAACTGATCGGCGCCCTGTATCTGGCGGCCAAGCAGGTGGCCGCGGCCGAAGGGATTGCGGAAGAGGGCTATCGCACGGTGATGAACTGCAACGCGGGGGCTGGTCAGGCGGTGTTCCATATCCACCTGCACCTGCTCGGCGGGCGGCCGATGCGTTGGCCGCCAGGTTGAGGCTGAGCGCGGGTTTCCGCATTGCCCATACTTTTAGTGGTTTCTTAGGGCTTCTCTATAAAACCAGTAAAAATAATGACTTGAAAGTGGATTCTAAATCAAAATAAAGATTTTAGGCCAACAAAAAACCGCTCCTGAGCGCTTGATCGAGGCGCGGCCGGAGGGTATAAGGGGTCCTAGTTTTTTGCGCGGTGAACGAACCGCGGGCCGGCTCGATGGGGTCGGTGCACCCGGAAGGGTGGCCCCGTCTTTCGCATGACTCAACCAGAGAAGCAACGCATGTCGGCTAACGTGGAACGGGCGGATTCGCCCGTATTCGAACTCAAGGCCAGGGCCTTCACCTTGCCCACTCTGCGGCTGTTGGGGGGCGACATGGAGCGGGTGGCCGACGGCCTGTCGCAGAAGGTGGCCCAGGCGCCGGATTTTTTCCGCAACACCCCGGTAGTGATCGATCTGGAAGATTTTGCCGCCGGTGATGGGGCGGTGGACTTTGCGCTTTTGGTGGGCCTACTGCGGGGCTACGGCATGGTGCCGGTGGGGGTGCGGGGCGGCAATCCGGCCCAGAACGAGGCGGCCCAAATGCTGGAACTGGCGATTCTGGCCGGCGCCAAGCCGGCGGTGGCCAAGCCCGAACCGGCGGCCCCGGCCAAGCCCTCACCAGAGCCCAGGCCCGCAGCCAATGCCGCGGCGGCGCGGCCGGGAGGTGCCAGCAACAAGTTGGTGACGCGTCCGGTGCGCTCGGGACAGCGCGTGTATGCGGCGGGCGGCGACCTGATCGTAACCGCCCAGGTCAGCGCCGGGGCGGAGCTGTTGGCGGACGGTAATATCCATGTGTACGGCGCGTTGCGCGGGCGAGCCCTGGCGGGGGTAAAGGGCAATCGCGACAGCCGCATCTTTTGTCAGAACCTGCAGGCCGAGCTGGTCTCGGTTGCGGGTCACTACCGCCTTAGCGAGAACCTGCAGGATATGGCGGGCCGCGCGGTGCAAATCCATCTCGACGACCGCTCCCTGGTGGTCGAACCATTCTGAATTACTGGGCTCCCCGACCAAAGGAGGATGCTGACTTGGCAAGAATAATCGTTGTTACATCGGGCAAGGGTGGGGTCGGCAAGACAACCACCAGCGCCGCCTTCGCCATGGGCCTGGCGCGCATGGGTAACCGCACCGCGGTGATCGATTTCGATGTCGGACTGCGCAACCTGGACCTGGTGATGGGCTGCGAGCGGCGGGTGGTGTACGACCTGATCAATGTAATCAATGGGGAGGCCAACCTCAACCAGGCCCTGATTCGCGACCGCCGCTGCGAAGACCTTTACGTGCTGCCGGCTTCGCAGACTCGCGACAAAGAGGCGCTGACCCTAGAGGGGGTGGGCAGGGTTCTCGACGAGCTCTCCGAGAGCTTCGACTACATCGTCTGCGATTCTCCGGCCGGGATCGAGCGCGGAGCGACCATGGCGATGTATTTCGCCGACGACGCCATCGTGGTCACCAACCCGGAGGTCTCCTCGGTGCGCGATTCCGATCGCATGCTGGGCATCCTGTCCAGTAAGTCCCGGCGTGCCGAGAATAACCTGGAACCGATCAAGGAATACCTGCTGCTCAGCCGCTACTCCGCCGAACGGGTTAAGCTGGGCGAGATGTTGAGCGTGGAAGATGTGCAGGAGATCCTTTCCCTGCAACTGCTCGGGGTGATCCCGGAGTCCAAGGCGGTGCTCAGCGCCTCCAACAAGGGCACTCCGGTGATCTTGGAAGATGAGTCCGATGCCGGCCAGGCCTATGCAGACCTGGTGTCCCGTTACCTGGGCGAGAATCTGCCGCATCGCTTCCTTGAGGTTCAGCGGAAGGGCCTGTTGGGCCGGTTGTTTGGGGGTTAGACATGGGTTTGCTAGACTATTTTCGTTCGCGCTCCGCCCCCACCAGTGCCAGCGTCGCCAAGGAACGCCTGCAGATCCTGGTGGCCCACGAGCGGGCGGGGCGTAACCAGCCTTCCTACCTTCCAAACCTGCAGAAGGAACTGATCGAGGTGATTCGCAAGTACGTGGCGGTGGAGCAGAAAGACGTCTCGGTGACCTTGGAGCAGGAGGAGGACCGGGAGATCCTGGAGCTCAACATCGTGTTGCCGGACGTCGAGGAGGAGCGCAAGCGGGCCTGAGTCAGGGGGCAAGGGGTGCGGGCCTGTCCAGGTCAGGGCTCCCCGCGGGTTTGCAGAGAGACCCCGCGTTTATCGGCGTTCCCTTGGCCGCTGGCCGGGGCGTGCCGGCTGTTTTTGCCGGGATGATGGGCCATCGTCCTACGCGTAACCGCCCTGGAAATCCGTGACCCACCATGCTTTCCTGTCTCCGCCATGGCTCTTGCGTGCTAGTGGCTGGTTGAGGCGGGTGCCTTGATGCGTTTCCAGCGCCGCGGCTAGCACTATGAGGCTGGCTGCCGACTTTTCGCTCCGGTATCGACTCCATCCCCTCGCCCACTCGTTCTGGCTATGGCTCTTGCTGGCAGCGCCGGTCGGCCGGCCCGAGGCGCAATCGCCGGCGGCGGTCAACTTCGCCTATGCTACGGTGCTCGGCACCGGAGTCTACCAGGCCGGCGAGCGCCGGGTATACGTGCTCAATATGCCTTTCCACCGGACCCTGCGCACGCCGAGCGGTGATCGCCCCGGCCTGGGCTTCAATCTCGGCTTTCCGTTTTGAACTGATTGGCGAACATGCGCCGGTACTCGCTGGCGTCGAAGATCACTTCCATACTGCGGATGCGCCCTGCTTCCACCCGGCACCAGAAGGCGATGGCGTGGGTGGCGTAGTTCTGCATGGTCACCCGCACGTCGACGATGCCGATTACCTCTTCGCCAGCGCTCAGGCACTTGCGCAGGGTCAGTTGCTCCAGGATCGGCGGCACCCCGAACAGGCTCTCGATCAGGCGGTCCGCGTTGTCGAAGCTGCCGATAGGGCTGCTGTAGCGAAAGCGAGTGTCGGCTAAATATTGACGCGCCTGCTCCAGGTCCCTGCCGGCGATTGCCTGCAGGTAAGACTCTACGGTTTGCTGCGGGGTCAGCATCGGGGTAGGGGCTGGGGCTCGGCTTCGCCTCGGCGGCAACCGGGTCAGCCAAAGGCCTCGGTTTGGTAGCGGAAAATCCGGATGCGGTCCGACCAGTGGTCGCTGGGCAGGCCGGCTTTGCGCTTCAGTTGGGCGAGGAACTGGCTCGGCTGGGGCAAGGAATCCCAGACCGAGGGTAGGAAGGTGCCGCGCGCCGCCCCCTCCTGCAGAATCAGGCCGTCGATGCCGGGGCGCAGTTGGTCGATCAGGTCCCGCTCCGATTCGAATTCGATCGCGGTGGCGGGCGTCAACACCGAGATGTGCAGCGCCAACCCGGCCAGTTCAGATTCGGCCAGGGGCGGAAAGCGGGGATCACGGAAAGCCGCTGCGAAGGCGTTTTCCGCCACGTCCTGCACCAACGGGCCCGTTGCCTCCAGATGGCCGATACAGCCGCGCAGGGCGCCCTGGCGCTCCAGGGTGACGAAGCTCGCCCTTACGGCCCGCAGCGGCTCCGGGAAGTCCTTTGCCCGCAATGATAGCGGTCGGCCATGGTCCAGACCCTGGCGGATCGAGGCGTGGGCGATCTCGAGCAAGCGGCTGCGGGCGTCGGGATCGAGACACGGGGCGAAGTCGGCGCCTGCGCTGGTCATGGCTTTTCCTTTCGGACGGGCGGCGGCGGTTGATCCTCAGCCGGCCAGCGGCGAGAATCAATACCAATGGTTTCCGCGAAAGACCGGGAATGTCTGCGCTGCTACTCTAACCTTGTAACCACCTGGGACAAAAATCAAGTCGATGGCAGCCGTTTCCCCGTGCTCGCTGCGAATTCTGCGCCGTCCTCTGAGTTTCCTGCTACGGGTGCTCAAGGGCTTCACGCGCAACCAGGGGCTCCTGTTGTCGGGCGCGGTAGCCTACTACACCCTGCTCTCGATCGTCCCGCTGATTGCGCTGTTGCTGGTGGGTCTGTCCCATGTGTTGGACCAGGAGGTGCTGCTGGCCACCGTGCGGGAGAGCTTGGAACTGATCCTACCCACTCAGTCGGACGTATTGGCTCAGCAGATCGCCGACTTCGTGCACCACAAGCAACTGGTCGGCTGGGTCGGCATGCTGGTGCTGCTGTTCTTTTCGACGCTGGCGTTCACTGTCTTGGAAAACGCGATCTCGGTAATTTTTTTCCATCGCGTAAACATCCACCGCCGGCACTTCCTGGTCTCCGCCCTGATCCCGTTTTTGTTTATTTTCGTGCTCGGGATGGGGCTGCTGCTGGTGACCTTCATCAGCGGCGCCCTGCAGGCCGTGGAGCAGGAACCGATCCTGTTGTTCGGCACCGTCTGGAGCCTGGACGGCGCTTCGGCCCGGGTGCTCTACGGACTCGGCATCCTGGGGATGGCGTTGATGCTTACCGCCTTCTATCTGGTAATGCCGGTGGGCCATATTGCGCTTCGCCATGCCCTGGTGGGCGGCGTCACTGCGGCCCTGCTTTGGGAACTGACCCGGCATCTGCTCGTATGGTACTTTTCCACCTTGTCCCTGGTGAACGTGGTCTATGGTTCGTTGGCCAGCGCGGTAGTGGTGTTGCTGAGCTTCGAGGCAGCGGCCCTGATCCTGTTGTTCGGGGCCCAGGTGATTGCGGAGTTCGAGCGCTGTAACGATGAGTCCGCGGAGCCGGGCGAGGGCTTCGAGACCTGAATTTTTCCTGCCGTGGCTTCCGGCCGGCTGGTAGAATCGGCCAATGCGGGCCAGGGGCAGGACATGGGCGGGGCACTGAGTTACGAGGAGCGGGTAGCGATCACTCGCGGGGTGTTTCGCGTCTTCGGCGACTGGGAGATTCCGCCGCGGCTGATGCCGGAGTTGCTCGGGCTGGAGCCCGATATCAAGCGCCGGGTTTTCAACCGCTACCGCCTCGGCACACCGCTGCCAGAGACAGGGGAGAGTTACGAGCGGGCGCTGTTGTTCCTGGAGATCGAAAATGCGCTGCATAAGATGTTTCCCCACAGTCAGATCTCGGCCAGCCTGTGGGTGACCACGCCGCGGGTGAAGTTCGCCGACGAGACGCCCCTGGACCTGATGCTGAGGCGCGGTCTGGAGGGCATTCGCACCGTGAGCGCGGTGCTCCGTAATGTTGATCTATGGTAGTCGCCAGTCGGCGGAAACGAGAGGAGGCAACGAGATGTTGAAGCGGTTTTTGCGCACCGGCCTGTTGGGGCTGGCCCTGGCGGCTGGCGCCTTGAGTGCCGATCCGGGTTCGGAGATGGTGGTGACCTATCCAGCCAGTGGGACGTTCGACGAAGTGCTCGAGAACGTCAAATGGGCGGTTACCGGCCGCGGCCTGCTGGTCAGCGGCACCTTGCACGTCCAAGATATGCTGGAGCGTACCGGCAAGGACCTTGGCTTTCCCGACCCAGTGTATTTGAAGGCGGAGTCGGTGGAGTTCTGCAGCGCCATGATGTCGCAGCGGATGGTGGCAGTGGACCCGGGCAATCTGGTGATCTGTCCCTTCACCGTAGCCGTCTACGTGTTGGCCGGCGAGCCCGAGCAGGTCTACGTCGCTTACCGCCGCCAGGACCTAGCGGGGGATTCGGCGGAGGTGGTGGAGGCGGTTACCGATATGATTGACGGTATCGCGCGCGAGGCGGCGGAGTAGCTCTCATCGGATCTGCTGGCGAATGGAGGCGGCCAGCCGCTCCGCCTGTTGCGAGCCCACCATCAAAGGGCGGTCGTCGCGCAACTGCAGCTGCACGCCCTGGTTGCCGCTTACGTTGTAGGCGATCCCGGCGCGGCTGAAACGGATTCCCCAGCCCCCGTATTCGCGCAGCGGACGATAGGTTCGCGCCTCACACCCCTGAATCTTGTTCCACGGGATCAGGCGCCTGCGCAACGGAAAGAAGTGGAGCAGCAGGCCGTCGTCGCGCACCTGGGTGATCAGACGCAGGCGCGAGAACAGGTAGGTGATCCCGCTGCTCAGCAGGATCGCCGACGTGCCCACCAGCAACAGGCCCCAATCGGGCAGCGGCCGGCTGCCCCAGGGTCGGCCCAGCAACAACTGCTGCACCATCCCATAGGCGAATAGTCCGAGCACCAGCAGCAGGCTGGCGAGCAGCAGGGCCCAGAGCCAGGGCTGGCGAAAGCTTTGCTCCTCCGAGAAATGGATTCGGGGATCATGGGTCTCGGTCATGACGATCTCCTTTCTGGCGTGCGCGGCTGAAAACCCCCATTCTAATCCGGATATTCTACCCAGGGCGCCTGGCGGCTGATAGTAACCCAATGAGGAATTGGCATTTTTAGCTAAGTTAGGCGGTTCGCTTGCGTAAACACCCTGTATCCCGCCGCCTGGCTATCGCGCCCCTGGCTGGTTCCTGCACGCCTGGGCTTGCGCTTTACTCAACAGGTAGCTATGAATACCTGTTTCGGTCCAGATCGACGGCCAGCCGCACAGGCTCTGCGCCAGGAACGCGATCCCTGGTGAAGTATCCGGGCTAACCGAGCCAGCCGGCGCTTCGGCCGGGTGTTCCACTACAATGAAAGCAGATTGGGAGTTTTGGAGCGGCGGGAGCTTGGCCAATGCATAACGAATTGCAGACCGTGGAGATCGACTGCCCCTATTGCGGGGAGGTATTCACCACCACGGCGGATTGTTCGGACGGTTCGCAGGAATATGTGGAAGACTGCTGGGTATGCTGCCAGCCCATCCTGATGCGGCTGCGGGTTGACGCCTGTGGTCGGCTGGAGGGCCTGGAAGCGAAGCGAGAAAATGAATAATGGAGCTTCAGCATGAGCGAAAGCAGTCCCTACAGCCCCATAGACTGCGGCCTGCACAGTCGATTCGAGCTCGCAGTGATGCGCGCCAGGCCCCTTATTCTGGGCTGGCGCCAACCCGACGGCGCAGTGCGGCGGGAGCCGGTTTTGCCCCTGGACCTGGCGACCCGCGACGGTGCCGAGTACCTGTTGGTGGCAGCGGGTGGCGAACGCCTGCAACTGCGGCTGGATCGGATCGTCGACAGTGACGCCTTGCCGTGCTGAGGAAAACGCCGGAAACAGCCATACCCGGCTGATCTCGGCACGGTGACCGCGAAAACGGCTTTCGAAAGCGCCCACGCTCATTCGCACGGCGAGATCGAAACAGGGGGCGTTCTGGTTCATGCCGAAAGCACGAATTGTCCGCGATCCCGCGGTACCGGGATTGATCCGGATCAATCGGCGCGCGGCAATCGCCTCTACTGAGCGGGGGCTGGCATAAAATGGAAACGAGGGTTCGATTGCCGAGGCGAACGCGATGCTCAAGACAGACGGTGCGGTGCCGGATCTCGTGGGGCGGCGTTGTGACGGGTTGCTGGTGCAGCAGTTCTGGCAGCATGGGGTCTTGGCGGACGCGGCAGACGTGGTCTGGCTCAAGCTGGAAGGACGCTGGCATCAACTCTATCTCGACGCCGCGGTAGTGCACTGGCGATCGCAGCATGAGCCGCCGCTGCAGCGGCCGGATTCGGCGGACGGAGTATTTCGTTATCCGTTGGTGGACCTGGGGCGAGAGACCGGGCTGGATGGCCTTGAGATCCAAGACTACCGTTTGCGCGAGACCGAAGACGGCGAGGCCCTGGTGTTGGACTTCGGAGCGGGCGGGACTTTGGAATTGATCAACCGGGGCGATGGAACCCAGATGCGGCATCGGCCCTGACGCGAGAGCCGGAGAGGAGGCAGTATGCAGAAGAAAGCACGCAGAATTGTGGCCGGCCTGCTGATCCTGATGGGGGCCTTGATGTTGCTCCTGGCCACCGAGACCACCGGAGGGCTGCTGCTGATCCTGGCCGGAGTGATCGTCGAAGGGGCTGGTATCGCCCTGGAACGCCGCTGAGACAGGCGCGCCCCCGGGAAGGGGCAAAACGCCGGTCGCGTATCAGTCTTCGGCTGTTACCAGGTCCCGATAGGCGTGCCAGGTGGCATGGCCGATCAAGGGCATGGCGACGATCAGGCCGATATAAAAGGTCACGATGCCGATACCGACGAACATGGCGATCAGGGCCGCCCACAACATCATTGGCCGCCAGTTCGCGAGTACCGCGTTCATGCTGGTGCGCATGGCGGTGACCACGTCCACCTGGCGGTCCATGAGCATCGGCGCGCTGACGGCGCTGACCGCAAAGGTGAACATCGCGATTGCGCCGCCGGTGAGGGTACCGGCAATCACGAAACCGATATTGTCGCCGGACAGGAACACCACCGGGATGAAGTTCTCCCAGGTCGGCATCGGTTGGGTGAAGAACAGGGCGAATACCAGATTGGCGGCCATCATCCACACCAACAGAATGAACAGCAGGATCAAGCCGAATGCGGACAGGTGAACGCGGTTGGCGTTCCAGGCCTCCAGGGCCTGGCAGAACTCCAGCGGTTGCGAGCGCTCCAGGTTGCGACTCATCTGGTACAGGCCGACCCCGAGCAGGGGCGCGATCAGAAAGTAGCCGGCCGCCAGGGGTGGCACCAGAAAGAACAGCGAGCCGTTGAACAGGCTGATGGTAAGCAGGTAGCTTAAGGCGACGAAGAAGGCGCCGTAGCTGAGGCTGAACCGGGGGGCCCGGCGCAGATCCTGCCAGCCCGCCTCGAGCCATCGCCAGGGGTGATCCAGGCTGATCTGTTTGACCTCCGGCAGCGGCGGTGGCACGTGGCTGTCGGTGACTGCGGTTTGACCCATTGGGTGGTTCCTCCTGTGGTTTTTCTAATCGTAGCTTAGATGTTGGCCGTGGGCGGTGCGCCGCCCCGGCGGTATTTTTCAGATAATCATTGCCCCGACGCCGGGTACTTCGCAAGTATGCCCTCGATATCAGCCGCGATCTGGTCCGGGACATGGGGCGCGCCGAACAGGGCGCGCAGGCGCGCCTCCGGGTCCAGCAACACCAGGTGGGCCGAGTGGTCCAAGACGTAGCCGAGGGCGGTATCCACCTCATCGGCCTTGGCGTAGAGCACACCGAGTTGATCTGTCAGCCGGTGCAGGGCCGTCATCGTTGCCGGTCGCGCCGCGGAACCGCGGGTTGAAGAAGGCCAGGTATTCGCGGATCTTCTCCAGGCTGTCGCGTTCGGGGTCCACTGAAACGAACACCATCTCCAATGCCCCGTCCGCCGGAGTACCTTGCAATTTCTGCTCCACATTGTCCATGATGGCCAGGGTGGTGGGACAGACGTCCGGGCAATGGGTATAGCCGAAACTGAGCAGGCTCCAGTGCCCGTCCAGGGTCTCGGGCGAGAAGCTGCCGCCCCGGGTGTCCCTGAGTTCGAACGGTTGCAATGGCCGGGGGTTCGGCACCAGGGTAGCGCTCTGGGGTTCGAACGGCGGTGCGGGCGGTTGTGAGGGGGTGCCTAACCACAGCCCCAGGCCAAGGGCCAGGATCGCCAGCCCCAGGGCCAGCCCGACCCGGTTGCAGCGGGAGATAATTGTCTTGAACGCCATGCTTCAGACCTCCTTCCGCGGGCGAGGATGCACGCCGTGCATCAGGGTTAGCAGCACCAGCAGGAGCACTGCGGCGCCGCCGTTGTGGGCCACCGCCACCGGCAGCGGCAACTGGGCCAATACATTGGTGATCCCGAGACCGACCTGGAGACCGAGGGCCAGCCACAACACTGCTCCGAGGGCCGGCCAGGCGCCGCGCAGCAGGCGCAGCCCGAGCCACGCCAGGTAGATAAATACCAGCAGGGCGCCGAGGCGGTGACTGAGGTGGATGGCGGTGCGCGCCGGGCCGTCGAGCACGCCGAACTCGTAGTCGACGCCCAACCCCCGCCAGATCACGAAGCCTTCGCCGAAATCCGCGGGTGGCCACAAGGCGCCGCTATGGCAGGTCGGGAAGTCGGGGCAGGCGAGGGCGGCGTAGTTGGTGCTGGTCCAGCCGCCCAGGGTGATCTGGGCCAGCAGCAGCGCCAGCCCAAGCCAGGCCCAGGGCCGCAGCGCCTGCAAATCCGGCCCGGCGCGCGAGGCCCACCAATTGCCCTGGCGCAGGGTCAGCCACCAAAGCAGGCCGACGGTGGCCATGCCCCCCAATAAGTGAGCGGTAACGATGGCCGGCTTGACCAGCAGGGTCACCGTCCACATGCCGAGCAGGGCCTGGAAGATCACCAGCCCGAGCAAGGCCAAGGGGGTGCCAAGAAGTTGTGTCGGGTCGGCGCGCCGGCGGCGCCAGGCCGCCACTGCCAGGCCCAGGATCAGCAGCCCCAGGGTGCCGGCGAAGTAGCGGTGGGCCATTTCCTTCCAGGCCTTAGCGCTGTCCACCGGGCGTTGGGGATACTCGGCGCTGGCGGACTCGATCTCCTGGGCGCTGTCCGGAGCCACCAACTGGCCGTAGCAGCCGGGCCAGTCGGGGCAACCGAGACCAGCGTCGCTGAGCCGC
Organism: uncultured Gammaproteobacteria bacterium; assembly: GCA_963753615.1. Classification (GTDB taxonomy): domain Bacteria; phylum Pseudomonadota; class Gammaproteobacteria; order Chromatiales; family Chromatiaceae; genus CAVWCW01. Next base: position 48,417 of record CAVWCW010000034.1, read on the forward strand.
ACATAGGCGCCGAGCATGATCACCGCCAGGGCGAACAGGGTGACCAGGAAGGAGGCGCGCACAAAGTTGGTTCGGATCATCGTTCGTCTTGCTCTAACACAGGGCGCGGCGGCCTCGGATTGGGGAATCGGGGTATAATAACCGGATTTTTCTCGATTCGGCCCGGAGGGAGGGGCTGCCGCCCGTGACAACCGAAAATTCGACCTCCACCCTCACCCGCTTGGAGCCGGCCGTCGCCGGCGGCCGTCGCCTGGCTGCCGGATGGCTGCTGCTTGGCATCCTGGCCTTGGCGCTGGCGGGTATCTTCGCCATCCTGCTGGTGGTGTCTCGCAGCCCGGGGGCCGAGGCCTTCTTTCCGTGGGTGGATTTCTTCCACACTGCCCTGGTAGTTCATGTGGACCAATCGGTACTGATCTGGTTCCTGGCCTTCGCCGGCTGTCTTTGGACGCTCCACCGTGAGGCCGCGTTGCCCGCCCTGCAGTGGTTGGGCCTGGCGCTGGCGGTGGCGGGGACCCTGGTGATCGCGCTGGCGCCCTTCGCCGGGGCCGGCGATCCGCTGATGAACAACTACGTGCCGGTGCTGCAGCACCCGCTGTTTCACGCCGGGTTGATCCTGTTCGGCCTCGGGGTGGCGCTGCCGATGCTGCTGGCCGCCGCTTCCTGGAACGGCTTGCGCCAGGCCTGGCAGGCCGGCGACAGCCCGCGGCTGGCGGCCCTGAGCGCCGCCTGGGGTGGCGTATTCGCCCTGGTGGCATTGATTTGGGCCTGGTTCCAGGTGCCGCAGACCTTGGAGGGCAAAGGCTACTACGAGTACCTGTTCTGGGGCGGCGGCCACCTGCTGCAGGTGGCCTACACCCAGCTGATGCTGGCAGCCTGGCTTTGGATTGCCCGGCGCCTGGGTCTGCGCCTGCCCGGCGGCGAGCGCCTGATCATGGTCCTGGTGCTGCTGGGTGCGGCACCTATCCTGGCCATGCCGCTGATCGAGGCCGGCTACGGTACGGTCTCCGCCGAGGCCCGCATTGCCTATACCCGGTTGATGCAATGGGGCGGGGGCATTGCCGCCATTCCCATCGGCCTGCTGCTGGCGGTGGCGCTGGCCCGGCGCCCGTCCATCGCCGCGTCCGATCGGGCTCTGTACCGGGCCCTCGTGACTTCGATGCTGCTTTTCGCCGCAGGCGGGCTGATCGGCTGGCTGATCGGCGGGGTCAATACGGTGATCCCGGCCCACTATCACGGTTCCATCGTCGGCGTCACCCTGGCCCTGATGGGGCTGACCTATCATTTGCTGCCGGAACTCGGCTTTGCAGAACCGCCGCCCCGCCTGGCGCGGGTGCAGCCCGTAGTCTATGCCCTGGGCCAGTTGCTGCATGTCGGCGGACTGGCGGTTTCCGGCGCCATGGGCATTCAACGCAAGACCGCCGGTACCGCCCAGGGCCTGGACGAGTTGCCGAAGATCCTGGCCATGGGGGTGATGGGGCTGGGCGGCCTGCTGGCGGTGATCGGCGGCATCCTGTTCGTGGTGGCCGCCCTGATGGCGATTTTCGGACGCCGCAAGGCTTGAGTAGGGGGGCGCGGGTATTGAGCCCGCGTCCGGGTTAGGCCTGTTCATGCGATAGATCGCGCCGGCTCGGGCGCCCGAACCGATTACAGGCTGCTCAGCCAGGGGCTGAGGTAGTGATCGACCAGCAGCAGGGCGAACAGGGCGGTCAGATAGAAGATCGAGTAGCCGAAGGTCTTCATCGCGTGCTCGTCACCGTCGCTCAGCATCAGGCGTGCGGCGTGGTAGATAAAACCCAGGCCCAGGGCCAGGGCGCCCGCCAGATAGAGCAGTCCGCTCATGTGCATGGTGAACGGCATCAGGGACACCAGCAGCAGCATCAGGGTGTAGAGCATCACCTGGTGCTTGGTGAAACGCACGCCGTGGGTCACCGGCAGCATCGGGATGTCGGCGCGTGCATAGTCCTCGCGCCGGCGGATCGCCAGGGCCCAGAAGTGGGGCGGCGTCCAGACAAAGATGATCAGCAGCAGGACCAGCGCGTTGGCATGCACCTCGCCGGTCACCGCCACCCAGCCCAGCAGCGGCGGGGCGGCGCCTGCCAGACCGCCCCAGACGATGTTCTGGGGCGTGCTGCGCTTCAGGTACATGGTGTAGATCACCGCGTAGCCGATCAGGGCGCAGAATGTGAGCAGGGCGGTCAGCGGGTTGATCAGGGCCACCAGGATCAGCATCGACAGGGCGGTCAGGCCCAGGGCGAAGGCCAGGGCGTGGGGAGTGTCCATCCGATGGGTTGGGATCGGACGGCTGCGGGTGCGGTCCATCAGGGCGTCGATGCGCTGATCCACTACGTGGTTGACCACCGCGCCCGCCGCAGCCGCAAGACCGATCCCCAGCAGCCCGAACACCAGGGTCTGCCAGGGCACCATGCTGGGCGAAGCCAGCAACATGCCCACCAGGGCGGTAAACACGATCAGCGCCACCACCTTGGGCTTGGTCAGCTCATAGTAGCTGCGCCAGCTGACGGAGTTCGCGTCTTCGATCACGATTTCACCTGTGGCCATATTGCGCACCTTTTATCCAATTCTTAGAAGCTTTGAAGAGTTTTTCCAGGTCGTGCAGCATGTCCTGGGGCGGGGCCTCGGGGGAATACTGCATCATCAGGTTGCCGAAAGGGTCTACCAGGTAGCGCATTCCGGCAATCGGGGCGTCTTGCACCGCGAACAGCCGTTCCAGCGCCGGCGCCCGGTCGCCGTCGGCGAGCAGCACCTGGGTGCCCGAATACTGTTCCGCGATGCTCTCAGCGTCGGTGTCCGGCCTGGGCTGCTCCAGGATCAGCACCCGCTCCAAGCGGTAGCGATTCTCCGCCAGGGCCAGGCGCACCTGCTGCATATCGTGGACCTGGGATTGGCACTGGGCGTCGCATTGGCCGACGGCCACCGCCACCATGGTCCAGTTTCCCTGCAGCCCTTCCGGGGCATAATCCTGGCCGTCGAGCTGCTGCAACTGCAACTCGGCCAGCGGCCGCGGCGGGTCGATCAGCTCGCCCTTGTTGCTGCGCCCCGAGGGTAGATACTCAGGGTTGAAATAAAAGAACCAGGCGCCGATCACCGGCAGCGCAAAGATCGTCACCATAATCCAGAGCGGCATCAGGTTGCGCTTGGGCTGGCTCGTAGCGGTTTCGTTCATAAGGTTTTCGGCTCCTTGCGCTCGAAACTCAGGCGCAGGTAGATCACGGCCGCGATCAGGGCGAAGGCGAACCACTGGATGGCGTAACCCAAATGCATCATCGGGTTAGGCCGTTCCTGGGGCCAATTGCGCTGGAAGCCGTGGGGGCTTTCCGGGGACTGCAGCAGCAGCACCGGCGACAAGGGAACGCGCTCGCGGGCGGCGTAGTCCTCGATGGTGAAATAGGGCCAGCTTTGCCCCCAGTCCGCCGGATCGCCAAGGGCTATAGCGGGCGGGCTGGGCCGGTTGCTGACGCCCGCGACCTGGACCTTGGCGGCGGGAGCGGGGGCTGCCGGTGGCTGCCGTCCCTCGGCCGGCACCCAACCGCGGTTGACCATCAGGCGCAGCTCGGAGCCTTCCAGACGCAGCGGCGTGATGACCTGGTAGCCGACGCGGTTACCCTGGCGGCGGTTTTCCAAGAACACCTGGCGCTCCGGCTCGAATACGCCCTGAACCGTCAGTTCCCGGTGCGCCGGGATCGGGTCGGCCGCATTGGCGGCGTTCAGTTCCATCGGCGGCAGTTGCCGCAGGCGCTCCAGATCGTCCGCCATGCGCTGTTTCTCGGCGGCGCGATCGAGCTGCCACACGCCCAGCCCCAGCAGCAGCGGCATGGCTATACCGACGGCCGCCGTGGGCAGGATGCGTGGATGGAACTGGTAGTCGCGCAAATTCATACAACTGCTATAGTGGAAAGTAACTTAAGTCGTTACAGAAAAACCATCGGAATCGGGGGCAGGACATTGGACATCTATATCAAGCTACCGATTATTGTCATCCTGGGCTTCATCCTGTTTTCCCTCGGCCAGGGCATGTACTACCTGGCCAAGGACGACGGCAGCGTGGACAAGACCCGTGTCTTGCGTTCGCTCACGGTGCGCATCGTGTTGTCGCTGGCCCTGTTCGTTTTGCTCATGGTCGGCACCTACTTCGGAATCATCGAGCCCCACGGACGCTAGGCGTTACGCGCAAAAAGCCCGGGCGGCCAACCCACGGCCGCCCGGGCTTTTGTTTTGGCTCAGAGCCAGTACACGAAGATGAACAGGCCGAGCCAGACCACGTCCACGAAGTGCCAGTACCAGGCCACCGCCTCGAACGCGAAGTGGTTGTGCGGAGTGAAGTGGCCCTTCATGGCGCGCGCCGTTATCGCCGCCAGCATGATCGCGCCCATGGTCACGTGGAAGCCGTGGAAGCCCGTCAGCATGTAGAAGGTGGAGCCGTAGACGCCGGATTCCAGAGTCAGGTTCAGTTCCGCGTAGGCGTGGCCGTACTCGTAGGCCTGCAGCACCACGAAGATGGCGCCTAGGGCGACGGTGGCGATCAAGCCCCAGACCAACTGCTTGTTATCGCCTTTCTTCAACGCCCAGTGGGCCCAGGTAACGGTGGCGCCACTGGTGAGCAGGATCAGGGTGTTGATGGCCGGGATTCCCCAGGCGCCCATCGGCGTGAATCCCCCGCCCAAGTCGGCGGGGCCGGCGGTGGGCCAGTCGAGCACGAACTGGTTGTACAGCACCTCGTGGGTGACACCGAGGAAGCCCTCGCCGCCGAGCCAGGGCAGGGCGATAGTGCGGATATAGAACAGCGCCCCGAAGAAGCTGAGGAAGAAGAACACCTCGGAGGCGATGAACCAGAACATACCCTGGCGGAAGGAGCGGTCGACCTGGGCGTTGTAGCAGTCGCTCAGGCTCTCCTTGACCACGTCGCCGAACCAGCTGAACAGCAGGAAGGCGAACAGCAGGAAGCCGGCGAGGATCATAAAGCCGCCGAAGCTCACGTCATTGATGAACAGGGCGGTCCCGCTCAGCATCAAGAACACCGAAGCCATGGCCGTAATCGGCCAGGGACTGGGATCCGGAATAAAGTAATCACCATGACCTGCGGCTGACATTGGTATCCCCCTTGGAAATATCGGTTGAAGAGTTATGTTTTACGTATCTCGAACATCTGAGTCAGGCCGGGGCTGCTGGCGGAACTCGGAAACTCGTGCCTTGAGCATCATCCCATGAACGGCGGATGCACGCCTTGACTATCCATTCTCGCTGGCCGCCTTGGCACTCTCGGTGGCCTCATGGGTGTTCATGAAGATATAGGACAGGGTCAAGGAGTTGATGTCGCCCGGCAACTGCGACATCACCTGAAAGCGCAGCGGCATCTCGCGGGTCTCGCCGGCACCCAGCTCCTGGCGCTGGAAGCAGAAGCACTCCAGTTTGGTCAAAAAGCCGCTGGCCTGCCAGGGCGCGACGCTGGCGATTGCCTGGCCTACCACATCGCGGCTGGAGCGGTTGGTGACCTCGAACATCACTTCGTACATCTGCCCCGGCTGCACTTCCATGCGCCCGCCTTTTACCCGAAAGCTCCAGGGCAACTCGGGATGCACGTTGGTGTCGAACTTGACCGTAACCCGGCGTTCCGGGTCCACCGGCGCGGTCGCCATGGCGGTTGTCGGCGCGTTGCCCAGATCTCCTCGTACCTCCACCGACTGGGTGCCGGTGACCTTACACAAAAACCCGTAGAGCGGCACCATCGCGAATCCGAAGCCGAACATGCCCAGCACCAGCCCCGCGAGCAGCAGGGTAGTGCGGCGGTTCTTGCGGCCCTGGTCCGTGCCGGCGCTCATTGGCCGCTGGTTCCCAGCTCCACCAGCCCGGTCCAGAAGGGCACCGAGGTGAGCATGATAAACAGTGCCAGGCCGCCCAGGATCCAGGCGAGGCGAATATTCTTGCGTCGACGGTCGTCTTTCATCAGTTGCATTTCGGAAGCGCTTTCGGGAATTTCGGGTGATGCGGGGGCGTGGTCGTTCCTGCGGTTGAGGCCGGGGGCGGCGGCTACCGCCCCCGGCCAACCGGCTTAGGAGGCCGCGGACTTAATCTGCGGAGCCGTGGTCCAGCTATGGAACGGGGGCGGCGAGGGCAGCTCCCACTCCAGACCCTTGGCGCCTTCCCAGACCCGCGCCTCGGCCTTCTTGCCGCCGCGCACCGCCTTGATGATGATGTAGATCAGCAGCAGATGGCTGAGGCCGAAGATGGCCGCACCGATACTGGACACCACGTTGAACTCGGTGAACATCACGTTGTAGTCGATGATGCGCCGCGGCATGCCCGCCAGGCCCAGGAAGTGCTGGGGGAAGAAGGTCAGGTTGAAGCCGCCGATGTTGACCCAGAAGAAGATCTTCGCCAGCTTCTCGTCGTACATATTGCCGGTCCACTTGGGCAACCAGTAGAAGACGCCGGCGAACAGGCCGAACACCGCGCCCGGGAGCAGCACATAGTGGAAGTGCGCCACCACGAACATGCTGTCGTGGTACTGCAGGTCGGCCGGCACCACCGCCAGCATGACGCCGGTGAGGCCGCCGAAGGTGAACATCAGGAGAATGCCGACGGCAAACAGCATCGGGGTCTCGAAGGTCATGGCGCCGCGCCACATGGTCGCGATGTAATTGAACACCATCAGGCCCACGGGGATGGAGATAATGATGGTGCCGATCATGAAGTAGCTGACCGCCCCCAGGGACATGCCGATGGTGTACTGGTGATGGGCCCAGACCACCATGCCGATGCACATGATGGCGATCATGGCGCCGACCAGGGAGTTGTAGCCGAACAGGGGCTTGCGGGAGAACGCAGGTACCACCGCGGCCAGCACGCCCATGGAGGGCAGGATCAGGATGTACACCTCCGGGTGGCCGAAGAACCAGAACAGATGCTGGAACAGCACCGGGTCGCCGCCGCCGGCGGCATTGAAGAAGCTGGTGCCGAAGTGGCGGTCGAACAGCAGCATGGTGACGCCGCCGGCCAGCACCGGAACCACCAGGATCAGCAGGAAGGCGGTGACCAGCCAGGTCCAGACGAAGATCGGCATATCCATCAGCTTCATGCCCGGGGCGCGCATGTTGAAGATGGTAACGATGATATTGATCGAGGCCAGGATCGACGAGGCGCCCAGCAGGTGAATCGCGAAGATCAGGAAGTCCATGGACATGCCGACCTGCAGCGACAACGGCGGGTACAGGGTCCAGCCGGTGTTGATCTGCGAGCCGCCGCCGGGGAAAAAGGGCACCACGAACGACAGGATGAGCATGGTCGCTGCCGCCGGCAGGATCCAGAAGCTGAGGTTGTTCATGCGCGGCAGGGCCATGTCCGGGGCCCCGATCATCAGCGGAATCATCCAGTTCGCCAGGCCCGCGGCCGCCGGCATCACGGCGCCGAAGATCATGATCAGGGCATGGTTGGTGACCAGATTGTTGTACAAGTCCGGGTCGACCAGCTGGATGCCGGGCATGAACAGCTCGGCGCGGATGACCATGGCGCTGGCACCGCCCAGCATCAGCATGATCAGGGCGAACACCAGGTACATGGTACCGATGTCCTTATGATTGGTGCTGAACAGCCAGCGGCGCCAACCGGTGGGGACACCGTGATGGTGCTCGTCGTGCTCCATAGCTACTGTGCTCATTGTTTTTTCTCCTCGCTCAACGCCTTACAAGGCAGTCGAATTACCTATGCTCGAAAGGTTATTAACGTGCCGCCTTGACGTCGGCGGGTTGGACCAGGTCACCGGTATTGTTGTCCCAAGCGTTACGCTCGTAGGTGACGATGGCCGCGATCTCCAGGTCGTTCAGGCTGTTCCAGGGCTGCATTGCGGTGCCCGGCTTGCCGTTGAGTACGATGTCGAGATGGTCCGCGATCGGGCCGCCCTTGACCATCGGGCTGTCCTTCAGCGCCGGGAACGCCGGGGGCAGGCCCAGGCCGGTGATCTGGTGACAGGCGCCGCACTTGGAGTTGTAGAGGCCGCGCCCCTTCTCCATCAGTTCGTCCATGCTCCAGACCTTGTCGGCGCTGGCCTCGGCGGCCGCCGCGACCTTGATGGCTTTCTGTTCTTCGATCCAGCTGTCGAATTCCTCCGGGGAGACGGACTTGACGACAATCGGCATGCGCGCATGCCAGGTGCCGCACAGCTCGGCGCACTGGCCGGTGAAGGTGCCCTCGCGGTTGAGTTCGGTCCAGGTCTCGGTCACGTAGCCGGGGATGGCGTCGCGCTTGAAGCCCAGCTCCGGTACCCAGAAGGCGTGCAGTACGTCGGCGGAGGTATGCAGGAATCGGATCTTGCGGCCGGTGGGCAGCACCAACTGGTTGTCCACCGAGCGCAGATAATCGGTGCCGGCTTCCTCTTCCGGGGTGAAGCGGCTCTCGACCTTGATGTCGTGGTCCATGTAGTCGAATTCCCACCACCACTGGTGGCCGGTAATTTTGATCTCCATCAGGTCCTTCTCGTCCGGCACCTGCCAGACACTCTCCAGGACCTTCTGGGCGCTGCCGGCGATGGTCAAATCGACACCCAGCACCAAGCCCGGTACCAGGACCCAGGACCAGTTGCCGAACCAGGTCTTGTGGAAGTGCTGATCCGGCTCGAAGCCCCGGCTCTTGCGGTGAGCATAGAGGGAGTAAATTACGAAGCCGAAAACGAGAACCAGCAGTACTGTGACGATATAGGTCGTCAGCATGTGGATATCGTAAATTTCCTGCGCCGTGGTCGAACCGGGTTCCGGGAAATTTAGTCCGTACTCCGCGCGGGCCACGCCCGCTAGCCCCGAAAGGAGTAGGCCGGCGGTCGAAAAGCTAAGCAGTTTTTTTAATGACATCATGGGCTCTCGTTTCATTTCAGATTTGCTGCCCGACGGTTTCCAGCGCCGGGTCGTATTCGGGTTGGGGGCGGCTCGGGAAGCCGGAACGCTGGTCGATCAGCTCCCGCAGCTCCAGCGCGAGCTCTTCGCGCTCGGCCTCCACCAGGGACTTGGCGATCTCGCAGTACTGGCCGTGGCTGCCGATCAGGAGCCGGCTCGGGTACCAGCCCCGAGGGTCCTTACGCAGCACCACGCGGCTCCAACAACGGGAAAAGCGGGCCACCTCGGTCAGTTCACGGCGGCCTTGGCGGATAGTGATCCCCGCATCCGTGACGCTTACCAGCTCGCGGGTAGCGGTGGACTTGGCGCTGACGTAGATCCCGATGCCCAGCACCAAGGCCTCGAGGCCGGCGAACGGCAACACCAGCCAGGCACCCTGCAGGCCAAAATATAAGGTAACCCCTATCAGGCAGGTAAATAGCGCCAAGAACAGGTTTCGCATGGCCGGCCAACTCATGGAGCGGTTGGGCTGCAGGGTGAAACAATGCGTTTCGCCGCTGGCCTCTGTGTCTCGAACTACCATGCCTCACCTCCGGGGAAGGGGGGCGCCGAAACCGCCGCGCCGCCGTGGTGCGTGCCGAATCCAAGGTTGCAAAATATGCGGGAATCGAGGTTGAAATGCAACAAAGAATGAGAATCGGTATCACTGAAAAAAAACAGAGACCGATAAATTGGATTTATAGCCCTCCCGGGTAAGGGTTATCCCTAATCGAGGGTGGTTCTGGTCGGATAAGTCCGGCAATGAACCCGAGCAGGCGCTTGATATTTATGATCTTTTATTCGGTGATTCTGCCGCTGGCATCCCTGGCCCGGGGCCGGAATAGCCCGAAGGAGGGCAAGATGGGTAGGGTGGAACAAGCGCAGCGGTTCCACCATCCGGAGCTTGGCGGGACCGCTGCGCTTGTTCCACCCTACGGCCCTAGGGCATGTTATTTCGCCATCGCTTACAAACAGACAACGCATAGAAAAACCTAGGGATAACCCTTGGTTTCGGGTCGCTGACGGGCCTAGGCGCCTGCAATCGTCTCATTCAGGGCCCAGGGCGACGGGCCGCGCTGGGTCGCGGATCCACTCGCTCCACGAACCGGCGTAGAGCCGGGCGCCGCTGAGTCCGGCGATTTCCATGGCCAGCAGATCATGGCAGGCGGTGACGCCCGAGCCGCACATACAGGCGGCCCCGGAGGGGGCAAGGTCGCCGAGCTTTTCCCGATATATCTGGCCTAGCCGCTCCGGCGCCAGAAAGCGGCCGTTCGCGTCCAGATTGTCTAGCAGCGGCAGGCTGCGGGCGCCGGGGATATGGCCGGCCACCGGGTCGATCGGTTCCTGCTCGCCGCGGAAGCGCTCCCCGCTGCGGGCGTCGAGCAGCAGCCAGCGGCCGCTCTCCAGGTCCGCCAGCAACTGCTCGGTGGTAACCAGCATCGACGAGTTCGGACCGCCGGGGTAGGGCCGGGCGGCGGCGGGTGGCGGGATCGCCGTCGTTTCAGCCAGCCCGGCATCGCGCCAGGCCTGCCAGCCGCCGTCGAGCACCGCCACCGCCCGGTGCCCGAGCCAGCGCAGCAGCCACCAAAGGCGCACCGCCATGCTGCCGGCGCTGTCGTCGTAGACTGCCACCTGGGTTTCCGGGGTCACGCCTTGGGCCCCTAACCAGCGGCTCAGGGCGTCGGAATCGGGCAGTGGGTGGCGGCCGCTGGCCTCGGTCACCGGTCCCGACAGTTCGTGCTCGAGGTGGGCGAAGCGGGCGCCTGGGATGTGGCCGGCCCGGTAATCCCGTTCGCCCCGGGCCTTGTCGGCCAGGTCGAAGCGGCAGTCGAACAGCACCCAACCCGGGGGCGCGAACTCACGCCGCAGCTGTTCGGCGTCGATCAGGGTGGTGTAGGCCATGGGGAGGCTCCCGGAGGTGAATATGCGGCAGGCTAGGGCAGCCGGCCGGCGGAAGCAAGCGAAAAGCGGCGACCCTGCGCGCCCGGGAAGGACCGGGCTGGGGATGGCGCGCGCGGCAGCCGCGAATCCATGGCGAGGGTCGTCAAAATGGTGCGCCGCGAACAGGTTAGGGGGCCAAGGTCGACATAATCTCAGCACCGGGACTCGAATCGGCGGTTCCCGCTGTCCTGAGAAAAACCTGTCCCTGATACTTTCCTTAGTTTAGCTTTAGGAATAGTCCTGATCGGTCGAAAACGTTTCCTTGGTTGGAAATCAGCGCCCTCGCGCTTTTCCAGGGTGCTATTGCTGTCCGATGCCGGGTCCGGACGCCTCGCCTGCGGGGGCGTTGTAGAAAACGAACCGATTCCCACCCGCTTGCTTGGCTTCATACATCGCTGAATCCGCCTTGGCGATCAAATCTTCGATATTTCGACTGTCCAAGGGAAAACGGGAAATTCCGATACTGACGCCAATCCCGGTTGTATCGCCGTTGCTGAGGTGGATGGGTCCGGTTATTCGCTCCACCAAGTCATTGGCAATGCGCTCGATGGTTTTCCGTTCATCGACCCTAGGCACGATGAGCGTGAATTCGTCGCCGCCGAGCCGGGAGACGGTATCTCCCTGCCGAACGGAGTTTGTCAGGCGACGCGCCACCTCCTGCAACACCAGATCGCCGGCTTCGTGCCCCATTTCGTCATTTGTCTGCTTGAACCTGTCGAGGTCGAGAAAGAATAGGGCGACCTGCTCGTCTGGGTCCCCGTGCGCTTGGACCGCCTTTCCCAGGCGATCCAGAAACAGGGTCCGATTGGGCAGGCCGGTCAGCGGATCGTGATAGGCCAGATTCTGATAGACTTCTTCCGCCGCCTTCTGCTCGGAGAGGTCGGTGTAAATGGCAACATAACTCTCATCCCCCTCTTCCTTACCCTCTATCGTTGAGATGCTGAGCAGTCCGGGAAACACGTTACCATCCTTGCGTCGGTCCCAGATTTCACCCCGCCATCGTTTGTGCTCCTCGAGAGAGCGTTTCATCTGTATATAAAACTCGGCGTCTTGTCGGCCGGACTTGAGAAAAGCGGGTGTTTTCCCAAGCACCTCTTCGCGCTCGAATCCGGTAAGTTTCGTGAAAGCGGGGTTTACGATCTTGATCTTCTGCGCGGCGTCGGTCACGATCACCGCGTCCTGGGCGACTTCGATGACATCGCGGAATAGTTCCTCCTGGGTATCCAACGCGTTGCGGGTGCGCGCCAGACGTCGGCTTTCACGTGCGGTGGCGATTACCAACAGCGTGGCCGTCAATACGAAGCCTCCCGCCAAGACCACAAGGATAAATCCTGACCGCAGCAAAAGAGACTGAAGCAGCTGCGTTTCTCGCGAGACGTCGTAGTAGATCTCGAATGCGCCCACGAAGCGCTCGCCGGACATCACCGGGACGTAGATCTCGATAACGTCTAGCGGCGCGGTCTCCCCCTCCATGGTGCGGCCGTCCTTGCGCCCCGTCTTGGAAAAGATCTCCCCTTTCGCGACCTTCTGGTGAAAATACGGCTTGTCGTTTCGTTCCCCGATTTCGCCATCGGCCGTTGAAAAGACGATTTCCCCATCCGGTAAAAAACCCGCGCTTTCCAGAGGTCGAAATCCCTGGTCACCTGGTGCAGCGTTTCCGCCACCTTCGGCGCAGCGCTTGCGCGGAACAGGGCATCGAAACTCGTTGGCCTCTACCCCCAATATGTGCGAGAAATGTTTCGCGGTCCTTCGGGCGTCTTCCTCAACCGCTTTGACCAGAAGCCTGCTGAACGCAGGGTAGACGAGGATGAAATCATACGCGGGCAGCGCGATGGCGCCCATGAGCACCACAGCAAGAATACGCCGGAGGAGGGGAGTGCGCCAAATGATGCGTGGCAGGCTTTCATCGTGCTTGGACATGTGCTCGGCCCCTCGCTGGGCCCTTGTTCCGGGTAGCCACACCCTGTCGCATACATCCCCCGGGCTGGGTTGGGCCTACCGAAAGTCAGCGCCGTGAATAGCATTTCCGGCGGATCGACGAGATTATTCGCAGGCCATCTCGCCTCTTATTTCTCCGATTGTAATCATAGCCGTATTCAGCTTTTGGTTGTAGGGGCCAGGCTCATCATAATTCCGGCACTCGGATTCAAAGCGGCAGTTCCCCCTGGCCTGAGCGAAACCTGTCTCCAATATTCTGGATTGTTAGCGCCCCCGTTCATCCGAGGTGCCTCAGCGCCTCGCGTGTTTCTTTAGTTAACGAGCCCAACTCCGAATCGCTCAACAAGCCATGCTTTCTCCAGGCTATGAGTTTGAACATGGCATTGCTTCGCCTCGTATCATCGAAGAGCTGTGCGATCAGATCATTTCCCTCGTTGACCGCGTCCCATAGCCTTAAGAAGGCTTCGTGTTCTTCGCCTTTTCTTTGCTGCGCAATATTCTCCGCAAGCCCAAAGACTCTTTCACATACCAGCGACAGTTTCTCGCCCTGCATGGCTCGGAGCTGTTTCCAATCGCTTTCCGGAAAATTTTTCATCTAGGACTCTTACGATCGGGGTAGAGAAATGGGGTCAGTTATCACGTCACAACATTCTGCGTGTCTGCTGTCTAGAAGTTGGCTCATTTGACCGATGTAAAAATGCGATAACTGACCCCGTATTCGTTAAGCAAAGAGTATAGGGCTCTGCACCGTTTGCTTGACCCGTTTACTTCTTATCCGGTTATGTTTGACCTGCTGCCCATAAATCAAATGACGTCATAGTTATTAGACAAGCGATCAAGACTGCTGCAAAACCAAAAAATGGAATTCGCCATTTTGAACCTCGGTCATTCAAGTGCTGCTTTGTGAACAGCGGGTGAAGTGGGCCAAATACTTCTAGCCAAAACCAACCCTTATTGTTTTTTTGGGAGATCTTCATTACCAAAGAGCATCAAGGCAGACACGATAGTTATTAGTAGAGAAACAATCGATGAATACGCAACCGTATGCTCTAGCATTCCTTGACAGTTTGAAACATGAACAGCAATTTCCTCTTAAACATAATCATTATTAATAATCCGCACCGCATCTTTACGCCCAATTCCCGCACAAAAAACGTGTCCCCAATTATTGCCCGACAGGTAACGAGTAAGTGGGTGATCAGAAAAAATATCGAGCCTGGCCCCTATGATTCCCTTGCTATCCGAGGCGTTCGAAGGGTGGCTATTGCGCCCGGTATCGACCTTTTGACCATCGCCATCAGAAAGCATGCCGACCTTGCCAGGAAGGAACAGCGGAAATCCGCTACATGCTTTGCTCACACGGGATTAGGGTACCGTGCCGCCAGTTGTCCCGAGCACCAACTGCCCATCCTTCACCGGAATGCGGTCACCCGGCTTGTGATCCATACGCACCTTGCCGTTCTCATCGCCGAGACGATAGCTGACATCGTAACCAACCACGTGTTGCTCGGTATCGGTTACCGTGTAGCAATTACGTTCGGTGGTGGTGTAAGTGTCGTTGGTTTGCATGCCTTGCTGCACCTTGTTGCCGGCATAACCCCCGGCCGCCGCACCGGCAACTGTGGCGATCTTTTTGCCGGTTCCCTTGCCGATCTGATTTCCTAGCAATCCCCCCACCAGCGCGCCCGTTGCTGTGCCGATGACTCTGTGGTCGTCCTGTACCGGTTTCTGCCGGGTAACAGGCACGTTCTCGCAGACTTCACGCGGGGTCTTCACGGTTTCCTTGATCTCATCGACGCCGAGTACCTCGGCATAGACGGGTTCCTTCTTGCTGAGCATGTTATAGCCGGCAATGCCCCCCCCGGCGGTGGCAGCCACGATACCAATCACAACCCCTGTCAACATCGACTTGTTCATATGATCTCCTGTGGTGATGCTCGGAGAGCTATCATCCGGAAAGGACTGGCCTACATCGAAGGCCTCTCCGGCCGCGGCGGCACCATCATGCTCGAGGGAGTTCAAGCGGCGTTGAGCCCGCCGGAGGATCCCGAGCGGTTGAGAATCATCTCTTTCATGACCGACGGCTACATCGGCAATGAAAAGCAGATACTCGCTTACCTCCAGACCCACCTCGGCGGAGCACGCCTTTTTTCGTTCGGCGTGGGAAGCTCGGTCAACCGGTACCTGTTGGACAAGATGGCGGAGCTTGGCCGCGGCGCGGTTGAGTACGTGCTGCTCAAAGACGATGCCGAAGAGCCGGTGAAACGGTTTTACGAGCGCATTCGAAATCCGTACCTTACCGACATCGAAATCAACTGGGGTGACCTCGAAGTCTCGGAGGTTTATCCCAAGCGAATTCCCGATCTCTTCGTGGGTCAGCCGCTCGTCCTCCAAGGGAAATACACCCGGCCCGGAACAGACACGGTGACTCTCCACGGCCGGATGGGCGGAAAACCCTTCGAACAAAGTGTTTCCATCCGCCTTCCCGAAACTCACCCGGAAGCAGAGGCAATCGCTACTCTGTGGGCCCGTGCTCGCATCGAAGAGCTTCGAATCGGCTAATTGGCGATCCACAGCCGGAGCTGGAAGAGGAAATCACCCGCGTTGCTTTGGCCCATCGACTGGTCTCCGCTTACACCTCGTTCGTTGCCGTCGAAGAGAAGATCGTGACCGGCTCCGAGCTACCGGTCCTGGTGGAAGTGCCGGTAGAAATGCCGGAAGGGGTGAGCTACGAGGGCGTTTTCGGAGGCGAGCCTAAGCCGATGTCACTTGCCTACGCAGGAAAGGCACAGGAAGAACGCGCGCCATGTTGCCTGGCATCGCTTCGGCGAAAGACACCGCCGAAGCGCCAGCGATGAAACGGTCTCAGAGTACCATTGGACCCCAACTCCAGCGAGCCCTAGCCAAACTTATCTGCCGCATCGAGACCACCCACTCGACCTATCCGGCGGGCGAGCCCATCGAGATCGTGATAATTATCGAGAACTTAACAGGGCAAACGCTGGAGGTGCCGGCCGCTTTGTCAGTTGTGGACGGAACGGCGCGGTTCCAGGTCACCGATACACAATGGAGCACGCTTGCTCACCCCACCGGCGAACAAGTCAAACCGGAAACCATCGAGCTACAACCTGGCGGCAGGGATTAGCCTGCAGCTGGTGGTAAACGGAGCCGGCGGATATTCCCTCTCCAAGCCTGGAACTTATCATTTCGTATTTCTCGGCTCCGAAATCGGCCTCGTGAACTCCAACACTCTCACTCTCCAAATTGCCCCTTGATTGCAGAGGGGATTCCGATCGTGTGAGCGGTCGGAATCCCCGCCTTTTTTTCTGCCAGAGTTGACGTGCCTTAGTACCGGGCGATACTCTTCTCCCACCTGCAACCGAAATCGTTTCGAGCGAGGATTCATAGACCATGCACACCATCCAACCGGCGCGCCTCAAAGAAGGGGCGGAGCTCGAAAAGCTTCCGACTGCGGATGCCGCTCCATCCGCAGATCAAGGACAAGGCCACCTCATCCGCGGCAAGGCACTCATTTTGTGGGATCCCAAGAAGCTGAAAAAAGCTGGACGCCATCGATACCGATCAAATCACTCCCGCGGCAGTATTGCGTGTCCGAGAGCCTGGGGACTCACTCGACGAGAAATGGAAACAAGGCGCCTTCCATTATCTGATGCCGGATTTCCGGGAGCGGGTCCATCGTGGCGAAACGTACCTTCATCATCGCCGGCGACCGATTTGCGATCGGTTCAGACGTTCGCGGGAGATGAGCCCGGCCGGGCTCAAGGCGGTGGCTGAAGAAGTCGGGCTGCGAACTGGTCAGTGGTGTGCGGCAACAACATGGGCGACATCTTTCGTCGCAACGCGTTCAATCTGGGTCTCCAAGTGGTGCAGTGCCCGGAAGCGGTGAGCGACGCCAAGGACGGCGACGAGTTTCCTTTTGATCCAGAAACCCGGGAGCTCAGCAACGAGACTCAGGGAAAGAACTACGACCCGGTGCGTTAACCCCCAAGGAGGACGAGATCCGTCGGCGTGGCGGTATCTTGGCCGTCGGGCAGCGGGAATTCCGCGACGGCGGTGGAGCGGAAACCCCGCCGCGATCGAGTGGCCCGATCCGGAAACGGCACGGCGCCTGACCACGACCGAGCAAATCGTATGGGCGCACCGTGTAGACAAGGATGCGGAGGTCCAGCCCGGAGCGACGCTGCGGGTCTACGCCGATCTGTTGCCCGCCTCGGACGGCACGGCGCCCTTCGCCATACATACGTTCAATCAGATCACCGGTGGCGACAAGATCCTGCCCCGCCAGGCGGCCATAGTCAACGACCACTTCGTGTTCACCGGCAAGGATTCGGACGATCGGCAGACCGTCGATCGGCGCGCCTTTGCCGGCGCACAGAGAATGGAGAAAGCCCTACTAGCGCGATCCCGGAGACGGTATTTTCCACTTCTATTTCCCCGAACAGGGACTGGTCATACCCGGGCAATTCATTGCCGGAGCGGACTCGCCAGCCGTGCTTACGGCGCTTATGGCGCCATCGGCATCGGTGTCGGCTCGACGACGCTGGGATTCGGCTGGTCCACCGGATACGTCTACTTCACCCTGGCGCAAGCGCGGCGCGTCGCGCTTGCAGGGCGAGCTACAACCCTGGGTGAGCGGCAAGGACATCGTGTTTGAAGCTGCTGCGAAGCGCTGGGGGCGCGGACAATCGCAAGGCATGTCGGTCGAGTTCGTCGATCGGGGCAAACAACAGCCTATGGCCTATCGGAACACGATTGGTAACATGATGGCTGAAGGCGAGGCGCAAAACGGTATCTTCGCCCCCGACGAGATGACTTACGCCTGGTTCGAGGAGAAGGTGAACCTGCCTTACCCGCCGATACGGCCTGGAGCTGATGCGGGGTACGAGATCGACGAAACATTCGATCTTTCCGAAGTCGTCCCTATGATCGCAAAGCCTTACAGCCCAGCCAATGCCTACCCGGCGGAAGAGGTCGCCAAGGAACGGCTGAGATTCGACAAGGCCTATATCGGTTCTTGCACCAACAGGAGGTATGCAGGATCTCTGCAGGCGGCGCTGGTTCTTCGGGCGGCACGCGAGATCGGACACGGCAAGGCGGTAAAAGATTTCATCATTTTCCCGGCTCCAGAGGTGTAAAGCAGCAAATCCGATGGATGGTGAGTCCATTGCCGAGGTGCTCCGCTCGGCGGGAGGACAAATTCGTGACTTCCTGGTGCGGCCCATGTTCGGGGCCGGATCTCGAGAAAGGACAGAGGGCCATCACGACTTTCAACCGAAACTGGCAAAACCGAATGGGCCTCGGTGGCGAAGGCTACCTCGCCAGCCCGTCGGTCGTAGCCGCGTCGGCTCTGGTGGGCTACATGGCCCGCCCGAGCGAGCTGGGAATCGCCTGGAATCCGGAGGACTTCGACTGACTATCTCCGGATCCGCCGGAGGGGACGATACATGGAGAAATCCCTTGAACGAGTTCATACCTGCCCAGTACCAGATTCCGCTTCCCATGAAAAAACTCATCCTGGAGGAAGCGCCGGGAGAAGAGCCGTCCCCTTGGACGTGGTGTTCGTCGGTGGGGGCCGGCCGGGCTGGCCGGAGCCATCGAGCTGGCGCGACTTTACGCCAAAAGGACGCCGAAAGCGGCGGCGATCTCGGCGAGCTCGAGATCGGCGTATTGGAAAAGCCGAACGCCTAGGCGAGCACTGCTCTCGGGAGCGGTGGTCAACCCGGTCGCCTTCCGGGAGCTTTTCCCAGACCTCAAGAACAAGGACTTCCCGCTCCGAACCCCGGTCGGCCAAGACCCGTCTACATGCTCACCGAGGGAGGCAAGTTCCGGATACCCACGCCCCCCAGCATGAACAATCACGGCAACTACGTGGCCTCCATCTGCGAGATCGTGCGCTGGCTGGGTGAAAAGGCCGAAGCGCTCGGCGTCAACTCTTCCCCGGCTTCCCCGCCGACTCCCTGATTGTTGAAGGCAAGCGCGTCCAGGGCATCCGAACGGCCCCGGAGGCCTCGACAAAACGGCAATCCGGGCGGAGCATATATGCCTGCCACCGACGTCACCGCCCAGGTCACGGTGCTTTCCGAGGGCACGCGGGGGCCTCTAACTCAGGCCTATCTCGAGTGGCAAGGCACCGCTCGGCTCAAACCCCCAGATCTACGCCCTCGGAGTCAAGGAGTCTGGGAGGTCAAGCGGCCCCTCGAAACAGTCATCCACACCATGGGCTGGCCTCTGCCTCGAGACGCCTTTGGGGAGCTGGCTCTATCCGATGGCCGACAACCTCGTATCCCTGGGCCTGGTGGTGGGCCTCGACTACCGCGAGCACTCGCTGGACGTCCACGTGCTCTTGCAGCGTTTGAAGCAAGCACCCGCTCTTCCGTCCTTACCTCGAGGGGGGGGAGATGCTGGAGTGGGGCGCCAAAACCATTCCCGAAGGCGGCTACTATTCGTGCCAGAACGTCTCGAGCGGCGACGGATGCTGCTCGTGGGCGACACGGCCGGTTTCGTCGACGTGCCCTCCCTGAAAGGCATCCACTATGCAATGATGTCGGGCATCTTCGCGGCTCGGGCCATCTTTGAGGCACTCAAGGCCAAGGACACGTCCGGCCAGGGACTCGAGGCCTACGACGAGATCGGTACAAGCCAGTTTCATCGGCAAGCGATCTCCGCAGAACCCGAAACATGCGGCTAGGCTTCAAGTCGGGTTTTTAGCTCGGTGGGCATCAAGGCGGCGTTGATGAGCTTGACCGGTGGTGCTTTTCCCGGCGGAAAAATCAGTGTCGAAGCCGACGCAGCCGAGCCGAGACAGCACGCCGTCACTGAAATTCGCCGCGGAGAAAGGCGTCACCGTCAGCAAGCTCGACGCGTTTACAAGTCCGGGAAACAACACCCGAGACGACATGCCGTCTCACCTCACCGTGGGCAGAGACATTCCTCCCGAAGTGGCCAAGTTCTACGAGCACATGTGCCCGGCCGCCGTTTACGAAGTTCGCGACGGCAAACTGGTGGTCAATCCCTCCAACTGCGTCGACTGCAAAACCACCGACATCCTCGGCCCGCGCTGGAGCCCCCGCGAGGGCGGAGCCGGAACCAAATACAAGCGCATGTAGTCGAGATGTCGTTTTTAAGAAGGTTGATGTCGGTCGGCAGAACCACCTTTCGAGATCGTCGCGCAATGAAGGTGATCTTAGTGCCACACTGTATCTTGAACCAAAATGCCAGAGTCGCCGGTGCTGCTGAAAAGCCGGCTGCAGTCAACGAGCTCATCACCGGTCTCATCCAACGTGACATCGGGATTATTCAAATGCCTTGTCCGGAGCTTGTGATATTGGGTTTGGATCGCGCCCATTTGCCGATTCGAAGAGAGTTGGAGAAACCCGAGGGCCGCTCCGAGTTGAGTAAGTTGGTCAAGGAGCTCACCCAGCAGGTGAAGCAATATCAGCGTTGCGGCGTACAGGTCCTAGGTGTGCTCGGCAAAAACGGTTCCCCAAGCTGTGGTGTCGAAGAAACCTGGTACCAAGGTGTCACGCCGGGTGAAGGCGTTTTTATTGAAGAACTGAAGAGAGAATTGCTCGAGAACAATATTGAGATAAGACTCTCCGGATGTCGAGACGCCGATCCGGAAACGGCGTTGGCCATCGTAGACCAATGGATCCCGTGAAAAAGAGCACCCCGAGTGCCCTACAAATGAGCGCGCTCCCCGGCCGAAGAGAATGACCTTAGCGGTGTCGATAAGGTCGATCAGATCCAACCACGGACTCATGTATTTGATGTAGTAGAGGTCGTATCGCAGTTTCATTTCCGTTTCCTCCACCGATGAACCGTAGCCCAACTTGACTTGTGCCCACCCGGTAATACCTGGTTTTACCGAGTGACGCTGGTCGTAATAAGGAATGGCTTTTTTGAGCTCATCAACGAAACAAGGTCTTTCCGGGCGAGGTCCAACGAAACTCATTTGCCCATTCAATACGTTGAAGAGCTGAGGGAGCTCATCGATCCGGCTCTTTCTGAGAAATCTCCCAATCCGAGTGATCCTAGGATCTCCATTCGCAGCCGCCCAGACCGGCCCGGTTTTTGCCTCCGCATCGACTTGCATGGTGCGAAGCTTGAGCAACGTAATAGGTTGCCCCCTTTGTCCCACCCGTTCCTGGCGGTAGAGAATAGGCCGTCCGCTCTCCAACCAGATGAGGACGGCGGCCAAAACCATAACGGGAAGAGTAATGACTATTCCAATCAACGCAATCAGAAACTCGACAGCCCTTTTGGAGCTGCGCATAAATAGTGACTTTCTAAAGCCCTGGGAGAAGATCAACCAGCTCGGCCGGAGATTCCGAATCGGAATCTGACCGGTCAGCATTTCGTAAAAAGAAGGAGCCTCTTCCACACGAACTCCCTCCATTTTGCAGTGTAGTAGGGCCTCCAGAGGAAGCTTGCCCCTTCGGTTCTCCACTGCCACCACCACCGTATCCACGCGTCGGTTCTCGGCAAGATCGGTGAGATCCTCGTACGTGCCAATCACCAAGGGATTGACCAATCTTTGTCCCACCTCGGTCGGGTCATCACTCAGAAATCCCACAACCTCGTAGCCCTGTCGCTTCTGGCTCAACATCTCGCGGGCAATTTCTTTTGCTGCTGGTCCCGTGCCAAGCACCACCACCTTCTCGATGAAGGAGTCCCGGCGAAGAACCCAGTAATAGGCGATCCGCCAAACGAGCAGAGCCAACATGCAGAGCGCAAGTTGAACCAAGACGATTCCGCGCCCTATAGCAAAATCAGGGACGGTGAAATAGACAAGAGCCAGCAAGATACCGGCAGCGAAGAAGCTTTGCCCCAACCGCAGGAACAGGTCCTGACGATCACGGGGAGCCCGATCGATGTACAGGTCGTTGTAGTAAATGCAAAGGATCAGCGCGAAGGTGAGAACCGCCGTTTTAGCGTAGAGGCCTTGGTAGCTAGCAACCGATTGGATTTGACCGAGCCGAACCAACAAGGCCAGCAATAGGGTCCCGACAATGATCCCGCCATCCACAAAGCCGCAAGCGAGTTTGCGTAGAGCGGGAATAGGCACAAAAATTCCACTCATAGTAATTTAACCCACCGTTTCTGAATTTTGACGAGTTTGGGGGTTTGGTTATGGAAGAAACAAACGAAGATGGAAAAAAGCTCACAAAAATATGCCCCGCACGACCAGGTTTTTAAAACGATACATCAGGATAATTGCGGACCAGGAGACTCGGCCCCCCAACCAATTGAATCTCCTGGCCTGGAGTGCCGGCTTCAGTGCTAATGATCTTCATTCCGACCCCCCACGACTCAACATTAAAAATTCAGTTCTGCAGTAAATGGATTTTTGTATCCATTCCATGATGCCAGAGATCGCCCTGGATGACTGTGATCTGAAGAGGGTGGAATTACCAACCTGGGGAGTTGGAATTGTTTGGGGTATTGCGCTACAGGTGTGCCGTTTCCCGCCCTTCTTGAGGGGAATTGCCCACGTTAAGAATAAAAGTCGTTCAACGAACCTAAGGATTCCCTTGTCCGGGTGACCGTGACTTCTGAAAAATGAAGAGGTGCTGTGAGGGTAGAGAGTGGTGAGCTCGACGAGACCCCATCAATTAGGTATCGGAAATATGGTCTTGAAGTCATTCTTCATGCTCGCAACGACCCAACCTTTTTCCCGAGCTTCGTCGAGCGCTTTGTCCAGACGGCCGACATGAGATTCCCGATCGTAAACGTACTCCCGCTCGCCGTCATCGTGATGGAGCAAAAAAGCCAACCGGGCCCCCTCGCCTGCGACAACATACTGCAGCATCTGGAGGTCGCCGTCGGAGTTCCCGAACGCCGCAATGGGGCGCCTTCCGATGAATTGATGGATTCCCACCGGCTTTCCTTCCTTGTCATTGATGAAAGCCAGTTGCGGTACTCGAAACAGGACCGGTTGACCGTCGACGATCCGAAACTCGGTTTTGATGCTGCTTCCCATGATCTGCTGGGGAGGGATCCCGTAGACCTCTTCGGCAAAGACCCTCATGAAGTCGATGCCGCCACCCGAAACGATGTAAGTCTCGAACTCGTTTTCTCGAAGATAGGCGAGGAGCTCCAGCATCGGTTGGTATACGGCTCTTTATAGAGCACTCCGTAGCGCGGGCGTTTGGCCGTGGTGATCCAAGAATGGACGATTTCGGCAAATTGATCCGTTGTCATGCCGGCATGAGTCACCATGATGATCTCCATGAGATCCTTCTCCGTGATGGATCCAAGTAGTTCTTGGTCGCCCTCGATAATGGCTCTAAACGCGGGCTCGGTCCTCCACTGAGGATTGTCGGGCGCTAGAGCCCGGACAACATTGATGGCGAATTGTAGCTGCGCATACAACGGCTGCTCGCACCACAGCGTGCCGTCGTTGTCGAACGTGGCGATACGCTCCGATGGAGGTACGTACTCAGGGCTCGACCGGTCGGTCACAGTCTCTACAAACTCGATAATGCTCTGTTTCGTTGCCCCATCGTTCCAGGAAGGTAGAGGAGCCCCTGTATGAGAGGCGGAGATTGCGGAGGACTACTACACGCACCATAGATTAAGCACAACCCAGCAGCGAATAGAAACGGGCCTGAGAGAGTCGGAAGTTTCTAGCAAGCATGGTTATCCTGGAACAGGACACCGTTTTTTGTGTCTTTGTTATGTCGTCGTCAGGATAGAGTCTAGCGGTCAAACTCAATAGTGGCCAAGCGGTCCCCGTAATGGACAGAGAGCGTGATCTTGCCGTCGCCCTCGGCTCAGGGCGAGCGTCAGCCTTTGGGCCACGGTGTCGACTTTCTCGAAATCCGCAGGCTCTTAGGTAGATCGTCTTTCCCGCCGGAGGCTCCGCAATGACGTTCATGTCCACGAACACCTCACGCATATCGATCACACGTACTTCCAACGTATGGGCGTGTCGCCGCTAGCCGGATTGAGGACGAGTAGATTGCCCCCCGAGATCAGCTTCCCATTGATCTTGATCGGCTTCGCCGGGTACAGACGTGCTATAGCCCAACTACGCTTAGCTCCGGGCAGGTCACCGCCCGTCTCGAGCACCTCGAAAGCCTCTTCATCCCATTTGAAATTCAGGTAACGCAGCCTCACATCCCCATGCTCGACGGTCGTGATTGATGTCGGCATATTCTTTTCCTGTTGGGCGCCGACGGTCGACAAGCTGAGGGCAAAAAGCGTTCCGCTGAGTATAAGCTGTTTCATCCAAATTCCTCCTCGTCGCGTCCCAACCGTGGCACACGACCTTGTTCTAGAGAATAGCGCAATTCATGAGCGTCCGCACCTAAACCCTTGATTTTAGAGATCGGACGGATATTAACTACACGGTCCGGCGGCCGAAAAAAGGAGTGACAAACCACCGGCTTCAACCTCTCGCTCATGTACCTACGCTACAGCGCCGGCATCCTCCGGGACATAGGCTGGCACACCGAGCGAGCCGACTTCATTGCCGGCTTCGGACTCTACGCCCCCACAGGAAGCTATGACGCCGGTGCCGACAGCAACCAAGGCCTTGGGAGTGGAGCTTCGAGTTCTTCGGTGGGACGACGCTCTACCTAGGAAGGTTTTATGCAGGTTGCTTTATCGGTTCATGGCCGGCTGTTTCTGCTGACAGCCTGCCTGATGCTCTCGGGCCAATCGGTGTGGGGGCAAAGTGATTCCGGCTCGGAGAAGGACCAACCGCTCTATTGGGACAACGGCCTATGGTTCAGCCGGACGCTCCTCAAGCTCAAGGTCGGGGGCCAGGCTCAGCTCGACACGGCCGGTTTCGTGAGCGACCAGGAAGCATTCGCGCTCGAGAATGGTGTGGAATGGCGGCGGGCTCAGATTTACACCAACATCCAACTGGGAAAGCGTATCAGCTTCAAGTTTCAATGGGGCTTCCAGGGTCAACCCCCGCGGCTCAAAGATGCCTGGATGCAACTGAGTTTTCCTAAGTTGGGTGTGCAACTGCGGGGCGGTCGTTTCTCCTCTACTTTCGGGCTCGAGAAGGAAACGAGCTCGAACGATTTGATGTTCCTAGAGGAAAGCCTCGTGGCCGCTTTCGTACCACGTCAGGAGACCGGATTTCTCGTCCACAGCCAGTCAAGCAGAAGACGGTGGGACATTGGTTTTTCCAGCGGTGCGAAGGAGTATGAATGCCTCCTCTGTGACATCTTGGGCGTGACCGGCCGGTACAGTACCAGCCTCGAGCTCGGTCGCAAGGATAGATTGCTCCACTTGGGCGTGGACCTCTCGCGACGCTGGCATGGCCCCGGCGAGAAGGCACAGTATCGAGCTCGGCCTGAGTCGCACATCGCGCCCATTTTTGTCGACACCGGCAAGATCGCGGCGGAGCGTGTCGACACGGCACTCATCGAGTCAGCCTTCAACAACGGCCCCTATTCGGTCCAGAGTGAATCCGGTTGGGCCTGGATTAGATCGCCCGGCGGAGAGCTTCACGGCTTCTTCGCGTTCTATGTTTATGGAAGCTACACTCTGACAGGCGAATCGCGCCCTTACAACGAAAGGCGGGGCACCTTCGGCAGCATTCGGCCCAAAAGAGAATTTCGGGACGGCGATGGTGGTGTGGGCGCCTTCGTCGTGGCTGCACGTTATTCCTACATTGATTTGAACGACCGAGACGTGCGAGGAGGAACGCTAGGCGACTTCTCCTTCGCGCTCAACTGGTACCCGACCCGGCACGCACGAGCCATGTTCAATGTGATCCGCGCCAAGCGGGAAGCTCTCGAAGCGGTCTGGATCGTTCAAGCCCGCCTCCAATTGGCCTATTGAAGTCCACATCGTCACCCACCCTCACGAGGATGATCTATAATTATTAGGTTGCCGACCCATAAAGGCTGCACCCTACGAAAGGCCTCGGGTTATTTGCCGTCGGATTTCTGTCCCCGGCACTTTCGATGCGGACACGCAGCGGTGAAGGAGTGGCTGCTCCGACTTTTCGAGGTCGTGAAGGGCTTCTTTTATGCGTCGGCGAGTGGGTCTGTCGAGCTCGAGGTACTGTCTCTCGGCCGACGGCGTGACTTCAATCCGCCAGCTCATCTAGCGTCTTTCCCTTGACGCCTCTAGACACTTCTTCCTTGCCTCGATAAATGATGTCGACCCATTCGGGTCTCGAAAGCAGATCGAGTGTCTCTTTGTGCCGCTCGATGTATTCGTCGATGGTCTTCTCGTTCTCTGGTGGTGATTTGCATCTCAGGAAAAATGTCCGAGCAGCTTTCCGTGTTATTACATTCTGGATAATCATTTGACAGAATGTATATCATTGTGTCTAATCATTATCAGGAAGGGCTACTTATGAGCATCCGCCGACTACTGGAGCTGCACGACCTTGCGAAACGGGAGTGCCGGACCTACGCCCGAAAGCGCTTCCTCTTCA